>CAWAYC010000017.1:0-297521 GCA_963786115.1 uncultured Alphaproteobacteria bacterium
CGGCGAAAGGCGATCGGTTGCCGAGAAACTCGGGCAGAACGTGATTATCACGGGCGAGCAATGCCGCCTCACCCAGGTTTTTCGCGCGCGCGACGATGCGCCGCTCGAGAAATTCCAGAACTTCGATGCCGCCTGTACGCGCGGTCGCGACCGCCTCGTTATAGGCGGGATGGGATCTGATGAGATGATCTATGGCCGCGCCGGCGGCGGACTGTCCGCCTTCGTTGAGCCAGAACCCTGGAACCATTCCCGAGTAATAGGGACCCCAGACACCCGGGACGAAACAAGGTTTTGGCGTTGTCGCCAGAATGCAGGCGGAAGTCCCCATGATGTAAGCGAGGCGACGGCACACGTCGAACTGGCTCGGCTGACTTCTCGCGCCCGCCGATCGTGCCCACGCCTCCGGCGTGAGCGTCGATAAGGGAAGCGCCGACGGGCGTTCCCTGGAGCAAACCGAAATCGTGTGCGGCGGATTCTGTCAGCCCCGCGCCGAGCGGCGTGCCGGGCGCGACGATCTCCTTGCCGATTTTCGCGTAATCGTCCGCGGCAAGGTCGCCAAGGCCGATGCGCTCGAAGTAGCTCTCGCACCAGCGTAGCTCGTGGGCCAGGAAATTCCATTTGCAGACCAGCGTGCAGATTGAACGCACCGTCGATCCGGTGGCGCGAAACGACAGATAGTCGGCGAGGTCGAAGATGTTACTGGCCGACCGGTAAGTCGACGGCAGGTAACGCTTCAGCCAAAGCAGTTTTGGAATTTCCATCTCCGGCGAGATCGAACCGCCGACATAGCGGAGCACGTCGTCCTGCGTAGCGTTGACCTGATGGGCTTCACTTGTCGCCCGATGGTCCATCCAAACGATGACATTGCGCCGTTCGTCGCCCGAAGCGCTGACCGTCAGGGGCTCGGCGGCGGCGTCGAGCACCACGAGCGAGCAGGTCGCATCGAAACCGATGCCCTTGACGGCGGAAGGCGGGATGGCTGCCTCCACCATCGCGGCGCGGACCGAAGCGGCGCATGCAGACCAGATTTCGGCCGACGACTGTTCGACGACGCTGCCCGCTTCGTGCCACACTGTGATCGGATGCCGGGCGGTTGCCAGCAGGCTCCCCTTCTCGTCAAACACCCCGGCGCGCGCACTCGATGTTCCGACGTCGACGCCGATGAAGGCCTGCCGGATCGCAACCCCGTTCCAAATCAGCGCAAGCTCACCAGCACGTATAGCCGCCATCGACGAGAACGACGCTTCCGGTCATCAGGCTTGCGGCGTCGGACGCCAGAAACAGGACGACGAACGCGATTTCATCGACCTCCCCACTGCTTATCGTGCTGCCGATCCAGGCATCGTACATCCGCGGATTGCTTTTGACGAATGCGTTGAGGGGAGTTGCGACATAGGTCGGGGCCACGGCGTTGACGCGCACGCCGCGGGCGCCCCACTCGGCAGCGAGTGACTTCGTAAGATGGTGCACTGCGGCCTTTGAGGCGTTGTAGTAGCATTGCTCCTGCGGTTTGTTGACGATGAAACCGGACATCTCAAAAAAACCGATGTTCACAATGGAACCCGACTTGGCATCCAGCATATGCTTGCCGAAGGCGCGACAGCACCAAAACGTGCCGTTGAGATTGACGTCGATGACGTTGAGCCAATGCTCGTCGGCTACCTTCTCGGCCGGTGTTTCGCTTCGCGCAATGCCGGCATTGTTGACGAGGATATCAATGGCGCCGTAACGCGACGCCAATTGATCCGCAACCTCGGAAACACGGTTCGAGTTCGTTACATCCATGATAACGATCTCGGCGTTCAAGCCTTTCGCTTTCAGGCTCGCGCAACCAGTCTCGGCGAGGCCGGATCGCGATCCGCGATCACGAACTGTCGCTCCCGCTTCCGCCAGCGCTTCCGCGCAGGCCAATCCGATTCCCTGGCCGGCGCCTGTCACCAGGGCGGTTTTCCGGTCCAGCTTGAATTTTTCCAGATACATATTCTTGTTCTTCCTGCTTGTTTGACCTGCGATTGGAGGCGTTGCGCGCCGCCGCTCACATCTTGACGACCCCGCCCTCCTTGTCGAACCGGTGCAGGCGGGCCGGATCCGGCAAAAGCCACACACGATCGCCAGCTTTCAGGTTGAATTCTCCGATACAGCGTGCGGTCAGCGTTCCGAGCTTCCCGGCGTCGACATAGAGGAAGGTGTCGCTGCCGAGGTGCTCGGCGACCGATATGGTCCCGGGCCAGCCCTCTCCCTCCTGGCCGATTTTCAGATGTTCGGGCCTGACGCCGATGGTGGCGGCACCCTGGTAGCCCGCCGCCTCTGCCGGGACGAAGTTCATCTTGGGCGAACCGATGAAGCCAGCGACGAACAGGTTCGCAGGGCGCTCGTAGAGTTCCAGCGGCGAGCCGTATTGCTCGATATGGCCCGCATTGAGCACGACGATCTTGTCGGCCATCGTCATCGCCTCGACCTGGTCATGCGTCACGTAGATCGCAGTGGTCCCGAGCTGCTTCTGCAGCTTTGTGACTTCGAGGCGCATCTGGACCCGGAGCGCGGCGTCCAGATTCGATAACGGCTCGTCGAACAGAAACGCCTTCGGCTCACGCACGATCGCACGCCCGATCGCGACGCGCTGGCGCTGCCCGCCGGAGAGCTCGCGCGGTTTTCGATCAAGATACGGCGTCAGGTTCAGCGTGGCGGCCGCGGCCTCGACCTTGCGGTCGATCTCCGGGCGCGGCAGGCCGGCCATTTTCAGGCCGAACGCGATGTTGCCACGGACGCTCATGTGCGGATAGAGCGCATAGGACTGGAACACCATCGACAAGCCGCGCTTCGCCGGCGGAACGTCCACCACATTCTTCCCGTCGATCAGGATTTGTCCGCCAGTAACGTCCTCAAGTCCGGCAATCAGGCGCAGCAGCGTCGTCTTCCCGCAGCCGGACGGCCCGACGAAAACCACGAAGGCGCCGTTCTCGATATCCAGATTGGCATCCTTGATGATGTTGACCGGCCCGAACGATTTTCGGACTTCCTGCAGCGATATCTGGCCCATGATCTCTGGTCCTCTACTGAACTATTTGACGGCACCGAACGTCAGCCCGCGGACGAGCTGCCGCTGGGTGAACCATCCGAGTATGATGATTGGAGCAATGGCGAGCGTTGATGCCGCCGACAACTTCGCCCAGAACAGGCCCTCGGGACTGGAATAGGATGCGATGAATACCGTGAGCGGCGCTGCATCCAGCGTCGAGAGGTTTAGCGTCCAGAACGCCTCGTTCCACGCCAGAATAAAATTGAGCAGAAGCGTCGAGGCGAGGCCGGGAATGGCCATCGGCGTCAGCACATAGATGAGTTCGCGTCCGATGGTCGCGCCGTCCATCCGCGCCGCCTCGAGGATGTCCTTTGGAATCTCCTTGAAATAGGTGAAGAGCATCCAGATCACGATCGGAAGATTGCCGAGACACAGGATGAAGACCAGGCCTGCGCGGGTATCGAGCAGCCCGGCGTCCCGGTAGATCAGATAAATCGGCACCAGAACGCCGACCGGCGGCATCATCTTGGTCGAGAGCATCCAGAGCAGGACGTCCTTGGTCCGCTTCGTCGGGGCAAATGCCATCGACCATGCCGCCGGAACCGCGATCAGCATGGCGACCAGCGTCGATCCTCCCGCAATGATGATTGAATTGAGGGCGTGATGGAGATAGTCGCTGCGCTCCTGCACCGTCACATAGTTTTCCGTTGTCCAATGAAAGAACAGGAATCTTGGCGGCATGGCGAACGCTTCGAGCTCGGTCTTGAAGCTGGTCAGGACCATCCACAGGATCGGCAGGAAGATCAAAAATCCGAAAAGCCACGCCGCCGCAGTCGACACCCATACGCGCCTCGACGTTACCTTGCGTGCCATTGCTAAGCCTCCAGATTCCGGCCGATGATCCGCACCAGGAAGAAGGCGACGATATTGGCAATGACAACCGCGACCAGCCCGCCGGCAGAGGCGTTCCCAACGTCAAACTGGATCAGCGCCTGCGCGTAGATCAGGAATGCGATGTTGGTGGTCTGCAGGCCGGGGCCTCCGCCGGTCGTGACGAATATCTCGGCAAACACCGTCAGCAGAAATATCGTTTCGATCAGGATGACCACCGTGATCGGCCGCGCGAGGTGCGGCAGCGTGAGATAGATAAACGTCGAAAGCGCGCCCGCGCCGTCCATCTCCGCCGCTTCCTTTTGTTCCTCGTCCTGGGATTGCAGCGCCGTAAGCAGGATAAGGGTCGCAAAGGGCAGCCATTCCCAGGAGACGATCAGGATCACCGCGAGCAAGGGCGCATCGGTGAACCAATCGATCGGTGTCACGCCGAATGACGTCGCGATCCAGGCGAACAGTCCCGAGACCGGATGCATCAGCAGGTTCTTCCAGACCAGCGCGCTGACGGTCGGCATCACGAAAAACGGCGCAATCACCATCAACCGAACCACGCTGCGCCCGATCACCGGCTGGTCGAGCAGCAGCGCGAGCGGCGTGCCGAGCAGGATGGTGATGGCCAGGACCGAGCCGACCAGCACCAGGGTGTTCCGCAGCGCGGTCAGAAACGCCGGGTCAGTGAGAAAATATCGAAAATTCTCCAACCCGACGAAGCGCGCCAATTCTGCATCCATCAGGGTGTAATGGAGCGTCGAGAAGTAGACCGTCATCGCCAGCGGGACGATCATCCAGATGAACAGCAATGCGACAGCCGGCGTCAGCAGGGCCCGTCCGAGAACCTGAGTTCTGCTGGGTTGCCATCGTCGCCTCCTGTTACCCTAGGGGAAACCCGAGAGGACTGCCGTCCGGGCGTAAATAGAACGGACGGCAGCCAGTTTGCGGCGCGTCGGGAGGGGATCGCCGCAGAGATCGACGCGGTTGGGCTACTTGATATAGCCGGCGCGTTTCATTTCGCGTTCGGTGGACGATTGCGCCGCTGCGAGCGCCGCGTCGACGGTCGATGAGCCGGATAGTGCGGCAGAAAATTGCTGGCCAACGGTGGTGCCGATGCCCTGGAATTCCGGGATGGCGGCATATTGCACCCCGACATAAGGCACCGGCTGCACGGTCGGCTTGTTCGGATCGGCAAAGTCGATCGAAGCAAGCGTCAGCTTCGCAAACGGAGCGACCTTCAGATATTCAGGATTCTGATAGAGCGAAGTCCGCGTGCCGGGCGGCACGTTCGCCCATCCATCCTTCGAGGCAACGAGCTTGGTGTAGTCCTTGCTGGTTGCCCAGGCGATGAATTTTTCCGCAGCAGCGACCTTCTTCGAACCGGCTGGAATGGCGAGATTCCACGCCCACAGCCAATTGGCGTTCTTGCCGAGCCCCGCATTCGGCGCGAGCGCAAAGCCGACCTTGTCGGCGACCGTGGAATCCTTGGGGTTGGTCACGAAAGAGGCCGCTACCGTGGCATCGATCCACATCCCGCACTTGCCGGAGTTGAACAGTGCCAGGTTTTCGTTGAATCCGTTCGAGCTTGCGCCGGGAGGACCGGCGGCCTTCATCAGATCGACATAGGTGGAGAGCGTCGCCTTCCATTCCGGCTTGTCAAACTGCGGCTGCCATTTCTCATCGAACCAGCGCGCGCCAAAGGAGTTGGACATCGCCGTCAGCAGGGCCATGTTTTCGCCCCAGCCCGCCTTGCCCCTCAGACAGATTCCGTAGACGCCACCGGCCTTGTCTGTGAGTTTCTTCGCCGCATCGACCACGAAATCCCAGGTGGGCTTTTCCGGCATCGTCAATCCGGCCTTCTGGAACAGGTCGGTGCGATACATCACCATCGAACTCTCGCCGTAGAACGGTGCGGCGTACAGCTTGCCCGACACCGATACGGCATCGCGGATCTTGGGGAGCAAGTCTGCGGTATCGTAATCGGGTCCGAGATTGTCGAGTGGAATGAGCCAGTTCTTCTTGGCCCATATCGGCACCTCGTAGGTGCCGATCGTGAGCACGTCGAACTGCCCGCCCTTGGTCGCGATGTCGGTGGTGACGCGCTGGCGCAGAACGTTCTCTTCGAGCGTCACCCATTTCACGGATACGTCGGGGTTCTTGGCCGTGAACTCGTTGGTCAACGCCTGCATCCGGATCATGTCGCCATTGTTCACGGTGGCGATGGTCAGGGTTGTTTGTGCGATGGAAGGGGCTGTACCCAATAGGGTAGCCGCGCCCACGAGGGCGCCGAGGACGTGCTTCACGGTAACCTCCCTTATCTGGCGTTGAGCATATGCCCACACCTTGCACTTATGTTCACTCCGAGTCCCCAATGTTGTCAAGGACCGGAATCGCGCTTCTGCACCGATGTGCCGGCGGGAGGTGACAGTTCGATAGGTCGGATGCGCGGGATCGACAGGCGTGCGGGCGGCGCCAGGCCGGCGTGAGGAGGAATGAAGCGCCGGTCAGTTCCCTACGGCTTGAGGATGGCGCCTGCCGTCGCCTCGTCGGTGATCAGCCCGTTCAGGAGCCGCCCCTTGAGCGCCGCTCTGATGGCCGAAACCTTGGCGCGCCCGACCGCGGCCCCGATGGTCAGGGCCGCGGCCGGGACCCGGGGTGGGATGCTGGTGAGACGGAGGTTTGTCCCGCCTTCGATGATGTGGCCATGATCGTCGAATGCCCAGCCGGTTAATTCGCCGACCGCACCCAGCCGCATCATCTCGAGCAGTTCTTCGCGCGAGACGAAACCGTCGACGCGAACTTGTGCCTGCTGATCCATCTGGCCGATCCCGACAAGCCGCAGGTCGGCCTTGGCTGCGACTGCTCTCACCTTGGCTATCGGGTCGATCTTGAGCATCTGGTCGCGCTCCCGCTCGGACGACATCAGAAACGGCAGCGGCATCGGATAGTGACGCGCCTTGGTCCGATCCGCGAGACGGCCGACGGTGTCGAAGAAACTCGCCGAGCCGTCGGCAGAGATGTTTCCGACCAGCGACACGATCTGGTGGTTGGGACAGTCGATCGGCGATACCCGCTCGACGGCCGCCCGCACCGCTCTCCCGGTACCCAGCGCCAAAATCGTGGGCTTGTTGCTGCGTAACGTCGTTTCGAGGATGTTCGCAGCGCGCTCGGCAATCCCGGCGGCCGAGAGCGGCGCGGCGGGGTCGGTTGGCACCACTTCGCAGTAGGCGAGGTGAAACAAGTCCTTCAGCCGCGCCGCCAACTCCATGCAGGCTGCGATCGGATGCTCCAGCCGGAAGGTAATCAAGCGCTCGGCGAGACAGAGTGAGACCAGGCGCTGGGCAGATGCGCGCGATACTTTCAGCATCTTGGCGATTTCGTCCTGCGTGTGACCGGCAATGAAATACAGCCAACCGGCCCGCGCGGCCTCGTCCAGACGAGATTTCTCGTTGTCGGATGCTGTCATCGAGCGCCTACTGGTCCGTTCGCCAAAAATCCGCCATCCGGCCGAACACGCGATCGGCCCCCGCCTCACGCAGAATTGCCTGGCCGTCACGCGAGCGATAATGGCTGCCTCCAACAAAGCCCCAAACCGTCATGCCGGCCGCCTTCCCCGCCTTGACGCCACTCACGCTGTCCTCGATGACGAGGGTGCGATGCGGATCCGCCTGCATCCTTTCCGCTGCGTAGAGGAAGAGGTCCGGCGCCGGTTTGCCGCGCGCCACCATTTGCGAGGTATAAAGCCGCGTATCGAAATGCGGCGCAAGCCCGGTCAGAGAAAGCGAGAAGGACACCCGATCGACGTCGCTGGACGAGGCGACACAATGCGGGATGCGCAGGTCCTCGAGTACCGACCGGACTCCTTCAATCGGGCACAGCGAGGAAAGAAACGCAGCGCGAACCCCAGTCTTCAACTCGGCCGCAAATTGCTCGGGGATTGCGCGTCCCAACGCTTCATAATGTTGGAAAACAGCAGTCACGCTTCGTCCGAGAAACAGATCGAGTGCCTGATCGACGTCAAGAGCGATGCCGTATGCGTCCAAGGTTTCAGAAAGGCAGCGGCAACTCAGCACTTCGCTATCGACCAATACGCCGTCGCAGTCGAAAATGATGAGATCTGGCCTGATCATCGCGGCTTCCAAATTTCGATCAGAGCATATACTCAATTGCTGGGCAATAACCCTCTGTTTGCACCGAAATTGAGGCACGACCCCAGATCCTCCCAGGAGGCGAGCCTCTTCAGTGAACCAACGTAGGCCAAGGGATAAAATACAGACGGACGTCGCGAATTCATAAACCATCAGCTCTGGTCAGCTTTGATTAACCAGACCCGTTAAGCTTTCGCGTCCGAGAGCATGTAATGGTGGCCCCAGATCGGGGGACAAAACCTCGACAGGGAAAGCGTCCGGGCCAGGCCTAAAAGGGGCCTGGCCCTCCAATTCCGAGAAATGCAATGCCTGCAAAGACCACGTTACAAAAGGCGAAACGCAAAAAATCAAGGGCGGGCTCGCGGCCCGCCTATGCAGCATCGACGATATCGATGGCTACGCGAAACCTGATCAATATGGCCGTCGTATTTGCGGTCTCGGGCACAGTTCTGCTCGGACTTTTAGCCGCCAAACATTTTTGAGACCGAGAACATTCGCGCATTAGACGTTGGGGACTCCTGAAGTCCGCTTGCGCCAGGAGCGTGCGGCCTTTCGATCCAAATGATACACAAACGAGGTAACTTGAGCATGGATCCCGCCCCGCTCCGCGATATGTGATTCGCAAAAGCCGCCAAGCGATGTGCTACAGTTCCTTTGACGAGTCCGCGCTCTTATCGCTGACCATACATTTTCTAGCATATCTCACCTAAAAGGAGTCCGAGCTTGAGCGTTGCCTTCACCAAGGAAGACAGTGCCGAAACTGCGTCGGAGACTCTGCTACCCGACCGCCCGGTTTCACCTCATCCAAACATTGTTACGGAAGCAGGATTAAAGGCTCTGGAAGTTCAGCTCCAGCAGGCTCGCGAGGCTTACGAGACGGCGCAGCAGATCGAAGACGTTAATGAACGGCGGCGGCAAGCAGCAGCCCCCTTGCGTGATGTGCGCTACTTTGCGGCGAGAGTTCGGACGGCTCAGGTCATCGCCAATCCTACGTCAACTGACACTGTTGCCTTTGGGAACACGGTGACCTTCAGGCGCGACGATGGGCGCGTACAGAAGTATCATATTGTGGGAGAGGACGAAGCGGACCCTAAGGCCGGCTCTATTTCCTTCGTATCACCAGTGGCGAGGTTTCTGATGGGCAAAACTGTTGGGGATGTAGTCGGTACATCCGGTCAAGAGCTCGAGATCATTGCGATCTCGTAGCACGCCCGCACCGGACGCAGCCGATGTTTGGAATGACCTGCCTTGCGCCAGAAGCGGCCGGTCGATCGGCTTTACCGACCGAATTGGATACATCGAGCCGTTGCCTGCGATTAGCGCGTGGCTCCGCGGGATCACCGAAGATGTTTCCGCCGCCGTCGAACTGTACGTTGCCAGGCGTCTTGACCCGGACGGTGCTCAGCCGGCCACCTCGACGTAGAGTCAACGCTAGGCCGCGGCTTGAGGCCTCGTCGAATGCCTTGTCGCCCAACGTGGTTCGACATGCACCGATGCCGCGGCGGTCACATTTATCCACCGGCCTTGTTCAACAAATTCTTCGAGGTATCCCCTATCGGACCTTTCGCGCGAACGTCGAACGTGCGCGCTCCGAGCTCCGGCGGCATCGGCTCCAGCCACGGCGCAGCCATTATCGTTTCCTGCGCATCGGAGAGACCCTGCGCCCATCGCGTTTCCATCGTCGGGCGGTCGAATTCGTAGTCCTTTGATTGTCCCAGCGCGTGCTCCGGACGGTAAATCACTTGAACGATGTCCATGGTAGTCACGCAGCGGAATTCGTTGAGCAAGGCGGCTTCCGGGCCGGTCTTCAGATCGTCGGGAAGTCTCTCCCAAAGCATGTTGATGCTGTGGCGCAGATCGTGCAGCTGCCGCAATGTGTCCGTACCCGCCCGCGTTCGGCTGGAATAGCGGATGTCCTTGTCCCGCTCGGTAACCTCGTTCAAATTCCCGGGCAAGGTGCCGCGGGCCGGGAAAAGGTCCACCTGGAAGACGAGATGGCTACGGCGCGGGTAATACTCGATCACGTATTGCAGCGGCGTATTGGATACCAGGCCGCCGTCCCAATAGTGCTCTCCGTCTATTTCCACGGAGGGAAAGCCTGGCGGCAGAGCACCGCTCGCGAGGACGTGCTCCGTCCTTATCTCGGTCTCCGCATTATCGAAGTACGCGAAATTGCCTGTCCTGACGTTTACGGCCC
This sequence comes from uncultured Alphaproteobacteria bacterium, assembly GCA_963786115.1. Lineage (GTDB taxonomy): Bacteria > Pseudomonadota > Alphaproteobacteria > Rhizobiales > Xanthobacteraceae > Bradyrhizobium. The sequence continues at coordinate 10,247 of CAWAYC010000017.1, forward strand.
CGACGCTGAACCGAATTTCTCTGGAATTAATTCGGTCGAAATCGACAAGCCGCTCCAATGTGGATTTCAGCGAGCTCGTGTCGTAGTAGCTGGTCGGCGTGTGACCGAACAACCAGTCGGCAGGCTTTCGCGGCGCGAAGAAGTTAGACTGGCCGAACATCAGCGCATGCATTGCGCTGATCTGCTTTCCGAGGTCGAAAGGCAAACCCGCGCCGTTGACGAGATCAGAAATTCGTACGGGCCATGTCGCGGGCGTTGTGATCGTGCGCCAGAATTCGCGCAGTTTTTCAACCCGCATTTCCGGCGAATTGCCAGCGATGAGTGCGGCATTGATCGCGCCGATCGAGATGCCGGCCACCCAGTCAGGTTTGTAGTCCGACGAGGCGAGCGCCTCATAAACGCCGGCTTGATAGCTTCCAAGAGCGCCCCCGCCTTGCAGGACGAGTGCTACCTTCTTCGTGTATGATTCTGGCCGCAAGGCAGCTTGCTTCATTGTCCGTCCTTTGTTTTGGATCGACAGAATTCTCTGGAGGTGCGCGCCCGCGAACTCCCAGTCGAAACCCCAACCAAATTCGAGTTAGTCATAAATCTCAAAGCCGCCAGGGCGCTCGGCCCCACGATACCGGAATCGTTCCTGCTGCGCGCCGACCAGGTGATCAAATAAAGCAGGTAATTGCTGCCGTGCATGAGTTTGTTCATGGCACTTTTGTATGGACCGGCCGCACGTTGCATCGCTCCTGGCCATCATGGATATCCGCGCGCACCCGATCTCATTCTCGGAGAGGCTCTGAAAGGCCGCTAGTGCCATCAGATCACGGATACGACGGCGAGACCGTTTTCTCGAAGGCACCAGGTAGGCAAGCCGCGGCTCGCGAAGCACATATTCGATAGACTCGCCGACCTTTAACTTGGCGTTCAGCGCGCGGGCACAAGCGCGAATGGGCAGTGCGTCGTGGTCGCTGTCAAAGCCACTCGTGAGTGCCACGAAGCGTCCGGAGCGCCCGATCGCGGGACACGGCTGAGCCCCCCAGGCGGGCGAGCTCCAGCCTCTTCGCGATAGATCATCTTGCGCGGCGGAAGAAAAGTGACACCGGGCCTTTAGCCAGCCAAGGTCCTCGCCTGGGAGCTCGTCGAAGGACCTGTTCGCGCTCTTATCACAACTGGCAATTTCCAGGCTTCTGCGCGAATGTCATGCGGCAACCGAGCCTCAGTTCGTTCGATGCATTGCACCCAAACCTAAGGAGTTCGACATGAGCAGTACTCAGGCGCGCAGCGAAATGAGCCGACTCAATGTGGTCCGCCTCTTAGCCTTCGGCGTTCTGCTGATCCTCCCCGCGACTTCCGGGGCGCAACAGAGCTCACCGATTGCCGAACAGATTGCCAAGACCTACGGCCTTGATTCGTTTGGGCAAATCGAGGCAATCCGCTACACCTGGAATGCGGAATCTCCAAATGGCAAGGTTTCTCACTCATGGGAATGGAGCCCGAAGACCGACACGGTTTCCTACGAGGGGAAAGACAAGGAAGGCAAACCGGTCAAGGCCAGCTATCAGCGCGCGAAGCTCTCTAGCCAAAGCGACGCCATCAAGAGCCAAATCGATCCGGCATTCGCCAACGATCAGTATTGGTTGCTGCTCCCATTCCACGTCCTATGGGACGGCGCGACTGTGACCAGTGAAGGCAACAACAAGCTACCCCTGGGTGACGGTTCCGCTGAACGGGTCGTGGTCAAATACCCTTCAGAGGGTGGCTACCAGCCCGGCGACACCTGGGACCTCTACATTGGCGCTGACAAGCGAATCCAGGAGATCGTCTACCACCGCGGCGGTCCCAATCCGCCCAAGCTCGTAATGGCAACGTATGTGGACTACAAGAAGGCTGGCCCACTCCTCTTCTCAACGGAACATCGCGGGACTGTGGACGGGAAGCCCCTCCACCTTTGGATTTCGGATGCGTCGGTTAAGCTGACGGGTTCGGAAAAATGGATCAACGCACAATAACCGTCGGAGGAGTTCGTTCGAGCTGATGAACGACAAAGCTAAGGCGCACCGCTATCTGCCAGCGCCGCGGTGCGCCTTGTCAGCTAACCGTACGCAAAGCGACGATGCCATCAACCGATATGTAGAACTGTTCGATTCCTGGAGCACGCGCACATGCCCACAAATCCCTTTACCGATGTCTGGCATTTCCTGACCGCGACAACGAATGATTATCTCCATCAGGGAAGCTGGCGCTTTCTGATCCTGGCGCTGTTCTGGGCGCTGCTTCTCGTCAGCATTGCAGTCGCCATCCAGAATTGGCGGGAGGATCCGACGCAACGTACCGGCCGACATTTTGGAATCTGGCTGGTCCGGGTCCTGATCGGCTGCATGTGGTTCCAGGGCATGTTGTGGAAACTGCCGCTGCCGGTGTCCGATGGCTTGCAATACTGGACCGAACAGGAATCGACCAACGCGGCGTTCGAGTTTCACCGCACCTTCTTGAAGGATATCGTGTTGCCTCACATGAGCGTGTTTGGACCGATTGTTTCTCTCGCCGAGCTCGTATTCGCTGGGTCGATGATCCTCGGGCTCGCAGTGCGCTTCGTCGGCGTGCTCGCCGTCGCCTATACGCTGCAGCTCTGGCTCGGCCTCTATGACAATTCGTCCGAATGGCCGTGGACGTACATGTTCCTGGCCATGCTGATGTTCCTGTTCGCGCTTGAGGGCGCCGGCCGCAGTCTCGGACTTGATGCCTGGTTGCGCCGTCAAGTCCCCGCCGTGCGGGACCGGAAGGGTTTTATTGGCTGGTTCTTCCACATCGCGGGTTAAACCGGCTGAAGATGCTTGGCAGGCATATCATGGCACTGGCCCGCGCGGCGACGCTTCTTGCGGCGCTGGTCGCGACTTGCGCTTATGCCGCTGACGTCGGTTATCTGGCTCCGCCAGGAGTCCCTGCCAACGAGTTTCCTTTACTTCACCGCCCGGTTGCTCCGATCGTTAGCCCAGGCCGCTCCGCCGAGGAGCACCGCGACTCCCTCAATGAAGACGGTGAGATCGCCCGTTTTCTTGAACTGAAGCCAGGCATGACGGTCGGCGACATCGGTGCCGGCCGTGGCTACCACACGGTTCGTCTCTCGCCGCTCGTCGGCCCCACCGGCTCGGTCATCGCCCAGGACGTGACGCGGGATTACCTGATCGAGCTCGCCAGGAGAACGGAACGCTTGAAGCTGACAAACGTCATGTTCGCCCTGGGCGAACCGCACGACCCTCGCCTGCCTGCGTCCTCGCTGGATGTTGCCATCCTCGTGCACATGTATCACGAGATAGCCCAACCGTATGCCTTCCTCTACAATCTCGCGCCCGCGTTGAAGCGGGGCGCGCGGGTCGGCATTGTCGACCTCGAGCGCCCGACGTCGGAGCACGGCACGCCAATTGAGCTCTTGCGCTGCGAACTGTCGGCCGTTGACTATCGCGAGATAGCTACACATCAGCTCGCAGGCGACGGCGGATACCTCGCGGTGTTTTCTCCACCTGAGGAAGCCAGCCGAAAGTCTCCCCGGGACATCGTTGCCTGTGGAGCTAGTGCCGGCACTCGCTGATCACCGATCCTGACAACTATTGTCTGTGAGAAGTTCGCAACTCGAGCGCGAGGCGAACAAACGTTACCGAAATGGACCAGGCCGCTTTGACGCCGACGATGAGATTGCCGGAGACCTTCGATACCCCGCCGATCCGGCGCCGCTGCCCGACGGCGATCTCTAGCGCCGGCAAACGGGCGGCGGCGACCCTCATCAGCATTTCCAGGTTCCAGCCATAGGTCTGCTCCTTCATGCCGAGACGTCTGAGCTCATCCCGCCGGATGGCGCGAAACGGCGACAGGTCAGTGAAGTTTGCGCCATAGACGAGGCGAAGGAGCAGCCTGCCGACATGGCCAGCAAGCAGCTGCTGTGGCGCCAGGCTGCCAGACTCGCGTGACCCGCGCACGCGCGAGCCGAGAACGAAGACAGCCTGCCCAGCGACGATCGGCGATACCAGATCAGGGATGAATTCTGTGGGATCGCTGCCGTCGCCGTCGAGGAACACCAGAATGTCGGCGTCATCGCGCACGGCGGCAATGCCTGCCTGGATGGCGCGACCGTAGCCGCGTCGCGACTCGACTATCACGCGAGCACCTGCTGCCTCTGCCCGCTCGGCCGTACGGTCCCGCGAGCCCCCGTCGACAACGACGACTTCACTCACATTCTGCGCCAGCACCGCCGTTACGACCTGGCCAATCGCCGTTTCCTCGTCGAGGCACGGAATGATCGCCGCAACGACGGGCGGGCGGCGCGACGCGGCCGCTTCTCGTATGTCACCTCGTTCACAGGCTCCAGCGCAGGCCGCAATTGGCGCAGCATTCAGGCGGCTTGTCTGAAAGGAGCGCCGCACGAAAGTCCCGATACGCGGGCCCGTTCCAGATGTCCCGCAAGGACTGTTGCCCTGCATGGCCAAGCGTATAGTTGTCGTAGCCATGCTGCGAAAACGGCGCGATACAACACGGTAACGCGCGGCCATTGGCCGTGAAATACATCAATGACCACGGCCGCCGGCAGAGCGACCACGGCGAACCGTCACCACTGCCCTTCAAACTTAACCCCGGCTCGCTCGCTGCGCCCGACGCGCTGAAGGTCACGCCAAGGGAGCGCGCCAGATCCTCGGCCTGTTTCAGATAGGCCGCTTCTTCCTGCGTCAGGCGCTCGAACAGGGCCTGATCCGGCTGTGCCTTGCCAATGGCGGATTCGACGAAAAACACGAGCCGTTGCAGGTAGACCTCTTTGACACCGATCTCGGCTGCAACCTGCACAAATGCGGGGAGCTGCACGACAGTCTCTCTCAGGCCAGTAAGCCAAACCGAAACCCGCGGTGTGATGTGTCCCTCCCGCTCCTGCAGCCCGCGAAACGCCCGCACGTTGCGGAGGATGCGGCCGAAATAATCTCTGCCACGGATTGCCTTGAAGCTCTCGCGGTTTGACGCGTCGATCGACACCCGCAGCTCGTCAAGCCCGGCGTCGATCAGCGCACGGCCGTTGCGCTCACTGAGGACCGTTCCGTTGGTGTTGAACAGGACGTAGACGCCGCGGTCCTTCAGGTATCTGACCATCCGGGGCAGGTTCGCAACCAGCATCGGCTCGCCAACGCCGTGCAGAACCACCCGCGCGAGATCGGGCGCCTGGTCGACAATCGACGTGAACAGGTCCCAGCTCATGTCTGCCGGCGGCTCGAGCTCCTCATAGGTGCGAGGACAAGTAGTGCACAGCAGATTGCAGCGGTTGGTGACTTCGAGATAGAGGCAGACCGGCGGACGCTGGGCGACCTCGGTGCGCTCGCCCGTGACCGACTCGTGATAGCGGCGCGGATCGAAGGGTGCGAGAGTGCCTAGCGCTTCGCTGGAAAGGCTCATTGCGATAACCCTTCGTTTGCGGTCCGCTGCATGCGGGCCCTCCAGGCGGTGAAGCCCCAAGCCAGCAAAAGCCCTCCGAACAGAATCGACTTGGTCACCATTCTAGGAATGTAGAAATCCCAATCGAGCTGTTCGGACAACAAGAGCGCGCCGATCGAAACGACCCAGGTCGGCAGGGAACCGCACAGGGCGGCAAACGGCGTGATGATCAGAAAGTACCAGGGATAATTAGGCGACAACAACAGGAGCGTGATGAGTAACAGCATGTTGATTTCAGCAAGGCGAGAGGCGATGACGCGATCGGAGCTGCGAGCCACGGAGAGCCCCATGAACAAGAGAAGCAGCGCGGCCAGGACGACGTAGGCGACAACATCTCCTTGATGCTCGCCAAACACAAGCCGCCAGAGCGACAACAGCCAGAGATCGTTGCCGGCCCTGATGCCCTCTTCCGTCAGATAGCCCTTGGTCAAGAATCGAAGACCCCCCCAGCCGACCGATAGATAGGGAAGATAACAAAGCGCTACGACGGCGATCACGACGAACGGCATTTTAAGGTCCCATGGGCGCCAGATCCCGGCCAGCGCCGGCGCCGCAAGTGGCTTGACCAGCGCCGACATTGCGATCAGCGCGGCTCCGCGGAGCGCATGGCCGGTCAGGGCAATCCACAGACCCAGCAGCATCAGCGCCACCATCAGCGCGTCGACATGGCCGCTATTGGCAATCTCCCACAAAGGAAGGGGGTGCCAGAGATAGGCGATCACGCGCGTCATCGGGCGGTTCATGCGCCGCAGCAGGAGCGAGATCATCGTGACGGTAACGGCTTCGCAGCCCAGCAGTGCGAGACGCATCACAGTCACGTTCTCACCGATCCTGGTGACAATAAGGAAGAAAAATTGCGCCACCGGCGGATAGATGCTGACGGCGGTATCGGCCCGGTTGATGTGAGGAAAGATCGTCCCGTCGCGCAGAAACGTCAGCGCCTCGTCAGCTGGGAAATAGCGATAGGGATTGATGCCAGCAGCCTGAACCCTGCCATCCCAGACATAGCGATAGATGTCGCTGGACAGCAGCGGATCGAACAGCAGCACATAGGCTCTCAGAACGATCGCAACTGCAAAGACGAGCCACAGCGCGCGCTTATGCGGAGCGCGCTCGGCAAGCTGCGTGGCTACGATCGTTAGCAGACCTGCGGGGATGGTCACGGCCATGAACGCGTTGTCACCGAGGGCCTCGAACACAAAGGGGGTCACAAGCGTTAGGCCACCGATGACAGCACCGATGCCGGCCAGGAGACAAAGCGGAGGCAAATTGCCGGCGAAGCGCGCCAGTCGACCGAGTTGAGTGACAACGGCTCCCGGCATCGGCTTTAAAGGTCTATCTGCGGCGCGGCCTTGAGAAAGGCACGGCTCGCCGCGGCAAATCCGCCGCCGCGAAAGCGGGTCGCATGGCCGGACAGTTCGTCCTGCAGCCAACGCAACGTTTGGATGTCGTCGACATCGTACCATTCCGGAAGCAAGGCCGTCTCAAGGCCGATTTCGGCAGCACGTTCGCGCGTGCTGCGAGCGACCGTTTCCGTTCCCCATGCGATGTTTGCGAAGAGTTGCTGATGTGGGTGTTTCAAACCGATGAGATAGTAGCCGCCGTCGCTTGCAGGCCCAAGCACCATCCGATCGCCGGGCTCGCGGAGGGCTTCGATCGCCTGCACCAAGAAACGAGTTGGCAGGGTCGGGCTGTCGCCATTGACGAGCAAGACGCAGTCATGTCCGTCGAGCAGGAAATCGCGCGCAGCGCCCAACAGCACATCGCCGAGATCGCCGAGATCGTCGCCAACCTGCAGCCGAAGCCCGAACGTTGGCGGAAGCAGCTCCCGCATGATGTGCTCGACTCCCGCCGGCGCATAAACGCCATACCCGCGCCTGCCGAGGGTCTCCGGGACCGCATCGACGGCTGCGGCGACGTCACGCAGAAAGCAGGCCGAGAGCTCCGAGGCGGCAACTGCACCAACGGCCGTCGCAAGCCGCGTCTTTGTGCGGCCAGGCTCCGGCGCCTTACCTATGATCCCGATCGCCGCGACGCTCACAGCAGGAGCCGGGACCGCAGGCGATCGGCGGCGACCGCGATCAATTGCAGCGCGTCGTGACTTCCGTCCGCTTCGCCCTTCTCAAAATCGCCGTTGATGCGCCCCATTTGATTTGTCACATGGGCAAAACATAGAACGGGCTTTTGTCGGACTTGTGCGAAAGCGTATAGCGCCGCGGCTTCCATTTCGACTCCATCAGGTTCTTTTTGGCCATTGCGTCGATCGCCGGCTGGGTTTCACGGAACGGCGCATCGGTTGTCCAGGTCGCGCCCGTGAGGACCGGCACGGGAAATTTCTCGAATGCGCCGTTGAGTGCCGAGATCAATCCGGCATCGGCATGCGAATAGTCGGATGCCGCGATGTAGTGATAGCTCGTGCCTTCGTCGCGCAGCGCACGCTCGATGATGATGAAATAGGGCGGCGGGCGTATGGGTACGATTTGTCCGGAGGAGGTGACGCTGATCAGCAGCTTGCAGCCTGAAGCGAACATTTCCTCGGCGATCAGCACCGCGTACGAGGCGCCGACAGCGCAGCCGACAATTCCGAACTCAATCCCGCCGCGGCTGAACGAATAGAGCTGTGTGTGATAGCAGGCCCATCCCGGTTCAAGCCGGGCCCCGCCACGGGCGAGCAGGCTGCGCACGATGTCACCGTCAGGGTCCAGGACACAGATCTCCGGGATGCTTGAGCCCGTAATGCGCTTTTGCCTGCGCGCTTCACGCAGCAGATTTTCAGGCGTAAATGCGGACGGTTGCTCGTAATGTTTTTGCGCAAGGATGGGCGGGACCCCGCCGTCATTGACCGCCATCACCAGACCTCGTCACGCCGTTGCCGGTCATTGGTAGCGTTCTCCTCGACAGCGGGCAAGCGCCGCCCGCTGCGGCTCGGAAGAGGAAAGGTGTCACCGACGTCACAAAAAACTGGTTTCAAGTGATGTAACAAGATGGCTTTGAAGGACGTAACTACCAGGGCTCGTACTCGCTGTCGGTATGGCAAGGGCTTGCCATGCCTGAAGATAATCGTGTTGATCCGATGGTGCCGGTCGCGTAGCATCGGTCGCAAAACGAGCGGGTTCTTTTCGAACTTGGTAGGCAGCGCCTAGGTGTCGAGGATCGTTATGAATCACGAGACCGCAGTTTCGAATGCCAAAGAAATCGCCGATCGCATTCTCGCACCGGCGGCCAGGCAAAACGACAAGGAAGCTCGATTTTCGTCCGAGGCAATCGCGGCGCTTGGCCCGGCCGGCTTGCAGGGGATCATGCTGCCCGCTGAGGTAGGCGGCTCGGGGCTCGGACCACGGACCTTCGCCGCCGTCATCGCGACGTTCGCAGAAGCGGACGCATCCGCCGCGATGGTTTATTTGATGCACGTGTGCGCTACCACGACCATCGCGGCGGCCCGTCCGGGCGCTGCGGTCGCGCAGACGCTAAAGGACATTTCGGCGGGCAAACACCTGACCACCCTGGCATTCAGCGAAGCCGGATCACGCAGCCACTTCTGGGCGCCTGTCTCGCGGGCGAAGCGCAATGGCGCCGGCGTGCACCTCACCGCAAAGAAATCGTGGGTGACGAGCGCCGGTCACGCCCAAAGCTATGTCGTCTCGGCGCTATCTCCTGAAGGCAAGAGTCCAACCGAATCGACCCTTTATCTTTGCACCAGTGGTACGCCCGGATTATCGGTCGCCGGCCCTTGGGATGGTCTCGGGATGCGCGCCAACGCTTCGGCGCCGATGATCCTCGAGGATTGCGAGGTCGCGCCCGGTCTCCAGCTGACCGACGACGGCGCCGGCTTCAAGGCGATGCTGGAGGTGGTGCTTCCGCTGTTCAACCTCGGAACATCGGCAGTCGCGCTGGGTCTTTGCCGGGCCGCGGTGGCCGGGACCGCAGCTCATCTCAACGGCGCGCGCTTCGAGCATCTGGGCCAGACCCTCGGAGAGAGCCTGCCGACGCTTCGGGCACAGCTTGCGACGATGCAGATCGGCACTGACGGGCTTGCGGCGCGCATCGACGATCTCGTTGATCACCTCGAGCGCCCCCGGGATACCACCATGCTGCGCGTGCTCGAGAGCAAGGCGGCTGCAGGTGATGTTGCCATCGACGTCACCTCGGCGGCGATGCGGGTGTGCGGAGGCGCGGCGTTTTCCAAGCATCTGGCCATCGAGCGGTTATTCCGCGATGCCCATGCAGGCGCTGTGATGGCGCCGACGGGCGACGTTCTGCGCGACTTCATCGGCAAAGCCATCTTGGGAATACCGCTGTTCTGAGCGCGAGAGCGCTGCGTCGTTTGGCAGCGCTCGGCGAATGAATTGATCGCATCTGAATATCAAGCGTGACAGGTGACGCAATCATGAGCCGGACGATCTGGGTAGGTGCCGTCGCATATGATCCGAAGGTGGTCGGTATCTGGGAGGGCATGCGACGGTACTTTCACGAGGAAGCGGGCCTCCCTGTCGAGGTGGTGCTGTTCCAGAGCTACGAGGCGCAGGTCGCCGCCCTCCTCGCCTTGCCCGGCGAGCCACTGCCGCGCATCGACATCGGATGGAATACGAACCTCGCTTTTATCCAGTCCGATGCCTGGAGCGACCACCGTTGCCGGCCTATCGCGATGCGCGATACCGACGTGGGCTGGATGACCAAGATCGTCGCGGTAACCGGGGGGACGGTCGCCACGCTTGCCGATCTCAAAAGCCGCACTCTGGCCCTCGGCAGCCGCGACAGCGGCCATGCGGCAATCCTTCCAGTTTATTTTCTGCAGCGCGAGGGAATGGTTGAGGGGAGAGACTACCGAACGCTGCGCTTCAACACCGACCTCGGCAAGCACGGTGACACCGGGACAAGCGAATCCGATGTCGTTCGCGCGGTTCTCGACGGCCGCGCCGATGCCGGCGCAATCGGCAGCCCATTCTGGAACGCCGTGCGTGCCGAGCGTCTGGTTCCGGAAGGTGCGCTTACTGAGATCTGGACCTCACGGCCCTATAATCACTGCATGTTCACTGCTCGGTCCGATCTGGACCCCTCACTGGAACTGCAGTTTGCCAAAGCACTATTCGGGATGAGCTACGACAACCCGACACATCGTGCTGTGCTCGAGGCGGAAGGGCTGCGCCAATGGTTAGCGCCACAGCTTGAAGCGTATGCCGAGTTGCGGGAAGCGTCAGCGCAACAAGGCTTTTTAACACGGCCCTTGGCTTAGCGGCCGGGAGCTAGATCTGATTTCTGTCTAAGCGCACACTGTCCGCCACGTATCAGGCGCAATTGAAAATCATTGCCAGCCGGCGCTCATGCTCATATTCGCGGTCGCAGGCGCGGCGCACAGCTGCGAAGGATTCGGCGAGTGGAAAGATATCGCGGCTGACCAGCAGGTCGTTATCCTCGGCTCCGACCGGATGCCAAAACACGCCTTCCGCCGTAATCGTCACCTCCGGAACCAAATCTGCCCGTGCCAAAGCGATGCCCTGTGTGGCAGCGCCTCGCAAGGCAATTCGCCTGATCACCCGGTTTTCCTCGCTAACATGATGGGCGTCAAGGAAGCTGCGGAATTCCTCGGCCTCCGCGTCAGTTGACACTGTCGCCGCCAATCGCACCCGGAATCCTTCAGCGCGGGCTCGCTCGATTGCCTTCCAGGCGCGTGCCCATGTCCCCTTTCCACGATGCCTCTCGTGGCGCTCCGGCGTTGGACTGTCGAGGCTAATCTGCAGCGTTACGCGCTCGCGCGGCAACGAGCGCAGCGTTTCGAGCCGACGTCCGGCAAACAGCATACCGTTGGTGAGGACCGTGGTCGGCGCAGCCGCAGCGCAGGCGGCAAGGATCTCGCCAATATCCGGCAGCAGGAACGGCTCACCGCCGGTGACAAAAATCTCGCTCACGCCGAGTTCCACCGCCTCGACAGCGATCCGTCGCACCCGCTCGATACCAAGCGCCCGCCGCGGAGCTTTGGGTGACGAGCGCACGCAGCAATAGTCGCAGCTCAGGTTGCAGTCGAAGTTGGCGTAGAGCCACAAGCGAGAGCCGACAGGCCGATCTTCTCCGACACGCTCAGGAGCCTCTCCGTACCGGAGCACCCAACGGGCACGACCTTCTTCGACTAATGTATCGACCAAGCTGTTGCGGGTGAAACGGCACCACGCCTCGAGCTCGGGGCCGATGCTCGGATCGCCGCTGGTCACGGCCACGAGATCGCCCTTACGGCTGTGGCGCAGCACAGCTATCAAATCCGGCAGGAGGCCGGAGGCAAATGTCTTGGTGCCAGCGTCGAGTTCAACGTTCGCGTCCATTTTCATGAGTGGACTATAGTTTTTGCCTCAGGAAATCCAAGACGGTCTGGGGTGTCCCTTCCACCGCACCAGTTTCGCACCAGAAACGACCTCACCAAAACGCAAGAACACGGTCAACCTCCAACGAAAGTCCAGGGAACTCAACGATCCCTTCGTTTATCCCGTCGCTCATAACGGTCTGGCTGCAGGTTCGAGTCCTGCCGAGCCCACCATGAAATCAGGGATTACCAGGTCTCGTTTCGGACCGCCGCAGCAGAAGCGCCTGGATTCCCCTACGCCTGCCATGCCTGGCAACAGCCAGACTAATGCTGCTCCGCGTGCCCAACTAGCCCTTGCGCTCTTCCATCGTAGAGTCGGCGGACTAGTTTCACGATTTCCGCGGGGCGCTTACCTTCCTTCCAAACATCTGCGAATTAACTCGCGTTTGAGATCCCTCAGGCGCATACTCAAACAATCACCGCGCCGCCTCCTGGGCATTACCGGTGACAGAGAGTGTTGCGCTCCCGCCTGTTCGAGGGAAGCATCATGCCCCAATCTCAACGCCTCTCGTCCGTCATTCCATTCGCTGCAATTGAGCGCCCCGCCTGTCCGAAGTGCAAGGCCCAGATGATGCTCGTTAGCATCGAGCCAGCACGCGCCCGGCGCGTCGACTTGCAAACGTTTGAATGCGCCGTCTGCAATCAAGTACTTACGAGCTTTGCCGCGTTTGAAGACCCCATGAAGTCCAAGGGCCTTGGACGCTGGCTTCAAGGCGATTTGCACTCGCCGAAGTAAGGCCCGCCGGCGTGAACCGGCGGACCGGACGGCGCGGGACTAGCTCGCGCCTCGTTGTCAGATCTCCTCGGTTTCAGCCTCCGGCTGGCAGCAGTAGGCGTCTCGGAGGCGATTGACGGGAGCGTCCGTGCTGAACGCGCGCGAGCCGCCGGGCTTCCCCAGCGGCTCAAGCGTTGCGTAGCGATGTGCTGCGACGCGCAGCGTCGCGTGGTGGAACGTTGCGATGCGCCAAGGCGCATCGCGTTGCCTACCGTGATGTCGATAAGTCCTACGCGTCTCATCGACGACCCCAACTTGGTGCAGCCGCGAGGCGACTTCAAGACAGCGCTGCTGCCATAAAACGTGCGCCATCTGATTGTAGTGCCATCTCTCAATCGGCGCGGTATTGACATCAAGCATCAGCGGAAACCGTCGATACGTCTGGACGAGGAATCGATCGGCAGCATCAGAACTGCTTGACGAATTGGGTGCTCCGTCCGGTCAAACCAAAGCGATAGTGACGGCTGGATCAGAACGCGGCGATGCCCGTGATCGCGCGGCCGAGAATCAGCGCGTGGATGTCGTGCGTACCCTCGTAGGTGTTCACGACCTCCAGGTTGACCAGATGCCGCGCAACGCCGAACTCGTCGCTGATGCCGTTGCCGCCGAGCATGTCGCGCGCCGTCCGGGCAATCTCCAGCGCCTTGCCGCAACTGTTGCGTTTCATGATGCTGGTGATCTCAACCGCGGCGTCGCCTTCATCTTTCAGGCGACCCAAACGCAGGCAGCCCTGCAGGCCGAGAGTGATGTCGGTGAGCATATCGGCGAGCTTTTTCTGGACCAGCTGGTTCGACGCGAGGGGCTTGCCGAACTGCATGCGGTCGAGCACGTACTGGCGCGCGCGCAGATAGCAATCCTCAGCAGCACCTAGCGCGCCCCAAGCGATGCCGTAACGCGCACTGTTGAGGCAAGTGAAGGGCCCCTTCAAACCGCGAACATCGGGGAAGGCGTTCTCTTCCGGGCAAAACACCTCGTCCAGAACGATCTCGCCGGTGATGGAAGCCTTCAGGCCAACCTTGCCGTGCACCGCCGGAGCCGAGAGACCCTTGGCCCCCTTCTCCAGCACAAATCCACGGATCGAGCCCTCGTCATCCTTGGCCCAAACGACAAAAACATCCGCAATCGGGCTATTCGTGATCCACATCTTTGCGCCCGATAATGAGTATCCGCCGCTTACCTTCCGCGCGCGCGTGACCATGCTGCCGGGATCCGAGCCATGGTTGGGCTCTGTCAGGCCGAAGCATCCGATCCACTCGCCGCTGGCAAGCCTGGGCAGGTATTTTTGCTTGGTGGCTTCGTTGCCGAATTCGTTGATCGGCACCATCACCAGCGAGCTCTGCACGCTCATCATGGAGCGATAGCCGGAGTCCACGCGCTCGACCTCCCGTGCAATCAGCCCATAGCTCACATAGTTCAGCCCGGCGCCGCCATATTCCTCGGGGATTACCGAACCGAGCAAACCCAATTCGCCCATTTCGCGAAAGATCGCGATATCGGTGCGCTCGTGGCGGAAAGCCTCCTGCACGCGCGGCAGCAGCCTATCCTGGCAATATTGCTGCGAGGTGTCGCGCACGGCGCGCTCATCCTCGGTCAGCTGGGAACCAATATGCAGCGGGTCGGACCAGTCGAATGCGGAGCGCGATGAACTCATTTCAGTTCTCCTCGATAGCGATCTACGGATATCGGAACGACCCGCCTTGTCATTCGGGCACGACGGCGGTGACTTCGATTTCAACTTTGGCGCGGTCTTCCATCAGCGCTGTGACCTGAACCGCCGTCATGGCGATGTCATAGCTGCCGATAATGTCGCGAAATGCCGCACCGATAGCGGGCAAGGCGGCCAAATATTCCCGCTTGTCCGTCACGTACCAGGTCATGCGCGAGATGTGCGCAGGCTTTGCGTCGCCGACACGGAGCACGGCCACGATATTCTGTAGGGCTTGCCGCGCCTGGCCCGCGAAATCGTCGGTTTGGAATACCTCGTTGGCGTCCCAGCCAATCATGCCCGACACAAAGATCTGGCGGCCGGTGGCCGAGACACCGTTGGCATAGCCCTTTGGACGCTTCCAACCCTGGGGCAACAATGAATGCATGACTAATATCCTTTTTGATCGGTTTGATTATTGCGATCAGCAAGCATCGCGGAAGCGTTCGACCGCCGCGTGAAGATCTGCTGGTATCTCGGTTGCCCGGTGCGTATCGAGGCTCGTCGTGACGATGACCTGCCGGGCCCGAAGACGCTCCCGGCTGCCAGCCTTGCAATCCAGCAGCAGCACTAGCGAGCGCGAACCGAGTTTCTCCACTTCGAGACCGAAAGTGACGATGTCGCCCATGCGAGTGATCGCACAAAAATCGGTCTGCAGGTTTACGGTCGGCATGCCGATGCGTCTGCGCCCAATCAGGTCGGCATAGGAAATGCCGAGACCATCAGTAACCCAATCCTCGACTAGACCATTCAATCGGACGAAATAATGCGGAAAAAACACGATGCCGGCCGGATCGCAATCGCTGAAGCGAATACGCATCGATCTTTCGAAGCGTGAACGTCGGATAGGCTCGTTTGCCACGTCAGGCTCCTATAAAGTTGGCGCGGAGATCGGCGTCAACGGTCACGCCGATAGGGCTAGTGAAAATCGTGCAGCTTGAACCGCTGCAGCTTCCCAGTCTGCGTTCTTGGCAGCTTCTCGATGAAGACCACCGCGCGCGGATATTTATAGGGCGCGACGGTCTTCTTGACGAAATCCTGCAGTATCTTGACCATCGTTTCGTCGGCAACATGGCCGGGCCTCAGGACGACATAGGCCTTGACGATTTGACCGCGCTCCTCGTCGGGCTCGCCGATCACGCCACATTCGGCGACCGCCGGATGCAGCATCAACGCCTCTTCGATCTCGGGGCTGGCAATGTTGTATCCAGCCGAGATGATCATGTCGTCGGTGCGCGCGTGGTAGTGAAAGTAACCGTCGGCGTCGCGCATATAGGCGTCACCGGTGTAATTCCATCCATTGCGAACGTAGGTCTTCTGGCGATCGTCAGCGAGGTAGCGGCAGCCGGTCGGTCCCTTGACGCGCAACTTTCCAACCACACCAGGCGGCACTTCGCGATCGTTGTCGTCGACCACTTCGGCCCGATAGCCGGGCACCGGAAGGCCGGTGGCGCCAGGACGCGCATTTGCCTCATCGGCCGAAATGAAGATGTGCAGCATCTCGGTCGCGCCGATGCCGTCGATCAGTTCGATCCCGGTCGCCTCTTTCCACATCGTGCGCGTCGATGCCGGCAGCGCCTCGCCGGCCGAGACGCATTTGCGCAGCGGTGTCCTGCGCAGCTCCACGCTGCGCGCCGCCAATGTCCGGTACGACGTTGGCGCGGTGAACAGCACGGTGGCTCCGAATTCCTTGATCCCGTCGAGCAATTGCGGGGGGCCACACTTCTCCAGCAATACCGTCGAGGCGCCAATCGACATCGGGAACAGCAGCAGGCCACCCAGGCCAAACGTGAATGCCAGGGGCGGGCTGCCAATGAACACGTCGTCGGGCACCGCGCGCAGCACGTGCGGTGGCCAGCAGCGGCAGCTTGCCAGAATGTCCCGATGGAAATGTATCGTGGCCTTCGGCACGCCGGTGGTTCCCGATGTGAAGCCCAGGAGGCAGATGTCGTCCGCGGCGGTATCGAGGTTGTCGAAGGGGTGAGAGAAGCGCTCCATGGCGCGCTCAAGGCTGTCCGGTCCGTCATAATTGAAGTGTCGGATCCGGCGCATGCCCGGACAAGCGAGTGCGGCTTCACGCAACTCGTCCGCCACGCCGGCGTCGCAGAGCGCATGACTGACCTGACCGATGTCGATGATGGCCTTCAGCTCCTTGGCGCGCAGCAGCGGCATGGTGGCCACCGCAACGCCGCCGGCCTTGATCACAGCGAACCAGCAGGCCGCGAGCATGGGATTATTGGGCGCGCGCAACAGCACGCGATTGCCCGGAACGAGACCCATCTCATTGACCAGCACGTGCGCAATACGATCGGCCTTGTCCTTCAGGTCACGATAGGTCCAGGTCAGACCGGGCGCCCGTACGCAGACGCGGTCCCCGCGCCCTTCGATGACATGGCGGTCGAGCAGCTCGGTCGCACAATTCATCTGCTCGGGAAACGTCAGTTCCGGCAATTCGAACAGGAACTCCGGCTGCAGTTCCGGAGCAGGTAGTCTGTCGCGAGCAAAGGTGTCCGAGTGTGCGCTGGGCATGTGAGACCTCTTGACGGCAGTTCTATCTAGACGGGGCGCTGACTTGCATTGCGCAACAACTCGCGCGCGATGATCAGCTGTTGCACTTCGGTGGCGCCCTCATAAATCCTCAGCGCGCGGATTTCGCGATACAGGCGTTCGACGGGGACTTCGGAAACCACGCCCAACCCGCCCCAGAGCTGCACGGCGGAATCGATTACCTGCTGCGCGCCCTCCGTGGCCACCATCTTGGCCATTGCCGCTTCTTTCGTGACATTGCCGCCCTGATCGCGCTGCCAGGCTGCGCGGTAGGTCAGCAGCGCGGCGCTATCGATCGTGGTCGCCATCTGCGCCAGCTTCGCCTGGGTAAGCTGGAAGTCGGACAACACACCGTTGAACATCTTGCGGCTGGTGGCGCGCGCGAGTCCCTCGGACAGCGCGCGGCGCGCAAACCCGAGAGCCGCCGCCGCAACCGACGTACGGAAGACATCCAGCGTGCGCATCGCCACCTTAAAGCCTTCGCCCGGCGCGCCCACGCGCTGCGCCTTGCTCACGCGGCAATTAGTAAATCGCAGGCGCGCCAGCGGATGCGGCGCGATCACATTGATACGCTCGGCGATCTCGAAGCCGGGTGCGTCGGCGTCAACGATGAAGGCGCTGATACCCCTCGCCCCCGGCGCCTCGCCGGTGCGCGCAAAGATCACGTAAAAATCGGCGATGCCGCCATTCGATATCCAGGTCTTTTCGCCATCGAGCACATAGTCGCTGCCGTCGGCCCTTGCGGCGCAGCTCATGGCGGCGACGTCGGAACCGGCCTCCGTCTCCGAGAGAGCGAATGCCGCGATTGCCTCGCCGCGCGCAACCCGCGTCAGATAGCGCGCTTTCTGCTTGTCGGTGCCGGCCAGACTGATGGCGCCGGAACCGAGACCCTGCATGGCAAATGCAAAGTCGGCGAGACCCGAATGACGCGCCAACGTCTCGCGGATCAGACAGATCGCGCGCGTGTCGATGGCATCCGTAGCGCCGCCCCATTCGCGACCGCCGACCGCGTTGGAAAGCCAGCCGTCCGCACCCAGGGCGCGCACCAGCGCGCGACATTCTGCATCTACGTCATGACCGTGGTGCTGCGAAACCGACCGCTTGGCCCATGCATCCAGCGTCAGCGCCAATTCACGGTGACGCGGCTCAAAGAACGGCCAATCGAGGTAGCTGGTATCGCTCATGTGACGTCCCTCTCAGTTGCCTTCGAATGCCGGCTTGCGACGATCGACGAAAGCCTCATAGGCGCGCTTGAAGTCCTGGGTGAGCATGCAGAGCGCCTGCGCTTGCGCCTCCGCCTCGATCGACTGCTCGATTGTCATGGACCATTCCTGGTGCAGCATGGTTTTGGTGACGCCATTGGCGAAGGTGGGACCCGCGACGAAATCACGGGCCAGCTTCTCGGCCTCAGCCAGAAGGTTCTCCGGCGTCACAAGCCGGTTGAAGAAGCCCCAGCGCTCACCCTCCTCGCCGCCCAGTGAGCGACCGCTATAGAGCAGCTCGCTGGCGCGACCTTGACCGATGATCCGCGGCAGGATTGCGCAGGCACCCATGTCGCAGCCCGCCAGGCCCACCCGATTGAACAGGAAAGCGACCTTGCTTCGCACCGTGCCCAGACGCAGATCGCTCGCCATCGCGACAATCGCACCGGCGCCGGCGCAAACGCCATCGACCGCCGCCACGATGGGTTGGGGACAGCGGCGCATCGCAAGCACGAGATCGCCGGTCATGCGTGTGAACGTCAGCAGATCCGGCGCGCCAAGCTGCACCAAGGGGCCAATGATCTCGTGCACATCGCCGCCGGAGCAAAAATTGTCGCCGGCTCCCGCTATCACCACGGCGTGCACGTCGGTTGCATAGGCAAGCTGGCGAAACAGATCACGCAGCTCCGCATAGCTCGCAAAGGTGAGCGGATTTTTGCGCTCCGGGCGGTTGAGGATGATGGTGGCAACGCCGCCTTCCACCTGCCAGCGGAAATTCACGGCTTGATAGCCGCTCAGCTGGCGACGATTACCTTCCACCAACGCGGGATCGAGATGCGAGGTCATGGATTTTCCTTGCGCTTGTTTCCTCGGGACTTGCGTGGACTGCTCGACCTCTCGCCGAGCGAGTCGGTCTCCTTCCGGGCCAGATGAACGCGGAACTGTCCAAGTAGCTCGTAGAGCGCATCCCTTTGTTCGACGCCGAAGCCATCGAACATTTCGACCAGCCAGGCCTCATGTGCCTTGGCCATCAGCTTGAATTGCTTGCGGCCGGCGGCGGTGAGCTTGACGATCATCGAACGGCGGTCGAGCCTATCAGTCGCCCGCTGGACCCAGCCTTCGGCCACCAGTTGATCGGTGAGGCCTGTGACGTTGCCGCCGGTCACCATCAGGTATCGCGAAAGCGCGTTCATCCGCAGGCCTTCGGGGTGGCGCTCGAGCTGAGCGAGATAGTCGAAGCGAGGCAAGGTTGTGTCGAAGCGCTGACGCAGGCGGGTGCGTATCTCCTGCTCGATTTGCGTGCTGCACGACAGCAGCCGCAGCCATAATTTTACCGCGCCATGGTCGGTCGACTGTGTTCGAGCCTCGCGCCCGATACTGTTCTTGCCGAGGGCATGCACCAGCTTCAATTTGGGTGGCTTTTCCATCTCACATCACCTCGCCGCCACTGACGGAGATCGACTGGCCATTGATGGCGCTCGCACCGGAACCGCACAACCAGGCGACGGTGCTTGCGACTTCCTCGGGCTGGATGATCCGTCCTTGTGGATTGTGTCGCGCGAATTCGGCGCGCGCCTCTTCGGCTCCGCGGCCGGTCTTGGCGACGATGTTGTCTACGCTCCCGCGCAGCAGGTCGGTTTCCGTGTAACCCGGGCACACCGCGTTGACGGTGACGCCCTTGGAGGCAACTTCCAGCGCCAGCGAGCGGGTCAGGCCGATGACGCCGTGCTTTGCCGCCGCGTAGGCGCTGACATAGGCGTAGCCGCGCTGGCCTGCCGTGCTGGAGATATTCACAATGCGGCCCCACCCGGCCGCAAGCATCCCCGGCAGCGCCGCCCGCGCGCACAGGAATGTGCCGGTCAGGTTGACCGCGAGCATCCGCTGCCACAATTCGTCGCTGGTCCGTCCAAACGGCGCGCTCTCCGCCTGCCCCGCATTGTTGATCAGGATGTGCGCGGCGGCGCCCGATATCATTCCGAACGCAAGCGCCACGGCCGAAGGATCAGCGACGTCGCAGACGATCGCTTGCGCCTGGGCGGAAGCGGGAAGTTGCGCGGCAAGCTCCTGCAAGGATCCTTCCTGCCGTCCGAGCAACGTCAGGCGCGCGCCCTCCGCGGCGAGACGTCGCGCGATCGCCGCACCGATTCCGCGAGCGGCGCCGGTCACGACCGCATGTCGGCCGGCAAGAGATGAAGCGATACCGTTGACCATCGGCGTCAGACCTTTTCGGGCACAGGGGGTGCCGCCATCGCCTTCTCGCGGGCGAAGTTCGATTCCATCTGGACCTTCGCCGAGCGGTATTGCTGCGGCCAATTCACTTCCGTGAAGCCAATCTTCGCGGCCTCGGTGAGCGTCCACGCCGGATTGGCCAGATGCGGTCGCGCAACGGCGCACAGGTCGGCCCGGCCGGCCGCGATGATGGAGTTGACGTGGTCGGCTTCGCTGATCGCGCCGACGGCGATGGTAGCGATCCCGGCTTCCTGCCTCACGCGATCGGCGAACGGCGCCTGGAACATTCGGCCGAAGGTGATCTTTTCCTTCTTGCTGACCTGCCCTGACGAGCAGTCGATCAGGTCCGCACCGGCCGCCTTGAAAGCCCTGGCGACTTCGACCGCGTCCGCCGGGGTGATGCCGCCTTCCACCCAGTCATGGGCTGAAATGCGAACCGACATCGGCAGATGGTCGGGCCATGCGGCGCGCACCGCGCGGAACACTTCCAGCGGGTAACGCAGCCTGTTTTGCAGCGTACCGCCGTATTCGTCGTCGCGGCGATTGGTGAGCGGGGAAATGAAACTCGATAGCAGATAGCCGTGCGCGCAATGCAGTTCGAGCCAGTCGAACCCGGCCGATACGGCGCGGCGCGTCGCTGCGACGAATTCGTCCCGGACGCGGTCCATCTCGCCCCTTGTCATGGCGTGCGACAGTTGGCTCTCGCCTTCGAGGTATTGCTGCGGAGACGCGCTGACCACCGACCAGTTCTGTTCGCCGCCGCTCTCGGGCAACGGCTTGTCAATGCCGTCCCATGCGCGGCGCGTCGAACCCTTGGCGCCGGAATGGCCGATCTGCATCGCGATCTTTGCATCCGAATTGCCGTGAACCCAGTCCACGATGCGCTTCCAGGCCCGCATCTGTTCATCGTTCCACAAGCCAGGGCAGCCGGGCGTAATGCGGGCTTCCGGGCTTGGGCAGGTCATCTCGGCGACCACCATGCTGGCGCCGCCCATCGCTCGCGCGCCCAGATGCACCAAATGATAGTCACCGGGAATACCGTCGACGGCCGAATATTGCGCCATCGGGGAGACGACGACCCGGTTCTTCAGCGTCAGCGATCGCAGCTTGAAGGGCGTGAACATTGGCGGCGGCGCGCCCGGCGACGGCACGCGCTCCAACGGCGTGTGCGCCGCGAACCATTTTTCGTAGCCCTCGAGCCACCCCTTGTCGCGCAGCCGCAAATTCTCGTGACTGATCCGCTGGCTGCGGGTCAGCATCGAGTACATGAATTGTTCGGGTTCAAGCTGGTCGCAATAGCGATCGCCGCAAACCTCGAACCATTCCATCGCATTCCAGGCCGCGTTCTGCAGCCTAAGCGTCTCGATGCGACGGGCCTCTTGATATTGCGCAAGAACGTCCGGGATATTCTCGGGCTTATCGCCATGAATCTTGAACTGGCGGACCAATTCGATCGCGTCCTCGATCGCAAGCTTGGTGCCGGAGCCAATGGCGAAGTGCGCGGTGTGGACCGCATCGCCCATCAGCACCACATGGCTGCCATTGCGGTTCTTCAACCACCATTGCTCGCAAATCACGCGCTGGAAATTCAACCAGGCCGACCCGCGAAGATGGCGCGCATTGGTCATCAGCTTGGCGCCCTGGAGATTGTCAGCGAACAGCTCCTCGCAAAAGGCGATCGACTGATCCTGGTCGGCCTTGTCCAGGCCATGGGCACGCCAGACGTGTTCCGGACATTCAACAATGAATGTCGTGGTTTCCTTGTCGAATTTGTAGATGTGAGCCTGGAACCAGCCATGTTCGGTGCGCTGGAAGTCAAACGTGAATGCGTCATAGAGCTTGCGTGTCCCAAGCCAGATGAAGCGATTGGGACGCACGACGATATCCGGCTTGAAGGTGGCCGCGTATTTTTCCCGAATTCTCGAATTGATGCCGTCGCTGGCAATTATGAGGTCAGCATCGGCATAATCTTCGTCGGACCCGACCTCGCACTCGAAAACGAGCTTCACACCCAACCGTTCGCAACGGGCCTGGAGAATGTTGAGCAGCTTCTTTCGGCCGATTCCGACGAAGCCGTGACCGCCCGAACGAATGGACCTGCCCTTGAACAACAGGTCGATGTCGTCCCAGTGACTGAAGGACTGGCGGATTTCCTCGCAGGTCTCGGGATCCCAGCGTTCCATGTTTTCCATGGTCGCATCGGAAAACACCACGCCCCATCCGAAGGTGTCGTAGGGCTTGTTGCGCTCAACCACCGTCACGTCATTCGACGGATTGAGCTTCTTCATGAGAAGCCCGAAGTATAGGCCAGCGGGCCCGCCTCCAATACAGACTATCTTCATGCGCGTATCTCCCGAACATCCGCCGATATGATTTCGGCCATCGATGCGTCTCTGGAAATATGCTTTAAGCTTAAAAGGTTTAAGTGTCAACTAATTATTTGCACTGCTGTCGGCCGGCCTTTAACTCCTTCCAAAACAAGAGGATTTTGACGCCCTGCCCGCCGGCGCGTGCTATTGCGTCCAGCGCTACGAGAGCGAATTACCCCGGTGCCGAGGCGCGCGGGATCGGAATATCGATTATCCATTCGCCGGAAAAATGAAGCAAAGGCATGTCTCGCGCGGGCGTAACGCAACATTCGGCGTACGCGACGCATCGACGAAATCGGCCACCGAGCCGTCAAGAGCGACCTGCCCCAGGTGCAACAGGATAATGTGCGAGGAGATCTGACGGACGAGATCGAGATCGTGCTCAATGATCAGGACGCACAGCCGCTCGCGTGCCACCAGGTCAGTGAGGACCCTGGCAAAACCCTGGTGCTCCGCGCGCCGTCAGTCCGGCCGTCGGCTCCCCAGCAACGGCACCTGCGGCTCTAGCGCCAGAACCATGGACCCTTGCGGGCAAAGCAGAAATTGCGGCTACGCGCGTCGAAGTCTGAAATTGGCGGCAGTTAGCTGACATCGGCGCTTTGCAGGACGCTCGCTTTGCGGCACTTGGCCTGTATTTTTAAGGTCAGACAATTGGGGGCCGCCCGGCACCTGGCGATAGATCGGCATTCAGCCGTGATACGCGAATAGCTCGATCGGGTCGTTGAAGCCGCGCACCGGATATTCGCCGACGCGTTCGAGATCGAAATCACCTTCGACGAAGTCGGCGAACGCGCGAGACAACAGCACCGTTCTCCCCAATTGTTTGGTAAGGGTTTCGAGACGCGAAGCCATGTTGACAGCAGGACCGATGACGGTGAAGTCGAGCCGGGTGCGCGACCCGATATTGCCGTACATGACGTCTCCGACGTGGACGCCGATGCCGTAATTCAGCGGCGCACGACCGGTTTCACTGTTCTTTTCGTTCAGGGCAATCATGGCCTGACGGGCTTCGGTCACGGCATGCAGCAGATTTGCGCAGGCCGACGGCTGGCTGAGCGGAAAAATGGCGAGCAGACCGTCGCCGATGAATTTCAGTATTTCCCCGCCATGTCGCGCAATCGGCTCCGACATCGCGTCGAAATAGCCGTTCAGAAGATCAATGACGTCATCGCGCGGCCAGTTGTCGGAGATCCGGGTGAAATCACGCAGATCGCAGATCATGATGGCGGCGCGTACTGTCGTACCGCTTCCGCGCCTGGTGGCGCCGGCCAGAATCAACTCGCCAGCATGCGACCCGACATAGGTTTCGAGCAGCGTTCGCGCCAACCGGTTCTTGATACGGATTTCGCTGACCAGCGCCAGAACCGGCAACAGTTTCAACAGCACGGCAATCTGCGCGTCGTCGAAACCTCCGGGCCGATCGGTTGCAAAGGTCACGAGATGCCGCTTGCCGAGCGTGTGGTACAGCGGCCACGCCACATAGTCGGTTAGGCCTTTCGCCCGCATCTCGTCATAGACGGCGTGCTTGCGGCCCAGCGAGGGATCGCGTTCGAGATTCTCGCGCACCTCGGCGGCACCGTCATGGATTTCGTTGGCGGGACTATCGATGTATTCGGATCGCTCCCTGACATCGTAGTCAACTCTCGCAAGCTCGGCCTCGCGCATCCCGTCGGCCCACATGAACCGGGCGCCAAGCCATTGCGGGTGGTGGATCAGGATATGAAGCGACGCCCGCTTGACGGGAATGCCCGCCAGTTGGAGCCGGACACACAGCTCAGCGAAGATATTGTCAAGGAAGCGCTCATCGCGCGTGTCGTTTGTCAGCCACTGCATAACGTCAGAATGCGCGGTGACGGGATCGATATTTGGCGGCGCTTTCATGCCTCGCTCCTGAGCAGTGACCCGAACCCATGGTACAGCATATGTCGTGTTCCCGCTCGGCGGCGTCAACGGAGTCCGCCACAATCTGCTTGCGCCCATCGGTGGCAGACGAAAAACGTTCTAGCAAGGAGAGCGGCAGCAGGAAGCAGCAAGAATTGTCCGCCGCCGCATGTGAGCCCCCACATGCCACCATCTCGCAACAATGCCATCCCGGTACCGAAGAATTGACCGAGAATGCCGGCAGGTACACGAGCCGAAGGGCCAACCGGTCAGGGACAACTCGACCGAGGTCGAAGGATTCGTCGCTTATCTTCTCCATGGCTCAAGCTACCCTCTGCTGATCCAGCGAGGATTCGTCGATCCAGCGCTGCAGTGCTTGCACGTAATCGGCAGAGGCGGCCTCCAACTCACCGGTCTCGAGCTTGTCGGCCTTGTAGAGAATGAACGGGTCTGCCCAGACGAGCCCGCAGCGATGCGCAGTGGCGCGAAGCGGAGCGAGTATTTCGATCATCGGAAGCAGGTTGCGCCCACCGTGGCGGTATGCCTCCGGCACGTTGCCGGCGGTAGCCGCAATCATCAGCGGCCTTCCTTCGAGTTGCCGCCCCTCCCTCTCATAGGCGATATAGTACATCCGCGTCAGCACGGCGTCCTGCCAGGCCTTCAGCAGCGGGGGCGTCGAATACCACTGGATCGGAAACTGAAGCACGATCCGATCGGCCGACAGAAGCCGCCCGGCCTCGCGTTCGCCATCCTGGAACATGTCCATTCCGGAAGGGTAGGCAGACTGCATGTTAACGATTTCGACACCGGGCACGTTCGCGGCGACAGCGGCGAGCGCCGCATTGGACTTGGACCGGCTGAGATCGGGGTGGAACAGGAGGATGAGCGTTTTGGTCATGGTGGTCTCCTTCAATCTGGCGAGGATGACCATGCAATCCAGCTAGAAATTACTCCAATCGATTTATAATATGTCTTATTATCCACTCCATGAATTTACGGACCCTTGACCTCAATCTCCTTGTCGTCCTCGACGCGCTCCTGGACGAAGCCCATGTCGGCCGCGCGGCAGACCGGCTGGGCCTGTCCCAGCCCGCAGCTTCGGCGGCTCTGCAACGTTGCCGACACGCGTTTCGAGATGAACTGCTGGAGCGCGGCCGAGGCACGATGCGGCTGACGCCGAAGGCCGAAACCCTGCGTGCACCACTCAAGTCGCTGTTGGCAGGGGTGACAGAGCTCATGGACCCTCCTGAGATCCCTTTGGCCGACATTTGCCAAACACTGAGGATCACCGCTGCGGATTATCCGGCGCTCATCGTCATCGCGCCTTTGCAGCAGGAACTGCAGCGGACGGCTCCAGGCGTCGATGTGGTGGTGCAGCCCTGGCATGGTGCCGACGCGGCGCGCGCGGCTTTGATCAATGGCGCAAGCGATCTCGCGATCTCTGTTTTCCCGCCGACCGAGGACGACATCCATCGCGAGGAATTGCTAAGCGAACACTACGTGGTCGCCATGCGCGCGGGACATCCTGCGGCATCCCGCTTCAAGCTGGAGAAGTGGCTGAGCTACCCGCACATCATCGTCTCGGGCCGCGGCGACACTCGAACGCCGCTCGACGCCGAGCTCGCCCAGCGCGGCCTCAAGCGTCGCGTGGGCCTGGTCGTCCCCAATTTCCAGATGGTTCCGCCCGTCCTGACCCGCTCCGACATGATCGCGATGCTGCCTTCCCGCATCATGCCCGAAGTCGACGGACTAGTCTCTTTTGCTCCGCCGGTGCCGGTCACGGGCTTTCCGCTTCATCTCGCGTGGCATCGCCGGCGGTCCAAGGATGCGGTCCTCCAGCACGTCGCCGCGATACTTGCGCGACTGCTGCGATAAGGACCCGGCGGTCGCGGCTCAGACCACCTATTCGGCCGCGACGACCGCTTGCGGTGGGCTACGAAATGCTGCCAGGAGTTGCATTTTCTTCTCCATCGTCAATCGAATGCTGCGCTCCTTGACGTGCCCGTAGCGATTCATTGACTTATTCGACACCCGCTGCACCAGGTCATGACTGCGCGCCCAGCATGCGGCCGCACGACAAGCCTCCCACGCCTGAGCTCCTTCGCAACGAAGCATCAAGACGCTGCAGTCGTCGATCAACGCCGGTTCGGTGATGGAATCCGCAACGTGAGAACATCGATATCCGAGTCGGACGAAGATGTGCGAAAGACCATTTTCTCTACGGTCCGCCAATAGCTCTTAACGATGCCAGGATCGTCGGCCGCAAGCTTGCTGGTGACATCCATCTCAGGCCCGAATTCCGAGAGCGTGGCCGTCAGGCCAATCATCATATAGTGGAAAACAATCGGCTCCATATGCGGCAGCTGTCCCGCCTTCTGAAGGGCCGCAATCTGCGGAAGGAGACGGTTGATCAGCGGCATAAGCACTGTCTTTGCGACCCATTTTAGTCTCGGACTATTCGTGTTGCATTCCTGACGCATGAAACGGTGCAATTCCGGGAAGGCGACGGTGTACTTGAAGACCGTTCGATACTCCGCTCGCAGTCGGTCAAGCGGCGACATCCCGGCATCGCTTTCATCAAGTCCGTCCCACTCCTCGCGGATCTGGCCGAAAGCGTACTCGGCAGTCGCACGCCAAAGGATATCCTTGCTTCGGAAATGGTAGGTGATGAGCGGGTGCTGGAGCCCGGTTCGATCCGCGATGGCGCGAATGCTGGCTGCGTCGAAGCCCTTTTCGGCGAACTCCAGCAATGCAGCATTCAGGATGGCGCGTCGCGTATCCACCGCTCGTCGTTGCTCAGCCCGCTTTTGCGGTCGGCCGTGGGCGCCTGGACGCGGCACCGCTATATTTTGGTGGGAGGATGCACTTTTCTTCATTTCTCCCCGTACCACGCCAGTCTGGGCCCGTTAAGCCGACGATCAAAAAGGCCCGATGCGGACCGCACGGCATCGAGACGCATTCCCTAGTCAAGAGGCTCAAGGCCGAAATGGTAGACAAGCCGTAGCGAACCATCGCGCTCCTCCGGCGTCACGATCAGCGAGGGCTTGACCCCGAAGACCGCATCGCTCTCGAGATAAGCGTCACCGGAGAGAAACAGGTGCGTTACCAGCGTTCGATGGCCACCAGCGCTGATCATGAAATGAACATGTGCAGGCCGGAACGGATGCCTTCCCATCAAGTCGAGCAGTTGTCCCGCGGGACCGTCGTTGGGAATGGGATAGCTGACGGGTAAAATCGACCTGAAGCTGAATTTGCCGCGCGCGTCGGTTCGGAAACTGGCGCGGAGATGACCCGCTGGCTGCCCATCGTCTTGCACGTCGTAAAGTTGGTTCGGCGCCGTCTGCCAAACTTCGACCAAAGCGTTCTGTATCGGCTCCCCGTTCCCGGAGGCTACCGATCCTTCGATGAAAAGAGGTGGCGCATCCTCCTCCCGCAGAAGAATGCTCTCGCCCGCAGCAAGCTCTCGCTGCTGTCCAGCATAGAACGGACCTAAAACCGTCGATTCACTGAGTCCCGGTCCCCCAACGTGATCGATGGCGTCTACCAGCATCGAAATCCCCAGAATATCCGACAAGAGGATGAACTCCTGTCGGCTGTCCGAACACATCTTGCCGGCACGGGTAAGAAAGTCGATCGCCTGCCACCATTCGTCATGCGTGATCTCCGCCTCCCGCACGATCGCATGGACGTGACTGACAACCAAGGACAGGATCTCGCGCAATCTCGGGTTCTCGGCATCCTTCATGCGATCGATCACGTCGCACGTCAGCTCAGGGAAAATCTCTCTGCTCGAACTATCATTCACGGCAATGATCGATGTCATTCTTCTTCCCTTTCAAGAAGGCCTGCGTCCGTTATAGGACGTCGTCCAGGAGTTTCCGAATCGCGCTCGTATTCGCCGAGGCTCAGGCGCCGACTTTCGTCGCGCGAGCGAATTCCTCGATCATTGCCTCACGCATCGCAAACTTCTGGACCTTGCCGGTCACAGTGGACGGGAAGCTCTCTACGAACCGGATGTAGCGGGGTATCTTGTAGTGCGAGATCCGATCCTGACAGAACTTGCGGACACCATCCTCGTTGATGGTGGTACCGGACTTCGAAATGATCCAGGCACAGAGTTCCTCGCCATACTTTGCATCCGGCACGCCGAAAACCTGGACATCCTGAATTTCGGGGTGCCGATAAAGATACTCCTCGACTTCACGAGGATAGATGTTCTCGCCGCCGCGGATCACCATATCCTTGATCCTTCCGACGATGCGGCAATATCCATCGTGGTCGATGGTCGCCAGGTCACCCGTGTGCATCCAGCCTGCCGAATCGACCGCCTCCTTTGTCCGTGCCTCGTCATTCCAGTAGCCGAGCATGACTGAATATCCCCTGGTGCACAGCTCGCCCGCCTCCCCCCGCGGCACGACTCGACCGTGGCGGTCGACAATTTTGACTTCGAGATGCGGCTGTATCCTTCCGACTGTCGAGACGCGTAGTTCGAGCGGATCGTCACGACTGCTCTGGAAGCTAACGGGACTGGTTTCGGTCATTCCATAGGCGATCGTTATTTCACCCATGTGCATTGTCGAAGCAACTTCCTTCATGACCTCGATCGGGCACGACGCGCCTGCCATGATTCCTCGCCGAAGCGAGCTCAGATCGAAGCGCGAAAATTCGCGGTGGTTCAGTTGAGCAATGAACATTGTGGGTACCCCATAGAGTACGTCGCAACGCTCTGCCTCGACGGCTTCCAGGGTCCTTAGCGGGTCAAAGGACTCGGATGGATAGACCATCGTTGCCGCGTGGGTCACACAACCGAGATTGCCCATCACCATACCAAAACAATGGTAGAGCGGCACCGGGATGCACACGCGAGAACCGGGCTCGATTCCGGTCGCCTCTCCCACGAAGAACGCGTTGTTGATGAGATTGTGATGGGAGAGTGTCGCTCCCTTCGGCAATCCGGTGGTGCCGCTGGTGAACTGGATATTGACGGCGTCGTCCATCTGGATCGCCGCAGATACGGCGTCTAGCCGCCTGTTACCAACCTGCTTGCCTCTCTCCAGGATCCAGTCGAATGCCAGGCAACCATCGTGCTTCCCTGCGATTGATATAACGTGCCGCAGCTCCGGAAGGCGCGAGTTCTTCAACTCACCGCTTCCGTTTCCCAACTCGGGGACAAGCTCGCGGATCATTGCGATATAGTCGCTGGTCTTGAAGCGAGCGGCGGTTATCAACGCGCGACATCCGACGGCGCGCAAGACGTGCTCCAACTCACTCGAGCGATAGGCGGGATTGATGTTGACCAGAATCAGACCGGCTTTCGCCGTCGCAAATTGCGCGATCGTCCATTCCGCGCAGTTCGGGGACCAAATCCCGACCCGATCCCCGGGCTCCAGACCGAGAGCCAGAAGCCCCGACGCGAATGCGTCGGACCGCGATTTGAGCTCGGCGTAGGTCCAGCGAATCTTCTGGTGCGCAACAACCAGTGCTTCACGAGTTCCATCAGTCGCGCTCACGTCGTCCAGAAGGGCGCCGATGGTCTTTCCGATCAAAGGCGGTCCACTGTTGCCATGCACGTAGCTTTCGCGCTGCACGAATACCTCCCGTCGATAGCGAAATCCTGGACAACGGCCAGCACTCGCGAAACTTTCGCGACCGGCTCATTTTCCTTCGAAGACGAGCGTCGGCGGTTCAATGTCCTTGTTGAAGGCCTCTGCCGTATTCGCAAAGCCGCGCTGCGCATCGGCACCGTTGTAGAGCTCCGTCGCGACGTCGAGCATTACAAGGTCCGCGGCGGCGACCCCTCCGCTCGACCACGCCTTGAGCAGCGTGCGCGTCGCTGCGTACGATCTGGTTGGTCCCGTCGCCAGCTGTCGGGCCAATGCAGATGCGGTCGCTGAAAGCTCGTTCTCAGGTACCACATGCGTCGCAATTCCGAGCGCACCGGCTTCGCGTCCGGAAATCGGCTCACCAAGCATGGCGAGACGCGATGCGCGAGCCCGACCAGCGCGCTCAGCGATCCGCTGCAAGGCTCCGGCAATCGGCAGCATCGCGGTCGTAACTTCGACGCAGCGAAAGGTCGCATTTTCGGCCGTGACAAGAAAATCGCACGCCAGCGCCAGCTCGAAGCCGCCGCCGAGGGCAATCCCCTGCACCACAGCCACCGTCGGAATCTTCAGCATTTCGATGGCACGATAGGAGATGTTCACGTCAGCGACGAATGTCCTGAACCAGTTGACATCCCTTCCCGGCCATTCACGCACCTCACCGCCGAAGCTGAAGTGCGGCCCCTCGGAGCGAACGACAAGCACACGTATGTCGCTTTCGCTGGCCTCGTGTACCGCGATGCGCAAAGCCTCCGCAAAGCGTGAGTCGAGTCGGTTAAAAGGCGGGTTAGCCAGGATGATATTTCCGATGGCGCCGTCTCGTTCAAATCGGATTGTCGGCATCTTCACTTCCTCCTTTGCGTCGACGTCAGGCCGGACGCTGATCGGTGGGTTCAGCTATGATCGGCAGCAGCAGATGCGACGGCCGCTCCGCGTCCCGATAGATCTTGTGGGTCACGGTCCTGCTGCTGCAAACGTGATACGGAATGTACTCAACGTTGGTCATTGCTCCGGTGCCGGTCGGAACGTCGATGGATGTGATGTCGAGGCAGATCCGATGCCCCGCCTTGAATTGGTTTGCCGTTGCGAGGATCTGTATTCGGTACTCGACCACCTCTCCCGGATTCACGGGAGCGATTGCATCCCGCGTGAGCTTGTGGAACGGCTCCCAGGGCTTTGAACGCTTTTCATCGAGCGCCCGATACGACGCTTTCAGCCAGCCTCGCGTCAGTTCGCGCTCGGGCAACGACGACGGGACATCCCGTTCGCCCTCACGCGCGGTACGAACGGAAACGTCGGGCCCAACATCCTTGAGCGCGATGATCCAATTGGTGTCATCCTGATCGATGGCCGCGTAGAGCGTCAGCGTGATTGGGCCGGCGACCGTGACGTCGTGCGGCAGGGGATCGGTCATGTACCGGAGCCGTTCGACCTTCGTCGTCCGCGTCACAGGCATCTGCGTGAAGACGTCGGGTTCGCGCGCCGCAGCGCCTACCTCCGAGGCCGGACGCGGCGGCTCGGTCGACAGGGTCTCCCAGTGGGAGAGATAATATTTCGCCCACTGCGTCTCCGGCAGCGGCCAATCCGTTCCCGTTCGCCACTCATTGGCCCCCATGAGCCAGTAGCGCACCGGCGGCTCGTCCATGATACCGGTGTCCTGCCCCTTCAGCCAATGGTCATACCACCGGATGATCTCGTCGTGGTATTGATGGAACGGCCGCTCAAGGTGTGCGGGTCCGGTGAAGAGCAGCTTCTTCGGCGCATCGACGTTCTGGAAGTAGTGCTGCGCGCCGAGCCAATGGAGCTTGTAGGAGTACGCATAAGCGCCCGAGCCCGTATAGAAGGGTATTTTGATTTTCCTGAAGACCTCTTCCGCACGCTCGACGGCGCCATCGAACTCCCAGGGTTGGGTCATCATGAGATACATGACGAACGTGCGCTGCCCCTTCTGAGTAAGGATGTTGTAGAGGTTGATGTATTGCTTGTAGTCCGGATTCCGCATCGCCAGACGCCAGAGCTCTTCCTCCGCGGCCGGAAGTTCTGCGGGCCGATCACGGGACTCGTGAACCGTGCTGAATACGTCGAGCAAATAAGGGAAGGAATGCAGGACGCCACCAGGATTGAAGTCACGGAATCCGAACATGCCGCCGTACGCACTGCACGCGTCGTACGGAAAAATGGCTTTCAGCGCGGGATGTCCCTGCGCTGCGGCGCGCCATTGTTCCCCGGCGAAGCCCGAGATCCCGACCATCCCGACCTTGCCGTTCGACCATGGTTGCTGCGTGATCCACTCGATCATGTCGTAGTGGTCCGTATCCTCATGGCCGTAGTGCCCTTCTGACTTGGCGGACCCCCTCGGCTGCGCGATCACATGGACGTAGCCGTTTGCGATAAACCGCCGCGTATCGCCCGCCTCGATGGGGCCGAACCAGAGCGGCGCGTGCGCCGGTTGCGGTGGTAAGATATCCGCGATGTCAGGACCCTGGATGTCCTTGTTGTGCAGCGCTGACGCGTACAGCACGGGGTATTTGCCTGGCGCATCCGGGCGGTAAACGTCGACGGCAAGCCGCGTGCCGTCCCGCATGGCGACACTGATGTCCCGCTCCTCGATCATCGTTTCACTCCAGCTTTTGGCGACGCTTACGGTCGACGTTTAGCGATGGTCGAGAAGGAGACGAACCGAGTAAGACCAACTCGACAAGGAGGATCATGGCACTTTCCTTTACGATCGTAAAGTATATCTCTGAAGAGCCCTTGGGACGGCCTGTCCTACTGGTAGGACAATTGGTGCTGGCAAGGCCCGACCGATGGCGGCCTCGTGCGGCGCGAGAAGCCTACCCAGCCTTCCCTGGCTGGCCGACCGCGCGGGCCTTCGAACTGTAGGGATAACCAGTAAAGCGATGCCTTCACGCGTTCAGGCGTCATGCGAGCTCCCGTAGTCAGCGCCCGGCAGCATGAACGAAAGCATCTGCCAGGGTCGCTGACGTAGGAGGGAGAGCACCTTCGCCGGCACCGAGCGAAGGATCGCTCCGCTCCATTACAAAGACTTCAACTCTGGGGACCTCAGGAAACGTAAGTGTGGGATACCCCGAGTCGGGGGACTATGATGACGTGCGGTCGACCTCTACGTCCGCCACTTCGGCATATATCCCGATGCTTTTGTAGCGACAAACGGCCAGGCCGCGTCCACGTCGGCCATCACCGTTTTTTCTGGAGCCCAGCTTGCTTCGTCCGCAGCAGCTTGGAGCACAGCCCGGGCTCGGGGATCCTTGAAATAAGCAAGACGGAACGCCTACGGGTCGCTGCCGGCGACGTCGGCGAGTTCATCCACGAAGGATTCGATCGCGAAAATGTCCGGCCTGCGTTGCCGTGCGCTATTGAATGTTCGGGTAGCCCGCCTTCAACAAGTTGCGGTCGTGACTGTTCTTCCGCGCAAGCGTAAAGCCGAGCCGGATCAGTGAGCCGGCGCCGCTTTCGCGGTAGGCCCACGATCCCTGGAGAACCGGTTATCGAGGCTGAGCGCGCCCGCACCGAAGGCCGCGATCTGAAGCAAGCCACCCGCCATCATCACATTCTTGAGGAAGTGGATCATTTGATTCTGGTCGGCGAAGTTGCTGTGGAACGACAGCGCCGTCGCCAAGGAGAACAGTGCCAACACAATTGCGACCAGACGAGCTTGGTAACCAGCGACCAGCAAGAGTCCGCCGCCAAGCTCTACGGCAACGGCCACCGCAAAGGCCAGCGGCGGCACTGGGAGGCCGGCTGCGGCGATCATCGCGGTAGTCGAACCATAAGCCGCAAGCTTGCCGAGGCCGCTCATAGCGAACGGAAGGCCGATCAATAAGCGGCCGGCGAAGGAAAGATAACGGGTAGAGTCCATGATATTTACTCCTTTTGCTGTCGTGAAGTCAGGCGGCATCAACGAGGATGAACTCGGCATCCTCCTCCGCCGTGATGGTGAGTTCGGATTCATCGATGGCGGCGATGCCGTCGCCAACCGCAACCCGCTGCCCGTTGACGAGGATCACGCCCTGGGCTGGGGCGAGATAAGAGTGCCGGAATCGCGCGGACGGTGCGTGGGTGAGAGTGGTCCCGGCAAGGAGCGTCGCGCCCAAGACCCGCGCGTCCGCGCGGATCATAAGGGTCTCCGCATTCTTGGGATCTCCACTCGCCAGCTCAATAAGTCGTCCGGCGCGATCCGCCTTGGGGAATTTTCGGCTGTCCCAGCGCGGTGTCCCGCCAGGTTGACGAGGAAGCAACCATATCTGGAAGAGCTTGAGGGGGGCTTCATCGCGATTGTGTTCGGAGTGACTGATTCCGGTTCCGGCACTCATGACCTGAACGTCGCCAGCCACGGTCCGACCGACGTTGCCGCTGCTATCTTCATGCGTGACCGCGCCTTGGCGGACATAGGTGACGATTTCCATGTCGGCATGGGAGTGACGGCCGAAGCCAGTCCCTGGCGCGATCTCGTCGTCGTTCCAGACGATGAGAGCTCCGAGTGGACGATTCGCGGGATTACCGTCGACCGAAACGATGACGTGATGGCGCGCCTTCAGCCAACCGCGATCGCCATGATCGAGGGCTTCTTTAGATCGAAGTTGTAACATGACCATTCCTCGCCTGCGGACCGAGTGAGCGTCCGTTTCTGGAATGGTTTATGTGGCGGATCCGATCGCGTGATAAGCCCGCGGATAGGGGACGGGGTGTTCTATCTGGTGAACGCCGGCGGCCTTTACCCTATTAATCAGCCGACGATCTCAAAGCCGCGGCAGCGAAATCGATCACGGCCCGCACAGACGGCAGCATGCCTCGTCTTGAGGCAAAGACAATATGCAGGATGCCGTCGATGCCGCTCCATTGCGGCAGCACTCGAACAAGCGCTCCGGAGGCGAGCGCCTCTCGGCAGTTCGCGGCCGGCAGCAAGGCAATTCCGGCCCCTTGGCATGCGGCCGCTATCAGGACATCGAAACCACCTGTCGCGAGGCGAGGCTCGATCGCTGCGGCACAGGTGTCCCCGTTGTCCGCCGTAAGATGCCATATGTTACCACCCTGCTGCTCCTGATGGAGGATGGGAAGCATGCCAAGGTCAGCTGGTGTCATGGGTTCCCCTCCCTCCGCCAGGAGGGTCGGACTTGCGACAAGAATCCGCCTGCTTAAGCCGATCCGCTTCATTTGTAGGTCGGCGTCAGTGTCGAGACGTTCGCGTACCCGGATCGCCACGTCGATACCCTCGTGAACGAGATCGACCCGCCGATTGGTTACGATACACTGAAGCCGCAGCAGTGGATGGGCGGCAAGGAAGCCCGACATGGGAGCAGCAATCGCGCTCTGAAGTCCGAGCGGACAGCTCAGTCGAACAAGCCCGCGCGGCTCTGCCTGCATTCGCAGCGCGGCCTCCTCGGCAGCTTCAGCCTCGATGACCGCGGCATGTGCATGCTCAAAGACTTGTTGGCCCACATGGGTCAAACCAAGCCCCCGCGTCGTTCGATCGAGCAGCCGCACGCCGAGGCGCTCCTCCAACAAGGCAACGCGCCGGCTGATTCGTGATTTGGGGACTCCCAGCACACGGGCGGCTGCCGAGAACCCGCGATTCAGGACGACGGCCGCAAAGAACTGGAGATCGTTGAAATCGCGCATCACTGCTTTGCCGATCCTTCCTCGATCCGGCGTTCCCGGTGGTGTCCGCCGAATGATCAAGAAGCATCCCAGTCTGGAGCCAGACCAGGCGGATTGACAATCCGGTTGTCGGGCCTTGCTAACGTCTGGATGGCGGCCATTTCATCTTCGTCCAGTTCGAAATCGAAGACGGTCAGGTTTTCGACGACGCGGTCGGGATTGGTGGTTCTCGACAAGGCGACGACGTCGTCCTGCTGGATAAGCCACCGAAGGACCACTTGAGGGATGGTGCGCCCGTGGCTTTCGGCGATCTCCGCTATCGTCGGGTCCGACAGCACGCGACCTACCGCCATTGCGCAATAGGCCGTCACCGCGAGCCCTGCCTTGCGCGTGGCCTCGATTAATCGCGACTGGTTGAGGTAGGGATGATACTCAAATTGATTGGTAACGAGCGGAGCCGCCGAGAGACCGATAGCCTGCTCAAGCAGTCGTCGATTGAAATTGCTCACGCCGATGTGGCGAACCTTTCCCGCTCTCACGGTCTCGTTCAGAAGGCCTATCTGCTCGGCGAGAGGTACGCTTTCGTGCGGCCAATGCAACAACAGGAGATCGATGTAGTCACTTCGCAACTTCCTGAGGCTTTCGTGGACAGACGCGGCAAACCGGCTCTCCGGAAAATTATCGACCCATACTTTCGTGGTAACAAAGATCTCCGCGCGCGGAATGCCGGAAGCAGCGATGCATTCCCCCACCTCCTCCTCGTTACGATAGATCTGCGCGGTGTCGATGTGGCGGAAGCCTCCCTTCAAAGCTGCAGGAATCATTCGCAGCATTTCCCGGCTGGCCATTCCATAGGTGCCGAACCCGACAGCCGGTATCTTGGCGCCGTTGGCGAACACTTTATGCATCAATGCTCTCCGTAAACAGAAGTGCGATTGGCCGAATATCGGAATGCCTGTACAGCTCTCTGGTATATGACCACGGCGATGGATAGCCGACGGGCGATAGATCGCATCCCGTACGGTTGAAGAATGTCTTGCAAAGAAATCGGTGAGGCCACCAAGCATCCGGCTAAGTTTTCGCAGACCGTCGCGCCTTTTTCCTGGTGACCGGCGGTTTCGGCACTTTCCCCGTTTCCACCGGAATTTGCTTCAGGCGATCGACAAACCATCGGCCGGCGGGCCCAGGCGGTGACTTGGTCTGCCACACCGCCGACATCGCGAGGATCAAACCATCTGCTGGCACGTCCTCGATGGGCAGCACGGAAAGGCGCCCCTCTTCCAAATCCTTGCGCACGGCATGCAATGGCATTCCGCCCCAACCTAGACCGTTGAGCAAAAAATGATGCTTGGCGAAGAGGTCAGCAAGCCGCCAGGTCGCAGGCGACATGACGCCGAATTCGCGTCCCAAGGATAGTTCCGACCTGTCGGTGAGAATGATCTGAGTATGTTTTCCAAGAACTTCCTTGGGAATTTTTCCTCGGTAGGAAGTCAGTGCATGATCACGGGCAGCAACCATGAGAAACGCGATACCGGGCAACCGCTCATAGGTCAGCGCATCTGGAATCACCGGGAGTGATCCGATGACGCCGATGCTACAACGGCCGTCAAGTATGGGTTTAATGGCTCCTCCGAGCGCCTCGACATAGATGCGGAGCGCCACTCCCGGGTATTTCTGCCGAAACTCCTTGGCCACCTGAGTAATCGCGTCGATCGGATAGAAGACGTCAATCACCACGGACAATTCCGGCTCCAGGCCGCCCGACATGCCCTTCGCCCGGGCCTTCAGCAAGTCGACCCCGGTAATGATGCTGCGAGCATCGCCCAGAACGGCCAATCCCGCTGGGGTGAGTTTGGGATAGCGGCCAGAGCGGTCGAACAACTGCACGCCAATCTGTTCCTCAAGATTACTGATTGTCTCACTCACAACAGACTGCGAGCGCAACAACTTGCGGGAGGCCGCAGAAAAGCTTCCATGATCGACCGCGGCGATGAACGTGCGCAGTTGATCGAGAGAGACCGCGTCGAGCATGGGACCTACCTATCGACCAAACCGATGCTAAAACGCATGATATACTGCCCGATTGGCGGTTCATATCAACCATTAAGGTCGGCTATTCGACTGGTGAGCACTTTCTGGCTTGCGAACTACCAAGGCCCTCCCCCGTTTCAGGGCGAAGAGGTCGCCTGCCCGACGACACCCCCTCAACCAGAAGCAGGCGTCCGGCTCTGGTCAGGGCGCCCATTGATCCTCTTGGCCGCTCAAATCGCTTTCATTTAAGCGCCGGGCTATCTCCTCGCTCATCGCGGGATCGGCTGCTGCGGCGATAACGACGCCATGCTGTGTGACGATCTCGCGGCCTCTTGCCTGGACCGGGAAGTGTTCTGATCGGAGCGGCAAGCGTCGATCGGACCTGTCCGGGCACTCCCGGGCCCCGGCTATGCGTCGAAAAAGCTGAACTCCACCTGATCCAAACATCGCTTTCCTCCACACATGCGTCGAATTTCTATGCTCGCAGTGAACTAGGCTAATCTCTTCAATCCTCAGCGTCGTGCGCGTGCCAAGACACCCTGGTTGTGCAGCCGGCGGCCAATATCGGCGATGTTGCTCTCCCCAATGCGCAAGGAATCTGAGTTGGTATGCACGGAGTAGTGCCCCGTCACCAGGTCGTAAGGGTGCTTGACCGCGGAGCCGAGGATGAAGCCAGCATCGGAGAGCGCTTCGAACTCGATCGCCTGATCGCCCTCCTCGAACACCGCGGCTTCGCCCATCGATACCTGCTCCGGCGTTGTCACGATCCCTTGGTGCGATGCGATCCAAGCGACGTCGTGCCCCTTGGTCGGGTGAAAGGTCCAGCGCTCTCCGGCCTTGAGGCGCACATCGAGGTAAGTGATGCCACGAGGCAATTCAACAATGCTTTTCACACCGTCGTATTCGCCTGCGATAACCCTCGCGGGACCGGCAAAATGGAAGTCGGAAGCGCCAAGATATTGGCTCTGGGGTTCGGCAAGTTCAAGCTCGGGCGGCATAGCGACCCAGAGCTGAAAGCCCTTGATCCGCTCCTTGCCGAACATTCCGCCGGTATGCCAAACGCCATTACCGGCGCGCATCCACTCGACACCGCCGGTCTCGATGACGCCTTCGCGGCCGGTGGTCTCCTTGTAGAAAGCCTGCCCGGACAGAATTAGGGTTAGAGTCGCAATTCCTGAATGGGGATGAAAGCCGAATTTGGGTGCAGTCGCTGGATCGGTGTCGAAGTAGTCGAGAAAGACGAACGGCTTGATCAGTTCACCAATGTCGCCCGGACTGACCAGTCGGGTAACGGGCCCATGCGAGCGTCCACGCGTGCGCAAAGCAATCTGCCGGAAAGCCTCTTCAGCGCGTATCGGACGCGTGAATACTGCATCGGTCTTCATTTTCGTTCTCCTGAGGTTTGGCTATCAGCTTCAAAGCTCAGCCCTTGATCCGGTGAAGCAAGGCAACGAACTCATCGCGCCGCAGGTAGACAACCAGCGCGTTGAGCAATCCCAGGACGATCGCCGGGACCGGACTGGTGTGCAGGACGAACACATGGGTTGCCACCGCACAGACCATGGTGAATCCGAGCCACAGGGCGCCGATCGAAGCCAGGCCGGGAACGAGCAGAGCGACGGCGCCCGTCACCTCCACGACGCCAGTCGCGACGCGGAACCATTGACCGAGTCCGATCTGTTCGAACAAGTCGACCATAAAAGGAACTCCTGCCAGTTTGGCGATGCCGGCGGCAAGGAAAGCCGCCGCGAGGATACCCTGCAACGTCCAAGCGCCGATACGACGCGTAGGACGAACTGACTGGATGGAAGTTGCACTCATGTTGGTCTCCGTTGTGTGAGCTTGAAAGTGAGGAGAACCTAAGATGCCGGTTGTCATGGCAACAGCCGATTTATTCAAATGATATCCATCGATTTTTCCGATATGTCGTCGACGCCCCACCATCATCGATAGATGTTTTCCGTACGGCCGTGCGCGAGAGATCCGTCGGTGGCGCGATGTCAGAAGGGGCGCATGCCTGCTCGGACGTAATCCGCTTTCGGTGGTCACGACGGTTTGTCAAACTCTGAGCGTTGGCGAGGTGAGTCCGATAGCGATGCTCGTGCATATCGGCGGTTTGACCATTTCATAGTGTCCTCCCAGTCGACGACCGCAACGACTTCCGAGTCCTCGATCGCCTCGACGCGCAGGCGCAATTCATCCGGCACCGCGATGCCGCTGAGGGCGGACAATTCCTCACCGTTGTCTCGGATCATTCCGACGGCTGCCAGGACGTGCGTCCCCTCGCCTTCCTCGAACTCGAAAACGGCCTCGTCGCCAGC
The DNA here is from genome assembly GCA_963786115.1 of uncultured Alphaproteobacteria bacterium. Lineage (GTDB taxonomy): Bacteria > Pseudomonadota > Alphaproteobacteria > Rhizobiales > Xanthobacteraceae > Bradyrhizobium. The sequence goes on from CAWAYC010000017.1 coordinate 50,338, forward strand.
GGCAGCACCGCGCCAAGCACACCTGCTTCCGATAGAAGGATGTGACTGGCCAGGCCCCTCGCGGACGGCATCGCTTTACGTCGGCCTATTCGTGTGGCGGAAAGCTGCAGTCAATCTCGCTCATCCACGCATGATCGACCCCAATGAAGGGGGCGATCAGTTTGGCCATGCCACGCAGGCCATAGGCCCGGAAATGGCCGCCATGATTTGCCCGCTCGACCGGAGCGATGACGGACATAGCCGCGTGTCTTACGCGGCGGTGGCCGCCTCAAGCGCGGGATAGTCGGTATAGCCCTGCGCGGCGCCGCCAAAGAAGCCCGCGCGATTCGCTTCATTCATCGGCGCACCGGTCTTCAACCGTGCAACGAAATCCGGGTTGGCAAGAACCATCTGCCCATAGGCTTCCAGATCGGCCAACCCCGAAGCCGTGTCAGCCCCGATCTGGTCGCGCGCACGACCGGGCCGGTTCAGGATCAGCGATTGCTTCCACAGCGCGCGTATGTCGCCGACGAGCTGCTCGGCACCGGTATGTACGATGTGCAGGTAAGCAAGACCAAGCTTGTCGAGTTCGGCGACCAGATAGCGGTAGAGGGCCGGGCCTTCCGCGCCTTCGTCGATCCCCCACATGGTCAAGCCGGGGGATAGGCGGATAGCCGTCCTGTGCGCGCCGATTTCCTCGGCAATCGCCGTGACGACTTCGACGGCGAAACGGGCGCGGTTCGCAATGGAGCCGCCATATTCGTCAGTGCGCGTGTTGGCGCTCGGGGCGAGGAACTGTTGGACCAGATAGGCGTTCGCGCCGTGAATCTCGACACGAGATCACGTCTCAAATCGATCAACCTCGCTTTCCGATCGTGTGATCGAACGAGTGCGGACCACTTCCGAAATTGGCACATTGAGACCTGCCGACAGGCTCTGAAAATGTCTGCTAGTATGGGAAGAGCGGAAGTGATCGGCCTCGCGTCGAAACGGCGCTAATGACCCGTTACGGAGATTGACCTGCTCTCATAAGACAACATTGCTGTCACACCAAGCCTCGTCTTCTGAATACCTTTCCAAGGAATGTTTGAAGCGAGCCGGAGTTAACACGTTCGGCTGGATTGGGAGCTCGAAGGCGTAGCATGCGGGAGGTTCCTATGACCAACTTGATGATCAGGATTGTGACGCTGGCAACGTGTTCGCTTGCGCTGATCGCTGCGTTCTCGGTCACTCCGGTTGTTGCGGCCGGGGGTAGCGATCTAGGTGGCGGCGAGGCAGACTATGGCAGGATGGACCAACGCTCCGCTTATCCGTCTTCGTCATACCCGAAGCGGTTGGGCACCAAGGCCACTCACGCCCCCAAGGCCAAGAAAGCCAAGCAGTCCCTTTTCGACGACCCCGCCTTCGCTCATGGGTATCGCGCCGCACACGCGACGATCTATGACCGCAACGATTATGCTGGCGCGATTGAGCAGCTAAAGGCGCTCGGCCATGACGACAACGCAAGTGTCGCCAATCTGATCGGCTACTCCTATCGCAAGCTCGGCGACTACAAGCTTTCGCAAGTCTGGTACGAGCGCGCACTGAAAGCAGATCCGAACCATGTGCTGACCTGGCAATATTACGGTCTGTGGCAGATCGAGCAGGGCAACCGCGATCAAGCGCAATATCATTTGAGTCGGATCGCGGCGATTTGCGGGACGGGCTGCGAGGAGTATCGGTCGTTGGCTGCCGCGCTAGAGAAACCGCACGGCACTGGTCTGGTTTATTAGGACGCTTTGCAGCGGCGGTCAGCGCTCGGCGCTAACGCGATGGTTGAGGTCATGTCTGTTCACGGCACCTTGAGACGTGGCGACGATCACTGAGAAAGTCCGCTAATCAGGGAAGACCTGGAAGTGATCGGCAGGCGGTCCAATCGACCGTAATGACCCTTATCGGACCACCAATAACCCAGTAGTGAAGCTTCGGCCACTACCCCGCGTGATAAGGTTTCGTGAAACGTAATTGGGGGGGCGGCATGGAGAAATACGGAGCCGGGTCGATTGTTGTCTCCGACTATGACCCCAACTGGCCAACGTTATTCGAGCAGGAGCGCATCAGGATTAAGAATACTCTCGGCTCGTTCGCTTTGGCCATTGAGCACATGGGTAGCACGGCGGTCCCAGGTCTGCCATCGAAGCCCGTCATCGACCTGTTAGTTGGTGTACCTAGCCTTGAAGAGGCAAGGGAACGATGCATCGAGCCGATTGAGGCACTCGGCTACAATTACGTGCCGGAGTACGCGTCATGGATCCCCGGCGAATTGTTCTTCCGCAAGGGGCCTCCGGGACCGTGGACTCACCATGTTCATTTGATGGAGCCATCTTATCCTCGCTGGGACGCATTACTGGTGTTTCGCGATTATCTTCGCGCGCACCCTGAGGCAGCCCGCGCCTACGCCAATATCAAGCAAGCCCTCGCTGCTTCGTCAAAAGACGACATAGAAGCTTATCGAACCGGCAAGCACATGTTCGTCGAGGAGACAACGGCGAAAGCCCGCGCATGGCGCGCGGATGCACGAGATCAATAGCAGCGCCGAATTTAACCTACATTTCAGAGCTCAATGTCTGCTCATGGCAGATTTTGTTGCAAAAGTCTTTTTGGAGTGTCGAACGAAACTTCTTAGAGCCGCTGTTGCGTTTTTGCGCACGGCGACGTGAGGGACCATATCGGTTGATCCAAAATCGATCACGGACCTCCGTAGTGGCGCTGAAAAGCGACGCAGCAGCAGAGAGGTCTAAAGATCAACTTTCGCGAGATTTTTAGGGTTGTTCGATTTTCGACTTTTGCAACAAGATCGGCACGAACCGGACCAGCCGGGCCGGTCTGGCGATGTCCGTTGATTGCGGCAGACCGGAAGTCACCGGATGAGAGTCAAACCGGCGCCTTTGACCCCATTGCGGACCCTGGATTAGCGCAGCTATACGAATTCCATGACCAAGCCTGTCGCCTCCGCCCTGACGAGTTCGCTCAAGGTGCGCCGTCTTGAAATGCACGATATTGCCAATTATTGCGAACTGCGCCTTGAAGGTCTGAAAGGTCACCCCGAGGCCTTCGGGTCCTCGTGGGATTACGAGGCGGATAAACCGGTCTCTTGGTGGGCCGAGCGCTTGGAAAAGAACACGATCCTCGGTGGTTGGGTGGACAACTCGCCCCTCGTTGGCGTGGCGGGCTTGCGAGTGCAGGACGCCGTCAAGCTGCGGCACAAGGCCGTGTTGTGGGGGATGTATGTCCGACCGGAGGCGCGTAGGACCGGATTAGCCGCAGCCCTCGTGCAGCATGTCATCGAGCATGCACGACCTCTCGTCGAAGAAATCTGTTTGACGGTAGTGGCTTCAAACGTCGCTGCCCGTCGCCTTTATAGCGCGGCCGGGTTCAAGGAGTACGGGCTGGAGCGACGAGCCCTAAAGGTTGGCAGGGAATACTATGACGAAGTGCTCATGGCCCTCCCACTCAGCGCGTAGCCCGTGGGGCGGATTAGCACAACAGAATCCGCCGTTACGGAGTCAGCCAAAGCCGCGGATTACGCCTTCCGCCTTCGCTCGTTAAGCTACGGCGGAAAGGGTCGGCTAATCCGCCCTACACGCTACCCGCTAAATGGCCTTCTGGCCTGTTGCTCAGCCTGCCAACTGATGTAGGCTTCGGTTACATGTGGATATGCTGTCCGGATGGTCCGACTCCATCACTCAGTCGTGCGGCCCGTACGCCGACTAAGCGCCGACCCGCGCTGTTCCGATTCAGCACCTTTGACGGGGATTCCAGTGAACAAACAGTCTTCCTTCAGCTACAACGAACTCGTCGACTGCGCCAAGGGACATCTGTTCGGTGAAGGTAACGCCCAGTTGCCGTTGCCGCCGATGCTCATGTTCGATCGAATTACGACAATCACTGACAACGGTGGCCTGTTCGGAAAAGGCGAGGTGATCGCCGAACTGGATATCTCGCCGGACCTCTGGTTCTTTGCGTGTCATTTCAACAACGACCCGGTCATGCCCGGTTGCTTGGGCCTGGATGCGCTGTGGCAGTTGCAAGGCTTTTTCCTGGGATGGAAAGGCTACAAGGGCAAGGGCCGCGCGCGCGGCGGGGAAATCAAGTTCAACGGCTCGGTGTTTCCAACCGCGAAAAAGGTCACCTACGAACTGCAGATCAAGCGCGTGATCGGTCACCGGTTGACCATGGGAATCGCAGACGGCTCCGTGTTCGCCGACGGCGAAAGAATTTACGAGGCCAAGGATATTAAAACGGTCATGACGGTCTCGGCCTGAGCGCCCGGCTCAACGGAAGTTGAACAGGTTTTTCTGCACGCCTCTCATTCTGAATGAGTTCGTAGGCCCGTAGGGCGGATTAGCGCAGCGTAATCCGCCAATCTGTGTGCCAAATCCAGCATCACATTCAGCACCGCCACTGAAATGGCAAACGCGGCGGATTACGCCTTCCGCCTTCGCTCGTTGAGCCACGGCCGACGGGGCGGCTAATCCGCCCTACGCCCTCTACAGATTCCGTCTTTGGGCGAATAGCGTCCCGGTGGAGGCGGCTGTCTAGGGTGTGATGCAATTACCCACAGTTCAGACGAACGAACACGCCTCAGCCAGGCCGCTCGCCTCAAACAGCGTCTTTGGCAACCTTCAGGGGTGATGCCTTGACGGACTTGCTGGCCGGCTTGGCCGCGAATTCCATCGGCTCTTTCGTGAACGGATTTATACCGCTACGGGCTTCAGTAGCAGGCTTGTTCACGACCGACATTTTGACGAAGCCAGGAATCACGAACTCGCCGGATTCATTCAGCTCCTTATAGCCCACGGTCGCCATCTGCTCGATGACGGCCTTTACGTCTCCCTTGGAAACCTGCGTTCCCTCTGCAATTGCATCAATCAACTGATTCTTGGTCATCTTGGCCATGATGGATCCTTTGTGAAGGCTCGGAACAAATTTGAAGCGCTTGAGCACGTTGGGTGCGTCACGCTGTTCAGGACGCGGCAAAACCACGCAGCACGCTTCTCGTTCATGCCTACGGTCATGAAGTCACCGGGCTTAAAACCTATCGCGGTCCAAAACGCAAGGATCAGCTCGGCCTGTGTTCCATACCCGGCTTCTATCCCCAGATATCCGCTTCGGACCTGATGGCGCATGGGCGTGACAATGAAAAACTACTGCAGGAGCCACTGCGCATGCTGAACCGAAGCCATTACGCGGTAAATTGATAAACCATCAGCTCGCAGGGCGGATTAGCCGACCCGGTCCCCCGTAGCTCAACGAGCGAAGGCGGAAGGCGTAATCCGTCGGTTGCGGATCGATATCGGCGCAATACGCTTCGCTCGCCCCACCCACCTCGTAGGCCCGTAGGGCGCTGGAATTGCGACATCTCTCCGGATTAGGTACTTCAGATCCGCGTCAGCGGAATCCAGGAGACGGGCATGCAAGTCGCGGTCATCGGGGCGGGAGCCGTCGGGTGCTACTATGGGGGGCTGCTGCTGCGGGCAGGACATGACGTGACGTTCATCGGCAGGCAAACGCATGTCGACGCCATCAACGCGCATGGGCTGCTGCTGGACACGCAATCCTTCAAAGGGCACTTGCCGGCGAAGGCGGCTACGGACGCCGCCGCCCTCGCCTCGCCTGACCTGGTGCTGTTCTGCGTCAAGTCGGCCGATACCGAGGAAGCGGGCCGGTCCCTGGCCGGGCGCCTGCGGCCGGAAACATCTGTTCTCAGTCTGCAGAACGGCGTCGACAATCCGCAGCGTCTCCAGAGGCTCACCGGCCACCCCGTCATTCCTGCGGTGGTCTATGTCGGCAGCGAAATGGCCGGGCCCGGCCACGTCAGGCATCACGGCGGCGGAGACCTCACGATCGGCGCCTCTCCCGCGAGCGAAGCGCTGGTGCAAACGCTTGACGCAGCCGGCATCCAGACGACGATCGCCGACGACATCGAAACGACGCTGTGGAGCAAGCTCGTCATCAACTGCGCCTTCAACGCGCTTTCAGCCGTGGCCGGCATCTCCTACGGTCCGATGCTGGAGGTCGAGGGCACGCGGGATGTCGTCGCGAGCGCGGTGCAGGAAGCGGTGACGGTGGCCCGTGCATCCGGCGTCCCGATGCCCGACGACCTGCTGGAGCGGATCATGAAAATTCCGGCCGCGATGCCGAGCCAGATGTCATCCACCGCGCAGGATCTCGCGCGAGGCAAGCCTTCCGAGATCGATTTTCTCAACGGCTATGTCGTGCGCAAGGGGGCTGAACTCGGCATTCCCACGCCGACCAATCATGCCCTGCAAGTCATGGTGAAGCTCGCGGAACGACGCAGCGAGATATCAGGAAGACGCGGGTAGGAACCCGAGAGTTGTCTTGGCCCGATGAGCTACGGCGGACGCGGTCCGCTAATCCGCCCTGCTCGCTTGCTCCCGCCATGCAATTTGCCCGTCATTGCGAGGAGCGAAGCGACGAAGCAATCCATGTCTCCACTTGCAGCGCTATGGATTGCTTCGCTTCGCTCGCAATGACGATGTGGAGGCATCGGGTGCGGCAAAACAACCCGACGGGCAAGAATTCGCTTTCGCCGTCGGGCAAATCAGCGCTACCAGCTCGCGCCGTCTCACCCGATGAGAGGGACGGGTCGCGATCGTCACGAACGCGCGGTGAGATGCGGTGGACGCGAAGGCCACGACTGACGAGCGTGGCTTGAGCGGACGGCGAAGCCGTGTGGTCCTGGCGCCCCGATGCTGGCGTCAAGTTCGTGAGAAGCAAGCTTCTCAGGGGCGACGGTGGCAAGAAAGCCCGGTCACCGAGGAGAGCACGAAATAAGCCGTAAACCATCGCGCAGGGAAAGCCGGATGCCTCCGCTGAACCTGTATGCTCGTGTGCGCTTTTTTGTGTGCATTTTGCACACGAGACCGCGGGTGCAGCGCGCGCCCGGCTTTCCCTGCGCCCTCTTCGCTTCCGAGGGCCATCAGATTGCAAAACCTCGGGCGCTTTGCGCCGCGAGATCGGGGAGGTGCGGACTACCGGTTTCCTCAGAGACTGACTGAAAGTGCAGCCAATGAAATGCGGCCTTACCACGAAACTCGTCCTGCCCGGCGTTGTGCCGGGCACCCACGTCCTTGCTTCACCAAGCAGGAAGATCAGAACTCTCAAGAAATCTCGTACACCGAAACCTTGCCCGCGATGCCGCTCAACGCCACGCTTCTGCGCGTCGGCTTCAGCCCGTTGGTCTCCAGCAGGATCCGGGAGTCAGCGTTCTCCACCACCTGCTCCGTCACCACGATCGAGCGCGAGGCCGCAAGGCCCTGGACGCGCGAGGCGATGTTCACCGTCTGGCCAAAATAGTCCTGCTGGCCGTTGAGCGTGACCGCGAGGCAAGACCCTTCATGGATGCCCATCTTCAGGTGCAGACTCTGATGCTGACGCTCGGCGCCGAGATCGCTCATCGCCTCGCGCATGCGGATCGCAGCGGCAATGGCGCGGTCGGGCGTCTCGAAGGTCGCCATCACGGCATCGCCGATGGTCTTCACCACGGCACCCCTTTCGGACGCGATGATCTCCTGCAGCACCCTGAAATGCTCATTGACGAGATCGAAGGCCACGAGGTCGCCGACGTTCTCATAGAGCTCCGTGGAGTCCTTGAGGTCACTAAACAGGAAAGTCAGGCTCAGGATCTTGAGGCGCTGGCCGATGGCGAGCGTGTCGGTCCGGAACAGGTCGCGGAAAGTCTGGTTTGTGAGGAGACGCTTTGCAGTGAGAATGGGCTTGCGGCGCATCAGGAGGTCGTCCAGCGCCTGGTTCGCCACCCATACCGCCGGCAGCACACGACCGTCGGTGCGGTTTTCCAAAGCCAGGCGCAGCGAGCCGGGGCGCAAGGCAACGCTGTCAACGGGAACCTGGACCTTGTTGAAGATCACGGACAGGTTCTGGCGCTCGCTCGCCTCGTCGCCCCTGACATCAAGGAACTGGGCCGCATGCGTCACGGGATCGAACACGATCAGGGTGCCCTGCGGCACCTGCAGGGAAAGGATGGCCCTTTCGCCTGGCGGCAAGTCGACGATCTCGAGCGTGACCTCCCGCAGCAGCTTCTCCAGATCGGCAGGAAGATCGATGGCCGAACTCCAGAAGATCTGGCGATAATATTCGGCCGGCGACAATTCGTCGGGAGTGTGCGCCGCGATCTTGCGCACGCGCGGGCTTACCGTGAAGGTTACCTCGACCAGATCGTCGAGCGTCGTCTCGTAGCCCGCGGCGCAGAAAGCGCAATTATGCTGCGCGCTATTCAGGGTCTTCAGGCTCTTATTGGCGGAGAGAACACCGGCGCAGCTCGGGCACATCACGCTCCATGTCATCTCCAGCATGCCGAGCCCCACCGCGTGCAGCAGCGCCGCGATGATCCGCTCCTCGCCGACGTCGGCCTTGGCCGCGAGATCAAGCGCATTCATTCTGTTCAAGGCATGATCCGGGGCGTCCCGCACCATACGCTCGAGCATGTCGACGACGCGTTCGTCGGCCAACTGACGCAGGGCCACAAACAAGGTCTCGCTTTCGCTCATGCGACAACGTTACATGAAAGAAGGTCGAGCGGAAATCCGCCAACCCATCACTTTTGCTGCACCGAAACATCAAACCCGCGCGCAGCGGACTCAAATCGGGCACAATATGGCTTGCCATGGCACTTTTCCCCGCAAGACGGCGGACTACGTTCCGCTACTCCGCCCTGCTCGCTTTGGGCCGATGTGCGAGAGCCAGAAGATAGAGCAACTATTTGCAAGCGCTATGCGTTGCGTGCAAATGTCAGACGCTAGTCCTCTTAGGGACCGAAGTTGGTCGTTTTCACCTTTGGCCAGTCCGCCCGGCGCGCTGAAAGGATCACCATGAACGGAAATCGATATTACGGGGTTCGGGTCGAGGGCGCGAAATACGGCGTGGGTTTTGGCTCGGCGCTCGCCATCGCGATCTCCTACACCAACAACCATTCGATCCTGTGGGCGATCATCCACGGCATCCTGGGCTGGCTCTACGTGATCTACGTCGCACTATTTGAGTGATCGGATGTTTCCCCGGTCGGCGCGGATGCATCCGCCGGGTAAGTTGGGGTTTGCCGACACTCTTGTGCGCCGCGGGAGGTGATAACTTTCCTTAATTTAATCTTGGCCAGTGGCGCCAGCCTCGCTGCTTGTGCGTTTCCACACTATCTATGCGATAAAAGTGAGCGGGTTGGAAACGATGAAGAGGGGAATAGCTGTCCTGGCGTGCCTCTGTGCTTTGTCCGGCGTCGTATATTTTGCCGTTAGCAAATGGGGCATTCGGCACGAAACGCTGAATCTGTTCGACGTCGCACGACAGCGGCCTGTCGCTGTCGATCTTGCCGTACGCACGGACTATGAGATGAAGGCCAATGCGGGTTATTGGAAGCTTCCCGTGGCCATCATCAGCAACGGGAATACCGTCAAGAACACGGAGTATTCGTTCCTGGCCAACGTGTTTGCGGCACGGGGATTTCTGGTTGCCAGCATTCAGCAAGACCTTCCGAGCGATCCGCCGTTGATGACCAAGGTCGGGCTGCCCTACGTCGGCCGGCGCGGAGTGTATGAAAAAGGCGAAGCCAACATTCTGTTTGTGCTTGGGCAACTGAAACAATTGCAGCCGAATGCCGATTACGATCATCTGACGCTTGTCGGACATTCCAACGGCGGAGACATTGCGATGTACTGCGCCAAAAAACATCCCGAACTGGTATCGAAAGTGATCACGCTCGATAATTTGCGCGTTCCCTTCGTGCTCAGCGACAAGCTGAAGATACTCTCCTTTCGCTCGAAGGATCCGCAATTCAAAACCGATTCCGGCGTGCTGCCGACCCCTGAGCAGGCCAAGGCGGACGGTATCGATATCGTCAACACACAATTCCAGCATACAGATATGAGCGACCGCGGTCCTTATGCCGTCAAGGACAGGATCCAGGCTACGCTCGATAAATTTCTGAGCGGCGGCAGTAGCACCAAACTGGCCCCCGCGCCTACCGATACCCTGATCGTATCCAATGCCGGCGCGCCGCTTCCCTAGAGTGTCCGTCTAATGTCTACCACCCGTTTTCCCCGTCCTGCAATTCATCCAAGGCATCGGCGCTCCTGGCCGCAGTTCAGCGTGCCTTGCGGACTTTTCCTCGCCAATCGTGCGCGCGCAAACGAGGCGGATGCGCGCTCGCCCCCCGAGGTACCACGCGAAGCAACGGCCACCCGAAAGCGCGCTTACGAAGCGGGCAGCGGCGGCAGTATTTCGTCCCGACGATCGAAGACAGCAAAGCCGTGGGTGAGGACGGGTACGCCGTCCGAACCCAACACGCTGAACCTGCTCACTCCTGTCGGGTTGGAGGCTCGTTGCTTGATTGTCAGGGTCTGGCCAGGAACCACGATCGCCGAGAATCTTGCACTAAGCCGCCTGAGCCTGATCGACGAGTAGCCACCCTGCGCAAGGATTGTCTGACCGGCGAAAGCCCACGTGCATGAGCCGTGCAGAACGATATCGGGAAAACCGCTCCGCAGGGCAAATGACCGTTCGGTGTGGATCGGATTCCAGATCCGGCCACACTCCGAATAGATGTGCGGGAGCTGTCGAGGGATAGGGAGAGCCGAACAACACTCTGGCGCATCGAAGCTGATATCCGGGGGCGCAGGTGCCTGCAGCGCAACTTTCCCGCCATCGCAGGTCGCATTCCTGAACAGCGAGCCATACCAGGTTTCGTGGGTCGGACGCCCGGTTCGGGTATTTCTTCCGCGTATCCGGGTAACGACCAGGACGCCGGAACGGATCGGCCTGACCTCGGCCAGTGTCAGCTCGGATTCGATCTCCGTGTCGGGGACGATGTCGTCGAAGAACAGCGTATCCTGATAGGCGTGGAGCAGCGTATCGAACAGCCGCCCCGCACCGACGCCGATGGCACTGAGGTAGCGGTGGTCGAGCAACAGGGGCCAATCCAGCGACGAGACGAAGCCGGGGACGGCCACGATTCCGCCCGCGCGCGCATCGTCAAGGAAAATCTCGTCGTCGGCGCCGACGGCCGCGGCATACGCCATGATCTGTCGGGCATCGACAGTCTGCGTGCGGCTGACCAGCACCTCTCCAACGGATTCCGTTACGATGCGCTCGCCCTGCGTTGGTATTGCAACCGCTCGCCGTTCCATTGTTTCCGTCATGATCAGCTGCTCAATCGGTCGCGCGAAATCCGGACACCCGCGGCCTCGCGGTCCCAAGTGTCGGGCGTCACACCTTCGTTACGCAATTTGTGCTTTTCGACCTTCGCCGTCGGCGTCTTCGGAAGCGTGTCCATGAACCGCACGTAGCGCGGGATCATGAAATGGGGCATTCTCGAAGATAGATGATGCAGCAGGTTCTCGCCGGTCACCGCCGCATCCGGCTTCTGAACCACGGCGATCAGGACATCCTCCTCGCCGAACTCGCTTGGTACGCCGACCGCCGCTGCTTCGAGCACGGAAGGGTGGTTCATGACCTCCGATTCGACTTCGAAGGAGGAGATGTTCTCGCCTCTGCGCCGGATCGCATCCTTGATCCTGTCGACAAAGAAATGGTTTCCATCGTGGTCCCGGCGAAAACCGTCACCGGTGTGAAACCAGCCGTTGCGCCATGCCGATGCGGTCGCTTCCGGATTCGCAAGATATCCGTGCGACATTGTCCATGGACAATCGGCCCGCAGCACCAACTCGCCCACATCGCCCACTGCAACCTCGCAGTCATGCTCGTTAACGATGCGCGCCTCAACGCCTGGTCTCAGCTGACCGCAGGAGCCGCGCTCACTGGGATTATCGTCCGACCTGATGGGGCAGGAAATCTCACTCATGTTGAAGACTGTATAGACGTCGAAGCCGAAACGCTCCCGGAACAGCCGCGAGTCTTCGTTGAGCGGAAGGATCATCGCCCGTCGCAGACGATGGTCGCGATCTCCATCGTCCGGTGGCTGGCGGAGGAGAAAGCTTGCCATTGCGCCGAGCAGGATACACGCCGTCGCTCCAAGCTCGCGGCTCTTTCTCAGGAAGCTTGTCGTTTCGAAGCTCCCGAGCAGCCCGATCGATGCGTCCCTGGCCAACGCACCGGCGACGAAAAGCGTGCCGCCCGCGTGGAAAAGCGGGAGGTTGATCAACCATCGGTCGCTTGCATCCGTGCCGGCTGTGCATTCGAACCCCATCGTGTGCAGATGCAGGTAGCTCGACATCACACCTTTGGACGGGCCCGTGGTTCCGGACGTGTAGCAGACGGACTGAAGTGTCCATGGCTTCAGGCCCTGGACAGGCAGCGAGAGATCCGGCGCGCCGTTCGGAAGCGAATCCCATGATCGCAGATCGAAGCTGGCCGCCGCAAAGCCAGGTGCGTCGCGCTGTGCCTTCTCTGGAGTGGTGAAGACCGTTCGGAGTTCGAGATGTTTTCGGCAGCTCCAGGAGACGGTCGGCCAGATCGGGATGGCAGACCATCGTTGCGGCACCCGAATTTTCGATGACGTGATCGAGGAGCTTTCATAAGGTGGACTCCTCAGGCGAAATGGACCCGAAGATTGCCGCAACCTACATGCGCCTGGTCAGGGGTGCCTTGTGCGGTGCCGCGTCCCGACTAAACTCAAGTACCAAACGCGCAACAGCGCGCTAGCATCATGTCCTAATGGAGGGTGTGGCGCGCGCCATATCTCCGCACCGCGCCTTCTGCGAACTCCTCGCCTTGATCACCTTTTACCGAGACAGGGATTCGCATCCGTCTTCTCCCTCCAGGTTATGGCGGACGAGGCGCTAGTCCGCCGCGCGCCTCGTAGAACGTCCAGCGGACCAGAACCTCGATCGTTCCCAGTGCCAGCATGACGAAAACGAGGAACAGCAGCACCACGCCGTGCGGCCTCACCACCCGCTCCGCTTTGCGTTCGATGATGGGCGGCCGCTCTACCGGAGCGACATCAACCCAGCGCGCGGCAACGGGGGACCCGACATCCGACCACCGATCTATCCATGGCTTGGCGCCGACAGCGCCGTCGTTGACGTCAGGCCGAGCCTCCATTGACGCTGACGCTCTGAGCGGCGGCGCAGGTTCGGCATCAACCAACATCTCCGACATCGAGTCGCGCCATTTGGGCGGATCAATTCTTGGCTCGACCTCACGGATGGGCGTTTTTCGCTGAACCCTATTGGACGCGTATCGCCGGCTCGACGTGGCGTCCCAGCAACGATTTGGGCCATGCCAGTAGAGGTGAACAGAACCGAGTTGCTGACGCGCCTCAGCCTTGGTCATGCAGGACTTGGAAGCTTCCGATGGCGTTGTCACCACCAGCACCGCCACAACGATCACCGCGACACGCATCGGTCGCTCCGTTTCAAATTAATGGGCTACTGAAAAAATTGCCTCCGCGAAGTAACGCTCCTGCAAAGGGTTTAATTCCTGACAATTGGAAAATTATGGCAGAAAGGACAGTATTCCTGTCCGTTTGATGCTCGCGCCCCGCCTCACCCCCTTCAAATTCAACCGCTCCTAAGATTTCGCTTGCTCAGCGGCGCGCCGTTGTGGCGGAGGATGTCGTACGTCGTGGTGGCGTTGGAGAAGAAGTTCGGCAGCTAACCGTTCGCACGTTGAGCTACGGCGGACGAAGCTCTCCGATCCATGCGGGTAAGCCTATTCATCAAAACAAAGCCCGCGACGACGTCGCGGGCTTTCTGCAACCTGACGTGAGATGCTCAGAGGCGCTCAAACAGCGATCGAGGTCTCGGTCAGCGAATTGATCGACCGGTTTCGGTCCGGCTCGGTGCGACCGTCGCCGTCGTCAGTTTCGCCCGCGGTGTCAGGACACTCAACTGGACCGGAGTGGCTGTCGAGGTTGCTACCGGCGACTGCTCCTGGACATTTGCGGCTCCAAGCACCCCGATTTGCATCGGCGACGCCGGCAGGCCCTTCACTTCATAGGCCGGCAACTCCGCGGCGAAGGAGCTGGCGGCGCCACCTGCAATGGAGATCGCGACGACGGCTGCAATGGAAAGGTGAGACTTCTTCATCGTAATTCTCCTGGACTGGATTCGAAGATGATAGGTGGCCCTTCCCGCTGCAGTGCGGTAGGCTTATTGTTGCATTGCAACAATGCAGATTCGGCGCCGGAGTTCGCGGCTAGGAGGGCGGTTGAAGCGCAGGCGGCCGCCCACGGGATGCGCCAACGGCCAACCCGGCCTGCTCGCTACTCGCTGCCTGGCAGCGGAGGTCTAGCGCCTTGATGACCTGCGCACGTGGTGCCTAACGGGCGCGCTCGCGGTCAGAACGACGTTGCCGACGGACGCGAACGCGTTCGCTGTCGTGCCTGAGTGAGACCCGACACCCAGGCTCTGATAGAACGCCTGTGCGCCGGGCTCCTGAACCGCCTGCTGCGCGAACACCGGCGTTGCGATTGCCACGGACAGAATAGCAGCGGCACCGAAAAGCTTGAACCTGGTCATGTCGATTCCCCTTTCTGGTTGATGAAATCAAGAGCCCGTCAACTCGCCGTCCATCGCGGAACAGAAGGTACGAGCTTTTCCAACGAGCTAGAGACGAGGCGTACGCATTCAATAGAATGATGAAAGTCATATAAAAACATCATTGTGATCGACCGCGACACGACGCTGAGCCGGATCGACGCATGTCATTGATCCTTCGCGTCACGAAGGCGGTTCGTTTCGCGGCCATGCGCAAGCATGGGACGGACCGCTGAAATTGCGCGCGGAAATGGAACGATCTTCTCGTCGGTCGCGGCGCCGTCATATGCACGCGCTGGTTCGTGGCGCGGTCCGACGCCGATCACGTTTCGCTGATACGACGGCCGACGCTTCCGTGATCGTGCTCCGGGCTCCAACGCGAACGCAATCGCCGGCTTGGCGATCGCACCGGGAAACAGTGGTCAGCCATCATACGCCTTGTCGAGGTCGGCGATGACGATCTTTTGCATCTTCATCATGGCCTGCATGGCGCGATCGGCCTTGTTGCGATCGGGATCGCTCAGGTATCGGCCGAGCACCTTGGGGACAACTTGCCAGGACAAGCCAAATTTATCCTTCAGCCATCCGCACTTCGATTCCTCGCCGCCGTCGGCGGTCAACTTGTCCCAGAAGTAATCCACTTCCTGCTGGGTCTCGACACTGATGAAGAACGAGATGGCTTCGTTGAACTTGTATTTGGGGCCGCCATTGAGCGCATTGAACTTTTGTCCCTCGAGCTCGAAGCTCGCCATGAAATCGTTGACGACTTCCACCTTGGCGTTCGGAAAAACCGATTGATAGAACGCAACGGCCTCCGGGACGTTGTTGTCAAACCAGAGGAAGGGCGTGATCGAAGTCATGATGAATTTCCCTTGCAGTTGTCAGTCGGTTGGAGTGAGGCCGACACCCCGAGCCGGCAGGCCTGGACGGCAAGCCGTTGGAGGGGGCAAACGCCGGCACGGACAAGGCTAGTGGATTCAAGACGATTGACGGTCGGCGATTCCGACACATCGCCCTCTCTACCGTCATATTTTTCTTTTCGCCGCCGGAGACGCCTCGGAGGCGGCTTTGGTGCTGGCGGGTTCGCTTCGCCGAGCCGCCTCACGCATCTCTCCACCTCAGCGCCCCATCGGCCCCTCGCCATCCGCCCGCAGCGCCGTCACGCCTTCCCGATAGCTCGGGTAGCGCAACGCGGCACGCAACTCGCTCTCACGATGGTCAGGAGAAAACCCCTCGCCCGGATGCCGTTCTGCATCAGCAGCTCCGCCTTTGCCGGAGTGCGAACAGTCGCCGTTATCTCCGCGCCGGTGCCTCGGAGGCGTTCGGCGATGTACTGAGCCGAATAGCCGAATCCGAACACCAGCAGCTTCACAAGGGGGCTCTCACCCCTTCAAATTCAACCGCCCCATGAAATCCCGCTTGCCCAGCGGCGCACCCTTATGGCGGAGGATGTCGTAGGCGGTGGTGGCGTGGAAGAAGAAGTTCGGCAGCGAGAACGACATCAGAAAGCCTTCCGCCGTGAACGGCAGCACGCGGTCGCCGACTTTGAAGGTGACATCGCGGCCGATCAGCGCGTTGACAGCCTCGGGTGTCAGCGCTGCGAGTTCGTTGCGAGCTTCCGCCACCAGGGCCTGCAGCGCCGCATAGTCGAGATCCGGCTTGCCCGAGGGCGGCACGAACACGCCGTTCTTCGCCGCCTCCATTGCGCCCCGTGAATGATGCGCGACCGAGACGATCTGGAAACGCAGCGGCAACATGTCGGGTGCAAGCCGCGTCTCGACCACCTCGGCCGGATCGATGCCCTTCTCGCGGAAATGCGCGAGGCTCTTGTCGAGGAATCTGCCGACCGCGCCGAGGATCTGCAGGTGGTTGGCTACAGTAGCATCGTAAAGCGAAAAGGCCATGAGTCAGTATTCATCCTGTCGTTTGTGTGTTGCGGGCGACAGAGTTCCCCGAATCCTGACCGATTGCAACCAGCCGCAGCCCGCAGGGCGGATCGAGCGAAGGCTCGGCGCAATACGCTTCGCCGTTCGGTTGGGTCAAACCACTTTACCTTTTGGCGGTCATTTCCGATCCTCGCCGATGACCGGAAGATATCTGGGTCCAACAGGATGTGAGGTGCTATTCTGTGCGGCCAGGCCGCGGAAAATTTCCGCGATCGGAATGCAAGCTCAAAAGGCCATCCAAGCAGGGAGGAGAAGATGCCGTTGTTCATCACGTATGCATCGTATTCCCATTCCGGCGTGAAGGGACTTGTCAACAAGCCACAGGATAGATCCGGCGCCGTCAAGACATTGATCGAAAAAGCCGGCGGCAAGCTTGTAGCGCTCTACAACACGACGGGCGTGCACGATGTCGTCCTCATTTCCGAGCTCGATGATGGATCGGATGCCGTCGCGGTAGGAATGGCCGTTGCCGCAACCGGCGCGATATCCAGGATAGAAACCGTGCGCGCGTGGACGCCGGGCGAATTCAAGGGCGTCGTGGAAAAGGCTGCCCGGTTTGCCGGCGCTTACTCCCCGCCCGGCGCATAGTCGTAAAGAGCGGTGCGTTTGGCAGCTCGTGAGGGCGGATAAGCCAAACGTGATCCGTCACCCTGAGGCGCCCATCCCAGCGGGAACACGTGGACAACCCCGGTTGACGCAGGTGCCGCGTCCAGCAAACTGCCTGCGGCTTAACCCCGCGATATGGGGACCGGACCGTGCTGCGCAGAGCGACCCCAGAGCGACTGAGCACATTTTCCGACGGCGTGTTCGCCGTCCTCATCACGGTGCTGGTGCTGGAATTGAGGCCGCCCGAGCGGCCCACCTTCGACGCGCTGCTGGCGCTGTGGCCGACGGGGCTGAGCTACGCGGTGAGCTATCTTTTCATCGCCATCGTGTGGGCCAATCACCACTACCTCATGCGGTACGCCGACGAGGCGACTCCTCGTCTGTTGTGGTTCAATTTCGCGCATCTGTTTTCGATGTCGCTACTTCCGCTTTCCACCGCCTGGATGGCCGTAAGCGAGCTTGCGCCCCAGCCGGTCGCCTTCTACGCCGCTGTCTTCTTCCTGGTGAACGCGACCTACATCGCTCTCGTCTGGGAGCTTATCGGTCGTACGCCCGGCGGAAGGATTCCGCCGAAGGTGCGCAGGATCATGCGCGTGCGCTCGATGACGACGTTGTGCTTCTTCGGGGCGGCTGCGGTCGTGGCGCTGAAGTACCCGCTCGCTGGACTCGGCATCTGCATCTGCTGTCTGGTCGGATACCTGAGGCCGGAACCACCCTGGAGCGATGGCAAGGCAGGCGGTGCCCGCAAGACGTAAGACCCCGACGGACCCATCAGCGCGCCGCGGACCCGCCCCCGCCGTCGATCTGCCGCCCCATCAGCGCGATAGCCTTCTGATAGACGCCAGCGGCGTTCCACGCCTGTATCGCGGCGAAATTGGCTTCACCCGGCTGGTATCCCGCGCCGGCGTGCCAGCCATGGGCTTTCAGGAAATTCGCCGTCGAGGTCAGCGCGTTGGCCGCGACGTCGAGATTTCCGGTACCGTAGGCCAGGATGTTCTTCGGCAGGAATTGTGTTTGGCCGATTTCGCCATGCATGGAGCCGCGTGTGCTGGCCGACAGGACGCCGCGATCGATCAGCTTCAGCGCGGCATAGAGCTGCTCGGTGAAATATTCGGTGCGCCGGCAGTCATAGGCGAGCGTGGCGATCGACGACAGCATGTTCTGATTGCCGCGCTGGCTTCCAAAGCCCGTCTCCATGCCCCAGATCGCGATCAGCGGTCCCGGCGGGATGCCATAGCGCTGCTCGATGGATGCGAACAAGGCCGCCTGGGATTGCTTCAGCGATCGCCCGCGCGCGACGATGGTCGAGGCGCCGCGCTTGGCGAGAAACTGATCGAGCGAGAGGCCAAAGCTTCGCTGGCCGCGATCGGCAGCGATGGTCGCGCTTGCGTAGTTCGTCCCCATCAGGGCGGCGACGCTCGCGGCGCTGACGCCTTTTCCCCGCGCCTCGGCGGCGAACTCTCGCTTCCAGGCTTCGAAACCGGCCGCCGTGCTGCCGCACTGCGCGGCGTATGCGTTGGCGCTCATCCCCGCGAGCACGGTCACGGTGGCGAAGATCGCGGTCGCGAATTGCCTGCCCCTGATCATTTCAGAACTCCCGTTCCATTGGTTGCCGAAGCCCGATCCTACACGTGAGCGCATCACGGGATACAGAGGTTACAAGCCGGCCGAGCGGGCTACGACGTCCGTTTCGGCCCAAAACGGCGCGTTTTGGCCGGCAATCGCCGCCGCCGCCGCTATTAGCATTACATCTTAACCAACGATTAATTATAAGTTTGCGGGCCCCAAAGGGCCGGCCTAGCCTCCCCAAATGCTGCCTCGTAACCTGTGAGTTGGTGCCTGCCATGACCCATAAAATGCATGCGGCGCTTGTCGCGTCCATCAGCCTGGTGGCGCTTACCTTTGCCGCCAATGAAACCTTCGCCCGGTCGGGAACTGCGCCGGGCGCCGCCGCCGGCGCCGCGCATGTCAGAGGCCCGATCGCCCCGCGGGTCGGCGCGTCGCTGCGGCATCACCGCGGAAACCGGGTGGGCAAATTCTTTCCGGGAGCAGGCGGCTTCTTCTACGACCCGTCCTACGGCTCCTACGGCTCCTATGGCGATACGCCGGTGCAGCTTCCGCAACAAACGTCACAGGACGTCCGCTACACCTACACCTACGATGTTCCCTGGGATTGGGCACACCGCTATCCGCCGAATGTCACCCCTTCCGATCGTGCCTATGTGACCGAGTGTCCCGAGCAGACCGTGTCGGTTCGTGGAAGGGACGGCACAGATCAAACCGTCAATGTCATGCGGTGCTATTAGACATCAGCTTGAACTGGAGCCGCCTCACCCGGGGCGGACTTTCTCTGCTTCCCTGCCCGCCTTTTGCCTGCAATCGGCATCAGCATTTCCTTCTGCGCGCTTGCGGCATCGCGCGATTTTTTCGCCGCGCCGACACTACGCCGCCGCACCGTTGCCCACGATCGCCGACGAGCCGCGCACGCAATGCACAGAGTGGCGCTTCAGCCACTCTTGCTGCTCGGCGATGCGCCCGAGACCTGAGGCTCTTGCTCCGGCCAGAGAAAAAGCCGGCCGGCGCTACGCCGCCGGCCTTCTCTTGCAGCTGCCGGCTCCCGGAGTCCGGTTCCGCTGCAAATTCCATGGTTTAAGCCTGACCCGGAATGATTGATGAAATCTTGGCGAGCATGCAGTGAGGCGGATCACATTTTCCGGCCCCGCTCGACACGCGGAGGCGGCGCCTCCGCGATAGCTCCACCAGCTCCTTTCAACGCGATCATGCCGATGGGCGTGGCGTTGTTGCTGATGCCGCTCGGCATCGCCTTATGCACTTGTCTCTATCGCGCGCTTGCAACTCAGGCGCCGCCCCGCACGGAAGCGATGCATCGCTCGTTGTCCCCGCGTTGACGAGTTCGCGACGAGCTCACCCAACCCTGCGTGCGCACGCGCGATAGGCAGACGAATTGCTTGCGCTCATCCGCTCCCTGCCTGCCGACTTGCCCGCTGCCCGATCGCCGCGCGCTAGTAACCCCGCCCGCGATCACGCCGACGGCAGGTCTGCGAAAACACCCGCCGCGCACAAATCTTTTTTATCGTGACCGGCCGCGCTCTGTGACAGAATTGCTACGATGGAATGTCAATTCGGTTACATGCGGAGCGATCGATGAGCTTGGAATGGCGGGCGCGGTCAAGTTCTCTGGCATGGTCAAATCCCCTGGCCTGGTGGTGGTGTCTGCTGACGCTGGTCAGCGGCGTCAATATCGCGGTTTGGTTCTTGCTGTACCGCCAGTTCCACGAACAGGCGACTGGCAATCTCGGCAGCACGTCCGGCATCGGGCTCATGCTCCTGCTCTGTGCGGCCTATGTTTTTGGCTGCGCATTCAGATCGTTCCTGCCGCGCGCGGACGTTCAGCGGATCTGCCTGTTCGACACGTGGCTGTCGAGCGTTGTCGTCGGACGTTCGGTGGCAACCGTGGCCGAGGTCTGCTTCGCGGCGCAGTGGGCGATCATCCTGCACCAGCTGGGCACGATAACGGGCGCGGACACCGCCGTGAACGTCGCGTGGGTGATCGTGCCGTTGATCCTGATCGCGGAATGCTTCTCATGGTATGCGGTGCTGACCACCCACTATCTCGGCAACGCCATCGAAAATTCGATATGGGCAGTCGCCTTCTTCCTGGTTGGGATTGGCCTTTGCCGGTTGCTGCCGGAGTTTCATGGTCCGGTTCGCGTGGTCCTCGCCGTCTCGATCGCGGGGACTGCAGCCTATCTGGCGTTTCTCATGACCATCGACGTCCCGATGTACCTCAGCCGATGGCGAGCAGCTGTTGCCGACGGCAACACGCGTCTCGGCCCTCTCGAGGGTCTCCGTGACGTGAGCACGCGTTGGATCGTCACGCACGACCTTCACGAGTGGAAGGACGAGATTGCCTGGATGTCGCTCTATTTCAGCGCGGCGGTGTGGGCCAGCCTCGCGCTTTGCGTTTGCTACTCGCTCGAGGATCATCTGCCGCGGTATCGCACCGACGCGGCGGCTGCACACCTGTCGTCAGACGCATTGGCAGTGCCCGGGATAGGTGAAGCCATACCCATCACCGCCACACGCGATCGCGATGCGGGCAAAAACCCGCCAACTCGGTCGAAAATGGGTCCATAGCCGACCAAGCAACTGGCGCCTACACGACCCACAGACCAGGCAGAGCCATCACGGGTTGCGGATGTGGCCTTCAACGGTGTCGCTGCTGCAAAGCCGCGATCACCTCGGCGGTTGTGAGAATAGAGTGGGCGAAGGTAGGACCGTTCAGTTCGTGGGCGGCGTGCATCATTTCGTGCGAGAAGGCGGCGGTGGCGTCGCGCACCAGCGTCACGTGATAGCCGAGTTCCATGGCGAACCGGGCGGTCGACTCGATGCAGGTATTGGCCAGCAGCCCGACCACGATCACATGCGTGATGCCCTTCTGCTTCAACAGGAAATCCAGGTCGGTGTTGGCGAAGCCGCTCTGCCCCCAATGCTCATGGGCGACGAGGTCGCCAGGCTTCGGCGCGAAGTCCGGGTGCCAATCGCCGCCCCATTCGCCACGCGCGAAACTGTGGCGCTGCATGATCGATTGCTGGGTCGGGTTGGGATGATCCCAGTCCTCATAGTCACCTGGTTCCCAGCGCCGGTGCGGGACGATCACCACCTGGATGTCCGCGGCGCGGACGGCGCCATCCAGTCGGCGCAGGTTATCAAGCAGCCCGACCTGATCGGCGATCGGCTTGATGCCCGGATAGACCTTGCCGCCCTCGGACAAGAAGTCGTTGTAGGGGTCGACAAAGAGGAGCGCGGTTCTCTCGCGGTGGTAGGTCGTCTCGGCCATCGGTTACCTCGTTGGCCGCCAAGCGGCCGGTTGCACTGTCTCTAATGACGGGCCATTTTACTATGAAATTCATAGTAACAAGCCTGATGAAGAAAATGTGAAGAAGATGACGGACAACACTGCTGACCAAACGCTCTGTCCCGTGGCCCGCGCCGAAACCGTTGTCGGCGGTCGCTGGACTGTGCTGATCCTGCGCGAGCTCTTCATGCGCTGTCATCGCTTCGATGAGATCCAGGCACAGACGGGCGCGACGCCGCAAATGATTGCGGCGCGCTTGAAGAAACTCGAAGAGGACGGGCTTGTGAAGCGGCGCGTCTACAACAAGCGCCCCCAGCGGTACGAGTATCACCTGACGGAGAAGGGCGAGGCCTTCTTTGCTGTGTTGCTGGCGCTGCGCGCTTGGGGCGAGACCTGGTGCAAGTCGCCGAAGGAAGGCCGGGCCATGATCTACATCCACCTGACCTGCGGCAAGCCGGCAGGACTTGGTCCTGTCTGCGAATCCTGCGGCAAACCGCTGCGTAGCGAGGAGCTCATCGCAGAACGAACTCCAAAATACCAAAGCGAGCGCGACGCGCGGTGGGAGTCGTTTAAGCTAAGCCGTTAACCCTTGGACGGCGTCTGTGCGAGTGGACGAGCGGCATCCCGAAAGACGCAGATTTGGCTGAACAAGTGTACGCTTCGTGGCGCTTCTCTAATGCGAGGATGAACCGACAGCGGTTTCCGAAACATCAACGATGTTCTTGGCCGCGAATTGCTGAGCGACACCAAAACAAGAGATCGCGGAACTAACGCGAACAACCAAGGTTAGGCGCACACAACAAAGGAGGATCGCTATGCCGTTCGTTCGCATCGATCTTAAGCGAGGTAAGTCCGCCGAATATCGAAAGACACTGGGCGAGATAGCGTACAAGGCCATGATCGACCTGATCAACGTGCCACAGGATGACAAATTTCAGGTCATCACGGAGCATGATCGTGACGATCTGAACTTCGCTGAAAGCTATTTAGGCAGCCGTTACAGCGAAGATATCGTTTTCATTCAGATCACGCTGAATTCTGGGCGCTCCGTCGAGCTTAAGAAAGCCCTTTACAAACGTATCGTCGATGATTTTCAGAACCAATTGAATGGACGTCCGGATGATGTCGTAATCAACCTTGTCGAAGTACCAAAAGAAAACTGGTCATTCGGCCATGGCATTGCACAGTATGCAAGTTGATCTCGCGATTAGCCAATTCTGCGGATTTCTACTTGTCCGCTTCCGGCCCATCGCGCCAATTCGCTGCCACGCAGTGGTGGCGATCACCGGGGCGACGGGCGGGCTACCGCCAACCCGCCCTCCCCGACGACCTATTGGACGACATCAAGCCTGACGTTCGCGATCCCCTTTCCGACGATGCCGAGCTCGGCCGCCGCGGAATGAGAGACGTCGACGATACGTCCGGGCACATACGGGCCACGGTCGTTGACGCGCACCGTCACGGAGCGCCCGCTCTTGACGTCGGTCACTCGCAGTTTGGTGCCGAAAGGCAAAGTGGGATGCGCCGCTGTCAGTTGGGTTGCGTCGAATTTTTCGCCGCTCGCGGTTTGCGTATCCTCGCTGTAGAAGCTGGCAATCCCCTGCGACGCCACTTTTGTGTCGCGTTTGTGCGATGCGTACGGCGTATGCCTCCTTGCGACCGCTACGCGCTTCCTCATCATTGATCGATCGGGCTGCAGCGACGCCTGACGGCTCGCCCGAATTTCCGATCGTTGGCTGACGACGGAGGATTGCGCGCATGCCGCGAGCGAAGCCGCCGCCAGTGCGACAGCCATCAGCCTGACGATTTTCCCGGCCGGCGCAGATGAGACCAAACGCGCATCAAGCCGGGCGCGGCTTGTGACGTCGACGTACGGATAAGCTGAAGCGTCGATGGAAGGCATGTTGCATCCCCAACTCGCGCCCCCGCGCCCAGTGCGAAATCCAACAGGCTCAGCGTGCGAATCCAATCAGGGCGGAAGGGAGGCTGGATACGCCAAGGCGCGGCTTCGACCCTGCGATTTCATTCGAGTGTTGTGAATGGGCCACAGAAATCGCGGGAATCCCTCGCGCCGTTCTTCACGAGGCGAGACCAGCGAAGCTCGCTTGGTGAGGAACGGGACGACGGGCTCGATCCGCAAACACAGTGAGAGGTGGACTCGCGGAGAGTGCCCTCACCCGAAATTTTTGCCGCGCATAAATGGCGATCTCTCCCCCCACACGCGGAGCGAGGTGAAAACCGAGGAGGAAGGCCGGATGTCTCGGCGTACCTGTGGTCACCACCCCGTGCACTTTTTTTCGCACGGGGGCCGCGGGTGCCAGCCGGCGCCCGGCCTTCCCCGCGCCCTCTGTTTCCAGAGGAGCACGAGACCGGTAAACCTCGGACGCCATGCGTGCCGTGAGATCGCGGAGTTACATCTGCTGTTTGAAAATCACATCAACCGCGCCGCGAGGGGAATGCGGCGAAGGTCGCGTTGCCCGGCGGAAGCACGACGACCGTCGCACCCGGCTTCACCCGATCAAAGAGATCGATGACGTCGGTGTTGGTCATGCGGATGCAGCCCGACGAGATCGCCTGCCCGATATATTCGGGCTGGTTGGTGCCATGGATGCGATAGAGCGTGTCCTTGTTGCTCTGGTAGAGATAGAGCGCACGCGCGCCCAATGGATTGGCCGGGCCGCCAGCAACGCGCGCCGGATAGGGGCCGAGCCGCGCCTGGATATCCGCCGTCGGAATCCAGTCGGGCCATTCGGCCACGCGGCCGACGGTGGCGACGCCGGAAAAGGCCATCGCCTCCTCGCCCACCGCTACGCCGTAGCGAATCGCCTTGCCTTGCGGCAGCACGTAATAGAGATAGCGCGCATCGGTATCGACCAGGATCGATCCCGGTTGCTCCTTGCGCGTGTAATCGACGATGTGGCGCTGAAACTGTTCGGGGATCGAGGCCTGCGCGTAAGGCGGGTGCGCAAGCAATTGCCGGTCGCGCGGCGTCATGGAGGCATCCGACGACGGCGAGAGCGTCGTCTGCATGCAACCGCCGAGCGTCAGCGACGCCGTCAACAAAACTGTGGGAGTGAATCTGAGCACCGCCTGCCCTCCAGTGCGTTCGATAACAACATGTTGTGGTCAAGATATTGCTGAAATCATGGCAGGCGCCGATTTTCCCGCTGCCCGTTCCGGTTCCCTGGAACGGTGGCAGGAGCCTCAACCTCTCCACGTCCTCGCCTTGCTTTGGTCAAACCGAGCTTGTGAGTGTAGCGGGGGGCAGAGGATCGCCGACGTATCGTAGATCCACCGGCCGCGCGAATGCAGGTGACATTGGACTAAACAAGGAGTGCCAATGCAATCCACACAGACGCTGAAAGACGCCGATCCGCACGACATCTTCCTGATCGAGCCCGAAATCGTTCGCGCCTTACGCGCGAGTAAATCGTCTTCGGACCTCGCCCACGACGCCAAGACCGTCCCTTCGGCACCGCAGCCCGAAGTCGCGCCGAGCGTGGCGCCTGATATTGCGCCTGGCATGGCGCTGCCTCGGGTCGAACCGACGTTTCGTGCGGCAGCGGTCGACGACATCAAAGTCGCCAACGAACGAATCGAACTCCCGGGCGATCGTCCGGCAATGAGCAAATTGACGATGCGCGTGGTCATGGGCCTGTTCGCACTGGCCAGCGCGGGCGCCGCCGCCGCCTGGCAGCACTATGGTGATACGGCCAAAGCAGCGATCGCAGACCACGTGCCGCCGTTCGTGCTGGCGTGGTCGCAGCCTTCGGAGAAGCCGGCGGCCGCCGAGCAACCGGGCGCGCCTGCCGTTGAGGCCACCACGGCAGATCAAGGCACTGTGGCAGATCAGGCCGTGGCCCAACCGGCGCAGCCCGTGCAAGCCGCCGCGCCTGTGGTCTCCGCCGCTGCTCCAGATACAACACCGTCGCTGCAAACGATGTCGCGCGATCTTGCCAGCATGGGGCAACAGATCGAGCAATTGAAGGCCAGCATCGCTCAGCTCAAGGCCGGCCAGGACCAGATGTCCCGAGAAATGGCCAAAACCTCGGACGCCAGGCCTGCCGAAGCCAGGACGTCTGGCGCGATGACATCCGGGCCGAGCGTGCGACCGAAGCCGCCGGTGCCTCCGGTGCACGCAACCGCGGCGCCGGTGCGCAAGCCGAAGCCGGCCTATTCCGCGCTTCCGCCGCCTGCCGCTCCCGCCTACCCGCAGGCTGCTGCAGCGTCGCCTCCACCGCCGGCCACGGCAGCTGCGGCGCCGCAATCACCAGCAACAGCCGAGGACGGTGGACCATTGGTGCGGCCCCCGATGCCGCTGCGGTGAAGCGTGATGACGCTTGTTCCAGTCGGTGGCCGATGTCCGGCCACCGCACCGCATCAGCTCTGATGCGGTCCCCGCATCATCTTCATGGCGTCCTCGACGTGACGCCACTCTTTCGCTTCCTCTGCATCGCCCTTGCTTTCGCAAGCCAGCGCATTCTGGGCGGCCTCTGCGATGGCAGCAGGGCCGTGCTGCTCGAGCATCTGCCGCGCGATGGTGTGAATTTGCGTATGGGATATCATGTTGCTCTCCTCACTCCCGCCCGCGCACAGCGATCGAGTTCCATCGGCGCGCTGCGCTGCCTTTCAAACCGTCCAACCGGAACTCTCGTTCCCTTCTTGCGTACGGATAATTCTACGCACCGACCGTAATTTCCCGGCCGTAGTTTATCCGAATGTTCCGCCGGCCAACTCGCTGGTATCCCTGTCCCGGGGTTCGCTTTCAGGAGACGGAAGATGGCTCAGTTCTATTTCCACTGCTCCACTTCTCAACACCTGCTGATCGATCAAACCGGCACCGCCGTGCGCGACCTCGCCGAGGCGCGCGAGCACGCCGCCCAGGTTGTGCATTCGTTCGTCACGACGCTCAACGCGGAAGATTGGCGCGACTGGGTCCTGCACGTCAGCGACGATCTCGACGATGAGATCTTCGCCGTGCCCTTCGCTTCCCTGCTCGGCAAGCCGCACTGAGAGGTCGTCATGCGGCTCGCTCAACCGTCCTTCACGCCGCTTCGTCTGCACATTCGTGCGTTCATCAGGAAGTGGCGCAGGCTGATCGATATTGCCTGCAATCCCTATCGGCCCGAGTTCCACTACATGCGCGGCCCCGGCCCGAAGTGGCACGCAAAGCACCCGCCGCGCCCGAATTCGTGAGCAAGACTCAGATATCATTCAGCGCCGGCGGCTCGAACCATACGCCAAGTGAAATCGGCGGACTTGCCGCCGCCCCGGCTACGCCGCGCGAGCATCGCCAGTTGTCCACATAAAGTAGACTACCCCGCCACCCGGCTCCGCGCCTAGACTTCTGACACCAAAGGCTCGCCCGAGGGGAAGAAGAAGCCGCGCCAACCAGGGAGTGGATGACGATGCTTACTTTGATGGAAGGGCACCCGAACATCGATGCGATGGTGTTTTATGCGATCGCGGTGGCGATCCTTTTCGCGGCGCTATACCGCTTCCACCACAAGCAGACCGAATAGATCGCTGGATTGGGTGAGCCAACGGGTCCGGCCTTCGGCCGACTGGTTGATCAACTCCGCGATACCCATCGATTAAGGCCCCGGGTGATCACTCCGCGTTGTCTCGCTTGCCGTGACGAACATGGGTTTCGCGAAGAGTTCAACCCATTCTGCCCAGGGTGATGTGCGATCAAGCCGCCAACAGACGATCGAATTCGGCAGGCGCAAACGATTTGCCGCCCGCGTCTGTGATGACGACTTGCCAGCCTTCGCTGGCCCAAATGCGCGCCTTGGCCACGATCAGCAAAGAGCTTTCCCGTTCGATCTTCACCTTCTGGTTCTCGCGTTCTGCGATCATCTGGTAGGCCAACTTCTCTTCCCGCTTATATCGATCAAGACCAGCCGCGTTTGACATCAGGCTTTGGCCGCAATTCGCCAAGAGCGTGACCATTTGGTGCCCCGGCTCGAAAGGCACGCTCGTACGCATTCATCCGATTGACGCAACAAAAAAAAACGGCCATTCCACCGCTTTCCAGCTGATTAGGCGTGGTTCAAGCGCCGCCATAGCTCGGCAGGTAAACGCCATATCCGCCGTCAGATAATTGGCGTTCATCTATTCCGCACCTGGTCGCTTCCCGGGCCAGCAGCTGGGTGCAACCTATTCCCTCTTACGCCGTTATCGGCCTGCACATGCCGGGTGACAACCGGCCATAACGGGGAAGATGGACGCAGTGCTATTTTGCCGGTTTCTGCCTGCGACATCAACGCATCGGTACGCGCTTACATCTAACCCGTTCCCGGCGTGTGTCCCTTCAATAGGGCGGCGGCTTCCTCGCCCGCTGCGCCTTCGCCGCTTCCACCCACCAGAAGAGGTCTTCGGCGAAGCGTGGGAACGCTCGCTCAAGCGCCTTGCCAGCCTCGCCGATCGGTTTTCCCTCTGCTGAAAGCGTTTGCGAAATCGGCCCGACCGCGATCGTGCTCGAAATTACTACCATGCCCATCTCGGACAGCGTGCCGTGCCAGGCGGTAGCCGCGCGCGCGCCCGAGAAACGACCGGCCGAATAGCTGGCAATCGCGGCCGGTCGCCAAAACCATTCCTCCAGGAAATGATCGGTGAGGTTTTTCAGCCCCGGCTGGATGCCCCAATTGTATTCACCTGTGATGAAAACAAAGCCATCGGCATCGCGGATCTTGCCGGCGAGTTCTTCGAGCACCGCAGGAGCCGCACCTTTCGGATACTCCTTGTACATTCGATCCAGCATCGGCAAGCCGACCGCCTTGGCATCCACCAATTCAACCTCGTCGCCGCGGTCGCGCAGCCCCTCGACCACGAAGTTTGCAAGGCGAATGCCCATGCGGTCGGACCGGTAGGAGCCGTAGAACACGAGAATACGGTAGGCCATGGATGATGCTCGAAATGAAGGAAACAGAATAAAGGCTCGAGGCCATGGAAAGCCAGCCCTTCATCGCATCGATCTGAGGCTTGTTTCGATAACTCGCAAAAGAGACCCGGCGATCGAAGCAGGTCTTTATTGGAGCGGGCAGCAGTGCTCCTGCGATCGGAACGATCTTATGACGTGAGACAGCATCGGGTTGCCGCCCTTCGTATGGCGGCGACTTCCTGATCCGCGGTAGGCACCGCGATGGAACTCAGCAATCCCGTTCTTTCCCGGATAGACGGCCGGAAGGGTTGGATCAGAATAGCCCCATTCATCCAGTCATACTCGCGCTCGCCCGGCGGTCTTTTTCGACGCCGGGCTTTCGCGTTTGCGCGTTCTGAATCGGACGCTATCCAATCTAGCCCGCGGCGGCCCTTTGCTTCTCAAACCCGTTCGGAACTTCGATGTCGACTTCGAGCGTCGAAACGTCCTCGCCCCGGTCCAACCGGACAGTGACCTTGTCCGGATCGAGCTTTACGTGCTTTGAGACCACCGCAAGGATTTCCTCGCGGAGGAGCCCCAGCAAATCGGGCTGGCCGCGCAAGCCACGTTCGTGCGCCAAAAGGATCTGCAGTCTCTCCCGCGCAACCGGAGCAGACGTCTTCCGGCGGCTGAGAAGCCGCAACAGGCCCATGCTCATGCCGCCCTCCGTCGCAACAGCCTGTCCATGAATCCCTTGCGCTCGGATGGCACGCTCATGGCGACTGTCTCTCCGGAAAGACGCCTGGCCGCATCGATATAGGCTCGCGCCGGCGCACCGTCGGCATTGTTCAGCGTGACCGGAGTGCCTACGTTGGATGCCTTCAGCACATCCTGGCTCTCCGGAATAATGCCCAGCAGCGGGGTCGCGAGAATTTCGAGAATATCGTCGATGGTGAGCATCTCGCCCCGTGCCGCGCGCGATGCGTCGTAGCGGGTGATCAGGATATGCTTGGGTACCTGCTCGCCTCTCTCCGCCTTCACCGTCTTTGAATCGAGCATCCCGATGATCCGATCGGAGTCACGCACCGACGACACTTCGGGATTGGTGACGATGACCGCTTCGTCCGCATAGCGCATCGCCAGTGTGGCTCCGCGCTCGATACCGGCCGGACTATCGCACAGGATCCAGTCAAACTTGGTTCGCAGATCGTCAATGACCTTGCCGACCCCCTCTTCGGTTAGCGCGTCCTTGTCTCTGGTTTGCGATGCCGGAAGCAGCCACAGGTTTTCAAGACGCTTGTCCCGGATCAGGGCCTGCGGCAGCTTTGCAACGCCCTGCACCACATTGATGAGGTCGAACACCACCCGGCGCTCCGCTCCCATTATGAGGTCAAGGTTGCGAAGCCCGACGTCAAAGTCGACGACCACGACCTTGGCCCCGCTTTGCGCAAGCGCTGCACCGAGCGCGGCCGTGGAAGTGGTTTTGCCAACGCCGCCCTTACCTGATGTTACGACCAAAACCTTGGCCATCTTAAACCTCCTTCGCCAATTAATTCAGCGGTGTGATCTTCATGATATCGCCCTGTAACCAGGCCTGGGCTGGCCGATCGCGTAGGGATGCGTCGATTTCTTCTGCAGTCTGGTAGTAGCCATCGATTGCCAGAAGCTCCGCTTCGATTTTCTGGCAGTAGATCCGCGCGCTGGAATTGCCGTTGACGCCCGCCATAGCTCGGCCGCGAAGCGTTCCGTAGACGTGGATAGACCCTCCGGCGACGATCTCCGCACCGGAGCTAACGGAGCCCAGGATCGTCACGTCGCCTTCGGTAAAGATAACCGATTGACCCGAGCGCACCGGGCTCTCCAGCAGGAGCGAGGTTTGTGGTTTAGCCGCACGCTTGGTTTCAGCTTGAGCTTGCTCGGGCTTACGGTTTTGGATGACACAGCTACGCCCCCCGGTCAGCAGAGGTGGCATGCTCGGCGAGAGACGGGATTCGTCAACACCCTCGATGCCGAGAACGCGGATATTCCGTTCCTGCAGGCTGGCCACGAGATGGGCAATGCCCGACTGGCTAAGCTCGACCGAAGACAGGTCAATAACGACAGGTCTTCCGACGAAAAATCCCGGCGAGCGGGCGAGCGTCGCATCTATTTCCTCGAGCCACCCCATGATCGGCACGGTCGGGGAAAACACGAATGCAACATAGGAACGGCCGCGAAGGCGCACCATTTGACGCTGAGGTCCTGCTCCTGCCTCCATTGCAACCGACTCGCTCTTGCTAGTGAATGGTTAATGATTGATCCCGCATGGTTAACGAACGGTTAAAACACCCGACTATTGGATGGTGGCCGGTAAAAAACAGTCGGTGGGCTATCTGGATGCGAGCGGGGCTGAAGCCGAGACGTCAAGCAGCCGCGGCGTATCCGCATTGGACTTCACGCATCTCCCGGATAATCGTGGCGCCGAAGAGCCAGGTGCCAGGGAGACGGGTGCGCGGCCTCAACAGCAGCCAGACGATGCA
Organism: uncultured Alphaproteobacteria bacterium; assembly: GCA_963786115.1. Lineage (GTDB taxonomy): Bacteria > Pseudomonadota > Alphaproteobacteria > Rhizobiales > Xanthobacteraceae > Bradyrhizobium. The sequence continues at coordinate 81,636 of CAWAYC010000017.1, forward strand.
AGGGCGAGCGGGAGCAACTTCAAGCAGGGCGCGACAGTCATCGTCGTCCACCGACACGGCGCGAATTTGGGCACGAACCTTCTCCGAAAAGGCAGCTTTGTCGTGACTACCCCTCCGCCGATACCGCCTGCCTCTGACTGGGACGTGCCGTCTGTTCGTTGCGTTGATCTCCGTCAACCTGCGTCTGCCGATCACGCCGATAGTGGCTTTCAGCGACGGCAAAAACGGCCTAATCTGATCACTGGCCTCCGCGAGGCACGACAATGCGGTTTCGCATAAGGAAATCTGCCCACGTCCTGGAGCGCCTGGGGCTTGCAATGGCAGGCGCCGCAAGCGGCCTGTTCGTGGCCGCGCTGGTGGGAACGAGCATCGCAGCGCTGACCACCCAGGCCTTCCTGCTCCTCATGATGATCGCCGGCGCGGTCGGATTTTACCTCGGCATCGATACGCCGCCGCTGCCCTTCCATCCGGTGGAGGCCGACGATGACGACGGCGGCAAAATCGACGCCGCGGAATTCTTGAGCGCGGTCGGCACGTTCCTCGCGGCAGGGTCGGCCTTTGCCTGTGTCGGCGTAATCGTGCTTCGCCACGATCCGCATATCGGCTGGACATGGGCGATCATGGCGGGATGGGTCGTTGGGGTCACCATGCAGATCGTGGCGGGAACGATTACCCGCATTCGGGCACGTCGCTAGTTTCGCAGGGCTGGATGTGGCCATCCAGCGGATTTGCCGAACGTTAAGCAAGACCCGCAGGTTCCTGCCGCTGCATCAAAAAAATTCCACAATCGTTTTCTTTGAAGTGGCTCCGTTTCGAGAAGGGGAGCCTCATTATGCGGACCGGAAAAATCGTCTTCATTAGCTCGGTTGCGGCCTTGGCTGCACTTACAGTCCCCGCTCGGGCAAACAACTCGTCGCAGAAGACAACCGAGCAACCGACTTCATCACCCTGCAAGGCCTACCAGCAGGCGCCCGATGGCAGCTGGACGCAGTTGCCATGTCAGGAACTCGGCTCCGGCAATCAACCGCAGCACAAGTCCGCGACGCGAAGCTCGGATCAGGAGACGCGCTGACGTTTGCGCAGCGGTCGCGGCGCCTGACGCGGCAAGAACATTTGGCGCATCAGCAACATCATGCGCCCTCGCGCGAATCTTTCTGGCAAATCCAACAGCCGGGAAAGAACGCGTGCACGGTTGGTTGAGTTTCAGATGGGCGGAGGCTCAGGATCGCGGTCCACGCTCTATCAACAAGGAGCCCGGAGAACCTTGGCAATCTCCCCCCCGCCGTTACGCGAGCAGCGAGAGGCCCCCTCCCACCGAGTAGTGAACCCGCTGCCTGCGGTTGTTGGCAGCACTCAACGTTTCCCGTCAGTCGCCAAAGCCGACATAGCGGACGAAATCGTCGTTCGCCACGCGGTCCGACCTGACGTCGTTGGCCGGAAAGCTGTCGTCGGGATAGCCCATGGCGACACAGGTCATGATGACTTCTTCCTCGGGGATTTCGGCCACGTCGCGCACGATATCCGAGCGCATGATGCCCTGCCCGTTGATGACCGAGCCGAGCCCGCGATCCCAGGCGGCCAGCACGATGCCGTAGCAGAGCGCACCGAGATCGAAGTGACACACCGCGCCGGGATCGAGCACCCGGTCATAGGTGAGCACCAGCGAGACCGGCGCATCGAATTGCCGAAAGCCGCGCAGCACCCAGTCCTGCCGCATCGGCTTGTCGTCGCGCGCGATCCCCATCGCGCCGAACAGCTTTTTGGCGATGTCGACCTGCCTGCCGCGATGCACGCCCTGATATTCGCCGTGAGAGATGATATCGCGCTTCGGCCTGGCGCCGCCGATCATCTCCTCCATGTTGCGCTGCCGGACACGCTCCAGCGGCTCTCCGGCCAGGACGTGGATATGCCAGGGCTGGGTGTTCATGGAGGACGGCGCGCGTTTTGCCACGTCGATGATTTCCTCGATCACGGCGCGGGACACCGGCTGTTTTTTGAAACCACGCACGCTTTTGCGCGTCTGTACCAGTGTCTCAAAGTCCATTCCTTGGCTCCTCCGCTCTTTTGCACTGCGGGTATTTTATCGAGAAAATCGCCCTTGGGAACTTGATCGCAGCAAGATTCCGATATCCAATCCCGTTCTTCCCTGGCTCTAGGAGAGGTCCAACATGAAACGGATATTTCTGGCTGCACTCGTTGCCACCTTCGCCATCGGCTCCGCCGTCGCTCAGGAGAGTTGCGAAAGCAAGGCCATGGGCAAGGACGGCAAACCGCTCGCCGGAGCAGCCAAGACATCGTTCATGAAGAAGTGTATGGCCGACACCTGCGCGACCAAGGCCGTCAGTGCGGAAGGCAAGCCTCTTGCCGGCGCCGCCAAGACCTCCTTCATGAAGAAGTGCGAAAAGGGCGCCTAAACCAAACTCGGCCCGCCCGGCGCATAGCGCCGCTGCCTGCGACGACGACCGCGTGACGCCTCAAGCGTAACGCGATCTCGCGCGCGTTTCCGATGGGGCTTCACCAAAATGCAGGCGATAAATCCTGGAGAAATCGCTCAAGTGCCAGAAGCCGAACGCGAGCGCGCAGGCCTTGACGCTGTGCGCGCCGGAAAGAAGCCTCTTCCGCACGAGCCATAGGCGCCGCAAGCGCAGATAACGGTGCAGGCTCATGCCCCTGTAGCGCTTGACCGCGTCGTGCAAGGTGCGCACGGAAACACCGACCTGCCGGGCAAGTTCACCGCTGTAGATCGGGTAACTCACCTCGCCGGACAGCGCCTCCTGGACCTTCCTGAACGTGTTGAATTGCCGGACCGAGTTCGCGCGCGATGTCCAATCTGCAGCCACGACATCGGCAAATGCGGTGTCGATGGCGGCCAGCAGGGACTCCCGCATGGCAATTTGGACTGCACTCACCTCGAAAGCGTCGACGATCTGCGGAGAAACCGAAAGAACCTGACGCACCAGCCTCCGCAACGAATCCTGCGCCGAGATGCTCGTTTCGAACATCTTGAAGTTCACACTCCCCTCCGGCCAGCCGCGTCCTTCGATCTCCGGGGTGAAAATGATCGACGCGTACTGTCTTGGCGTGCGCTGGACCGAGTTATAGGCGGCACCGCCCCGACCCATCACAATCACCGATCGGTCCCGTTCGACACCGTTGAAGCGGATAGGTACACCGTCATCCATCGAAAATCCGACGGCCGTCGCGTTCGGATAAAGCTCGGCGTCGTAAATCCGCGGGAAGGCTTTGGTGTAATTTACGTCACAGCCGGGAAGATTCAGGATGATCTGCTCGGCGGAAATCTTTCGCACAAGCGGGGTGAAGTCGACGTTGAGCGTTCGTATCGAACTCCGATACGCATCGATATCCGAAAATCGAAATACCTTGGGTACCAGACTTGGTACGACAGAGCCGTTATTCATCGGAAATTTCTTGAAAAGAACTTCTTGAAAAGAAAATGCGTCGCCGACCAATTTGTGGACCAGGGCGACAGCCGGTTTAATTTGCTTTTTTGAGAATAGTCTCCCTCGTGGCAACGATGCTGCACTGCATCAGAAAAATACGGAAGGGCGACGCCCATTCTGCCGAATTTCGATATAAATTTACAATGCCGTGACCGGTAGCATACAACCGGTAACGGACAATTTTACAAAAGAAATTAACGCTTTGAGCGTCGAATTGCAGCGGGATGACGCGGTCCCAGCGGAACGGATTGGTTGCCGCCGATGCAGATGTTTGCATGTAACGAATTCATTGCCGAACTTGAAGGGGCGCTCAGAAGCAGCTCCCGCGACCGCCATGTCCGGATTTTGCGGCAGGTAACAGGATTGCTTCTGTCGTGCTCGGATCGACTCAGCGAGCAGCAAATCGGTATTTTCGACGACGTGCTTGGCAGGCTGATCCAGACCGTTGACGCGCGTCCGCTCGTTGCACTCAGTGTAGCGGTTTCCGGCCTGTCGTCCGCGCCACGAGAAACCCTTCGTCGCCTCGCTTTTCACAAGGACGCGGCCATCGCATCCCCAATCCTGCTCAGATCGGACTGCCTGTCTGAAAGAGACCTCATTGAGATCGCCGCGCACGGCAGCCAACAGCATCTTCTTGCGATCTGCGGGCGGAAGGTTCTTGGCGGGGCGCTCACCGACGCTGTTCTGAAGCGGGCCGACACAAACGTCTGTCGGATCCTGGCGAAGAAAGCCACCGCGCAATTCACTCAGGCCGGATATTGCGCGCTTGTCGCCGCGGCTGATCGGGATGACGAGATCGCAGATTCGCTGGTGCTCCGCCCTGATATCCCCGTCGGGATAATTCACGACCTGTTGGCGTCGGCCACCAAGGCCGTCCGCGCCCGGCTTCTCAGGATCGCCCCGGCCGGCTTGCACGAAACAATGCAGGCAGCCATTGAAAAACTTGCGATCCGGGACAGCCTAAGGCTGCCCCAGCCAATCGATTATTCCGAAGCCCGATCTTTGGTTCAATCGCTCAGCAAGGGTGGAAAACTCAACAACTCGGCAGTGAACTCGTTTTGCGGTCCGCAACGAAAAACACAATCTCATAGCGGCTTTGTCCCTGCTTGCGGATGTGGCGGTCGGATGCATCGAGCCGCTGGTTGAAGAGAAAGACCGTTACGGTTTGATGGTTGCCTGCCGCGCGTCCCGCCTGAACTGGCAGACCGCGGTGAGCGTCATCAGCGATGGCAAGGGTGCCAAGCACGTCTCGCCGCAGGAACTCGAGCAACTCGAGGAAGCATTCGAGGCCTTCTGTCTCTCCGCGGCCCAATCGACCATACGCTTCGGGTCCGTCCGTGATTCTGCGTCGAAACGCGGCCCTGCGCGTCCCGCTCACGCTAGCGCGGGGACGAGCGCATGACCTGGGGAGCCCGCAAAGCCGATCGCGTTCGCTTTGAACACAGGCATCCCGTCAATCTTATGGGCGTCGACGGCACGTGGCGTCGAAGCTGCGTTCTTCTCGACGTCTCCTCGACCGGCGCGCGGCTTGAAGTCGACGGAACGCTCGAAGTGCTGAAGGCCCAGGAATTCTTTCTGCTCTTGTCATCGACCGGGCTGGCCTTCCGCCGATGTGAACTCATCCGCGTCGAAGGATCGACGGTCGGCGTCCGTTTCACCGAGTCAAGGAAGAAGAAGGGGCGCCCCATCATTCCGCCATGACCGAACGTCCGCCGGCACAATATCGAGCCCACCCTACCCGTTCAAAGATGGGTCCTGGAATTTAGCACGCAAAGACGAGGATTCGCTTTGATGCGTGACTTGCAACAAATCGCGGATGTGTCAGTGTCGGTGAACTCGGTAGAGCCTCTGCGGGGCATTCTCGAGGTAATCACAACAGCCTCGACGATGAGGTTTGAGCTCACTGAAGAGATCGCACACAGCATCTGTACCAACCTCGAGCGTTTTCTTACGCAACCGCAGGGCAGAAAGCCAGGCGGCAGCCGTTACGGCTGACAACCATGAAGCAACTCCAGCCGATGACCGCCCAAGATGTTCGTGCACGTTATAGCTGATAATCGCGAAAAGCTTTCGGCCCTCTGTACCATGCTCGAGCACAAATGCCAGGTGACATCGGAATTGCTCAGTGGCGCGTCCGTTCGAGGACGCAAAATTGACGCCGTCGTTGTGGCCGTCGATTTGAGTTACATTGACAATATTTCCGCCCTGAAGGCCGTGTCCGCAAAGGTAACGCGGGTACCCAAGCGGATTTTTCTGATTGATCGAAAGGGACGCCTGTCGGTCGTGCAAGCCTATGCATTGGGTGCGACGCACGTCCTCAGCAATCCTGTCAATCAGGTTCAGTTACTGGCCAAGCTCGCCAATGGCGACGCTTCCGCAATCCCGCCAGGCGAGACGATGTCCAGCGGACAGGAGGCCGCGTCTGCCGGTGCAGCCAGTATCGCAGCGATGTTCTCGGCCGTCATGAGCGGCTCCCCGATAGACGTTCGAGACGCGAAAAGTGCGGGCGCGAAGATCGCCGAAAGGATCGCCGAGAACGGTCTGTCCGACTGGCTGACGACAGTTCGCCGCCACCACGAGGGAACCTATCAGCACTGTCTTCTGGTCACCGGAGTGGCCGTCGATTTCGGCCTGAGCCTCGGCATGGCCCGGGCCGACATCGAACGGTTGTATTCCGCCGCGATGTTTCACGACATCGGCAAGGCAAGAATCCCGCTCGCGGTTCTCGACAAGCCCGGGCGCCTCGACGAGAGCGAGCGCGCGCTGATCGAGACCCATCCGGCGGCGGGCTATGAAGTGCTGAAGGGAACGGCGGGCATTTCCCCCGAAATCCTCGATGCCGTCCGTCATCACCATGAATACCTCGATGGCAGCGGATATCCCGACGCGCTCTGTGCCGAAAGCATCACCGACGTCGTTCGTATCCTGACCATCTCCGACATCTTCGCGGCCCTGATCGAGCATCGTACCTACAAGCCGCCCATGTCCCGCGAAAAGGCCTACGAGATTCTGCTGGGCATGAACGGCAAGCTGGAGAAACCGCTCGTCGAGGCCTTCAGGGAAGTCGCCCTGAGCAGGTAATATCGCTCCCTATAGCGTTTTCGAGCGAAGTGGATACCGGTTCGCGTGAAAGAAAACGCGTCAAAACAAAAATCTAGAGCTTCGGTTCTGATTCAATCAGAACCGATCACGCGCTATTCCCGCTTGAAGCGATAGTCGAAGCGGTCGCCGTCGGCCTTGATCAGGCCGACCGTCGGCGTCGGGAAGTGGATGGGCAGGATCAGCGTGTCGGTATCGGCGACCTCGGCAAAGAATTTTCGCCGCGAAGCCGCCGACTGCTTTGGATCCCAATCGACGCCCGGCGACCAGTCGGGTTCGCGGCACTGGATCACATGGTGCATGAGATCGCCGGCGACCACCGCGCGCTGTCCGCGGGAGAAGATGTTGATGCAGCAATGGCAGGGCGAATGCCCGGGCGTCGGCGTCAGCGTGATGGTGTCGTCGAGCGCGTAGTCGTCGTCGACGAGTAGCGCCTGACCCGCTTCGACAATCGGCAGGCAGTTGTCGCGGAACACTTTGCCGGGCGGATTGGCGCCCTTGGCGTATTCAGCTTCCCAGACCGCATATTCCTTTTTGTGGAATATGTACTTTGCGTTCGGGAAAGTCGGCACCCAGCGCCCGTCGCGCAGGCTTGTGTTCCAGCCGGTATGGTCGATGTGGAGATGCGTGCAGAAGACGTAATCGACCTGCTCGAAGCTTATTCCGAGCGCGAACAGCTCGTTGCGCCAGCGCTCCTTGCCGGGAAAATCGAACGGCGGCGGATGGCCCTTGTCTTCGCCGGTGCAGGTGTCGACCAGGATCGTGTAACGCGGCGTGCGGACCACAAAGGTCTGGTAGGTTATGACCATCTTGCCGAGGGCAGCGTCAAACACCTCCGGCTCCATCGTCGGCAGATGGCGCTTGAAGACGCTCTCGTCATAGGTCGGGAAGAAATCCTGCGGCCGCCGCCAGGGTCCCTCGCGTTCGACCACCGCATCGATGGTGATGTCGCCGATCCTGATCTGCTTCATGGCCGTTTGGCTCCCCGTTTTGGGAGGCAACGTATCGGCCGGTATCGGTGCGTTCAAGCCGGATGGAACGAATGGCTCAACTGCGCAATCCCGGCGCCTCCTGGCCGGTGCGCGCGACATATTCGGTGTAGCCGCCGCCATACTGGTGCGGCCCCTCGGCCGTCAATTCGAGCACGCGGTTGGAGAGCGCGGCGAGAAAATGCCGGTCGTGCGAGACGAACAGCATGGTGCCCTCGAACTCGGACAACGCATTGATCAACATCTCCTTGGTCACGAGGTCCAGATGGTTGGTCGGCTCGTCCAGCACCAGAAAATTCGGCGGATCGAACAGCATCTTCGCCATCACCAGCCGGGCCTTCTCGCCACCCGACAACACCCGGCATTTCTTCTCGACGTCGTCACCGGAGAAGCCGAAGCAGCCGGCGAGCGCTCGCAGCGCCCCCTGTCCGGCCTGCGGAAACTGATCCTCCAGCGACTGAAACACCGTGCGCTCGCCGTCCAGAAGATCCATCGCATGCTGCGCGAAATAACCCATCTTGACGCTGCCGCCGATTGCCACCGAGCCGTCGTCAGGCTCGGCGGAACCCGCCACCAGCTTTAACAGCGTCGATTTCCCCGCGCCGTTGATGCCCATGACGCACCAGCGCTCCTTGCGGCGGATCATGAAATCCAGCCCCTGATAGATGCTGCGGCTGCCGTAACCCTTGTGGACGTTCTTCAGGTTGACGACGTCCTCGCCCGAGCGCGGCGCCGGCTGAAATTCGAATGCCACGGTCTGGCGGCGTCTTGGCGGCTCGACGCGCTCGATCTTGTCGAGCTTCTTGACCCGGCTCTGCACCTGCGCGGCGTGCGAGGCGCGCGCCTTGAAGCGCTCGATGAACTTTATCTCTTTCGCCAGCATCGCCTGCTGGCGCTCGAACTGCGCCTGCTGCTGCTTTTCGTTCAGCGCGCGCTGCGCTTCGTAAAATTCGTAGTCGCCGGAATAGGTCGAAAGCGTCCCGCCGTCGATCTCCACCACCTTGTTGATGATGCGGTTGATGAACTCGCGGTCGTGCGAAGTCATCAGCAGCGCGCCCTCATACCCTTTCAGGAACTGCTCGAGCCAGATCAGGCTTTCGAGATCGAGATGGTTGCTCGGTTCGTCCAGCAGCATGACGTCGGGCCGCATCAGGAGAATGCGGGCCAACGCCACACGCATCTTCCAGCCGCCCGAGAGCGCGCCGACATCGCCATCCATCATCTCCTGGCTGAAGCCCAGGCCCGCCAACGCCTCGCGCGCCCGCCCCTCCAGCGCGTAGCCGTCGAGTTCCTCGAAACGGCCCTGTACCTCGCCATAGCGCGTGATGATCTCGTCCATCTCGTCGGCACGATCAGGATCGGCCATCGCCGCCTCGAGTTCCTTCAACTCGCTTGCGACGATGCTGACCGGACCGGCGCCGTCCATTACCTCGGCCAGCGCGCTGCGCCCCGCCATTTCGCCGACATCCTGGCTGAAATAGCCGATGGTGACGCCGCGATCGACCGACACCTGGCCTTCGTCGGGCTGCTCTTCGCCCGCGATCATCCGGAACAGCGTGGACTTGCCGGCCCCGTTCGGGCCGACCAGGCCGATTTTCTCGCCCTTCTGGAGTGCCGCGGAGGCTTCGATGAACAGAATCTGGTGGCCGACCTGCTTGCTGACGTTATCGAGACGGATCATTTGAGCCTGAAGATGGAAATCGTTGCGGCCGCTCTTAGTCGATCTGGCGCGCCGGTGGAAGCATGTTCCGTCATCGACGGAACCCTCCGGCATCGCATCGGCAATGCTCGGCGGGCATCGATAAGCGACAGGCACATACCAGCCGCGGCGTTATGCCGGCCGCATCAGCTTCAATGTCGCTGCCAACCGCAGGCTGCGCTTTCCCGCCAAGGCAATGCCCTCAAGTTCGGCACTATCCTTGCTGCAGGTGCCGGAAAAGCCGATGCCGACCTCGTAGCCGCCGAACACCGGGTTCTCGCCCTTGGCCGGGGTGTGCTCCTGATTGACGATCTCGCCTTTCCAGCGGCCACCCGCGGACGAATAGGAACCGAGATAATAGAAGAATGCGTCGCCGCCCAGGATGCGGCCGTTCATCAGCAGCATGACGCCGGAAAGGCCGGCATCGACGCCGTCGAGCGCGCGGATGCGCGCGGAATAGAGCCCGTTGACGATGCCGCCCTCGCCGACCGCGCCGACGGGCGGCAAGGCCTCGTCCTCGAGGCGCGTCAGATTGGCCCAGAACATCGCTCCGGGCATCGGGTCGGCGCTTCCCTCCAGGCGAAGCATATTGCCTTGCGGCCACCCCCGCACCTGGATCGCGGCGACGTCGGCGCCCATCAGCGGCTTGTAATAGGGATCCTCGTTATAGCGCTGAGTGACGACCTCGGCGACGACTTCGCCGCCGATCTTCTGATAGGTCCCGAGATGCGCGAAGGCGGAATTTCCGCCCAGCATCTTGCCATCATGCATACACATGATGCTGCGGCCGAACGCGTCGTTGATGCCGTATTCAGCCTTATAAAGCCCGTTCAGCAACGCAAATTTCCCAACCCCGGTAGATCGTTGCGCGGTGCTTAGCACCGCCGGAACGCCGGGGCCAAGGGGCGTATGCGCGCACCTTCAATCTATCCGTGGGCGGGACGGTTTTGAAGCCGGAGGTTGTCGACCTATTCTAATGCCGCTTGAAATACTGCACCTCGCGCTCGTGCTTCTCGGCCGCCCCGCGTGACTTGAAGGTGCCGAGATTGCGGCGCTTGCCGGTCTTCGGATTTACCTTTCCGGAATAGAGCCGATACTCGCCGGTTCGTAGTTTGCGGATCATGGTTGAAGCCTCCTCAATACCTCGTCCCCAACCCCGATCGGCACCGCCTTGTTCCGGTGCGAACACCTCGGCGCCGGTGTCGAACCCGCTGCTGCCACCGGCCGACCAATCGGCATGACACCCGACGGGACCGCGCTATCTCGAAAGCACGTATCAGTTCGCCCGCAACGACGTCGCCTGCTACATGAAATAGTAGACAGGCGTTGCAATGCTAGAAGCACAAATTCGTCACCACGTTGCCGCGCTTGTCCTTGATCGTCATCGGACACCGCATCCGTTCCAGCGCCTTTTTGGCGTCTTCATCGCCGAGCGCCGCGGCGCGCTCGTAGTAGGCCTTGGCGGCATCCGAATCCTTGGCTCCGCCACGGCCCGATTGCGCGAACGCGCCCATCCGCTCCAGCGCGCCCGGGTGATTTTGCGCCGCCGCCTTCTCGAACAGCGCGCGCGCCGCCGAGTCGTCCTGGGTGCCGCCGGTACCTTCCGCCAACATCATGCCTAGCTGATACTGAGCCTCGGCGTTGGTCTCGGCAGCCTTCGAAAGCAATTCCCTGGCGCGCGCGGGATCGGCTGCCGAACCCGCGCCGCCGCCGAGCGCTGCAAGATTTGAGACGCCGCGCGGGTTGCCCGCTTGCGCCGCACGCTCGAACAGTTTGCGCGCCTGCTCTTCGTCTTTGGCCACGCCCGCACCGGTGCCATAGAGCACGCCGAGCTCGACCATAGCCGAACTCGAGCCTTTGTCGGAGGCCTTCCGCCAGGCCGCGATCGCTTCCGGCATTTGCCGGTTGGTGGCATAGGCGCGACCGAGCTGGTACATCGCCCGCCGCGATGAATTGGCGGCGTTCTTGCAGAATTTGACGGCGGTTGCGATGTCGGCGGCGGCGATGTCGGAAACACCCTTGACGTCGGCAGGCTTGTCCGGATCGGAAGGATCGGCCGCAACGCGGTCGCACAGCACAAGATCGGCCGATTGCGCGTGCGCCAACGCCGGCGTGCCGATGGCGAGCATCGTCACAACAGCAAACTCGGAAAATGGCTTCATCATGGGCGGCAGGTTGCGTCGAAGGCCCGACAAATTCAAGGCTCCAGCCCGGATTCCCGCAGCACCGGCGCTACCTCCGGGGAAGCCAGGAAGCGCAGCAATGGCTCCGCCTGCCCGGGCTTGTTCGAGGCAGCCATGAGTCCGGCAGAAAACACCGCCGGCGTTTGCAGTTGGTGCGGGATCGGTCCGACGATTTCGATGCCGTCAACCTGCTTCAATTCACTGATCTGCTGCACGGCCAGATCGGCCTCGTCGGTGACAAGCTTTTCCGCGGTAAAGCCCGAAGCCGCGAAAATCAAAGATCGAAAAATTCAACCTGTCATCAAAATGCAATGATCCGCCAAAGCTGTCACGCCTTGGCGGATCATCAGCTCGGGAGCCCGGACGTCCCCCGGTCCGGGCCCCTCAGCCCTCTTAGGCTGCGGCCTTTGCGCCGGTCGGAACCTGCGCGATCGTCTTCAGTATCTGGGAAGCGATCTGGTAGGGGTCGCCCTGCGAGTTCGGACGACGATCTTCCAGATAGCCCTTGTAGCCGTTGTTGACGAAGGAATGCGGAACACGGATCGAAGCGCCGCGGTCGGCAATGCCATAGCTGAAGGTGTCGATCGACGCCGTCTCGTGTTTGCCGGTGAGGCGCATCTGGTTGTCCGGACCGTAGACCGCGATGTGGTCGGCACGGTTAGCCTTGAAGGCTTCCATCAGCTTCTCGAAGTACTCCTTGCCGCCGACTTCGCGCATATACGAGGTCGAGAAGTTGGCGTGCATGCCGGAGCCGTTCCAGTCGGTATCGCCGAGCGGCTTGCAATGGAATTCGATGTCGACGCCGTAGCTCTCGGTGAGGCGCTGCATCAGGTAGCGGGCCATCCACATCTGGTCAGCGGCGGTCTTGGAGCCCTTGCCGAAAATCTGGAATTCCCACTGGCCCTTCGCCACTTCGGCGTTGATGCCTTCGTGGTTGATGCCGGCGGCGAGGCAGAGGTTGAGATGCTCTTCCACGATCTTGCGGGCGACATCGCCGACGTTCTTGTAGCCGACGCCGGTGTAGTACGGGCCCTGCGGCGCGGGATAGCCGCTCGTGGGGAAGCCGAGCGGGCGGCCGTCCTTGTAGAAGAAATACTCCTGCTCGAAGCCGAACCAGGCGCCGGCGTCGTCGAGGACCGTCGCGCGCTTGTTCGAGGCATGCGGGGTCTTGCCGTCAGGCATCATGACTTCGCACATCACCAGCGCGCCGTTCTCCCGCGCAGCATCCGGATAGACCGCGACCGGCTTCAGCACGCAATCGGAGCTGTGACCTTCGGCCTGCATGGTCGAGCTTCCGTCAAAGCCCCACAGCGGCAATTGCGCGAGGGTCGGAAACGAGTCGAATTCCTTGATCTGTGTTTTGCCGCGCAGATTCGGTGTCGGCGTATACCCGTCGAGCCAAATATACTCGAGCTTGTACTTGGTCATTGAGCCTCTCTGTTGATGATGCAAAAACGTGAGGAACCGAAAGAGGTCGGTCGCCGCACGCATACCCGGCCACCATCGGCCGGTCATCACCAAGCAAATAAAATGCCAAATTGCCGCACCGCAGCGGCCGATTTCTCTGTCGCGTCCAATCAATCCACCAACTTTTTTGCTGCGACATAGCAGCGCGGCTGACAGGCTCATCTGCCCGCTAAATGTCGCTTGGAAGGTCGGATGCAGCCCGATTCTCCGGCAGTTGCGCCGTCGGGCCCGGCCCCCGATTAAAGCCGCGGCAACCCGTCGTCCCATCAGCCGGGAGCGCCGGTGTCGCGCGGCGACCTTGGTCCTGGCTCAAGCGTTAGCCATCCGCTCATTGCCTCTCCGGAAGCAATCCGGAAAATGCCTACAAAATGCTCACCGAGTGACTTTTTTTGAGCATCTTGCGCCCCCTGCAGGCGGGGACGATATCGCATTTCAGTAACCACAAGAGAACGAGTTGGGCGCACCATCGTTATCAATGCCTCGACGGAAGGAGACTGAGATGAATACGGGCTTTAACCAAGGGTCTGCCAGGATCTACCAATTCCCGGCCGGGGGGCGCGCGGCTCTCGGGGGACGCCGCTTTGGCGAGACCAGCGCCGCAACCGACGCCGCCGCCTCGCAGGTCATCACGGCTGGTTGCAGCGATAGCTGGTATCACGCCGCGGCCATCGAAGAAGCCAAGCCGGTACGAGATCACTAATGTCGGCCAGATGTTGGAGTGCGGCGTCCGCAAACCTCCGGGCGCTGTTCGGACAGTAGAAAAGGGTCGAAACGAAAATGTTTCGGCCCTTTTTCATGTCAACTTTCATGTCAGCGCGCAGGCCGTCACCGGCAGTTTGGCGCGCTTGAGCGTGGTGGCGCCGGCCCTCGTGGTCTTCAAGGTCACGCCGCTGCCGGAATAGCGCGAGCCGGACAGTGCCAGGCGCTTTATCAATGTCACCGCCTTGCCGTCGAGTTGCAGATGGGCACGGGAATCATACTGGAAAAACCCCGCGATGAATTGCGTCCCATCGGCGCAATGATAGTTTTGGAACGTCGTCTGCGCGGCTGCGCCCGACGGACCGGCCGCAGCCGCCACAGATAACGCAGCTGCAAAAATCACGCGCCGACAATTCATGCTTCGCCCCCTGACCGCTCCAGTATAGACGAGGATGAGCCTTCCCGTCATTTGTCCGCCGCACAAGAGGTCACGGTCAGCCCCATGTCAGAATCCCCTGTCCGCCATCTCAACCTCGCCGGCGCCTGCAATTTTCGCGATCTCGGCGGCTATCCCACCAGCGACGGCCGCGTCGTGCGCTGGCGGCAGCTCTTCCGCTCCAATCATCTCGGCCATCTGACCGACAACGACATCGCGGTGTTGCGCAGCCTCGGTGTCCGGAGCGCGTTCGATTTTCGCGGCGCCCAGGAGCGTGCCGAGGCGCTGTGCGGCATGACCGACATCACCACTCATTCGCTGCCCGTCGAGCCCACGGTGGTGGCGGCGCTGCGCGCCATAGCCACTTCCGGCAGGCCACTGTCGACGGCCGACGCCATCGAGGTCATGCGGGATTCCTACCGCCATTATGTGAAACACAACACGCCCCGCTACCGCGCGCTGTTCGCACATCTGTTGGAAGATCGGGCCCCGCTGGTGATCCATTGCACCGCCGGCAAGGATCGCACAGGCTTTGCCTGCGCGCTGATCCTGCATGCGCTCGGCGTACCCGACGAGGTGATTTCCGAAGATTACCTGCTGACCAACCAGTATTACCGGCGCGATCCCACTGCCAGCAGCGACCTACCGGACGACGTCCGGCAGGTTCTCGGCACGGTGCAGGCCGGATTTCTGGCCGCGGCATTCGAGGCCATCGACGCCGACTATGGCGATCTTGAAAGCTACCTGCGCGACGGCCTCGGCCTCCGCGCCGCCGAGCGAGAACAGCTCGCGGCACGTTATCTTGGGAGCTGAGAACTCCCCGAGCGAGGAGAGCACCCGTTAGGCGGCTGCGGATTCCATTTCCATCTCGGCGTCGAGGTCGGCGATGACGTCCTCGAATGCCTGGATCGCCTGCTGGATCGCCGCGATCTGCATCAATTCCCAGCTGCTAACCGGCCTGTTGCGGTTTTGCAGCGCGACGACCATGTCCCGGCGCTGCTCCTTGAGCTGAACAAGCGGTAAACCATGATCGGGTAGATATCCCATTGCGAAGTCCCCTGCCTGGTTGCAATCCCGCTTGTAGCGAAAGGAATCTGCAATCGACTTACAGAACTCGGACAAATTTTAGCGAACCGCCCGCCCCCGCGTCCTACGCTACTCCGTCCTTCTCCACGGCCTGTTGTATCGCCCCGAACAGGGCCTGCGTAACGCAATTGGTGGCCCAATCGCTCATGTGGAGCTTGTTCGGATCGCCTTCGCGGACCAATTCCGCGATCGGTATTTTGTCGTGATCAACCCAGTACTGCATCAGCGAGAAGCGACGAAACACGTTGACGTCAGCTACTGCCGCCGCAATCGATATCCGCTTCACCATATCCTCGGATAATCCCAGTGTGGTATTGGGATCGACCACCGCCGTGGTGTACTGCAAATCCATCAGCACCACATCCGTCGGCAGATCCTTTAGCCAACGAAGGCCCGTCGCGATGGAACCGGCGACATCGTCGAAATTGAATTCCGTATTGCGAAAGACGGCATTTGTGCCGACCTGCCAGATCACCAGCGCAGGCGCCTCGTCAAAGACATCAGGCTCAAAGCGTGACAATTCGGATGGCGCTTCCTGTCCGCCAATGCCGCGGTTGAGCACGTCGATCATGCGATCGTGAAACCGTCCTCTCAGCAGCATTTGCAGTCGTAGCGGATAAGGCACGACGTCGCCTTCGCCTGCGGTAGACGACGATCCGATGGCCACGATCCTTATCTTTCGCTGCTGTTTGAGGCTGTCTGCCAGGTGCGGTAGCGGATAGCTGAAATTGAAGAGATCGAGATGTGCGTCACAAAGCCTTGGTGCTGAGGGCATGTGAACATCCTGCGAGATTAATTATCGAATAGCCGCATTTGGATGCAGAATTCGGGCGCATTGCAAATGAAATTCTCCTGACGCTAGTGTGCGGCCCCTATCCCAGCGTGCGCGGAGACAGAATTATGAACGGAAAAGTCATCGTCATCACCGGCGCGTCGGGCGCACTCGGCAAGGTGGTCGCCGGCGAAGCCTTGGTGCGCGGTGCCCGTGTCGCCGGCGTCGATTACGCAGCGTCACAGGTGGCGGCGACGCCTCAGCGGATCGAACTTGGCGGCGTCGACCTGACCGATGCTGCGCAAGCCAGGCAGGCGATGGACAAGGCCGCGACGCATTTCGGCAAGCTCGATGCGCTGATCAACATCGCCGGCGGTTTTGCCTTCGAGACCGTCGCCGAGGGCGATCCCAGAAACCTGGCAGCGCATGTATGCCCTCAACGTCACGACCGCGCTGAACGCCTCGCGGGCGGCGATCCCGCATCTCGCAGCTTCAAACGCTGCGCGGATCATCAATATCGGCGCGATAGGCGCATTGCAGGCAGGCGCCGGCATGGGCGCCTACGCCGCCTCAAAGGCCGGAGTTCATCGTCTGACCGAAGCGCTCGCCGCCGAGCACAAGGGCAAGATCACCGTCAACGCCGTGCTGCCCTCGGTCATCGACACCGCCGCCAACCGCGCCAGCATGCCGAACGCCGATTTTTCAAAATGGGTGACGCCCAAAGAACTCGCCGACGTCATCCTGTTCCTCGCCAGCGACGCCGCGAGCGCAGTCACGGGCGCGCTGCTGCCGGTGAGCGGAAGGGTTTAGGAATCCGAAGTAGCGTTTCTCGCGCCTTTGCGGGCCCGCAAATCACCGCCTTCCCGGAATTCGGCTAAACTCCGCATATTGAGTCGCGGCCTCCTGCCGCTGGAGCCCACCTTGGAAACCGCGCTTTATCTGCCCGTCAAACGCTTCCTCGAAAAGCTCGGCTTTACCGTCAAGGGCGAGATCGGCGGCTGCGATCTCGTGGCGCTCAGCGGTGACGATCCGCCGATCGTGGTGATCGGCGAACTGAAATTGTCCTTCAACCTGGAACTCATCCTGCAGGCGGTCGATCGCGCCGGCGCCGCCGACGAGGTTTGGCTTGCCGCCAAATTGTCGGCGCGCGGCAAGGGACGCGAGAGCGACGCGCGCTATCGCAATCTCTGCCGCCGGCTCGGCTTCGGCATGCTGGCGGTCACCAATTCCGGCGACGTCGAGGTGCTGGTGAAGCCGCCGACCACGGCACCGCGGCGCAATCCCAGGAAGCGTTCGCGCCTGGTCGCCGAACATCAGCGGCGCAAGGGCGATCCGGTGCCGGGCGGTTCGACACGCGCGCCGATCATGACGGCCTACCGGCAGCAGGCGCTGGCCTGCGCTGCAGCGCTCTCAAGCGGACCGCGACGGGTGCGCGAACTAAGGACTGAGTTTCCCGACGCTGGAAAGATCCTGTTGCACAACGTCTATGGCTGGTTCGATCGCGCCGAGCGCGGCATTTACATCCTGACCGATGCCGGGCGCGCGGCGCTGAAGCGCTGGCCGCAGCAGGCGCCGGAGCTTGTGGCCGGTGGCGATTCGGCGCCACGGCCGTGACCAACAATCACGGGGATCAGATGATCGTGGTAACCGGCAGCGTCGTGGCGCGACAGGACACGTTCGAGGAAGTGCGCAAGCTAAGCCTTGAGCACGTCCGTCGCTCGCGCGCCGAACCCGGCTGCATCTCGCACGCCGCCATGTCGATTGCGAAAACCCGCTGCGCCTTGTGTTTTTCGAGCAATGGGCGGATCGCGCGGCGTTGCTGGCGCATTTCGCGGCCCCCGCCTCCCGCGAATTCGTTCGTTCGCTGCGATCGCTCGCTGCAGCCGCGACCACGATCGAACTGTATGACGCTACCCAACTGGAGAAATTGTAGATGCATGGCTGTAATGTCATGTGTTTTTGATATTGCAATGCAACATGAGGGCACCTACGTATTTTAGCAATCAGATGCGAGGCCCTAATGAGCGAAGACTGGAATACGAAATATGGCACCCGGCGCGTAAGGCGCGATCCGCCGACGCTGGAGGAAGCAATCTTCGCTGCGGTCGGGATCACCGACGATCAAGAAGCCCAGGCGGAAATCGCTTCCGCGCTGATGGGCCTGCCCTACGAACAGGTCCTCGCCGAGGTAAAGAAAACAAGTCGCGCCATGGCGCGATCGGCGACCCGCGTAATCACCGGCGAGCAAGGCGCGCAGCGCTCCGTCGTGGTCGAGCGCCGCGTGGTAAGGCGCTTCGGCAACGACAAGCGCACCGGCACCTGAGGCGCTGGCGGAGGCCCGCGAGGCCATTCACGTGACTAGAGTCCGATAGAGCGGGATGACCTTTCGAAAGTCATCCCGCTCTATCTTTTTTGTTGAGCATGATCTCTTCGGAACACCGGCGGCCGATCAGGCCGCCTTGCTCCAGCCGGATATCTGCAGCAGCATCTGCCAATAGGCGCGATTGAAGTTCGCGAGCGCCCGCATGGCCTCAACCGGCGTGACGCTCACCGTAGGCAATTCCGGCTGATCCTCTTGGCTCAGATCGATTACCCCGGTGGATTCGCCGTGCTGGAACGTCAGGTGCGCGCCGAACTTGTTGGCGAGCGCCCGCATCGCTTCGTTCTGCGCTCCGGTGGTGATGCTCAGGTTCTGATATTCCCTCGCGCGCGCCTCCGCGATCAGCTTTTCGAACAGCCTGGTGCCGACGCCGCGGCGCCGCACCGACGCTTCGACGCTGAACGCGATCTCCGGCAATGAATCGGCCGATTGATCCGCAGGGTGCAGTTCTGCCGCGCCGCGAACCACGCCCGCGTCGAAATAGGCAACGATCACCGTGCCGTCGTTGGCGCATTTCTCGGCGTAGCGCTCGATGAAGCTGTCATCCATGAACCCATGGAAGCGGTCGTGCCGACTCATCGGATCGAGCCGCAACAGATGATCGCGCAATAGCGGCAATTCTTCGTGCTGGCTTAGAGTCCGGACGCTGTTTTTGGCAAGCGCCGCTGCGATAGCGGTGAGATACATGGTCTAACTCCTCTTAAGACATGGCCCTCGAGGAGGCGTCGAATCCCTAGACGCGGCATATTGTGCATCGCAGCATAAAGATCAAGTGCGCAGAACGCCGCACCGGTTGCCACATATAAGGTAAGATTTTGTTAACCAAGTGCTCGCGCAGCGCACCAGCCGTATCACAGCACCATCTGGGTCTGCGTCACAACCGCGACGAGCTTGCCTTCCTCGGTCTCCAAGCGAGTCTGCCAGACCTGCGTGCGACGGCCCCGGTGCACCGGTGTCGCGGTCGCGATTACCGTGGTGCCCTCCTTCGCACCGCCAATGAAATTGGTCTTGCTCTCGATCGTGGTGGTGCCCTTGGCATCCTCGGGCAGATTGATGACCGTCGCGGCGGCGCCGACTGAATCCGCAAACGCCATCACCGCGCCGCCGTGAACGGTGTGATTGAGCGTGCAGAGATCGGGGCGCACCAGCATCCGCGCCACCACGCGATCCTTTTCCGCCTCGGTGAACGTCACGCCCTTCAATTCCGCGAACGGCATCTTCATCGAATTGACTTTTTCCAGCGGCGTCATGTGGTCTCCCGTTTTTCCTTCGAGCGATTTCTTAGGAGAATGGATGACCGCGGTAAACGAAGCAATGACGTCCGAGGTAATGGCCCCGGTGACAACACACCGGTATTTCGGCATATGGTCTGCCATGCGCCAATTTCCTCCCCGCCGGATCGTCTGCCTCACCGAAGAGACCGTCGAGACGCTGTATTTGCTCGGCGAACAAGACCGCATCGTCGGCGTTTCCGGCTATGCGGTGCGGCCGCCGCAAGTGCGGCGCGAGAAGCCGAGGGTATCGGCCTTCATCTCGGCGGACATTCCAAAAATCCTGGCGCTCGAGCCGGACCTTGTGCTGGCCTTCTCCGACCTGCAGGCGGATATCGTCGCCGATCTCGTGCGCGCCGGAACAGCCATCCACGTCTTCAATCAGCGCGACATCGCGGGCATTCTGGCGATGATCCGCACGCTTGGCGCGATCGTCGGGGCCGCCGAACGCGCCGACCAGCTCGCTAGCGGGTTTGAGCAGCGCCTGGCCGGCATCGCGTCGACGCCCCGCCCCGCGCCCAAACCAAAAGTCTATTTCGAGGAATGGGACGATCCGCTGATCTCCGGCATCGGCTGGGTTTCCGAACTGGTCGAGATCGCCGGCGGCGAGGACGTGCTGCCGAAATTACGATTTCAGCAGGCCGCCAAGGACCGCATCATCTCGCCTGATGTCGTGCGCGAGGCGGCGCCGGACGTGATCCTGGCATCCTGGTGCGGCAAGAAGGTCGTGCCTGACAGGATCAGGAAGCGGCCCGGCTGGAGCGATATCCCGGCCGTGCGCAACGACCGCATTGTCGAGATCAAATCGCCGATCATTTTGCAACCGGGTCCGGCGGCGCTCACCGACGGACTCGACGCGATCGTCGCGGCGCTGTGGCCGGCGTCCCGCTGAACTCTTTCGCGACGTCATTGCGAGGAGCAAAGCGACGAAGCAATCCACTCTTTGGCAAGCGGCGAGATGGATTGCTTCGCGGAGCCTGTCATCCGGCGGCGCTTTGCGCCGACCGGGTGGCTCGCAATGACGTGGAATAGAAAGTGGCTACACTTTCTCGACCCCGCACCATTCCGCAATGAACAGTGCGGTCGCTTTCGTCGATTTCCGCAGCGACTCCAGGTCTACATATTCATTGAAGCCGTGCATCGCGGCGCCGCTGGCGCCGAAGCAGAGGCTTGGAATGTTGTAGTTCAAGCCGTAGAAGCGGGTGTCGGTCAGCGCGGTGAAGACGAGGTCTTCCACCTCGCTGCCATAGACCGCGGTAAAGGCCTTGCCGAACGCGGCTTCCGGCGCGGCTGAATCCTTCAGTTCATACCCCTCCGACAGGAAGCCGGACCATTCCACCTGTGGCGGATTGTTGGAGAGGAAGCGGTGATCGCGCGCGGCCGCGGAAACGCAGGCCAAAATCTCCTTCTGGCAATCGGCAACCGACCAGCCCGGCAGAACCGCGATGCGGCAATCGACGTCGCACCACGCCGGGACGCTGGAAGCCCAGTCGCCGCCCTTGATGATGCCGGGATTGAAATTGATCGGATGGTTCACCGCCTTGAAGTGGCGATCGGCTTTGGCGCGCTCGTTCCATTCGACCTCGAGCTTCGCCAGCGCATGGATCAGATGATACGCCGCCATGATGGCATTGGCGCCGGAGCCGGCCTCGAACACGTGCACGGGAAAGCCGCGCACCCTCAACCGAAACCAGATCACGCCGACCTGCGAGCGCACCATCTTGCCGCCGGTCGGCTCGGGGATGAAGCAGGCGTCGGCGCGATAGCCGCGCTGCAGCGTCGAGAGCGCGCCGACACCGGTGCTCTCCTCCTCGATCACGGATTGAAAGTGTATCCGCGCCGTGGGCCGCAAGCCCGCCGCCTTGATCGCGTCGAGCGCATACAACGCGCCGATCGTGCCCGACTTCATGTCGCAGGCACCGCGGCCGTACATCCTGCCGTCCTTCACGACCGGAGAGAACGGCGGCGTCTCCCACATGTCCAGGGGACCCGTCGGAACCACGTCGCAGTGCCCCTGCAGGATCAGCGATCTGCCGCCGTTGCTTGGCGGCCGATAGGTGCCGACCACGCTGCGCGCCTTGGAAAAATCGTGCTCGATCGGACCGAAGCCGCGCAGATCCTTGAGATCGTCGACGTTGATGTGCCAGTCGTCGACCTCATAGCCGCGCTCGCGCAGGAGATCGCCGATCATGTCCTGGCACGGCCCTTCGGCGCCGCGGGTCGAGGGGATCGCAACGAAATCGCGGGTGGTCGCAAGCTGGGCATCGAAGCCGGCGTCGACGGCATCCAGGATTTTTTGTTGCGTATCGGCAATCATGCGGCGGCTCCAATCAAGGATTTCAGGGTCGGGAGAGCGGGCATCCTAGCCTATCTCAGCCGCCGGAATATTGCACAAAATAGGCATCTCGCAGGGCTTCTTCGAGCAGACGGCCTTCCGAATAGCCATGCAGCGAGGCCGGCCGCTCGACGCCGTCGCGGAGACGCAGGCAAGGTTCCGGCGCGCCCAGCACGGTGCGTACCGGAATGCGCTCGGCGTAGATTGGCAATTCGTAGTCCTCTTCGTCGTCGGCGACTCCTTTCGAGCGAATCTTCGCGGACGCCTGCTCAATCTCCATCGCGATGAAGGAGGTCGCCTTGATCTCCTGTGTCGTGCTTGGTCGCAGGCCCGCGGTACGGTCGGGAAAGAAACGGTCGACCATGGCGACCAGTGCGCGCTGCTTTTCCTCGGGATCGGTCACAAGGTAGGCGGTGCCGAAGGCCATCACCGCCCGGTAATCCGCCGAATGATTGAATCCGCACCTCGCCAGCACCAGGCTGTCGAGATGCGCGACGGTGAGACAGACCCTCTCGCCCTCCGACTGGTTCCTCAGCATCCGGCTCGCGCTGCTGCCGTGCCAGTACAGCCTCGTCTCCTCCCTCCAGAAGAACGTCGGCGTGCAATAGGGCTGCCCGTCGATGACATAGGAGACGTGACACAGCATCGATGCGTCCAGAAGGCTGTGCACTGTCGCGTGGTCGTAGAAGCCGCGATCATGGCGGCGCTTCACCTGGTTACGCGACGACAGCGGATACGAATGGGTGGTTTGGTCTTCGGTCACGGCAACTCCCGTCAAGCCTCGTGAATAGCAGAGAGAGTTGTACCGGCGATTTTGGTCTGCGATAGTGCCAATCGAATGCGAAAAATTCCGACCAATTCTCCCCCGACGCCGCGAAAGGTCGAGCTGTCGCTCGACCTTTCCGGCCCTCACATCACTCAGGGTGCCTCCTCGCAGCATCGGCTCTATCAGGCGCTTTGCCACGCCATCGTCGGCGGACTCGTAAAACCGGGCGAGCCGCTGCCGCCTTCGCGCAGCCTCGCAAAACAGACGGCCTTTCGCCGCAACGCCGTCACGTCAGCCTATGAGCGATTGATCGCGGACGGGTTTGCGGTCGCTACCGTCGGCTCGGGCACATTCGTCGCCGCGCGCATTCCTGCGCGCATCCATGGCGCGCACAAGACCAGGATCGTCGTCGAGGCGCCACAGCAAGGCGCGCTGTCGCTCGGCTGCACGCATATCGACGGCCGGGCCTTGCAGCGCTTCCGATCGTTCGCCGGGCGACGGATGCGGGCCTTCGGCTCCGAGCACCTTCAATACGGTGACCCGCGCGGCAGCCGCGAACTCCGCGCAGCGATCGCCGATCACCTGCTCGCGGCGCGCGGCCTGCGCTGCGACCCGGACCAGATCATGCTGACATCGGGAACACAGCATGCGCTTCGGATCGTGCTAAGCGCCATTCTCAAGCACGGCGATCAGATATGGTGCGAAGATCCCGGCTATCCATCTGCGCGAAGAACCATCGAGCATTGCGGCAACCGCCCCGTCCCGGTGCCGGTCGATGCATCGGGCATGATCGTGGCGAAAGGCCGGGCCCGCGCACCAACCGCACGTGCGGCCTATGTGACGCCGTCCCATCAATTTCCGCTTGGCGTGCAGATGTCGATGGCGCGCCGGCTGGAGTTGCTCGACTGGGCCAAGGACGCCGACGCGTTCGTGTTCGAGGACGATTACGACAGCGAATTCAGATATGACGGCGCACCGTTGCTGTCGCTCGCCGGTATCGATCATCTGCGGCGCGTCATCTACATGGGCACGTTCGCGAAGACCTTGTTTCCCGGATTGCGCATCGGCTACTGCGCGCTGCCCGAGAAACTCATCGGACCGGTGACATCGGCCCGCGCCGCGTTCGACCGCTTTCCCGGCACGCTCCTCGAGGGCGCCGTGGCGGATATGCTGAACTCCGGAGCGTTCGCCGCCAATTTGAGGAAGGTGCGCGGGCTCTACCGCGAGGCCCGCGACGTGTTGGCATCGACGCTGTCGAAAGCGTCGGACGGCAAGCTATCGGTGCCGGTGCCCTCGCAGGGCCTGCATCTGGTCGCCCGGTTCGACCCGTCGATCGATCCGCACGTTGCTGCGCAGGCAAAGGCCGCGGCCGGTGTCCCGGGTTGGCTGCTGGCGGAAACCTATAGCCGCGCGCGTCCGCTTCCCGGGTTCGTGCTGGGATTTTCCGGCCACCCGATTCCGCAATTGATTGCGTCGGCCGGGAGGCTGGCGGAAGCTTCACTGATCGCACTGCGGGCAAACCGCAGAACGTCGAAGGCCGCGTCCTTGCCGGCGCGATCGGCCGGTTGATCGCCGATGCCCTATGAGAATCGCGATGGCATCACTAAGCTCGATGCCCAAGCAACTTCACGACGGAACCAACGTCGGCCCCGACGGACTGAAGATCCAGAGCAAGTGAAAATGAAGATTTTTCGGGATTTGGCGTCATCCCTGGTGGGCATTGCCGCCCTGCTCGCGTTTGCGTCGGCGGCGCTGGCGCAAGTCGTCTCGCGCGAGCAGGACATCGCCGACTTGCGACTCGGTCAGCGCATCCTGGTCGACGACGGATCGTGTCCCGCCGGCCAGATCAAGGAAGTTTCGGGTGCGCAGATGACGACTAACGGTATCGTCCGGGTGCACAAATGCATTCCGCGTTTGGGCACCAAAAGGCGATAGCGGCTGCCGCAGAATTGTTTCAGCTGAAGATTCGGGCGCGGATCAATTGATTGACGGCTCGAACATGCACTGCAACGTCGGCTTGGCGATCTTGGTAAAGGTCGGCCCGATCTCGGATCGCTTCGACGCCGGCACCCAGGCGGTCTCGATCGTCGGCACACCGGTCTCGCTGATTCCGCGCAGCAGCGCTTCGCGCAGGTCGGGATCCTCAATGGTTGCGGCGGCGTGATCGTGCAGGCAGCCGCAAACGGACTCAGGATGCGCCCAGCGCCCGACCATGTGGGGAGCGCAGAGGCGAACGAATTCGCCGCGCGGGTCCGGCAACTTGAACAGCGAGCGGAACTGGATCGGCTGAAGCTGGTACGGGGTTTGAGGTTGAAATTGAGTCTGAACCTGGCCCTGGGCCTGACTCTGCATTTGGGCTTGAGCCGATGTGCCCAGAACGAACGAAGCTATGGCTGCGGAACAAAAACGAAGGAACATGCAGGGCCTTTACCGGCAGCTTTATCGGGACGTGTTCTGGTTCACTCGGTTGGCGGCAACAACGATCGCTCGTGGCATCGAGGGCACGATCGGCGAGCCGCTGTAAGAGAAGGTGCCCACGCCGGGACTGTTGTCAACGGAACCCGCGAGCGATGGGCCAGCGACCACGAAGGCCAAAGCGAGGATGAAACTGGTTGTCCGCATTGACAGTCTCCGGTGTCCGGTGCCGGCTTCCGCGCCGCGTTTGTCGGCGGTTTGATAGCGGGCTGCTGTTTCTGGATATCTGCACTCCAAGCGGAAAATGGTTTCGTCGAGCCCGAGAATTGTTTCGTGGACCGGGCGTGACGAAACATTGGGACAAAAATACCAACGATTTCAGAGGCGGCCGAGCGCACGGCCCGTGGCGCGAGTCGACTTCCGGCCGCGGCAATTCGCTCTGACATTGCTGACGGAACGAGTCGTTGGTGATCAGCCGGAGATCGCGCGTGCGCGCACAAGTCGGGGCGTCGCGAGTTCTTAATCTTTATCTGGTGAGTAGGACGCACTGCAGCAAAACCTGGTGTGAACCGAAGCACCGATTACATCGACACAGTCGGACACGGTGCAACCTTTGTCGAAGGTCGCGCGTTATTATTCCCCAATCCAATCAGGGATAGCCGTCGTGGCCAATGGCATCGAAGTTGGCAATCAAACCGCGATCCGTAAACCCCACCAGCCGCAGATGGCGGGCGCGATGTCGCAACCGGCCGTTCATGTCATGGGTGACAATGAATGCGCCCAGCAAAAGCTGGTGCGGCTGGTGGGGTGCCGAGATCCCCAGGCCCGTCTTGAAAAGGCTCGCCTCGAATCCCCGATGCACCAATTCGACATGACAAAGAAGCAGTTCTAGAGCGTCATCGAGTGAAGCGGGTACCGGTTCTCGTAAACGCTCAAAACAAGACCCCTTCCGCGCCGCTACTGGATGAATTCACCGCATTTCTGCACATCGGTATCGGCGGCCCCCCAGGGCATGATCGGTACCGAGGAGGTGGAATTTTTCGGCGAGCCTTCGATCACCTTGTCCGAATAGACCATGTAGACCAGCACGTTGCGCTTGGCGTCACAGCCACGGACGATCTGCATTTTCTTGAAGAACAGCGAGCGGCGTTTGCGAAACATATCGTCGCCCTGCGTCATCTTGTCCTTGAAGCGGATCGGGCCGATCTGCCGGCAGGCCAGCGAGATGTCCGAGACCTCCTCGGCTAATCCCAGCCAGCCCTTGAAGCCGCCCTTCTCCGGCACGGTGAAGTGACAGGCTACCCCCTCGACCTCGGGATCATCGACCCCATAGGTGGCGAGTTTGTCGTTTGGGCTCACCCATTTGAACACGGTGGACCGGCGGAAGATCAAGTCCGGCTCGTCGGCCGCGGCCACCGGGGAAGCCTGCCACAACATCAAGCCGAATGTGGCCAAAGCCAGCCTTTTCCAAGTCTTGTCACTCTGGCTGAACGCTCGGGATCTCATGAATGTCTCCGCTGGTGGGCCCGCGGCCTATGTAGTGCCGGAGAGCCAAGACTGCAGGGTAACCTGACGACCGGTGCCGTTAACCGATGGTGAGGCTTTTTTGTTACGCTTAGGACGAAAAGCGCAGGGATCACGCAAGCGTTAGCGGCGTTAATGGTGGTGAACGTGTTTTGCCTCTGTGACACCAAATAAATATCCAGACTGGGATTCTGAGGATTATGCGCGTGAGCGGACGTCGGACTTCAATGACGAACATTGCGAACGAACGCTTTTGGCAAATTGCGGTTCTGACGGCGGCGGGCACCATGGGTGCCGGTTCACAGGCTGATGCCGCCCTCTTCTACTGGCAGGATTCCGACCCTACCTACTACTATCGGCCCGAGCCGATGCCCCAGCCACGCCGGCAAAAGGTGCGGCGGCCTGCGGTCGGGAAGAATGCGGCACCGGAAAAGGAAGCCGGTGCCAAGCCGCGGGGGCCATTGGTCATCGCGATCTCGGTCCAGCATCAGAAGGTGCGGATCTACGACGCCAACGGCTTGTTCGCCGAAAGTCCGGTCTCGACCGGCATGCCCGGCCATTCCACGCCGATGGGCGTATTCAGCGTCATTCAGAAGCACAAATTCCACCAGTCCAACATCTATAGCGGCGCGCCGATGCCGTACATGCAACGTATCACCTGGTCGGGGATAGCGATGCATGCCGGTGTGCTCCCGGGCTATCCGGCATCCCACGGCTGCATCCGCATGCCGATGGCGTTCGCAGTCAAGATGTGGAACTGGACCAAGATGGGCGCGCGCGTCATCGTCACACCAGGCGAAATGACGCCCGCCGCGTTCTCGCATCCCCTGCTCGTTACGCAGAAGGTGTCGCCCGTCGCGCTTGAAGAGCCGAAGGTAGACGCCCCGCTTGGTGTCAAGGGCGACAAGGGCGCCGACGCCGGACCGGCGGCGAAGGCCACCGATGAGGCAAAGCTCGACTTGAGATCGACCGTCGGCCGCGCCGAGACGCCGCTACGCGCGCAGACCCAGACCGCCGACGCGACTGGTGCGGATAATTCCTCCACCATGTCCGACGCGTCGCCCGCCGCAGCACCGACCGGTGACAGCAAGCCATCCACCGTCGACACGCCTTCGAAGGCCGATCAGGCTTCGAACACGGAAGTAAAGCCGGAAGCCACGAAACCGGAAATTGAATCCGCGCAGACGAATAGCTCCGAGACGGCTTCATCCGATGCCAAGCCGGCCGACGCCGCCGCCGAAAGCATCAAGGCCGAAGAGAAGCCTGTTGAAGCGAAGGCCGCGGAGATCAAGACGGAAGCGCCTAAGACCGAGACCGCCAAGATTGAAAACAAGACTGAGCCGCAAGCCGATGCGCCGAAGGCCGCCGAGTCCAAGGCGGCCGAAAAGGCCTCCGACGCGGTCAGGGCCGCAACTGACGCGACCGCCGGCACGCTTGATGCGAAAAAAGATCCGGCGCGTTTGTCCGGGCTGGCCAAGTCCGACCCGCCGAAGCGCACCGGCCAGATCGCGGTGTTGGTCAGCCGCAAGGATTCCAAGCTCTATGTCCGGCAGAATTTCTCGCCGCTGTTTGAGGTCCCCGTGACGATCGCCCCAAGCGACCGGCCGCTGGGCACGCATGTGTTCACCGCCGAAGTCGACAGGGCCGACGCCAACAAGCTGCACTGGTCAGTGGTCACGCTGCCGGCGAGCCGCAACGCGATGCGGAACGATGACGAGGTCCGTTCCTCGCGGCGGCGAAAGATGGCTGGCATCCCTGCGGAAGTGAAGGCGCTGCCCCTGCCCGACAGCCCGGCCGAAGCGCTGGACCGCATTGCCATTCCGCCGGACGCCATAACGCGCATCGCCGAGGCGCTGACCACGGGCAGCTCGATCATCATATCCGACCAGGGCATCAACCAGGGCGAAACCGGCGAAGGCACCGATTTCATCGTTCCGCTGCGCTAGGCCTGTCTGGCGATCATCCCCGATGATCTCTGGCAATCTCTTGGCGACCAGCCGTCGTCGCTTTGCCGCCTGAACCCGCGAAGCTCGCGTCTAAGCAGACTGGTCCGGAATCGGTTTGCAAATGGAGCCCTGTCTGCCATTGCGGCCTCTGCCGGGGTGCCCCATGCCGCCGCACCGGTCATAACGGCTTGTTGAAAGCCGTGGCGGGCCGGCTGAGCTATGCTGGTGCGCGCAAACGGCGCGCGGGGATGACGATGATCGACCGCAGGACATTGCTCGCGGCGGCGCTGGCCGCAGTTGCCGAACCGTCATGCTCTCGAACCGTGCGGGCGCAGACGGCCATGAGCCGAATCACCGCCTATGCCTTTTCGTTTCCCGCTCTCGAAGGCGGCGACATCCGGCTCGCCGAACATGCCGGCCATCCGCTACTGATCGTGAACACGGCGTCGCTGTGCGGCTTTACCCCGCAATATGCTGGACTGCAGCAATTGTGGACGGAGTTTCACGACCGCGGCCTCATCATCATCGGTGTTCCCTCCAACGATTTCGGCAGTCAGGAGCCCGGCGGCGCCAGCGAGATCGCGGAGACGGCGCAGCACCAATATGGCGTCACCTTCCCGATCGCGGCCAAGGCCGCGGTGAAGGGCCCGAACGCGCATCCCTTCTACAAGTGGGCGGCGGAGGCGCGTCCCCGGGATGTTCCGCACTGGAACTTCCACAAGTACCTGATCGGTCGCGACGGCTATATCGCCGACGTCTTCCCGGAGACCGTCGAACCCACTGATACAAGGGTGAAAACCGCCATTGCCCGGGCGCTGGCGGACACCTGAATTAACTGCTCTTTGTAGAAATCAACCATACCCTTGTCGGGTCCGTTGCATTGGCTAGGGCGGTCCAACTAGGGTACTGTTAGTTGGGGGCGGAAGCGGCCCGGACGCTGGCAAGGCTGCGGACCGGAGCGGGACATATGTCAGGGGACACACCATGCGCATCACGGCAGGGTTGATTTTCGCGAGCTCCATTTCGCTTCTCTTATCAGGCCCGGCCTGGGCACAGACGCCGCCGGCCACCAAAGGCGCAGCCGCTCCGCAAGCCGCTGCCGCTCCCAAGGCGGCTCCAGCGCCGGCAGCAGCTCCCGCCGCCGCAGCGCCGCAGGCGGCCGCCGCGCCGGCAGCGGCTCCCGGCACCGCACAGCCCGCGCGAGCGGCTTGCACCAACCCCGATGCACTTGGCGTCAGCCGCACCGTCGAGATCGACACCTCGGGAGGACCCGGTTTCGGCTTCGAGCACTTCAAGCAACTCGACTTCCTGCGCGACCACGAAGTGGTGCTGACCTTCGATGACGGTCCGTGGCCGGTCAATACGCCGTCGGTTCTCAAGACGCTGGCGGAAGAATGCACGACCGGCATCTTCTTCCCGATCGGCAAACACGCCACCTACCATCCGGAGATCCTGAAGCAGGTTTACGCGGCCGGTCACACCGTCGGCGCGCACACCTGGTCGCACGCCAACCTGAACAACAAGAAGCTGACCGAAGACCAGCGCAAGGACGAAATCGAGAAGGGCTTTGCCGCCGTCAAATGGGCGCTCGGCACTGCACCCTCGCCGTTCTTCCGTTTTCCGGCGCTGCAGCATCCGCCGGAGATGGTGACCTACCTCGGCACCCGCAACATCGCGATTTTCTCCTGCGACCTCGACTCCTTCGACTTCAAGGCCAGCAAGCCGCAGACGGTGATCGATACCGTGATGAAGAAGGTCGACAAGCTCGGCAAAGGCATCATCCTGATGCACGACTTCCAGAGGCACACGGCGGAAGCCCTGCCTGAGCTTCTGAAGCGGCTGAAGGCCGGCGGCTACAAGGTCGTCGCGATGCGGGCGAAGGCGCCGGTGCAGATACTTCCGCAATATGAGGAGGAGCTCGCCAAGGACGTCAAGCTGCCCACCGTGAGCGCGCGTCCAGTCTCCAGCGTCGTCCAGACGATTTCAGAATAACCCTGTCGGCCGGCGGCGGTAACTGATCCGGGATCATTTACCGCCCTCGTCGATCCCGACCGGTCCATCAAGCGCGAGCTGCGGACATTCGTCTATCATTGTCCGCAACATCAGCATGAGGTCGAAGCAGAAATAGATGCGCTGAGCGACCTCCCAGAGGAATTGCTGCGATACGGTTTTCATCGCGACCAGACAATACTGCCGGCCATCCAGTTCTCCTCGGATCATCCGATCGTTGAAGACATCGCCCGACTGGCAATTGACCTCCTGGTAAGGTGAAGTTTTGCAAGCAGGTCCATTTTATGTTCCACTTACAATGGACCTCACGGGAAAAGCGACTTGCCGGATATTGAACAACACCTGTCGATTACAGCCAACGATCGAATTGAAGTAAAGCTGAACAACGTCGTCGTCGAATGCCGCTGCGGCGTTCATCCCTGGGAGAAATACCCCGAGCGGCCGAACCGGCTGTCGATCAACGTCACCTTGTTCGCCACGCTGAATTGCCGCCGTCTCGAACAGTTCGGCTACATCAACTACGATCACATCAGGGATTTTCTGAAGACCTTTCCGTCGCGTCCGCACACCGACCTGCTCGAAACCCTGCTGGACGAGATTGTCGACAAGTGTTTCGCCGATGAACGGGTCGATGCATGCCGGGTCTCGGTCATGAAACTCGACATCTTCAACGAGACCGAGGCTGCCGGCGTGGAAGTATACCGCACCCGCGCCGCATGGACCTAGGGTCGATGCCGGTCGCTCTCGTTACCGGAGCCGGATCTCGCCTCGGTCAAGTGCTGGCGAAGCGCCTCGCCAGCGAAGGATACATGGTTATCGTCCACGTCAACCGGTCGCGCGATACGGGACGAAAGCTCGTCGAGGAAATCGTGAATGCCGGCCATCAGGCGGCGATGATGTCCTGCGATTTTACGCGGCCATCGAGCGTCGGTGGCTTTTTCGAGAAAGTCGTCCGGACCTACGGCCCGCCCCGGCTCATCATCAACAATGCTTCCATATTCCAGTATGACTTTCCCGGCAAAGGTTCGGTCAAACTGCTAGAATCCAGTCTCGCGGTGCACGTCACCGCACCGTTTATTCTCACCGAGCTGGCCTATGGAAAATCGCGGCGCGGCAACCCCGTGACCGTCGTCAACATCCTCGACCAGAAAGTGAAGAATTTAAATCCGGATTATTACAGCTACACGGTCGGCAAATTCGGCCTGCTGGCGATCACCGAGATGTGGCAGATGATCCCCTCGAACAGGATGCGGGTATTCGGCATCCTGCCGGGATTGCTGTTCCCCAGCGGCAAGCAAACCAGGCGGGATTTCGAACGCGTCAAGAACGACACGATGCTCGGTCGTAACCCCAGGCCCGAAGAGATCGCGGACGCCGTCCTGCTGGTGGCGCGGAGCGCATCCATGCCCGGCCAAAATCTCGTCATCGACGGCGGGGAGAGCCTGGTCCGCCGCCTGCGCGATATCGCCTACGAATAATTCTTCCCGCTACCCATCGCTGTACGCGGGTTCCTGATTGCGCGGGCCGCGGCCATAGCCGGCGATGATGAAGAGAGCACCGACCAGCGACAGGTTTTTCAGCGCATCGATCAGCGTCCTGGCATTATCCGGCGCCGGCTGATTCCAGAAATCGTGGAAGTAGAAGGTAGTCACCAGCACGAAGAAGATCAGCAGGATCGCGAAGAACCGCGCCCCGAAATTGACCGCGATCATCAGGCCCGCGATGATCTCGAAAGCGCCGATGGAGATCGCGAGCAATTGCATGAACGGCATCCCGGCCAGGGTTTCGAGCTGGGACGTATAGGGCTCGATCAGCGTTGGAATGGTCACCTTGGAGGCGATGAGGTCCGCGGTCGGCTGGATACTGAACAGCTTGGTCGCGCCCGAATAAATGAAGAGCACGGCGAACAAGATCCGCCCGAAGGTAACGAACGCTGGCATGGTCGGCCTCACTGGATGACAGAAGGGCAAAAATTGCGGACGAACGCAGCTAAACGATTATGGTCGTTTCGCCGTCGACGATCAATCCAGTCCGCGCACGACTGGAAGCCTTCGATCTGAGCTAGCCGAACAGCGTCGGTTGCTGCCGGCCCGCGCGCTCCTGGGCTTCGACGGCGGCAACCGCCGTCATGTTGAGCACGCCGCGCGCGGTCACCCCCGGGGTGAGAATATGCGCCGGGCGCGCCGGCCCGATCAGGATCGGTCCGACGGGGAGCGCGTCCGCCAGCGACTTGATCATCTGGTAGGCGACGTTGGCGGTATCCAGATTCGGCATGATCAGGATGTTGGCTTCGCCTTCCAGTTTGGAATGCGGCAGCACCAATTTTCGCGCGGCGGCCGAGAGCGCGGTATCGCCCTGCATCTCGCCGTCGGCCTCGATCTCCGGATGCTTCTCTTTCAGCAGCACGGTGGCGCGGCGCATCTTGCGCGAGGATTCCGTGTCATAGCTGCCGAAGTCGGAATGTGACACGAACGCTATTCTCGGCTTGAAGTTGAAGCGCTGGGCATGGATCGCCGCCAGCGACGCCATCTCCGCGAGTTCTTCCGCGCTCGGGTTCGGCCGCACCTGAGTGTCGGCGATGAAATAGGCGCCCTTGCTGGTGATCATCAGCGCCAGCGCCGCGTAGTCGCTGACCCCGGGCAGGAACCCGATGATCTCGCGCACATGGCGCAGATGGCTCATGTAGCGGCCTACGACGCCGCAGAGCATGGCGTCGGCCTCGCCGCGAACGACCGCGAGCGCCGCGATCACGGTATTGTTGGTGCGAACCACCGTGCGCGCCGCTTCCGGCGTCACGCCGCGCCGGCCGGCGACGTCGATATAGGACTGCACGTAGGATCGGTAGCGCGGATCGTCCTCGGGATTGACGAGATCGAAATCCTTGCCGGCCTTGATCGCGAGCCCGAACCGCTTGATGCGGGCTTCGACCACCGAGGGACGTCCGACCAGGATCGGCCGCGCCAGCTTTTCTTCCAGCACCACTTGCGTGGCGCGCAACACGCGCTCGTCCTCGCCTTCGGCATAGATCACGCGAACCGGCTGGGTCTTTGCCTTGGCAAATACCGGCTTCATGGTGAGGCCGGAGCGGAACGCGAAGCGCTCCAGCTGCGCGGTGTATTCGTCGAAATTCGTGATGGGCCGCGTCGCCACGCCGGAATCCATCGCCGCCCTGGCGACCGCCGGCGCAATGCGCAGGATCAGCCGCGGATCGAACGGACTCGGGATCAGCGAGCCCGGTCCGAAGCCCTGCGTCTCGCCGCTGTCAAAGCCCCGCGCGACCGCGTCCGACGGCGGATCGCGCGCGAGCTGCGCGATGGCCTCGACCGCGGCGTGCTTCATCTCCTCGTTGATCGCGGTGGCGCCGACATCGAGCGCGCCGCGGAAGATGAAGGGAAAGCACAGGACGTTGTTGACCTGGTTGGGGAAGTCGGAACGTCCCGTACAGATCATCGCATCGGGGCGGGCTTTGCGCGCTTCGTCCGGCATGATCTCGGGCGTCGGGTTGGCCAGCGCCATCACCAGCGGTTGGTCGGCCATTGCCTTGACCATTTCAGGCTTCAGCACGTTCGGAGCGGAAACCCCAAGGAAGATGTCGGCGCCGGGGATGACGTCGGCCAGCGTTCGCTTGTCGGTCTTCTGCGCGTAGACCGCCTTCCAGCGGTCCATCAGCGTGTTGCGGCCTTCGTGCACGACGCCATCGATATCGCACACCCAGATGTTCTTGCGCTGCGCGCCCAGCGACACCAGCAAATTCAGGCACGCGATCGCCGCGGCGCCGGCGCCGGAGCAGACGATCTTGACGTCGGACAATTTCTTGCCGTTGAGCAGCAGCGCATTGGTGATCGCGGCGCCGACGATGATGGCGGTGCCATGCTGGTCGTCGTGGAACACCGGGATCTTCATGCGCTCCTTTAGTTGCGCCTCGATCTCAAAGCATTCAGGTCCCTTGATGTCCTCGAGATTGATCCCGCCGAAGGTCGGCTCCAGCGCAGCCACGGTCTCGACCACGCGCTCGATGGTGTCGGCGGCGATCTCGATGTCGAACACGTCGATCCCGGCGAATTTCTTGAACAGGACCGCCTTGCCTTCCATCACGGGTTTGGAAGCCAGCGGGCCGATATTGCCGAGCCCAAGCACCGCGGTGCCGTTACTGACCACGGCGACCAGATTGGCGCGGGTGGTCAATGACGCCGCTTGCGCCGGGTCCTTGGCGATCTCGGTACAGGCGGCGGCGACGCCCGGCGAATAGGCCAGCGCGAGGTCGCGCTGGTTGGCGAGCGGCTTGATCGCCTGGATCTCGAGTTTGCCCGGCCGCGGCAGCCGGTGGTAGGCCAGCGCCGCGGAATGGAGATCCTCAGAATAAGACGACATGCACTTCCCCCGCGGGCTTCCTCGACCCCGAATTAACTTCGGCGGCCGGTTGGCTGACTCAGTTCTCCGGCAAATTGAGCCGGATGTGAAGCTCGCGCAACTGCTTTGGCGCGACCTCCGAAGGGGCGCCCATCAACAGGTCGACGGCCTGCTGGTTCATCGGGAATAGAGAGATTTCACGCAAATTGGTCGTGCCGCAGAGAAGCATCACCATACGGTCGACGCCCGCCGCCATACCGCCATGCGGCGGTGCACCGTACTGGAAGGCACGGTACATGCCGCCGAACCGATCGACCACTTCCTTTTCGCCATAGCCCGCGATCTCGAACGCCTTCACCATCGCCTCGGGACGGTGGTTGCGGATGCCGCCGGAGGCGATCTCGTAACCGTTGCAGGTGATGTCGTACTGGAACGCCTTGATGGTGAGCGGGTCTTGGGTCCGCAGCGCCTCGAGACCGCCCTGCGGCATCGAGAACGGGTTGTGGGAGAAGTCGACCTTCTTGTCTTCCTCATTGTACTCGTACATCGGGAAGTCGACGATCCAGGCGAGTTCGAAGCGCTCCTTGTCGATCAGGTTCAATTCCTCGCCGAGCCTGGTGCGCGCCAGCCCTGAAAACTTCCAGAATTTGTCCGGGTCGCCGGCAGCGAAGAACGCGGCATCGCCTTCCTTCAAGCCGAGCTGCGAACGGATCGCAGCCGTCCGTTCCGGTCCGATGTTGTTGGCAAGCGGACCCGCGCCCTCGCCGCCTTCGCGCCACATGATGTAGCCGAGGCCGGGCTGGCCCTCGCCCTGCGCCCACGAGTTCATGCGGTCGCAGAATGCGCGGCTGCCGCCGCCCGGTCCGGGGATCGCCCAGACCTGGTTCTTCGGGTCTTCCAGCATCCGCGCGAAAACCTTGAAGCCGGAGCCGCGGAAATGCTCCGAGACGTCCTGCATCAGGATCGGGTTGCGCAGGTCCGGCTTGTCGGTGCCGTATTTGCGGATGGCTTCCGCAAACGGAATCCGGGGCCAGCCCTTTGTCACCGGCTTGCCCTTGGCAAAGTCCTCGAAGACACCCGTGATCACCGGCTCCATCGCCGCAAATACATCGTCTTGCGTGACAAAGCTCATCTCGACGTCGAGCTGATAGAATTCGCCAGGCAGGCGGTCGGCGCGCGGGTCCTCGTCGCGGAAACAGGGCGCGATCTGGAAGTAGCGGTCGAAGCCCGACATCATCAGCAGCTGCTTGTACTGCTGCGGCGCCTGCGGCAACGCGTAGAACTTTCCGGGATGAATGCGCGACGGCACCAGGAAGTCCCGCGCGCCTTCCGGCGAGGACGCCGTGAGGATCGGGGTCTGGAATTCGAAGAAGCCCTGCTCCTTCATGCGCTTGCGCATCGAATCCACGATCGCGCCACGGGTCATGATGTTCTGGTGCAGTTTCTCGCGACGAAGGTCGAGGAAACGGTACTTAAGCCTTATATCTTCAGGATATTCCTGCTCGCCGAACACCGGCAGCGGCAGCTCGGCGGCTGGCCCCAGCACCTCGATCTCGCTGATGTAGATCTCGACCATGCCGGTCGGCAGTTCCGGATTGTCGGTACCATCGGGGCGGCGGCGCACCTTGCCGTCGATCCGGACGACCCACTCCGAGCGGAACTTTTCGACTTCCTTGAACGCCGGCGAATCCGGGTCGGCTACGCATTGCGTGATGCCGTAATGGTCGCGCAGGTCGACGAACAGGACGCCGCCATGGTCGCGAACGCGATGGACCCAGCCCGAGAGGCGAACGACTTGGCCGATATCGCTCTCCCGGAGCGCGCCGCATGTATGTGACCGGTAGCGATGCATGGAGTTTCCAAAAAAAACAGATGTCGGAGGGGGTCGAATCGAGAGGCTAGGGCCCCGTTCGAATTGCGGGAGGGTTTACCCGACGCGCCCCCGCGCGGCAACCGAGGCCAAAGCGGATTGCGCCCGAAAAACGGCCATTTTGCCGGAAGGAGCCCGAAGTGTTTGCCTATTGCCGGGGCGCGCCTATCTTTGGGTCATGACGGTCCATTTCCCCTTCCAGAATACCTACGCAGCGCTGCCCGCGAACTTTTTCGCCCGCGTGGCGCCGACCCCCGTCGCCGCGCCCCGGCTGATCAAGCTGAACCGGGCGCTGGCCGTCCATCTGGGGCTCGATCCGGACCTGCTGGATAGCCCGGAAGGCGCCGAAATCTTGGCCGGCAAGCGGATTCCCGAGGGGGCCGACCCGATCGCGATGGCCTATGCCGGCCACCAGTTCGGGCACTTTGTACCCCAATTGGGCGATGGCCGCGCCATTCTGCTCGGCGAAGTCATCGACAAGGACGGCGTCCGCCGCGACATCCAGCTCAAGGGGTCCGGCCCGACGCCGTTTTCGCGCCGAGGCGACGGCCGCGCCGCGCTCGGACCGGTGCTGCGTGAATACATCGTCAGCGAGGCCATGTTCGCGTTGGGCATTCCGACTACACGCTCCCTAGCCGCTGTTATCACCGGCGAGAACGTGATGCGCGAGACCATGCTGCCCGGCGCCGTGCTCACCCGCGTGGCGGCGAGCCATATCCGCGTCGGCACCTTCCAGTTCTTCGCCGCGCGCGGCGACACCGACGGCGTGCGCGCGCTCGCCGACCACGTCATCAGCAGGCATTATCCTGATGTGGCAAAAGCCGAGCGCCCCTATCACGCGCTGCTCGAAGGCGTCGTCGCGCGGCAGGCCGAGCTGGTGGCGCGCTGGCTTCTGGTCGGCTTCATCCACGGCGTGATGAACACCGACAACACCTCGATTTCGGGCGAGACCATCGATTACGGCCCGTGCGCCTTCATGGACGAATACAACCCCGCGCAGGTCTTCTCCTCGATCGACGAGATGGGCCGTTACGCCTACGCCAACCAGCCGCAAATCGCGCTGTGGAATCTGACACGGCTTGCCGAATGCCTGTTGCCGCTGTTTTCCGATGACAACGAAAAGGCCATCGAGCGGGCACAGTTCATCCTCGGCGAGTTCGCGGAAAAATTCACCACGGCCTATCAGGCCGGCCTGCGCAAGAAAATCGGGTTGTTCACGCGGCGCGATGGCGACGAGGCGTTGATCCAGGATCTCCTGGACACCATGGCCAAAAACCAGGCCGACTTCACCCTCACCTTCCGCCACCTTTCCGACGCCGCAGGCGATTCCGCTGTCGACAAAACCAGAGATCAGTTCACCGATCCCGCGGCCTATGACGAATGGGCCCCGCGCTGGCGCCAGCGCGCGGCCGAGGAGCCGCAATCCGCCGGCGAGCGGCAGGCGGCGATGCGCGCGGTCAATCCCGCCTTCATCCCGCGCAACCACCGCGTGGAGGCGGTGATTGCGGCCGCCGTGAACGACGACTACGCACCGTTCGAGGAATTGCTGACGGTGCTGTCGAAGCCCTACGAGGACCAGCCGGCGTTCGCTGCCTATGCCGAGCCACCGCTGCCCGAGCAGCGCGTGTTGCAGACGTTTTGTGGCACGTGAGGGTTCGTTGGATGGGTGGAGCGAAGCGATACCCGTCCATTGCAGTTACCAGCGTGATAGTGAAGAGCTCGACCCGTCCTGCGCAGCGCCGCATCCGACGCGTTAACCTCTCGCTTACCATTCGGCGAAGCGTCTTCCGGTAACCACAAGATTTAACAAACCCTCAATCCACTCCCGACAAATCTATCGGTTTGTCGGGGGAGATTACCGTGGACGCGTTTGCTCTTGAATTCATCGGGATGGCGATGATCGCGCTGTGCCTGATCGTGCTGGCGATCCCGTCGGGACGGCGGCCATCAAAGGGCGTTCGCTACGAGTGAGGCGCACCTCGAATCCCAATTCTGCGATCCGGGCTGCGTGCTACACGGTAGGTCGTCGTCACCCGGCTTGACTGGTGACCCAGTACGCCGCGGCCTATCGATCGATCACCGGCGCCCCTGGCTTCGCCGGGCTTTCCCGTGCCGGCGCGCCGAAGCTTTAGCGGAAGGCGGCAAGCCGGGCGATGACGGCTGTGTAACTGGCTAGAGATCAGGCCGCACGCCGTCACGCGGGGTCTCCGACCCCGAAAACCGGTACCCTGAGCCAAATTGAAGGCTCAATCCCCCTGCAAGGCCCTTGACATACCTGCACTTTCGGCAGAACGCGTGTCGGAAGCGCTATGGACTGTTCATGGATCTGATTACCACCACCCCGGAACTGGCGGCCGCCTGCGACCGCCTCGCCCGCCACCCCGTCATCACCGTCGACACCGAATTCCTGCGGGAGACGACCTACTATCCCCTGCTCTGCGTCGTGCAGATGGCGAGCGCGGAAGAGGCCGTCGTGATCGATACGTTGGCGCCCGGCATCGATTTGAAGCCGTTCTTCGAGCTGATGGGCAATGAGAAGGTCCTGAAGGTGTTTCATGCCGCGCGGCAGGACATCGAGATCGTCTGGCACCAGTCCAACACCATTCCGCATCCGATCTTCGACACGCAGGTGGCCGCCATGGTGCTCGGCTATGGCGACAGCATCGCCTATGACCAACTGGTGGAGCGCGTCACCGGCCACCGGCCGGACAAGACCCACCGCTTCACCGACTGGTCGCGCCGGCCCCTGTCCGAAGAGCAGATGCACTACGCGGTCTCCGACGTCACCCATCTGCGCGACGTGTTCGCGGCCCTCGACGCCGACCTGAAGAAGCGCGGCCGCAGCGACTGGGTCAGTGAGGAGATGGAGGTGCTGACCTCGCCAAAGACCTACGACTTCCACCCCGAGCGCGCCTGGGAAAGGCTCAAGACCCGGGTCCGCAAGCCGAAGGAACTCGCGGTGCTGATCGAAGTCGCCGCCTGGCGCGAGCAGGAGGCGCAGAGCCGCGACGTACCGCGCAGCCGCGTGCTGAAAGACGACGCGGTCGGCGATATCGCCACCCATGCGCCGACCAGCCTGGAGAAGCTCGCCAATCTGCGCTCGCTGCCGAAGGGCTTCGACCGCTCGAAATGGGGCAGCGAGATCGTCGCCGCCGTGCAGCGCGGCCTCGCCCGCGACCAGTCGACCTTGCCGAAGATCGAAAAGCCGCGCGGCAATTCCAATGGTGCTGCGATCGTCGAACTGTTGAAGGTGTTGCTGCGGATGACCTCCGAGCGCCATGCCGTCGCCAGCAAGGTGATCGCGACCGTCGACGATCTTGAGCAGATCGCCGGCGACGACCATGCCGACGTCGCCGCGCTACACGGCTGGCGGCGCGAATTGTTCGGCGAAGCCGCGCTGTCGCTGAAACACGGCCGGCTGGCGCTGGCGATCGAAAAAGGCCGGGTGGTCAGGGTCGACCGCGACAAGGACTAGCTTTGTGTTCTGACGCGTTTTCTTCACGCGAACGGGTACCCACTTAGCTCGAAAACGCTCCAAATTCGATAGTGTTTTCAACATCCCCGCGCGTTACCTGCACTCGTGCGACGCGAACTTGCCGTCAATTTCCCGTATCGCGGAAACACTTTGTGCATTTTCGCGGCCTAGATTTCCCTTTTGATCGTCTATTATCTGTTGGGGATACGGCATGCCGCATACTCTGCTGGCCGGCGCAGCGCCAATGCAGCGCAAGAAACTTGAAATAGCTTCGAATCCTTCGTGGGAAGATCTGCGGCTGTTTCTGCTGTGCGCGCAGCACCGGAGCTTCAAGGGTGCGGCCGATGTAACAGGATTGACCGCGACGGCGCTGACGCGCATGCGCTCAGCGGTGGCGCCCGTCGCCATCACGGGATCGAGGCCGCCGACTTCCTGCAATGATCCGGTCCGGGAGCGGACAAATTCGAGCCCGGCCTTCGGCACGATGCGGCTCTGGTCCTTGTCCCAGTAGTAGCTGAGCTCGCTGAGCGCGCCGTCGAGCCGCGCATTGTAGCCGGCTATCGCCAGCCCAAAACCGGTGTCGCGGCTCGAATGGATGTTGCCGAAGCCGTGCACCAGCGCAATCGCCCAAGTCCACGGCCCCTTGTCGAGGGAGGCGTTGAAGCCGAGCTGGGTCAGATTGATGGTGGCCGATTGCAGCGCCAGGGGCACGTCGACGGCGGTGCGGCTCTGGTCCACGGTAAAGCCCACATTGACGCCGGGCGCGACCCGGGCGCCGACGCCCGCCACCCCGCCCCAGGTGGTGCGGCTGTCGCCGACGAAATCGCCGATCTCGGCATTCCGCGCCGAGATCCCGTAGCCCTCGAACCAGGTTCGGAAACGTGGCGCCTCGGCGCTCTCGGAGGCGCCGCCGCCGCCCGGATTGTTTCGCCACATCCGGTTGAAGCCATTGGTCGCCTGATTGCCGAGACGCTCGAGAAAATTGCTGCCAAGATTGGTTACGGTCGCAGCGGCCGACAGGTCGGAATTGATCACACTCGGCGTCGGGCTGGGGGTCGGCGAAGGCGTCGGAGTTGGTGTGGGCGTGGGGGATTGGGCCGATGCAGAGGCGGCAAAGCCCACGGCGAGCACCAAGGCCACCGCCACCAGCTGCACAAACCGCAGGCCAGCCCCGATTTTTCCTGCTCCCGAGCGACGCGATGAGCAGTGCATGCAGTCCATTCCCAACGCGCGCCCGAAAAATGCGAAAAACCGGTGCGGATTTGCCCTTAACTTTCGGGAAGCGTCAAT
This sequence comes from uncultured Alphaproteobacteria bacterium, assembly GCA_963786115.1. GTDB lineage: Bacteria > Pseudomonadota > Alphaproteobacteria > Rhizobiales > Xanthobacteraceae > Bradyrhizobium. The sequence continues at coordinate 123,159 of CAWAYC010000017.1, forward strand.
CAGCCGGGAAGCCTGGCCGCGTCTTTTTTCGTCCAAACGAGGAGACCGGCGTTGGCAAGGCGGCGCGAAACTAGTTTACCGCCGGCGAAATCAACGTGCTGTCGGTCGCGGCGTTGCCCGCTGTCTTGCAGACGTCGCCTTCGAGGCCAACCTTGCCGCTCGCGAGCAGCCGCAGCGCTTCCGGATAGATGCGGTGCTCGATCTTGATCACGCGCGCGGCAAGCGACTCCGCCGTATCGTCATCGGCGACAACTACCGCGCCCTGCATCACGATCGGCCCGGCATCGGTTTCCGGAATCACGAAATGCACGGTGGCGCCGGACAGCTTGACGCCGGCTTTCAGCGCCTGGCCGTGCGGGTCGAGGCCCGGAAATGACGGCAGCAGCGAGGGGTGGATGTTGAGCATCCTGCCGTACCAGCGCTGCACGAATTCGGCGGTGAATAGCCGCATGAATCCGCCGAGACAGATCAGCTCGACTTTTCTTTCGTCGAGCGCGCGCTGCAGCACGGCCTCGAACGCCGCGCGGTCCTTGCCGAACGGCCTGCTTTCGATGACTTCCGTCGGGATGCCCTGCGCGGCGGCCTTTTCAAGCCCCGCGGCGTCAGTGCGGTTGGAAATCACCGCGACGATCTCGGCCGGAAAATCCGCCTGCCTTGCCGCCTCGATCAGCGCGGCCATGTTCGATCCGCGCCCGGAAATCAGGATGGCGACGCGGCGCTTCATGTTCACAGCGAAAGATCGAGATGGCCGTTATAGACCACGCGATGCTCGCCTTCCGCGCTGATGACTTCGCCGAGCAGCGCAACGGTCTCGCCGCTCGCGGTGAAGATTTCGGTCACGGCATCGAGCGCGTCGGGCTTTACGATGGCGATCATGCCGATGCCGCAATTGAAGGTACGCAGCAGTTCGAGCTCGGCAATGCCGCCCTGCTCGGCCAGCCACTTGAACACCGGCAGCACCGGCAGCCGCGCCAGATCGATGCCGACGCCCAGATGCTTAGGCAGCACGCGCGGAATGTTGTCGGTGAAACCGCCGCCGGTGATATGGGCGAGGCCCTTGACCGCGCCGGTCTCGCGGATCGCGCGCAGGCATGATTTCACATAGAGCCGCGTCGGCGCCAGCAGCGCGCCGCCGAGCGTCATCACCGGCGAGAACGGCGCCGGCGCGTCGAAAGCAATGCCCGATCGCTCGACGATCTTGCGGACCAGCGAAAAGCCATTGGAATGGACACCCGACGAGGCCAGGCCGATTACCGCGTCGCCGATTGCGATGTCGCCTCGCGGCAACAGCGTCCCGCGCTCGGCGGCGCCGACCGCGAAGCCGGCGAGATCATAGTCGCCGTCCTTGTAGAGCCCGGGCATCTCGGCAGTTTCGCCGCCGATCAGCGCGCAGCCGGATTCGCGGCAGCCCTCGGCGACGCCGGCAACGATTGCGGCGGCCGCCTCCGGATCGAGCTTGCCGCAGGCGAAATAGTCCAGAAAGAACAGCGGTTCCGCGCCCTGCACGACGAGGTCGTTGACCGACATCGCCACCAGGTCGATGCCGATGCCGCCATGCAGCCCGGTCTCGATCGCGATCTTGACCTTGGTGCCGACGCCGTCGGTCGCCGCCACCAGCACCGGATCCTTGAAGCCCGCGGCCTTCAGGTCGAACAAGCCGCCGAAGCCGCCGATCTCGGCGTCCGCGCCGGCGCGCGCCGTGGCGCGCACCATCGGCTTGATCAAATCAACCAGTCGATTGCCGGCATCGATATCGACGCCCGAATCCGCGTAAGTAAGGCCGTTTTTGCGGTCGATCATGCCAAATTCCAGGTGACGAGCGCTGGTTACGAGGAATTCCGCGATCCTGCAATGGCTCGCAAGGCTGATGCCAATATACTATGTAGATAACAGCCGGCCCGTCCGCCAAACGGCCGGATTTGCAGTAATATCAGGCCGGTAGCCGGGAAGCGACCGAGTTGAGTATTCCGACCAGTATTCCGAACATTATCACGCTCGGCCGCATCATCCTGGTGCCGGTCATCGTCTGGGCCATCGCCTCCAGCCAGATGGAGATTGCGTTTGCGATCTTCGTCATTGCCGGCATCAGCGACGCGGTCGATGGCTTCCTCGCCAAGCGCTTCAACATGACGAGCGAACTCGGCGCCCTGCTCGACCCCTTGGCCGACAAGGCGCTGCTGGTCTCGATCTTTGTGGCGCTCGGCATCTGGGGCGCGGTGCCGCGCTGGATCGTGATCCTCGTGGTCTCGCGCGACATCATGATCGTCGCCGCCGTGATTGTGTCATGGTTGTTCGACAAACCGGTTCCGATGAAGCCCTCGATGGTGTCGAAACTGAACACGGTGGCGCAGGTGGCGTTCGCGGCGCTGGTACTGGGCTCGCTCGGCTTCGGCTTCCAGCCGCAGCCGTACGACCTGATCCTGATGGGTTTTGTGACCATCTTTACTTTGGTTTCCGTCTCCCTCTATCTCGTGGAGTGGGTACGGCACATGAGCACCATCGAAGCACGTTAACCCGCTGGAGTGATTGTGTGGCAAGTACCCAACCCCGACAGCTTGCCTTTGCGCTGCCGCACGCCGAAAGCCTGACCCGCGACAATTTTCTGGAAGGTCCGGCCAATGAGGCGGGGCTTTCGCTGATCGAGAGCTGGCCCGACTGGCCGAACCGCATCATGCTGCTGGTCGGGCCCGAGGGCTCGGGAAAAAGCCACCTCGCCTCGATCTGGGCCGAACAGTCCGGCGCGCGCTCGACCGCGGCGCACGCGCTGACCGCGGCCTCGGTGCCCGCGGCGCTGGCGACCGGCGCGCTTGTCGTCGAGGACCTGAAGCCGCAAGGTTTTGACGAGCGCGCGATGTTTCACCTGATGAATCTCGCGCGCGAGGACGAAGCCTTCGTGCTGATCACCACGCAGCTCCCGCCCTCGGCAGTCGAGATCGAACTGCGCGACCTGCGGTCGCGCCTGCGCGCGGTGCCGACGGTGTCGCTATTGGCGCCGGACGATATGTTGTTTCGCGCCCTGATCGTCAAATTCTGCGCGGACCGCCAATTGACCGTGGATGAAGCGGTCGTGAGCTATCTCGCCAACCGCATCGAGCGCTCCTATGCCGCCGCCCGCCAGGCGGTCGAACTGCTGGACACCGAGGCGCTGCGGCTTGGCCGCCCGGTCACCCGGGCGCTGGCTGCCGAACTCTTGCGCAGCGCCTGATTCGCTGATCGCCCCCCGTCCCCGCTTGACGCCGCGGCCGACTGGAACGTCAATGTCATTGAAACGTCATCGCCGTAACACATGGTTTGCGCCGGATTTGCCTAATTGGCCCGACGACCCTCCCTCTGATGGACAAAAACTTCATGGAATCGGCACAAGCTATTGAAATAAAAGAAAAAGAACAGGTCGCCGAGGGGCCGCCCCTGATCGCGACCAGCCCGGAGCGCTTCATCAATCGCGAGCTTTCGTGGCTGCATTTCAACCGCCGGGTGCTCGAGGAGTCAGTTAATTCCGGGCACCCTGTGCTGGAGCGGGTGAGGTTTCTGTCGATATCGGCCAATAACCTTGACGAATTCTTCATGGTCCGCGTCGCCGGCATCAAGGCGCAGGTCCGCGAAGGTATTCCCGAACGCAGCCCGGACGGGCTTAGCCCAGCCGAGCAGCTCGTCCTCATCAACCAGGCGGTTTCCCGGCTCGCCAGCGACCAGCAGGCGATCTGGCGCGACCTGCGTGCCGTCCTCTCCAACGTCGGCATTATCCTCGTTGACGGTCGCGACGTCACCAAATCCGAGCGCACCTGGATCGAGGACCATTTCCTCCACAATATCTTCCCGCTGCTGACGCCGTTGGCGATCGACCCTGCGCATCCCTTCCCGTTCATCCCGAGTCTCGGCTTCACCGTGGCGCTGCAGCTGGCGCGGGTCTCCGACGGCAAGCCGATGAACGCGTTGATCCGCATGCCCGGCAAGATCGATCGCTTCATCCGCATCCCCTCCCCCAAGGACGGCCCGGTGCGGCTGATCACGCTGGAACAGGCCACCGGCCTGTTCATCGGCCGCCTGTTCCCCGGCTACACCGTCAAGGGCCAGGGTGCGTTCCGCATCATCAGAGACTCGGAACTGGAAATCGAAGAAGAGGCCGAAGATCTGGTCCGCCTGTTCGAGACCGCGCTGAAGCGGCGGCGGCGCGGATCGGTGATCCGGCTGGAGATGGAAGCCAAGATGCCGGAAGAGCTGCGCGCGTTCGTGCAGCAGGCGCTGTCCGCCTCCGACGACGAAGTGCTCCTGGTCGACGGCGTGCTGGCCATGAACGAACTGTCGCAGCTCACCCGGCTCGACCGGCCCGACCTCGAATTCGTACCCTATGTGCCGCGCCATCCCGAGCGGGTGCGCGACCATGGCGGCGATATCTTCGCGGCCATCAGGCAAAAGGACCTCATCGTCCACCATCCCTACGAATCCTTCGACGTCGTGGTGCAATTCCTGCAGCAGGCCGCACGCGATCCCGATGTCGTCGCCATCAAGCAGACGCTTTACCGCACCTCGAACAACTCGCCGATCGTGCGCGCGCTGGCCGAAGCTGCGGAGGCCGGCAAGTCGGTGACCGCGCTGATCGAGCTGAAGGCGCGCTTCGACGAGGAGGCCAATATCCGCTGGGCGCGCGATCTCGAACGCGCCGGCGTCCAGGTCGTGTACGGTTTCATCGAGCTGAAGACGCACGCCAAGCTCTCGATGGTGGTGCGCCGCGAGGGCGGCAACCTCACGACCTATGTACATACCGGCACCGGCAATTATCATCCGGTGACCGCGCGCATCTATACGGACCTCTCCTATTTCACCTCGGACCCGATCATCGGGCGCGACGCCGCGCGGGTGTTCAACTACATCACCGGCTATGCCGAGCCGAGCGACATCGAGAAGATGGCGGTCTCGCCCCTGACGCTGCGCAAGCGCATCATCGAGCACATCCACGGCGAGACCAACCACGCGCGCCACGGCAAGCCGGGCGTGATCTGGATGAAAATGAACTCGCTGGTTGACCCCGATATCATCGACGCGCTGTATGAAGCTTCCCAGGCAGGGGTATCGATCGATCTGGTCGTCCGCGGCATCTGCTGCCTGCGCCCGGGGCTACCGGGGCTTTCCGAGAACATCCGCGTCAAGTCGATCATCGGGCGCTTCCTGGAGCACGGCCGAATCTACTGCTTCGGGATGGGACACGGCCTGCCGAGCGCGAAAGCGGCTGTGTATATCTCGTCCGCCGACATGATGCCGCGGAACCTCGACCGCCGCGTCGAAATCCTCTGTCCGCTGCAAAATCCCACGGTGCATCAGCAGGTTCTCGAACAAATCATGGTCGCGAACCTGAAGGATAATGAGCAGAGCTGGCAGTTGTTGCCCGATGGATCGTCAACGCGTATGAAGGCCGCGAAAGGCGAAGAGCCTTTCAACCTCCACAATTACTTCATGACGAATCCGAGTTTGTCAGGCCGTGGAAAGTCTCTCAAGGAATCCTCGCCGCGCCGCCTCACCCGCCGTAACGAACGTCAGCAATCGTCATAAGGGGACTTACCGGTGATGCGACCGCGCCGGCGCGCTTCCAGCGTCGCTGTCATCGATATTGGCTCGAATTCGGTGCGTCTCGTCGTCTACGAGACGCTGGCGCGCAGCCTGGTCACCGTGTTCAACGAGAAGGCGCTGTGCGGGCTCGGCCGCGAGGTGCAGTCGACCGGCCTGTTGGCGCCGGACGCGGTTGCCAAGGCGCTGTCCGCGCTTCGGCGCTTCCACGCACTGTGTCGCATCCAGAAAGTCGGTCGCGTTTACGCTATCGCCACCGCGGCCTGCCGCGACGCCGCCAACGGCCCCGACTTCATTGCCACGGCTGAGCGGATCTGCGGCACCCGGATCGATATCCTGTCTGGCCCGCGCGAAGCAAAACTTTCCGCGCTTGGCGTCGTCTCCGGCATCCACAATCCGGACGGCATCGTCGGCGACCTCGGCGGCGGCTCGCTCGAGCTGATCGACATCAAGGGCAGCCGCGTGCGCAGCGGCGTGACGTTGCCGCTCGGCAGCCTCGCACTGCAGGACCTCTCGCACAAATCCCTCAAGCGCGCCGGACGCATCGTGCGCAACGAACTCACCGACGTCGCCCAGCTCACGGCCGGCCGTAACAGGACCTTCTACGCGGTCGGCGGCACCTGGCGCGCGCTGGCGCGCATCCACATCATCCAGAGCGGTTATCCGCTCAAGGTGATGCACGGCTACTCGATTCCGGCAGCCGACGCGCTCGGCTTCGCGCAACGGCTGCGGCGCCTGGCGGCCGCCAACATGCTGGCCGATATCGAAACGGTCGCCGATGCGCGGCGGCCACTCCTCACCTACGCGGCGCTGGTGCTCGAACACATCATTCGGGTGGCCAAGCCGAAGACGATCGTGTTCTCGACCTTCGGCGTGCGCGAAGGCCTCCTGTACGAAAAGCTCCCGCCGGCCGAGCGCACCAGGGATGGATTCATCTGCGCCGCGCAGGCGCTGAACGAGCTGTTGTCGCGATCGGCCCGCCACGCCGAGGAACTGGTCGCCTGGACCGATCGCCTGGCGCGGGTGATCAAGCTGCGCGAGACCGAAGAGGACCGCCGCCTGCGCCATGCCGCCTGCCTCCTCTCCGACATCGGATGGCGGGTGCATCCCGACCATCGTGGCGAGGAGACGCTGAGCCTCATCACCAACGGCAATTTCGGCTCGATCAGCCACCAGGGCCGCGCCTTTGTCGCGCTGTCGGTATTCTACCGCTACGCCGGCTTCAGCGAGCAGAACGAGCCGCCCCAACTGGTGCACGAGCTGGTGCCGCCGGCGATGAATGAGCGCGCCCGCCTGTTGGGGGCGGCATTCCGTGTCGCCCATCTGATTTCGGCGGCGCGACCGGGCGTGCTGCCGGCCACCCATTTCCGCAGCGACGGCCGCAAGCTGATGCTGGTGTTCGAGCATCGCATGGTCGATCTCGTCGCCGACCGCGTCGGCAGCCGCTTCAAGCAACTGGCCCGGCTGGTCGGACGTTCCGGGTCGATCGTGCGGCGGTGAGCGCGTAAGCGCGCCATTGCTCATCGTTCGCTGACGGTCTCCGAGGTCGGAAGGAAAATGCACCGGCCTCGCATTGGCGCGCCCGGCCGACCTCCGCTTGGGCTGCCATTACCCGCATCTCCAGTTTCGTCATCTGGAATAGCTATCCGACTGCGTCCCATCGGATCGAGGTTGCAGAACGTCGGCACGTATGCGACGCTCTGTAACGCTACAGAAGGCAAACTCGAAGGGACAACCGATGGATGAAAGCCTACCCGAACTGGGTGACCTCGAACGGGAGGTGATGCAACTGGTTTGGGCCGACGGTGCGGTCACGGCGGAAGCCGTGCGCGAACGGCTTTCGCGTCCCCTCAAGGAATCGACCGTCCGGACCGTCCTGCGGAGGCTGGAAGACAAGGGCTACACGACACACACGGTGGACGGACGAACGTATGTCTACCATCCGGCTCAGCCGCGCGGGCGCGTCGCGGCGAAAGCCGTCCAGCGCATCGTCGACTGGTTCTGCAACGGTTCGGTCGAAGAGGTGCTGGTCGGCATGGTCGACACAGCCATGCTCGACCAGCGGCAGCTGCGGATGCTGGCCGACAAGGTTGCAAAGGCAAAGGCGAAGGGAGGGAAATAACAATGCTCACGATTCTGGCGGAGTCGGCGTTGCGTTCCTTGGTCCTCGGAAGCGTCGTCTGGGTTGGCTTGAATCTTCTCCGTGCACGAAATCCCCACGTGCATATGACCTCATGGGTGATGGTGCTGGTCGCTTCGCTGTCCATGCCGTTTCTGATGCATTGGACGACGGTGACCGTCACCTTGGACCCTCTGCCCCTGTCGGCAGCGGAAAAATTGTGGCCTGCAAGCGCGCCGTTGCCGGAGCCGCTGCCCGCCTCGTCCGCCTTGGAGCTCGGCACCCCCATCACAGCTCGCGGCGAAATCTACCAGGCCGTCAACTGGTGGGCCGTCGCGACGGCCATCTACGCATTGGTTGCCGGGATGTTTCTGCTGAGATTGGCGGTCGGCCTTTATCTGACGTGGCGTCTGGCCCGCGCGGCAAGACCGATAAGTGAATCCTGGGTGAGTGAGTCTTGGGTGCGTGAATCCTGGGCCGGCGGTTCAAACCTGCGCGTGAGCGATGCCATCGGCGCCCCCGTTACCTTCGGATCGACCGTTCTGCTTCCGCCCCAATATATCGATTGGGATTCCTTCAAGCGCCGGGCCGTGCTTGCCCACGAGGGCGCCCACATCGCCAACCGCGATTTCTACATCCTGCTGCTGGCCTCGATCAATCGTGCGGTGTTCTGGTTCAACCCCTTGGCGTGGTGGCAGCTGTTCCGGATGGCTGAACTTGCCGAGATCATCAGCGACGCCCGGGCGCTTGAGGTGCTGGAAGACAGACCGTCCTATGCGGAGATTTTGCTCGATTTCGTGCAAAATGTTCGGCAGGCCCCCGCGGGCCTCGAAATGGCGAGGCCGTGTACGGTCCGCGCGCGCGTCGAGCACATTCTTGCCGCGCCCGCCGCCCTTCCGAAGATCGGATGGCGTGAACGGATCGGGACGCTGGCCGCCATCCTGCCGGTTGTCGTCGTTTCCGCCGGCAGCATCGCCTACCGCGCGACGCCGATCACCGTGTCAACCATCGATCGCGCAGGAGAAGTGACCGCGGCCGCGCGCAAACCTCAGCACGTCGACTTCTATTCATTGGGTCCAACATCGGTTTTCGCCATCTTTCGCGAAGGCGACGATGTCTTTGCGCAACTTACCGGACAGCGAAAACTTCCGCTGACTGCGAAGGACGATGGAACCTATTCCTACTCCGCCGCCGCCGGCGAGATCACATTTGCCGTCGGCGATGACGGACCACGAGCCGAACTGATGTTGCGCCGGAATGGCCGCGACCTGCGCGCCGCTCGGATTGCCGAAACACCGCGCCAACAGGCTGGCGAAGGCAGCGAAGCCCACGCAAGCCTCAGCGATTCCTATGTCGGTTGGTACGAGCTGGCTCCGAGCCGCGTATTGTCGGTAACACGCGACGGCAGTCGGACGTACGTGCAGGAAACGGGACGACCGAAATTCGAGGTTGCCGCCCAGGGCGTCGATGCCTTTGCCTCCGGCCGTGATGATCTCCTGATTTTCCTGCGCGACGCAAAGAGAGACGTGACCCAAGTGCTGCTTCAGGAGCCGATTTCCGGAGCTCGGCTGGCACGACGGATCGATGCTGCAAAGGCCAGGCTGGTTGAAGAGGAATTTTCCCGGCGAATGGCCCAAGTGCCGGATCGATTCAGGGAACAGACCCCCATGCCAGGCAGCAGGGACGCGGTCCTGCACGGCATCGAGGACATGCAGCGCGGCGTTCCGAACTATGACCGGATGAGTGCATCGTTGACTGCCAAAATCCGTCGTCAGGTCGCGGAATTGCACCCGATGTTCAAGGCGCTCGGCGCGGTGGAATCGATCTTCTTCCGCGGTGTTAGTCCTGGCGGCTACGACATCTACGGCGTGAAGTTCGCCAATGGCTCCGGAGAGTTTCGGCTGCTGCTGGGCGCAGACGGCAACGCTGACGACGCCATCTTCCGACCGGACGGCGATGACACGCCGGGCGCGGTGCTCGCCTGCTCGAACGAGCAGGGTTTGAGATCCCGCGGTATCACGACGCCGATAAGAATGATGTTCTACAATAGCAGCGGAAGAGACCTCCTGCTGTTCAAGCTGGACGGGGAAGGAAAACGCGTCGCCCATGCAACGATCGGCGACAACATGTCGTCGTCGGTCCTGACCTATATCGACAGCCCATGGCTTGTCGCCGATCCTTCGGGACGATGTCTGGAGATCGTGCTGCCCGGACAACACACGCGCTATCTTATGGTCGAAGCGCCTGGTGCGGATAGTCAGCCGGGGCGCCCACGCCTCACGCCGGCGGCTGGCAGCGAAGAGATGCTGCGTCAATATATCGAAGCCTTGCGACGCGGCGAACCGAACTACGATCGCATGACCTCCGAAGTCGCCGCGCAGACGCGTCAGCAGCTTCCGCTGGATCAAGCCATATTGACCCGGCTTGGCGCGCTGCGGGCCATCACGTTCCGCGCCGTTACAGCTCTCGGCAGCGACGTCTACATCGCCCATTTCGCCAACGGTTCGGCGGAATGGCGGATCGGCCTGGTCAAGGACGGCATGATCGGAAAGATTGCGCTGGGTCCGCAGTCCTGACGCGCCGTCGGCGCCCGCCCGCTGCACCAGCGGCAGAAGCTGGGTAACGGGGCTAGCACGCATTTGATCGCCACCCCTGCTTGATCAGTACTTGCACCGGCTTGCCCCGAATGCTACAAGCCGTAACGCTACTCTATGTAGTCATACTCGAGGCCTGCGCATGCGTGTCATCGTCATGCCGCGTCGACGAAGCTTGCGGAGCATTTGAGATGGGCAATTCCGCAAAAGCCGAAGCCCTGCTGGCGCTCCATCGCTTCGGCATGGGGCCGCGCCCGGGATCGCTTGCGGCGATCGAGGCGGACCCGCGCGGGGCGTTGATCGCCGAGCTCGAACGCCCCCCAACAGGTCCGCTCGCGGACGCGTTGCCTTCGAGCGCGAAAGCCTACCGCACCGTGACCGATGCGAACGCCAGGCGGCAAGCGCGCACGATCATCGCGGCGAAAGCCCAGCAGGAAGCGAAACGACAACAGATGTCGGACGCACCCGCCATGGTCGAGGGCGACGAGAAGGGCATGAACGAGATGGCGGCAAAGATCGCCGCCGACGCCGTGCCTGATCCAGGGCGGCAGATCTATCTTGAAGAGGCAAGGCTGCGCACCGAAGCGGCCCTGGGCGCGGAAATCGGATTTATCGAGCGGCTTGTCTGGTTCTGGTCCAATCACTTCTGCATCTCCGCTGACAAGATTCGAAGCATGTCCGGCGCCTACGAGCGCGAGGCCATTCGTCCGCACGTGCTCGGGCGGTTCAGCGACATGCTGCTGGCCGTCGAGGGCCATCCGGCCATGTTGATCTATCTCGATAATCCCGCGTCGATGGGCGCCAATTCGATTGCCGGCATCAACCGCACAAGAGGCCTCAACGAGAATCTGGCCCGCGAGATTCTGGAGCTGCATACACTGGGGGTGCGGAGCGGCTACACCCAGGACGACGTCATCGGCTTCGCCAATGTGCTGACAGGATGGACCCTGCTGCCGCCGGGCGACAATCCCGAGCATGGCGGCGAATTCACGTTCAATCCGCGCTTGCACGAGCCCGGCGCGCAGAAGGTGCTGGGCAAGGTCTATGAGGACGAAGACGTCAATCAAGGACGCGCCGTGCTGCGCGATCTGTCGGCGCACCCGGCAACCGCCGCGCACCTGGCCACCAAGCTGGCGCGCCACTTCATTGCCGAAACGCCTCCCCCTGCACTGGTCGAGCGGATGACAAAGGCTTTCCTCGATACATCAGGCGATCTCGAGGAAGTCGCCAGAACGATGGTCGCCTCTCCCGAAGCCTGGAGCGAGCCGCCGACAAAACTCAAGCGCCCGAGCGAGTGGGTCGTCGGCATGGTGCGGGCAACCGGAATTGCACAAGCCAATCCCGTGCGGTTTACGGCGGGGCAAGCTCTTCTCGGCGAGCCCTTGTGGCGTCCCTCCTCGCCTAAAGGCTTTGCGGACGACGCCTCCTGGATTGACGGCATGGGGCGCCGGCTCGACGTCGCCAACAATTTCGCCGAGCGCGTGGCCGGCAGGACCGATCCCGAGACCATCATGGAGGCCGTGCTCGGCTCGTCGGTATCACCGGAGGTCAGACAGGCGGTGGGCCGCGCCGAGAGCCGTCAGCAAGCCCTCGTGCTGCTGTTCATGTCGGCTGAGTTTCAGAGGAGATGAACATGAACGCTCGTCATCACCTGCCCAGCCGCCGCGAAGCGCTGATCGGCTCCGGTGCGCTCTTCGCATGGACGCAAATGCCAAGGCTGGCGCGCGCCGCGGGCCGCGATCCTCGCATGCTTGTCATCGTGCTGCGGGGCGCGCTTGACGGCCTCGGTGCAGTGGCACCGGTCGGCGATCCCGACTGGGTTGGCCTGCGTGGAGATCGGGCGCTTGTACTCGACGGCAAGACGCCGGCGCTGCCGCTCGATGGATTCTTCGCACTCAATCCCGCGATGCCGAACCTGCACCGTCTCTACAAGGCTCGGCAGGCCTGCATTGTACACGCCACGGCGACGCCCTATCGCGAGCGCTCGCATTTCGACGGGCAGGACGTTCTCGAGAGCGGCGTCGCACGGCCCGGCGCCACCGACAGCGGCTGGCTCAATCGCGCTCTGGTGTCGCTGGCCTCCGAGGGTCGCGTGGATTTAAGCGGCAGCCGCGTCCTCGGCGTGGGCGCTGTGACCCCCTTGGTGGTGCGTGGCAAGGCTCCCGTGATGTCGTGGGTGCCGCAACAATTGCTCCCTGCGAGCGATGACACCCAGGCCCGCCTGCTGGACCTCTATCAGCACACCGACCCGAAGCTTGCGGCTGCGCTCGAAGCGCGGATCCGTCTTGCGGCGCTCGGGGGCACCGGGGGCATCGACGCTTCGATGTCCAACGGCGCTTCGCTTCCACCGCCCGGGATTGCGCGCGTGCGCGCCTATTTCGCCGAGGCTGCCGGCACCGCCGCCCGCTTTCTCGCCAAGCCGGACGGCCCGCGCGTCGGCGCGGTGGGCTTCGTCGGGTGGGATACGCATATCAACGAGGGCGCGGCTTCCGGCCAGCTCGCCAACCTGCTGGGGGCTCTCGACGGCGCGCTGGCCGCGATCGAGACCAACATGGGCGATGCCTGGCGCGAGACCGTGGTCAGCATCGTCACGGAGTTTGGACGCACCGCGCGCATCAACGGCACGGACGGAACGGATCACGGCACCGGCACCGTTGCGTTTCTCGCCGGAGGCGCACTGCAGGGCGGACGCATGATCACCGACTGGCCGGGGCTGAAGCCCGCGCAACTTTTCGAGGGACGAGACCTGAAACCGACCACCGATCTGCGCGCCGTTCTCAAGGGCCTGCTCAGGGATCATCTGAGAGTTGAAGAAAGCGTGCTCGCCAGCACCGTGTTTCCCGACAGCGCCGACGTCATGCCCACGGTGGGCCTCGTTAGCTGAGGTCGACCCCGATGACGAGCTGCCGATAGCCGCATGTCAGTTCTCACAGACCGCGAACTCGAGTTTCTCACCAGCCTGCAGACGAACTGGCGGAGGCTCTATTGGATCGAGCTCGCGCATCTCCTGAACGAGGATGGCGACCCCTGCGGCCACGGACACGAGGACCCTTCCCCGCCGGAGCGCTGGCACAGCGGCTTCCGGGAAAACCGCACGGTTCTTGACCCGATCGACAAAACAGGGAGGTTTTCATGATGCGATTAGCCTTTGGTTTGTCACTCGCCATATTCGCCGTCGCGCTGGGGGCGGGCTTCACCTCCGCCTCGGCCACCAAGATGAATGGCAAGTGTTGCTTGTCGTCTGATGGAGGACGCTCTTACAGATACAGAACGGCAACGAAGAGGGCTGCCATTCCCCGCACATGCAATGCGTATGCGGCCGCGTGCATTCGCACTTCCAGCATGAAGCCGGACAAGGTCCAGAGGTGCATGGCGGCGAAGGCGCAATGCATTCGGACCGGCGTCCACGTCGGGCCTTACAGCAGCAGGGAATACGCTGGAATGCAAAAGAAGTGACTTGTGCCGCCGCCTGGGGCTTCATGTCCGGGGGGCGCGTATGCACCGACGGTCGCAGGTTGATCGCAGGGCATGGAACCAAAGCCTCTGCCAAACGTCGAGTCCGAGCCTCCGGCTTTTCAGCCCCCCGGCCCCGGCTGGAGGAAAACCTCCCATTAGGTTGGCGGTCTCAGCGTACTCATATCCCACGCTGGGACCGTTTGCCGGGCGCACGCGACGACCCGGATGCCTAGCCTTCCCCGGGCTCGCGGTCGACGCGTCGAACGCCGCCACGAGCTGCTCCTCATCCGCCAACCTCCTGGCTCGGTTCTGGTATGCTTGCGCCATAAACCTCAAACCTTTCAGGCCTTCGCGTGCGGAACCCCATCGGCGACGCGACGGCATCAGGCGGCATGATCCAACAGAGCCCGTGTCTCGATGTTCAAAGCGCCCTTCGCGGCGTCATTCCCGTCCAGTAAAAGGATAAACAATGGATCGCTTCGTCGTCATTTCTGGATGCTCCGGCGGCGGCAAATCGACGCTGCTCTCCGAATTAAAGCGGCGAGGTTATGCGGTCGTGGAAGAACCTGGCCGCCGCATCATTGCAGAAGAACTCAAAGGCTCGGGACGGGCGTTGCCATGGGTCAATCTCGCCGCATTCGCTGAACGGGCGGTGGAAATGTCGCTGCGCGATCGCGGGCGAGCGAAGAATATGCCAGGTATGGTGTTTTTTGATCGGGGATTGATTGATGCCGCCGCAGCGCTGGAGCATGCCACGCGAAAGCCAGCTTTGAGAACCTATTCAACGGAGCGTTACAATCCCCGAGTATTCATGACGCCTCCATGGCCCGAAATCTACGGCAATGACGCGGATCGGCAGCATGGTCTTCAGCAGGCAACCGAGGAATATGAAAGGCTGTTGGTTGCCTTTTCATCGCTGGGTTACGCCACCCAGGTGTTGCCAAAAATCGGAGTAGTTCAGCGCGCCGATATAATCATCGAAGGCCTGAAATCGGCCTGAGGCTCCAAAGGCAGAATGCCTCAAGCGAGGCCGGAGCGACATCAACGATGGACCTCCTCTGGTCTTCAAACCACGCTTACAATTCACCGGTCCCCGTCGGCATTTTTTCACTATCCGATTGCACGATGTTCTCTTACCTGGTGCATGATGCGAACGACCCCCGGAGGCATGGGCAATGGCGAAAATCAGGATCGGGCTGGCTGGCTGCGGATTCGTTTCCGAACTGCACATGTACGCCTACCGGCGCGTCTACGGCGTCGATGTCGAAGTCAGGGCCGTCGCGGCGCGAGGCGACCATGTCGTCGAATTTGTCCGCCGGCACCACATACCGACCGCGTATCGCAGCTTTCGCGATCTGATCGCCGACCGCGAGCTCGATGTCATCGACATCTGCACGCCGCCCAATCTGCACGCCTCGATGATCGTCGACGCGATGCAGGCCGGCAAACATGTGATCTGCGAAAAGCCGTTCGCCGGCTATTTCGGGCAAGACGGCGACAGGGAGCCGATCGGCAAGCACGTGCCGAAAGCGCGGATGTATGAGCGCGTGCTGGAGGAAATGGAACGCACCCGCACGGCGATCGGCAGGACCGGAAAACTGTTCATGTACGCCGAAGACTGGATCTACGCCCCGGCGGTGACCAAGACCGCGGAGATCGTGAAGGCCACCCGGGACAAGATCCTGTTCATGAAGGGCGAAGAGAGTCACAGCGGCTCGCATGCGGCGCACGCGGCGCAATGGGCGATGACCGGCGGCGGCTCGCTGATCCGGATGGGATGCCATCCGCTTTCCGCGGTGCTCTATCTCAAGCAGGTCGAAGCGAAGGCACGTGGCGAGACGATCGGTGTCGCCAGCGTGACCTGCGACGTCGGCAACGTTGCGGCGTGCCTGCGGCCGGACGAACGAGCCTTCATCAAGGCGAGGCCCGTCGACGTCGAGGACTGGGGCACCCTCACCGTCACCTTCTCCGATGGCACCAAGGCGACGGTAATTTCCGGCGACATGATCATGGGTGGCGTCCGCAACCTGATCGAAACCTATACCAGCGGCGGCGCACTGTTCGCCAACATCACGCCCAACACGCACATGATGAGCTACCAGACCGATGAGGAGAAACTAGCAAGCGTCTACATCACCGAAAAGGTCGATCGGAAGACCGGCTGGCAATACATCTGCCTCGAGGAAGAATGGACGCGCGGTTATCTGCAGGAGATCCAGGATTTCATGGAGTGCGTCGCGACCGGCCGGCAGCCGCTTTCGGACCTCGCGCTGGCCTTTGAGACGATCAAGGTCAACTACGCCGGCTATTGGGCTGCCGAGGAAGGCCGCCGCGTCACGCTGTGAGTTGATCTCCCTCGCCCCGCTCTTGCGGGGCGAGGTAAAGCGCGAGCGCGTTATCCGATTTGAATAAAATCATCCCGCCCTACGCGCCGTAGGTAGACGATTTCGGCAGCGGGAACACCGGGTCCTGTGTCCGGATATTGGTCGGCCAGACCACCGAGATATGTTCACCGGCATTTTGCATCACGACCGGCGTCGAGCGTTCGTTCTGGCCGGACAGCGGCGTACCGGGCGGATAGAATTTTACGCCATAGCCCTGAATGGTGCCGCCCGGCGGGATGTCCACGTCGAGCGCCGCCTTGCGAACGGCTTCGGGATCGAAGCTGCCGTACTTCTCCCTGGCGACCGGCAGCACGTTGTTGAGCAGGACCCAGGTCTGATTGAAACCCATCGAACAGTGCGGCGGAACGTCGGTCGCTCCGGTCTTCGTCTGGTAGCGCGCGACCATGGTTTTGGTGAGATCGCCGATCCCCGGCGCGAGTTTCGAGGGATCGAGCAATTGCGCCGGCACCGGATCGATATTGCAGAAATTGTCGATATCAGCGCCGAACGTTGCGCGCAGCTTGTCGAGCTGGCTGTAGCCTGCGCCCGCGCCGAACAGCATCTTGAAACGAAGGCCGTTCTCGCGCGCCTGGCGCAGGAACAGGGTGATGTCGGGATTGTATCCCGCGTGCGAGATCACGTCGGCCCTGGAACGCTTGAGCTTGGTCACCAGGACCGAGAGGTCGGGCGCGGACGCCGAATATCCTTCCTTGAGCACGACCTGGAGTCCGGCCTGCTTGGAATAAGCCTCGTCGGCAGCGGCAACGCCGACGCCGTAGGGCCCGTCTTCGTGGATCAGCGCGACCTTGACGTCCTTGGGCTCGATCCCGAGCTTTTCCTTGGCATGTTCGCTAAGGAAGCTCGCAAAGGCCTGGCCGTACTGGTCGGAGTGAATCTGCGCCCGGAACACGTATTGCAGGTTCTTGTCCTTGAACACGGCGGTCGAAACCGCGGTCGTGATCCAGAGGATCTTCTTCTGCTGTTCGACCTTGGCCGCGAGCGGGACCGCATGCGCGCTGGAATAGACCCCCTCGATGATGTCGATCTTCTCCTGGTCGATCAGCCGTGCGGCCTCGTTGATCGCAACCTCGGCCTTGCTCTGTGAATCGGCCTTCACCGGCACGACCTTGTACTTGCCGCCGATGCCGCCCTTCTCGTTGCAAAGTTCGATCGCGATTTCGGTGCCGACAGCGGCGGCGACCGAGCCGCCCGCGGCGAAGGGACCCGTCAGATCGTAGATCACGCCCATGCGCAACGTTTCGGCTTGTGCCTGCGCGCGCGTCCAGTCGAGGCTGAATGCGGCGGCCGCAGCCGCGGAATTCTTCAGCAGCGTTCTGCGTGAAGTCGGCATGGTGTCCTCCCCCTCGTTTTCAGACCGGCTCTTCTTCTTTTGAGCGAAGTATTTGGAGAATGCGCCGGAAAGTCAACTCGCGCACGCGTCATCGCCGTTCGGAAATCGGCTCGCTGCCGCGCTGCGGCGCAACGCGTTCCGGCGTAGCCCGTAGTTCACCCGGCTTGTTCGGACGCTATTCTTCCGGCGTTTGCGCCCGCAATTCTAGATACGAAATCGACTTCCGCCGCATGCTCGCAACAGGAGGCGCACAGCGCGCCGATCGTCACTGTCGCGCGATGACCGTGGCGCTGGCCTGGGCTGCTGGCGCGGGCGTGGTGGCACAGCCGCGGCAGATCACGAGATCCTGGGCAAGCCTTGCATCCTGGTCGGCAGCACTTCCATCGGAAGCTTGCGCGGCGGCCGACGCTGGCTTCGATCGCAACGGAAATTTTTGCGGTGACGACAGATTGGGATCCTCGGCCGCACCATCCCAGGCGAACGCGCCGTCAGGCTGCGAGCTGTACGTCCCAACCAACGTCGATTGAGCGCATCCCGCGAGCGCGGTCGACACCAGCAGCACGGCAATTCGGAAAGAAATTCTGTTCGGCATCGTCGCATCCGCCAAGCGTTCGCGTAAGTCCTACAGCCCATCAGTTGACAAAACCTTTGAAGCAGGCGGCCGACGGCTCGGAATTTTGTCGCTTCCGATCCTCGGCTTACTGGACCGGATGAATGACACCGTTTTCGGAGCGACGGAGAATCTCGCCGCCCGCCTCCAAGCCTTGAACAGGTAGTGTGGGACGTCGGCGCTGGTCAGCATGATGAGGCTAAAGCTGATTTAGGATGACGACATCCACGTATTAACTAGCCGCCGCGGAGGCGCGCCACCTCAGCAGGGCTTGTCCGCGCCTGTTGCCCTGCCCCGCAGCTTATTTACGAACAGCGCAACTCCCTACTCAGATACCTTTAGCCAGTCTGAAAAAATGCTTTGGGCACGACGGAGGGTGGCTCAAATAAATTGGGACAGTTCGGGATTTTTTGCGCCCTTCCGGTGTTTTGTTGGCAGCGATCGGGCCCTGCCGCCTGAACGGCGATGGGGCAATGCGCACGTTAGAGCGTTGATCAATATGCTCTGCGTAATGTCTCCAAACAACTGTCTCCAATGCGCAACATAGTCTTGAAAGGGAGTGCCGCGATGAAACACGTGTTAGCCTCTCTCACAATCGGCGCCTGCCTGCTGCTTCCATCAGCGGGCGTAGTATTGGGGGCCGGTCCGCCCACCAAACCTGCCCAAAATCCCACGACAGGACAGCACGGCTCTAATCACGGTTTTAGCTGTACCACCAGTGGTCCAGGTATTAACACTCCGGGGAATGCTATTGCAGCGCCGGGGTCGCCGTTCAACCCAGGTGGGCAGGCAGGCACCGTCTATGCTGGAAATCCGGGCACAGCGTCGGCAGCGAACGCGAACTCCACGGCCGCCGTTTCCCAATACGACGTCGCTTGCGCGAACCAAATGCCGTAGCCTTGGAGAGCGCGGGGCTCGGTTACGCTCTCCAAGCGTGACGCCACGCTGCAATGCGTACTTGATGCTCCGCGCAGGGGTACGAGAGGGGGCGACAACCCCATGCAATTCGCCGCGACGGCCATTCTGCTGAGCACGCTGGCTGCGGGCCTTGGCTACACATACAGCCAGCGAAGCTCTCCCGAGGCCTTCCTCACGGCCCCGGTCGAACGCGGCAGCATCTCGACTTTGGTGAAGGCCAGCGGCACCGTCGAGGCAGTCGTGAGCGTCGATGTCAGCTCGCAACTGTCAGGGCGAGTTGCGGAGGTGTTCGTTAATTTCAACGATACCATAACGGCGGGGCAGCCGATTGCGCAAATCGATCAGGAGATCTTTGCCGCCCGCGTCAATGAAGCGAGAGCCGCGCTGAGAGTGGCGAGGGCTACTGCCGACGTCGAGAATGCAGCGCTCGAACGAGCGAAGGTCGCGGTGGTGAATGCGCAGACTGCCGAAAAACTGGCCGAGGCTCAATCGGCCGCGAATAAGGCCCGGCAGAACGAGGTGGAAAGAGATTTCGGGCGAAAACTCGAATTGGCACGCACCGGAAGCGGGACCGAGCGCGACCTGAGTCAGGTGCGGGCTCTGCGCGACGCGGGGGCGGCCGATCTGCGCGGCTCCCTTGAGCAGATCCAGATGAAGGCGGAGGCCATTGCGATTGCGGAAGCAGAAGAGCGCATGGCCGAGGCCAATCTCGACAATGCACAGGCTGTCGTCGAGCAGCGGCAGGCGGCCCTCGATCAGGCGCGACTGGATCTCGATCGTACCGTGCTTCGCGCACCGATTGATGGAATCATCATCAAGCGGGATGTCAATCCAGGACAAACCGTCGCCGTCAGCCTCGAGGCCAAAACATTATTCAAGATCGCGAACGATCTGCGTGAGATGGAGGTCCACGGCAAGATCGACGAGGCCGATGTCGGGCAGCTGAAAGTGGGCCAGACGGCCCAGTTCACAGTGGACGCTTATCCGGATCGAACCTTCAGCGGACAGGTTCTACAGATCCGCAAGTCTCCCGAGGTTGTGCAAAACGTCGTCACCTATACGACAATCGTTTCCGCACCAAATCCGGACCTCCTGCTGTTGCCGGGAATGACCGCACAGCTCCGGATCGTGGTGAGCGATACCGGCGAGGTCCTCAAAATTCCGAGCCAGGCGCTGCGCTTCCGGCCAAACGGCGTCGGTCCTGCGTCTGGTCCTCAGAGTGCGAACCTAGCCGCTTCCTCCAAAGCGTCGGCGACGGTGTGGCTGGTCGGCGAAGACGGGCGACCGAACCCGGTTGCCGTGAAGCTCGGCCCGAGCGACGACAACAGCGCAGCACTGCGGGAGGGCCCGCTTAGCGAGGGTCAGCAGGTCATTATCGGGATTGCCAACTCGCAGAAGCAAAGGGGCTACTTCGGCATTCGCCTTGGATTTTGAGATTGGATTTTAAGATGCCGCCGCTGGTCCGGACCGTTGGAATTTCGAAGCACTATCCCTCCGGGGGGGCGATCATTCGTGCGGTATCAGACGTGTCGCTCTCGATCGAGGACGGCGAGTTTGTTGCAATCCGCGGCCGCTCGGGTTCGGGGAAGTCGACCTTAATGAGTTTTTTGGGTCTTTTGGAGCGGCCGGATTCCGGCGAATATGCGCTCAAGGGGCGAGAAGTTGCCAAGCTGAGCGAGGACACACGCGCGGCCATCAGAAGCCGTGACATCGGCTTCATATTCCAGCTGCCGGCCCTTCTACCGCGGGCAACCGCGCTCGAAAATGTCGAACTTCCTCTCGTCTACGCCGGCGTTCCTCGCTCCCAACGACGCGGCACGGCCAAAGATGCGCTTGACCGCGTAGGCTTGGCCGACCGCGGTCATCATTGGCCAAATCAACTCTCGGGAGGAGAGCAGCAGCGGGTTGTCATTGCCCGCGCGATGGTGAACGATCCCGCTCTCATCCTGGCCGACGAACCGACCGGCTCACTGGATAGTAGCACCAGCGACCAGATCCTATCGCTGTTCGAGGGCCTTCATCGCGATGGTCACACGATCGTCGTGGTTACGCATGCCAGCGAAGTCGCCGATCGTGCGCGGCGACAGATCACCCTGCACGATGGACGAATCATCAACGACGCCGTGGCATCAGGAAAGGGCTCACTTCTCAACACCATCACTTTGGATTCTCCCCAATGAGTCCTCTGGAGAGCTTGCGAATTGCCGTGCGAGCGCTTCGCGTGAACAAGCTGCGCAGTGCCTTGACCGCACTTGGGATCGTCGTAGGCGTCGCAGCCGTGGTCTGCATGGTATCGGTGGGAGCTGGCGCACAAGCGGAAGTTTCGGAGAAGATCCGCACGCTTGGAGCCAACCTTCTGCTCGTCATGCCCGGAGCCCGAAATTCCGGCGGCGCGAGGCTCGAATCCGGAACACAGCCCACGCTGACCGAAGAGGACGCCGCTTCTATCCGCCGCGAACTTGTGGATGCGCAGGTCGCGGCCCCGCTGCTGTCGCGTTCCATGCCCCTCGTGGCCGCAAACAAGAACTGGGTGTCGTTGGTTGCTGGAATTAATGGCGACTATCTGGTGGCTCGCGAATGGCAAATTGCTAACGGCCGATCCTTTACGGGCGACGAGATCGCATCCGGAGCAAAAGTTGCCATCGTGGGCTCCGTTATCATCGAGGAGCTCTTCGATGGGCGTGCGGGAATCGGAGAGACGTTTCGGATTGGCAGCGTCCCTTTTACCGTGGTTGGTGTGCTGGACAAAAAGGGGGTGGGTGCAGCTGGCCGCAGCCAAGACGATGTCGTGTTCATCCCGCTGTCGACCGCGAAAAGCCGCGTGCTCGGCGCCGTGCGTGGCACCACCCGCGAAGCATTGGATTTCATCTCGATCAAGGTATCGGATGCGACCGCCATGCCGGAGCTGGAACGCAAGATCGAGGCGTTGCTTCGGCAGCGGCACCGCGTTCGCGAGGATGCCCCCAGCGATTTCAGGATCGAGAATCCAGCGGATGTCCTGATTGCGCGTGGGGCCGCCGCGCGGATCCTCAGCGTTTTGTTAATCGCGGTGGCCGCGGTTTCGCTGGTCGTTGGCGGCATCAGCATCATGAACATCATGCTGGTTTCGGTGACCGAGCGCACCCGCGAGATCGGTTTGCGCATGGCCGTCGGGGCCAGCCGCCGCGATATCCGATGGCAATTCCTGATCGAAGCCTTGATCTTGGCATTGATGGGAGGGCTTGTGGGTGCGGTGTTCGGAGCCGCCGCCGCAGTCGCAATCGCATGGAAAGCTGGCTGGCCTATCCTGATCAGCCCATGGGCAATCATCTTGGCTTGTGGATTTGCAGGGTTCGTCGGAATTTCGTTTGGCCTCTATCCGGCTCATCGCGCCGCGCGGCTTGATCCGATTGTGGCATTACGCTTCGAATAGACGAAAGAGCTGAACTCTCATTTCCATCCTCTCCGTTAAGGTGATTTCGCGGCGACCAAAGACCTGAGACCGCAAGCCTGTGCCCAATCTCTGGGGTCCACTGCCAATGCCGTACCTACGCTGACGGCAACCGCACGATGGTCGCGGCAGGGACGAGGATTTCTCCTCGCCCGCCCCCGCACAGATCCCAGCATTACTGCGATTTAACTGGCTGATCTTGCCGGCTCGCGCGATGGGTACACTTTCACGCGGCCAACACCGGCTGCGTCAGTCCGCGAGGACTTCCATCATTGGCTACCGTAAGCGATGCCGGACATTGAAATCACCGAGGAGTGCCGCGTCCTGATCGAGGGCGCGGCCGAGCCGTTTCGGCAGACCGGGCGGCGCTTGCCGAACGGCAACTGGCAGATACCGATCGATGTGGAAACACGGCACCGGCTGGAGAAGTTGCGGCGGCAAGGTGAGTCGATCTCGGACTGCATCATCCGCGTCATCATCATCACTCAGCACCGGCGCAGCTCGCAATAGCCGCGCTTTCGGCCCCACGATCACTCGCCGCGCCTGCAGGGCCTTACCGGACAATAGCCCGCGCATGCCCGATGTTCCTTCTCCCGCCTGCAGTTCGGCGCGTCAGTCTTCCTCCTCGATTGCGGCGATGATCGCGGGTCGCGGCAGCACGCACACGATCCGGGTGTCGTTCGGCAAGGTGACCGTCAGCCAAAAGGTCTCGTCGTCGTGCGCACCGATCACGACAAGGGACTCCAGGTAGGCCGCTTCGTGGTCGTCGGCGATGGCGAAGCCAGCGCGCTTCAGCGCGGTGCGCTCGTGCTGGTCAAACTTCACGGTGTAGTCTCGTTTCCGAGCAAGCCCCTCCTTGCAGTTCTACCCGCGTTGAACGCTGAAGCCTTGTTAATTTCTGGAAAGAGTGGGCAAGGCTCAGAGTGTATTGGGCAGGCGACATAGCCAATGAAGGCACGGATTTTGGCGAACGGGAACAAGTGGAGCGAGACGATGGGTCTCGCGAAGAGTTCTACCCATCCTACGGGCTCCGCTCGTAGATGACGTAAGCCACGAGCAAGCCAACCTCGATCACAGCAACCACGCGCCAGTCAGAGAGGAAGCCCCCAATGCCGAACATTGTCGGGGACGTCGCTGATCGGCTGTTCGTCGTCGCCGGCTGCGTCCGAATAGGCATCCGCTTGCACGTCAGAATTCGAAATGCATCGGGTCCGTGCGCCCGTCCCCCCGTAGCGCGCCCAGACGCTTGAAGGCGTCGACCACCGTCTGCGGCATGGTGCCGTGGCCGGTATTGAAGCCAGTCCACTCGGCGTTGAGGTCGATCGCCGGCCATAGGCATGGTTCGACCAGCGCGTGGCTCTGCCGCGGATTAAGCGCGGGTTATAGGCTCCGGCGTAGCGCGAGACGCCGGCTGCATCGATCCTCGCCTGGTCGCGGCCGTAGTGCTCCCAGATGTCATTGAGCGCGGCCAGGAGCGCGGACGCAGCCTTCTTGTGAAACTGGATCGCTTTGATCGGCTTGCCGTCGCAGGTCATCCGAAAGGGCGGCACCACCGGGACTAGCTGACGTCCAGGCTCGCCGCTGGCAGGATTCCCATAGAACGCAGCAAGTGACCTGGGATCGTCGTGAGGCCTACGAGCCATTGCAGTTCTCCGGTGATGTTAAGGATTGCCTATGCCGACGCGTTCGCCGCAGTCAGGGCGTTAAGGTCGGTCATGTGTTGCACGGGGCGGTTGTGGCAGGTACTGTCCGCGCTGGAGTTGGAATGGGGATGGGAATGCCTTTAAGAAGTGTCCGGCACGATGAGATGCCGGAGCCGAAATCTAATTTTCCCGCCCCGGTTGATAACCGCCCCCAGTCAGGAAATTCCGGTAACCAGCGCCTGTCACGGCGCGCCGCGGTCGCGACCGTCGAGCGTCCGGCTATGGCGTTCGCCTACGCGCGAGAGTCCGGCCGGGCGCTCTATTTCATTCCGCCGGCTGCCGTCGCCGGCCTCATCGCTTCTGTCTCGTCGTGGCGCAACAAACACGCTTCGCGTTCGCCGCGGTCAGGGCGTTAAGGCCGGTCATGGGGTTGCTCGGCTTGGTTGTGCGTGATCGTCACCCGCGAATGCGGGGCATATTCGTTATTCTTTTTTTTCTGGCGCTATCACTGGTACAGGCGCGGGCGGACGACGAAATCCAGTGGGTAGCCAAGATGTGGCTTCAAAGCGCAGATTGCGCGCGATCCACGGGAAAAGTCCTGGTTCTTTGCCGAAGCGATGGCATTGTCCCGCTCGCCAATGAAAATCCCGGAGACGACCCTGGTCACGCCCTTGTTCTCGACATTTATTCGGCGACGACCGAATTACCTGTGACGCTGGATACCGTAGCGGCGCTCAACACGGTCATTAATCTGGCCGGCATCGTGGTCTTGGCCGTCCTGCTATTCCGTTTGCGCCTCAGGATCACCGCGCTCATGGTATTGATCTTCGGTCCCGTGATAGCCGATCAATTTCACGATATCAGCGCCCACTCGGCGCAATTGGAAATCGCCTGCCTATCCGTCATTTTGCCGCTTGCGATCCTCGGCTTGCCGCTCGTGAAAGCTAAACGGTCAACTCTCATCTTATGGATCGGCATCGGCGTCTTATGCTTGTCTCTGAGCGCGCTATTCCGTCAATCGATTGGCCTCATGGGGCTCGCCGCCAGTGTCACCGCCATGTGCATCGGCTTGGTCATGACCAGGCGCGCACTGGTCGCTCACGCCGCGATATTGCTCGTTGCCGTCTTGAGCTACGAGTCTGCCACTCTCGTGCTTCGCCTGCGCGATGTGGCCTATGGGCTGCCACCTCCTAAACTCATGGAGCGGCATGGCATCTCGCACAATCTGTATATCGGTCTAGGTGTCGACGAAAACCCGTTCGGAATTCGCTGGGAGGATTCTGCCGGCGCTGAGGCGGCGAGCAGAGCGGCCCCCGGCGTTGTGTACCTGACGCTCGAATACTATGACGCCTTACGAAAAGAGTATTTCAAAATTGTCGCGGAGCGTCCGTTGGACATCGCGACGGTCTACCTCATCAAGTTCAGCAACGCCTTGGCAAGCCAACTTCCTAATCCGTTGAAGTCGGTGAAGCTCGGACCGGCTATCCTATTCGTCGCCGCCGTGGCCGCCCTCGCTAGATGGAGGGGGCGATACCTCGCCGCCGGTCCGGCCGATGTCGTCCAGCTTTTCAGCGCGCTCTATATTTGCTTTTTCTTGGCACAAGGCATTCTTTTTCACTACCGCATGCTCTACATGTACCCGGTCCAGCTCTTTTTACTGCTCGGATTGGGCACAGCGATCGAAACACTTTGGAGAGCGAGAAGCTCCGGAGCTATTTTGGCTCCGTCAGAAGCGCAATCGCAATGAACAGGGCTGCGGGCGGCCCAAATCTCGATAGCAAGATGGCCAGGCAGTCTCGGTCCGGCACGTAGGGCGGATTGAAGCCGAAGGCGTAATCCGCCGATCGGAGCCCGCGGGCACGATCAACGTCGTTGGCCGAAATCGCCGCTCGTCTCGCTGTCGCCGGCCCAATCATCGGGAAATATTCCCGCTCGGACATCGCGATGAAACGAAGAATACGGCCAGTCGCGCACACGCGGCGGATTACGCTTTCGGCTTCAATCCGCCCTACGAACTGCCTGCGCCGTGATCGAGATGGTCATTGGGTCACTCCCCAATTCTCAAACTTCACGACCTGCGCTTCGGCTCCTTTCGTTACAGCCTTATCCGGATAACGGTAGTGGCGCGTCTTAAAGAAGAACTCGATATTTGCAGCAAGCCTATTCCATTCGGCGGCGCTAGCATGCACGCCAGACGTGCCGAGCACAGTGACGGTCCATTTGGGCGTCGATTCGATATCAGCGTAGAAGAAAACACTCCGTTTCTCGTCGTGATAGAGGTAACGAAGACCCTCCTTCTGAGCTCCCGCTGTCGCTATTCCGAATGCTCCGTTTGGTCCATCAATCGTGGAAATCTTGAATTCGGGTGAATTTGATTCCGTCATGGGTGGCTCATATCCATGTTGAGTTGATCAATGACCGTTTGCGGAAGGTTGCTCACGGCACCACCTTCCACGAAAATGTCAAATTGCGGAAATGCTCAGTGCGAGGACGAGGCTCCGGCGTTCGAAAAACGTCTGCATGTTCCTCGCGATTCGCCCCAGATGTTCGGGCCTAATGCGCGTGTTTTCACTGGTCATTGAGAATCCTCGCGCTGAGATAGCCCGATGCTGCAGACATTGTTGCACCACTACCAGGTCAAATTGAGGGACGCGCGCACATGGCGCCGTACCTTCGCGAACAAGTTGATAAGGTCGATGGGCGTCGCAGTTTGTAAAACGGATCCAGCGAATCGATCCATCTCGGTTGCCAGATCACTATCGCCGGCGGGCACGCTTCGAGGGAGACTGAACTACCTCGCGCAGCGTGAACAGGTCAATTCTTGCAAATCTTAATGACCTTGCCCCCGCGGTTCTGAAGCACAGTCGCCTCCCCGAGGTGTCTCCGGCACGCCAGTCGCCTTTTCTGTTTTTCCGAAATATACTTGACGCCAGGCCCAAATCAGTAATATCCGCAATTCGTCCCACCCACAGAGGGGCGGTCGCGCGTCGTCACGAACGCGGGTTGGGATGCGGTGGACGCGGCAGCGCTGGCGTAATCGGCAATCGCAGGGCGAGCTTCGGCTTGTGAGCGAACGGCCGCTGCGCGGACGAACGGCGCTTCAACGCCTTCGCCAAAATTTTGACTGGCAGCACATGGCCGGTCGAAGGGTTGGTGGAGGTCGCTGCGGACGGCGAAGTCGTGTGGTCCTGGCATCCGTTGCTGATGCTAAACTGAGCGGAGGCGAAACCGGCCCAACCGGGCGAGGTCGCCGTCAATCCGTTCAGCGACGGTGACAAAAAGGAATTCGTCGCCGAGGAGCAACTGTGAAGTAGACCTGCGATCGGCCGGGCTCAAGGCTGGCGCTACGCGCCACCGCCTCCGGCGGCTGACGGCCTTGACCCCGTCCGCTCCCAGGTCTTTAGGCTATGCATGTGCTCGGCGGAAGCCGAGCGGGATCGCTCATTTGGTAGCGTGTTGCGTCCCATTTTTCTCGCCGCGCGATCATGGTGTTGAGGATGACGATAAGCTTGCGCATGCAGGCGGTGAGCGCGACCTTCGGCTCCTTTCCCTTGGCGATCAGGCGATCATAGAAGGCCTTGAGTACGGGGTTGTGCCGTGTCGCGGCCCCGAGACAAGCCATGTAGAAGAGGTTGCGGACCTTGCGGCGCCCGCCCTTGATGTGGCGATCGCCCCGCCGCTGGCCGCTATCGTCATCGTAAGGAGCCACCCCCAACAAGGCCGCGACGATATTGTCGCTCACCTGACCGAGCTCCGGCATCGCCGCGACCAAGCCGGCGGAAGTGATCTTGCCGAGTCCCGGCACGCTCTCGATGATCTCGACGAGCTCCGCAAGATGCGGCGTGCCCTTGATCAGGGCTGCGATCGCTGCCTCGAGCTTGGCAACTTCGAGGACGATCTTCTTCAGCAGTCGCGCCTGCATATTCTGCACGACTTCTGGCGCGGCATGCTCGCCCTTGTTTTGCAGGCTCGTCTGCATGTCGAGCAGGCCTTGACGCGCCTTCACGATCTGCACCAGCTTGTCACGTGCCGCATCGCAGGTTTGGCTTGGCGCGTCGGTGAAGGTCTCGGCGAACCAGGCGATCATCTCCGCATCGATCGCATCGTTCTTGGCGAGCCGCCCGGCCGATCGGGCGAAGCTGCGCACCCGCTTGGGATCGACGATCCGGGCCTCGATGCCGGCCTCGCGCAGCGCCTTGGCCCAGTCCCGCTCGTAGCCGCCGCTCGCCTCCATCGCCGCCCTGCCGACCTTGTGCTTGCGAAGCCAGGCAATCAGCTTGCGCCGCCCCTCTGCACCACTCGGGAACGTCTGCCGTTGCGACAACGAGCGAATGCACGCATCCACCTTGTCCTTGGCCACATCGATACCGACGACAACGAGTTCGTTTTGTGCCATCATCCACGCCCTTCCTTGCTCGGTCCGGGCTCGAAGCCCATGCAACTGTTCGGGTTGAGGAAGACACCGGATCTGTCCCACGCTCCCCGACAGGCTCTCAAGGCCTTTGAGCACGATCGGGCTCAGATCCAGCGACGGGCGGTTGGTGAGAACCGCCCGTTCGCACATTCTGGCAGGTTTTGCGGACACAAGAGCACGAAGGAAACCGTTAAAACCATTCGCGTGCGGGAATGCCGGGTGTTCCGGTGGACTCGTGGTGACTACCGTGTGCCTACTACCAATGCACACGGGCTACGGGTGCACCGTGCGCCCGGCATTCCCCACGCCCTCTGATCTCTTCGGGGCGGAACGACCCTTGCAAACCTCGGGCGCGTCGCGCCGCGAGAACGCGGACTTTCATGCGTCGTTGTTTGAAATCCGGGACGATCGCCCTACGCCGCCTTGGCTGCCCGCTCGGCGTTTTGCAGCGCGCGGCGGCGCCAGATCGCTCCCGCCACCAGCACGACAAGGACGCCAACGATTCCCAGCACGATTTCACCGCCGCCACCGCCATGGGCGAACTGCGGCGACATTCCAAGCGACGTCAACAGGGAATCGAGCCTGGCGCCGAGCGCTCCGGAGAACAGCGCGTCGAGCTTCGGATGAACAACCGGATCGGTGGCGATGACTTCGCCGGCAATCCAGCCGAGCAGAGCCGCGCCGGCCCAGACCAGGACCGGCAGGCGGGCGAGCAGCGCCATGATCAGCGCGGCGCCGGCGACGATCAGCGGCACGCTGATCGCAAGGCCCAGGATCAATAGCGGCACGCTGCCATTCGCGGCAGCCGCCACCGCGATCACATTGTCGAGGCTCATCACGATGTCGGCGACGACGACGATCTGCACCGCCGCCCACAGATGGGAGGCCGACTCGACGCCATCCTCATCCTCCTGCTCGGGCACGAGCAGCTTTGCGGCGATCACGATCAAGGCGAGGCCGCCGACCAGCTTGAGGTACGGCAATTCCATCAACGAGGCGACGATGCCGGTGAAGATGATGCGCAGGATAACGGCGGCGCCGGCGCCGAGGATCATGCCCCACAGCCGGTGCCGCGGCTCGAGTCCGCGGCACGCCAGCGCGATCACCAGCGCGTTGTCGCCGGAGAGCAGCACGTTGATCCAGATGATCTTGCCGACCGCGACCCAGAACGCCGGCTGCGTCATCTCGTTCTGGAACTGGGCAGCCAACGCGCCGATAGTTGCGGGGTCGAAGATCTGCCACAGCCAGTTCACAGCGCGTCCTTTCGGCCTCTCGACCGCCTCTTGCGGCTATTGCCTGCCGCTTCCGCCGGTCAATCAGCCGACGATTTCGTTGCCGGAGAAGAATTGCGCGATCTCGATCGCCGCGGTCTCCGACGCGTCGGAGCCGTGCACCGAGTTTTCGCCGATCGATTTCGCATGGACCTTGCGGATGGTGCCGTCGGCCGCCTTGGAGGGATCGGTGGCGCCCATCACGTCGCGGTATTTCAGCACGGCGCCCTCGCCTTCCAGCACCTGGACCACGACCGGACCGGAGGTCATGAAGTCGACCAGTTCGCCGAAGAACGGTCGCGCCTTATGGACGGCGTAGAAGGTTTCGGCCTGCTCGCGGGTCATGCGAATGCGCTTCTGGGCCACGATCCTGAGGCCCGCCTTCTCGATCAGCGCGTTGACCGCGCCGGTCAGATTGCGCGCGGTCGCGTCGGGCTTGATGATCGAGAAAGTGCGTTCAATCGCCATGATTTCGTCCTTGCAAAGGCTGGTGAAGAGTTGCCGGGGCTTATATCGGCGCGAGGGAGAGACGGCAAGCGAGCAGAATTACACCAATTTCACGAAGGTGAACCCTCTCTGAAACGGCCGTCCTGCCCGCATTCAGTTTGGAAGGCGCAGCTTTCGAGCGATCGGACGCCCCTGCGAACTGATCGGCGAAAAGCTCGGAGGGCGCGTCACGGGTGATGATCTCAGAATGGCGCCCGGCGGCGCCGAAACCTCGAGGAGACGATCATGTTACGCAAACTCTCGCTTGTTGCAGTTGCCGCGGCCTCGCTCGGCGCGGCGGCGCTGGCGCCAACCTCCGCCTCCGCCTGGGGCGGTTGGCACAATGGCGGCTGGCATCATCATGGTTGGGGTTGGGGTGGCCCCCGCGTCGTCGTCGCCGGACCCGCCTATTACGGCGGCGGCTATGGCAGCTGCTATGTCCGGCGTCTGGTTGGCACCCCCTGGGGCCCCCGCTGGCGGCTGGTGAACCGCTGCTATTGATGCCCGGCCATTCCCCTCCCCTGACTTATGCCCCGGCCGTCGGGCCGGGGCATTTCGTTCCCGCAGGGAACCAATGCGTTGAGCCCGTGACCTATGCGCGAAGATAGAGGGAAACAAATTCCGGCTTTCCGACTTGATGTTGCAACATCTCCATCGCGACATTGCGAGGGGAACTCGCGCAAGCGAGCCTGTTCAAGAGAACTGTCATGGATAGCCGAATCAACCAAGATTTCGATGAGCTGGATCACCGGACATGCAGGTCGATCTGCAATGCCGTTGGCGAGCGGCTGCAGCGGGACATGCGTCCGGAAGCGTCCCTCTCGCCTGATTTGCAGCAACTGATGGATCAGCTGCGCGAGCAGGAGACCCGCGTCCGCTGAGGAGCAGACGGCAGCGAGCCGAAGGTCGTCAAGGCGCCCTTCGGAGCATGAATTCACCCGATTAACGGTTGCGTTTCGGCGCCGCTCCGGTGACAAGGCGGCATGCTCTCCATCACCGATATCTCGATCCGGATCGCCGGGCGGCTCTTGATCGACAGTAGTTCGGCCCAGATCGTGCCCGGCGCGCGCGTCGGCTTCGTCGGCCGCAACGGCGTCGGCAAATCCACGCTGTTTCACGCCATCCGCGGCGATCTGCCGCTGGAAGCCGGCAGCATCACGATCCCGCCGCGCTGGCGGATCGGCAGCCTCGCGCAGGAAGCGCCCGACGGCCCGGAAAGCCTGATCGAGGTCGTGCTCAAGGCCGATCTCGAGCGCGACGCGCTGCTGCGTGAAGCCGACACCGCCCACGATCCGCACCGGATCGCCGAAATCCAGACCCGGCTCGTCGACATCGACGCCCACTCCGCGCCGGCCCGCGCGGCGGCGATCCTCAGCGGCCTCGGGTTTTCGACCGCCGATCAGGCGCGCGCGTGCGCCGAATTCTCCGGCGGCTGGCGCATGCGGGTGGCGCTCGCAGCGACGCTGTTTTCCGCGCCCGATCTGTTGCTGCTCGACGAGCCCACCAACTATCTCGATCTCGAAGGCACGCTGTGGCTGGAAGACCATCTGGCGAACTATCCGCGCACCGTGATCGTCATCAGCCATGACCGCGACCTTCTCGACACGTCGGTCGACCAGATCCTGCATCTCGATCGCGGCAAGCTGACACTCTACAAGGGCACCTATTCCTCGTTCGAGGAACAGCGCGCCACCCGCGAAATGCTCGACGCCAAGCACGCCAAGCGTCAGGCCGACGAGCGCAAGCGCCTGCAGGCCTTCGTCGATCGCTTCAAGGCCAAGGCATCGAAAGCCCGCCAGGCGCAGTCGCGCGTGAAGATGCTGGAGCGGATGAAACCGGTCACCGCGCTGGTGACGCAGGACGTGCGCGAGATTTCATTCCCCGTCCCGGAAAAGATGCTGTCGCCCCCGATCATCGCAGTCGACGATGTCTCGGTCGGCTACGATCCGAAGAAGCCCGTGCTCAACCGCGTCACCTTGCGCATCGACACTGATGACCGCATCGCGCTGCTCGGCTCCAACGGCAACGGCAAGTCGACGCTGGTCAAGCTGCTCGCCGGCAAGCTGGCGCCGTTCTCCGGCCAGGTCACCCGCGCAGACAAGCTCTCGGTCGGATATTTCGCGCAGCATCAGGTCGATGAGCTCAATCTCGACGCCTCGCCCAACGATCACATCCGCAAGCTGATGCCGGACACGCCGGAGAGCAAGGTGCGCGCGCGGACCGGCGCGATCGGCTTCTCCGGCAAGGCCGGCGACACCCTGGTGAAGAGCCTGTCCGGCGGCGAGAAGGCGCGGCTATTGCTCGGGCTCGCCACCTTCTTCGGCCCCAACATGATCATCCTCGACGAGCCGACCAACCATCTCGACATCGACAGCCGCGCCGCGCTCGCGGAAGCGATCAACGAATTTCCCGGCGCCGTCATCATGGTCTCGCATGACCGCTATTTGATCGAAGCCTGCGCCGACCGTCTGTGGGTCGTCGCCAATCAAGCGGTGACCGCCTATGACGGCGATCTCGATGATTACCGGCGGATGGTGTTGTCGGCCAGCGGCGCGCGCCTGCCGTCGCGCGAACGTGCCAAGGAAAATGCAAAACCCGAGCGCGGCAAAACAGAAAAGCGCTCGCCGCTGAGGCAAAGGATTGCACAAGCCGAAGCCGAGATCGAACGCATCAACGGCATCATCGCCAAGATCGACACGGCGCTGGCGCTGCCCGATCTGTTCACCCGCGACCCCAAGCAAGCCGCCCAGCTGTCGAAGGCGCGCGCGGGTGCGGAAAGCGCGCTGCTGCGCGCCGAAGAGGACTGGCTGGAGGCCAGTTCGCTACAGGACGAGGCGGCGGGCTAATCTTAAGTCGATTTCTTCTTCGCCTTCGGCTTGGCTGGCTGCGGCACGGGCTCGGCGCCACGCTCGATCGACGACAGTCGCCCGGCGGTAAAGGTATAGATTCCTGCGCGGGGGCCGCGCGAATAGGTCACGACAGCCACCCGATCGCCGCGCGGATTGTTGGAGAAATTGACGCTGTCGGGGGCGCCGATCCCGCGCACCACGTCGCATTCGGTGTGGCCGAGCGCCACCGTTCCACCGTTTTGGGGCGGCCCGCCGTCGGCGAGCGCGTTGGCGTCCGCCGACCCGCCGGGCGGCGCCATGCCGGGACACCCTCCCTCGGCGCTGACCAGATCCTCCGCCCCGACCGGCTTGTTCGGTGTCAGCGGCGGCGCCTCAATCGAAATGTTGCGGACGAACACCCGCCCCGAACGCGAAAACCAATCCGCGTCCTTCGACAAAAGGTCGGACGCGCCCGAGCAGCCCGAGATGACGGGAGCTAGCACGAGCAACGCCAGCAACGGCTTTCGACTGATAGTTCCATGTCGCACGATAAATTTGGCTCCCGCCTCCGCCCCCCGACCCCGGATCAATCCGGCGCGGGCTTTCGCTCGAAAACGCTTTAACTATTTGTCCGAACATCACTTTGCGGCATGACCGTGACTGCCCGCAAGCCTGCGGTTAGAAACCGCAAATTATCATTAATTGCCAAATATCGCTATTGCCGCCGCTGCCAGCGGCCACGTTCGTCCGTTTGCCAATAGGTCACCTCGAGGCCACGCGCCTTGCAAGTGGTCCAGCTTTCGCGCGCCGCGGCCAGCGCGTCGGAATCGTCGCCGTTGAAGACCAGAACCACCCGCTGGTAGCTGTCGCAGTCCGCCGGCAGCGCGGCGTTGTCGACCAGAAAGCGGACATTGGCGCGATTCGGATTGCCCTCCTCGATCGAAAGAATGACCGGCTGATCGGCCGCATCGCCGGCACGCCAGGTGGCGTGCGGCAGGAACGAATCGTCGCTGTAAGTCCACAAATGCGTGTCGAGGGCGTCGGTGCGCTCCTGCGACGTCGATTGCACGACGACGCGCCAGCCGCGCTCCAGCGATTTCTCGAGCAGCGGCGGCAGGACGCTTTCGAGCGACATGTTCTGCAGATGATAGAACAGGACTTCGGTCATGCGGCTTTGCTATTCTCTTCCGCTATTTCCTCGCTTCGTAATACTCCTTCACCAGCCGCTCCAACAACCGAACACCGTAGCCCGAGCCCCAGCTCTGATTGATGTCGGTCTTCGGGGCGCCCATCGCGGTTCCTGCGATATCGAGATGCGCCCACGGCGTATCGTCGACAAAGCGCTGCAGGAACTGCGCGGCGGTGATCGAACCGCCGTTGCGCGTGCCGGTGTTCTTCATGTCGGCAAATTGCGAATCGATCTGCTTGTCGTATTCGGGACCGAGCGGCATGCGCCAGACCCGCTCTCCGGTTTCCTGCCCGACCTTGGTCAGGCGCTCCGCCAGTTCGTCATTGTTGGAGAACAGACCGGCGTGCTCCGTGCCGAGCGCGACCATGATCGCGCCCGTCAGTGTGGCGAGATCGACCATAAATTTCGGCTTGAATTTCTTGGCCACGTACCAAAGCACGTCGGCCAGCACGAGGCGGCCTTCGGCATCGGTGTTGATGATCTCGATGGTCTGCCCCGACATCGAAGTGACGATATCGCCGGGGCGCTGCGCATTGCCGTCCGGCATGTTCTCGACCAGGCCGATGGCGCCGACCGCGTTGACCTTGGCCTTGCGCGCCGCAAGCGCATGCATCAGCCCGACGACGCAGGCCGCGCCGCCCATGTCGCCCTTCATGTCCTCCATGCTTCCCGCCGGCTTGATCGAAATGCCGCCGGTGTCGAAGCAGACGCCCTTACCAACGAAGGCCACCGGCTGCTCGCCCTTCTTGCCGCCATTCCAGCGCATGATCACGACCCGACCCGGGCGGGCCGAGCCCTGGGCCACCCCGAGCAGCGCGCCCATGCCGAGCTTCGTCATCGCCTTGACGTCGAGCACCTCGACGGCGACGCCAACCTTTCGCAGCTGGCTGGCGCGGCGGGCGAATTCCTCGGGGTAGAGAACGTTCGGCGGCTCGTTCACAAGCTCGCGCGCGATGATCACGCCGTCGACGGTGTGCGAATCGGGCGCGAAGGCCTTTTTCGCGGCGGCGACGTCATCGACCGCAATCGACACGTCCGCCTTCATCGCGTCGTTCTCGCCGTCCTTCTTCCTGGTCTTGTAGCGATCGAACTTATAGATCCGCAATTTGATGCCCGACGCGACCGCAGCCGCCTGCTCCGGCTTCATCGCTCCGTCAGGCAGTTCGGCGACGATGGTGACGGCGTCGCTCGCGGCATTCAGCTTGCCGGCGGCAACGCCGCCAAACTTGAGAAAATCCTTCTCCTTGATGGCGGACGACTTGCCGGTTCCGATCACGACCAAGCGCTGAGCGTTGATTCCCTCCGGCGCCAGGATATCCAGCACCGAGCCGCTCTTGCCCTTGAACTGGTTGGTGGCCGCCGCCCGCTTGACCGTGTCCGCAGCCTTCCCCAACGCCTTGCGGCTCGCTTCGCCCAACTGCAACCGGTCGTCGCAAAACACCACCACGATACCGCGGACGGCCGCGGAAAATGGGACAAAGCCGACCTTAACGGCGTCGGGCATGGATAATCCTCCAGAACTTAGGGCTGTTGCCAGGCCGGGATGCGGCCCCGCAATGTCAGGAACGTCTCTTTGATGGTGATCCGGATCGATCAGAACCGGTCTGATCGGTACTATGGACCGCCAGAAGCGGCGCTGCCAAGCGTTGCAGTGGCTGCGAGGCAACAAAGGATGAATAATTAACCATATGTCGAGGGTGCCTTGGCCCAGCCATTTTGTTGACGGATCAAAGGGATGCTAGTGCTAGTGAAAGAACAGGTAGCTGAACGATTAAGCGGCACGACCATGGGGGAACCCGTCACTGGGTTTGGTCGGAAGCCGAACGTTTAGGTGTGTCAGGTGGGGTCGTACGGTAGGCGATGGGGTCGATCGACAGGTATATCTTCCGCACGACGCTTGCGTCGTTTGCGCTTGTCCTGATCAGCCTCACCGGCGTGATCTGGATTACGCAGGCGTTGCGCGGCATCGACCTGATGACCAGCCAGGGCCAGACCATCATCACCTTCCTCGGCATCACCAGCCTGGTCATTCCGGCGCTGGTGCTGATCATCGCGCCGATCGCACTGATGATCGCGATCTCGCACACGCTGAACAAGCTTGCGACCGATTCCGAGATCATTGTGATGAATGCTGCCGGCTTCTCGCCGTTCCGGCTGTTTCGCCCGTTCTTCTACGCCACCTGCGTGGTGGCATTCATAGTCATGTTCATCGGAGCCTATCTCGCTCCGGACGGCCTGCGCCGGATCAAGCAATGGGACGCCGAGATCACGGCCGACGTCTTGACCAACATCCTGCAGCCGGGCCGCTTCGCCCAGCTCGACCAGAACCTGACGATACGTATTCGCGAACGCCTGCCGGGCGGCGTGCTCTCCGGCATCTTCGTCGACGATCGTCGCGATCCGAAGGAGCGCGTGACCATCATCGCCGATCGCGGCACGGTACTGAAGAACGAGAACGGCTCCTACCTGGTGCTTGAGGATGGCAACCTGGAGCGCTTCGAGGTGGGCAAACGCGATCCGGCGCTGGTCGCGTTCGGCCGCTATGCGTTCGACATGTCGAAGTTTTCCAACCGTGGCCAGGACGTCGCGCTCGGGATTCGCGAACGTTACCTTTGGGAGTTGCTGTCGCCATCCCCCGACGATCCGATCTATGGGCAACTGTCTGGCCAATTTCGAGCCGAACTGCATGACCGCTTCATGTCGCCGATCTATCCCTTCGCTTTCGCGGTCCTGACCTTTGCCTTTCTGGGGTCGCCGCGCACCACGCGCCAGAGCCGTAATTTTTCGATCGGCGGCTCGATTCTCGCCGTGTTCGGCCTGCGCATGGCGGGATTCGCGTGCTCCGTCATGGCGGTGAAAACGCCGATCGCGGTGCTTGGGCAATACTCGATGCTGATCGCGGCAATTGCTCTGGGCCTTTGGATGATTCTCGGCGGCGTGGTGGTCGAGCCCCCCGCCGCGCTGATCGAAGCCATCAACAAATCGAATGCGCGGCTCGCTCGGCTCTTTGGACGGCCTGCCACAGCATGAGCATGGTCACCAACACGCTCGGGCGATATTTTGCCGGCCGTTTCCTGGTTTCGGCAGTTGGCGTGTTTGCGAGCATTTTCGTGCTGCTCGTGCTGGTCGACTACATCGAAATGGTCCGCAAGACGTCGGCGCTGGTTTCCGTGTCAGCCATCGCGGTCGCGGAGACCTCGCTATTCCGCGTGCCGCAGCTGCTCGAAAAGATGATGCCGTTCTGCGTGCTGATCGGCGCGATGACCTGCTACCTCGCGCTGTCGCGGCGGCTCGAACTGGTGGTAGCGCGCGCCGCCGGCGTCTCGGCCTGGCAATTCATTGCACCGGCGCTGGCAAGCTCGATCCTCCTCGGCGTTGCGGCCACGACCGCCTACAATCCGATGTCCGCAAACCTGCGCGAACTCTCCAAGCGGATGGAAGCGGAGCTGTTCGGCTCCGCGCCGGGCGGCGGCATCCAGGATGCCTCCGGCTTCTGGCTCAACCAGGTCAACAGCGAAGGCCAGGCCATCATCAATGCCGCCCGCAGCGAGCAGCAGGGCGTCCGGCTCACCGGCCTGACCGTGTTCCGATTCGATCCCGAGCTGCAGTTCAAGGAACGAATCGAGGCCCGCGAGGCCGCGCTCGAAGACGGACGCTGGGTGTTCAAAGGGGTGCGTCGATACTCCCTCGACAAACCGCCGGTCGATCAGGATAGCTACTATCTCGCCACGACCCTGACCCCGGCCCAGGTCCGCAACAGCTTCTCCACCCCAGAAACTGTGTCATTTTGGCAACTACCGAGCTACATCCGCTCATCGGAGAGCTCGGGCTTTGCGACCGCCGGCTACCGCCTGCAGTACCATAAGCTCATCGCGCAGCCTTTTTTACTGGCTGCAATGGTGATGTTGGCGGCTTCGGTGTCGTTGCGCTTCTTCCGGTTCGGCGGCGTGCAGAAGATGGTTTTAAGTGGCGTGGGTGCAGGCTTTCTGCTCTACGTTCTGTCGAAAGTAACTGAGGATTTGAGCAAGGCTGAGTTGATGCATCCCATCGCTGCGGCGTGGTTGCCTGTGTGCGTGGGCGGCCTCACCGGTTTCTTGGCCTTGCTGTATCAGGAGGACGGGTAGTGGCCATTGTCGCCGCCCGCGAGTTGAGGTCGCCTGCGTTCAGGCGGCGCAGTGACGTGCGCCGCCATCGAACCCGTTTGGCCGTTGCCAGCCGCGGCTTGAGCACTCTGATCTTGGGATTCATTCTTAGCGGCGCGCTCGGGCTCGCCGTGACGACGCCGGCCGCCGCGCAAAGTTTCACCTACAATCCGCTGCCGCCCCGGCCGAAGCCGCCGCCTGCTCCGAACAACGGGCAGATGCTCGTGCAGGCCACCGAGGTGGACTACGACTACAATAACCAGCGCGTGTCGGCGGTCGGCAACGTGCAGATGTTCTACAACGGCACCAGCGTCGAGGCCGATAAGGTCATCTATGACCAGAAGACCAAGCGCCTGCATGCCGAGGGCAACATCCGCCTGACCGACGCGGCAGGTAAGATCACCTACGCCAACATCATGGATCTGAGCGACGACTACCGCGACGGTTTCGTCGATTCGCTGCGCGTCGATACCGAGGACCAGACGCGCATGGCGGCAACCCGCGCCGATCGCACGAGCGGCAATTACACCGTTTTCGAGAACGGCGTTTATACCGCCTGCGCGCCGTGCAAGGACGATCCGAAGAAGCCGCCGCTGTGGCAGGTCAAGGGCGCCCGCATCATCCATAACCAGACCGAGAAGATGCTCTACTTCGAGAACGCCCAGATCGAGTTCTTCGGCGTTCCGATGGCCTATCTGCCGTACTTCTCGACGCCAGATCCGACCGTGAAGCGCAAGAGCGGCTTCCTGATGCCTGGCTATACGTCGGTGTCGACCTACGGCTTCGGCGTCGAAGTCCCCTACTACCTCGCGCTCGCGCCGGACTACGACCTGACATTCAATCCGCGCTTCACCACGCGGCAGGGCGTGTTGTTGCAGGGCGAATTCCGCCAGCGCCTGATCAACGGCTCCTATTCGATCCGCGCCTACGGGATCGACCAGCTCGACCCCGGCGCCTTCGCGGGCCAGCCCGGCGACCGCCAGTTCCGCGGCGGCATCGATACCAAGGGTCAGTTCGCACTGAACGACAAATGGACATGGGGCTGGGACGGCGTCCTGGTTTCCGACTATTACTTCATGTCCGACTACCGGCTGGCCCAGTACAAGGATCCGCTGGGATCGTTCCTCAGCCTGCCGACGGAAGCGATCTCGCAGCTGTATCTGACCGGCGTCGGCAATCGCAGCTTCTTCGACGCGCGCACGATCTACTATCTGAGCTACTCCGGTAACCAGGACCAGGTTCCGGTGATTCACCCCGTGATCGACTACAATAATGTGATCAACAGCCCGATCTTTGGAGGCGAATTCAGCTACAAGACCAACTTCACCAGCCTTTCGCGTGAAACGGCGGTGTTCGACCCGATCACGACATTGGCCAATACCATCGGCCTGTGCACGAACGCTTCCGCCGATCCGCTGGCCCGGATCCCGTCGCAATGCCTGTTGCGCGGCATGCCTGGCACCTACACGCGCCTGACCGCGGAAGCGGAATGGCGAAAATCGTTCACCGATCCGTTCGGCCAGATCTGGACGCCGTTTGCGATCCTGCGCGCAGATGCGATGGATGCCTCGATCTCGAACCAGCCGGGCGTTTCCAATTTCCTGCCCGTCGGCGATACCCAGGCGCTGCGTCCGATGCCGGCCATCGGCCTCGAATATCGTTATCCCTTCATCAACGTTCAGCCGTGGGGCACCACCACGCTCGAACCGATCGCGCAGGTCATCATTCGTCCCAACGAGACCTACGCCGGCAAGCTTCCCAACGAAGACGCCCAGAGCCTGGTGTTTGACACCAGCAATCTCTTCGCCGTCGACAAGTTCTCCGGCTACGACCGCGTCGAAGGCGGCGGCCGCGCCAATGTCGGCGTGCAGGCGACCACGCAGTTCGACCGCGGCGGCAGTGTCAATATGGTCTTCGGCCAGTCTTACCAGCTGTTCGGCCTGAACTCGTACGCGGTGGCCGATGCCACCAACACCGGCCTCGATTCCGGCTTGCAGACCGCGCGATCCGACTATGTCGCCAGCGTCAATTACTCGCCGAACCGAACCTATACGTTCAGCGTGCGCTCGCGCATGGACGAAGCGACCTGGAACGTCAACCGCCTCGAAGCCGAGGGACGCGCGAACTTCGATCGCTGGTCGGTCAGCCTGATGTACGGCAATTACGCGGCGCAGCCTGACATCGGCTATCTGACCCGTCGCGAAGGCATCCTCACTAGCGCCTCGGTCAAGGTTGCAACGAACTGGGTGGTCTCCGGCTCAGCGCGGTGGGATCTTGAAGCCAACAAGCTCAACCAGTACGTCGTTGGCGCCGGATATGTAGACGACTGCTTCGTGCTGGCGGCGAACTACGTCACGTCCTATACCTACTCCGCTGGTACGACGCCGCCGGTGCTCAGTCACGCTTTCATGCTGCAGATCGGCCTGCGGACCATTGCGACTTCGTCCACTTCGTCCGGTCCGGCCGGCCTCCAATAGGGTGGAACCAACGAGCGCGAATTGCTTGATACGGCTGACATGGACATGACGACAGCTAGCATACACCACCGTCTTTCATCTCTCGCGCTGCCTTGCATCCTCGCGCTGGCGCTCCTGATCGGCTGCAGCTCGCCTTTGCGGGCGCAGAGCGTGGCGGTCATGGTCAACGGCGAGCCGATTACCAATTACGATATCGAACAGCGTACCAAGCTCGACTTTCTGAGCACGCACAAGCAGCCGACCCGGCAGGATGTGATCAACGAACTGATCGACGAGAAGGTGAAGATCAAGGAAGGCAAGAAATTCGGCGTTGATCCCTCCTCCTCAGATATCGAGCAGTCCTACACCGCGATGAGCTCGCGGATGCGGGTCACGCCCGATCAGCTGACGAAGTCGCTGGAAAGCCAGGGCATTCGCGCCGACACCCTGAAGGCCCGTATCAAGGCCGACATGGTCTGGACCAGCCTGGTCCGTGGACGCTTCAAGGAAAGCCTCGTGGTCGGCGAGAAGGACGTTGCGACCGCAGCCCAGGAAGGCGGCGAAAAGACCGAAGCCGAAGCCTTCGAATACAAGATGCAGCCGATCGTCCTGATCGTGCCGCGAGGTTCGGCGCCGGCCGCGATCGAAGCACGACGCAAGGAAGCCGAAGCCCTCCGCGAGCGCGTCCAGAGCTGCGAGGAAGCCAATTCCTATTTCAAGTCGATGCAGAACGCGGCCATCCGGGAGACCGTGACCAAGACCTCGGCCGATATTCCGGGCCCGCTTCGCGAAATCCTCGACAAGACGCCGATCGGTCATCTGACCGCGCCGGAGATCACCAAGCAGGGCGTGGAAATGGTGGCGCTGTGCGGAAGAAAGCCGACCACCGTCGACACACCGAGGAAGCGGGAAATCCGCGACAAGATGTACGCGCAGAAATACGAGGCGAAGTCGAAAGCTTACCTGCAGGATGTCCGCAAAGCCGCGATGATCGAATATCGATGAGCGCATGGCAAAGCCCCTCGCGCTGACATCTGGCGAGCCCGCGGGCATCGGTCCCGACATCGCCATCACCGCGTGGCTGCGGCGTCACGAGCTGAAGCTTCCGCCATTCTATCTTCTGGGCGATCGCGGCGCGTTTGCCGATCGCGCGAAGCTACTCGGGCTCAAGGTCGAATTCGCCGATGTCCGCCCCGAGGAATCGCTCACCGCATTCGCGCACGCGCTGCCGGTGGTCGCGACCGGCCATGCGGCAACCGCGCGGCCGGGCCGGCCGGATGAGACCAGCGCCGACGCCGCGATCGCGTCGATTCGCCAGGCGGTCGCCGACGTGGCGTCCGGGAAGGCAAGCGCGGTCGTCACCAACCCGATCGCCAAGAACGTGCTCTACCGCGCGGGCTTCCGCCATCCCGGCCATACCGAGTTTCTCGCCGAACTCGCGGCAAATGCCGGCACGCCGCCGCAGCCAGTGATGATGTTGTGGTCGCCTGCGCTTGCCGTCGTTCCCGTGACCATCCATGTCGCGCTGCGCGAGGCGCTTGCGCAATTGTCGACCGACCTGATCGTCGCGACGGCCCGCATCGTGGTCAAGGACCTGAAGGCCCGCTTCGGTCTCGCGCGCCCGC
Source organism: uncultured Alphaproteobacteria bacterium (assembly GCA_963786115.1). Classification (GTDB taxonomy): domain Bacteria; phylum Pseudomonadota; class Alphaproteobacteria; order Rhizobiales; family Xanthobacteraceae; genus Bradyrhizobium. The sequence continues at coordinate 165,637 of CAWAYC010000017.1, forward strand.
GGCTTGCGGTCTCCGGTCTCAATCCGCATGCCGGCGAAGACGGCTCGCTCGGCACCGAAGAGAGCGAGGTCGTCGCGCCGGCCGTCGAAATCCTCCGCCGCGACGGCATCGATGCCCGGGGTCCGCTGCCGGCGGATACGATGTTTCATGAGTCGGCGCGCAAGACCTACGACTGCGCGATATGCATGTATCACGACCAGGCGCTGATCCCGATCAAGACGATCGCGTTCGAGGACGCCGTCAACGTCACGCTCGGATTGCCGTTCATCCGGACCTCGCCCGATCACGGCACGGCATTCGATATTGCCGGTACCGGCAAGGCCGATCCGTCGAGCCTGATTGCGGCGCTGCAACTCGCAGCGCGCATGGTAGCGGCTGATCAAGGATGAGCGGCATCGATGACCTGCCGCCGCTGCGCGACATCATTCGCGAGCACCAATTGTCGGCGCGTAAATCGCTCGGTCAGAACTTCCTGCTCGATCTCAATCTCACGGCGCGGATCGCGCGCACCGCAGGTCCGCTCGAAGAGACAACCGTGATCGAGGTCGGCCCCGGTCCCGGCGGATTGACGCGGGCGTTGCTGGCGCTCGGCGCGCGTCGCGTGATCGCCATTGAGCGTGACGAGCGTGCCCTGCCCGCGCTCGATTACATCGCCAGGCGCTATCCGGGACGGCTGGAAATCGTCCACGCCGACGCGCAAGCCTTCGATCCGCGCCCTCTGCTCGACGGCGGCAAAGCAAAAATCATCGCCAACCTGCCCTACAATATCGCGACCGCCCTGTTGGTCGACTGGCTCTCGATCGAGCCGTGGCCGCCCTGGTACGACATGATGGTGCTGATGTTTCAGCGCGAGGTCGCCGAACGCATCGTCGCACGCGAGGACGAGGAGGCCTATGGACGGCTCGCGGTGCTCGCCAACTGGCGCACCGAGCCCAAGATCCTGTTCGACATCTCGCCCGCGGCGTTCGTGCCGCAACCGAAGGTCACCTCTTCTGTGGTGCGGCTGGTGCCGCGCAGCGCGCCGGAGCCGTGCGACCGCCGCGCGCTGGAACAGGTGGCGGCCGCCGCCTTCGGGCAGCGCCGCAAAATGCTGCGCCAGAGTTTGAAATCGCTGTCCGTCGATCCGGCCCGGCTGGCGGCCGCGGCGCATGTCGATTCTAGCAGGCGCGCCGAGACCATTCCGGTGAGCGGCTTTGTTGCCATGGCACGTGAATTGACCCATATACGGCACACACAATCGAACGTTACCTAAGGAGAAACCTAATGGCGCGAATGGTTCGCCAATCCCTCGTCAAATTCGATGCGCCGTTGTGCGAAACCATCATCGACACGCCGAAGCCGCAAGGCCGGGAAGTCCTGGTCCGGATCGAACGCTGCGGCCTCTGCCATTCCGATCTGCATATCCAGGACGGCTACGCCGATCTCGGCGGCGGCAAGCGGCTCGATACAACGCGCGGCATGACGCTGCCGTTCACGCTCGGGCATGAGATCGCAGGTATCGTCGACGAAGTCGGCCCGGACGTTTCAAAGGACCTGATCGGCAAGAAGAAGGCGGTCTTCCCCTGGATCGGCTGCGGTCAATGCCGCGACTGCCTCAACGGCGACGAGAACCTGTGCGTCAAGCAGCGCTTCCTCGGGGTCTCCATCGACGGCGGCTTTGCCACCCACGTGCTGGTGCCCGACGCCAAATATCTGCTGGATTACGATCCGCTTCCGGTCAACCAGGCGGCGACGCTGATGTGTTCCGGCGTGACGGCCTATGGCGCGCTGAAGCGGCTGGTCGACCGCCCGCGGCAGCGCAATCTGCTGCTGATCGGGCTCGGCGGCGTCGGCATGATGGGGCTTTCCTTCGCGCAGGCGATGTTCAAGCAGAAGATCACGGTCGCCGATCTCTCTCCCGCCGCGCGCGAGACTGCGCTGCAGAATGGTGCCGCGGTAGCCTACGATCCGGCCGAGCCTGACGTGATCAAGCGCATCCTGAAAGAGACCGACGGCGGTTTTGACGAGGTCGTGGATTTCGCCGGCAACGAAAAGTCCATGGCGTTCGCGGTCGCGGTGGTGGCGCGCGGCGGCAAGATCGTGGTCTCCGGCCTGATGGGCGGCAATTTCAGCCTGCCGATGGTGCAATGGGTCTACAAGCGCATGACCGTCGAAGGCTTCATGGTGGGAACGCTTGCCGAAGGCCAGGAACTGATGGCGCTGGCGCGCGCCGGCAAGATCAAGCCGACGCCGATGAAGGAAGAACCGATGGCTGACGTCCAGAAATGGATGGAAGAGCTGCGGACCGGGAAAGTCGTGGGACGCATCGTCCTGAAGAACTGACACGATGTCCGAGCGCGTTGGCGGCACCTGCCGAGGTGCGGCCAACGCCTTGTTCTTGGCGGCCTGCGAGCCGCAATTAAGCCGTACCCGCTCCGGATTTGCGGCGCATTGCCACCCAATTCTTTAACGAGATTGGGAGCGTCAAGCGTCATGCGTAACCGGGGTGTCACCATGTCCAACCGTTCAGCGAAGTTCGTCTGCGCGCTGTTCGCCAGTATTTTGGCAGGCGCCAGTTTCGGCGCCGTTGCAGAGAACGGCACGAGGCCAGCCGACGACGCCAAGAGCGCCGACAATTGCCTTTCAGCGCCGAAGGGGGTCGCGCCCGCCGGTAGCCACTGGTACTACCGCCTCGATCGCGCGACCAAGCACCAGTGCTGGTACATCGGCGAAGCAAAGAGCACGGCAGCTCGGGCAGCACGGGCAACGCCGCAGAACTCAGCCGTATCGACTCATGCAGCCGACAACGCTTCGCCGCAGCACAATCCGACCGTTAGCAAATTGGTAGCAGACGCACGCGCCGAATGGACTTCGCCGATGTCGAGCGGCGTGCCCAATACGGACGTCACCGGTTCCGTCGCTGCAGCCGACACCGGCCCGCACACGGCCGCCTCGGACAATACGCAATCGTCCGCTATCGCATCGCGCTGGCCGGACGGTTCCGAGGTGAGTTCGTCAAACGATGCGCAGCTTGCCGCCGACGATCCTGCCGCCAGCCCACAAACGGGCGCAACGCCGGAGCCGCAGCTCGCGGTTGGCCCGACCGCGGCGAAACCATCCAACTCGACGCAGATGCTGTTGATCGTCATGACCAGCGCGCTGGCGTTCGCGGGTCTGGTGGCCGCGATGATCTTCAGGTTCAACCGCAAACCGGCGGCGCCGGCCGATGTCCGTGACGATCAGCCGCCTGCGCCCTGGGACTCGATCCACATCGATCGTCCTTCGCTGCCGAGCTTCATGCACGAGGAGGTGCCGATCCGCCGCGCCGGCGGCGCGCAGGCTCCGCGTGGGCCCGGCGACGCCGAGAAGCAGATAGCGGAAATGCTGGCGCGCCTTGCTCGCGGCGCGTCCGCGTGACGAAGTAGATTACTTCTCCAGCTGGCGCTGTAGACTGCGCACGAACTCGGTCAGGCCGGTCCGGCGTTCGCGCTTGAGCCGCTCCGCCTTGAGGATCGACTGCACCTCGGCGAAGGCGTCGTCGACATTCTGGTTGACGACTATGTAGTCGTACTCCGCCCAGTGGCTGAGTTCGTGGGTGGCGCGGCTCATCCGGCCGCGAATGACTTCATCTGAATCCTGCGCGCGGGTGTGCAGCCGCTTCTCCAGATCGGCCGCCGAGGGCGGCAGAATGAACACGCTGACGACGTCGGCGCGGGCCTTTTCGCGCAATTGCTGGGTGCCCTGCCAGTCGATATCGAACAGCACGTCCTGTCCTGCTGACAGCGCATTCTCGACGGGAACGCGCGGCGTGCCGTAGCGATTGTCGAACACGGTGGCCCATTCGAGCAATTCGCCCTGCTGCACCATCGCTCCGAACCTGGACTTGTCGACGAAGAAGTAATCGCGGCCGTCGACCTCGCCCGGCCGCATCGGCCGCGTGGTCGCCGATACCGACATTTTCAGGCCCGGCATCCGCTCGATCAGCATGCGCGACAGCGTGGTTTTGCCGGCGCCCGAAGGCGACGACAGCACGAACATCAGCCCGCGCCGCTCAACGCCGTCGAAACCACCTGCCGTCATGCTTCACTCCAGATTCTGGACCTGTTCGCGGAATTGCTCGACCACGTTCTTCATCTCGAGCCCGGTATTGGTCAATTCCAGATCATTCGATTTCGAGCAGCAGGTATTGACCTCGCGGTTGAATTCCTGCGCCAGGAAATCCAGCCGTCGCCCCACCGGCCCGCCCTTGCTGATCATCTCGCGGGCCTGCGCGACGTGGGAGGCGATGCGATCGAGCTCTTCGCGGATGTCGGCCTTGGTCGCCATCAACAGCGCTTCCTGATTGAGCCGGTCAGGATCGAAACGATCGGAGGCTTCCAGAAGCGTCGCGATCTGCTCGGCGAGCCGTGCCCTGATCGCCTCGGGCTTGCGGCCGGGCGCGGCTTCCGCCTTGCTGGCCAGCCGCTCGATCTCGTCCATGCGCTGATTGAGGATTTGCCCGAGCGCCGCGCCTTCGCGGCGGCGCATCTCGACCAGATGGGCGAGCGCCTGATCGAACGCTGCCGCTGCGGCCTCCTTCGCCGCCTTGTCCTCGGCCTCGTCGGATTCGGGCTCGACGACTTCGATCACGCCCTTGATGCTGAGCAGGCCGTCGATGCTCGGCGCCACGGCATCGATCTTCGAGGCCAGCGTGCCCGCGACCTTCACGATCGAAGCCAGCACGTCCTCGTTGATCCGGACCGTCGAGACCGCGTTGGCGCGCTTGACGGTAAGATTGGCATAGACCGTTCCGCGCGACAGCAATTCGCCGGCGCGCTTCTTGGCCAGCGCTTCGAGCTCATCCCAACCCGGAGGCAGCCGCAGCCGAAGATCAAAGCCCTTGGCGTTGACCGACTTCAATTCCCATTCGAAGGCATAGGGGCCACTGGCGCCATGGCTTCGGGCAAAACCGGTCATGCTCGATAGCGCCATCACTTGAAACTTTCTGACAAGGGGATCCAACCTGACAGGGGATCCAGGATTCGTAGGGAACGGCGCGACCTTAAAACGAATTCCGCGAAAGTGGAATTACGTTCCGGTCGCGTTATTGCTGAACCACCGGCGGCGTGGTGGTCGATTGCGCCGCGCCCTGCCGCGGAGGTGCGGTCCCCGGACGCGCGGGCTTCTTCGGCGCAGCAGGCTTCGTGGTTGCCGTCGGACTGGTGTCGGCCGGCGAGGCTCCCGCTGCAGCCGGCGGCGGCGCATCATCCGCAGGCTCCGCGGTATCGTTCTGGATCTGCCTTTCGATCGTACGCAGCCTGGCGACGTTCTTCTGGTGCTGATCGTAGGTCTCGGTGAAGGAGTGACCTCCGGTGCCGTCGGCGACGAAGAACAGGTCGCGGGTGCGCGCGGGATTGGCGGCCGCCTCCAGCGAGGCGCGGCCAGGATTGGCGATCGGTCCCGGCGGCAGGCCCTCGATCACGTAGGTGTTGTAGGGCGACGGCTGAGAAATCTCGGAGCGCTTGATCGGGCGGCCCAGCGTACCCTTGCCGCCGACCAGCCCATAGATGATGGTCGGGTCGGACTGCAGCTTGATCTTCTGCCGCAGGCGGTTGACGAACACCGCCGCGACGCGGCTGCGCTCGTCAGCCTTGCCGGTTTCCTTTTCGACGATGGAGGCCAGCGTGACCAATTGCTCCGGCGACCTGACCGGAATGTCCGGATTGCGGCGCTCCCAGATTTCCGCAAGCACACGCTTTTGCGCCTGCTGCATGCGCTGGATCACCTGATCGCGGGTGGTGCCGCGCGGAAACTTGTAGGTCTCGGGCAACAGCGTGCCCTCGCGGGGAATCTCGCGCACCGAGCCGGTGAAGATATCGTTGTCACCCAACCGCGACACGATCTGTTCGGACGTCAGACCTTCAGGAACGGTAACGGTGTGCTGCACCACCTTGCCTTCGACGATGGTGCCGATCACGTCGCGCAGGCTGGCGCTCTTCTGGAACGAATATTCGCCGGGCTTCAAGTCCGAACTCGCCTTCAGTGCAAGTACGCCGCCGATGAACGCCCACGGATTGACGTTGATGACGCCTTCGCGCTGCAGCACGTCGGCGATGTCGCGTTTTCCCGCCCGTGCCGGAATGTTGACGACCTTGTCCTCCTGCAGTGGGCCGGGCGCTTCCAGCATCTGCCTGCCATAATAATACGCGGCGCCGGCGCCGATCATCAGAATGATCAGGATGGTGATGATGGCGTTGCCGACGACGACAAACGGGTTGCGCGCACGCTCCGACCGTTTGGGCGGCGGCGGAACCTGTTCAGGCTCCAACGCGGCGCGCGGGCTCCGTGGTGAAATGGGCGGCCTCTCAGTCATCGATGCAACCTGAATCCTGCCGGTTCAATCGTGGCCCGGCAAACCCTTGCCGTGCCAATAGCATACGCCCACGCCTAGAAGTCATCGCGGAATACGGCAAAACGGTGGAACCGTTCTAAACACCTGGTAATTCCAAATACTTGCTAATTCACCACCCGTTGCAGAATGACGGAGGCGTTGGTGCCGCCGAAACCGAACGAGTTCGACAGCGCGACATTGATCTCGCGCTTGCGCGGCGTATGCGGCACGAGGTCGATCGCGGTTTCCACCGATGGATTGTCGAGATTGATGGTCGGCGGGGCGATGTTGTCGCGAATCGCCAGAATGCTGAAAATCGCCTCGATCGCGCCGGCAGCACCCAACAGATGCCCGGTCGACGATTTGGTCGACGACATCGACACCTTGGACGCCGCGTTGCCAAGCAGCCGCTCGACCGCGCCAAGTTCGATTTCATCGCCGATCTGCGTCGAGGTTCCGTGCGCGTTGATGTAATCGATATCCGAAGGCGCGATACCGGCGCGCTTCATCGCCGCCGTCATGCTGCGGAAGCCGCCATCGCCGTCTGGCGACGGCGAAGTGATGTGATAGGCGTCGCCGGACAGTCCGTAGCCGGTGACCTCGGCATAGATCTTCGCGCCGCGCTTCTTCGCGTGCTCATATTCCTCGAGCACCAGAATGCCGGCGCCCTCACCCATCACGAAGCCGTCGCGGTCCTTGTCGTAGGGGCGCGACGCTTTCTGCGGGGTTTCGTTGAAGCCGGTCGACAGCGCGCGCGCTGCACAGAAGCCGGCCATGCCGATGCGGCAGATCGGCGATTCCGTACCGCCCGCCACCATCACGTCGGCATCGCCGAGCGCGATCAGCCTCGACGCATCGCCGATCGCATGCGCACCGGTCGAACAGGCCGTCACGACGGAATGATTGGGACCTTTGAGGCCGTGCTCGATCGAGACGTAGCCCGAAGCGAGGTTGATCAGACGGCCCGGAATGAAGAACGGCGATACCTTGCGCGGTCCGCGCTCTTTCAGAAGGATCGCCGTATCGGCGATGCCGGACAACCCGCCGATTCCCGACCCGATCAGGGTGCCGGTGGCGCATTTGTCCTCTTCGCTCTCGGGATGCCAGTTGGCATCATCGAGCGCCTGACGCGCCGCACACATCGCGAAGATGATGAAATCATCGACCTTGCGCTGGTCCTTCGGCTCCATCCACTGGTCGGGATTGAAAGTGCCGTCAGAGCCGTCGCCTCGCGGCACGACGCAGGCGATCTGGCTGGAGAGATCGGAGACATCGAACGTCTCGATCTTCCGCGCCCCGCTCTGGCCGTCAAGAATGCGCGTCCACGTTGTATCGACGCCGCAGCCGAGCGACGTAACCATGCCCAGGCCCGTGACGACAACACGTCTCATGTCAAAAACTCCGACCCGAAACCGGCGGTCCACAACAAGAAACCGGGGGACCGTTCGACAACGGTCCGTCCGGCTTCGTCGGCACCGCGAAGGGCGTTAGCTTTTCGCGTTCTTCTCAAGAAACTTCGTCGCGTCGCCGACGGTCAGAATCGTTTCCGCCGCGTCATCGGGAATTTCGCAACCGAACTCTTCTTCAAATGCCATCACGAGCTCGACGGTGTCGAGGCTGTCGGCGCCGAGGTCATCAATGAAACTTGCATTGTCGACCACCTTTTCGGGTTCTACACCGAGGTGCTCGACCACAATCTTCTTAACCCGCTCGCCAATCTCACTCATCGTTCAACCTCGTGCTTGTTCCATTGGACCCCGACCCCAAGACGATACGAGCCATCGTGGTCGTTGAATTTCCTTCGCGATCGCGCATAGTCTTGATTCGGCTCGGTTGTAGCCGACTAAGTCCCGGCGAACGGCAGGCGTCGCCACGCCAATATACAGGGTTTCAATATCCTGCAATGGCGTTCTTTGCCCATCCGTCGGGGGTTCGGTTACCATACTTCCAAAGCCTTGACTACAAGCCCCGGCCGGTTGCCGGAAACTCCCGTTTCGTGCAGCGAATAACCAGCTCAAACCATGGCCATTCCGCCATTGACGTGAATCGTCTGCCCGGTCACGTAAGCCGCCTCGTTGGAGGCGAGATAGACCGCCGCGGCGGCGATATCTTCCGGGGTCCCCAACCGCGCCGCAGGGACCTTGGCAAGAATCGCTTCACGCTGCTTGTCGTTGAGCGCGTCGGTCATAGGCGTCTTGATGAAGCCTGGTGCGATGCAATTGGCGGTCACGTTCCGCTTGGCATATTCGGCGCCGAGCGTCTTGATCAGGCCGATGATCCCCGCCTTCGAGGCCGTGTAATTGGCCTGCCCCGGGTTGCCGGTGACGCCGACAATCGAGGTGATCGCGATGATGCGGCCGAATTGCTTGCGCATCATCAGTTTGGTTGCCGCACGAGCGAGACGGAAGGTCGCGGTGAGATTGACCGCGATAACGTCATCCCAATCCTCGTCGCGCAGCTGCACGAACAGATTGTCGCGGGTGATGCCGGCATTGGCGACGAGGATGTCGACCTGCCCCATCGCGGCTTCCGCCGCCGGCACCAACGCCTCAACCTCGGTGCTGTCGGAGAGATTGCAGGGCAGCACGTGAACGCGATCGCCGAGCTTGGCGGCGAAGGCGTCGAGTACCTCGCGGCGCGTGCCCGAGATCGCAACGGTGGCGCCTTGCGCGTGCATCGCCTGCGCGATTGCGCCGCCGATGCCGCCGGTTGCGCCGGTAACGAGCGCCTTCCTCCCGGTCAAATCGAACATCAAGTGCTCCTTACGCAGTTTGAGCCGCAGCCAATGCGTCCCTGGCGGCGGCAATGTCGTTGGGACCACTGACCGAAACGCCAATCGCCCCATCGGCGATCCGCTTGACCAGCCCGCTCAGCACCTTGCCGGCGCCGATCTCGAAAAACCGCGTGACGCCCTTATCGGCCATAAAAGTCACCGACTCGCGCCAGCGCACCGTGCCCGTGACCTGCTCGACCAGGCGACGGCGGATCTCATCGGGGTCCGTGATCGCGGAAGCCAGCACGTTCGATACCAGCGGCGAGACCGGCTGCTTGATGGTGACGTCGGCCAATGCCTTCGCCATCGCGTCGGCGGCCGGTTGCATGAGCTTGCAATGGAACGGTGCGGACACCGGCAGCAGCATCGCGCGCTTGGCGCCCTTGGTCTTGGCGATCTCCACCGCACGGTCGACGGCGGCCTTGTCGCCGGAAACCACGACCTGCCCGCCGCCATTGTCGTTGGCGGCCTGGCAGACCTGCCCTTGCGCGGCTTCGTCGGCCACCGCCATTGCCGCCTCGTAGTCGAGGCCGAGCAGCGCGGCCATCGCGCCGGCGCCGACCGGCACCGCTTTCTGCATGGCAAGGCCACGGGTCCGCAACAGCCGCGCGGTATCGCTGATGCTGAGGCTGCCGGCCGCGGCCAGCGCGGAATATTCGCCGAGCGAATGGCCAGCGACAAAGGCCGCATCGCGCCCCACCGAGAAGCCCGCCTCGCTTTCCAGCACCCGCAGCGTCGCAATCGACACCGCCATCAGCGCCGGCTGGGCATTTTCGGTGAGTTGCAGGGTTTCGGCCGGGCCGTCCCAGATGATGGCGGTGAGCTTTTCCCCGAGCGCCGCATCGACCTCGTCAAATACGGCCCGGGCGGCCGGAAACGCGTCCGCCAGGGCCTTGCCCATGCCGACCGCCTGCGAACCCTGCCCCGGAAATGTGAATGCTGCCGTCATGACGCGCCCTCGTGAGATGGGGGCCGTAAGACACTGACCGAGGGCGGGATGTCAAGCCACGCCGCGGAATGAGCGGCCCACCCCTCCCCGTTGCTAGAAGCCGCCTGCCGCCTGATCGTGGTTGACATTTGCGCCGGCCCGTACCCGCCGCACGCTGCTCACCAACTGCCCCGGACGATCTTCTTGATCCGGCTTCGCGGTCGCGAGCCGCAACACGGTCAGGTAATTCGGCTGCACTTCCATGCGGTCCGAATGCCGGCTCTGCGACAGGATACGGTGGACCCGTGGCAGGCTGTAGCAGGGAACATAGAACAGCAGATGGTGCTCGAGGTGGTAGTTCACGTAGTACGGCGCGATGAACAGCCGCTCGAGAAAGTTCGCGCGCGTGGTCCGGGTATTGCGCAAGGGATCGCTCGAGTCGGGAACGACGGCGTGCTCGGCGATGTTGCGGATGCGGCTGATCACCATCATCCAGGTCAACAGCGGCACCAGCCACAACAGCGGATAGGCCCACCACACGCCCGCGGCGGCAAGGCCTGCGAACAGGATCGCGTTGACGGCAAATTGTGGACCGAGCTTCTCGAAAAAATGCGCGACGCGCCGCGACAGCGGCCACTCCGCGGGCCCGAGCGCATTCAGGAGTTGCGCCTTGCGCTGCTGATAGCCGGTCCGCCCGGTGATATCGCGCAGGAATTTTCGGCGGTAGCTCAGCTTCGTAATCGGGAACGGCGCCGAGAGGACGAGATCGGGATCATCCTCCTGCTGGGTCCGCGCATGATGCTGAAGATGATAGCGGCGATAGGCGCGCGTCTCGGCGAAGATCGGATAGGCGCACAACCACTGGCTCAGCGTCAGATTGATCTTCTCGTCCGCCGACAGACAGCCATGCGCGCCGTCATGCATCAGGATGGCGAGCCCGAGCTGACGCGAGCCGATGATCCCGACCGCGAGCAGATAGGTGAGCGGATTGGGCCACCACGCCACCAGCGCGATCGAAGCCAGTATCAGCGCCCAGGCATGCACGATCAGGGCCGCGCCCTTCCAGGTCGAGCGTGTACGTACGTCGATCAGCTGATCTTCCGTCAGGAAGTCGCGGGCACGCATGCGAAGCGCAGTCATGGTGAAATCTCCTCGTCGGGTAAGGCCGAACCGTCGTCCTCGCCAACGAGGCGAAGGCGCGCGCTGTCGCTTGCGGGCTTCGTGGTCGCCTGCTGGCCCAGCACACGCAACATCTCGCTGCACAATTCCTCAGCCGACCGGCCCATGGCGTAGCCTTCAACGATGACGCCGATCGCGACCGCCCAGAACCGCCGCGACGAGGCATCGGGATCGCGGAGCGAACTCCAGCCGTGCCGCTCGATCTGGCCGGCATAGGCGCGCATTCCCTCGCCTTGCAGCCGCTCGACCGTACGCTCCACCAGCGGCGCAAGATCCTGGCGGCGGCGCGTCAGCGTGAGCGCTTCGGCAAAGAAGGCAACGGAATCGGTCGCAGTGACGCTCTCGACCAGCGCGCGGGTGTATTCCTGCGGCGTGCTCGCTTTTAGCGCCGCCTGTTCGGCCGCGCGCGCCAGATAAAGCACGTCGCGGCAGGCGGCTTCGACGAACAGCGCTTCCTTGGTGCGAAAGTAATAGGTGATCTGGCTTGGAAACGCGTCTGCTGCAGCGGCGATATCCGAGATCGAGGTGCCGGCGAGCCCGCGCTCCTTGAAGAGCTGGCTGGCGCCGTCGAGCAGCCGCGAGCGCATCTGACGGCCCGCAGTCCGCGTGGCCCGGACGGCATGTTTTGGGTCGCTTTCCGACCCTTCGGGCGCCGATTGGATGGATTTTAGAGCCATATCCGCCTCTAGATTTAATTGTATGATATACAAACAAATAAATCAAGGGAACAACCGAGGGCCCGCGCTATCGTGAACCTCGCAGGGGCTCCCGCAAGCCCCCCTGCCAAATAGCCCGCCAAAAACCTTGCTATCGCGGGCAAAATCCTTATAACGCGCGCATCCGTGGATCCCGGCCGGGAGCTGAACGGACGGTCTCAGCAATCTCACCTTTTTGGCGACGTTGATGTGGCAGGGCCAGTCGGCCCGTCGTCCCGTGCTTCCGCCTTCTGAGCATTATCGAGTCCTTTCCGGAGGTCTCGAAGGGCTTGCCGCCGGGAACCGCGCCAACACAAGGAAAGGACACCCATGCCTCTTTATGAGCATGTTTTTCTCGCGCGTCAGGACGCGAGCCCCCAGCAGGTCGAAGAACTGACCACCCAGATGACCGGCATCGTCGAACAGGCGGGCGGCAAGATCACCAAGACCGAAAACTGGGGCGTACGCTCCCTCACCTACCGCATGAACAAGAACCGCAAGGCGCACTTCGTGCTCCTGAACATCGACGCGCCGTCGGCGGCGGTTTCCGAGATCGAGCGCCAGGAGCGGATCAGCGAAGACGTCATCCGTTATCTCACCGTTCGCGTCGAAGAGCACGAGGAAGGTCCCTCGGCGATGATGCGCAAGGCCGATCGTGACCGCGAGCGCGATGATCGCGGCGGCGGCTTCCGCGGTGACCGCGAGGGTGGCTTCCGTGGTGACCGCGAGGGTGGCTTCCGTGGCGACCGTGCCCCGCGCCGTCCGCGCGAAGACGCTGAAACGGCGGTAGAGGAGTAAGAATCATGGCTGAAGCTGGTGCACGCCGTCCGTTTTTCCGTCGCCGCAAGACCTGCCCGTTCACGGGTGCGAATGCGCCGAAGATCGACTACAAGGATTCCAAGCTGCTGATGCGTTACGTCTCCGAGCGCGGCAAGATCGTGCCGAGCCGCATCACCGCTGTCTCCGCCAAGAAGCAGCGCGAACTCGCGCGCGCCATCAAGCGCGCTCGTTTCCTCGGCCTGCTGCCTTACGTCATTCGCTAATATCTTTGGTCCGCGGCGTTAACCGTCGCGGACCAAATCTTCATAAGGCTTCCGGGTCGTCCGGTCGCCGATGGTTGGGGTTTCAGGAAAACCTCTAACCGCTCGAAAGGAGCGGGACAGCTGATGATCGCGACACTGCTCATTGCCATTGCTGCCGGCTGCGCGTCGGCGCTGATGTTCGCCTCGATCATTTCGGGCGCGTTGATCTCGCTCGTGCTGTTTTATCTTGCGCCGCTGCCGCTGATGGTAGCGGCGCTCGGCTGGGGGCCGATCGCTGCGACGATCGGCGGCATCTCGGCAGCGATAGGGATCGGCGCGATGTTCGGCCTCCCTTACTGCATCGCTTTTGTCGTCATGGTCGCGCTGCCGGCATGGTGGCTTGGGCACCTCGCGCTGCTCGGACGGCCCCTGACCAAGGTTTCCGCGATCAACGGCGCGGTACCGGCCGCACCCGATCTCGAATGGTACCCGGTCGGCCGCATCCTGCTTTGGATCGCGGGCTTTGCCGTCCTGACCACCATGGCGGCCCTGCTGACGCTGGGCGCCGACGCCGCCACCATCACCGAGACGCTCAAACGTGGCCTGCAGCAGCTGCTGAGCCCGCGCAACGAGGCGTCCGCCGGCGAGATCGAACGTTTGATCAACGCGCTGGTGGTCGTTGCACCGGCTGCGGCTGCAATGATCACCATGACGACGCTGACGCTCAATCTCTGGCTCGCGGCGAAAATCACCGCGACGTCGGCCCGGCTCAACCGCCCCTGGCCGGACCTGAAAAACGTAGCGCTGCCGCCGATGACGCTCGCTGCCCTATGTGTCGCGATCGGCCTGTCATTTACCGGCGGAATGCTCGCGATCCTTTCCATCGTCGTCGCGGTGGCCTTGATGATGGCCTATGCGCTCACCGGCTTTGCGGCGCTGCATACGTTGACGCTGGCGCTGAAGAGCCGCGCGCTGTGGCTCGGCATTACCTACACTGTCGTGGTGCTGTTCGTCTGGCCTGTTGTCGCGATGGTCGTTCTCGGCGTTGCCGACGCCATCTTCGGGCTTCGTCAGCGCTTCCTGCAAGGCAGGCCGCCGCCTCTGCCGTCATCCTGAAAACCACTTCAACCCAACCCACTCAAACTCATCACTTCAAAAGGAGATCGAATATGGAAGTCATTCTGCTGGAACGCGTTGCCAAGCTCGGCCAGATGGGCGAAGTCGTCCGCGTCAAGGACGGGTTTGCCCGCAACTTTCTTCTGAAGCGCGGCAAGGCGCTGCGCGCCACCGCCGGCAACCGTGCCAAGTACGACGGCATGAAGGCCGAGCTCGAGGCCAACAATCTCAAGGCCAAGTCGGAAGCGAGCAAGGTCGCCGAGAAGATCGATGGCCGCGATATCGTCATCATCCGCCAGGCATCCGAATCCGGTCAGCTGTTCGGTTCGGTCACCGTGCGCGACATCGTCATGGCTCTGGCTGCTGATGGCGTCACCGTCGACCGCCCGCAAGTCTGGCTCGATTCGCCGATCAAGGTCATCGGCCAGCAGAAGGTGACGATCGCCGTGCACCCCGAAGTCGAGACCAGCATCAAGGTTACCGTCGCACGCAGCGCGGATGAAGCCGAGCGCATCAAGCGCGGCGAGGATATCTCGACCCGTCAGGAAGACCAGGACGCTGCCGCCGAAGCGCTCGCCGCGGCCGGCGAATTCTTCGATCCGGAAGCCCACCAGGAAGACGAGCAGCCCGAGCCGGAAGCGCCCGCCGAGAAGTAAGCTGCCTCTTCTCTGCGACCATTATGTGAGCCCGGCATGGAGCGTGATGATTTTCTCAAAATCATCACGCTCCATCCTATGACTTGAGCATCATCCTCTCGGAAAAACCGGTACCCACTTTTCCGGATCATGTTCTATCAGGCCGGGCTTTGGATTCGCGCCGCCGCCCATTCGTCCAGCATCGCGATCGAGGCCAAGGCGGTGGCAGTGTGCTTCTCCGCGCCGTCGATCAGGCAAAACACGTCGGCGGCAACGACTGCGACCTGGCGCCCGGGCTTTATCACCCGCGCGCGGCAAATCAGCCGCTCGCCAGAAGCCGGGGACAGCAGGTTCAGTTTGTACTCCGCGGTGATCACCGGCTGGCCGCGCGAGGTCGCCGCTGCGATCGTGGTCGCATTGTCGACCAGGAACGCGGTAACGCCGCCATGAAACAAGCCGTGCTGCTGCAACAGCTCCGGCCGGCGCCCGACCTCGAGCGTGCATGCGCCGCGCGTCAATTCGGACAATTCCGCGCCGACGAGATTCATAAATCCCTGTCGGCCGACAATGTCGCGAATCAATGTTTCGATTGACGCGAAATCAGCGTCGCTATTTCCGTTCATGCAACTTCCTCCGTTGTCTCGATCGCTTGCGCCGCGACCACCGCACGGATCGCGCAGGCGATCAGGATATCGGCCTGCTCTCGCGGATCGGCGCGGTCGCGGCCCGACAGCCAGGCGCGGCAAAAGATTTGCGCTGGTCCGATGATTTGGCTGAAAAACAATGTCGACGACATCGGCAACAAATCGCCGCGCGCGATCAAGGGCGCGCGCCATTGCTCAATCCCATCAGCAAGGCGCGAATTCTGCGCGCGCTGCGCAGAACGGATCTCCTCGGTCCATTCGCCGCGGGATATCTCGAAGAGATAGCGCGCCTCACGCCTGAAGTTCACGACCCAGTCCAGATGCGCCCGGATCAGCCGCGCGACGCCTTGCTTCGCGCTGCAGGACGCATCGACGCCGGCGAGGATGTCGGCATGATAGCGATGCAGAATCTCCAGAAAGAGCGTGCCGGCCAGTTCCTTCTTCGAAGCGAAGAAGTGGAAGAAGCTGCCGTTGGAGGCCCGCGCGCGGGTCCTGATCGCCGCGACGGTCGCGCCCTCAAAACCTTCACGGTCGAACACCGCCAATCCGGCCGCCAGCAAGTCCTCTCGGACCGTCGCCGCCATCCTGCTCGCCCCTTTTGATGTTAGAGCAAACGTTAGAGCATCACTCTAGAGCGACGCTCTACAAATGGTCAAGCGACGCGGCCGGGCGGTAGTTCGCCTGGCGCAATTTATCGGGAGATCGGGGGCTCCGGCGGCCCGGCAGGCGCGGCCTGCGGGGCGGATGGCGGGGCGACCGCCGTCACTGGCGTCGGCACGGGCGCAGCAGGCGGCGCAGACGCCGATGGGCTCGCCGCCGGCTCAGCCGCGCCGGAAGCGGCGGGTGCCGGGGGCGCGGCGGGCGTCGACGGCGCCGGTGCCACCGGCGGCACCGGATCGGGCCGCAACGGCGCCGGCTCACTTCCACCAGTTCCCCTGGGGGCATCAACCTTGGCGGATTCCGAGCGTCCCTCGGACGCCGGTTGGGCGGCTTCAGGCTGGTCGGCCCCGCCCTTGGCGGCGTCGGTATTTGCGTTGTCGGTCTTTGAGGTATCAGCCTTGTTTGAGGTATCGGCCTTGGAGGTATCAGCCTTGGAGGTATCAGCCTTGTCAGCGTCCGTTTTCGCGGGAGCGGTCTTGGCGGTCTCCGTTTTCACCGCATCTTCCTTTGGCGGCTCGCTGCTGGCGGGCTCTTCCTTGGCGATATCCGGCTTTGCGGCTTCGGGCTTCGGCAGTTCTTCGCCGCCCTTGCCGCGCTTGCTCAATTTCTGCTTGGCGCCCGATTTGGAATCCGTCGCAGCATCCGGCGCTTCGCCGGGTCGCGACATCCGCTTTGCGTTGCGGCCCGCGCGACCGCCCTCGCCTTGCGGCGTCAGCCCGTCGGCGTCCGGCTTGGCTGTCGGCTCGACCTCAGGCTTGGCGGCTTCCTGTGCTGGCGCGGCCGGCCGCTGCCGATGGCCGAAGCGGTCGATATGATCCGGTGGCCCCGCCGGCTTGCCAGCCTCCTGCTTGGGCTCCTGTTTGGCATCTTTGCCCTGCTTTCCCGGCTCCTGTTTCGCCTGATAACGCGTGTCCGTCGCGCCGTTGGACACCAGGTAGGATGACAGCACCGAGGCCATGTCGCTTGAGGTGGTGTAGTGCTGGCGCAGGAAGCCCGGCAGCGAGGATGCCGGCACGGTCTTGAGAAGACCGCGCGGGCTCTTGTGGCAGGCATTGCAGGTGCCCGCAAAGATCTGGGAAGGGCTCTTGCCGGCTTCGAGGTTGGTCGCCTGGGCATGCACGGCCCCGGCCGAGAGACAGCCGATCAGAAGCGTCACCGTCGCTAGATTGAGCGCTCGGCTCACCATCCCCAATACTCCAGATGCGGAAAATACATACGGAAAATAGCCACGCTCCGCGTCGCGCGACCCGGTTGCGGCGAAACCTTTTAGCCGATTATGGCGGTAATGGAAGCGCACTTATGACGCATCTGCGTGATTGCATATTTGGGAATATGCGCTTTGACTACAACGCAGTAGCGGGCCCTGGGAGCCGCAATTAAGATCGTATTGACGCGCATTGGAACCAAATATTCCAGTATGCGTCGAGCTGTAAGGGCCAGCCCACACAGTGCTTCGATGGACCGCTTGTTGCGTTATCTCCTGGGGCAATTCATTCGCTCCGGCTCGATCACGTTCTCGACCGCAACCGGGGCGAGGTTTATCTGCGGCGATGGCAGCGGCTGGCCCGTTTCGGCACGGTTCCTGACGGCGGCCACGGAAACCAAAATCCTCCTCAATCCCGAACTTTATCTCGGCGAAGCCTATATGGACGGCACGTGCCCGCCATTGAGAAGGCCGGCCTTCTGGTCAGTGACATAGAAATCCTCCGCCTGCATTATGCGGAGACATTAAAGGCTTGGCGCGAACGCTTTATGGCGCGGCGCGAAGAGGCCGTGCGGCTTTATGACGAGCGCTTTGCGCGGATGTGGGAATTCTATCTGGCGGCTTCGGAAATGTCGTTCCGCAAGAAGAACATGATGAACTTCCAGCCGCAACTCGCCAGGCATCAAGGCGTGGTTCCGATAACGCGCGACTATATCAACTGGGAAGAAGCAAGGCTCCGGAGTATCGAGCAGAACGCGCGGCCAAGGCTGCAATTGGCGGGTGAATAATCCTGGTTCAGCCGACCGAATGTCGATCCGCAATGGACGAGAGCTGCTGCGGGCGGGCCAGTTGGGCATATACCGCTGCCAGCACGAAGGCGTCACAAGGCGCCGCACGGAATTCCGGACGGGATACCTCTTCCATAGTCGCAACCAGCAGCGCCAGCCATTGCCGGTCGCCTTCCGATCGCCATGTCTGAAGTTCCTGACCCATTGCCCTGATCCAAGCCGGCGTCCTGATCCAACCCGGCAGCCGCCGCTCCGTTCCTACCCTGCCGCAAAGAAAATCCGGCGGGTGTGATCTAGTTCACAAAGGCCACCGGCGGCTTGCCGTAGACATTCACCATGGCCCAGAACACCTGCCAACCAACGCACGATCCGAAAGCCGATCTCCGGACCGACTATGCCTTGATCGCCACGGGCATAGGCGCAGCCTTGGTCGCGCTGCTCTATCTCATCCTGGTCTGACCAGGCGCCGATAGCGGTTCGAAGACGTCGCCCGCGCCTGGAATAGGTATGCTCCGGGCGGCGAAAGGTTCAGCCCCGCACCTCCGAAATCCTCATTGAAATTAATTATTGTCCCGCTGCGCCGCACGCGCCGGCCGTCGCGCGCTGCTCGCAAAACCCGTCAAGCAGAATGCATGGCGTGGCCAGGATTCACATATCGCTTGTGTGAATCGTGCATAAGGCACATCAGCACTTTCGCCCGGCCGGCGGGTGGCGCCTTATCGCCGCCCCGACGCGGTGGAATCCCAATAACGACCAAATCCGAAGAATAATCCTGCCCATGGCGCTGACTGATTCGAACGTCCTCAAACTCGCTCCCGACGCAGGAACTGCGGCTTTTCGGAGCGCACCGCACAACATCGAAGCGGAGCAGAGCCTGTTGGGCGCCATCCTGGTCAATAACGACGCCTTCTATCGGGTTTCGGATTTCCTGGAACCGAAGCACTTCTTCGAGCCGCTGCATCAGACGATCTATGAGACCGCCGGCAGCCTGATCCGGATGGGCAAGGTTGCGACGCCGGTGACGCTAAAAACGTTCCTGCCAGCCGATACCGACATCGGCGGTATGACGATCGGCCAGTATCTCGCGCGCCTGGCGGCTGAAGCGACCACCATCATCAATGCCCAGGATTACGGCAGGACCGTCTACGATCTGTCGCTGCGCCGTGATCTGATCCGGATCGGCGAGGACATGGTCAACGTCGCCTTCGACGCGCCGGTCGACTTTGCCCCGCGGGCGCAGATCGAGGACGCCGAGCGGCAGCTCTACGAGCTCGCCGAAACCGGCCGCTACGACGGCGGCTTCCAGCGCTTTTCGCAGGCGCTCACGACGGCCGTCGACCTGGCGGCCAAGGCGTTCCAGCGCGACGGAAAGCTATCCGGCATCGCCACCGGTCTGCGCGACCTCGATAACAAGATGGGTGGCCTGCAGCACTCCGACCTCATCATCGTCGCCGGCCGCCCCGGCATGGGAAAAACCGCGCTCGCCACCAACATCGCCTACAACATCGCCAAGGCGCATCGCGCGGAAGTTCAGCCCGACGGTACGATGAAATCCATCAACGGTGGCATTGTCGGCTTCTTCTCCTGCGAAATGTCGGCCGAACAGCTCGCCACGCGTATTCTCGCCGAGCAGACCAGCATCGCCTCCAGCATGATCCGCCGCGGCGGCATCAGCGAGGCGGACTTCGAGAAAATCCGCGATTATTCGATCGAACTGCAGTCGCTGCCGCTCTATGTCGACGAAACCGGCGGCTTGTCGATCTCGCAGCTCACCGCGCGCGCGCGCCGGCTGAAGCGGCAAAAGGGTCTCGACATGATCGTGATCGACTACATCCAGCTGCTGCAGGGATCAGGCAAGAAATCCGACAACCGCGTGCAGGAGGTGACGGAAATCACCACCAACCTCAAGGCGCTCGCCAAGGAACTGAACGTCCCGATCATCGCGTTGTCGCAGTTGTCGCGTCAGGTTGAAAACCGCGATGACAAGCGGCCGCAACTGGCCGACCTTCGCGAATCCGGCTCGATCGAACAGGACGCCGACGTTGTGATCTTCGTGTACCGCGAGGAATACTACTTGCAGAACAAGGAGCCGCGCCCCGGCACGCCGGAATACGCAAACTGGCAGGCGGACATGGATCGTGCGCACGGCAAGGCCGAAATCATCATCGGCAAGCAGCGCCACGGTCCCACAGGCACGGTGGATGTGCAGTTCGAGGGCCAGTTTACCCGGTTCAGCGACCTCGCGCCGGACAGTCACCTGCCCGAACGTATCTGATCGGGCGCCCCGCGCCCGGGTTGAACCGTCTTCGCTGGCCGCGTAAAACCGCGGCATGAACATCGCCTCCGACCCGAAATCGATCCCGCAAAGCTCGCTGCTCTCGCCTGAGGCGAACCAGCTCGCAGAGCTTGCGACCGCTACCGGCATCCTGACCGTCGATCTCGATGCCATCGTAGCCAACTGGCGCAAGCTCGAGAAAGCGGCCGTACCGGCCGAATGCGCCGCCGTGGTCAAAGCCAATGCCTATGGCTGCGGCGCCGAGCAGGTTGCGCGCGCCCTGGCGAGGGCGGGCTGCAAGACGTTCTTCGTCGCCAACCTGAATGAGGCGCGGGTGGTCCGCGCGGCAGCGCCATCGGCGGCCCTCTATTCGCTGGGCGGCCTCTTCGCCAATACCGGTGGCGTCTACGCCGAAATCGACTGCAGGCCGGTGATCGGCGATCTCAACGAGCTCGCCGAATGGGACGTGTTCTGCCGCCGCTCCGGCTGGTCCGGAGGTGCTGCCATTCACATCGATACCGGCATAAACCGGCTGGGCCTGACGATTTCGGAAGCGCAAGGCATTATCCCGCGCATCAATGCGGGCGATCACGGCATCACGCTGGTGATGAGCCACCTCGTCTCCGCCGAACAGCTTCACAGCCCGGTCAACGCCCGGCAGCTCACGACGTTTCGCGAGATCGCGAGCCTGTTCTCCGGCGTGCCGGCCTCGCTGGCGAATTCTTCCGCGATTTTTCTAAGCCCGCAATTCCAGCTCGACATGGTGCGGCCGGGCGCGGCCCTCTACGGCGTCAACCCGACGCCCGAGGCTGACAATCCGATGCAACCGGTTGTCGAGCTGAAAGCCCGCATCGTACAGCTCCGCAACATCGATCGCGGCGAGACCGTGGGCTACGGCGGCACGTGGACCGCGCGGCGGCCGACGCGGCTGGCGATCGTTGCCGCCGGCTACGCCGACGGCTATTTCCGCGCCGCCAGTTCCAGTGACGGCACCCGCGGCGCCGAGGTCGTGGTCGCCGGCAAACGCTGCCCGATCGCAGGCCGCGTTTCGATGGACCTGATCGCCGTCGACATCACCGATCTCGACAAGAACGCCGTGCGCCGCGGTCACATGGCGACGCTGATCGGGGACGGCATTACGGTCGACGAGCTCGCGCACCATTTCGGCACCATCGGCTATGAGGTGCTGACCAGCCTCGGCAGGCGTTTTGCGCGCGTTTACAAGGGCGGAAATGCCGAGCCTGCGGTGGAGCCCGCCGCCGCTGCTGCCGTATCCGGCTGACACCGCACCCTACTATTTCTTCCGATTATCCAGCGCCTTCTTGCAGGCGTCGGAGAGATGGTCATGCTGCTTGTTCAGGCAGGCGACGATACGGCCGCCGCCCGGCGTGGTGCCGGCGCAATATTTGTCGTAATCCGCCTTGCATGCGCCGCGCGGATCCGAGGTTTGTGCAAGAGCGGATCCCGAAGACCCGATGGCGAATACGAGAACGGCAAGGCGTAGTTTCGACATGGGATCTCCAGCTGCCGGGAACGAGTGACTGCTAGCTCTACATGAAGATCGCGACATTCAACATCAACAATATCAACCGGCGGCTGCCGAACCTGTTGCGCTGGTTGCGCGCGGCAAAGCCCGATGTCGTGTGTCTGCAGGAATTGAAATCGACCGACGCCGATTTCCCTGTCCACGCGATCGACAAGGCCGGCTATGGCGCGGTGTGGCGCGGACAAAAGACCTGGAACGGCGTCGCCATTTTGGCGCGCAAGGCCGATCCGGTCTTGATCCGCACCGCCCTTCCCGGCGATCGCGACGATCAGGAAGCGCGCTATATCGAGGCGGCCGTCAACGGCATCATCGTCACCAGCATTTATCTTCCCAACGGCAATCCGCAGCCCGGACCGAAATTCGACTACAAGCTCGACTGGTTCAAGCGACTGCGCACGCATGCCGCAAAATTCCTCAAGCAGGACATCCCGGTGGTGCTCGCCGGCGACTACAACGTCGCACCGACCGAACTGGATATCTATCCGACGCGCTCGTGGGATAAAGACGCGCTGATCCAGCCGAAGAGCCGCGCCGCATTCAAGGCGCTGGTCGCGCAGGGCTGGACGGATGCCATCCGCACCATGCATCCGTCAAAATCGATGTTCACGTTCTGGGACTACAAGCGCAACCGCTGGCCGCGCGATGCAGGACTGCGGCTCGACCATCTCCTGCTGAGCCCCGCCGTTGCGCCGCGCCTGGTCAAGGCCGGCGTCGACCGCAAGATCCGTGGCGAGGAAAGCGCCAGCGACCACGCGCCGGCATGGATCGTGCTGAAGTAATCGTGCGGAAGTAGCGGGCGTCACCACAGGTTCTTGCCGTCGATGACCGTCACCGTCACCGCATCGAGATCGAAATCGTCGAGCAGCCGTGCATTGACGCCTACCTTCGGATTGTCGAAGTCCGGCTTGCCGGTCGACCAGTCCGGCGATTCCGAATAGGTTCCGCAGCCGCAATTGGCGCAGAAATGATGTTTGACCGTGCGGCTGCCCCACCGATAGGTCGCGACACCTTCAGGCGGCGACGTCAGGCGAAATTGTGCAGGCGTATAGTAAGCCCACAGCGCGCCGCGTTTCGCGCACAGCGAACAGGTGCAGCGTGTCACGCCGGGAGGCGCCTCGCTCACCTCGAATTGCGTGTGGCCGCAATGACAGCTTCCCCTGATCGGCACGATGCGCTCCTCATCAATGACTTGACACGGCGGAGTTTCTAACCGGAGCCTGCTGCCAGCATCATGTCAGCAGCACGCAACCCGACGGGATAATTTCCTTGGGCTTCCTCTTCATCCTCATCGTCGGCCTGATTGCCGGCACCATCTCGGGCATCGTCGGCACCGGCTCGTCGATCATGCTGATGCCGGTGCTCGTCTATCAATACGGGCCGAAGCAAGCCGTGCCGATCATGGCGGTCGCCGCGGTGATGGCGAATCTTTCGCGCATCCTCGCCTGGTGGCGCGAGGTCGACTGGCGCGCCTGCGCCGCCTATTCGATCACCGGCATCCCGGCGGCGGCGCTCGGCGCGCGCACGCTTCTGGCGCTTCCGTCGCACGCGGTCGACGTCGCGATCGGCCTGTTCCTGATTGCAATGGTGCCGGTGCGGCACTGGCTGGCGCGGCACGCCTTGAAGGCGAACCTCTGGCATCTCGCGATCGGCGGCGCGGTCATCGGCTATCTCACCGGCATCGTGGTTTCGACCGGGCCGTTGAGCGTGCCGTTGTTCCTGTTCTACGGCCTCACCAAGGGCGCATTCCTCGCCACGGAAGCTGCGAGTTCGCTCGGGCTCTATTTGAGCAAATCGGTGACCTTCGAACGTTTCGGCGCACTGACGCCGGATGTCGCGCTGAAAGGCCTGATCGCCGGCTTGTCGCTGATGCTCGGGGCCTTCATCGCCAAGCCGTTCGTGCTGCATCTTCAGCCCAATATTTTTCGCCTGATCATGGACGGCATCATGCTCGCTGCAGGCCTTTCCCTGCTGTGGTCGGCGGCAACTTCCTAGAAATTCCGCGCGCGGCGCCGTCCCGGCCTGAACCAAGGCGGCAAAGCCGCCGACAAAGTCAGCGATGTCACAGCAGATTTGTCGGGACCGTCGATCATATCGGCCCAAAGCAATTTGAATTAAGGAGCAATGAATGAACCGGGGCATTATTGGCGCCGTTGTCGCCGTTCTAGTCATCCTCATGATCGCAGCCGGCAGCTGGTACACGGTCGATCAGACCGAACGCGGCGTCCGGCTGCGCTACGGTGCGGTCATCGGCACCGCCCAGCCCGGCCTGGGCTTCAAGCTCCCGTTGATCGACAGCGTTGAGAAGGTCAGCGTCAAGACCACGACCTATGCGTGGGACAAGATGAACTCCTACTCCTACGATCAGCAGCCGGCGGACCTGAAGATCAGCGTTACCTTGCGGGCGTCGCCGGACAAGGTATCGGACCTCTACGCCAAGTTCGGACGCCTCGACACCGCGGTCAATCAGGTCGTCAGCCCGGTCGTGAACCAGCAGGTCAAGGTCGTGTTCGGCCGCTACACCGCGGTGAAAGCCATTCAGGAGCGCGGTCCGCTGAATTCAGCGCGATCAAGGACGCCATTACGGCCACGCTCAAGGACGACCCGATGATCATCATCGAGAGCGTGCAACTCGAGAACATCGAGTTCAGCGCCAATTATCTCCATTCGATCGAGCAGCGCATGCTGGCCGAGGTCGAGGTGCAGAAACTGCAGCAGAACGCCGAGCGCGAAAAGGTGCAGGCGCAGATCACGGTCACGCAAGCCACCGCCAAGGCGAACGCCGTCCGCGCGGAGGCCCAGGCCAACGCCGAAGCCACCCGGCTGAACGGCGAAGCCAAGGCGTCGAACATCAGGATCACCGGCGAGGCCGAAGCCGCCGCCATCGAAGCCCGCGCCAAGGCGCTCGGCACCAATCCAAACCTCGTCACGCTGGTGCAGGCCGAACGCTGGAACGGCGTGCTGCCGACCACGATGGTGCCGGGCTCTGCCGTGCCGTTCGTGTCGGTGAAATAGGGTTCGAAGACGTGGGATGGCGATGTCGCAAGGCATTGTCGCCCTTCATTCCGTGCTATGGGGTAAACCGGATTCGAACCCACCGCTGAACCAATCCACATCATGGCCAAATCCGCCCTCTCCTTCGTCTGCCAGAACTGCGGCGCGGCGTATAACCGCTGGCAGGGCAAGTGCGAACTCCTGCGGCGAGTGGAACACGCTGGCCGAGGAGGACACGACCGGTGCGACGTCGATGCCGGTGTCGATCCGCTCCAGGCGCAAGGGCCGGACGTTCAAGCTGGAATCGCTGACCGGCAAGAGCCAGGACGCCCCTCGCCTGTCCTCGGGAATGGCCGAGCTCGATCGGGTCACCGGCGGCGGATTCGTCCGCGGTTCGGTGCTTCTGGTCGGTGGCGATCCCGGCATCGGCAAATCGACGCTGCTCACCCAGGCCACCAGCATGATGGCGCGCGCCGGGCATCGCGTGGTCTATATTTCCGGCGAGGAAGCGGTGGCACAGGTGCGGCTGCGGGCCGAGCGGCTCGGCCTCGCCGACGCACCGGTGCAGCTGGCCGCGGAAACCTCGGTCGAGGACATCGTCTCCACGCTATCGGAGGGAACGGTGCCGCGGCTGATCGTGATCGATTCGATCCAGACCATGTGGACCGACACGGTGGAATCGGCGCCCGGCACGGTGACCCAGGTGCGCGCCTCGGCGCAGGCGCTGATTCGATTCGCCAAGAAATCCGGCGCCGCGATCATCCTGGTCGGCCACGTCACCAAGGACGGCCAGATCGCCGGGCCCCGCGTGGTCGAGCACATGGTCGACGCCGTGTTGTCGTTCGAGGGCGAAGGCTCGCAGCAGTTCCGCATCCTGCGCGCGGTGAAGAACCGATTCGGCCCAACCGACGAGATCGGCGTGTTCGAGATGACCGGCCTGGGCCTGCGCGAGGTCTCCAACCCCTCCGAATTGTTCCTCTCGGAACGCGATCTCGGCAGTCCGGGAACGGCGGTATTCGCCGGAATCGAGGGCACCCGCCCGGTGCTGGTGGAATTGCAGGCACTGGTGGCGCCTACGACGCTGGGCACGCCGCGCCGCGCCGTGGTCGGCTGGGACCCAAGCCGGCTGTCGATGGTGCTGGCGGTGCTGGAGGCCCATTGCGGGGTGAAACTCTCCGGCTACGACGTCTATCTGAACGTCGCGGGGGGCTTGCGTATCCAGGAGCCTGCGGCCGACCTTGCCGCCGCCGCTGCCCTGGTGTCGTCGCTGGTCAATGCGCCGTTGCCGACGGATGCGGTCTATTTCGGCGAGGTTTCGCTGTCCGGCGCGGTCCGCCCGGTGGCGCAGACCTCCGCGCGGCTGAAGGAAGCCGCAAAACTCGGTTTCGGCCGCGCCGTGCTGCCCGAATCGGCCCGCGGCGACGTCGGGGGCGACGGCGGCCTTTCGCTCAACAGCGTCGGCGGATTGACCTCGCTGGTTGCCGATATCGCCGCGCGTGGCAGCCCGCGGGGCAACCGGGAAGGTGCTCCGGCTGAGAAAAATGCCACACCGGCCCAATTCCGTCGCGAGAACGGCTAAAGCGGCGTGACGTTACGTTTCCTCACCGCTATACATCCGCCCGCGCGGGACAGGGTGTTTTCCGGCCTTGCCGGATGCGCCAGATGCCCCTCAGTTAGAACGGCACCGAGACGCCAATTCGCGAGAGCCTAGAGCCCTTAAAAGAAGTACGAGCGGACCTGACCAGCCGATGCCGATAACGATCCTCGATCTCGTCCTGCTCGCGGTGATGCTGATCTCGGGCCTGCTTGCGATGGTGCGCGGCTTCATGCGCGAGATCCTGTCGATCGCGGCCTGGGGCGCCGCCGCGCTGGTGACGCTTTATGCTTTCTCGAAGCTGCTGCCGACCGCCAAAACTTATTTCAATAACGACACGGTCGCTGCCGTGGTGGTGGTGGCCGGCACCTTTATCGGTACCCTGGTCGTGGTTTCCATAATCACGGTGCGGATTTCCGACATGATCCTGGATTCCCGGATCGGCGCGCTCGACCGCACCCTGGGCTTTCTGTTCGGGCTGGCGCGCGGCCTTTTGATCGTGGTGGTCGCGTTCGTGTTCTTCAGCTGGCTGGTTCCCGACAAGCAGCGGCCGGATTGGGTGACCGGGGCAAAATCCCGCGTCGTGCTGCAAGGAACCGGGGATTGGTTGATGTCGCTCTTGCCTGACGACCCCGAGAACACCATCTTAAAGAAATTCAAGAAGAATAAGCCGGAAGACGACCAGACTGACGCCGAGCCATCTGCGCCGGCCACCGGCGATGGCTACAGCAAACCTGCTCGTGACAGCCTTAAAAAGCTGATCGAGAAACCCGCGGGCCGTTGATTTTTGGGCCCAGAGAGAGGCGATGGACCAGATGCAAAACCCTTCGGATCCCGCCGGGCAACTTGATCTCAACCTTGATCCCAACCTGGGCCCGATCGAACTGCAGGATGATCTCGAAGGAGACACGCTACGCGAGGAGTGCGGCGTGTTCGGCATCTTCGGCCACCCCGAGGCCGCCGCCATTACCGCGCTTGGACTGCACGCGCTCCAGCATCGCGGCCAGGAAGCCGCCGGCATCGTCACCTTCGACGGCAGCCGCTTCCACAGCGAACGCCGCCTTGGCCTGGTCGGCGACACCTTCTCCCGCCGCGAAGTAATCGAACGGCTGCCCGGCAGCACCGCGGTCGGCCACGTCCGCTACTCCACGACCGGCGCGACTATTTTGCGCAACGTGCAACCGCTGTTTGCCGAGCTCAACGCCGGCGGATTCGCGGTCGGGCATAACGGCAATCTCACCAACGGGCTGACGCTGCGCCGGGAGCTGGTGCGCAACGGCGCCATGATGCAGTCGACCACCGACACCGAGGTGATCCTGCATCTGGTCGCGCAATCCAAGCGCAGCCGCTTCATCGACCGTTTCATCGAGGCGTTGCGCGCGATCGAAGGTGCCTATTCGCTGGTCTCGCTGACCAACAAGAAGCTGGTCGGCGCCCGCGATCCGCTCGGCATCCGCCCGCTGGTGCTGGGCGAACTCGACGGCTGCCCGATCCTGGCTTCCGAAACCTGCGCGCTCGATATGATCGGCGCCAAATATGTTCGCGACATCGAGCCGGGTGAGATCATCGTATTCGACGAGCTGGGCGCCCACAGCCACAAGCCGTTCCCGCCGAAGCCGCCGCGGCCCTGCATCTTCGAATACATCTATTTCTCGCGGCCGGATTCCATCGTCGGCGGGCGCTCGGTCTATGAGGTGCGCAAGGCGTTCGGCGCGCAGCTCGCCCGCGAAAGCCATGTCGAGGTCGACGTCGTGGTGCCGGTGCCGGATTCCGGCGTGCCCGCCGCGGTCGGCTACAGCCAGCATTCCGGCGTGCCGTTCGAGCTCGGCATCATCCGCAATCACTATGTCGGCCGCACCTTCATCCAGCCGACGCAAAGCGTGCGCGAACTCGGCGTGCGCATGAAGCATTCGGCCAACCGCGCCGCCATCGAAGGCAAGCGCATCATCCTGATCGACGACTCCCTGGTGCGCGGCACCACGTCGAAGAAGATCGTCCGCATGATGCGCGACGCCGGCGCCCGAGAAGTGCACTTCCGCCTCGCCTCGCCGCCGATCCTCTATCCCGACTATTACGGCATCGACCTGCCCGATCGGGGCGGTCTGCTCGCGGCGACCCATTCTCTGGACGAGATGCGCGACATCATCGGCGCGGATTCGCTCGCCTTCCTGTCGATCGACGGCATGTACCGCGCGATGGGCGAGCCCGGGCGCGATCCCGCCAATCCCAGGTTCTCCGACCACTGCTTCACCGGCGCCTACCCCACCCACCTTACCGACCAGAGCGAGGTCGAGCCGCAGCCGCGCCAGCTCTCGCTGCTGGCGGAGGCGAGCTGACGAGGGCCCACCAAAGCCGGACGATCGCCGGGATCGAAGCGGGCAAATGAACTTTGGCGGCGGTGGCGGGGATACCAAGACGACCCGCCATCATCGTTGTCCCTGCGAAAGCAGGGACCCATAACCACCGGCCTTCGTTTTTTCGGACGCCATCAGTTACAAACACCTTTCACATCATAGCCGCCGCGGCGTATGGGTCCCTGCTTTCGCAGGGACGACGATGATAGAGCTACTCCAATGACCCAACCCCTCACCTCCCGCATCGCCCTCGTCACCGGCGCATCGCGCGGCATCGGTTATGCCACGGCGCGCGCGCTCGCAAAGGCCGGCGCGCATATCGTGGCGGTGGCGCGGACGCAAGGCGGGCTGGAAGAGCTCGACGACGAGATCAGGAAGGACGGCGGCAGCGCCACGCTGGTGCCGCTCAGCCTGACCGATTATGACGGCATCGCCCGCCTCGGTGCCGCGCTTCACGAGCGTCACGGCAAACTCGACATTCTGGTCGGCAATGCCGGCGTCGCCGGCCCCTCCTCGCCGCTCGGCCATATCGAGCTGAAGCCGTGGAACGACGTCATGGCGGTCAACGTGACTGCGAATTTCCAGTTGATCCGCTGCATGGAGCCGTTGCTCAGGCAGAGCGACGCGGGGCGCGCGGTGTTCGTCACCTCCGGCGCCGCCAACAAGGCGCCGGCCTATCTCGGCCCCTACGCGGCTTCAAAAGCTGCGATGGAAGCCCTGGTGCGCGCATGGGCTCAGGAAACCGCGAGCACGAACATCCGCGTCAATCTGTTCAATCCGGGTCCGATCCGCACCCGCATGCGCGCGACGGTTTTTCCGGGCGAAGATCCGATGACGCTCGATACGCCGGAGCAGGCCGCGGAGTTCATCGTGCCGATGTGTTCGCCTGAGTGGACCGAGACCGGCAAATTCTACGACTACAAGACGCGCGCGCTGATGAGCTTCCGCCCGCCGGCGTAAGCTCTCTCCACGTCATTGCGAGGAGCGACGCGACGACGCAATCCACGCTTTCCTTCCGCGGTGGGATGGATTGCTTCGCTTGCGCTCGCAATGACGGGCTCAAACCGTTGACTCCTGACCCTCCCCGCGATTGACTGCACGGCAAAAGCGGGAACACCCGCAGAGAAAATCAGGGGAGGAAGCCATGACGCCCGTGCACCATCGCGCTCGTCCGACACCTGCCGCGAAACATCTCCTCAAAACCATTTCCGCCTGCATCACCGCCGCCGTGCTGATCGGCGCGCCCGCGCTTCCGCGCATGGCGCAAGCCGGCGATATCCCGACCTTCGCAGTCGAGGCGTCGTGGCCGAAGCCGCTACCCAACAACTGGATCCTCGGCCAGGTCGGCGGCATCACCGTCGACTGGCAGGGACATATCTGGGTGATCCATCGCCCACGCTCGCTGACCGATGATGAGAAAGGCGCATCGCTCAATCCTCCCCGCTCGAAATGCTGCGTTTCGGCGCCGCCCGTGCTGGAGTTCGATGTCGACGGCAATCTGTTGCGCTCCTGGGGCGGGCCCGGCGAAGGCTATGAATGGGTCGGCCGCGAACACGGCATCGAAGTCGACGAAAAGGGCTTTGTGTGGGTCGGCGGCAACGCCGACAACGACAACGCGATCCTGAAATTCACCCTCGACGGCAAGTTTGTGATGCAGATCGGCAAGATCGCGCCAAGCAAGGGATCCAACGATACCACCCAGCTCGGCAAGCCCGCCGAAACCGCGATCGACAAGGAGGCCAACGAGATCTATGTCGCCGACGGCTACGGCAACCGCCGCGTCATCGTGTTCGACGCGACCTCGGGCGCCTACAAGCGGCACTGGGGCGCCTACGGCAATCCGCCCAACGACGACAAGCAGCCGGCCTACGATCCCAAGGCGCCGCCGCAGCAGCAGTTCGCCAATCCCGTACACTGCGTGAAGCTTGCCAATGACGGGCTGGTCTATGTCTGCGACCGCATCAACAACCGTATCCAGGTGTTCAAGAAGGATGGCACTTTCGTCAAGGAGTGGTTCTACGAGAAGAACACGCTCGGCAACGGCGCGATCTGGGACATCGCGATCTGGCCCGATCCGAAGCAGACCTATCTGTTGAGCGCCGACGGCGAGAACAACGAGATCCGCATTCTGAAGCGCGAGGATGGCAGTGTGGTCGGCAGTTTCGGCCGCAACGGCCGCAATGCCGGACAATTCCACTGGATTCACGCCATGGCGGTGGATGCCAAAGGCAACGTGTATACCGCCGAGGTTGATACCGGAAAGCGAATCCAGAAGTTCAAGCTCACTTCGGATGCGCTACGTTAGGCCTTTCGTCCTACGATAGGCTCATTGCCGCGCCGCGCCAGAACGGCTATCGGGGAAACACGATCGTTTGATCGATCAGGCCGCTTGTCAAAGGCTCCATCAAGAGAGCTGCCAAGTATTAACAGTTGGAGGGAATTCATGAATAGGACGCTCGCGCGGAGCTATGCCGCGCTCATTGCATGTGCCGGATTGAGCCTCGCGGCCCCTGCGCTGGCCCAGGATAAAACAGTCAAGATCGGCGTGCTGAACGACATGTCGAGCCTTTATGCCGACATCGGCGGCCCCAATTCGGTGGTCGCAATCAAGATGGCGGTGGAGGATTCCGGCCTGGTTGCCAAGGGCTGGAAGATCGACGTGTTGAGCGGCGATCATCAGAACAAGCCTGACGTCGGCACCAATATCGCGCGGCAATGGATCGACAACGAAAAGGTCGATGCAGTCGCCGATACGCCGAACTCCGGTGTCGCGCTGGCCGTCAATAATCTTGCCAAGGAGAAGAATATCGTACTGCTCAACTCCGGCGCGGCCACGGCCGACCTGACCGGCAAGGCCTGTACGCCGAATACGGTCTCCTTCACCTACGATACCTACATGCTGGCGAACGGCACCGGCAAGGCGCTCACCAAGGCAGGCGGCGACACCTGGTTCTTCCTGACCGCCGACTACGCCTTCGGACATGCGCTGGAGCGCGATACGTCGGCGGTTGTCACGGCCAACGGCGGCAAGGTGCTGGGCAGCGTCAAACATCCGATCAACACCTCGGACTTCTCGTCGTTCCTGCTGCAGGCGCAGTCATCGAAGTCCAAGGTGGTCGGTCTTGCCAATGCCGGCGGGGACACCACCAACTCGATCAAGCAGGCCGCCGAATTCGGCATCGTGTCCGGTGGGCAGAAGCTTGCGGCGCTGCTGCTGTTCATCAACGACGTGCATTCGCTGGGCCTGAAAACCGCGCAAGGCCTGACTTTCACGGAATCGTTCTACTGGGACTTGAACGACCAGACCCGCGCCTGGTCGAAGCGGTTCGCGGCTCTCGCCAGCAAGAATGCAATGCCCTCGATGACGCAAGCCGGCAACTACGCAATGGTGCGTCACTATCTGAAGGCAATGGAAGCCCTCGGCGGCAATCCGCATGACGGCGCCAAGGTCGTCGCCAAGATGAAGGAGATCCCGACCGACGATCTGCTGTTCGGCAAGGGCCCGCTCCGCGCCGACGGCCGCCGCATCATTCCGGCCTATCTGTTCGAGGTGAAGAAGCCGGAAGAGTCGAAATATCCCTGGGACTACTACAAGCTGATC
The DNA here is from genome assembly GCA_963786115.1 of uncultured Alphaproteobacteria bacterium. Classification (GTDB taxonomy): domain Bacteria; phylum Pseudomonadota; class Alphaproteobacteria; order Rhizobiales; family Xanthobacteraceae; genus Bradyrhizobium. Next base: position 197,991 of record CAWAYC010000017.1, read on the forward strand.
GCCACCATCTCGCCGGAAGACGCGGCCAGGCCGCTCGAAGCCAGCGATTGCCCGCTGGTGAAGAAGTGACGATGTAGCAATGGCAGGGTGGGTTTAGCCGCAGGCGTAACCCACCATGTTCGTGCACTGAAAGGGGTGGGTTACGCTTCGCTGACCCACCCTACAATTTCTTCACCGCCAGCGTCCGCAGCGCGATCAAGGCCGCCAGCAGCAATAGTGCCGACGCCAGGAAGAACGGCGCGCCGGGCAATTTGAACGGCGCCGTCGCACCGATGAAGTAGGCGAACGTCAACGTGAACAGGAACGGGCCGACGAGTTGCGAGAGGCTCTGCACGCTCGATGTCGCGCCCTGCAACTGGCCCTGCTGGTCCGGCGCGACCAGCCGCGTCATCAGCGCCTGGATAGCAGCTCCAGCAACGCCCCACAGCGCCATAACCGGGATGCCGAGCCAGGACGATGGCCCGGTCGGCGCGGCGGCGAATATGAGGAAGCCGATCGCGCCGCAGAGCAGGCCGAACAGCAACGCCCGCTTTTCGCCGAACCGCTTGACGATCGGACCGATGCCGGCGCCCTGCACCACCATCGAGCAGACGCCGACCATGGCGAGCGTCACGCCGACGGTCGTCGTGTCCCAGCCATAGCGATAGGTGGCATAGAGCACGTAGGTCGAGGGCAGCACCACATGCGCCAATTGCGCAAAGAAATTCGCCATCGACAGGCCTGCCAAAACGCGGTTCGAACGCAACAGCTGCAGCGCGCCGACCGGATTGGCGCTCTTCCAGCGGAACGGCGATCGGCGGTCTGCCGGCAGCGACTCCGGCAGGATCAGCAGGCCATAAAGCCCGTTGGCAAAGCTCAAGCCCGCGGCAACCCAGAACGGCAGGCGCGGATCGATGCCGCCGAGCAGGCCGCCCAGCGCCGGTCCCAGAATGAATCCGGCACCGAAGGCGACGCCGATCTTGCCGAACACCGCGGCACGTTGTTCCGATGGCGTGACGTCGGTGATGTAGGCGAAGGCAGTCGAGATGCTTGCCGAGGTGATGCCCGAGATCACCCGGCCGACGAACAGCCAGGCCAGCGACGGCGCCAGCGCCATCAGCACATAGTCCGCCGCGAGACCGAAATTCGACAACAGCACCACCGGCCGCCTGCCGAACCGGTCGGAGAGGCCGCCGAGGATCGGCGAGAAGAAGAACTGCATCAGCGCCCAGACGGTGCCGAACAGGCCGAAGATGCGCGCCGCGTTCGCGGTGTCGTTGTCGACAAAGCTCTCGATCAGCTTTGGCAGGATCGGAATGATGACGCCGAGCGCCAGCGTGTCGAGCAGAATGGTGACGAAAATAAAGATTACTGCGGCACCGCGCGCGGGAGGCGTCTCGGTCAAACCGTTCGCCGCCCGTTCGCTCACGATGGCCGCTTGCGCTTGTGAGCGAACGGATTGGCCTTTTCGCGCAGTGCGATCCGTATCGGCGTGCCCGGCAGGTCGAACGCCTCGCGCAAGGAGTTGGTGAGGTAGCGCAGGTAGGATTGCGGGATCGCGTCCGCACGCGAGCAGAACAGCACAAAGCTCGGCGGCCGAGCTTTTGCCTGCGTGATGTAGTTCAGCTTGAGCCGGCGGCCGGAGACCGCGGGCGGCGGGCTGGCCGCGATCGCCTGCTCGAACCAGCGATTGAGCGCAGCCGTCGGGATGCGCTTGTTCCAGACGGCATAGGCTTCCTGGATCGCCGCCATCAGCCGGTCGATGCCCTCGCCCATCAGGCCGGAGACCGCGACGATGGGCGCGCCCCTGACCTGCGGTAGCCAGTGATCGGCGTCGGTGCGAAGCGCCGAAATCAGGTTGGGCTTGCGCTCGACGAGATCCCACTTGTTGACGGCGAGCACGATCGCCCGCCCCTCGCGCTCGATCAGGTCGGCGATGCGCAGATCCTGCTCCTCGAACCTGTTCTGCGCGTCCATCATCATGACGACGACTTCGGCAAAACGCACCGCGCGCAGCGCGTCCGCCACCGACAGCTTCTCCAGCTTCGCCTCGATCCGCGAGCGGCGACGCAGGCCTGCGGTATCGAACACGCGGAAATCGCGGCCCTGCCAGGTGATCTCGACCGAAATGGAATCGCGCGTGGTGCCTGCTTCGGCGCTGGTCAACAACCGCTCCTCACCGAGCAGATGGTTGATCAGCGTCGACTTGCCGGCATTGGGGCGGCCGACGATGGCGACGCGGATGGGACGTTGCGCAAGATCCTCGTCGGATACGATGATGTCGTCATCGTCGAATTCTTCACGCTCCGCGGCGGGCTCGGGCATCAAGGGGCTGAGCGCGTCATATAGATCGCCCATGCCCTCGCCGTGCTCCGCGGAAACCTGGACGGGATCGCCGAGGCCGAGCGCGTAGGATTCCATTGCGCCGATTTCGCCGTGCTTGCCCTCGGCCTTGTTGGCGACCAGCACCACCGGCTTGTTGGCACGGCGGGCGAAATCGGCGAAGGCGCGGTCGTTCGGAGTCAGGCCGACGCGCGCGTCGATCACGAACATCAGCGCATCCGCGAGGCCAATCGCGGCTTCGGTCTGCTCCTGCATCCGCGCCGTGAGCGAGCCCTTGGCGCCCTCGTCCAGGCCGGCGGTATCGATCACCGTGAATTCGAGGTCGCCGAGCCGCCCCTCGCCCTCGCGGCGGTCGCGGGTGACGCCGGGTTCGTCGTCGACCAACGCGAGCTTCTGCCCGACCAGCCGGTTGAACAGCGTCGATTTTCCGACATTAGGCCGGCCGATAATGGCGATCGTGAAGGGCATGAACAATCCAGGCGCCCTTTTCGAAGGGCGTGTCAATCGAATGAAGAACCGAGTCTAGCGCGAAAAACTACCGCTCGGCATCGGCGCCGGGAACGGCGCGGCGGATTGTTGGGTGGACTGCGCAGGCGCGGCGGACTGCGAAGGCTGCTGAGCCGTCTGGTCGGGCGGCGGAGCGGTGGTGCGCTTGCGCGCGATCTTTTTCGGCTTCGGAGCCGGCGGCACGACGGCGGGAGCGCCTTCCTCGTCTGCTGCCGGCGCGGCATCAGGATCGGCTGCCGCCGCAGGTCCAGCCGCCGGCGCAGTGCTGGCAGCCGCCGGGGCCGGCCTGGCGCTCTTACCTCTGGACTTCGACTTCGGCTCCTCCGGCGGCGGAGCCGCGGCGGCCGCAGCCGCGGCGTTCTGCTGGTCGATCTGCTCCTGTCGCGATCCCTTGTACAATTCTTTCGGCACGCCCTGTTCGAGGCCCGGCACGCCGTCGGGGAACACCGGCTTGCGCTCGCCGGGCAGCTTCTTCTTGGTGTCGAGGAAGTCGAGCAGATCGGTTGGATCGAAACTGCTCAGCCCGCCGCCACCGCAGCCGGCCAGCACGCTGCAGAGCGCGACGGCGACGATGGCTGCGATCAAACGTTGCGAACGGCGCATGGTCGATCTCTCACTCAACTCGTGTTCCCAAAGATGCTCAGCTCTTGGCGACCGGCGGAAGCAGGGCCTGCAGCGCTTCGGCGCGCGAGCGCAGGCTCGGCGGCGTCTCGCCGTCATTGGCGATCAGATCCAGCCACTTCCGCGTGGCGGCAGCGTCGTTGGCCCGCCAGGCCGACAGCGCCAGCAACTCGCGCGCGGTGTGGCGAAAGGTCGAGGTCGGCGCGGTCGCGGGCTCAAGACGCTGCAGCATGTTCGGATAGGTCGTCGAGTCCAGCAACAATTGGGCGGCGCGAATCCGCGCCAGATCCTGTTCGGCGGTGCCGGCGCTGCGATCGCCGGCGATCTCATCGAACAGCTTTGCCGCCGCCTGCGCATCACGGTTGGCCACTTCCGCGGCCATGCGCAGCCGCGCCAGGGTGCGGTATCCCGACGGCGCCTTGGCGGCGAGGTCGGCAAAGGCGGCCTCGGCTTCCGTGTGCTTGTTCGCTTCCGACAGCTCAACCGCCTTGTCGAAGGCAGCCCCCGCCTCGGCCGCCTTCTTGGCTTCCAGGTATTGATAGCCACGCCAGCCGCCCACGCCGGCGATGATCAACAGCGCGAGGGCGATGATATAGATCGAGTATTGGTCCCACAGCTTCTTAAGCTGGTCGCGACGGACCTCTTCGTTGACTTCGTCAAATAATTCAGACACTTAAGGTAATCCCATCCCCGGGGGCCCACGTCCCATTGGTGCCGGCGCAACGCGCCCGATCCCCACCTCGCGGCGGCGTTACCCTAACGATATGGCGGAGGCAAGGCAAAGCGAGCCGGATCAAAGCGTTAACGCCCCGGGGTTAATGGACCCCTGCGGCCAACCGTCCCCCGGAGCTCGTCCCCGCAATGTTGACATCGCCGTTCAAAACTTGGCGTAATCCGCTCGCATTTGCTTCGGTTTGGTTTTTTTACAGGTACATTTCATGATTCTGCGCGGCCTGGTTTTTACCCTTGCCATCGGGCTGGCTGCCCAACCCGCTGTGGCCCCGGCCTACGACATCAAGCCGAAGACACCCGAGACCGCATTCGCGGGAAAACTGCGTCCGGACATTTTGGGGATCTCCCCGGATTCCACCGCCGAATCCGCCCGCGCCATTTTCGATCAGTGGTTCAAGGGACGCACCGACACCAGAACCGATATCCAGCAGCCGAAATTCGGCAACACCGCAATCAGCTTCACCTCCGGACTGACGTACAGCGTGGCTCCCGGACCCACTCAGACCGGCGAAGTGCTGATCGGCAGCTTCTCCTCGCCGGCCAGCGGCAATCGCACCTATTTCATCGCACGCAATCTCATTTTTGCGCAGGGCCAGCAGCCAGCCAAGGCCGACATGATCAAGGAAGTCATGGGCAAATACGGCATACCCACCATCGTCGGCGATCAGCATCTCTATTACATTTACCGCGGCGGCTCGATCGTTTCCGTCGGCGCGAAATACAAGGAAGCAACAGCCATCGACGCCATCGACAAGCCGCTCGATCCGAGAGCCGCCATCAAACTCAACGGCGACAATGGGCGGGGCAGTTGCGTGGCAGTGGTCAAACGCGCGCAGGCCAAGGAGAAGGCGTTGGGCGCCCTGCTGGACGAGGCAAAGGGCGCCAATTGCGACGGCGTGCTGAGCGTGCAGCTCATTCCGAGCCCGGCGGCGGACCGCGTCGGGATCGCCCAGTTCACCCTGCTGGACGTCAAACGTACCATCAGCGCGGCCGCGATCGACGCCGAGGCGCTTGCCGCCGAACAGAGCGAACGCAACGCGCTGCCCAAAGGCAATGCGCCGAAACTGTAGCACCGTTAGTTACGACGTCCCTGCAGCGAACGCCTCGCGGAGCTGCCGCTTGATCACCTTGCCGTTGGCATTGCGCGGCAGCGGGTCTGGCGTCACCACCATCGTCTCCGGCACCTTGTAATCCGACAGCCGTTCGGCGCACCAGGCGCGGAGCGCATCGGCGCTGACCTCGTGGCGGGTCACCACGACGGCGTGGACGCGCTCGCCCAGCACCGGACAGGGTTTAGCGACGATGGCGCTTTCGACCACGGCGGGGTGCCCTGAAAGCACCGATTCGACCTCGGCGGAATAGATTTTCAGGCCACCGCGGTTGATCATGTCCTTCTGGCGGTCGAGCACCCGCACGAAATTCTCGTGATCGATCGAGCCGAGATCGCCGGAATGCCAGAACCCTGCGGTGAGGCTTTCGGCGGTCGCCTTCGGATTGTTCCAGTAGCCCTTGATGACAGAAGCGCCGTGAATCCAGATTTCGCCGATCTCGCCGCGCGGCAGCTCATGGCCGTCGGCATCCACGACGATGATCTGCGCGCCCGGACACGGCAGGCCGACGCTGTCGATATGGCTGGCGGTCAACTGGCCGGGCATGATCGTTGACGGCGACGTAGTCTCGGTCGCGCCATAGCAGTTCATCAATTTCAGGCTGGGAATCTTGGCGTCCAGCTTCTCGATCGTGGCGATCGGCATCGGCGCGCCGCCGAAGCCGCCAATCCGCCAGCTGGACAGATCGTAACTGTCGAAATCCGGCTGCAGCAGGCACAGATTGTACATCGCCGGTACCATCACGGTGTAGGTGATGCGCTCGCGCGCCGCGACTTTCAGATATTCGGCGGCCTTGAACTCGGGCATGACGATCAGCGCGCCGGCGCAGCGGACCATGGTCATGATGTTGGCGACCACGCCGGTGACATGTCCGAGCGGAACGGCGGCGATCGAGCGATCGGCCGCGGTCAGTTGCAGGCACGAAACGAAGACCATCGCCGAATGGATGATGTTGCAATGCGCGAGCATCGCGCCCTTCGGCCGGCCGGTGGTGCCGGACGTGTAGAGGATCATGGCGGTATCTTCTTCGCCGACCTCGATCGGCGCTTCCGACGGCGCGCTATCGGCAAGCTCGGAAAACCGCGAAACTCGCGGGTCATCATCGACGGCGATCCGATGCGTCACATCGGGAACGTCATGAGGTGCAGGCAGGCGATCGGCGAGCGCGGCCTCATGAATCAGAAGCTTGGCACCGCAATCGGTGAGCACATAGGCGATCTCGGGTTTCTGCTGGCGCGTGCCAAGCAGCACGGTCACCAGACCTGCATGCGCGGCGGCGAACAGCGTCAGGACGAACTCGACGCGGTTGCCGAGCAGTATCGCGACCCGGTCACCCCGTTGAAGGCCGAGTTCGCGAAACCCAGCCGCGATCTGCGCGGATTGCCGCCCGACTTCGCGCCAGCTCATTCTGCGCTCGCCACAAACCAGCGCTTCGCCATCGGGGTTGCTCGCCATGGCATCGGCAACCATCGCCCAGACGCTTTTCGGCCGCTCGCAAAACGCCGGCACGATGCGATCACCGAATCGCGGCTCTAATCGCATGACCGGAATGAAAGGTTGCGACCAATCCATCGGCGCCCTTAGCTCTTGGTTTTCATACCATAGACGTGCTCGGGCCCCGGAAATGCGCGGGAACGCACGTCGGTGGCATAACCCTCGATGGCGGCTTCGATAGCGGGGCCGAGATTGCCGTAGCGGCGCACGAATTTCGGCGTCCGTGGCGACAGCCCGAGCATATCCTCCAGCACCAGCACCTGGCCATCGCAGGCCGGGCTGGCACCGATGCCGATGGTAGGAATGGCGATGCTCTCGGTGATCTTCTTCGCGAGCGGTTCGGCGACCGCCTCGACCACGACCGAGAAGGCGCCGGCCTCCGCAATGGCTCGTGCATCGTTCTCGATCGGCTGCCAGTTGCCCTCGTCGCGGCCCTGCGCACGGAACGAGCCGAGCGTGTTGATCGATTGCGGCGTCAGGCCGATATGACCCATCACGGGTACGCCGCGCTCTGACAGGAAGGCGATCGTCTCCGCCATCCGCACGCCGCCCTCGAGCTTGACGGCGCCGCATTGCGTCTCCTTCAATATCCGCGCGGCGGAATGAAACGCCTGCTCCTTCGAGGCTTCATAGGAGCCGAAGGGCATGTCGACGACGACCAGCGCGCGCTCCGAACCGCGCATTACCGCCCGCCCCTGCAGGATCATCATCTCGAGCGTCACCGGCACCGTGGTCTCGAAACCATGCATCACATTGCCGAGGGAATCTCCGACCAGGATGGCATCGCAGTAGCGATCGACCAGCGCCGCGGTGTGGGCATGGTAAGACGTCAGCATCACGATCGGCTCGCCATTCTTGCGGGCACGAATATCCGGTGCGGTCTTGCGCTTGATCGCCGATTGAACCGACATTTCCTAAACTCCAATCACGGGAACGCCGATCACGACCGGATGGAAGGCGAAGACCAGCGCCAGATAGGCGATCACGCCGACCGCGACCGCGATCAAATCATTGGTGGGACCGCCGACCGGAATCGGCGGGGCGCCGGCATCCGGGCGACGCTTCAGTGAGATACGGTCGAACACCGCCCATCCGAGGAACGATCCGAACAGGATGATCGAGCCGAGATCGCCATTGGCGAGCAGATGCGCCGCAGCCCACAGCTTGATGCCCGTCAGCATCGGATGTTTCAGCGTGGTGTAGATCCGGCCGCGGATATAGGAGGCGACCACCATGATCACGGCCGGCAGCATCAGCGCCACGGTGATGTGCTTGAAAGCGGTCGGCGGGGACCAGACGTCGATCCACCCGGTCGCACGGTAATGCGCAAAGCCCCAGATGATCAGCGCAAGGCCTGCGGCGGACACCAGCGAGTAGCCGATCTTGTAGCCGCCCTCGCCCATCGAGGCCACGAAACGAGCGCGCAACCCGCGCTGGGTCGTCAGCGTGTGGACGCCGAAGAACAAGGCAAGGCCCAGGATCATCACCAGCAGTCCCACGATGTCCCTCCGTCACGCGTTACGGCGTCTTGAGCCTTCGCGTATCATTTTAGGGGCCTGGAGCGCAATGCGTCACCCACCGCTCAAATCACCGCTTTTCCGATTGCTTCCCAAGATCGCGATTGTCGACATAGCGGATCGCGATCGGGCGGCCGGCGAGCGCGCCGCCGAGGCCGTCGGTGAATTTCAGCGGCAGGCAGGCGTTCAGCGATGAATTGATCGCCTTCAGGTAGGTGGCGCGGGTGTCGGCGGGTACTCCTGACGTTGAGAATGTCAAGCGCGGCTCGCCGATCATCTCCCCGGAGCGCTTGAAACTGAAGCGCACCGACATCTGCATGCCCTCGCGCGCATCGTCGGCCACGGGCGGCGTCCAGCAGGACCGCAACGCGGCGAAGAGGTCGCCGATGGTATCGAGATTGTGGTCGGGTTTTCGATACTTTGCAGCCTGATCCTCGGGCGGCACGGTCTGGATCGTCAGCTGCAGATTTTCGCCGTACGGATAAAATATCTCGGGAATGCAGGGCCCGTGATTAAACACGCTGCAAAAAGTCGGCGTGCACGGCCGCCCGTCCAGCACGCTGCAGGGTTCATGCCAGAACGGCGTCGCATTGATGGAATGCCGCCGCTGGGCCGCGGCGCTTCCCGCAGCGGTCAATCCGGCCATGATGACGGCCAAGCCAATGACGGTGCGCCGGAGCATGAACGGGCCCTTCGAAAGCCGATCTTCAAAACATGGTGCGTGCAGCAGTCGGCATCAAGCCAGATAGCGTTCACTTCCTCGCGCAGATGGCCGGTCGTCTTCGCCCGGGTTGACCGGGCGACCCAGCGTTCCAGAGAAAGTAGTGATCAATCGAGGGGCCGCGGCGTACTGGGCTCCCCGCTTTCGTGGAGGACGACAGCCGGATTCGGGCGCGAGCGTACCACCGCCTCACGCCTCCTTCTTCACGTCCTTGACACTGGAGAAATTGATGCCCTCAGCGCGCTCGCGCGTGTAGCCGAGATAGAACTCGTTTTTGGCCATGAACACCGGATCACCATCGACGTCGTCGGCGATTCCGGAGTTATTGGCGGCAATGAAAGCGTCGAGCTTCTTGCGGTCGTCGGACGAAATCCAGCGCGCGAGCTGGAATTCGGAAACTTCGAATTCCACCGGCAGCGAATATTCGGCATCCAGCCGCGCTTTCAGCACATCGAGCTGCAGCGGACCGACCACGCCGACCAGCGCAGGCGCCCCATCGCGCGGGCGGAACACCTGCACCACACCCTCCTCGGACATCTGCTGCAGCGCTTCCTTCAGCTTCTTCGCCTTCATTGCGTCCGTCAGCCGCACGCGGCGAACGATTTCCGGCGCGAAGCTGGGAACACCGACGAAGGTCAGGTCCTCGCCTTCGGTCAGGGTGTCGCCGATGCGGAGCGTGCCGTGGTTGGGAATGCCGACGACGTCGCCGGCAAAGGCCTCATCGGCCACCGAGCGATCCTGGGCGAAGAAGAATTGCGGGCTCGACAGGCTCATGTTCTTGCCGGTGCGCACCAGCTTGGCCTTCATGCCGCGGCTGAGCTTGCCTGAGCACAGTCGCGCGAACGCGATGCGGTCGCGGTGGTTCGGATCCATATTGGCCTGGATCTTGAACACGAAGGCGGTCATCCGCGGCTCGGCCGCCTCGACCTTGCGCAGGTTGGAATCCTGCGCCCGCGGCGACGGAGCAAATTTGCCGAGGCCCTCCAGCAGATCACCGACGCCGAAATTGCGCAGCGCGCTGCCGAAATAGACGGGCGTCAGATGGCCCTCGCGAAACGCCTCCAGATCAAACGGCTTGCAGGCTTCCGAGGCCAGCGCCAGTTCGTCCTTTATCTCGGCGACGTCGAGATTCTGGTTGCGGCCCGCGAGATCGGCGATGTCGATCTGTTCGGTCGCGCCGGTCTTTGCGCCGCCGCCCTCGAGCAGGCGCACGCCGCCATTGATGACGTCGTAGGTGCCGAGGAAATCGCGCCCGCGGCCAACCGGCCACGTCATCGGCGTGGTGTCGAGCGCCAGCGTCTTCTCGATCTCGTCAAGGAGATCGAAGGTGTCGCGGCTCTCGCGGTCCATCTTGTTGATGAAGGTGATGATCGGGATATCGCGCAGGCGGCAGACTTCGAACAATTTGCGCGTCCGCGCTTCGATGCCTTTTGCCGCGTCGATCACCATGACCGCGGAATCGACGGCGGTCAGCGTGCGATAGGTATCTTCCGAGAAGTCCTCGTGGCCCGGCGTGTCCAGCAGGTTGAATACGAGGTCCTCGAACTCGAACGTCATCACCGACGTGACCACGGAGATGCCGCGCTCGCGCTCGATCTTCATCCAGTCGGAACGGGTGTTGCGCCGCTCACCCTTGGCCTTGACCTGCCCGGCGAGGTTGATGGCCCCGCCGAACAGCAGGAGCTTTTCGGTCAGCGTGGTTTTGCCGGCGTCCGGGTGCGAAATGATCGCAAAAGTCCGCCGCCGCGCCACCTCATCAGAAAGCGGCGAACGGGACGGCGATTCGGTCGTGACGGCGAGATCGGACATGGGGCTGAGCGTTTGGCAGGGAAAAACGGGCTAATCAAGCCTCATTTGGTGATTGCGAGGTGCAATGGCCAGCCCCATATCGGTAGAGGAAGGACGACCTTCCGATTCACGGCATCATCTGCGGGGACGACCCTGCCTTATTTCGAGGGTTGTCATGGCGTGGTCCGTGTTGTTCGTCGCGGGTCTCCTGGAAATCGGTTGGGCGATCGGCCTCAAGTATACCGAAGGTTTCACGCGGCTCGTTCCATCGGTACTGACGCTTGCCAGCATGGCCGCCAGCGTGCTCCTGCTCGGGCTGGCACTGAAGACCCTGCCGATTGGAACCGCCTACGCGGTATGGACCGGCATCGGCGCGGTCGGAACGGCGATTCTCGGCATCGCATTATTCGGCGAACCTGCCACCGCGCTTCGCCTCGCCAGCATCGGACTGATCGTGGCGGGCATCATCGGATTGAAGCTCGTCACCTGATCAGCGCAGGATCAAGACCGCCCAATAGGCCAGCGCCGCCACGGCCGCGGAGGCCGGAATCGTGATCACCCACGCGTAGACGATTGAACTCGCCACGTTCCAGCGCACCGCCGAGACCCGCCGTGCCGCGCCGACTCCGACGATGGCGCCGGTAATGGTGTGGGTGGTGGATACGGGAACCCCGAGATAGGTCGCCATGAACAGGGTCGCGGCGCCGCCGGTTTCAGCGCAAAAGCCCTGCATCGGGGTCAGGCGGGTGATCCGCAGGCCCATGGTGCGGACGATGCGCCAGCCGCCCATCAGGGTGCCCAGCGCCATCGCGGTCTGGCAGGAGAGAACCACCCAGAACGGGATCTCGAATTGGTCGCCGAGATGGCCCTGCGAATAGAGCAGCACCGCGATGATGCCCATGGTCTTCTGCGCGTCGTTGCCGCCGTGCCCAAGCGAATAGAGCGAGGCGGAGGCAAACTGCAGGATGCGGAAGGCGCGATCGACCGCGAAAGGCGTCGAACGCACCGACAGCCAGGAGACGATCGCAACCAGCACCAGCGCCAGCAAGAACCCGACCAGCGGCGACAGCACGATCGCGACCAGCGTCTTCGACAGCCCGCCCCATACGGCTGCCGAAATCCCCGCTTTCGCCATCCCGGCGCCGACGAGGCCGCCGATCAGCGCATGCGAGCTCGATGAGGGAATACCGAGCGCCCAGGTGATCAGATTCCAGACGATGGCGCCGATCAGAGCGGCAAAGATCACGGTCGCATCGACCACGCTCGGATCGATGATTCCGGTGCCGATGGTGTTGGCGACGTGGAGCCCGAACACCAGGAAGGCGACGAAGTTGAAGAATGCCGCCCAAAGCACCGCATATTGCGGGCGCAGCACCCGGGTCGACACGATCGTTGCGATCGAATTGGCGGCGTCGTGCAAGCCGTTGAGGAAATCGAACAGCAGCGCGACCGCGATCAATATGACCAGGATCGGAAGACCGAGGGTAGCATCCACCTGACGGCCCTACCCTATACCTGTTCGATTACGATTGAATTGATCTCGTTAGCAACGTCGTCGAAGCGGTCGGCGACCTTTTCGAGGTGGTCGTAGATCTCGGCGCCGACGATGAAGTCCATGGTGTTGGCGTTGCGGTGCTTGAGGAAGAGTTCCTTCAGGCCGATATCGTGGAGATCGTCGACCCGCCCCTCGAGCTTGGTGAGTTCCTCGGTGATCTGGGTCAGCATGGCGACATTGTCGCCGATCGACTGCAACAGCGGCAGCGCGCGCCCGACCAGATTGGCGCACTCGACCAGCAGCGTCCCCATTTCGCGCATCGGCGGCTCGAACGAGCGCACCTCGAACAGCACCACCGCTTTCGCGGTCTGCTGCATCTGGTCGACGGCGTCGTCCATCGCGGTGATGAGGTTCTTGATGTCGCCGCGGTCGAACGGCGTGATGAAGGTGCGCCGGACCGCCGTCAGCACTTCGCGGGTGATATTGTCGGCGTCGTTCTCGAACTGGTTGACGCGCTGGCAGTACACGGGGGTCTCCTCCCCGCCCTTCAACATGTCCTGCAATGCCAGCGCCCCCTGCACGGCCGTCTGGGCATGCTTGGCAAACAGGTCGAAAAACCGCTCCTCCTTGGGCAAAAAGGCACGAAACCAGCGCAACATAAGCAGAGTCCATCGTTTGGAACGGCCGCCTGCGGCGGTCTGTCACAAAACGTTCATAGACCATTTCGAGGAGAAAGCGCGAGCGGCCCGGCCGCGCACCCGGGTCATCCACCGCTTTGTACGGCCTGAGCTGTCCCGGAATCTGACGGTTTAGAGCGACCGCCGCAGATAGTGCGCGATTTCCCCGATCACGCCGCGGCGGAAGGTCAGCACGCAGGCGACGAAGATGACGCCCTGGATCACCGTCACCCACTGCCCGAACCCGGCCAGATATTGCTGCATGGCGATGATGACGAAGGCGCCGACCACGGGTCCGAACACCGTGCCGAGCCCGCCGACCAGCGTCATCAGCACGATTTCGCCCGACATCGACCAGTGTACGTCGGTGAGCGAGGCGTTCTGGGCGACGAACACTTTCAGCGAGCCGGCAAAGCCCGCCAGCGTGCCCGAGAGGATGTAGGCCAGCAGCTTGTACTGGTCGGTCTTGTAGCCCAGCGAGATCGCGCGCGGTTCGTTCTCGCGGATCGCCTTCAAGACCTCGCCGAATGGCGAGTTGATGGTGCGGTAGATCAACAGGAAGCCGCCGAGGAACCCTGCCAGCACGACGTAATAGAGCACTGTGGGCTTGGCGAGATTGAAGATTCCGAACAGATACCCCTGCGGAACGCCCTGGATGCCGTCCTCGCCATGGGTGAACGGCGTCTGCAGATAGATGAAAAATAATAGCTGCGACAGCGCCAGCGTGATCATCGCGAAATAGATGCCCTGGCGGCGGATCGCGACGAGACCGGTGATGACGCCAAGCGCGGCGGCGCCCGCGGTGCCGACCAGAATGCCGAGTTCGGGCGACAGGCCCCACACTTTCAGCGCATGCGCGGTGAAATAGCCGGCCGTCCCCAGGAACATCGCATGCCCGAACGACAGCAGGCCGCCATAGCCGATCAGGAGGTTGAAGGCGCAGGCCAGCAGCGCAAAGCACAACGCCTGCATCACGAAGAACGGATAGATGCCGCTCACGGGCACGAGCGCCAGCAGCACCGCCATCACGGCGAACACGACTATCTCGTCGCGTACGGCGCGCGGGGTTGCTGGCAGGGTGTCGTCGGTTAATGCTGACATATCAGGCCGCCCGTCCGGTCAGTCCCGTTGGCTTCACCAGCAACACCAGCACCATCAGGACGAATACCACGGTGTTGGAAGCCTCGGGATAAAAATACTTGGTCAGTCCCTCGATCACGCCGAGCGCAAAGCCGGTGATGATCGATCCCATGATCGAGCCCATGCCGCCGATCACCACCACGGCGAACACGACGATGATGAGATCGGCGCCCATCAGCGGGCGCACCTGATTGATCGGCGCCGACAAGACGCCGGCAAGCGCCGCCAATCCGACGCCGAGCCCATAAGTCAGCGTGATCATCCTGGGCACATTGATGCCGAAAGCGCGCACCAGCGTCGGATTTTCGGTCGCGGCGCGCAGGTAGGCACCGAGGCGCGTCTTCTCGATCAGGTACCAGGTGGCGAGGCAGACCACGAGCGAGAACACAACCACCCAGCCGCGGTAGATCGGCAGGAACATGAAGCCGAGATTCATGCCGCCCTTCAGTTCATCGGGGATCGAGTAAGGCAGGCCGGACGAACCGAAGTAGTTCTGGAACACGCCCTGTATGATCAGCGCGATGCCGAAGGTCAGGAGCAGCCCGTAGAGATGGTCGAGCCCGGTAAGCCATTGCAGCATGGTCCGCTCGAGGATCATGCCGAAGATGCCGACGACGATCGGGGCGACGATCAGCGCGGGCCAATAGCCAAGCCCCGTCAGGTGCAGCAGGAAATACGCGCAGAACGCGCCCATCATGTAGACCGCGCCATGAGCGAAATTGATGATGTTGAGCATGCCAAAGATCACGGCGAGCCCCAGACTGAGCAGCGCGTAGAACGAGCCGTTGATCAGTCCCACCAGAAGCTGTGCGTAGAGAGCCTGCATCGATTTGGCTTTCGCTACCCTGAAATTGACGCCCGCCGGCGCGATTGCCGACGGGCCATGATAGTTACTTCTTCAACAGCGCGCACTTGCTTTCCGAAAGCGGCGTGAAGGCCTGGTCGCCGGGTACCGAGCCGATCAGCTTGTAGAAGTCCCAGGGGCCCTTGGATTCCGACGGCTTCTTTACCTCGAACAGATAGGCCGAATGGATGGTGCGGCCGTTGGGCTGGATTTCGCCCTTGCCGAACAGCGGGTCATCGGTCGGAATCGACTTCATCTTTTCGACGACCTTGGCGCCGTCATGCGGATTGGCGCCGAGCGCGTCCAGCGCCTTGAAGTAATGCAGAAGTCCCGAATAGACGCCAGCCTGCACCATGGTGGGCGGCGCGCCATTCTTCATCCGCGCCGAAAACTTCTTGGAGAACTCGCGGGTCTGGTCGTTCATGTCCCAGTAGAAGGTCTCGGTGAAGTTCAGCCCCTGCGCGGTCTCGAGCCCGATCGCCTTGACGTCGGTCAGGAAGAGCAAGAGCGCCGCGAGCTTCTGGCCACCCTTGACGATGCCGAACTCGGCCGCCTGCTTGATCGAGTTGGTGGTGTCGCCGCCGGCGTTGGCAAGACCGATGATCTTGGCCTTCGACGACTGCGCCTGCAGCAGGAAGGACGAGAAGTCCGACGTGTTCAGCGGATGCTTGACGCCGCCGATCACCTTGCCGCCGTTGGCGTTGATGACCGCGGTGGTGTCGCGCTCGAGGGCGGCGCCGAAGGCGTAGTCCGCGGTCAGGAAGAACCAGCTGTCGCCGCCGGCCTTCACCAGCGCCTGCCCCGTGGTGTGCGCCAGCATGTAGGTGTCGTAGGTCCAGTGCACGGTATTGGGCGAGCACTGCGCGTTGGTGAGATCCGAGGTCGCCGCGCCCGAATTGATGTAGACCGCGTTCTTTTCCTTGACGACGTTGTTGACGGCGAGCGCAACGCCGGAGTTCGGCACGTCGACGATCACGTCGACCTTGTCGACGTCGAGCCATTGGCGCGCGATGGTGGTCCCGATGTCGGGCTTGTTCTGATGGTCACCGGAAATGATGTCGATCTTCCAGCCCTTGGCCTGGAGACCGGAATCCTCGACCGCCATTTGCGCCGCCAGCGTCGAGCCGGGCCCGCCAAGGTCGGCGTAGAGGCCGGACTGGTCGGAGAGCGCGCCGATCTTGACGGTCTTGTCCTGCGCCAGCGCGAAACCGCCGGACGCGAGCGTCAGCGCGGTGCCGAGCAAAAGCGCGGAAATGGTCTTCTTCATTCCATTACCCTCTTGTTGATTGTCCGATTGCCTTATTTTTCTAACTCTGGGCGATTTCAGACGCCGAGGTAGGTGTGGAGCTTGCCCATATTGGCCTGCAGCTCTGAGTTCGCGAAACCGTCGATCACCTTGCCGTGCTCGACGATGTAGTAACGGTCGGCGACGGTAGAGGCGAAACGGAAATTCTGTTCGACCAGCAGGATGGTGAAACCTTCCGACTTCAGCCGCGCGATGGTGTGGCCGATTTGCTGGATGATGACCGGCGCCAAACCTTCGGTCGGCTCGTCCAGCATCAGGAAGCGCGCGCCGGTGCGCAGGATGCGGGCGATCGCCAGCATCTGCTGCTCGCCGCCGGAAAGTTTCGTGCCCTGGCTGTTCAGGCGTTCTTTCAGGTTCGGGAAAAGATCGAAGATCTGATCCAGCGTCAGCCCGCCGCTGCGCACGATCGGCGGCAACAGCAGATTTTCGCGCACATCGAGGCTGGCGAAAATGCCGCGCTCCTCGGGACAGAACGCGATGCCCATCCGCGCAATCTTGTCCGACGAAGCGCGGATGATTTCCTGATTGTCGAAGCGGATCGAACCGGTGCGCTTCCCGATGATCCCCATGATCGACTTCAGCGTGCTGGTCTTGCCGGCGCCATTGCGTCCGAGCAGCGTCACCACCTCGCCGGCATTCACGTCGAAATTGATGCCGTGAAGGATGTGGGATTCGCCGTACCAGGCCTGCAAATCCTTCACCGACAGCACCTGCGCGCCCGCCGGCTTTGCCGCCGTGGCTTCGGTCATTTTCAACTCAGCCATGACCGGCCCCCAAATAAGCTTCCTTGACGCGCTCATCCTTGGCGAGCTCGGCATAATTGCCTTGCGCCAGCACCTGACCGCGCGTCAGCACCGTGATGACGTCGGAAAGGTTCGCCACCACGTTCAGATTATGTTCGACCATCAGGATGGTGTACTTGGCCGAAATGCGCTTGATCAGCGCGGCGACCTTGTCGATGTCCTCATGTCCCATGCCGGCCATTGGCTCGTCCAAAAGCATCATCTCCGGGTCGAGCGCGAGCGTCGTTGCAATCTCCAGGGCGCGTTTGCGCCCGTAGGGCATCTCGACCGCCGGTATGTTGGCAAATTCGCTTAAACCAACATCGTTCAGAAGTTCGTGCGCGCGGCCATTGAAGCGGTCGAGCACTGACTTGGAGCGCCAGAAATCGAAGGAAGAACCGTGCTGGCGCTGCAGCGCGACGCGGACATTCTCAAGCGCGGTCAGATGCGGAAATACCGCCGAAATCTGGAACGAGCGGACCAGGCCGAGGCGCGCCACGTCGGCCGGCGCCATCGCCGTGATGTCCTGCCCCTTGTAAAGGATCTGGCCCGCCGAAGGCTTCAGGAACTTGGTCAACAGGTTGAAGCACGTCGTCTTGCCGGCGCCGTTCGGCCCGATCAACGCGTGAATGCTGCCGCGGCGCACCTTGAGAGCGACGTCGCGAACGGCGAAGAAACCCGCGAATTCCTTGGTCAATCCGTGGGTTTCGAGAATGAACTCATCGGCCAAACAATTTCCCCCGTAGCCGTCGCCGCGATGTCCCCTCGCGCGCGGCCAATCTTATCCTGACCGGCAGTCTCCCGGGATCCCTGCAAAACCGTCCCGGACCGCCGCCTCCGGCGCGGAATATGCCGGAGGCGACAGGGGTTAGGCAAGGCGGAAAGCAGGGCATCAACGAAGTGCCGACAATCGGACCCGCGTACGTCCTTAGTCGAATTGCGCGAGGGCAGCTTTGCCGCCTCGGAAAGCCGCCGTTAATGGTGTTTTGCTGCATTCCAGCGTTTTCATGGATTATTTCCCAGCCAGGCGGATGCTGCGGTGATTTAGTCCGCCAATGGATTTTCGGCTGTGGATTTTGAAAGCGCCAACCCATCGATCGTCAAATCGATCAAGCAGCGCGATTTGCTGAACAACTGGCTGCGGCTATATGCCCGCCAACAGTCAATGCCGCGCATCGAGGAATACCGGCCGGAGCGTATCGAGGATGAACTGCCGGATATCGTCCATTATACTGTCGAGGCTACCGAAGCGCCGCCGCGACTGACGATACAAAGCAATGGCACGCGGATGTCGAGCGCCTACGGACACACCGGCAAGGGCCGCTATCTCGACGAATATCTCGGCCCGCAAATGGCGTCGATCGTGATGCCGGTCTATCATCATTGCATCGCCCGCAAGCTTCCGGTCTATACCATCGCCAATATCGACGACATCTACGGGCGGATCGTCGCTTATGAGCGGCTGCTGCTGCCGTTCGCGGAAGGCGGCGAGGTCACCCATATCATCGCGTCGCTGAAGACCATCAGCGATGAAGGCGGCTTCGAGATCAACAATTTGATGCGCGGCAACGACAAGCTGCCGGTGCCAAAACTTCGCGCCATCATCGATCGCGACCTTTTCCATCGCGCGCCAGGGCGCATCGCGGTCGGCGACGTGCTGGAATTCGACTAGCCTTCAAGATGGAATTCGCAAGTGCCGCCCCCTCGCAGGCCTGGTCCATAACGACCTGATCGAACTGGACTAGGCCTTGCGTCCGCGCGCGGCCGCGACTTCCTTGGCATAGATGTCCGGCTTGAAGCCGACCAATAATTTGCCGCCGAGATCGAGCACCGGCCGCTTGATCATCGACGGCTGCTCGGACATCAGCGCCAGCGCCTTGCGTTCGTTGAGGCCTTCCTTGTCGCCATCCGGCAATTTCTTGAACGTGGTGCCGGCCCGGTTGAGCAGCGTCTCCCAGCCGAGCGTGTCGCTCCATTGCTTGAGCTTGTCTTTTGCAATGCCTGCCGTCTTGTAGTCGTGAAAGTCATAGGCCACGCCATGGCCGTCGAGCCAGGCACGCGCCTTCTTCATGGTGTCGCAATTCTTGATGCCGTAGATCGTGATGGTCATTCGATGCATTCCGGAAATGGCTTCATTCCCCCGTTGAGGGGCATGAGACAGATTTTTATACAAAGCGGATCGGCGAATCTATCATAGACTGCCGCATCACCTGCCGCCGGGGTCGACAATGGAATTCACCGCACTGTTTCTGGCCGTCGCCGTCGTGATGCTCATCGCATGGCGGGGTTCGCGCGCCTTCGCGCTTGGCCTGTTCGCGGCGGTCATGATTGCCTGCATCGCGATCTATCTGCACCATGCAACCGACACGCTGAACCTGTCGTTCTGAGAAACGCATGACCCGATCCCATGCCGTCACGTTGAATGCACTCGGTCTCTACGCCATAGCACTGGTGTTGGCTGCCGCATTTGCCGCGCAACTGCTGCTGCACGAGCTCCCCTGTCCGCTATGCCTCTTGCAGCGCATTCTGTTTGCGGCGCTTGCCGTCGGACCGATCCTGAACATCCGCTTCGGCCCACGGCCGAGCCACTACGCATTGTCACTGTTCGCAGCCATCGCCGGCGCCGTCGCGTCAACGCGACAGGTGTTGTTGCATATCATGCCGGGAGACGCGGGCTATGGTTCGGCGCTGCTCGGCTATCATTATTACACCTGGGCGCTGATCGGTTTTTTCACGGCCATCGTCCTGCTCGCGTCGATCCTGCTGTTCGACCGCCAGTTTGACGAGAGTGCCACGGCACAGCCTGTCAGTGACGGTGTCTTTGCGCGGATGGCGGTGTGGCTGGTGATCGGCTTGACCGTACTTAATGTGGTTTCGACCATTCTGGAATGTGGTTTTGCGGCCTGCGCCGACAACCCCGTCGTTTATGAGCTGCTCAAACCCGCGTCCTAGCTATTTCAGCCCCATTTAACTCGCGCCCGGCTCGAACGCCTCGCCGAGCTGGATCGGGTGCGCCATCGTCTCGTGCAGCTTGTCCTTGTCGAGTTCGCCTTCCGAGAGGCTGATGACGACGCAGGCAACGCCGTTGCCGACGAGATTGGTCAGCGCGCGGCATTCGCTCATGAACTTGTCGATGCCAACCAGAATTGCGATCGACTGGATCGGAATGTCGGGCACGATCGAAAGCGTCGCGGCCAGGGTGATGAAGCCGGCGCCGGTCACGCCGGAGGCGCCCTTCGAAGTGATCATGGCGACGCCAAGAATGCCGAGTTCCTGCCAGATCGTGAGATCTGTGTTGGTCGCCTGCGCCAGGAACAGTGTCGCCAGCGTCATGTAGATATTGGTGCCGTCGAGATTGAAGCTGTAGCCGGTCGGGATCACAAGGCCGACCACCGAGCGCGATGCGCCCAGATGCTCCATCTTCTGGATCATCTGCGGCAGCACCGTCTCCGACGACGAGGTCCCCAGGACGATCAGCAATTCGTCCTTGATGTAGGCGATGAAGCGAATGATCGAAAAACCCGAGAGGCGCGCGATCGCGCCAAGCACGAGCAGAACAAACAGCAGGCTGGTCAGATAAAACGTTGCAATAAGCGCGGTCAGGTTCCACAGCGCACCCAGTCCGTAGGCGCCGACGGTGAACGCCATCGCGCCGAAGGCCCCGATCGGAGCGGCGCGCACGATGATACGGATGATGCCAAAGAACATTTTGGCGGCCTGGTCGACTGCGTAGGCGATCGGCTCGCCGGTCTTGCCGAGAAACGCGACGGCAAAGCCGGAGAGGATCGAAATCAGCAGGACCTGCAGCAAATCGGCATGCGCGAGCGCACCGAAATAGCTGTCGGGGATAATGCCGAGGAGATGCGAGACGATGCCCTCCTCCTTTGCCTTGGTGACGTAAGTGGCGACGGATTTCGGATCGATCGAGGCCGGATCAATGTTGAAGCCGCGGCCCGGCTGCAGGACTTTGCCGACGATCAGGCCGATCGCCAACGCCACCGTCGAGACCGTCTCGAAATAGACCAGCGATTTCAGGCCGACGCGCCCGACCCGCTTCAGATCCCCCATCGACGAAATGCCGTGGACGACGGTGCAGAAAATGATCGGCGCGATCATCATCTTGATCAGCGCGATGAAGCCGTCGCCGAGGGGCTTCATCTGCTTGCCAAGGTCCGGATAATAGCGCCCGAGCAGAATACCCAACGCGATCGCGATCAGGACCTGAACATAAAGGATCGAGTACCACGGCCGGTGACGGGCGACGGGATGGATCGTTTCTGTGGCCATGGGACGCTCGGGTGGTCGGCAGGGATTAGCGGTTCCCATGATGGAACAGCGCGAGGCGGCCGGCAACGACAATTCGGACAGTCATGCCTTACCGTAACGTCATAGTCCCGCTGTCTGCTTGGATCCGTTTCATAACCCGACCTTCAGGCCGTCAGCCTTTCGCGACATCGACAACAGCCTCGGCAAAGGCCTGCGGGGCTTCCTGCGGCAGATTGTGCCCGATACCGCCGTTGATAACCCGGTGCTCGTATTTGCCGGAGAATTTCTTGGCATAGGCGCTGGCGTCCGGATGCGGTGCGCCATTGGCGTCGCCCTCCATGGTGATGGTGGGCACGGTTATGACCGGGGCTGCCGCGAGCCGCTTCTCCAGTTCGTCATACTTCGGCTCGCCTTCGGCGAGGCCTAGACGCCAGCGGTAATTGTGGATCACGATACGGACGTGATCCGGATTCTCGAAGGCCGCGGCGCTGCGATCGAAGGTGGCATCGTCGAAAGCCCATTTCGGCGACGCAATCTTCCAGATCAGCTTGGCAAAATCCCGCCGGTATTTTTCATAGCCGAGCTGGCCGCGCTCTGTGGCGAAATAGAACTGGTACCACCATTGCAGTTCGGCCTCCGGCGGCAACGGCATCTTGCCGGCTTCCTGGCTGCCGATC
Organism: uncultured Alphaproteobacteria bacterium; assembly: GCA_963786115.1. GTDB lineage: Bacteria > Pseudomonadota > Alphaproteobacteria > Rhizobiales > Xanthobacteraceae > Bradyrhizobium. Next base: position 219,989 of record CAWAYC010000017.1, read on the forward strand.
AGGTAACCGCTCACCGAGACCAGCGCCTCGCACCGCTCCGGCCAAAGCGCCGCCAGGATGTCGGCCGTCCGCGCCCCCCAGTCGTAGCCAGCGACGGTCGCCTTCTGGATCTTCAGCCCATCCATCAATGCGATGATATCGACGGCCATCGCCAACGGCTGGCCATTTCTGGGCGTGTCATTGGAAAGGAAATGCGTCGTGCCGTAACCGCGAAGATACGGCACGATCACCCGGTAGCCTGCCGAAGCCAGCAGCGGCGCGACATCGACATAGCTGTAGATGTCGTAAGGCCAGCCGTGCAGCAGGATCACAACAGGACCGTCGGTGGGGCCCGCCTCGGCATAGCCGACATTGAGGACGCCGGCATCGATCTGCTTCAGCGAAGCGAAGGTCGTGTGCGCCCCCGGCCTGGTCGCCGGCAATTGCGCGGGCTTTGCATTTGTCTCCGCGTGCGCGGTGCCGATCGCACCGAACGGGACGGCGGCGATGATTCCGGCCGCCACGCCGAGAAAACGGCGCCTGATGAGGTTGAGTGGCTCTGACATGACGATCTCCTTCGTTAGAAAACGCGGCGACAGGCGGCCTCGACTTTAGCGGCAGATGGATTGTGCCAGGTTCAGAACCTCCCTTGCGCCCCCTCGCAGGCTACAATTTTGCGTTATCATTTCAATGATTTCGTGCTCGACACTGGCCGGCGTGCCCGAGTGATCGGCGCTCACGGCCGCTTCGGAATCTCCAATCCCCGCTGCACCGCGGGCCGCGCCAGGCCGCGATCGAGCCAGGTCGCGACGCTGCGGAATTGATCGAACGCGACGAGCTCGCGCGCGCCATAAAAGCCGATCAGGTTGCGCACCCAGCCGAGCATGGAGATATCGGCGATGGTGTAATCATCATCCATGATCCATTGCCGTCCACCGAGCCGCGCCTCCATCACGCCGAGCAGGCGCTTTGACTCCGCGACATAACGCTCGAGCGGCCGCTTGTCTTCGTACTCCCTCCCCGCGAACTTGTTGAAGAAGCCGACCTGGCCGAACATCGGCCCGATGCCGCCCATCTGAAAATGCACCCACTGAATGGTCTGGTATTTTCGCGCGGCGTCGGCCGGCAACAACTTTGCGGTCTTCTCGGCGAGATATTGCAGGATCGCGCCGGACTCGAACAGCGGCAACGGCTTGCCGCCGGGTCCATTGGGATCGAGGATCGCAGGGATCTTGCCGTTCGGATTGAGCGACAAGAACTCCGGCGTCTTCTGGTCGTCCTTGTTGAAGTCGACCAGATGCACCTCGTAAGGCAGGCCTGTCTCCTCAAGCATGATCGACACCTTGACGCCGTTCGGCGTCGGCAACGAATAAAGCTGTAACCGATCGGGATGCTTGGCCGGCCAGCGTTCTGTTATCGGAAAGGCGGAGAGATCGGGCATTACACTGGCTCTTTGCCTGGGTCTGGTTGCGCGGCTAATGTACGGTGGTCGCCGCAGGTGGCAAGGGGCTCGTCGAGTATTGGGGCACCGGCTACGACTGGCGGAAGGCGGTCAAACAGCGTGAGGGTATGGGTCCGCATTCTCGCGGCATGACATGCCCGAGTGTTGCGTCACTTTTCACCCTCTCGGCAAGTAGAGGGCGCAGGGAAAGCCGGGTGCGCGCTGCACCCGCGGTCTCGTGTGCAAAAATGCACAAAGAAAACGCACACGAGCATACAGGTTCAGCGGAAACACTCCGGCCTTCCCTGCGCAGTGGTTTACGGCTTACTTCGTGATCTCCCCGGTGAGACGGGCTCTTTTGCCACCGTCGCCCGTGAGAAGCTTGCGTCTCACGAACTTGGCGCCAGCGTCGGGCGCCAGGACCACACGACTTCGCCGTCCGCGTCAGCCACGTTCGTCTTCGTGACATCAGCGTCCACCGCATCCCACCGCAACGTACCTGACGATCGCGACCCGCCCCTCTCTTGGGTGAGACGCGCGGAGTCAAATCACTGATTTGCCCGACGGCGAAAGCGGAATATTTTTGCTGATAGGGCTGGACAGACTTTTGCTGATTTGCCCGTCGGGTCAATTGGTCGCACGAGAAGAAGCGCATCCATCCGATCCACAGCGGCGGTTGCTGCAGCGAGCGTTGCTTCGATTTTCGCTCGTTGAGCGCGGGTGCTCAAAGCGCTAGAGCATGATCGGTTCTGATTGAATCAGAACCGAAGCTCTAGATTCTTGTTTTGACGCGTTTTCTTCACGCGAACCGGTCTCCACTTCGCTCGAAAACGCTATAGGTTTTGCGCCTGCACCGGCGCAGGTCGTACCATTGGCACCGGCTTGAACGTCAAGACGATCAGGAGAACGCCGAGCCCCATGATCCATGAGCCGATATAGGGCCAAGCGTAGCTGGCAAAGGTGTCGTAGATCAAACCTCCGGCCAGCGGCCCCGTCGCCACGCCCAGGCGACGCCAGCCAAAAGGTTTCGGCGAGCAAGAAAAATGAAAGTCGCCGAAGGGACTAGGTTGCGGCGGCGCGATTGGTCATGATCTGCGCGACGACCATGATGATCGGCAGCAGCAGTTCGGGCACCAGATAGCCGAGCCAGACGGCGCTCGGCTCCGGCACGCCGACCTTGCTGATCGACAGCAGGCGGCCGCAGCCGGCGAGAAACACGCTTGCCGCAATCAGGAACACCAGCGTGTCCTGCTGCCGGATGGTGATCGCGGCCCACAGGCTGATCAGCCCGCAGCCGAAATAAATTCCGGCCATGAAACGGTGCACGTTGTCGAGCCGCGGCGAGGTGTCGGGCTGGCCGAGAACCATCTGCAACGTGCCGCCCATCAGCGCGATGGCCGAGAGCAGAAATAACGAGACTTGAACGATACGCTGGTTCAGCAGCATCGAAGCGGCGCTATCCATCGGGAGCCTTTATGCGTGGCGCGACGCACTGCCCAGCGCAGCGCGATCCTGCGGTTCCATCTAACGACGGAAGCGGTGGCCGGGCAAGAGAACGAAGCGTACAAGATTGCCCAGCGCATCGGTCAGCGCCAGAATTTTGGTCGTCATGCCGCCCTTGGAGCGGCCGATGGCCTGGCTCTGAGTCCCCCTTTTGCGCCCTGTCCGTGGCGATGGACCTTGACGATGGTGGCGTCGACCATGGCGTACCGGCGCGTCGGAGCGGGCCTCGAAAATCCTGGAGAAAACATCCGCTTTGACCCAGTCGCGGTAGCGCTTGAAAACAGTGTTCCAATTGCCGAACAGCGGCGGAAGATCACACCACGGGCTTCCCGTCCGCACTATCCAAAGGACCGCTTCCACAAAGCGGGGTCCGTCGGCTTACCCAGACAATGCGGCTCCATCTTCGCCCATTGGGCGTCCGTCAGTACGAATTGTTCCATCCAGAGTTTGAATCACAACCAAGCCACAGGTGGAATCCTGATTCTCAACAGACCCTAGGCACGACCCTGTCTTCCTTGTCGGCCCCGCGCATGACGATCCTGAGCGCATCGTCCGACAGTGGGCGTTGCAGTGCCTTCGCCTCATCCCACGGTGCGCGCATCCACACGTTCCATTGGCGAAGGCCGGCTGATGGTGGGCAACGCGAACCGCATGATGGCGCGCGCACCGAAGTCCCGTGCAGGCTGTCACTTCGGCGCGGCGATAGGGCTTCGATCCATGCTTGAGGATTTCGCGCCGACGATACCGGACCACGCGCTCGACATGCACACGATGAAGGGCAAGGCGATGGGCCGTGGTCTCGATCACTTCCGCAAGGAAAGTGCGAAGCCCGCCGCAACACTTGCGGCCACGAACAGTGGGTCTTACCACGCCCTCACGTAGCTGTGAGTGCCCAATGATCCATACCGTGTGGCGCACCTCACAAAGCCTGCCTGCGCTTGGGATTAAAGATAGGTTGCTTTGATTTCAGAGCAGCCTCGTAACGATCAAGTCGAAGGAGCTTTGCGATGAAACGTCTTGCATTTCTAGGCTTTACTATCGCCACGCTGATTGCGCCGATCCAAGTTCAGGCCCAGCAATATGATCCCGCGAGGAACTGCGTCAGGTTCCCGCAGATACCTAACCCGGAAGCAGAACTGCAGTATTTGCTCTCTCATCCGCATACCCGTGTTTGTCCGTCACCGAATCCTGATCTGGAAGGACAGAGGAGCGCTGTGGAGCAGGGTGCGGTGGACCTTGCAATCGCTAACGCGCGCCTAAGGTGTTCCATGAGCGGTCACGTTTGCTGATAGAGTGGCAAGACTTCCCTGGCGAAACGCGTTGGCGTCGGCGGCGAGGTCAGCCATTGCTCTGGAGAGCATCATCAAGCAGGAGCGATGTTGATGCTGCCGACCGTCGTCCTGCCATGGCATCGTCGGCAGTGACGGCACCCGCCGCTGCATGATGCGCGGTCGCTCGATCCTCATGGGCTTCGGCGGCTGCCCGACGGTGAAAGCGGAATATTTTTGTGCGCGGGGCTGGACAGACTTTTGGTTGTTGCCCGTCGGGTCAATTGGTCGCACGAGAAGAAGCGCATCCGTCCAATCCGCAGCGGTGCTCGCTGCAGCAAGGATTGCTTCCACCTTCGCTCGTTGAGCGCTGGTGCTCAAAGCGCTAGAGCATGATCGGTTCTGATTTGAATCAGAACCGAAGCTCTAGATTCTTGTTTTGACGCGTTTTCTTCACGCGAACCGGTCTCCACTTCGCTCGAAAACGCTATAGGTTTTACGCCGGCACCGGCGCCGGTCGTACCATTGGCACCGGCCTGAACGTCAAGACGATCAGGAAAGCGCCGAGCCCCATGATCCATGAGCCGATATAGAGCCAAGCGTAGCTGGCAAAGCTGTCGTAGATCAAACCTCCGGCCAGCGGCCCCGTCGCCATGCCAAGGCTGCCCGCCATGGCCGTTCCGCCGATCACGGTGCCCATCATCCGCAGCGGAAAGTTTTCGCGCGCGAGAACGGCATAGAGCGGCATGGTCCCGGCATAGATAAAGCCGAACAGCGCCGCCACGGTGTAGAACGCGGCGAGTTCGCGCACGAAGACGTAACCAAGCGCACCGAACGCCTGCGCAAGCAAGCCGAGGGCGAGCACCCTCTTGGCGCCAAACCGGTCACCCAGCAGGCCGAATGCGATGCGTCCCCCCATCCCTGCGAAGCCTTCCACACTGTAGATGGTGACAGCGGCAAGCATCGGAATGCCGCAGCTGATGGCGTAGCTCACGGTGTGGATGATGGGTCCCGAATGCGTGGCGCAGCAGAAAAAATTCGTCGCGAGCAGGATGATGAATTGCGGCGAGCGTAGCGCCTGCGCGAGCGACATCTCCGCTTGTGCCGGATCGCCTGATGGAGCGGACGGTCCGCTTTCAAGCGCCGGCGCCCGGCGCACCAACAGCGAGACCGGGATCATGATCGCCGCGACGACCAGGGCCACGATCTGCATCGACGTACGCCAGTCATGGTGCGAGACCAGCCAGGCGGCGAGCGGCGACATGGTCATCGGCGCCATGCCCATGCCGGCAGAGACCAGCGACACGGCAAGACTGCGATGGGTATCGAACCAACCGGTCACGCAGGCCATCATCGGCGCGAAGATCGCAGCCGTGGCGGCGCCGACCATCAGCCCGAAGATGAACTGAAATGCGACCAGCGATGTCGCCAGACTAGCCAGCCCCAGACTTGCCGCGAGCACGACCGACCCGGTCAGCACCACCGGCAGCGGCCCCAGCCGGTCCGACAAGGTGCCCCAGATCATGCTGGTGAGCGCCATCGCGAGGAAGCCGATGGTCATGGCGCTGGATATGCCGGTGACCGACCAGCCGGTATCCCGTGCGATCGGCTGCAAAAACACCGGCAATGAAAACATGCCACCGATCGCGACACAGCCGAGCAGGCCCCCGGCCGCGACGATCACCCAGCGATAGCGAGAATTTTGCATTTCTGGTCTCCGACATAGCGCTCTCTGGATGTAAGACGAACGGGATGGGCCGGAACCGACAGGTTAGCGGCTGCGCCAGTGCATTTTTATCGGAGGCGCAGCCGACTTGACCCAGCACAACAGGCCGGAGACATTCACCGGCCTAATGCCAAAGAGATCATGACCATACGTCCGATCATCCGTTACCCCGACCCTCGGCTTGCGCTTCCGGCACAGCCCGTCACCGTGTTTGACAGCGCGCTGCGCGACCTGGCGAGAGACCTGCTGGAAACCATGCATGGCGCGCCGGGGATCGGGATCACCGCGCCGCACATCGGTATTTCCCTGCGGGTGGTGGTGCTCGACCTCGACCCCGTCGATGGCGCGCGGACCTATGTCAATCCGGAGATCATTTCGGCATCATCAGAGATGATCATGCATCAGGAAGGCAGCGTCTCGATGCCCGGTGTCAATGACGACATCCAGCGTCATGCGCGCGTCCGGATCAGCTATTACGATGTCGACGGCAACATACAGACCGAGGAGTCGAAGGGTCTGCGCGCTGTCTGCCACCAGCATGAGATCGATCAGTTGAACGGCCTGTTCTGGATCAAGCGACTGTCCCGCCTCAAGCGCGAGCGGCTGATCAAGCGCTTTGAGAAGGTGTCGCGGAATTGAGATGAATGCGGGATCGACGGGATCAACTTACCCTGGAGATCGGAGAGATTAGTCGTAGGGCGCATAGCGAACCGTATTGCGCCGACGGACCCCGACTTGGCTGAATGCGCTTCGCTATTCCGCCCAACGGCCCTTCCATGCAAGGATACAAAGGTGAAATCTGTTGCAATCGGTATAGCTGTCTTCTTCGTTTCGTTAATGGCCCTTGGGCTTTTTGTCGGGCCTTTGGTATGTTGGGATGGCTGGGCGTCTCCATCAATTGGCCGAAGTGGCGCGTGTTCCTCGCATGGCGGCATCAATCACCTCCCCCAGACTCTCATCATTTTAGCAAGCTTCGCTTTTGCGATCATTGCAGGTGTCCGATTGAGTGGCAGCAAGCGCTCAAAGCCACTAGCTTCTACGCGTGATATCGCACACCCATTCATAAACCACATGGTGGACGCGCCACCCGTGTCTCAGGTCACTCGACTGAGCCAGTCCATTGCATTGTCGCTGAAGTGCGCCTCTTGGCTGCTACTATTTGTTTGGGCAACGGCTCGATCTCTCATCGCGGGTTCATGGCGGGTCGTGCGTTGGATGTATATGCGATGGCGAGCCCGTAGGGCAGCTCAGTAAAAGCGTAGCCCGCCATCTCGAGCACACGCGATGAGAGAATGTGGTGGATTACGCCCCCGGCCAATCCACCCTACGAGCTACGCTATTCCCCCCTACGGCCCTATGGTGCTTCGGATTCGCGCTTCGTATATCCAGCGATTGATCTTCCTCGCCGGCAACCACATGGCTTTTGCCGGCAGCAATGCGAATGCTTCAGCAGATCGCAACCAGTCTTGGCATTCATGGTATATATGCCAACGCTGAATGACCTTGGCACACTCTATCCCGTACTGGTCGAGGTCATACAGCTTGTGCAGGTGAAGCGCGAGGACTCAGATTGGTGACCGCACACAAAGCGAAAAGACGGCTTCGGGATTCACCTAGGCCTGTCGTCGAGCGGTGGATGCGCCGAAAGGGAATGAAATTGGCGCACGCGATTGCTCGGGCGTATATGCGTAGAAGCCTACCCCGAAGCGAACGTAAGCGCCGAAAAGCCCTTGAGCAGACATTCGAAACAATCAAGCATTATGCAATCAAGAATGAGAACGGAAGATTTCGCGGCTCCTGGATACTGTTCAACATCGGACTTTATCTGCTGATTGCGGACAGAGATATTCAGGCCATCAAAATTGATGCGTTAACGCATCCCGATGAATGGACTCGCAAGCTTCACGCTCGCATCATTCTTTTAACGATATACGAATGGGATGCTGACAAAGTGTCGGGGCGAGCTCTGAAAGAGGCTCTCGACACAATGCTGATTCCGGGCGAACTGAAGACCCAAACAATTGAGGCGCTCCGAACGCTTAGACTCATACAACGCAAAGTCACAAAGAACTTTAGCTTTGTACGGAATGCCACGATTGGTCATCGGGACCCGAATGCATTAGCGCAATATCGGGCTATCCGCGACTTGAAAGTCGATGAAGTAATGGCGATTGCGGTCGAATTTTTTGCGGCAGTCGAACGATTCGTGGTGCTACTCACGCAGATTATGTTAGCGGGAAACTCGTTGCAATCCTATCTACGACAATGGACCGAATCTGAAGGCGCCCCCCATCTCAGCCCGTAGAGCGGGTTAGCGAAAGCGTAACCCGCCATTACAAGGACGACTGGATGAGAGGATGTGGTGGATTACGCCTCGGCTAATCCACCCTACGAACTGCCCGTTGACGCCGACGATCGCTTAGCCCGGCGAGGCATCTTCTGCGGTCCCGTCTTCAACCTCGCAACTCAGCGTCTAGCTCACTCAGAAGCTCGCCGAAGCGTCCGCGCCCACGACGCGGGGGCGGCAAGCGTAGCAAGACGCTTCGGACTGCCGGGGATGCGAGGCTTGCGGCCCAACTGAGTTGCTCGCTGCCAATGCCCGTGTCGTTTCCCGCTTCAAGTTCAAGGGCAAGAGCTTGATGAATCGCCGCCCCGAGAACATGTTTGACTTGGTGCGGGCTGGCGATGGGGTGAAGGTATGCAGCAGCAGCCGCGTGACTGGCGGCGTAAGCAGCGTTGGCTGCGGGAAGCCCTTTGACTTCACTAGCGGCCGCGTATGCCGCCCATGCAGACGTGCGCAGTGTCGCCGTGCGTTTCTTGCCCGCACCAAAAGCTTCCGCTTCAGCGATGGCCGATCATTCGGATGGGTAGCCTCGAAGACCGGCAACACCCGTCGAGCGCATGTTGCTGCGTAAAGCGTGACCTGCCTGAGCTCATCTTCCCCGAGTCGAATCTCGATTCTGCTGTTGTTCCTCACCGAGGAGTTCCTCCCGCATCCTTCGTGTCTGGTAACGGCGGCATCTCAGGTCACTTCCGCCACCGTCGCCTCTGCGGGCCGATATGACGCATTTGGTGGACGCCCCGATATCCCAGACGTCGCCACATTGCTGCTGCACGAACGGGGCAATTGAGTCTCATCATTGGTAGGCGTGAGTCTTGTCATTGGTACGCGCTACCCGTGATGTTGAACAACAGAGGATATCGTGAATTTGACTAGAACCACCGCCGCAGTTTGTGTTCTTGCTACTCTCCTGGCGATCACAGGATTTCCTCATACCGTATTCGCGCAAACCCAGACCGAGGCCATGTCCGCACCGCTGGCCACCGGCATGACCGATGGTGGGGCGGCCGAGGCCCAGGTGGTCGAGGCTGTCCGCGCCGATAACATCCTGACGATCAAGCTGCGCTTCAAGCCGCTCGTCGCAAGCAAGCTGGAAAGGATTTATGACTCGATCAGCAAGGACGCCTATCAAAACAGCTTCTACGTTCTCGCCAGCAACAAGAAATACCTGCTGCTCACGGACAGTAATGACGTGCCTCTGACAAATCCTTATTTGGTCATCAAGGCCAATAAGGATTCTCCGATCGCCGGCTCCTGGCATGGCCGATTTCCCGCCCCGCCAAAGGACGTCACGGAAGTGTCTCTGACGATCCCGGGTGTCGAGACGCTCGACGCGATCAAGATTACCGACCGATAGTCATGACATATCTAGCCAGGTCTATCCTCGCGGTGGTCGTGATAATGACCACCGCCGCGGGGGGCACTTTCGGGCAGGAGTCGCCTTACAATCGCGATATCCGCGACCTCAAGGCCACGATTCTGGACCTGAAGGGTCTGCCGTCCAATCTGAACAGCGCCGTATCGGATCTGTCGGCGCGAGCCGATGGGCTCGCCGCTCAACACAGCGGTCTTTCCGTGCGACAAGACAACGCGGCCGTCAGGGTGTCCATGACGGGCGATATCCTGTTCGATTTCGACAAGGCCGACATCCGGCGCACGGCCGAACCGACGCTCACTGATATCGCGCGTCTCGTCACATCCATTCCCGCCGGCACGATCATGATCGAGGGCCATACCGATTCCAAAGGCTCGGTCCAATACAACAAGGATCTGTCCCTTCAGCGGGCAAATTCTGTCGCAAAGTGGCTCGTGACGCATGGAGCAAACAAAGCGCGACTATCGGTCAAGGCCATGGGCGACAGCCGTCCGGTCGCGCCCAACACGCTCGAAAACGGCGCGGACAATCCGGATGGGCGCGCCCTGAATCGGCGCGTCGAGTTTGTATTGCCGCGACCGTAGCGCATGGAATGCCCGGGCCGACGATCATTCGTCGGCCTGCTGTTTGAATGGCTGGCATCCGTCACTCTGCAGCGACATCGGGTGGGGTCACCTTGGCGTTCCTCTCCTTCGGCGCATCCGCGAGGACGCTGCCGAACGGAAGGGTTGCGACAAGCAGCGAACGGAGGATGCGTTTCATGGAGCCATCCTTCGGTTTGCCAGATGCAGGATCAGGCGCCTGCCTTTGAGCGGCGGATCCATTCATCCAGGCCGATGCGGCCAAGGCGCGCTTCGCCCAACGGCACGAGCGAACGCTCCTCGACCCGGCCGCCCCAGTATCGGGCCTCGGGGTCGCTCACGACCTCACGCGGATCGCCGACCGCCTTCAGATAGCGGGCGATGATTTCGTTAAAAGGCGCTCGTTCCGGGCCGGCGATCTCGACGATGCCGTTTCGCGGCGCCGCGAGCGCCACATCGGCAACGATCGCAGCAACGTCGTCCGCCGCGATGGGTTGGAACAGGCCGGGCGAAAGCCTGACCGTATTTCCATCCGCACTTGACGCGGCGATAGTACCGAGGAATTCCAGAAACTGGGTCGCCCGAATGATGGTGTAGGGGATGCCGGAAGCCTCGATCAGTTTCTCCTGGGCGACCTTGGCGCGGAAATAACCATTGTCGGGCGTCCGGTCGGTTCCGACGATGGATAGCGCGACATGGTGCCCGACGCCCGCCGCGGCCTCCGCCGCGTGAAGGTTGCGGCCGGAGGTCTCGAAGAATTCCAGCACTGCCTTGTCTTCAAATGAGGGCGAATTGGCGAGGTCGATCACCACCGTCGCGCCGGCCAAGGCCTCTTTGAGCCCCTCGCTGGTGATGCTGTTGATGCCGCTTTTGGGCGAGGCGGCGACGACCTCGTGGCCGCCCTGGCGCAGAATGGCGACGGTCTTCGAGCCGATCAGGCCGGTGCCGCCGATGACGACGATCTTCATGGTTCACCCTCCCTTGTCGATGACTGGAGAACCCAAAATGGGGCTCGAATGCAATTGAGGAAAATGCTGAACACGCCGCTCGCCGTGCCGCACACGACGTTGAGCACGTCGAACGCACCAACGCGGATGTCGCGTATTTGTGCCGCCCGCCTGGCGCGCCGCAGAGGATGAAATTGAGAACCGCTATGTGATTGTCATACATATCAATTTACGGTAGGCACCCACGCTGATCCTTGACGGAAATTCGTGGCCTGGCGCGGACCGGGACGTCAGACAATAGGGGGAAGAGACAGTATGGCGCGCAACATCCTGATCCTTGGAGCCTCGTATGGCTCATTGCTGGCGACAAAGCTGCTGATGGCGGGTCACAACGTCACTTTGGTTTGCCGGAACAAGACTGCAGAACTCATCAACCGCGACGGTACGGAAGTTCGCATCAAGCTGCGCGACGAGGCGACGCACCGGGCGATTTTCTCGCGCGATCTGCCCGGGACCCTGGACGCGGTTACGCCCGGCGACGTCGACGTTTCGCGTTATGATCTCGTTGGTCTTGCCATGCAGGAGCCGCAATACACCAACCATACAATCCGGGTTCTGATGATCAAAATCGCCGAGGCGAAGCTGCCTTGTCTTTCGATCATGAACATGCCGCCGTTACCCTATCTCAAACGGATCCCGGCACTGGCGGAAATGGACCTCGAAGAGGCCTATACCAATGCCCAGGTATGGGAACGGTTCGAGCCGGGACTGGTGTCGCTCTGCTCGCCCGATCCGCAGGCCTTCCGTCCACCGGAAGAGGCGGCAAATGTCCTTCATGTCGGCCTGCCGACGAACTTCAAGGCGGCTGCATTTGCAGATGAGAAACATAACCTGCTGCTCCGGGAGCTCGAAGCTGATATCGACGCGGTGAAGCTTGATGGCCTGGACGTTCCGGTGAAGCTCAAGGTGTTCGACTCGCTGTTCGTCCCGCTGGCAAAATGGTCGATGCTGCTGACCGGAAATTACCGCTGCATCACGCTGCACGAGCCGCAGGCGATCCGCGACGCGGTGCACGGCGATCTGAAGCTCTCGCAGTCGATCTATGACCATGTCGACGCCATCGCCCGGCGCCTGGGCGCCGACCCGGAGGATCAAGTTCCCTTCGCAAAATATGCCAAGGCAGCGGAAAGCCTCCTCAAGCCCTCATCAGCGGCACGCGCGGTCGCCAGTGGAGCGCCCTTCATCGAGCGGGTCGACCTGCTGGTGAAGCTGATCTCGCATCAGCTTGGCGTGCCCAGTGGCGAGATCGATCGCACGGTCGAGATCGTAGATCAGAAACTGAATGAGAAGATCGTGGCGGGTGGTTCCGGCTCGCAGTGACGCGCGGGTCCGATGAAAGGTGCTGACGACGATCACGCTACAGGGCGGCCAAAAGCGGCTCAGGGCGGGATACGATCCGATCGCCAGCGGCCTGCCGCAGGTTGCAGTCCACGGAAGGCCATTCCTTTCGGAACGCACCAACGATAATCGATTTCGCTATTACGAGCGCAACCATGATCACCGCCGAACGTGACTGGCTGGTGAAAGCTATTTCCGTGCTCTCGGAGTTTCCATGGAAAAGATCGATCTCAAGAAACACTACAAAACGTTATACAGCGCCCCGGCCGGAGAATTTTCTATCCTCGACGTGCCGCCGCTTACCTATTTCGCGCTTGATGGTGCCGGAGATCCGAACGCTGCGCCAGAATACACGGCTGCCGTTGAGGCGCTCTATGCTGCCGCTTACACACTCAAGTTTATGAGCAAGGAAACTTTGAAGCGCGATTATGTCGTGCCGCCGCTAGAAGGCCTTTGGTGGGCCGACGACATCGCCGACTTCATCACGCGCCGAAAGGACCGTTGGGGCTGGCGGATGATGATTCTCGTGCCGGATTTCATTGGGAAGGCGATGGCGGAAGAAGCCATCACTCGCGCACAGGACAAGAAGAAGTTGTTGGCATTGTCGAAGTTGCGCGTCGCCCATCTGGACGAAGGACAGGTCGTGCAAACCCTGCATATCGGCGCTTACGATGACGAAGGCCCGATCCTCAAGAAACTGCACGAGGACTTCCTGCCCGCCAAGGGGCTCGTTGAGGCAGGGCATCATCACGAGATATACCTGAGTGATCCGCGAAAGACTCCGGTCGCGAAGCTGAAAACCATCCTTCGCCAGCCGGTACGACCCCTTGCCTGACATCGATATCGCCTGCGGCCGGCTCTGCGGCAAGCAGGGCACCGCCCCCGCGATCCATCGCGCTGATCCTTGGTCCGGCCGAGGGCTTGGAGCCATCAACCCGTAAAGGGGCGGACTACGCGTCGCGAGACGACGGACGTCTGCGATGACAGAATAATTCAAGATGTGGCCGCATTGCCGACGAGGGTCCGAGTCGTTTCGGGCTGCGGACGCACCAGCATATAGAAGGCGACCACGTGCGTAATCATCAGCAGCGGTACGTAGATGATCGGGATCGCGTAGGCGGCGCCCAACTCCCCAGCCTTCGCAGGGAGGTCGACCTGGACCGCGTGGTAATAGTCGAGGATCACGTCGACAAACCCCACGAGATTGAAGGCGACGACGAACAGCCAAAACAGCGGACGGATCCTGACCGTGAGAAGCGCCAGCATGGCCAGCACGCCGACCGCAAAATCCCAGTAGGCGGCGAACATGGCGAAGCTGGGCGGCAGATTGGGGCTGACCACGCCCGGAAGGATGAAGACGAGCCCGAAGAAGCGGAAGCTGTGCAGCGTAGCGATCGCACGTTGTGCGTCGAAATGGTCCATCGCTTTGAGCCGGGGCCAGATGTACGTGCCGAAGCAAAGCAGCCACGCGACATAACCTAAGATGAGATGTATTTGGAACAGGATTTCCGGGGACATTTGACCTCCTATCAGCAGTTGATTCACGCGGCCTCGAACACCGCGGTCAGAATGCCGAGCCGGCCTTCCATGAGATTTCGCCCGAGGTTGGCGGAAAGCTCACCGAAATCCGGCCCTATCACCACGCCGAGATTTGGCGAAGGCGGCGGCCCCGACGCGCGCGTCTGTGCGAACCAGGCCTTGGCCGCCTCAGAGTCGTCTTGCCATGCCAGCGCGCGAAACCCGGCCGGTTCGATCGCCTCGCGCGTCGCGACCGCTGTTAAGAGAAAGCTCGTTGCCGGTGTTCGCGCCCACGGGACGGGATAGTGCGGCTCACCGCTGTTCAACACGACATCGAAGGTCGCAAACCGGCCGCCTGACTTCAGCACGCGATGGATCTCGCGGTAGAGCCGCGCCCGGTCGGAGATGTTCATCACCACATGCTGTAGCAACACGGCATCAAAGCGGCCGTCGTCAAATGGAAGCTCCAGCGCGCTGGCGGTCTGGAACGACACCTGCCCGCTCTGTCCCGCGCGCTCGGTCAGATAGCGCGCGGCATCCACAAATGGCTCGCTGAGGTCGACGCCCGTCACCCGGCAGCCATAGGTCGCAGCCAGAAAGCGTGCCGGTCCGCCGACGCCGGAGCCGACATCAAGAACCGACATGTCGGCGCTGATCCCAGCCAACTTGGCAAGCTCGGCGGTCGCTGCGAGCCCACGGGTATGAAACTGGTCGAGAGCGCCCAGTTGCTCGGGTGTGAGAAGCTGATCCTCCGGGCCGAGGGCAGCGAGCACCGTCTTCAGCCGCTCAGTCAGGCCGGTCGCGCGATAGTGGTCGCGCACGCCATCAAGGACATCGGTCATTGCAAGGTTCCTCCAAGGCTTCGGGCTGTTGTCGCTGATCTCGCCTACAAGCTCCGAAGGAAGTCGATCATGGCGGCGCTTACCTCCGGAGCACGTTCCTGCTGGGTCCAATGTCCGCAACCCGCCAGCATCATCGCTGGCCGGAGCTTTGGAACGAGTGTCGACTGCTTGGCTATGGCCTGTTGAAACACGGCGACAAGCATGTCGCGGTCGCCCACAATGTAGAGCGCCGGAACGGTTACCGCCGCTCCATCAAAGGCGGCCATGAGCTCCCAGCTGCGGTCGATATTGCGCCACCAGTTCAAGGGGCCGCGGAATCCGCTGCGGGTCAATTCCGCGACATAAACATCGATGTCGGTCTCCGTGATCCAAGGCGGCAAGGACGCCGGATCGGTTAAGAGAGCACCCTTCCGGGGCACCATCCCGGCAGCAAACCCTCCACTCGCGGACGGCGGCCTGTCGCCCGAGAGCGAGTAGAACTGGGAACGGAACGCGCGACGCATGTCGCGCCCGAGCGCCGCCTCAGCCTCGGGGGTCTGAAAGTAAAGTTGGTAAAACACCGCATTCTCGTTGCGCGGCATGAGCGTCGTCGGCGGTACCGAGCCGCCGCCAAACGCCCGGGGCCGGAATGGCGGGCCAAGTGCAATCACGCCCCTGAAGCGGTCGGGGCGCAGCAATGCAGCTTGCCAAGCCACCGCCGCCCCCACGTCGTGGCCGGCGATCACCGCCTGCTTGGCACCCAAAGCGTCGACCAGACCCACGATGTCGCCGATGTCATGGAGGATCGTATATTTCTCCACCTCCTCCGGACGGTCGCTTCGCCCATAGCCGCGCAAGTCTAGTGCCACCGCACGGAATCCAGCCTTTGCGAGTGCCCCCAGCTGATGCCGCCAGGAATACCAGCACTCGGGAAAGCCGTGGCAGAGGATGACGAGCGGACCTTCGCCCTGCTCGGCCACATGCAAGCGGATGCCGTTCGTCTCGATCATCCGATGCGTCACCTCGGGCATCGCCGAATCCACCCAAGATGTCGGTTCCGGGCCAGCCCCGCTGGGCTCGGCGGCAGCGGCCTTAAGCGGCTCCGCGAAAGCCGCGCCGACGGTGAGCGCGCCCCCCGCCCAGAGCATGTCGCGTCGGGAAAACGTCGCGTCTCGCATTGTCTTGCTCCCTTGATTGTCGCGCATCTGGGGCCTCGACGTCGGCGTGACTTCCGATTTGCAAGCCGGATATACGACTGCTTTCCGCGACCGACTATTCGCGATAACATTGACGGGCTATGAAGCAGAACTTCACAGTCAGGCAAGGCGCGCTCGACGGCGTGGAGGCGTTCCTGACCGTTGCCCAGCACCGCAGTTTTCGGAGAGCAGCCGCGAAACTCGGGGTGACTCCGTCGGCGATCAGCCAGGCAGTACGTGCACTTGAGGCGCGCGTCGGCGCGGCGCTCTTCATACGCACGACTCGCAGTGTCGGGTTGACCGAAGCCGGCGAACGATTTCTCTTGCGCGCAAAGCCCGCCTTCGAGGAGCTTGTCGCCGCAAGCGAGGTTGCGCGTGACCTTGGGCAGCGGCCTGCCGGACTGTTGCGCCTCACGGTGCCGCGGGCGGTGGCGCCGATCCTGCTGGAGTCGCTTATCGCGTCGTTCTGCCAAGCCTATCCCGATGTCGAGGTGGAGATCGCCGCAAGCGCGAATCTGGTCGATATCGCTGCCGAAGGATTTGACGCCGGCATCCGGCTCGGCCAGTTCATCGAGGCCGATATGACCGCGGTGCGTCTGACGCCGTCGCACCAGCTGACTGTGGTCGGTAGCCCCGACTATCTGCGTCGGCGGCAGCGGCCGGAACTCATCGACGATCTGCGCCGGCACGCCTGCCTGCGCATGCGCCGCTCGAACGGGGCGATCGCGCCCTGGTCTTTTGTCAACGGCAACGAGGCAGTCGAAGTCATCGTTTCAGGACCTTTTATCGCCAACGACATGCCCACAATGCTTGGCGCGGCCGTCGAAGGATTGGGCCTTACGCAGGTGCCCGAGCCGATCGCCGCCGGCGCGGTGAAAGCCGGCAAACTCGTGCCCGTGCTGGAACCCTTCGCGCCCATGGCGCCGGGTGTGTTTCTCTACTATCCCAGCCGCCACCAAATGATGCCGAAACTGCGAGCCTTCATCGATCACGTGAAGAGCCGTTCGGACGCCACCAACAAAGCCCGAGTTCACATTGATGACAGGCGAACACGCGGGATGAAAATGCGCTGACGTGGGAAGCGCGGACCGGAATAGATTCTACTATTCGGGCCGCCGCAATCTCCCAGCCGCGATGCGGGCCTTCATCGCATTGGCGCGTTCGACGGCGCCCTGAAGCCGGATTTCCCGCATTGGAACAAGAGAAGTAGCGCGACGGTGTTTGGCGACAGCGATTGGATAAGGCCGACGCTTTGATGGAAACGCAGCTAGGCGACGATCCGCGCGAAGCGTTTGCGGTATTCGGCGGGCGTGACCCCGACTTGGCGGGTGAACGCACGGCGCAGTGTATCCGCGTCAGCGAATCCGCAATGCACGGCGACCTGTTTTGGCGCTTCATGGCCGCGCTCCAACAGTTGCCGAGCGGCGCTCACGCGGGCCTCCTCGACCCAGGTTGCGGGCGTGATGCCAACTTCGCTTCGAAACAGCCGCGCAAAATGGCGAGGGCTCAGCTCCATGCGCTTCGCAAGGCTGGCGACGCTATGATCCAGCGCCGGATTGGCGGCGACCCAACGCTGAAGCTCCTGGAGTGCCGCGCGACCCGCCGGCACGGCTTCGCCCTTGCGGCTGAACTGCATCTGTCCGCCCGGGCGCTTGAAGAACATGACGAGTTGGCTCGCGACCTTCATCGCAATCTCGCGCCCGAGGTCCTCTTCCACCAGCGCCAGCGCCAAATCGAGACCGGCCGTCACGCCCGCCGCCGTCCTGAGCTGGCCGTCGCTGATATGGATCGCGTCTTGATCGACAAAGACCGCTGGATATTTGAGCGCCAACTGCTCCGCGACCGCCCAGTGGGTCGTCACCCTGCGGCCGTCGAGCAGACCAGCGGCCGCCAGGAAGAACGCGCCGCTGCACACTGATCCGAAACGTCGCGCGGTTGGCGCCCTGCGTCGCAGCCAGCCGACCACCATATTGTCAGCGGGGACCTCGGCGGCATTCGGGCACCCCGCAACCAGAAGCGTGTCGATTCCCTCCTTGATATCGCGGTCGAGGATCTTGTCAGGCATCAGCCGCACGCCTGAAGAGCTTCGGATCGGTCCAGGCTCCCCCGCCGCGACCAGCAGCCGATACGCCGTACAGCCGGCCTGAACGTTCGCCTCGGCGAACACGTCGAGGGGACCGGAAACGTCGAGGAGCTGCACACCGGGCAGCGCGACGATCACAACCGTTCTTGTCTTCATATTCATGCTCGCGTCCGCTTCAGCCCGGATTTGTCCGTATTTGCCGTGTTACGACAATTGCGGACATACTATCCCGGATTTATCGTGATGACGAACAAAAACCGCAGGATGAAGTAATGACACAGATAGTGGAGGCGGCCGCCGTACCGGACAGCAAGCTGGCACGCGCAATCACCGAGTATATTCGCGACATCGAAACCGACCTGCTCTTCAAGCATTCGAGCCGGGTCTATCATTTCGGCGCGCTCGCCGGCGTGCACCGCGGACTGACGTTCGATCGGGAGTTGCTCTACGCCGGCGCGATGTTCCACGACATCGGCCTGATGCCGAGCCACAGCAGCCAGCACGAGCGGTTCGAAGTCGACGGCGCCCACGCCGCCCGCGATTTCCTGCGCAGCCACGGCATCCCCGAAGAGGACGCCTACACGGTCTGGACCGCGATAGCGCTGCACACCACGCCGGGCGTGCCGGCCCACATGCATCCCGTCGTCGCGCTGGTGACCGCCGGCGTCGAGATGGATGTGCTCGGCCTCACCTACAAGGATTATTCGGACAACGAGCGCGAAGCCGTCGTGAAAGCCTTCCCGCGCACGCCGCAGTTCAAGGAAGATATCATCCAGGCGTTCTATGACGGCATCAAGCACAGGCCGGACACGACCTTCGGCAACGTCAAGGCCGACGTCATCGCCGACAAGGAGCCGCATTTCCACCGCGGCAACTTCTGCAGCGTCATCCGCTGCTCCCACTGGCACGGCTGATTCACCCCGAACGACAACGAGGCGGCCGGGCCAGATCGCATGGCCGTGGCAGCCCCCGAACAAAGGACCCTCCAATGACCGACAAACCGCGATACCTGACCCATGCGACCGGCGCACCCGTCAGCGACAACCTCAACATCCAGACAGCCGGCCCACGCGGACCCGCATTGCTGCAGGACATCTGGCTGATCGAGAAGCTCGCCCATTTCGATCGCGAGGTGATCCCCGAGCGGCGCATGCACGCCAAGGGCTCCGGAGCGTTCGGCACGTTCACCGTCACGCACGACATCAGCCGCTATACCAAGGCAAAAATCTTCTCGGAGATCGGTAAGCAGACGCCGATGTTCGCCCGCTTTTCGACCGTCGCCGGCGAGCGCGGCGCGGCGGACGCCGAGCGCGACATACGGGGGTTCGCGCTGAAGTTCTACACCGAGGAAGGTAACTGGGACATGGTGGGCAACAACACGCCCGTGTTCTTCTTCCGCGACCCGCTGCGCTTCCCGGACCTGAACCACGCGATCAAGCGCGACCCGCGCACGGGCATGCGCAGCGCCGACAACAACTGGGACTTCTGGAGCTTGCTACCGGAAGCCCTTCATCAGGTCACGATCGTGATGAGCGAGCGCGGCATCCCGAAGAGTTTTCGTCACCTGCACGGCTTCGGCAGCCACACCTACAGCTTCATCAACGCCGCCAATGAGCGGACCTGGGTGAAATTCCACTTCCGTACCCAGCAGGGCATCGAGAACCTGACCGATGCGGAGGCCGAAGCCCTGGTCGGCAAGGATCGCGAGACGCACCAGCGCGATCTCTTCGAGAGCATCGAGCGCGGGGATTTTCCGCGCTGGACGCTGTTCGTCCAAGTGATGACCGACGCCGAAGCCAAGGCATTCCCGTTCAACCCGTTCGACCTGACCAAGGTCTGGCCGAAAGCGGATTTCCCGCTGATCGAGGTCGGCTATTTCGAACTGAACCAGAACCCGGAGAACGTCTTCGCCGAGGTCGAGCAGGCGTCGTTCTCGCCAGCCCATATCGTGCCAGGCATCAGCTTCTCGCCTGACAAGATGCTGCAGGCCCGGCTGTTCTCCTACGGGGACGCGGCGCGGTATCGTCTCGGCGTCAACCATCACCTCATTCCGGTCAACGCGCCGAAATGCCCGTTCCACAGCTATCACCGCGACGGCGCGATGCGCACCGACGGCAACCTCGGCCGTACCCCGACCTATTTCCCGAACAGCCGGGGGGAGTGGACCGACCAGCCCGATCTCAACGAGCCGCCGCTCGAGATCGAGGGAGCGGCCGCCCACTGGGATCACCGCGTCGACGACGACCACTACCGGCAGCCCGGCGACCTGTTTCGCAAGATGAATGCAACCCAGCGCCAGGCGCTGTTCGACAACACCGCCCGCGCCGTCGGCGGGGCGGCCACGCATATCCAGGAACGCCACGTCGCCAATTGCATGAAGGCCGACCCCGCATATGGCGCTGGCGTCGCCGCAGCCCTGGTGCGGCTCGCAATCGTCAAGGTTGCCGACCACGAGGCAGTCGCATGACGACCTAAAGATGCATGCAATCGACGACACGCTGCGCCAGCGTAACCGATGCACCACCGCCCCTCCCCACTTGGCCGCCGACCGAGACGACCAGCCCGTAGGGCGGGTTAGCGAAAGCGTAACCCGCCATCACGAGCACGACTCAATGAAAGGATGTGGTGGATTACGCCTTCGGCTAATCCACCCTACGCGCTATCGAAAAAGGGTGCGATAACGAGATGGAGGCACTAACCGCTCCTCAAGATCACCCGGGATCGTTTGACGATCCCGGGCGGCTTTGGGGTCAGAAGGTCAGACCGCAGGCTTCGCGGATGGCGATCTGCACTATCGATGGCGGCTGCGCTGGATCGAACTCACCTTTCGGCATCAGCGGGGGCTGAGCCATGAACCGCGGCAGCGTTCCCCGGTGGGCTTGGGCTGCGTGAACAAGAAATGGATGGCACAGGAAAACTGTGCCTGCCGCTCCCGTCGCCAGTTTGACTTCACATCGCTCGGTCGAGGCGTAGCCGTCAGCAGAGAGCTGCCTAAGCGACGCGCCCTTCTCGCCATAAGGCAACAATTCGCGCGCGATGATCGCGTGAGAACCCTTGCGGATCCGCGTTGGCGCGTCATCGGGACGGACGTCCGAAAACAGGAACAGCATCAACAACGCCCGTCCGCTGCTCTTCACATTGGCTCGCCAATCCATGAAGTCGGGAGAGTCCCCAAAACTCACATCCACATGCCAGCCATCGTCATCGGGGGCGTCCGATGACGGAAAGCGGATCGGGAAAGTTCCGAGACCCCTCGGCTTCAACCAACGGTCTACGCCGACGAGTTGATCGTAGGCGCGGTGAAGCTGGGGTGTGTTGGCAGCCTCGACGAAGGGTGGGGTGGCCTTGGACGCCACTCGGATGACCGGCTCGGTCCATCCGGCCGGCTCATCCGGCGACAGGCCGATCTCTTCCCATAGTTCATCCCTGCATTGCTCCGCAACGTCTGAACTGAAGGCACTTTCAAGTTTGACGAAGCCATCGACGATGAAATTCTGCACCTGACGATCTGTCAGGCCAATTTGCTCAATTTTTGGCATGTACGTTTTCCATTCGGCAACCGCATCAGCGACGCCAGAGTGATCTTAAAAGCGCGCGCACGCGCCGGAACGACAAGGGTCGTTCAGATCAGCGGGAAGAACGTAGACTTGAACATCATGGTGTCGGTTTAAGGCCGGAAGTGCTGCCATGCAAGGGGCTGTTCATCGCGGATCCTCCAACCTCGAGCCCCCAGAGGTCGCTACCATTCCCTCCGCCGCTAGCCGAATGGAAGTCAGATACAGACGGGAACGGCAACTGTGCCGCAGCTCACGCCACCGCCGAAACTACGCTATCGTCGCCTTTTCTACTACCCTTCACTCCCACTCGATTGTTTAAAGCGCGCATAGCGTATTGAAATTCCACCGAAATTTTTTCTGCGACCAAAAATATTCCGACTATGGGTCCGTCAAAAAGTTACGCTTTTGATTTTAAAGGGAAAATCATCGCAAAAATATTTTTGTGGTTTCGCCAGCTATCGGCGACATTCGGTCAATTCTAGCGACTCGACGCGGACGGCGCCGTGTTCAGCCTCTCTCTGAAAAGTACCGTCACCAATCGCTTCTAATAGGAAACGGATAAGTTCTCCAGCGTGCTGCTGCCCGCATAGCGAACGGCCCAAAACGAATTTCGAGTTAAGCTGGACGGGTCTTAGGAGGCTGCCATCCTAGGACTGGCCCAACATGCACTTGAATTCCATATGCGTAAGCATCTTGCTTGTGGGGAGCGCCCCGGTAGAGAATAGCCTCGCATTTCTCGGCAAGCAGCCGATAGAGTCTGTTCTCAGTTCCGCACGAAAATAGCAGCGCTACACCAAAGCGCCTTTCGCCGTAAGACGCCTCAACGGTCATATAAAGTCCTTTCTCATCGGGCTCGCTTACTGCAACGCTCCAGCCTGCATCGCGCAGTGGGCGCACAAGATCGCGCATGCAGTCTTCCGACAGCATGGCTTGGCGAAGCAGCACCCATTGTCGGTCGGCATTTCGGGGACAAGCCGTCCATGCTTCTGGTAACGATCCTGCTCAATGATCTTCAGCTTCATCTGCGCTTCGGCCTGGAATTTCGCCTGTTCCCACAGGAGCGTGCTGTCCTCATTCATCTCGGGAAGTCCGAAGGCGACATGATGGCTCTCATCGTACCAGGACTCGATGGCGGCCAAAGTCGTGAGCGCTACGATCATGCGAGTGAAATTGCTGGGTTGTCCCGGCAACCTCGAGCACGATAGCTGGTGTCGAGTGGAAGATCCCAACATCACGGGCTACGGCCGAAGGTTGGGGCAATCCCTTGTCACCGGCCCATTCCATGACGAGCTCCGGCGTCAACGTTGCAAGCGAGGGCTCATTTAGCGCTCGGCACCAAATGCCCTGGAATTTACGTGCATAATCGGGCTTGGACATTGTCGCTCGGAGCAAATCTCTAATTTGGTTGTTTCTACGTTGCTGCTACGGTCGCCGTTGAAATTGGCCACCGGCGTCGAGCGGACATTTCAGCATGGAACGAAGTATTGTACGATTCACGTCCCAATGTTCGTGAGGTCACGTACCTCGCAGTGCCTCAGTCCATTTTCATTGACAACGTGCCGGACGGCCTTGGAATGCGCATCGACCCAGTAAAACAAATCGATCTTTCTAGCATCGTCCCAGAGCTTCTTCTGCTTTTCAAAAGCCTTCTTAAAATCCTTCTCGTTCGGATCGACCAGCAAGAATCGGCGACTCCCATCGGGCATGGGCATCCCCCCGATCGCTAGATGCAGGTCGGTTGGACCCCGCAGCCGCGCATGGCTCACAATTACCAGGATGTTTGGCTGTGCATGATCAGGTTCACGGCGTCAAATTGCGCTGCGGCTTTGCCGATAACTCGGGCCAACGCGTGGGGCGTCGGGTCCTCGCGACTTTCCTTCCGAATCTCGCCCGGCTTGAGGTCCTTCGGAATGGCAAAAATCCAGTCGTCACGCGGCGATTTTAGCTCACAATAGCCCTTCAACTCCCCGTTCTTCGTTAATCTGAAATCGGGGCTTTTGTTTTTCCCTCCGGCAATCGCTCGGCTTCTACACCCCAACCATTGAAGACGAGCTGGCGCACGAGCGCTTCATCTGCCGCTTCGTCTTTCGGCTGAGGGTGGTCTCAACTGGTGGACGCAACACTTTATCTTGAAGGAGAGATGGAGTGTGGTTCGATGGGTCACAAATTTCATAGAGGGTTTACTGCGGCGGAGAAAACGGAGTTATGGGATCGCTGGAAGCGCGGGGAGTCGCTGAAGGCGATCGGACGAGCTTTTGGTAAGCAGTCATCGTCGATCTATTTTCTGGTGGCTCCGCATGGTGGGATTCGTCCTGCGGAGCGGCGTCGCTCCAGGTTGGCCCTGACGCTTGCGGAACGCGAGGTGATTTCCAGAGGCGTTGCGGCCCATCAATCGGCAAGATCGATCGCCAGGCGGCTTGGCCGCTCACCCTCGACGGTAAGCCGGGAAATGGGCCGCAATGGCGGCTGTGATCGCTACCGAGCGGCGCTTGCGGACGAGAATGCGTGGGCACGGGCTCGTCGTCCAAAATGTTGTAAATTGGCGAACAGTCCGCGGCTACGGCGAGCTGTGGCGGGAAAGCTCAGATTGGATTGGTCGCCAGAGCAGATAGCCGGCTGGCTGAAGAGAACGCATCCTGAAGACGGGTGTAATCAGGTGTCACACGAAACGATCTACCGCAGCTTATTTGTACAAACCCGTGGTGTGCTCAAGAAAGAGCTGCTCAGTCACCTTCGATCGAAGCGCTCGATGCGTCGCTCCCAGCCGGTTGATCCGGATGGCGATAGACGGGGGCATATCAAGGATATCGTCTCAATCCGTCAGCGACCGGCGGCGGTTGAAGATCGGGCGGTGCCTGGCCATTGGGAGGGCGATCTCCTGTCCGGGCCGAACAACAGCTATATCGCGACCTTGGTCGAGCGTCATACGCGTTACGTGATGTTGGCCAAGGTGGCAGGTAAGGACACCCGGACGGTCGTCGCCGCGCTCATCAAGCAGGCGAAGAAGCTACCGAAGGAGCTGTATAAGTCCCTGACCTGGGATCGGGGAAAGGAACTGACGGATCATCGTCGCTTTACGTTGGCGACCAAAATCGACGTCTATTTTTGCGATCCGCAAAGCCCGTGGCAGCGCGGGTCGAACGAGAACACCAATGGCCTGCTGAGGCAGTACTTTCCGAAGGGCACCGACTTGTCGGTGCATTCGCAAGCCTATCTGAACAAAGTGGCTCGTCAGCTAAACGAACGACCACGTGAGACCTTGCAATTTGAAACCCCAGCAGAGAGATTTAACGCCTGTGTTGCGTCGACCGATTGAGCCGGCAACCCAAAAGCGGACATCGCGAGTAGCTACGGTGCTTCAATATCAGGCGGCTACCATGTCTCCTCGAACAATGGTTTCTCACCGTTAGGCGTTAGAGTCTGGTTCTTCCAATTCTGAAGCTTAGGCAATTATTGCAATTGATTCAGTTTCCCACAGACCCACAAGAAGTATAGTTGCTGATGCGCGCTGTCCTTTGCCTGCTCGCCGTCCTCTTACTTGCCGCCGCGGGTTCTGCCATCGCGCAGGAAAAGCTGATTGACCCGATGCTTCCCGGCTCGCTCAATCCCAAGCCCCTGCCGCCGCTGACAAATCCGGACGCGCCGTCAACGCCGGCCAAGGAACTGTTCGCGCGCAAATCGACGCCGTTTCCCGGACCGCCGCGCTCGATCGGCGGCGATTTCGACGGCTGCCTCGCCGGCGCCGTGTCACTGCCGATCACCGGACCGACCTGGCAAGTCATGCGGCCGTCGCGTAACCGCAACTGGGGCAATCCGCAACTCATTCGCTTCATCGAGCGGTTTGCCGCGAACGCAAAAAAAGTTGGCTGGAGCGGTCTTTTGGTTGGCGACATGTCTCAGCCGCGCGGCGGGCCGATGCTTTCCGAACACACCAGCCATCAGATCGGCCTCGACGTCGATATTTGGTTTGCGCCGATGCCAGACCGGGTCCAAAGCCGCGAGGAGCGCGAGTTCGGCTCGGCCACCGATGTCGTCGCGCCCGATCTGCGCGACGTTGATCCGGAAGTGTGGACCCACATGCACACGGCGCTCATCCGAACGGCTGCACAGGATCCGATTGTCGTCCGCATCTTGGTCAATGCCGCGATCAAGAAGGCGCTGTGCCGCGAGGTTGGAGCTGATCACACCTGGCTATACAAGGTGCGTCCCTGGTATGGTCACGCCGAACATTTTCATGTCCAAATCGCCTGTCCCGCCGACAGTACCGATTGCAAGCCGCCGGCACCACCGCTTCCAAGCGACGGCTGCAATAGCGAACTCGCTTTTTGGTTCAAGGAATCGACCTTGCATCCGCCGCCGCGCAAGCCAAAACCTGCGCTGACGCTGGCCGGTTTGCCTCCTGCATGTAAGCAGATGAACAGAACGGGCGCCTTGAATGAACAGCGTGCGTAGGTATCGATTGCCGCGCCGACTGATGCCGCCGAGGATCGTGCGATCGCCAGTCGAGATTTGTTTTGGCACGAGACCGAGCCAGGCAGCAAAGTCGCGGCCCCGACTGAATGCCGCACCGCCCCCGATCGCCGCTACCATCGCGCTTGCCGTCATCGGTCCAACACCGGGAACGGCCATAAGGCCCTTGCAGCACTGGTCCTGTTTTGCGAGTTGCTCGATCTCTCTGGTGACGTCGGCGATGCGCTCATCGAAACGTCGCCAGTCGCCGGTGAGGCCCTCGATGAGGTGAATGATCCGCGGCGATAGGACGTCGGTTCGCTGAGCGAGGATCGAAGGCAGGGCTAGCCGCAGGGCGCCAGGCCCTTGACGCACAGCGACGCCGTGCTCGAGCAGGAAGGCGCGAATCTGGTTGATTACAGCGGTGCGTTGGCCGACGAGCCGGCTTCGGACGCGGTGGAGCGCTTGAAGATCGAGTTGCTCGTCGCTCTTGAAGGGCACAAAGCGCATGGTTGGGCGCTGCACCGCCTCTGCAATCGCCTCGGCATCGCGATAGTCGTTCTTGTGGCTCTTCAGAAACGGCTTGACGTATTTCGCTGGCATCAAGCGAACGTCGTGGCCGAGCGCGGTAAGCTGGCGGCCAATGTGATGGGATCCGGCGCAGGCCTCCATGCCGATGCGGCAAGGCGGAATGTTTGCCAAGCGTTTCGGCAGTGCGGCGCGCGTCAATCTTTCGCGCAGAAGGATCGTTCCTTTGTCGTTCATAGCGCAAATATGAAAGGTATTCTTGCCAAGATCGACGCCGATTGTCGCGATGATGTCCTTGTTGATAGCGATCATGGTTGTGTCCTCCGAATGACGGTGAGAGCCGGAGGTACATCTGTCGGCATTCGCGGCACGGAAAGCTAATTTAGTTGCGTGGCCGACCCCGAGCGGTCAAGCCCGCATCCGCGCAGCGGCGACCCGAAGGCGAGGGCTTGACGGCGAAGGGGCGCGCCGCGCGACAATCATGCAGCTGCCGAAGGTGCCTCCGTGCGAGGTACAGCATGTATTGCCGATCCGCCCTCCTTCAACCAAAGCGCAAGGAGCGCGGCCGGTCCATGCCATTAGATCCGTACGGGCCCAATTCGGGCATACGGCTTGTATGGGGCTTTCTTTGTCAAGGGTGGTGCACACCATTTTGTCGCGCCCTTGTTTGTTGATTCTTTTGTTCGACCCGCGCCGCGAGCATTCTTCCGCCCCGACCGCATATTGGCCGTCGCCGTCGCGCGCAGCGAGGGTCAAGGACGGCGCTTCTTCAGCGCCGCCGAAGGCTTGTCCTTGACCAACGCGAGCACGGCGGCAAACTGCCCGTGATCGGGTGGTTTGCCACGCGATGATCCGAGGGGGAGCCTGCCATTGGCCACGAGCAATCGCCCGCGAACCACGCTTGTATTCGGTTGAACCATGTAGGGTCCCGACCATGAAGCAGTCGTACGCTTCTGCGAGCAAGGCTCCGAGGCGGCGGGTCCATTCTCCCAGCGGCATTGCAGCCATAGCCGTGTGCGGATTGCCGCCACCTCGGATCGTCATCGGCTACCCGGGCGCATCAAGCGCAGTCAGGTACCGAACCCTGTTTGTCCTTTCCTCGTTATAGAGTGTTGCTCACGCCGCCGGCCGCAGCTCGACACCGTCCGGCACCTCGCCGGTCGTGACCAGGCGCCACAGCGCGATCAGCAGCTTGCGCGCCAGTGCCACGATCATCGTCGTCTTGCGCGCGCCGCTCGGGCCCTCGGTCCGCGTGCGATACCAGCGCGCCAGGGACGGACTGAGGCTGTGTTGGAATTTGTGGAACAAGCGGTTCAATACAAGCGATTTTCGAACAACGCGAGCGAGAGGGCCTTGATCCTCTGGATATCTTCCCCCACCCGGACGATGTTCGAGCTTGATGCGCTTGGCGGGATATCAAGCCATCTTTCAAAGACGACACCAACATCGTCCCGACACCTCCACGCGAGCCGGCATTTTCCGACTGTGAGAAAGTCGTCGAACGTGATGTAGAAGTGTATCGGAAGGAGGCCTAGTCCATCTGCATGCACTACGGCGTCCGTTCGGCTAACGTCGTAAGCCACAATGCGCAATTCTCGGCCGCCTTCAAAGAACAGCAGGCCATCGGTGGAATGTCTGATCATGTGCAGTCCAATCGGTACGTGGCCGCGCTGGCTTTGGTACTTTTGGGAATAGCATGTTTAATCAGCAGCTGAGGCCATTCGCTCTGTAATCGTCATGAAATCGAGAACCCGATTTACGGTTAAGTGGTCCAATTTTAATAAAACGATTTGCAAGCACCGCGCGGATACAGCGAGTGTCGAATATTCGACGCAGCAACTCGGTCTGCTGCCTATTGCTACGCATACGGCCAAGTGCAAAGACGCTGCCGCGGACGGCTGATCGCGATCAGAACATGCACGGCCTGGTCAAGACTGCGAGGTACGACGGAACCTATGAACGCCCTGCCGATGCTTTCTTGAGCGGCTCAATGAGCGACTGCGCGGAAAAGGGCTTTGTGAGAAACGCGATGCACCCGGAGTCCAGCGCAGCCTTGCGAACGGCAGGGTTGTCACTCGCGGTCATGTAGATAACCGGCAGAGAATGCCCATCCGCCTTGAGACGATGCCTCAGGTCGATCCCTGACCCCTCCTCAAGGTTGATGTCTAAAACAACGCAACAGGCATCGTTGAAATCGACTTGGTTTTTAAATGCCTTCGCTGAGGAAAACAGCACGGTGTCGTACCCATTTGTGCGAAGCAGCCGCTTCACGCTCATAAGCATGCCGGGGTCGTCATCGACGACAAAGACGACATCTGGATTTGGCAAGAGTGATATCCTTGGCCTATCGGCCAATGCTGCTTCGGCGATGATTTAAAAACAGTTAAAAACACTAGAGTCGCGCTACGCGGATAGCTTCGTCAACCCTACAAAGGTGGGCTCCGCGCAACGCATTTCCTATTGTTCCGCAGGACAACAACAACTGGAAAACGGTTGAGAATTGGCTAGGCGGTCTGTCGGCTGCCGGACGCGCTGTCCAATACGCCAACTCGTTCAGCAAGGGAAACGAGTTCCGCCAAGGATTGGACCTGCATCTTCTCCATCACCCTCTGGCGATGGGCCTTGATGGTACGCTCGGTACAGCCTAACGCGCGGGCGCTCTGCTTGTTGGTTTCGCCGCGGATGACAAGTTCAAAGACTTGCCGCTCACGCGGCGTCAATGCCGCGATATGAGCGCGGACCATGTCCAGCTTGGTCTTCAGGCCGCGCGTCATGTCATGATGCGCAATCGCCCGCTCAACTGCCTGAAGAAGGTCATTCGATGATACAGGCTTGGTCAGAAAGTCATCCGCCCCCGCCTTGATGGCCTGCACCGTGGTCGGGATGTCGGGATGGCCGGTGAGGAATATGATAGGCAGCATCGAGCCGAGTTCGCTTAGCCGCGTCTGCAGCGCCGGACCGTCCAAGCCGGGTATTTGCACGTCGAGGAGGATGCAGCTCGGGACACCTTCGCTCGGCAAACGATCCAGCAAGGGCTGGGCCGAAGCATAGACCGCGACCTCGTAACCAGCTCGTTTCAAACGACGTTCCATCGCTGTCCGGAAGGACGCGTCGTCATCGACTATATGTACGAACCCCTGCACGCGTTTCTCCCAAAAAAATCTTAGGTTGTCAGGCAAGCGAAATCACAATCGTCGCCCGGATTGCTGCGATTGTGGCAATGGCGAGTGCAGTTTATTTTTTTGATGGCTGATGCTCACCGGCCACACATGGGTGGCAAATACAGTACCGTTTAGCCGGCTTTAGCGAAGGGCAGAACGTCGCGACCGAATACCGCTGGGCCGGCCGGCAAGAACGCGCGGCCGCTTTGCGGTGGAAGCGGGACGATCACTAATCACTTCGTCAGTGCGAGCCCTGCAGGCGAAGTCCTAATCCGCCTGATCATCAGAGCGATTGCCGATTACGCCGCCGAAACAACAGAACGGTGGGTTGCGCTAAGCAGGTTTCCTGAACCGAAGCAACGAACCGGCCCCGGCGGAGCCCGTTTTCGGACTATGGGCTGACGCATTAAGCGGGGCGGCGATGCAATTGACCCTGCACCTCGTGCCAAACGCCTCCTCCTCAACCAGAAAGAGACATCGGCCCCATGATCAGGCTACATACGCCACCATGGCTATTGCGGAAGGATTGATGTAGGGCGCGGGGCATGGTCGCGAGCGAGGCGGAGGGGCGGGCGGAGGCTTTGCGGGCATCGCAGCATGCCGCACCGCCCCGGCGGAAGAACTCCCAAACCCCCTCCCCAATGTGCGCTGCCCGGCGCTGTTAGGGGGGCGTCGCGCTTGCACCGAGGGGTGTCCCTGGGCTCGTCATCGTTCGGCCTGAGGAGATCTAATCACTATACTCACGTGCATCTGAACTGGGTCAGGTTTTTCTCGGCCGGTAGCGTGCGCGGCTTTCTGCAGGCGGTTGCTTCGCAACTTTGTAGCGCCAACCACGACAATTGGGCGGCTGCGCAGAAGCAAATCGACACCGTCATGCTCGATGTAGCGTGGGACGCGATGAACTTTAGCTCGATTCACAATCTACCTCCGCGCGCAGGCGTCGGACGAGCGGGCGACACATCGCGAAGTCCAGATCCATCAAGGATGCGAAGCGTAGATCCGGCGGTTGTGCACCGAAGGCGATTGAGCTTACCCCGGGAGATCTGCTCTGTGTCGCTTCGGCGACTGAGGGCGCCGTAAGGCGGTCTGACCGCAGGGCAGAAGTCAGCTGAGGGCGTATTAGGTCAGGCTGTCGGCAAAGCTATTGAGGCACTCCAAGACCGAAAGGTGGAGAAACAGATAGGCGGAGCCGGAAACGATGGCTGAAGGCCCGAACGATTGAGAGAGGCAAGTAGGACTGGTATCTCGTGAATAGAAAGCGGCAGAACAACCAGCAAGAGCTGGCCTTGGAACCGAAGGACCGGGGTGAAGCCCGGCACGCGGTGACGAGGAGACCGAACCATTCATGGCGAAATCAGCCACCGAAAACCCGGCTTTCACAGAACAACTGATGGAGGAGGTGTGCGACCGAGAGAACCTCGAAAGAGCGTGGAAGCGTGTTAAAAGGAACAAAGGAAGCCCTGGCGTTGATGGGATGACCATCGACGACGCGAAGGCGTTCCTGCGTCAGCACTGGCCAAACATTCGGTCTCAACTGCTCAACGGAAACTATCGGCCGCAGCCGGTTAAGCGGGTCGAAATCCCGAAGCCGGATGGCGGGGTCAGGAAACTCGGCGTCCCCTGTGTCGTCGACCGCCTGATTCAACAAGCCGTGCTGCAAGTTCTCCAAGAGCGATGGGATCCGACGTTTTCGGAGCACAGTTTCGGATTTCGGCCGGGGCGGTCCGCCCATCAGGCTGTAGCCCAGGCACAGCGTTACGTTGCCGATGGCTACAACGTAGTGGTTGATCTCGATTTGGAAAGATTTTTCGACCGAGTTAACCACGACATCCTGATGTCGCGCGTCGCCTCACGGATACCCGATAAACGCGTGCTCAAACTTATCCGGGCATTCCTGAATGCCGGGGTGTTGGAAGATGGTTTGGTCCGACCGGTGGACGAAGGGACCCCGCAAGGCGGTCCGCTCTCGCCCTTCCTCAGTAATATCGTGCTCGACGATCTCGACAAGGAATTGGCTCGACGTGGTCACCGGTTCTGCCGTTACGCGGATGACTGCAACATCTATGTTCGCAGCCTCCACGCCGGCGAAAGGGTGAGGGCCTCGATAAGCCGGTTCCTGACCGACAAGCTCCGCTTGAAAGTCAACGAGGCCAAAAGCGCGGTGGCGCGACCCGAGGAACGTAAATTTCTCGGATTCAGCATTGCGAATGACGGGAGCGAGCGACGCATTGCGCCGAAAGCCCTCGACAAGTTCAAAGACCGAATCCGGGAAATCACATGCCGGACGCGAGGGTTCAGTTTGCAGCAGATGATCGCAGACCTCACGCCATACCTCATCGGATGGCGTGGGTACTTCGGCTTCTGCCAGACCCCGCGCGTGCTAACGAACCTGGAAGCCTGGATCCGCCGGAGACTGCGTTTGTATCTCTGGCGGCAATGGCGGAACGGGCATAACCAATTCACGGAGCTTCGCCGGCTTCGGCATCGCGAAGTTCGCCGCATCGGTCGCTGCCGGTTCACCGACGGGACTCTGGCGCATGTCCGGACACCCGGCGGTTCAACACGCTCTACGAAATCAGGTGTTCGAACTCTCTTGGTCTCCCCCAAATCTTCATGCCTGTGCCGGCTTAACTCGATCGAACCGCCGTGGTACGGACCCGTATGCCCGGGGGTGTGGGAGGGGCGGCGTCGCGAGGCGTCCCCCTATCCCGATCTCGTTGACCCCAAGCGAAGCGAGAACGGGTCTAGGCCGGATCCATGCCCTTGGACTTGAGTACGGCAGCGCCGGTCGGACTGGTCAGGAGCTCGATCAGCGATTTGGCCGCTGCCGGATCCTTGCTCATGGATCCGATGCCGACCGCGAAGACTATCGCACTGTTCAAATCACCGGGCAGAGGGCCGACCACCTGAGCCCCCGGAACCGCGGCAATTTCCGAGGCCTGTGCGATCCCCATTTCGACCTCGCCCTTCGCGACGAGTTCGCCCGCTTGGGCACCCGGCACCAGGACGGTCTTGGATTTCACCTGACCGGCGATGCCGAGACGATCGATGACCTTGGCGAAATAGACGCCACTAGCACCGCCCTTCGCTGGATCGGCGTAGGAGATCGATTTGGCGGCGAGAAGCGCACTCTTCAGTTTCTCCGCCGTGCTGATATCCGGCTTGGGCGCACCCGTACGTACCCCGATGGCGACATAAGAGCTCCCCACGTTGACGATGCTGCCCTGGGCAACCTTGCCCTGAGTCTGCAGACCGTCGAGGACAGGGCGCGACAGGATCATCACATCCGCGGTTTCGCCCGCCTCGATCCGCTTCTTCAGATCCGCGATCGTGCTGTAGACGACCATTAGCTTGTTGCCGCTGCTGCTCTCGTACCTCGGTGTGAGCTCGTCGAGTGTAGGGGTGAGCGCGACCGTGCTCATGACCTTGACTTCGGCGGCATGGGCAGCGGGTGCTGCAGCTCCAAGAGCTAACAGGAACGAACACTCTATCACCGCCGCAAGCGTGGCCCGTCGCGAGAAAAACCGTCCCATCATTGCTTTCTTACCTCCCGGTTGGCTTGATCCCGAGCATAACCGAAACGCGGTCGGACTAGTAGGCGT
Organism: uncultured Alphaproteobacteria bacterium; assembly: GCA_963786115.1. Lineage (GTDB taxonomy): Bacteria > Pseudomonadota > Alphaproteobacteria > Rhizobiales > Xanthobacteraceae > Bradyrhizobium. The sequence goes on from CAWAYC010000017.1 coordinate 253,463, forward strand.
CGGTAGAAAGTGGCGTGCGGACGACTGATCTTGGCCCTGAAGCGACGAAGTGTCATTCGGCCTGCAATATTTGAACGCCGATTGACATCTTGCCGGCAAGCGCCTCGATCTGTTGCGCGAGGTTGTCCCAAGTTTCCGCCGTTTGTCGGTTATGGTTAATGCCAATAGTCCCCGTTTCCAGAGCAGGATGGATGAGGTACAGGCGGCGGCCTCCACGCTCGGCCTTGAGGCAACCATATTGGAAATCCGGCGCGTCGAGGATGTTGCACCGGCCTTCGAGGCCATCAAGGACCGTGCGGACGCACTGTATGTCGTTGGCATCCCACTCAACTTCGCCATTGCCACCCGGGCGCTGGCCGCGCGAATTCCAACGATTTTTGAAGTCCGAGACTTCGTCGACGCGGGCGGGCTGATGTCCTATGGCGCGAACGTAACCGAGCTATTGCGGCTTGCGGCTAACTTTGTCGACAGGATTTTGCGCGGGGCGAAGCCCGCCGACTTACCGGTCCAACAGCCGACCAAGTTCGATCTCGTCATCAATCTGAAGACGGCTAAGGCACTCGGTTTGAAGATACCGGAGTCATTCCTGTTACGCGCCGACGAGGTGGTTGAATGAGCGCGGCGACTTCGGCTCTTGGCACATGGCTGCCCCGGGACGTGTGCGACGGCCCGCCCGCAGCTGGCGAAAGCCGACACCGCATTCCAGGCGCATCCGTTGGGTCAACCGACTGAACCTTGCTTAGGTGAGCACAGAGCTTTGTGGCTCTGCCTGGCGCTCATTCATGCTGCTATGCTTGATACGGTCGCCCTCGCAGCCGGCCAGCAACAGTGCGAGAGCCAACATTGCTAAGACGCGCATTAGCTGATCTCCCAAATGCGCCGAGTAACGCACCGGCGCCGCCACGGCCCGGCGGCTCGGGCCTTATCTATAGAACTTGGGGGAGCGCCGCTATTTCTTCACCTTCAGTGCGGCGATCCGCGCACTGAATTTCCTTATCTCCTTAAGGATATCGTGGCGTACCGCCCCCGCCGGGAGCTTGCGGGCAGTCTCTAACAGCTTCGCGACCATCTCCTCCAGCTCTTGAATGTCTATTGGCGTTCGATCGGTGGATTTGATCGGGATCATTTCCCAACGCCTTCAGCAATCAGGCGGCTCCGCCGCGAAGATTGCGCTTTTTGGCCGGCGATAGCGAGCCAAATCGCGCGCTCGGGCTATTTCCCCCTTCGCCTTTCAGCCCGATCTCGGCAAGGCGGCGGATGGCCTACTGGAGTCCGCCCATAACGTCCGTGAATAGGCTCAAGATCCGCCGCGCCAGCTTTGCGCCGTCCTCTTCCGACATCTGCCGGGGAACGTAGCCCCGCTCGGATGAAAGCGGCGTGGTGAACATGATTTCTTTGATCGCCGCGACTTCCGCTCGATACTCTTTCGGGATATCGGGCTCCTCAAGATGAACCAAAAAATTGCCGGCGTGGGTTAGTCGCTTGTCTATGTCGCCGGCGCCAACCAGATCGTGCAGAGCTTGAAAAAGCTTTTGCTTCAGATAGCCGCTCATTTTTTCCTCGCCTTCGGCCGGTCGACGCGGACCTCTCGAAATTCTTCAGGTCCTTTGATCAAGCGGCGCTTCCGGCTGGTCTTTTCATTGTTATCGGGCGTCCCGGCCGTCAAACTATCGATCGCCTTTGATGCGAGATCCGCGAGGGCGGCGCGCTGTCGCTCCGAAGGCGCCGATCTCGTCTTCACGGTAAGGCCAAGCTCGACCAGGCGGCGGATCGCTTCGGAGCGTTTGATGTTACTGCGGTCAGCCCAAGCATCGATGTCGGCAATGAGGACCGTCGGCATCCGCGTGCTCACTAGCGGATCTTTCCCGGTAGCTGGACGCCCGCGCTTTTTAGGTGTGACCTTTTTAATTGACCTGCCCATTTAAATGTCATACCTTTTTTAAGCTTGAAAATCAAGCGGCCCGCCGCGGCGCTGACGGAGGCAATCATGATTGAAAACGAGCGCGAGCTTTTCGCGGCGATCGAACAATTCCTCGCCGCTATGGTTGCTGAAGGCTATACAAAGGAACAAGCTGCGGCGCGTTGCCATGAGCTGGTAACTGATGCCTGGATCAGCTTCCGACACGCCGCCGCCGTGCAAGCTCGGCGCAATGCTCTGCGCGTTGTCGGCGCCGGCGATGGGGCGCGATCATGAGCGAGCATGAAACATATGTCCCAACTTTAATTTTGTGTCCTACCTTTAATGCAGCGACAGACCCCCGCAGGCGTTGTCCTCGCGGAGGATTACTATGGAACATAAGGGCGTGGAATACACCGTTGTTCAATTGGCGGGCGGCGCCGGGTGGAAATGGGAAGTCAGATTTGGCGACGGCAAGAACAAATCCGGTGTAACTCCGGAAAGTCGAGCGTTTGCAATCAAACTAGCTGAATATGAGATCGATCGCGTCTTAAAGGATAGAAAGTAAGGCCGCCTCAGTTGGTAGTGGTGTTAAGCGTGGTCAACTTTGCTCAAATCGACGAATAAAGGCCGCCTCAGTTGGCGGCCTCTTCGTCTGATCGCTTCAGGGCCGCGCGCCCGTCGTCCGTGATTTCATAAGAGAACAGGTTGCCGACGGTTCGGACGCTGATGTAGCCGATGTCGATCAGTTCACTCATGTTGTCGTCCACGATGCCTCCCGAGATGTCGAGAGCGGGTTTAGCGTCGAGTCCGCGAAGTATTAAAATTTCTATTTCAGTCAGTTCCACGTTCACCCCCGGGCGGGTTTTTCCTTGCGGGCGGAACCTTTGCGCTGTTCGCCGGTTATGGTGGCAGCGGCGGAACTGGGAAACCGGCAGTCGCATAGGAGGCCGCACGGAGTCACGCCCGGGCGGCTTTTTTATGCCTTAGACTGCCCTGCGCTCTGGAGAGATATCGTGCGAATAGTGAGTACACTCCACGACGGCTGAGAGAGCGGCGATTTTCAACGACGACGGGTTTCGCTCGCCTTTCGTAGCACATGCAAGAATATGCGACGCGATTTCAGCTTTCATCGTCGATGTGCGCTTCGCTTCGGGAAGCATCGCAGCGGCATCGTCGAGGACTGCTTTCATCAATTCGATTAATTCAGGCTGAAAAACCGCTCCAATTGCGCCCATTGCCGTTTCCTCACTCGTATGCGCCCCCCTGCGATGACTTGAGCGCGTCTGTTGACGAACGCATTTTTCGGGGCGGTTCCAAGCCTCGTCAATTCCAAAAAGTGACCGGGCCAGCGCCGGCCGCAATAAAATAAAGCAGCCAACTGAAAGCGAGATACGAAAAAGAGCCCCCGACACCCGGGATTTGGATATGTTGGGGATGCTCTGCGCCGGTACCCAGCGGCGCAGATCGAGCTTTCCGGCCATAGGGCACTTGGCAACAACCTATGTGAATCGGCGGGATTTCACTCATGGCCGAAGGCGATCCAGTCCGCATCATCCCTCATCGCGGCATAGACGATGACTGCGGAAGTCTGGAGGTATGGTTCGCGGACGGACGGGTAGCGGTCAGGTTCTACTGGGATAACCTCGTCTCACGCCGGTTGAATTCCGGCACGCTCACGCGAGAGCAGGCCGTCGAGAAAGCCACGATGCTGGCGAGGGCTGAGATGGACAAGCTGGATAATTCCGAGTGAGGCCCCAAACGCAAGGCGTCGGCACAACCGCACGCGGTCACCGTCGCACTGCGCCCCAACGGCCAGGTGTGCTTTGTCGGAATGCCCTGCCGGGCCGGCCCGTTTATTCGAACCGATCGGTGGAATCGTGGACGATGGGCGTTGCGATTTGGCCATGGTAACTCCCTCCCGTAGGCGGGAGCACGACACTCTCAGTCACCGGATGCCAGGGACGGGACCGGTGATGGTGCCAGTATGAGCCGCAGGGAAATCGAACGCGCCACAACATAGATTAAGGGGCCACCCTGATTTATCTTAGTCTTAGGCGCGGGCCTTCGGTCCTGCGCTTTTCATTTCACGATCCGGTAGACCTTCGCCCGTTTGCGCCGCCGGTACCAACTCCGGGTTCGGCTTGCCGTGGTTCAGCGCTCGCATCATCCCGATCCTAGCTAACATCGTCGGGCCGTTGCGCTCTACGACGAGGATCACGGCCTCAATAGCGTCTAGCCAGTGGGGTTGGATGCGTTCGCGTGGCATCATGCCCATCAGGAATTTGGCCACATCCCCGAGTGTCCTAAGCGGCCGGCGGCCGGGTATGATGATGGGTCATCGAATGCTCGGCCCCAGCCCCGATCAGTCATTCATCGAATCTCATCTTGGTCCGATCTGAACCGTGTTAGGAAGGCACCGCGCTTACCGCAAACCTTGCATACAAACCGAGGTTCAAGGTCGGACAGCCGCAGATCATCAGGCCACCGATCTACCATCGCCGATGCCAGCTTGACGTTATGGCTATACTTGTAGTCGGCGCAGTACACGATCAGGTCACGAACGCCGGTATTCACGGCGTCGATATCAGGGTCTAACCTTGAACCACGCTTCGTCTGCAAGGCTTGCGGCAAGCGCGGTGCGATATGGTGAGCGTCCGCCGCTAGAGCGCCTTACCAGTTATGCCGCACGCTTCTGGCGGCGGCGCTGCCGTCGACGCCGAGCACCACAGCCTCGCCAAGCGCAAAGCACTTTCTGCCTTCAGCCAGTCAGATGCTGCTGCATCTCACAGAATTTCAATGATCGGCGCGCGCGGCTGGCCCATTCCGATTGGCTGTCGACAGCGAGATAGCGACGCCAATAGTCAGCTGCTTCCGCGCATTGATTTTTTCGTTGCAGCAGCAGAGCCAAGTTGAACATTGCGTCGCTGTAGTCAGGTGCGACCTGCACCGCCTTGCGCAAGCATTTGATGGCGGCTTCGGATCGCCCCTGCTCGTCGAGCAAGTCACCGAGATTGTACCAAGCCTCCGCAAATGCAGGATCGACCCGGGTTGCCGCGTGCAGTGCTGCCTCGGCCTCGACATTGCGGCCGCAGGCACGGAGCATGTTTCCCAGATTGAAGGCTGCCGACGGATCATTGCTCTTCATCAGCACGCTATAAAACCGTTCGGCTTCGGCAATATCTCCGGCTTGCTCAGCCGCCTGAGCGCTCGAAAACAAATCATCCGGATCGTGCACACAGTCATCGACCGCAAGCACGAACTGACCGCGTTTGTTGGTACGCGCTCCCGCCTGTTCGACTTCGAGGCTATCGGGGTCCAGCACGCGGCCCTCCCTGCCAGCCGCAATTATGTCAGCCTCCTGCCGATTCCATTCGGCCTCGCGGCCCGTGTAGGCACCCTTGCGGTGCCGGGGATGGCCATGATCCTCACTGAACAGCAGAGCCAGACCGCTGCAGCCCAACGAGCGGACGGCATTTCTGGCCGAACTGGGGTATTATTCGCCGGTCGTCACGAAATCGGTGATGGCGAGCTTAACCGCATGCTTCGGATCTGCAGCGCAAGCATTTCCGGCCGCCGGCTACCACCACTGCCAATGTATGATGCTGTTGGCTGCCGCTGCAGTCTCATGGACCTGATGGACTTCCAGTCTTAAGCGCGCGCGTTTGGCGCAATCCTTCATCCGAGCTGTTGTGCATCGAGATGCCGAAACCAGCCACCAGGATTCCGGCGATGAGGGCAACGACCACCACCTTGAGGTGGGCCATGCGATCAGCACTGTAAATCGAGTAGTTCATGGATTCCTGACGCCTTCCTGTCCTGACCAAACGCACAAAGCCGCACTGACCGAATATGTTGGCCAGGCGGCATTGGCTTACGCACTAAGGCTCTAAAATTTCCCAGCGCCGATTCGTTGCCGCAGTGCCGATTGATTCGCAAGGGATGACAGTATTCTTGCGGGCTTTTCTCGTGCCCGTCCCGGAAACGCACAACGCCGCACCAGCCGAATATCCTGGCTGGGCGGCGTTGCTCACACACTTACATCTTGGCACTGAAACAGTGCCTTTACTTAGTACGTGAGCGACCTGAGGCGATCTTGTTGCTTCGCGCCAACCTTTTGTTCATTGCTCGGCGGGTCCGTTCTTCAGCCATCGTCCCCAATTTTCATTGCCTGCAGGCTGCCGCGAGCAACGAAGGCGGGGTCCCGGCCTTCAAGGCTGCCCACGCCCCCCGAACTCGGCCTCGGCCGTGTCGAGGTCCGTAGATGAGCCCATGGGGAGGCCACCGGTCAGGTCGGTTTCCGATGATCGGAAACCGCCAAGGTCATGACAACGTCGCCATACTCCTTCCAGATCAGTTCCGGGGAGAGTAACGACGTTCCAGAGCCAAACGCCTGGCATGCGCTCGCCGGCGAAGCGGATCCGACCGATGCGCCGCCCGCCTTCGAACACGCTGTAGTCACGAATGCCGATTGAACGGAGCTTCAGCATATTCTTGCGCCCGTCCTGGAAACGACAACGCCGCGACCTGCCGAAGTGCGGAGGCGAAGGCCAGACGCATGCTGCTGAAGGCGTCCAAAAGACAGATGAAGGTCTTCCTCCGGTGTAGGCCGCCTTGTCGGATTTGGTTGAGTGCTGTGTAACAGTCCTTATGGACAGCAATAAGTGCAGTACTCAGCTTGAACGGCTCGGCGTTGTTGAAACCGGTCGGCGACGGCGCTGGGCCGATGAGGAGAAGCTCAAGATTGTTGCGGAGAGCATGGAGACGCCACGAGCGATCTCGTCGACCGCGCGGCGGTACGGCATCTCGCGCTCGCTGTTGCTGAGTTGGCGACGTTCGTTCTGCACAGAGCCGGACGGCGCTGAGGGACAGAGATCCGGCTTCGTGCGGGCGATGGTCGTGGCGGATCCGGCGCGGTCGGCTCGCGCCGTACCGGCGAGCGGTCGCATGGAGATAGAGATCGGGAAGGATCGTCGCGTCATCGTCGACGCCGGCGTCGATGTGGCCGCGCTGGCGCGGGTGCTTGCCATTTTAGCGCGACGATGATCCCGATCCCGAGCAGCGTCAGGGTCTGGATCGCGACCGGCCACACGGACATGCGCCGGGGCATGCAAGGCTTGGCTCTGACGGTTCAGGAGCAGTTGAAGCGCGATCCCCATGCCGGCGATCTCTATATCTTCCGGGGCCGTCGCGGCGACCTGGCCAAGATTCTGTGGCATGACGGCATCGGGTTGTCGCTTTACGCCAAGCGTCTGGACCGCGGCAAGTTCATCTGGCCCTCAGCGTCGGACGGTGCGGTGTCGATCTCGGCGGCCCAGATGGCCTATATGCTGGAAGGGATCGACTGGCGTAATCCACAACTGACGTGGCGGCCGAAGAGTGCGGGCTGAACCAGCAAAAAATATGGGACGTCGTGCATTTTAGGACGCCTCAAATCGCTGCATTTATGATTCTATCGTTGTTATGGATGCTTCGCCCGAGGCCGTTCCCGATGACGTCGCTGCCCTGAAAGAGGCGTTGGTGGTGGCGCGCGCGAAAGCGTCCGAAGATGCAGCCCTGATTGCCGAGCAGAAACTGCGGATCGCCAGGCTGGAGCGTCAGATCTATGGACGGCGATCGGAACGTTCTTCGCGGCTGATCGATCAATTGGCGCTCACATTCGAAGAGCTCCAGGCCAGTGCCACGGAAGATGAACTTGCGGCGGAGAAGGCGGTCGCCAAGGTAACCTCTGTACGTGGATTTACGCGCCAGCGCCCCGAGCGCAATACATTCCCTGACCATCTGCCCCGCGAGCGCGTGGTGATCGCTCCGCCAACAGCGTGTGCATGCTGTGGCAGCAATCGTCTGCGCAAACTTGGCGAGGACGTGACGTGCACGCTGGAATCGATACCCCGTCAGTGGAAGGTGATCGAGACCGTGCGGGAGAAGTTTACCTGCCGGGACTGCGAGAAGATCAGCCAGGCGCCGGCGCCGTTCCACGTGATTGCCAGGGGTTGGGCTGGGCCCAGCCTTCTGGCCATGATCATGTTCGAGAAGTTCGGTCAGCATCAGCCTCTGAACCGTCAGGCCGATCGCTACGCACTCGAAGGTGTGCCGATCGCTCTGTCGACCATGGCCGACGCGGTGGGTTCAGTCTGCAAGGCGCTTGATCCCATCCGCCGCCTTGTGGAGGCCCATGTCATGGCGGCCGAGCGCCTTCATGGCGATGATACGATTGTGCCAGTCCTGGCCAAGGGCAAGACTGACACGGGGCGTTGCTGGATCTATGTTCGGGACGACCGGCCTTTTGGCGGAACGGGACCGCCGGCGGCGATGTTCTACTACTCACGCGATCGCAAGGGCGAACATCCGAAGATGCATCTGGCCGGGTATGCCGGCATCCTGCAGGCAGACGCCTATGACGGCTACAATCAGCTCTATCTGGCTGGACGAGATCCAGGCCCGATCCAGGAGGCGGCGTGTTGGGTGCATGCAAGGCGCCCGTTCTTCGCCATGGCTGATCTTGAGGAAAACGCCCGACGCAAGGCCCAGGGCAAGAAGGAGATCGCGCTCTCTCCCATCGCGATCGAAATCGTGCGCCGGATCGATGCGCTGTTCGAGATCGAGCGATCCATAAACGGCAGAAGCGCGGAAGAACGCCTGGCCGTCCGGCAGACGCTAAGCCGGCCACTGGTCAAGGATCTTCATGTCTATCTGCGAGCGCAAGCCGCCAGGCTCTCCCGTGGCCATGACCTGGTCAAAGCGATCAATTACATTTTGAAGCGGTGGGCGAGCTTCACTCTGTTCCTTCAGGATGGGCGCGTATGCCTCTCCAACAATGCCGCCGAGCGAGGCTTGCGAGGTATCGCCCTTGGCCGAAAATCATGGCTGTTCTGCGGGTCCGATCGCGGCGGACAGCGGGCCGCTGCCATGTACAGCCTGATCGTCACGGCCTTATGCCGCGCGCGGCATAAGGCCGTTTATGCCGACTGCCGAACTATGCCGAACGGTTTTGAGAAGAACCCGTCGTTTGCGCGTACCTGCGGCTGGTCGAGCGGTTGTCGTCCCGGTTCCATTCGGCATAGTCTGGCGTCTTACAGCGCCTCAAGGAAGGCGAGCAGGCGGTCACTTGGCTGGAAGCGGGTTCGCTTGCGGTGCGCGTACGGCTTGAGCTTTGCAAGGGCTGCTTCCTTGAGTGCGAGATGGGCATGCAGGTAGGTCTGCGTCGTTTCGATCAACTCATGACCGAGCCACAGCGCAATTACGGAGCAATCGACGCCCGCTTCCAGCAGCTCCATCGCAGCGCTGTGCCTGAGCACGTGCGGCGACACCCGCTTGGACGCCAACGCCGGACATCTCTCGCTGGCGACACGCACATGCTTGGCCAGAAGCGACTGGACGCTGTCGGCGCTGAGCCGACCACCGTGCATATTGGGGAACAACGCGTTTGCACCGTGGCGCGCCGGTTCCTTGAGCCATGCCTGGAGGGCGCCCCGCGCGTGCGCGGTTAGTGGCGTGCATCGTTCCTTTCGACCTTTTCCGACGCATCGCACATGCGCGCCGGTGCCGAGGTGGACGGCATCCTTGTCGAGGCTGATCAGCTCGGACAGGCGCAGGCCGGTCTGGGCCGCAAGCAGCAGCAGGGTGTGATCACGACGTCCGAGCCACGTCGTGCGATCTGGGGCGGCAAGAACCGCTTCGATCTCGGGCCGCGTCAGGAAATGCACCTGACGTTTGTCGTGGCGCTTGCTCGGCATCGCGAGGACTCGCTGGATAAGGGCGCTGTGGGCCGGTTCGTCGAAGGACGCGAACCGGAAGAAGGAGCGAATGACCGTCAGGCGCAAGTTGCGTGTCCTGACGCTGGCGCCCCGCTTCGTCTCGAGATCAGTGAGGAACGCGCTGATGAAAGGCACGTCCAGATCGTCGAGAGTCAGGGCCGATGGGGGCTTGCGGAGCCGCGCCTGTGCAAACGTGAACAGCAGCCGGAACGTGTCCCTGTAGGATGCGATCGTGTTGGCGCTGGCATTGCGCTGACGCATGAGCCGCTCGGTGAAGTAACGCTCGATGAGCGTGGCGACGTTGCCGCTCGGCTTCATGGCTTGGCCTCCCATCGTCGATCGAGGCGTCGTGCCGCCTGTTCCATCAACTCCGGACAGGCCGAGAGGTACCAATAGGTGTCGCGCACGCAGGCGTGACCGAGATAGGTGGAAAGCACCGGGAGCTGCTGCTCGACATCGATCCCCTCGCGATACCAGTCGAGAAGCACCCGGATGGCGAAGCGATGTCGAAAGTCGTGTACACGAGGCCCGGTGTGATCGCCCGGGCGTCGTAGACCGATCTCGCGGGACAAGCGCCAGAAAACACGATGAACATACTGGTGCAGCAATCGACCGCCGCGCTCGGCCACGAAGAAGTGTGGGCCGCAGCGCGATCCAAGATGAGCATCACGCCGTTCGGCGTAGCTGAGTAGAGCTTCGCGGGTCGTCCGATGCAGGGGCACGAGACGCGACTTGCCGAACTTGCTCTGTCGAACCGTCAGCACGCCCTCGTCGAGGTTGACGTCGCTGCGCTGAAGCCCGATCGCCTCGGACAGACGCATGCCTGTCACCGCGATCAACCCGAACAGATAATGGTAGGTCCATCGCCGCAGTCCGTTTGCAGGCGGCAGGGCCAGCGCCGCCGCCAGCAACGCATTGATCTCCGCATCGCTGTAGACATAGGGCTTGGCGCGCTTCAGGGGCGGCAAGATCCCGGCGGGCGGCACCTCCGTCTGTGGATCGATGTTCGCGATATGGCGCGCGAAGCCGCGCACGTCGGTCAACCGCAACGCCCACGATGCATGCCGATCGGGTGGCAATGTCGCCCAGGCCACCGCCAGCTTCGTGGTGATGGTCGTGGCCTTGCGCTTCTCCATGAAGGAGACGAAGTCGGACAGCCGCCGCGCCTGATGCTGGTACTTGTATCCAAGCCCTTGGCGCATGCTCAGATACCGCTCGAGTGCGGATCGCAGACCGGTCATCGCACGCCTCCCGGCCACGGCAGGCTCAATGTCCGGAGCGCCTTGATATCCACCTTGGCATAGATGCGCGTGGTGTCATGGCTCTCGTGTCGCAGCAACTGGCCGATCTCCGACAAGGTCGCGCCGGAGCGGAGAAGCTCGGTGGCAAGGCTGTGCCGGAAGATATGGGCCCCATGGTGGGCGTAGCCACGGATACCGGTGCGCTCCAGAGCGGTCTTGGCGATCATCGTAATCGCGCAACCGGATGCAAAGCCGACGTTGGGTGCCAGCGTGCGCAGAAACAGCCGGCGACACGACGACGTCGGGCGGCCGTTACGCAGGTACGCGACGACAGCCGCGCCGACGTCTGGAGGCATCGGCATCCGCGCTCGCTGCCGCCCCTTGGCGCAAATGAGCATCTCGCCCAATCGCCAGTCGATATCATCCAGGTCAAGGGTCGCGACCTCGTTAGCCCGCAAGCCGAGCTTCGCCAGCATCATGAGGATGGCGTAGTCCCGCCGCCCCAACGCCGTCGTTCGATCACAACCATCGAGGACCTTGCGCACCTGCGAAGCAGACAGATAGGTCGGCAGGCTCGCGAGCCTCCATCGCCTGATGGAGGGCACGCAGCTGGCCAGAGCGAGCGGGTTCAGCTCTCTATGATGGAGATATCGGAGAAATGCGCGCAGCGACCAGCACATCGCCTTCCCGGACCCCGCGCTCCAATCCCGGGCATGGCGCTCGACATAGCGGGTGACGTCCTCCTGACTGATCCTGCCGAGATCGCGGGTGCCTCGAGGGCACACCTCACGCAGGAACCGGCGGATGACCGGCAGGTGGCGGATGATGGACTTCGGCGCCAGACCGCGTTCCTCCTGCAGATAGTTGCTGAACGCCTCGAAGATCTGCTCATGCGGTGTGAGCGGTGGCAACGCCACCGGCGCGATCGTGCCCGCGTCGCGCAGCACCGACAGCAAACGCCTCAGCGCCGCCCGGTCGCCCGGCTGGATCGACTGCTTCCGCGCTCGGTGCCGGAGGTACCGCTCGACCAATCGTTCATCGAGATCGGTCAGCTCCGCGCGACTTCTCGCGATCCAACTCAGAAGATCGCCGGCCAAGTTGAGGCACCGCCAAGTGCCGTGGCGAGCGAGCCCGTCTTTGACAAGACGCGCCGCGTAGAGCTCAACGAGCTGTCCGTGGGGTCCACTCTTCAGGTGCCGGAACAGCCGGCTCCTGCCCAAGTACTCTTCTGCAACCATCATCCTGTCCTCCGCTGTTGAGAGCGGAGGCACAGGACAAACTATGCCGAGCCGATTACACGCCGCTCACGGCGAATCCCGGGGAAAACAAGCCCATTCGGCATAGTTCGGCAGGCGGCATAAACGGCCTTATGCCGCGCGCGGCATAAGGCCGTGACGATGAGGCTATACATGGCGGCCGCCCGCTGTCCGCCGCGATCGGACCCGCAGAACAGCCATGATTTTCGGCCAAGGGCGATACCTCTCAAGCCTCTTTCGGCGGCGTTGTTCGAGAGGCATACGCGCCCGTCCTCGAGGAATAGAGTAAAGCCCGTCCAGCGCTTGAGGATGTATTTGATCGCTTTGGCCAGGTCATGCCCGCGAGCGAGTCGTGCGATCTGCGCACGCAGGTAGACATGAAGATCATTGACCAATGGCCGGCTCAACGTCTGCCTGACGGCCAGGCGTTCATCGGCGCGCTTGCCGTTTATGGATCGCTCGATCTCGAACAGCGCATCGATGCGGCGCACGATCTCGATCGCGATGGGAGACAGCGCGATCTCTTTCTTGCCTGAGGCTTTGCGTCGAGCGTTCTCCTCGATGTCGGCCATGGCAAAGAACGGGCGCCGGGCATGCACCCAACATGCCGCCTCCAGGATGGGCCCAGGACTTCGTCCGGCCTGATAGAGCTTGTTGTACCCGTCATAGGCGTCCGCTTGCAGGATGCCGGCATATCCTGCCAGATGACCCTGAGGATGCTCGCCCCTTCGATCGCGTGAGTAGTAAAATATCGCCGCGGGTGGCCCGGTTCCGCCAAAGGGCCTGTCGTCGCGCAGATATATCCAGCATCGCCCGGTGTCGGTTTTTCCCTCGGCCAGAACCGGCACGGTCGTATCATCCGCATGCAAGCGCTCTGCCGCCATGACATGGGATTCAATCAGGCGCCGGAGAGGATCGAGCGCCGCGCAGACCGACCCCACGGCATCGGCCATGGTCGACAGCGCGATCGGCACGCCTTCCAGGGCGTAGCGCTCGGCCTGTCGATTCAGAGGCTGATGCTGGCCGAACTTCTCGAACATGATCATGGCCAGCAGGCTGGGTCCCGCCCATCCCCTCGCGATGACATGGAACGGCGCCGGCGCTTGCGCGATCTTCTCGCAGTCGCGGCAGGTAAACTTCTCCCGCACCGTCTCGATCACTTTCCATCGACGGGGCTGCGTTTCCAGGGTTCGCGTCACGTCTTCGCCGAGCTTGCGCAGGCGGTTGCCGCCACAACACTCACACGCCGTCGGCGGATCGATCACCACACGCTCACGGGGTAGGTGATCGGGGAAGGTGTTGCGCTCGGGACGCTTGCGCGTAAATCCGCCCACAGACGTTGTCTTGGCGATCGCCGTCTCCGCCGCAATTTCGTCCTCTGTGGCGCTGGCTTCCAGCTCCTCGAACTCCAGCGCCAACTGATCGACCAGACGCGCCGAACGTTCCGATCGTTGCCCGTAGACCTGGCGCTCCAGCTTGGCGATCCGCAACTTCTGCTGGGCGATTAGCGCCACGTCTTCGGACGCCTTGGCCCGCGCGACCGCCAGCTCCGCAGTAACCTCCAAAGCTTTGACGCGCTCAATGATCAACGCCTCTTTCAGGGCGTTTATGTCATCAGGCAGAGCGTCGCGAGCCGCGTCCATGCAAACGAGAAAATCATAAATTCCGTGATTTGTGGCGCCCTAAAATCCATGGTCCCATATTTTATTTGGCTCAGCCGGCGCTCTTGGGCCGCCATGTCAGTTGCGGATTTCGCCAGTCGATCCCTTCCAGCATATAGGCCATCTGAGCCGCCGAAATCGACACCGCACCGTCCGATGCCGAAGGCCAGATAAACCGCCCGCGGTCCAGACGCTTGGCGTAAAGCGACAATCCGATCCCGTCATGCCACAGGATCTTGGCCAGATCGCCACGGCGACCGCGGAATATAAAAAGATCCCCGCCGTGGGGATCACGCTTGAGACCCTCCTGAACCTGCAAGGCCAGCCCCTGCATGCCGCGTCTCATGTCCGTGTGGCCGGTCGCGATCCAAACCCGACCGCCCGATGGAATCGGGATCATCAGCGCTCCAGAACCTGCAGCACCCGCGCCAGAGCGGCCGCATCGACGCTGGTGTCAACGATGACACGACGATCTTTGCCGACGACAATCACCATTCGCCCACTCGCCAGCGCGGCGTCCATCGTAGGCACCGTCTCAGCGGCAGCAACAATCATCGCGGGCACGAAGCCGGCTGCTTGCGCTTCAGGACCGGTTGGCTCCAGGCGGAACGCGCGCCGCCACGTCACCAGTAATGAGCGCGATATGCCGTGGCGTCTCGCTGTCGAAGATATTGCTCGCGGCGTCCGCAGGCTTTCCATGACGATCCGCAGCTTCTCATCATCGGACCAACGCCGCCGTCGGCCGGTCTCAACGACCTCAAGCCGTTCAACCTCAGTACTGTGCTTATGGCTGTCCATAAGGACTGTTACACATCACTTAACCTAACCCAACAAGGCGGCCTCCGCCGGAGGGAGACGGTGAGGTGGCCGTCGTTTTCCTTGTTGGCCCGCTCGACCAATTGGCGAAACAGTTCTGCGTCATCCATTTCCGTTTTCTCCATTAGCCTCGTCATACCGTCGCGTTTTTCGAGGTCAGGCATAATATGCGCCGCGGCAAAAATGCAGATTCTTCTTTGTTAAGTCGTTGGTGATGTGAGAATTATTCTGGTATACCAGCGTTTACAAAACGGCCTGGTTTTTTCGACTGCGCCGTAAAACCCCGTCTTCCAGGGCTTTGCCGCGAGGGTATTTGTCGATCGGCTGCAGCCTGTAGCCCAGCATTTTCGAGAGGTCGCGAAGGCGTCGGGTATTTCGGTCAGTGGGTTTTATCGCGATGGCCCGCCTCTCGGCGTGTTGCGGGAGGGTCCAGAACCAGCAGCCGTTGAACTTGCCTTTCCTTTTGAAAGAGCCAGCGCCAATTTGCTGTTTGGCGTGCCAGAGCTGTCTCACGTTGAGACCGCGTGCGGCGCCCAGCTCCTTGATGATGGCAGCCGACACCGGGCCATTCGCCAAAGCGTTCATCAAAAAAGTTCTTGTGCCGGCCTCCTGTACCCCCCGTGCAATGGCCCTGGTTTTCCGGCGTTGTTGTTGGGTCGCCGTTTCGGTCGGCGGCGGCTTGCCCAATCGGTCAAACAGGTTCGTCACTGCCGCTCTCCGTTATTTTTTTGGTCACGATCGCTGGAAATACTCTGTCGTCGATGTGATGCGGGTCGCGGTCGTTCACGTCGATTGCGACCGACCGATCGTATTTTTCCACGATCGGCTTGCCGTCGAGGTCGGCTCCGAGATTTATCACGATCTGGAATCTGTCTGACGCTGGCGTCCCCTGCGGCCCATTTGCACTAAAATCATCCAGCACTTTACATGCATCCAGGCGGTGCTTGGCGTTCGCTTCAACGTCATTCATGATGGACGCTGCTACTTCTGGCGCCTTCACGACCAGCAGCTGGGCACGCTCTCTTTTGCAGCTGCCGTCTCTGACCCGACGAATCGATTCAGCCTCGATCGCGCGCACCAGGGTATCGTCGTTGAGTTTTTCCCAATCACTTTCGGCCAGTCGGTATTTTTTGCGCAGGGCTTTTTCGCTGACAATGCCCTCGGAAAACCGGCACATGTCGCTGATGAATTCCTGGTTTTCGATCAGGGCTGCCGGCTGCAGATTGACTACGTCGCCCATTAGCGAGATCTCCTCAGCCCCGGTGCCGTCACCGCCACTTCGGCATGCAGGATTCGACATACCGACGTCATCCGGGCGGCCACGATCGCAGCCTCGTTGGGGTCCTGGAACGGCCCTCGCGGCTGTAGTGGCAGGCCGTCCATGATCACTTCGACATAGTGCTGCCCCTCGGTCTCGATCGGCCGGATGTCGATCATCGATGCGGCCTCCATACGAACAGAGCATAGTCCTGTCGCTGGCCAGCCGCCAAGCTCTCGCTCTGGATAGGCCTCCAGGAGCCGCTGAGAGCCGCGCTGGTGCGTCTGGCGAGCGGTTGGGGTGATCGGGCGTCGGGTCGCTGCTCTGATCGGCTCATCGGCTGTGAGACGGCTCGGCTAATCGGCTGAACCGGCGGATCAACCGATCGTCTCGACCGGTGAGCGGTCGAGAGAGGTCTTTGCCTTCGCGATGACCTCGCCTGTGAGCTTTTCCAGGGCAACCGGTGCCGGCCAGATCGGTACAGGAGCCCCCGGCAGAGCGCAGCGAGCGGTTTCCAGCGGGAGGCGGTAGGGTAACGCGGAATCGCCCCCTGCAGCCCCACCGTGCACCCTGCATCGCATCCTGCAGAGCTGTCGCCTGGAGGCACCGATCCTGCTGGCGGCACGCCTGGTGAGGTTACGTGGGGCGCCAGCCGATGCTGGATCTACCCCCGCCTCTAACCGGTATGCCCCACTTTTGTCGGAGGGCGATCGGCCGGTTCCGCAAGCTTTCTCCATTCGACGAGGGGGCCCAGGATGGCGTCGAGGTCGGCGCCGTAGGCGGGTCCCACTTGAGCCCAACGTTCCGCCAACACCCTGTCGCGATCCGCTTCAAAAGCTACTTCTTCCTTCCAGCCGCAAAGGTCATCAGACACATAGTAAACGGTCTTCGGAAAATCCGGATCCGCCGGCGACACATCATATTGGTATTTGTTCAGATTGCCACGGCGCCAATCCATCGCACGCTACCGGATACCGGCAACCGCAGAAGTGTATTGTTCGACAGCCACAATCAAATCGCGCAGATGCACCTGCCGATCTGCGTCGGAGCCGTAATATTGGGCCCCATGCAGATACAGCTCGCGAAGCGCAACCATCTTCGTAGTGCCGAGTGCGACGAAATGGGCAAGCACTCGTTCCGGGCGGGGGCCGCCTTCTTTCGGGTCCGGAGGCTCGAAAAATCTGGGCTCGATCAAGGCCACGGTGTCGATGAGATTCAGGAGATGCACTTTCTTCTCATCCAGGACAGTTATGCTCTGATATTTGTTCATAATGTTTTGCAGGCCTTTGACGAAATCATCAAGCTCCTGGACTTTATCCTTGTTGATCAGAGCCGGAACTAGCCTGTCGACGTACTGCTTCATCTGGGTGAATAACGCGTCTGGGGTTTCATCCTGCCATAGCAACTTGATCACACCGCTGAGTACCTGGCCGACTTCCGGGGCCAGCGACACCGCCATCGTGACAAAGGTGCGATAGTCCGTCTCCTTCTGAAATTTTACTGCAACTCCGCCCTGCTCGTTCCATTCCATGGGATCCTCCGATCAATTACGCAGCTGCACTCAGGAGGCGCTAGGCCCTCAACGCGCAACTGACGCTTCCGATCCAAGAAACCTCGATATCGTAGCGGTCGATCCGGGAGGCAGTCCGTTGGTCTGCCTGGACAAGGCTGCTCAGGGCGACAAGGAGGGCGCGTATGGGCGGTTTGAGGCGGTTGGCGGAGGGCAGTGGTCCTACCCCCCACCCGCTCCAAGCGCCCTCCCGGGGCCAATACGCTGCCTCCTTGGCGCTGGTGCGCTTCCGCCAAACATCGGCCAGCGGATTGCAACCAAACTGCCATCGTCCTGGAGAGACAAATTCCGCGGAGTATGGCTGAGGCCGAGACTGTCGCTCTACACCGTTGCCAAGGATGGTCTGCATCCGCTGCATGCGTGCAGCGGCTCACAAATGGGCTGGCGCAGGGCAACGATCTCGCTGCCGACGTCGACCCCTACAAGTTTGCCGGCCTCTCCGTGGATCCTGGGGCCGGGTCGATTAGATGCTGAAGCACGGCACCTTCGACTACGAAACCAGCAAGACCAACGGCAACTCGCTGGAAGGCGCGCTCCCGATCCGCGACATCAAGGGATCAGAACGCGATCCGATCAACTCCATCATCCGCAATACCCACGCGCGGCACTCCTGTGCTTCGCCAGTAAAGATGATCCGCGTCCCGCGAATAAAATTGGCGATGCTCACAAGTGTCAATTGCCTGATGACCTGGCAGCGCAATGGGCTTGTTTGGTGGTCGGATCAGGATTATCTCGCTTTTCTTCCACGATTTCGGAACATAGCCCGACGCATTCGCCACAAAGGGTTTGGACGATGGTCCTTCAAGTCTCCCACGCTGTCAGCCGGCGCGGCCTACCGATGTCCACTCAGCACAGGGTGCCGCAGATCTGTCGCGCCAGCAGGGCGCTAGGCCAAAAGCCGCGGTGAAAACCGCCGGTCCGGCAATCAGCTGTTGAACCTCATGCTGAGATTTGCCGCAGAACGAGCAGTAGCAGGTGCCGGCTTTTCGATCTTGATTGCTCTCGACCAGGTCGTTCACGATCGCCGGCAACTTGCCGCACAGCTCATCAAGTGTGTCACCTTCGCCATGAATGCCGGATAGGTCGCTGGTTTTGACAAACCAGACCGACCCGATCTCATCATAATCGACAACTAATTTTACCATAGCATCAGCACACCTTCATCCAGTCTTCGACCCGATAATAGCGCCAGCGATACCGCAGCCACGCAGTGCCGTCAGCGAGTTTTACGATCGGTAATCCAACTTGACGGTTGGTCTGCACAAACTGCTGCACCTGCGATCTGATTCTCGCGTCGGTTAAGAGTCAGAACTCTCGCAGCGGCAGCAACAGTTGCACGCCAATTGGCCGGCCCGTGAAGCGTTCGATGAACTCCCGCACTGGTTCGGTCACCTCGTACCCTTCAGCGACCCTCTGCTCCAGTTCATGCGCCACGTCCTCGGAGGCATCACGCGACCAGCCCTCTCGCGGATTGAAAGCCACCACGCGCAGGGGATGGTCGTACTGACCAGTAAGAAGGTCGCTGATCAGAATCCGGTAGTCGGTTCTATCCTCGTCCGTCTCCCGCCATGCCGCTCCATTGCTGAAATCCTCCAGCACCAGGTACATGTCCCGATCGAGCCGATCGGCAGCACGGATCGATGACGAGCGACGCATACGCAAACTCCCTGGAGAGGCGGCCGGAGGAGGTCGTTTCCTTAAACTCGTCTATGGCTGGTCTAATCAACATCGCTTGCCATTCGGCCCGCACTATCAGGCGTGAAACAGCCAGAACCGGCCAATGGCAATGCCGACCCTAAGCAGAGCCGCGGCGGCATCAAGACGAACCTGCGGTGTCCATTTTGATTTCCCGTCTCAGTTGTTCGATCTGGATGGTCATATCGATTGCAGCCTTTGCCGCAATTGATTGGTGTCGATTCGGTAGAGCCAGTAATCCAGCAGCACTTGACGGTTGGTTTGCATGAACCGCAGCACCTGCTGCAATAGCTGCGGATCAATTTCGCCGATCACGGTTCCATCGAGTATGACGGTCGCGATGTTGCCGCGCGGGTCGAGGCTATCGGGCGGGTCGATTGCCACTTTGACTCGCGGCCCGTGCGCGGCATTGCCGGCGTGGGCTGAGATGAAGATGGTGTTGTCGACGCCAGTCGTGTCCTTTCTGAATGAAAGCGTTTCCTCAAACTCGTCTACGGCTGACGTATCGAAAGTGAAACTCATCGCCTATCTCCAGAAGTCCTTGAATCGCGTCGGCGAAAGCTCGGTATACCGAACGGTGTGCTGGATCGACTTGTGGCCGAGGTAGGCCTGCAGCGCCCGCGTATCGACTACCCTTGTTCGCCAGTGCATAGCCGCAGGCGTGCCGCAGCATGTGCGGGTGGGCCGCAAACCCCAATCCAGCTGCCTCACCGGCGCGGGCGACCAGTCGCTGGAACGCGGATACCGAGAACGGCCCTCCGCGCTCGGTCGTGAACACGAACGGCGACACCGGATCTTGCTCGCGCTGCAGCCGACGCAACGCCCGTAGCTCGTCACCGTGGATCGGATGCACCGACGGTGTGCCGTTCTTGACGCGCCGGACATGCAGGCGGGCGTTCTCGAATTCGATCTGGTCCCACCGGAGATCGATCAGCTCGGCGACCCTTAAGCCGTGGCGATAGGCAACCAGGATCATGGTGGCGTCGCGATGTCCCCAGCGGTTGGCACCGAGTCGCCTTGAGCAGTTTCTCGATTTCGGGCTCGGTCAGGTACTCGCGATGGCGCAACTCGGCGTTGGGACGACGGCGCGCCATGTCGACTGTCTGTACTTTGCCGCTTGGCGGCAGGCGCTTGAGGGCTGATTTACGCAATGGTTTCAGTCCTAGCTGGAGGGCGACAATGTGTATATGATGCCTTATACAGTTAGTTCGCAAGGGCTCGATCCGGCGAAATAGCCCGTACTGTTACGGCCCTGGCGAAGCGCGCGGCGTGGACCAAGCTCTATCCCTGCTCCGCTCCGCGGCCTCTCTCGGCTGCCGGCCGCGGCTGCCGATCGGCCGCCGGCGACCGGTGGCCGCGTCTTTCTAATTCCTCAATGATATCAATACCGTTTTCGTTGAAAGCGACGCGCACGTTGTTTGCAATCTATAGATGTGTGATCGGTCGGGTGGGGCTGGTTGACATCGCCACCGCCGCGTCGCCGCAGGCGAAACCGCCCGGCGCCTATCGGTTTGGTGTCCTGCGCTGGAAGCGGCAAATGTATCGGCCGCGCGACGCCTCACCTGACGTCCTCCGGCTTCAGGCCCAGCTTGACCATGAGCCGCAGCAGTTTCGCCGTCGGTTCTGGGATCGGCGCGCCGTTGCCGTAGCCGTGCGATGAGCGGACCGAGATCCCCAGAAAATCTGCGGCGCTTACTTGATTGAGTTCGAGGGATTCGAGCGCGGACATGTACTGGGTGGCGGTCATTTTGGCCGTTTTTCGCGGTTTGGGCATCGGGCTGATTTCCTAATGGGTACGCAAGGTTTACTTAAACGCAAACCTTGCGTAGGGTCAAATCAGCGGGTTCTCAACCATTTCCGCCAGGTTGGCAATCGCCTCCAATTGCGTCTTGCCGAAACCGCGATACCGGCCGTCGTCGAGTTCCTGCCGATATGCGCCATATTCGCCGTTCGGCAGCAAGGTGACGACGACGTGAAGGCCGTTTTGCGGAAAATAAAAAGTCTTGCTAGCGCCGGGCATGGCTGCTCCGTTTCACGGGCGAGCAAGTCATTTTATCGCTTGCCAGGTATCGATCCAGATGCACCGCGCGCAATCGGTCTTTTGCTGCCCATTGCGCAAACATGCGGTTGACGGCGTCAACGGTGATATCGGCGAGCAAGGTATGTTCAAGATAGAACCGGACGCGCCAGCGACGAACGGGCGGTATGTTGCGGGACATGTTGATTGCTCCCGAATTAATGGACGGTTGAGCGGATGACAAAGCCGGACATGTCGCGCTTGGCCTTGCGACCTTTCGGCGACAACGCAATCACGAAACCACGCTTTCCCCGCGGATCAAGCTGGCGCAAGTCGTGCAAGTCACCATCGATGACGTCGAAACCGTTCCAGCTGGATGGCTTGTCGCCAGCGAAAACCGCCGCAACGTTGATGCCGCGCGCCAGCAGCTGCAATGCCGTTGCTTCATTGGTTTCGGAACGGGAGAACGTGAGGTGATAGTTGGCAGGCAATTGCCGGTCAAACCGCTTCGGATTTTTGGAATAGTCGACGAAGGCAAT
Source organism: uncultured Alphaproteobacteria bacterium (assembly GCA_963786115.1). GTDB lineage: Bacteria > Pseudomonadota > Alphaproteobacteria > Rhizobiales > Xanthobacteraceae > Bradyrhizobium. Next base: position 275,170 of record CAWAYC010000017.1, read on the forward strand.
GCCGGCGTAATGGTCAAAGACGTTAAGACCGTCCCGATTGTTCAAGGTAACGGACATCGCCTTGCCCTTGGCATTGCGCGCCACAGTGAAGCGGATGCCCTCAAACGCGATATCGCTGGCGCCATTCATCCGAACGCAGAGCTTCAAGCCGGCTTTGCTCGCCTTGACGCTCTCGTTGTCGATCGATCGCACCACGTCGAGCAAGTAGGCCGCACGATCGCGCATGAAGCGTTGCGCCTTTTGAATCCGGCTTTTGCGAGTTTCGTTCAAGTCAGTATCGTTTGAGACCATGCCCGCTTGCCCGGATTCCCAGCCAAGACAAGGCGCGATGCATCCGGCGGAAGCGTGCGAGCAAAGGTTAAAGCCGGAGAGCTTTGACGGTGCGAGATAATGGATGGCATTGAGGTATCCGTATTTCTGCGCTTTGATGGCCTTGGCGGAATCAGTTGAGAAAATGCGGTTTTGCATGGTGTGAAGTCCCTGCGGTGAACTACGCATAAATTGCGTATGGACTTCACTAGGCAAAAATTGCGTACCATGTCAATTGAACTACGCAAAAATTACGTACTTGTGATCAAATAAAAACTCCGCTTTTCGGGGGGCGGAGTTGCAGGTATGAATCAGTAACAACGCAGTGATCTGGACTCGCGCCGTTCAAGCTCAGGTAAAAGTGGGTGTGCTCGCGAGCACACCCACTTCCGAGAAAGCCTCCCGCAGAAAAAGTAGCTGCACCTAGTTCCGGGACGCGAGAGACGATCGTCTCTCGCGATCGTCGAGAGATGATCGCGATAGATCCGCGAGAGACGATTGCGAGAGGCGATCGTCGAGAGATCCGCGAGAGACGATCGTCGAGAGTGGTGACGCTTCGTCGCTCGGAGATCCGTCGCTTCGTCGCTCGGAATGCCGGCAACTCGGACCTGGCCTCGGCCTCGGCCTAATCGTTTCTGGACTCGGACATCGACCAATCCTTTTCGAATCGGAATCAGAACGGAACGCAGACTAGGCGATTGCCGATCGAACGAGTCGGACCACGCTCTCTCGCGTGCCCCCTCCCCCCGGCCTACCGGGGCACAGGCTGCCCACGGCCCCCGGCACGCGCGCATACTCCTCTTGGACCCGCGAATTTCTAGGAGCCAAAAAGTCGACTACCCGTTTAGGTTGTATTATATTGGTCCTGCAGCCTTCAAGCCGATCGGCCGATCAGCCATGAAGCCGTACCCTGGAATTTTCTAAAGCAAGGTTCAGTCGGTTGACCAACGGATGCGCCTGGAATGCGGTGCCGGCTTTCGCGCAACTCACGGACGTGCCGTCGCACACGTCCGGGGCAGCTATGTGCCAATACCGGAAGTGGGGCAGATAATCCCAGGACCTATGGTGCAAGTTCTGCGAGCAGCGCCTTCGCCTCCCTCAGATCGCGCGTGTCGAAGCCCTCGGTGAACCAGCCGTAGACCGGAGCAAGCAGTTCGCGAGCTTGCTGCCGCTTGCCCTGGTCACGCCAGAGCCGCGCCATGCTCATCGCCGCGCGCAGTTCCCAGGACTTTGCTTGTTGCTGCGCGCGCGACCGCGAGTGCGCGCTCGAAATACGCTTCCGCTTTCGCCGCATCCGGCTCGGGCGACATGCAGCGCGATTTCTCCGGCGGTTCGGTGGATTTCGGCCTCCCACAACTTTTCTTTGGTTGTTTCCACCGCCGTTATCGCTTCGCCAATGCAGCGCCAAGCGTCATCGAAATTGTCCGAGCTCCGCATAGGCCCTGGCTAAATACGACAAATACAACGGCACCCACACCGTTGCTCCCGTTGATCGCCATGCGGTGATTCCGGAGGTGATCATGTGGACTGCGTCCGAGGCTTTGCCGGTCCGGGCAAAAAGCCAACCTTGATGCGTCATTCCTATCGCCTTCCACAGCAAGGCGCCTTTTTCGTCCGCCAACGCGATAAGTTCATCGACGAGCGCATTTGCTGTCAGGTAATTTCCGCATTGAATGTGCGTAAACGACGCGTAGGCCAGCGCATGCATCAACGTGGCGGCGTGACCGATCTCGCGCGCATCCTTGAACGCGTTCTGGGCGTCAGCGAGCGCGGCCTCGGGGTAACCAAGCAACCACAAAGCCCACGACCGATAGCACAAGACTGTCACCCCGGCATCTTGGCCAAATCGCATTGCCAGCGGACGATGCTCGGCAGGATCATAAAGCGCGAGCGCTTGATCGTAGTGGGCCCGGCCTTCCGCGATGTCTCCCGTGACTCAGCTAAGGAAATAGCCATGAGGCGATGCCCGATCATGAGCGGGACTGTCGCCCCTTGCTTCTCAGCGAGCGCCAGAAACTGCGCCGCAAGCTGCGTACTACGTCGCCGTTGAACGCCACATAGTTTGCGACCCAAAAGCCATAGAGGACCGAGAACAACAGCAGTGGATCTTCGGGAGGCTCTCCGAGCGCTTCAGCTTGTTCGATCAGCAGACGTGCTCGCTCCGCAGCCGCCTTGGTTTCCGGCGCGGCATAGCCCTTTGAGGTGGATCAGTGGGGTTATGAGCGCGACCTGAAGCTTGATCTGTTCGCGACGCAGCGCGGGAGTAGCGGGCAAGGTCGCGATCTGGTCGAGGGCGCGCGTGAGCTGCTCTGCGGCTTCAACCAGCGCCGAGCGCTCCAGCGACCGCTGTCCCGCCTTGCCCCACAGGCCCGCGGCCTTCTCGATCAGGCCGGCCTCGGTGCAGTGACGCGCCAGCAGACTCCGGCTGGACTCTCGGCGATGTCGGCGAATTGGCTTTCGATGGTGTCGGCGATACGGGCGTGAAGCGCGCGTCTCGGCTCGCGCAGCAAGCGTGCCATAGGCCGCGTCCTGCACCAGGGCATGCTTGAACAGATAGGTCGCGTGCGGCGGCACGCCCTTGCGGAACAGCAAACCGGCCCGGATCAGACGGTCGAGTGCCGAGCCGAGCTCGGCCTCTGGCTTGCGCACCACCGCAGCCAACAGCGCATGAGAAAACTCACGACCGATCGCCGCCCCGATCTGTGCCACCTCCTTGGCCGGGCCGAGCCGGTCGAGCCGCGCCATCAGCGAAGCATGCAAGCTCGCGGGGACCGCCAGCGCCGGGGACGGAACCGCCGCAGCCGTGCGCCGGGCCGCGCCCTCGCTCTCCGCCTCCAGCACCGCCTTCGTCATCTCCTCCACGAACAGGGGAATGCCGTCGGTGCGCTCGACGATCTCCGCCAGCACATCCGCCGGCAGCACCTTGTTCCCGACCAGGCGCGCGATAATGGCGGCCGCTTCACGCTCCCCAAGCCGGTTCAGCGTCAGGCTCGTCACATGCGACTGTCCCACCCACGGCGCGTCGAACTCGGGACGGAACGTGACGATCAGCAGTACCGGAAGGGTTCTTAATCCGGTCCACGGTCCGACCAAACACTTCAAGGCTCGTCGGATCGACCCAATGCGCATCCTCGAAGATCATCAGCACCGGTTGCAGGCGGGCCAATTTCGCGAGTTGCGACGTCAGCGCTTCCAGCGTTCTTTGTCTGCGCTGCTCCGGGGCCAGCTCGAGCGCGGGATAACGTCCATCATTCGGAAGCGACAGCATCTCGGCAAAGAGTGCGGCATCCTCCGTCGAGGTCGAGGTCTGTGCGAGAACCGCATCGAGCTTGTCGAGCTTCGCTTGCGGTTTGTCGTCGTGCGCCAGTCCGGCGGCGCGCTCCATCTGGCCAATGATCGGATAGAATGCACTGTCCGTGTGCTGCGGCGAGCAGAAATAGCGCAAGCGCGTATGCGCTTCGCCGGATAGGCGTTCCAGAAGCGCGGCCGTGAGCCGCGACTTCCCGATACCTGCCTCGCCGGAGAGCAGCACCACCTGGCCTTCACCGGCTCTTTGCCCTCGACCAGCGCCGAAGAAGCAGGTCGAGTTCTTCTTCCCGCCCGACCAGCGTCAGTCAGACCCACCGTGTGCAGTGCCTCGAAGCGGCCTTCCGACCGAACTAGCCCGCAGCGCCGCCCAGGCTCGCACCGGCCCGGCGATCCCCTTCAGTTCCTTTGGCCCGAGGTCCTCGCAGCTCGAAGAGATTGCCGAGCGAGCTTGCGGGTGCCCTCAGCAATGACGACCGTGTTCGGCTCGGCGATGCCTTGAAGGCGTGCCGCGAGGTTCGGCGTCTCGCCGACGATATCGCGCTCCTGCGCTTCGCCCGACCCGATCAGATCGCCGACGACCACCATCCCGGTCGCGATCCCAACCCGGGTTTGCAGGGGCGCGGAGCTTGCAGAGCACGCAACCGCAGCGACCAGCTCGAGGCCTGCGCGAACGGCACGCTCGGCGTCGTCCTCGTGCGCCTGCGGGATAGCCGAAATAAATCAGCACGCCGTCGCCCATGTATTTCGCGACGAAGCCCCCGAAGCGGCGCACGGTATCGGCGACGCACGTCTGATAGGCCGAAATGACTTCGCGCAGGTCCTCTGGGTCCATACGGGCGGAGAGCGCCGTCGAACCGACAAGGTCCGAGAACATCACGGTGACCTGGCGGCGCTCGGCGGTGTCCTTGGCGGCTTTGTCGGTTGCCGGAGGAGCGTCGGATAGCGGCGTTGGTGCGCTCGCTTCAGCGCGCAAGGCAGCGATGGCGTCGAGCAGCTTACGGCGATCCCCGACAAATCCGACACCAAGGTCCTTCAAGTCCTCCGCCGTCAAGCTCGGCAGGACCGTGTCGTCGATCTTATTCTCGCGGAATGCCGCCTCATATTGTTCGAGGCCAAGCCTCCGCAGCCAACCTCCGACGTCCATGGCGGCGCCCCGGTTCGCGCAGCGTACATGATCCCCCAGGCGAGACAGCCTGTCTAGGGGAATGACCGGTTTGGGTCAAACCCGGACTTCCTCCTTGGGGGTCGCACGTCCGCTTCCGCCGAGTGTAGACATTGGTCCGGGAGGGCAGTCCGTTGGTCAAGCTGCGCAATTCTGCTTAGAGTTCGATAAAGCCGTTGAAACCTACCTTTCCTGGAGTTCAACAAAGCCATTGCCCGGGGGCGGTGATGTAAAATGCCGACCATCATGAACGACATCCCCGTAAGCGCCAGGAAACCGCAACCTTTGGAAATGCTGCTGACGTCGGAGCAACACGCCAAACTGGTGGCGGCCTACGCCAGGCCAGACCCAGACTTGAGCCCGGAAGCCGTACAGCGGTGCCAGAGGCTCGCGCGCTACCACGCGGTGCTGTCGAGGCGGACGCAGGCAATGGATCTTGTGACCGACAACTGCACCTCGGTGGCATGCACTCGACGGCCTAGGGGCACTTTTCGGCAAGCCAACGGATGCGCGCGATGGCCCTGTTTCAGACTGGAAAAGCCACCTTGAGGTCGCTTTTTCATATCTTCGGTTGTATGGGCCAATTGGCCGATATCGGCGGTAATGCCCTTGCGCCAATAGCCTGGCATCGATCGCGCCACCGTCCTGAAAGGGTGCGGGCGATGGCGGTGCAGTGAGGTGTCGCAATAGCTTCGGCCGCGCGCACTCACCGCCGAGCAATTACGGCCCCCGGTGGGGTGGTCCGGGAGCCGTATACTTGCCTGCCGCAAAAGGGGGGCAACGGCAGACAGGTTATTACTACCTGAGCATCCCATCCGGGTCTTGTTGCTGCGCGCCAATGATTTGCGCCTTCGCGCCGCTCCACGGGTTTCCTGAGCAAGGTTCAGTCGTCGTCCGTGAACAAGCCTGTAAGCGATTGAGCGGGAGTTTGTTTCTCGGATGCGGGGGCATTTGAGATTGCAGGGATTTGGAGCTTGAGACTCCCAAACCTTGCAATTTCGTTTGGGAGCCGTATACTTGCCTGCCGCAAAAGGGGGGCAACGGCAGACAGGTTATTACTACCTGAGCATCCCATCCGGGTCTTGTTGCTGCGCGCCAATGATTTGCGCCTTCGCGCCGCTCCACGGGTTTCCTGAGCAAGGTTCAGTCGTCGTCCGTGAACAAGCCTGTAAGCGATTGAGCGGGAGTTTGTTTCTCGGATGCGGGGGCATTTGAGATTGCAGGGATTTGGAGCTTGAGACTCCCAAACCTTGCAATTTCGTTTGTGGATTGAACGAAGCCGCTGTCGCGGCAGTTAAGAGGCGGTCGCGCTGATCGCCTCCTGTCTGAGAGGATTGTGGGTTTTCGAAGCCCAACCCTTCAGACAGGAGGTTCTCCAATGGCTGAGATCAGCCCGCTTCGCCGCCGCATGATCGAGGACATGACGGTCCGCAATCTATCGCCGGCGACCCAACGATCCTACCTTTCCGCCGTATCGAAGTTCAGCCGATATTTTGGTCGGTCTCCCGATCGTCTGCACCTGGAAGATGTCCGGGCCTTCCAGGTTTATCTGGTGGCAACGGGGATTTCCTGGCCGGCATTGAACCAGATCGTCTGTGCGCTGCGCTTTTTCTACGGCGTGACGCTCGGCCAGGCCACGGTGCCCGAGCGCATCGCCTATGCGCGAGAACCGCAGAAGCTACCGGTCGTGCTGAGCGCCGACGAGGTCGTCCGCTTCCTGGAGGCAATCCCAAGTCTCAAGAGCCGCGCCGCGTTGACCACGGTCTATGGTGCCGGATTGCGCGTCTCGGAAGTGGCTCTCCTCAAGATTGCCGACATCGACAGTCAGCGGATGGTGATCCGGGTTGAGCACGGCAAGGGCGGCAAGGACCGTTACGTGATGCTGTCGCCGCAGCTGTTGACGATCCTGCGCAGCTACTGGCGTCTCACCCGACCGAAGCACTGGCTGTTCCCCGGCCGGGACGAGGAGCGGCCGCTTGAGGTAACCGTACTGCACGCCGCCTGCCGTTCCGCACGCACGGCGGCCGGGCTGAGCAAGCAGGTAACGGTCCATACGCTGCGGCACAGTTTTGCGACCCATCTTCTGGAGAACGGGACCGACGTACGCATCATTCAGGTCCTGCTCGGCCACGCCAGCCTGTCGAGCACGGCGCGCTACACCCAGGTTGCCACCAAGACCATCAGCAAGACGCCAAGCCCTCTCGACCGGCTGCGGTTGGAGGTCGTGCCGCCCGGCTGAGCCGCCACCGTGGCTCCGGCCTTGGAGGTGGCGGATATCTTCCGCCGCCACGGTGAAGCGTTCCAGCAGGCGCATGCCGGTCATCTCAGCCGCGTCGAGCGGCGCGTCATGGGTGCTGTCACGGCGTGCCGGACGGCGGCGCTCGGCGGCCATGTCGAGCGCTGCGACGACTGCGGCCTGACGCGCAACGCCTACAACTCCTGTCGTAACCGCCATTGCCCGAAGTGCCAGGGGCTGGTGCGTCTCCAATGGCTCGCCGCCCGACAGGCCGAACTGTTGCCGGTACCTTACTTCCATGTCGTCTTCACCCTGCCGGCGCCAGCGAGCGAGATCGCCTTCCAGAACAAGGCTACCGTCTATGCAATCCTGTTCCGCACCGCGGCCGAGACGCTTGCCACCGTCGCCGCCGATCCACGCCATCTCGGCGCCCAGATCGGCGTCACCGCAGTACTCCATACCTGGGGGCAGACCTTGCAGCACCATCCGCACATCCATTGCGTGGTGCCGGGCGGCGGGCCCTCGCTCGACGGCACGCGCTGGATCGCTTGCCGGCCCGGGTTCTTCCTGCCTGTGCGCGTGCTCTCACGCCTGTTTCGTCGATTGTTCCTGCAGGGCCTGCGGGATGCCTTCGATGCCGACCAACTGCGCTTCTTCGGGGATCTCGCCGGTCTTGCCCAGCCCACGATCTTCACCGCCCGGCTCCACGAACTCCGGCGCATCAACTGGGTCGTCTATGCCAAGCCACCGTTCGGCGGCCCCGAACAGGTGCTGGCTTATCTCGGCCGCTACACCCATCGCGTCGCCATCGCCAACAGCCGACTGATCGCGCTCACCGACGGCAAGGTCAGCTTCACCTGGAAGGACTATCGACACCACAGCAAGACCAGGGCAATGACGCTTGGCGCCGATGAGTTCATCCGCCGCTTTCTTCTGCACAGCTTGCCGGACGGCTTCCATCGCATCCGCTACTACGGCTTCCTCGCCAATGGCGGGCGCCGCGACAACATCGCTCGCTGCCGGCATATGTTGGCCACCAAGTCGGCCGATGCCGGATTGGAGACCGCTCACCGCAATAGCGATCAGCAGTTCAACGCCTGTGACTTCGCCATCTGCCCCGAATGTGGTGGCACTATGCGGCGGATCGCTGTCGTACCGCGCTCCTCCAGCCATCAACCGTTTCGCTGCGACACATCATGACATCGCTACCGTTGCCTGCCATCGATCCGTCCGCCTTCAAGATTGCTGCGCAAGCCGGCGTCATGCGACCAGCCATGCCGATCCACCTCCGCAATCTCGACAGCAGACCGTACCGCCGCATCAAATCGAAGTCCTGCTCACACACAGGGCCCGATTGCCCAGGCTGCTTCCACCCAAGGAATGTTCCACACCCGCTCGGCAACCGACGTGCTGCAACGATTGCCAGCATGCCGCCATCACTATCCCCATAGCGCCAAGACATCCGCGCCCTCGTTCAATCCGGCTTCAATGAGGTCGTGCTCACGATTGCGTCCCGGGCGCCGGCGTCCCCACGACCTATGCGACCAGCCATGCCGATCCACCTCCGCAATCTCGACAGCAGACCGTACCGCCGCATCAAATCGAAGTCCTGCTCACACACAGGGCCCGATTGCCCAGGCTGCTTCCACCCAAGGAATGTTCCACACCCGCTCGGCAACCGACGTGCTGCAACGATTGCCAGCATGCCGCCATCACTATCCCCATAGCGCCAAGACATCCGCGCCCTCGTTCAATCCGGCTTCAATGAGGTCGTGCTCACGATTGCGTCCCGGGCGCCGGCGTCCCCACGACCTCACAGAACCCTCAAGATTCCCTTTGGCTGCGAACCATGATTCTGTGGTGCATCGGAGGGGACGATGCGGCCGAAGAAGCACAAGTCGACGGGTTCGAACGATCTGTTCCGGGCGCGGCTGGACCAGATCATCAACATGAAGCACGAGCTGGTTCTGCTGGCCGGCAAGATCGATTGGGACTGGATCGACGGCGAGATCGCGCCGCTCTACAGCGAGAACGGCCGGCCCGGCATCGAGACCCGCTTCATGATCGGGCTGCTGTTGCTCAAGCACATTTGCGGGCTGTCCGATGAAGGGGTGTGCGAGCGCTGGGTCCACGACCCGTATTTCCAGTTCTTCACCGGCGAAGAGTTCTTCCAGCACGCCTTCCCGCACGAGCGCTCGGACCTCAGCCATTGGCGCAAACGGCTCGGCGACAAGCTGGAGTTGCTGCTGGCCGAGAGCCTGCGGGTGGCGCACGAGGCCGGTGCGTTACGCAGCCAAGACCTCAAGCGGGTCACCGTCGATACCACGGTGCAGCCGAAGGCCATCAGCTTTCCGACCGATGCGAAGCTGCTGCATGCGGCCATCAAGGGGCTCAACCGCCTGGCGAGAAGGCACGGCGTCAGGCTGCGGCAATCCTATTCTCGCGCGGCCAAGACCGCCGCGATGATGGCGGGCCGTTACGCCCATGCCAAACAGTTCAGGCGGCATCAGCGGCAGTTGCGCATCCTGCGCAGCCGGCTGGGCCGGATCATCCGCGACATCCGCCGCAAGATTGAGGGCCAGCTAGCATTGGAGGAGGCGTTCGCCCTCCCGCTTGGCCGGGCCACGCAGATCCGCTCGCAGCAGCAGCGCCAGCGCGGCTTCAAGCTTTATTCCTTCCATGCCCCGGAGGTGGAGTGCATCGGCAAGGGCAAGGCCGCCGCGCCTTACGAGTTCGGGGTGAAGGCCTCCATCGTCACCAACAACCGCCGGGCTCCCGGTGGCCTGTTCGTGCTGCACGCCAGGGCGCTGCCCGATAACCCGTACGACGGTCACACCTTGCGGGACGTCATTGACCGCACCGAGACGCTCACCGGCTGTGCGATCGAGCGAGCCTATGTCGACAAGGGATACCGCGGCCATGACGCACAAAATCCCCGCCGCGTCTTCATCTCCGGCCAGAGGCGCGGCGTCTTCGGCGTCATCAAGCGCGAGTTGCGCCGCCGCTCCGCCATCGAGCCCATCATCGGACACCTGAAGGCCGAAGGTCACCTCGGCCGCTGCTACCTTAAAGGCCGCGCCGGCGATGCCGCCAACGTCGTCCTCTCAGCCGTCGGCCACAACTTCCGCCGCATCCTCGCCTGGCTGCGAGATTTTTGGCGCCTTATCCTGACCGCTCTCATCGCGGCCAGCAGCGTCCAGTCAGCCCTCAGATCAGCTTCTTAACGGACGACTAGACGTCCATTACCGGTGGCTATGAGGTCGAGCAGCCGATGTGTAGCGTTCTCCGCGCGGCGACGCTCGTCGTCGCACTGCGCCTTGTCGCCGCGCTCGGGCGTGTCGAAGCCGATCAAACGATAAGCCGTGCCGTTCAAGCGAACGGTATCACCATCGATCACCTCAATCGGACCGGTTGGCCCAGGATCGGGGCGCAAACTCTTGACGTCGCTATGGAAGGCAGCTCCGCCCTTCCAATGCAGGAATGCCATGGTCGCGGCAAAGGCGAGTACCGCGGCAGTGATCGCCCCGAGGGTGATCGGCAGGATGGATCGGCGGCGAAATGGAATCACGGGGCCCATGGTGCACTTATAGCCGAGACCGAAACGTAGAGGCAGCGCGCCAGACACTGTTGGGCTGCTGCTTTCGGACTTGAACCTTTCGCTGTTTCGCGCGTAGACCGCGGCACAATGATCTTTGTGAGCTTGTTTACAGCTCAACGCAGCATTTGCAGATACCCATATTACTGTCCACGCGTATTTGGCAGTTATGGAATGTTGAAGTCGGGTCTTCCCTCAACAGCAGACATTCGCCCGCTGACAGCTAGGTCCGCCAAGTGCCAATAGCCCGAAATCATAAACCGAGCCCGTAACGATCGTATGCTGCCGGAGCAGCGTGCGATGCAGGTGCATGAAATGCGCGACGCTGTGGACGGAAGTTGATCGCGTAGGATCATTTCTTTCGTAGAATTTTATCCATTGCTTTTCCCTGCGCCAGCTCGTCGATCAGTTTATCCAAGTAGCGAATTTCTCGCATAGTAGTTTCTTTGATATCCTCCACTCGGACACCGCATACCGCACCCAATCAAGGTTCGCGAAGGGTTTATTTTAGGTGCCTTTGCAAAGAATGTTTCAAGGTCAGTCTGTTTTTCCCGTTGAGTTTCCAGATCCTTCTGACGATAGCCTGTCAACCAAGAGAGGACCTGATCGACTTCTGCTTTTGTCCGTCCTTTTTTCTCTGCTTTCGCAACGTAAAGCGGGTAAATGCTTGCGAAGCTCGTTGTACAGATGCGATGTTTTGCCATCAGCGCTCCAGCGGTCACCAATAAAGCATTAGCTCTGGGCGCGGGCGAGCAGCGACGGCGGGACTTCGAGATCGAGCGCTTTGATCGCCGTCTCGTACTTTGTCGGCGCGCCTGCACCGGTAGTATGCGAGATGTGCTTGGCGCGTGGTCAAGTGACGGCAGCGCGCATCTGCGACCACGTCGAGCCGCACGGCGGCGACTATAACCGGTTCTGGCTTACTCTACCCGCGCCATCACCCTTGCCCATCGCGCTCCGTTAATAAGCACCACGCCGCACGGCGCGACGCGTATAGCGGTAATCGCGACGGTCGACACGACGCGCAGTCACGCGGGCGCGCCGGTACGTGACGGCCTGCGCTTGATCAACGCTTAACTCCACGCCGCGCGGTGTCACCTGCGGCGAGACCGGAATCATCGCCAACACCACTGCTGCCAACAGCAGTCCGACAATTGAGGAAGCTCTCATTGCACCTACTCCCTGTTGTCAACCATGGCCGAGTCAACGCAATGTCAACAGCAAAAGCTGTCTAGTCTGTGTGCCGATTTGTCGGCCACTGTCAGCAGATGTCAAGGAATATGCGCAGCGCATCGAGCGCCCCATGCGCGAGTTTGTCTCGAGCCTACGACCAGACTGCAAACGGGGGATCGATCCGCTGCCTCCCAACCGCATTAGGCGGAACGCCGCGCTGCACAAATCATGGGGTGCTAATGTCTCAGATGGGTCCAGCCTGTGTGAAAACGTGCGCGAGCAGAGAATGCGCAGAATTGTTTTCTCCCTTTCCTGTTTCGACTGCGACTGCCAGTGCTGTTCTTTTCCTATTCAACGTAATCGAGACAAACTTTCTACGCGCAAGTTCGACGTTGGAGTTTTCACACAGGCTGGGTCAAGTTCGGAAGTGCCCCTGCTTGCACGGCACGTCCGTTGCACCCTCAAGAGCAGACGTCGCCAGGCCACCCCAGCAGGTCCGTTTCGTGCCAACAACGGACTCATGCACCGCAGCAAACACCTCATCGGCGTGGGCAAGCAGCCTTGACCCATCGCGATTTTGCGCTGGGGCGACGCCAGCGCGGTGGGCTTGCCAACGTTTGGATGATAACGAATAGCGAAGCGTATCCGAGATTACCTTCACAAGGAGAATGCCATGCCTAGGACAAAGGGTAGCTGAGGTCGCCCCCGGTCTGTGGTCAAACGCCATACGCGCAGGCGACACGCTGTTCATCTCCGGCCAGGTAGCGCGCCCCTTGAAGGCGGCACCGGAATAGTCGGGAAGGATGAGTATGACCAGGCAAATATTTTCACGCATTGATCGCATCATCAAAGCGGCCGGTGGAACGATGGACAACTTGGTCAAGATGACGATCTACGTAGTCGATATCAAGAACAATACCGAGGTTTGGCGCGCCCGCCGCGAGTTCTTCTCCGGAGATTTTCCCGCTTCCATGGCAAGCAAGAAGCGCGGATTGACGCCGTAGTCGCACGCCTTGATGCACTCCCCGCTCTGCATGCAAGACTGCGCCCATTTGTGCGATGCTTCCGGACCGTTGCCGCTACGTACCAGTTCGAGGATGCCGCCGATGATGTCTTCGGACTCGGTATCCGAGATGCCGGCCGGCTCAACACTCGGACAAACCTCGACGCACTTGCCGCATCGCGTGCAGGCGTCGAGCATTGATTCGACACGCTCGCCCAGAACCGTCTCGAATGGGACCTCGTTCATCGGCTGCATGACCAGCTCCCGGCCTGCTGACAGATCAGCACGTGTGGCCCATGATGACTTCGGAACTTAACTCACAAATGGCAAGGTGTATACGAGCAGCCGGGTCTACGGCTCTGCTTGTGCTCAACCTTAACGAAAGGCTTTGGCGACCGCGGCTGAATCTGTGTACTCCTGAAAGGCTACGATCTGGCCGCCGCGGACGCTGAAGACGTGCGCGAAGTCGCTCTCGAAGGTGCGCCCGTTGGCTTTGACCTGCCAGACGTAATGACCGAGCACGACGACCTTGTCGCCCTGTGCAATGAATTCACGCTCCTCGAATGAACGCGCATCCATTAGGCTGGCGAGGGTCGAAAAGAACTCGCCGACCGCGCCGCGCCCCTGTCGCTTGCCGGAAAAAGGCACGTTCTCTACCTTGGGCGTCTGCCACGTGATGTCCTCTGACATGGATTGCAGCAGCGTCGGGATGTCACCGGCTTTGAAGTTGGCGTAAGCCTTCTCGACAAGCTGTTGGTTCTCATCGCTCATCTGGACCCCCCTAATAATGCATTTTGGGTGAAACGCGGTCATTTCACAACTGATATGCGAACCTGTCAATGCGCTGGAGGCGCATTCTCGGATTCCGATTTGCAGGAATCCCGCCGCAGCTTCCGTCGAAATCGGGAGATGGTGATGAAGGCGTAGGAGCCCCGGACGTGTGCGACGGCACTTCCGCAGTTGGCGAAAGCCGACACCGCATTCGCATCCGTTGGTCAGACGAAGATTTGACTGCCAGATTTGCCGCGGGCTTGCATTGCAGTGCACTGGTCCGGAAGTGGCACATAGCTGCCCCGGACGTGTGCGACGGCACGTCGGCAGTTGGTGAAAGCCGACACCGCATTCCAGGCGCATCCGTTGGTCAACCGTCGCGTTCGGAAGCGCCTTCGGTCGTGACATAGACGGTCTTGCTGCTGGTATTAGGATCGGATTGCGAGTCAGAGAAATGGATTGGGCCACTTCTGTTACAAACGAATGCGCTTATGTTTGTGGAATGATTTGGCTTGCTGGTACCATTCTTCTTCCCGCCAAACGGGGTCGAGCGGAGCAACGGCTTTCTTCAGTCGATCAGTCAACCCGCCGGCGATGCGAAGTACTCCAACGTGATGACCCTGGCCGCTGATCAATTCACGTGAGCCAGGCGCCTCGATTTGCTTGACGTTGGAGATGACGTCGATGGCCTTCGGCATCCGTTGGTCGATGTCGCGGCCTGAGGGCGGGGCATTGCTCTGTTCCGCAGGTGCCAGTGCCCCATGGTTCATTGCCCAAATTGCCGCCTGCGTTCGGTTCTGGACCCGGATCTTGCGCAAGATCCCCCTGACGTGGACCGTCACGGTCGCCTCAGCGATATCGATCTTTCGGGCTATGCTTTTGTTGGAATCGCCTTCGATCAGGCAGCGCAGAATTGATTTTTCCCGCGGCGAGAGCTGCGGCGCGACCGTGTCTTCCGTGGTGACGAAGATCGCCCGCTCGTTTTCATCGGGTTGCGTTGCCTTGCTTCCGGGGTCACTTTTGGAATCGAGAGCGAACGATAGAAATGCCGGCGGGAAGACTGTCTCACCCATCGCCACCAGTTCGATAGATTTGATGAATGCATCGCAGGAGTTGACGTTCACGAAATAGCCGCTGGCGCCCGCCCGAAATGCCAAAGCCAATTCGGCGGGCCGATAGTGATTGGCCACTATCGCTATGCGTCCGCGCGGATGCTGATCTCTCACAAGTCCGATGTGCTTCTACCGCGAGATCGAAATCATCTCCGGCCTGGACAATGAGAAACAGCAGCTGGAGCGATTGAAGCGTGCTCGGCAATTCATCAACGCTTGATACCGAAGCCAGGATCCGGAAATGTTCCGCACGCAGGATTCGGGCAATACCTTCCCTGACTAAAATATTCTTCCCAATAAGAACCGTTGCAAAAGATTGACGCCTCATATGACACTCCCGACCTGACGTAAAATGACACTTCGACGGGCGATTGAAATCCGGCTCATTCGAAATTGCGGGTCTGCATGAAAAAAGAGCTTACTTATTCGGTGGTGAAGTCTTCTCGTTTAATGGTGGTCTTGCTGCCATCGCGGGTCTCCTCCTTTACGTTCCACTTAGAACAGCCCGCTGGAGCAACCGACCCCGACCCTGTGATGTCCCGATCCGCGTATTCGACAAATTTCTTGTAAGCCCACTTCGCGCCATGGCGTCGTCGCCAGACTTGTCCGGAAACGAGCTTTCCCGAGATCGATCGTCGCGGAATGATCACCGTCCACAAGTGCCAGCCGCTCGTTTGAGCGTTTGTCGCAACTCGTCCGTTTGCCTGTTCGATCGGGTAGTTATGAGCGATCATTTGCCAATACCGATACTTTTCTCAACCAAATCAGCCCATACGCCTTACGGGATGGGGTGTACAGTAAACTTAATACCTTCTTAATTACAACACCGGAAAAACACTGTTCGTCTATCTTGATGGGTCTGGTCGCGAAAGGGCCGAGTACACCTCGCGTGCTTAACGAACAGGATCAACGAGAGGTGCTGCAGAGGCTGGCGATGGGCGAGGACAAAAAGCGCGTTGCCGACTACTATAAAATCGAGGTCGACCAGCTCGACATGATCCGGCAGCAGATGGCGCGATAACTCGCCGGCGATCCTCTCGCTGGCGCTGCCGGGTTCTGGTCTCATAGTCGATTGGTCTATCAGTGCGACAATGGAGGGGCGCATGGGCCGAAGGGCAAACAAGAAACCTCCAGCCGTGCTTGTGGAGTGGCAGGCGGCCACCCAGGCTTACGTCGACGCCAAGGAGGCCGACCAACCGCTCGGATCAGCACAAGCCAGAGTTAAAAAAGCCTGGCTGGCAATCAAGGATGAGCCGGGATTTACACCGAGTCCTTTCGCCATCGAATTAATGGAAGAGGTCATGCGGCCGGTGGCCTGACGGGCTATCAGACCAAAATTTATGGGGCGATTGGGTTGCAGGACCGGAGCTAAGCAAGGTTCAGTCGGTTGACCAACGGATGCGCCTGGAATGCGATGTCGGCTTTCGCGCAACTCTCGGACGTGCCGGACGCCATTTAGTTCGTGCGGTGCGGAGGCTTCTTCTTTCGATGCTGTGTCGGCTGCGTTGCCTTTGAAGGCTGCGGAGGTTGCGGCCAGTAGGCACAGCCGAAGCTACAGCCACAGCCGGCACCGCATCCGGCGGCCAGCCTTAGTTTTTGGAAGAGCGGTGGTGGTCCAGCATTTTCCTTGTCGAAGACACAGAACGTCGCCAAACTGACGTCGGAGATTTCCTCCTCACCAAGAAAGATTTCGTGCTTCTGCGAGGGCGGTGATGTATTCACCGACGCTTCGCCAGTTGAGGCGCACGCACCGCTTGCCATCGAGAGAGACATGCCGGCAAACCCCAAGGCGGGTAAGGCTTTGCTCCGACGCTTGCCTATGGAAGAGCGCTTCGGCATGGCACAATTCTCCCACTTGCTTGGGCATACTGAACTAAACTGGCGTGATGAAATCCGACCGAGCTAGTTCCAGTAAAGACCAATGATGGCGGTGGAGGGTATGCCGACCCCGGCGGCGGTCAAGCCTTTAGCCAAGCGGGAAGCCGACTTCAGCGACGATAGATGACGGCCTTGATCCGATTTAGCTAAGTAGCCCCGCCCCGACCGAGTGTCCGGTGCGGGACCCAACCCGGACATCGGCGGCTTCCGGCCTAGCGCGGCGGTTGACCTGTCGGCCATTGATTTATCCTAGCTTTCGAGTTCAATTTGTCTATGGCACCTCGGCGGTGGAGGCCAAGATGAGCGGGCTCGAATTCACCAAAGAAGCCGCGAAACGACTAGAAAAAACCTATCTCACAAGGGATGTGGTGGCGCAACGATTGGAGACAATTCGGCAACTCGATTTGTCTAGCGGTGAGAGCGTTTTGGATATCGGATGTGGTCCGGGTTATCTGTGCGAAAGCATGGGGGAGATCGTTGGGCGTCATGGTGCTGTCATCGGCATCGATATTTCGACCGATCTAATAGCCCACTGCAATCGGCGAAAAGCTTCTACGTGGGTGTCATATACCATCGGCGACGCGACTAAAGTAAATCAGGCAGATGCGTCGTTTGACGTCGTTGTATGTACGCAAGTTGCCGAGTACGTTCCTGATGTTGACCGCGTTCTTTCAGAAGCATTTCGCGTCCTCAAGCCCGGCGGCAGAACGATCTTTATAGCAACGGATTGGGACGCCGTTGTGTGGTACTCTGAGTATCCAGAACGTATGGCCCTGGTCATGAAATCATGGGAAGAGCACTGTGCTCATCCGCATCTCCCTAGATTCATGGCACACAAGTTAGTCAATGCAGGATTTCGATTTGACGGTGCAACCGTCTTTTCGATCCTCAATCTGCAATGTGATGATGATAGCTACAGTAAGGGACTAGCACAGGGTATTAGGGATTTCGTTGAACGCAAGAAAGGCGTTTCGGCTGACGATCTGCACGAGTGGCATAGCGAGTTCGAGCGCCTGAGCGAAGCTGGAAGATACTTCTTCAGTACCAACCGATACATCTTCAAAGCGTCAAAACCTACCGCGCACACCAGTTGAAATGACCGCTGTTGGCAGATTGTGTTGAAAAAGTCGTTTTTCGCTGATGACCGAAAATTTTCAGGACCGCTGGTGCGTCGGGTACGGACCTCGTCATTTTCCTGAAAACAAGGCGCAGAACCTGAATTTCGAGGTGTCCTCCCCACCGGGCGCGGAGTAGGCTGGTCGGCGCGGTCCGAGGGCGCGTCTTGACCAAAACGGGCGATACCGAACGCAGGCTGATCGCGATTTTTGCAGCCGACGTCGAGCGCGGCGAAATCATTACCGATACGAGTTTCGAAACGCGTATCCGGGGTGTGGTGGATCAGTTGCTGACCTTGATTGCTGATGATGATCGAAGGGCGCTCAATTGAAAACCTGCTTTTGCCATTTCATCGAATGGGACAGCAGTGTTGGCTTGAAGAGCATCGCTGCCGGTCACATGTCATAAGGATCGGGGATCGTTGGCCCGACACACTGGTAACGCACCCACCGGCCTCATTGAAGGTCGCGTGCGTCCAAATAAGAGCGAGCACGGGCTGCGTTCGAGCACTGCTCGACACAGTACCTCTACGCAAACGCAACGGCACGAGCCGTCGAGGGAGACCTTGGCGGCTTTTTGCGTGTGGCCAGATATACGCAAAGAAACTCAAATATGAGTTAGGCCGCCTAGCCGCGATCTCTCGTGGCCTTTGGCGGGCGCTTCGGCTCGGGCTGCGTATTGCGGACAGCCTCGGTCAGCATCTCGCGAAGCTGGGCCTTGGTCTTTGGCGGTTCGCGCGTGAAGCTTTTTGTCCATGTGGTCATAGATAGTATGTGGGGATGCGTGCAGGGGAATTAAACCCACCAACTCAATCATACCAGTCCCCCCGATCACGCGGCAGCGTCTTGGCCACCTCAAATAATTTCCCTCGCGCATAGCCCGTCGAGACCGGAGCCTTAAGTCTCTCCAGTTCGGTTTCGAGAAACTGGTTGGCGACGATCAGCCATCCGATAATCTCGTCGTCAACGCAATGCACCGTGGCGGCAAGGTGATTATGAGCCTTATTAGCCCGTATTCCTGACCGCTTCAGCTAGCATAGCGTAAAGCTGGAGCTTGGTGAATTCCTTAGGCTGCCTCACTACTGGCTTGCGCGCAGACACTACCCTATCCACCGGGCGGACACAGGCCGCCAACAACGCCGGCTTTCGCTTCGGCACCGACACGATCTTGGGGTTTGCTGTTGGCGGCTTGCGACCGCGCTTCAGGCCCAAACGAGTTAGCTTGGCGCAGACCGCGTTACGGCTATACCCGAGACGGCGCGCGATCTGCGCGCCGCTCTGTCCTACGGCCCAGAGTTTTTTGAGTAGTGCTACGTCTTCCGCATCCCAACTCATGGGCGATACTTATACGCCGACTGGCAACTACAGGCTAGCCTGCGTCGCTCACGGCGCTTCGCCATCCGATGATCTCGTCGTCAACGCACCGCGCTGTCAAGGCGCACAGGATCGTTCGATGATGAGACGATGGTTTACCTCTGAAAGCAATCTTACCGTCGATCCCGAGCAGACGGCTGCTTGAGAGCGAGAATATAGGCGATCAAGTCGTCGGTGTCGGAGTCAGAGATTATCAGATTAGGCATTGCCTGGTGATTTGAACGGAGAAATACCATCAAGGAAAGAGCCGTGGTGGACGGCATATTCGCAATATCCACAAAGCTCGGAGGGTCGTCGTCACGATGCGTTCCACCGATCTGATGACAGGGGGCGCAGAGGGCCGTCGCCGTTTGACGGCCAATCAAGGGATTGCCTCCAACAGACTGCGCCGTTGCGGAAACCGCCGGTACCGTAAGCATCAGGATGATCAACGCCAATCTAACCATTGGGACGTTCCCTCTCGCGAGGATGACCAAGGTTAGCTTTCATCACAATCGCGCTTATCACCTATTGATGTAGGTCAACGGGCATCATCGCAATCGGCAGCGGAGCTGACCGATGTCTGCTTTCGGGGGGGATAGTGTTGCAAAACTCTCGTTGAGGCGACTCGCGATCCGTGATTCCGTTGGTGGATAGGGCATCAGCGGGAGCCGCGCATGATGGGTCGGCGGGAAGACGGGCAAGGACAGTTTTTCTATTCGTTTGACCTCGACAAGGTGGTTCCGCCCGATCATCTGGTGCGGCAGATCGATGGTTTGCTCGATCTGGGTTGGGTGCACGAGGAATTGGCGCCGTATTACTCGCACACCGGCCGGCCCTCGATTGACCCGGTGCTTATGATCCGGATGCTACTTGTCGGCTATGTTTTTGCGATCCGCTCCGAGCGACAGATTTGCGCTGAGATTCAAGTAAACCTCGCCTATCGCTGGTTCTGCAAGCTCGGTATCGAAGACGGGATTCCCGATCATTCCGTATTCTGCCGTGCACGGCACGAACGCTTCCGAGAAAGCGACGCGCTACGTCGGGTATTCGAGGGCGTGGTGGCGATGTGCATCGTGGCCGGGCTGGTTGGAGGCGAAGCGTTCTCGATCGATGCGAGCCTGATCAAGGCGGATGTGGACAAGACAAAGCGGATCCCCGGCGACCAGCCGTTTGCATGGCCAAAGGCAGAGGAGGCATCCCATGCGGTTCGCGAGTATCTCGTGGCCCTCGATACCGCCCGCGGCGATGAGGATCGTGGTGGAGACGGTGGCGGTTCGGGCGAAGGCGGCCATCGACGCAAGCCTCCCAAAGAAGTCTCGCTCACCGATCCACAATCGACATGGGTTGCGAGGCCGGGCGTGGACCCATTCTTTGCTTACGATGCGAACTACCTGATCGACAACAAGGCCGGGATCATCATCGATGCCGTGGGCACTCGGGCGAACCGAGCCGTGGAGATTGCCGTCACCCAGACCATGGTGGACCGCGTTGAGCGCCGCTTCGATCTACGGCCCCGAAGACTTCGCGGGCGATACGGCTTATGGCGCGGTCAGGCTGCTCAAATGGTTGGTGGATCGCAACATCACGCCGCACGTACCGGTGTGGGACAAGTCGGCCCGCCCCGATGGCACCTTCAGCCGTTCCGACTTCATCTTCGATCAGGAGCGCAACACCTATGTTTGCCCAGGTGGCGCGGAACTGACCAGCACAGGCAATATCGATCAAGGTCACATCGTTTACTACAGGGCCAGCAAGAGCGACTGCTCGCGCTGTTCATTGAAGCCGAAGTGCACGACGGCGACCGTGCGCAAAATTACCCGCGATCTTAACGAAGATGTGCGTGATCGTGTCCGCGCCTTGGCCAATACAGAAGCCTTCGAACAGTCGCGCCGCGAGCGCAAGAAGGTTGAGATGCGATTTGCGCACATGAAGCGCATTCTCAGGCTCGACCGGTTCCGCCTGCGGGGCTTGAGCGGCGTCAGGGACGAAGTACTGCTTACAGCAACCGCGCAGAACCTGAGGCGGCTCGCCAAACTTCTCTACCGTGCCCCCACACCTCTGGAGGCAACTTGCCCAGCATAGGCGCCCAAATGGACACTGAAGCCGAAACAAGGGAGAGCGCAAACAACGGGGCTGGTTAAAACCCACAACTAAGCTCTTCAATCGAACCCCGACGAGTTTTGCAACACTATCGGGGGGTAATACAGACATCCCATTATCAAGGGCGTCAGGACCGTTTTTGACCCGACTCGGACATCATTGCGTCGTGGAACCACATTGCGTGGCGACTTCCTGTCTACCAAGTGTGCAGCAATTGAGGGTCAAAGCCTAAGCTATGTCACTCGAGGCCGCAGCCTGCGGTCCGGCCGTTTGTGCAATGATACCCTCCAGCCGCGAGATGTTTTCCAAGAGGCGCCGACTGGTCAGGACGAGGAAGTAATAGCCGAATTGCGGGTTTTGAAAGTAGATTTCAAGTAGCCTTTCATAAGTTATAGTCAGGACTTGTCCGTCTTCGATGCACTCGACCGCCCCGGTTCGTCGGTTATTGGGCGTAAGGAATCCAAATTCTCCCATGATACGTCCAGGCGGAAGCTCGACGCCGATTTCCTTGACTAGAAACTTCCCCGTGACGGTGAGGAACATTTCGGTAGCTGCATCACCCTTCTTGAATAGTATGTCACCCTGGCGATGTCTGCGTTCAGTCATGAACGGTTTGAGCCACTCCATCGACATGTCGCCCTGCGTTGCGTTACGTGCCTTCTTAACGAGTTTGAGCATCTGACGGAGGCGAACGGCATTGATCGGCAGTAACAGCAGATAATATAGAAAAGTGGCGACGCTTCCGGTAAGCGTGCCAAAGGTTGCCAAGAATGCGCACCCGGCCATGTTCGCGACACGCAGCGGAACCATTGTCTGCATCAGTAAGGTAGCGACAAAGAAGATGGCACCAACCAAGCCGAACATGTTGGCGAGGGTGATGTTGGCCAGGACAATTTCTATCAGCCGATTGAACAGTGCGTCGAAGGTGATGTT
This sequence comes from uncultured Alphaproteobacteria bacterium, assembly GCA_963786115.1. GTDB lineage: Bacteria > Pseudomonadota > Alphaproteobacteria > Rhizobiales > Xanthobacteraceae > Bradyrhizobium. The sequence goes on from CAWAYC010000017.1 coordinate 297,222, forward strand.
GTTGGGATCGAGACCGTTGTTGAATCAGAATCTTTGCGACCCTGAGGTTATCCGCCGCTGTATCAAGAATGCGGTTTAGAATAGTTGAAAGGTCTGCACTGGGCTCCATCGTATACTCCCGACCGTGATGTCTGCTCATAGGGGCGGAGCGGAAATCATCGCTACACCCGTAGAAGGTCGCATTTTGACCCTGAACGGACATCGCGCAATTATCCTCCCCCCGCGAGCCTCGAAGGTTTGCGCGCGCTGTTGGCTCGAGTCCGAACTTGTGATCGTCCATGCAAGGTGCCGCCTCATCCG
>CAWAYC010000018.1:0-187697 GCA_963786115.1 uncultured Alphaproteobacteria bacterium
GCGGAACTGGCCTTGGTATGTGAGGCGCCGCACAATGACATTGAAGCGAACTCATATATGATTGTAGCTGTGATTTAAGCGAACTCTTGCCGCTAACGGTTAACGGCCCGTAACGCGCTCTTGACCTGCCCCTCATTGACAAATCGTCAACCATTGTGGCCGCTATCATTCGCCTATCATTCACCAAATAAAGTACCAAATATGGCGAGCCTGTGTCGGAACTGGCGCGGAGATTTCGCGGTTCAAAATTCGCTCGCATCTTCCACGCGTTTACAGTTTGTGGCGGGGCTTTCAAGAATCGATGCCGCGGCTTCCCGGAGGCAATGGCCGCCGCCGGCGCGCGTTTAGAACAGTATATCACCTCCGCTGGCCTCGCTTCCATTCTTATTTCATTGGGGTTTAATGAGGAGGCAGGCTGGCCGGCGATGACGCGGCCAGGCAATCCTGTGGCGGGCGATCCTTTGGAGAGTGGACGATGGCCGTTTACGATGTCGATCTTTTCGTGATCGGTGCGGGATCGGGCGGCGTGCGCGCCGCCAGGGTCGCGGCGGCCCATGGCGCCAAGGTCATGATCGCGGAGGAGTTCCGCATTGGCGGAACTTGCGTGATCCGCGGCTGCGTGCCGAAGAAGCTCATGGTCTATGCCAGCCGGTACAAGGACCATTTCGCCGACGCGGCGGGGTTTGGCTGGAACCTTGCCGCGCCTTCCTTCGACTGGCCAAGACTTGTCGCCGCAAAGGAAAAGGAAATCTCCCGCCTTTCCGCGATCTATCGCGACAATCTCGACAAGGCAGGCGTCGCCGTCGAAACCGGCCGCGCGGAAATCGAGGATGCTCATCGCGTGCGTCTTCTCGCCGATGGACGCAAGGTGAGCGCGCGAATTATCCTTGTCGCCACCGGGGCCGGGCCGGTTCTCGAACCTGACGTTCCGGGGCGCGAATATGCGATCACCTCGAACGAAATATTCGATCTCCCGGAATTGCCAAAGCGCATGCTGATCATCGGAGGCGGCTATATCGCGGTGGAATTCGCCTCGATTTTCGCGCGGCTGGGCACCGAGGTGTTCCTTGCCGCGCGGGGCGAAAATGTGTTGCGCGGTTTCGACGACGATATGCGGACCGGCCTGCGCGAGGGGCTCGCACACGCCGGCGTCAAACTCAACTTCGGCATGCTGCCCACACGCATCGAAAAGACGGCAACGGGCTACCGCGTGAGTTTGACGAAAGGCACGCGCGTCGACGCCGATCAGGTGATGATCGCGACCGGCCGCAGGCCAAACACGCCGGGGCTTGGTTTGGAAAAGGCTGGCGTCGAACGCGACAGCCTGGGGGCGGTGAAGGTCGATGCCTTTTCGAAAACGAATGTCGAGTCGATCTATGCTGTCGGCGATGTCACCAACAGGGTCGCCCTGACGCCTGTGGCCATTCGCGAGGGGCACGCTTTCGCCGAGACGGTTTTCGGCGGCAGGCCGGAGGCCGTCGTGCACAGCAATATTCCGACCGCCGTCTTCTCGACGCCGGAACTCGGGTGCGTCGGCCTGACCGAGACTGACGCGCGGGCGAAGTTCGATTGCGTCGACATTTATCTGGCGAACTTCCGCTCCTTGAAGGCGGCCCTCTCCGGGCGGCGGGAGAAAATCCTGATGAAGATCGTCGCCGATGGCGCGACGGACCGCGTGCTCGGCGTGCATATTCTCGGCGAGGATGCGAGCGAGATGGCGCAACTTTTGGGAATTGCCGTAAAAATGGGCGCCAAAAAGGCCGATTTCGACGCGACCATGGCGCTGCATCCGACCTCGGCGGAAGAACTCGTCACCATGCGGACGCGCACCGCGCGGTTCGAGCGGGAGATCGCCGGCCCGGAAGGCCCGGATTGCGGACCGCTCGACGAGGGGTAGGATTTTGGTAGTGTCTCAGTTTGAAATTATTGACGCTGGACTTCATAAATCTCTAGGCCTGTCACGCCATCAACGAGCTTCACGTTGACCCACGCTGCGCCCTCAGAGACGAGGCGTCAGCCTCCCATATTGTTTTTTGTTTTGCTTCCGCTTCTAGAGGAGCGCTATTCCGCAATGGTCTGGCGCGGAACCGCCTCGTAGGGATCGGCGTGCGCCACCTCGGTCGTCAGCGCCTTGGTGCCGGGCATGATCTCGAAGCGCGGGTCGAAATCGACCATGGTCGAGGCGAGCTGCGCCAGGATGCTCACGTCACCGTCTACTTTCGCGGTTCCGTCCGCGATCTGCGCTTCGAGCGTTTTCGCGCCCATCATCGTCTGCTCCAGGTCGGAGCGATTGATCGTGAGGGTCAGGTCGGGCTTGTCGGCGAGAAAGCCCTTGATGTTGGTGAGCGTGGCGTTCTCCAGCTCGACGATGAATTTCTCGCCATTGTCCGGCGTGATCAGGTTGATCGTGAACCGCATGCCCTTCGGCCTTGCGGCTGTCCATGCGAATGCCGAGGAAGTTGAGGAATAACTCGGTGGACATCGCCCGGATCACGTCGGGGCTGCTCGAGTTGACAGTTTCTCCCTGCGGAATCCCCGACCGGAGCTCGTAGGCGGCGGCGAGGTAGCTGTTCCGCAGACCGGGGTTCTCCTGCTGGTATCCGAGCTGCTCGAACATGTCCGCCAGCAAGTCCTTGGCGGCCTGGTTCTGCGGTTCGGCCTGCACCAGCTTGTTCACGATCTCCTGGGCGAGCAGGTACTTGCCCTTCGTCGTGCAGTTCCCGACCGCGGGCGAGGATCTTCTCGGCGCCGCCCATCATCTCGACGTAGAGCGGCGCGGAGTCGCCCGGCGACAGCGGAATGAGGGTCGCCGGATTGCAGTCCCAGAACCCGAGGTAGCGCTGGATGACGCCACGGCTGTTGTGTTGCGGGAGAGCCGTGATAGCCCCGGCAGAACCACTTGTTCTGCAGGCTCTTCGGGACCTCGTAGACGTTGTGGATCTCGTTGATGGTCACGCCCTGATTGGCGAGGTGCAGCACCTGGTTGTTCATGTGGGCATAGAGATCGCGCTGGCCGCGCAGCACTTCCTGAATCCGGTCGTTGCCCCAGCGCGGCCAGTGGTGCGAGGCGAACATGACCTCGGCCTCCAGGCCGAAACGGTAGAGCGCCTCGCTGATGTATTTCGACCAGTGCAGCGGATCGCGCACCGGCGCGCCGCGCAGCGTGTAGATGTTGTGCAGCGACGCGATGACGTTCTCGGCCATCCACAGCGCCTTCATGTCGGGGATGTACGTGTTCATCTCCCGAGGCGCTTCGGTGTTCGGCGTGTTCTGGAAGACCATCCTGACGCCATCGACCTCGAACTCTTCGATGTCCTTTTCGACGAAACGGGTCGGCGCAATCAGTCCCATGGCGCCGGCTGACACGGCCTGACCGAGGCCCTGGCCGACATAACCGTGCGGACTGGCGGGCAGTAGCAGGCCGTACTGATAGAACAGCCGCCGGTTCATGGCGTTGCCGGCATAGACGTTTTCGGAAATCGTGTAGCTCCATGAAGTCGACGAGGAGCGATGACGGGGATCTTCCCGGACCTCACATCCGCTTCCGTCGACGATGCCGCGCACGCCGCCCCAGTGGTCGCCATGCGTGTGGGAATAGATCACGGCCGAGACGGGAAGGCCCTCGCCGACGTGCTCCTGAAACAGCTTCCACGCCGCGCGAACCACTTCCGCGGTCACCAAGCGGATCGAAGACGATCCAACCGGTCTTGCCCCGGACGAAGGTGATGTCGGAGAGGTCGAAGCCGCGGACCTGGTAGATGCCCGGGATCACCTCGTAGAGACCGTAGTTGTTGTTCAAGTACGGACTGGCGGAGCAGCGAGGGATGAATGCTGTCGAAGTCCTCTTGCTTCTCCAGGAACTGGAACCGCTCCATGTCCCAGGCGACATGGCCGGCATCCGCCATGATCTTGAGTGTCCTTCATGGGAGCGATGAGGCCCTTCTTCTGCTCCTCGAAATCCCTCTTGTCGGCGAACGGCAATTTGGCCTTCGCCTGTTTGAGCACCTCCAGCGTGAACTTCGAGGGTGCCTTGCCCTTGGGGTGGAAATGACCTTTCAGAGAAGCGGCTTCCTTGGGGTACCGAGTGAGACGACGGCAAAAAGCAAGCACATGACCAGCACATCCGCGTCGTCGAAATTGAGGTCCGCCACAACCAACGCTGCGGGGATGTTGCGCGCTCCAGTGCCCAGTGTGAGTACCGGCCGGGCCGCGGTGTCCGCACCGGCTATCAACCAGCCAATAAGAAGGGTTCCCGCGACTAGGACGATCGAGGCGGCGACGGCGCCGGTGCCGAAGGTGCCAAGCTTAGCTTGCCACCAGATCGCGTACAAGGCCGCGCCGCTCGCGGGCCTCAATCTTGTCGAGGGCGGAAGCGCGTCGGATACCGACTCCGCCGGGCGATAGTCTCCGAAAGACACTGAACAGTTTATGTTAATTTATCAGTATGTTGCATCGGTTTCCGGGATACTGTGGAATATCCCCGGATGGGCCCAAATCACTCCCACTCGATCGTCCCCGGCGGCTTGCTCGTCACGTCGTAGACGACCCGATTGATGCCCTTGACCTCATTGATAATCCGCGTCGCGGCGCGGCCGAGAAATGCCATGTCGAAGGGAAAAAAATCCGCGGTCATGCCATCGGCCGAGGTGACCGCACGCAGCGCGCAGACGAAATCATAAGTCCGCCCATCGCCCATGACGCCGACGCTGCGCACCGGCAACAGCACCGCGAACGCCTGCCAAATCTTGTCGTAAAGGCCCGCCTTGCGGATTTCGTCGAGATAGATAGCATCCGCCCGACGCAGTATATCAAGCTTTTCAGAGGTGACGCCGCCGGGGCAGCGGATCGCGAGTCCCGGCCCTGGAAACGGATGCCGGTTGACAAAACTTCCGGGCAGGCCCAGTTCGCGGCCAAGCGCCCGCACCTCGTCCTTGAACAACTCGCGCAGGGGTTCGATCAGCTTCATGTTCATGCGCTCGGGAAGGCCGCCGACATTATGATGCGACTTGATCGTGACCGAAGGCCCGCCACTCGCCGGCACGCTCTCGATCACATCTGGATAGAGCGTGCCCTGGCCTAAAAATTCCGGCAATCCGCGGCCATCGGCGGCGATTTTTTTGGCCTCGCGTTCGAATGTCGCGATGAACAGGCGCCCTATGATCTTGCGTTTTTCTTCCGGGTCCCTGATCCCGCTCAAGGCGCCCAGAAACAGTTCCCCCGCTTCGACATGGACGAGCGGAATATTGTAGTGGCCGCGAAACAACCGCACGACCTCTTGCGCTTCGCCAAGGCGCAACAGGCCGTGGTCGACAAAAACGCAAGTCAGGCGGCCGCCGATCGCTTCATGGATCAAGAGCGCCGCGACCGCCGAAATCGACACCGCCCGAGAGGCCGCACAAAACCCGGCCCTCGCCAACCTGCGCGCGGATCGCGGCAATCGCCTCGGCCCGGAAGGCGCCCATGGTCCAATCGGCGCGCAGTCCCGCGACCTTGTGGACGAAATTCGCCAGCAGTCTCGCGCCGTCCGGCGTGTGGGCGACTTCGAGATGAAACTGCACGCCATAGAGGCCGCGCGTCTCGTCGGCAATCGCCGCCAACGGCGCGTTCTCCGAGGCGGCAAGGCGGGAAAACCCCGGCGGCAATTCCGTCACCGCGTCGCCATGGCTCATCCAAACCGGATAGCGCTTGCCTTGTTCCCATACCCCTTCGAACAGCGCGCTTTGTTGCAAAACCTCGACCTCGGCGCGGCCGAATTCGCGTTTATGCCCGGCCGCGACCTTGCCGCCCAATTGCGCCGCCATCGCTTGCTGGCCATAGCAAATGCCGAGGATCGGCACCCCGGCGGCAAAAATCGCATCTGGCACGCGCGGCGCGCCTTCGTCATGGACGGAGGCAGGACCGCCCGAAAGAATCACCGCTTTCGGCGCCAGCTCCGCGAACGCCTTTTCGGCGTTCTGGACGGGCGCGATCTCGCAATAGACGCCCGCCTCGCGGACGCGCCGCGCGATCAATTGCGTCACCTGCGATCCGAAATCGACGATCAAAACCTTGTCGTGATGCACGGTAATCACGTTACGGAGAGGATCTTGCGCCATTCATGAACCTGTCCCGCGCGAAGGTGTTCGCTTAGGCGATCGCCTTAAACGACGCAAGCCGCACGCGTTGGAGAATTTTCCGGAGCAGCCCCGCAACCATCGCGTCGCACCCAGATTACACAGGAGCGAGCCCTTGATCGCGGAATTTTCGATGCCAACAGCTCCAAAGCCGCAAAATTCGTCCCCGGCGATAATGTGGTTTCGCGACGACCTCCGGGTTGCCGACAATGCGGCCTTGCGGGCCGCCGCCGGTACTGGGCGCCCGCTTCTATGCATCTATTGCTTCGATGAACAGAGCAAAGATATTCGCACCCTTGGCGGCGCTTCGCGTTGGTGGTTGCACCATTCGCTCGCCGCATTGACGGAGCAAGTCGAAAGGCTTGGCGGGCGGCTCGATCTTTTCCGGGGTCCCGGGCAGACGCTTGTCACCTCTCTGGCAAAAGAGGCGGGCGCCCGCGTGGTATTCTCGAGTCGCCGCTACGGTGGCGCCGAAATTTCTGTCGATAAGGCCATAAAAACGGCATTGCACGACGCGGGCGCGGAAGCCACAAGTTTTGCTGGCCCTCTCCTACACGAGCCCTGGGAGGTCAGGACCAACTCCGGCGGCGCTTTCAAAGTGTTTTCCGCCTATTGGCGCGCCGCGCGCGCCTTGCCATCGCCAGGCGAACCACTCGCCGCGCCGCGCAGGCTCGATGCGGCGGCTTATCCAAAGGGTGGTCCCCAACGGCTGCGCCTAGCCGATCTCGATCTTTGCCCGGCGAAGCCGGATTGGGCGTGCGGGCTCCGCGCAGCTTGGAAACCAGGCGAAACAGGCGCGCGCGAAAAGCTCGCGGCTTTTCTCGCCGGCCCGCTCAAGGAGTACGCCGCGGCGCGCGACGATCTCGCGCGGGAGGGCACTTCGCGACTGTCGCCGCATTTGCGTTTCGGCGAAATCTCGCCGCGCCAAATTTTCCATGCGCTAGAAAATGTGGGTGGGCGCACCAATGCTGAGCGTGGCGTCGAGAAATTTCTCAGTGAACTCGGTTGGCGCGAATTCAACTATCACGTGCTGTTTCAACACTCGGACATCGCAACCAAGAATCTTACGGCGCGCTTCGACGCCATGCCTTGGCGCAAACCGCAGGAATCAGAAATCAAGGCGTGGCAGCACGGCAAGACTGGCTATCCGCTGGTCGACGCGGGAATGCGCGAACTTTGGGCGACGGGCTTCATGCACAACCGCGTGCGTATGGTCACGGCGTCTTTCCTCGTCAAACACCTTTTGATAGATTGGCGGATTGGCGAAAATTGGTTTTGGGACACGCTCTGCGACGCTGATCCGGCGAATAATCCGATGAACTGGCAATGGATTGCGGGCTCAGGAGTTGATGCCGCGCCTTTTTCCGGATATTCAATCCTATTCTGCAAGGCGAGAAATTTGACCCTCATGGAAATTATGTTCGCAGGCATTTTTCGCTCAGCCATTCGGCGCTTTTCGCGATGCGCCGCGCGTTGCGATCCGCGGCGCAAACATCGATTGGGTGCCCCATCGGGTGGCAGTTGCTGGGTGGACCACACTACAACTTCGGCGGCTCTGTTTCGTTTTTTTCCTTGGCTAACGCCTCGGCGCGTTGGGCCACGAATATTCTTGCATCGTACATGGCCTCGCTGAGCCCCGACCCATCGCGCCGGACCTCGACACGCGGCTGGCAATTGGCCCACCCCGCCAGGGCGGGAAGCGCTTCCGGCATGTTTATCCATTCAAAGCCGTCGACGTGCCATCTGATTAGGCACTTGCCCTCCCCATTCCCGAATTCCCAATTCGACCCCTCACTTCCGACGGCTTTCCATATCTGGCCTTCAGCCGCAACTGCTCGTCGCTGGTCGCCTCGGTCGTCTTTACCATGCGCTTGAGGCCCAGAACGATGTCCGATGACGTGTGGAGCAGCGAAATCTGTTCGCTTTCGCCGGCATTGACGAAGATCCGAAGAGCGCCGAGGCTGGTCTTGGCGGTGCCATTCGGAAACGATCGATCCGTCGCCAGCACCCTGCCCACGCTCATATGCTTCCGAATGATGGCTTCAGCGTCAGACATGCGCATACCCAGCCGGATGCCGAGAATATCCGGACCATATGGCACGCCCGCGAGAGCGCTCGCCGCCACCTTTCGAACATTCGCCGCGGCGCTTTCGGCAGAGGAGCGGTCGGCTTCCTCCTTCGCCTGCAAGTCAGCCAGTCTCTTCGCCGCAGCGGCTTCTGCCTCGCCTTTCCTTGCAACTTCCTGCGCCGCAACGGCCGCTCTTTGCTCGGATGCGGATGGGAAGGCATAACGAACGTTGACGGCGCTACCTTGACGGATGTCTGCCGAGATAGGGGCAAGCTTGAGAACGATCGCGAGCCGGTTGCCGTCATCGTAGTTTAGAAAATCGACTCCTTCGAGGGCGCATTCCACAACCAGATTCGGCTGCGGCCCATCCGGGGCAAATGCTTCTCTGACTTCGCTTGTGTCCATGACATAGCTTTGCGCCGGCTGCGGAAGCGCGGCAACGACACTTACAGCGCGAGTCCAGGGAAGCCGAATTGGCGTGGGAACAAGCTGTGCTTTATTTATCCCCCTGGCTTCTAATAGTTTTGCAAGCACCGTTTCAGGATTGGCCTGGGAATATTGTTCATCATTGTAACCGCCAACCAGTGACCCGCTGTTGCTGAAAATATTGATCTGTGGAGCAGTGCCACGGGCGCCGGATAGAGCCAGAAGCCGCCAAAGCGTGAATGACTTTGGCATATCCCCACTTCGCAACTCCGTCCAACGCCGGTAGCGCTCGATCAATTCGGGATCGCCTGCAAATGAACGGACATCGGGGGCAATACTGAAGAAAACGCCCCAGGGATCGAAGTCGCGCCAATCGCTTCGACTCCGGAATTTCTCGTCCGATATAACCCGCGCCGACGCCGCTGCCGCCCAGTCGATCTTTATGTCTTTGCCGGCAAGCTGCGGCAAAACCGAAAGCAGCACCGTCTCGTCATTTACCCGCATCGGGCCCTGAGGATGCGGCGCCTGCTCATCAGCCGTATTCAGGATGGGCTGCGGGAGGCGCGCGAACTCGCCGCCAAATTTATGCAGCGGCGACCGGAGGGCCTCATCGAGGAATAGAGTCAAATCCGTGGTATGGAGCCGCCAATAGGCATGATTTGGCAGTCCTGTGGGTCTGTCGAAGATCGGAGCCGTGCCTTGACCGGGGGCTACCCCAATCAGCGCAATCTCCAATCCGACCCACGCCTTTCGTACGTAGGGATCTGACTATATCGCGCTTGTGTCTCGCCCACTGGCCAGAACGATGGCAGCACGAGCTATGCCCGAAAGTTGGTGACGGCATGAAGGGGTAAGGCGGCGTATCGTGGGGGTGTTCAACGCCTCCACTTCTCCACCGAAGGAGTGATACGCCGTGACCGAGACTAACGTTTTCGAATTAACCCAGCCAGGAACATTTTCCGATCCGCTGACCGAGGTTTTACGCAATGGCGCGAGAACGCTATTGGAGCAGGCCGTCGAAGCCGAGGTTGCGGCTTGGCTCAGCACCCATACCGACAAGTTGACCGATGATGGCCGCCGGCGACTGGTGCGCCACGGGCATCTGCCCGAGCGCGAGATCGTGACCGGCATCGGTGCAGTCGCGGTGCGGTGCCCGCGCGTGCGTGACCGCGCCGGCGAAGGCGGAGAGCACATCCGATTTTCGTCGACGATTTTGCCTCCCTATGCGCGCCGATCGAAGAGCCTAGAGGTGCTGATCCCGATTCTCTACCTGAAGGGCATCTCCACCGGTGATTTCGAGGAGGCGCTGATCGCACTGCTCGGCAAGGATGCCGGCGGGCTCTCTGCCTCGACCATCGGGCGGCTCAAGGAGGCCTGGTCGGACGAGCATACGCGTTGGAGCAAGCGTGATCTCTCGGCCAAACGCTACGTTTACTTCTGGGTCGACGGCATCCATGTGCAAGCCCGGCTCGAGGAGGCCGCGCAGTGCCTGCTGGTGATCATCGGCGCCACGCCCGAAGGCAAAAAGGAACTTGTCGGACTCATCGACGGCGTGCGCGAGAGCGCGCAATCGTGGAAAGAGCTCCTCCTCGACCTCAAACGGCGGGGGCTTGCGTTGGGACCCGAGCTCGCGGTCGCCGACGGCGCCCTCGGCTTCTGGCAGGCGGTCGAGGAGGTGTGGCCGAGGACACGCGGCCAGCGCTGTTGGGTGCACAAGACCGCCAATGTCTTGAACAAGCTGCCCAAGAGCCAGCAATCGAAGGCCAAGCGTGCGCTCCAGGAGATTTGGATGGCCGAGACCAAGAAGGATGCACTCGCCGCGTTCGACGCCTTCATCGAAACTTGGGGCGTCAAATACGACAAGGCTGTCGAGTGCCTGATCAAGGATCGCGACGCGTTGCTTGCCTTCTACGACTTCCCGGCTGAGCACTGGAAGCATCTGCGAACGACCAACCCCATCGAAAGCTCATTCGCGACGGTCCGCCACCGAACAGTGCGCTCCAAAGGATGTCTCTCGAACAAGACCGCGCTCGCCATGATCTTCAAGCTGGCCGAGGCCGCCGAGAAAAACTGGCGTCGCCTCGATGGCCACAACCAGTTGCCGAAGATAATTCTCGGTGTAAGGTTCACCGACGGAATTGAGGTCGTCAAGCCGAAAGCTCAAGCCGCTGCCGCCTGACCCCTTCCGTCACCAAGATTCAGTGATAGCTCTGGCAGCACTATATCAAGAGGAGATCCGAACAAAGACAGCTGCGACTCGGACCTATAGTCAATTGAAAATCTTGCTTTATTTAAGTCGTACTCGCTTATTGACACTGCAGTACGACCACTGTTTTCAGCGGAAGTCTTGGCGCAGTTGCTATGATTTTTCCAAGCTCCTGCGCCCGGAAAGCAGCCGCCTCGTCCTTCAGAGCGAATTCAGCGCCCGGAATATGCGGCTTAAACCCACATGAATTTTGCTGAAAGAGGCGTGTTTGAACGCCTCGCGCAAGGAAGATGCAAGCGAGGCGAACGGCGTCGTTATCGTCGAGTGCGTTCGCAATACCTGGAGTATTTGCCAATCCCAACGCATGGATTGCTCTTGCCCACCGCTCGGCAGGCGACAGAGGCCGCAAGCCGGAGGTCGTTGCAAATCCATAATCCCCGCCGAACCCCTCCGCATTCACATAAGTGTGCAACTCTATGGGCGTTATCAAAGGGAGCCCCTTCACGGTCGGCAGATTGAAGCGCCGCACCGCATCCGCTCCATTGCCGGTTGCGTTTTGGTCCTGCGCGGGTGCGGCGCCCGCATCTGCAACGGACGCCGGCTCGGATAGTGCGGAGACGGAGCCTGCCGAACCGCCGCTCGCTCGAGGAGAAAGCGAGAAATCATAAAGCTTGGCGTGATGCCCATCCGCGTAGAGTGCGATATTTTCGAGCTTCAGAGCTATTTCGCCGGTATCAGGATTGATCGACCGCAGATCGATGCTTGCGGCCAGTTCCACCGTGCGGGAGCCATTGCGCGGCAGAAGCGATTGCGCGCGGGCCTGATCGACAGACCAAAACAGCTCCGGCATGCTTCCTTGGCTGCATCGGCCTGGGTGAGCGCCAGCCGCGCGTGGTCGAGAAAGGCCTTGCCTGCGGCGGTCAATTCGATGCCGTGCACGCTGCGGCTCATCAACTGGACGCCAACCTCGTATTCGAGATCGCGGATTTGGCGGCTGAGGGAGGGCTGTGCCGTGTGCAGCCTTTTCTCAGCCGCGAGCGTCAGGCTGCCCTCTTTGGCGACCGCGATGAAATAGCGAAGGTGCCGTAGCTCCATAGCGCTTTCCATATCTCCAGGGCATGCCCCCCAGCTTACAAAGTCTTTTGCACGGGCGCCAGAGAAGCCTACATGGCTTTCAACGAAAGGCACCTCCGACTGTTCTCGGTCTCAAAGGCCGCGCCCAGCGACGCCACTTCCATACTCTGCCGGTAGGGCAGCAAACTGCGAGGATTACAAATGGGCAAGCAGGTCGTCTTGATCACTGGCGCCTTGACCGGCATCGGTCGCGCCGCCGCCGTCGCCTTTGCCAAGAAGGGGGCGAACCTGGTCGTCGCCGGCCGGCGTGATGAGGCCGGCAAGGCGCTCGTTAGGGAGCTGCGCTCTTTCAACTCGGAGGCCGAGTTCATCAACGCCGACGTCCGAAAGGAGGATGACGTCCGCGCTCTGGTCGACAAGACCGTCGCACGGTTTGGCCGTCTCGATGTCGCGGTAAACAATGCCGGCACCGAAGGGCAGGGTGGCCCGATCACGGACCAGACCGCGGAAAGCTATGCCGCGACGTTCGATACGAATGTTCTCGGCGTGATCCTGAGCATGAAGCACGAAGTGCGCGTCATGCAGGGACAGGGCAGCGGTAGCATTATCAACATCTCCTCGACCTACGGGCACGAGGGTGCGGCGGGGGCTTCTGTCTATTCCGGCAGCAAGCACGCTATCGAAGGCATCACCAAGTCGGTGGCGCTCGAGATCGCCAAGTCTGGAATCCGTGTGAACGGCGTGGCGCCTGGTCCTACCGACACCGGCATGTTGACCCGTTTTACGCGCACGCCGGAGAACAAGACGGCTCTGATGACGGGTGTTCCGATGGGCCGCCTCGGCCTCACGGAGGAACTGGCCAACGCGATCGTATTCATCGCTTCGGACGAGGCTTCATACATCACCGGCCATGTCCTCAACGTCGACGGCGGCAAAACAGCCGGCTGAAGCCAATTCCCTTTCGCGCTTTATCGACCGGGGTTTAGGGTGAGGCGGACACCACCTGTGTGAGGCTCAAGCGACGATCTATGAGTAACACGCGCGAGATCACGAGCGACACGCCGACTTGCCGCCTTCCTGAACAGGCGGACATGGCACTGAGCCGTAGGAGCAAAAGACGCAACAGTCGCCATCCAGCGGCTTCAGCCTCACACCACAATGCTTGCAGTCGTAGAAGAATTGGCAGGCGTCAGTCGGCATGTCCTCGACCGAGCTGTGGCCGCAATGGGGGCAAGTCAGCTTTGAAACCAGTTGAATCACAGCAGCTCTCCGGTCACCGGGTTGACCGAGAGCATGGGGTGCCACCCCGTCAAGTACAATGGCGATTTACGGCGTGAACTCATTGGCACGCAGCCAAATTCGGATTGATGCGAGTTTGACGAATGCCAGATAGTTGGTTGCGAGTTTGTCATATCGGGTCGCCACACGTCGACATTGCTTTATCTTGTTGAAGAACTGCTCGACGAGATTGCTCTCACGATACAGATAAGGGACGGACCCGCCGACCGGCTCTGACGATGTCCGCTCACCGGGGGATAGTGTTGCAAAACCCCAGAAATGCCGCGCGACTAATTTCCCGCTAAAACAGGAAACAAGCGCCAATCGCAAACCGGTATGGTCTCAGATTCGTTACCGACCTTGCCCATGAGTTGGTCGCTCGATCATGTGGTCCCTCACATAAACGTCTGATCGCCGCACCAGCGGTCCGGAAAATTTGTGCTCCGTGATCCAAAAAGAGTTTTGCAACAAAATCCGGGGTAGACCGGAGTGCGCCGGGAGACCGGCAAGGAGTAGATGGTGCAAGTCCATCACGATGAAGGAGTAGCGAACCGCATCGACCCCGAGTCATGCGCAGATGCCCGCGAGGGTATTGGCGAAGCGTTGACAGGGGAGCGCATAGGCCAGCCATTGAGCCGCGAAAGTACCCTCATCCCGGGTGCCGACGTCGTTCCGGTGACGGAAGGCAACACGGATGGGGGCGATAACGCGAGCGCCCAGACGGCCCGGCGTGGTCTTAGACACTGGCATGTGCGGACGCTCTTTGCTCGGGAACCGGGAGATCTCATGGTCGGCCAGCGCCAGCATGCGTGCTGCACTGGTCCGTGTCGGGAAGGCGAGGAGCCGTAGCCGATGATGTACGATCATGAGAAGTCTGACCCCGCCATAGTAGCTGTGAAGCCGACGAACAAAGCTGGGCAACCGGCTGCGGAGTTGGAGGAGCCAAGGGCGGGGGCCGAGGGGAATGTGAGTCAGCAAAGCACGGGCCGGGCACAGTACCGGGAAACCGTGTCACAGGCGCTGAAGCGCATACGGCAAGCTGCAAGGCAAAGGAAGAAGGAGAAGTTCACCGCGCTCTTCCACCACGTCAGTATTGATCACCTCGAAGAGGCATTCTTTGAACTCAAGGAGAATGCTGCACCTGGGGTGGATGGGCTGACATGTCGGGACTACGAGCAGCACCTTGAGCGCAATCTCGAGGACCTGCATGCCCGCGTCCATCGGGGAGGGTATCGGGCACTACCGTCGCGGCGCGTTTACATACCCAAGCCGGATGGTCGGCAGCGCCCGATCGCGGTCGCCGCCCTTGAGGACAAGATCGTCCAGAGGGCCACGGCTGCGGTGCTGAGCGCGATCTACGAGGAAGATTTCCTCGGGTTCTCGTATGGGTTCCGGCCCGGACGCGGCACGCACGATGCGATGGATGCGCTCTTGGTCGGGATCACCAGCACAAAGGTGAACTGGATACTGGACGCCGACATCCGCTCGTTCTTCGACACGGTGAGCCAGGAATGGCTCATCAAGTTTGTGGAACATCGCGTTGGCGACCGACGCATCATCCGCCTGATCCAGAAATGGCTCAAGGCAGGCGTCCTGGAAGACGGGATCGTGACGGTCAGTGACAAGGGGACCGGGCAGGGATCGGTGATCTCACCGCTTCTGGCCAACCTCTACTTGCACTACGTCCTCGACCTCTGGGCTGAGCGCTGGCGACGGCGCGAGGCCGCGGGCGACATGATCATCGTGCGCTACGCCGACGACTTCATTGTCGGCTTCGAGCACGAGAGCGACGCCCGGCGCTTCCTCGACGAGATGCGTGAGCGGTTACAGGAGTTTGCGCTGTCGCTTCATTCGGAGAAGACCCGGCTGATCGAGTTTGGACGCTTGGCGGCGGCAAACCGCAAGCGGCGCGGGCTCGGCAAACCGGAGACCTTCACCTTCCTGGGCTTCACCTTTATCTGCAGCAAAACTCGCCGGGGCAAATTCCAAATCAAACGGAGGTCCCGGCGGGACCGCATGCGGGTAAAGTTGCAAGCCATCAAACAGGAATTGCGACGGAGCATGCATCAGCCGATTCCCCAGCAGGGAAGATGGTTGCAGCAGGTCGTCACCGGCTACTTCAACTACCACGCGGTGCCGACAAACGGTCCGACACTGACCGCGTTCCTCTTCCACGTCACCAATCTCTGGCGGCGCACGCTACGGCAGCGGAGCCAGAAAGACTGGACGACCTGGGAGCGGATCAAGCGGTTGGCCGACGACTGGCTCCCGCAACCGCGAATCCTTCATCCGTGGCCAGAGAGGCGCTTCGCCGTTAGACACCCAAGGTGGGAGCCGTATGCCCGAATTGGGCCCGTACGGATCTGTGCGGGGGGCGCGAAGTAACTCGCGTCCCTACCGCGAAAGTCGTCGGCGGACGGTCAAAACGACGCGATTGACCCATGGCGGAAGCCTGTTAGCCCATCCTGCGTCAACCCGTTCGGGACAAACCAACTCCGGTATGACGACTTGCCTCGGTCACGGTTTTACGTAGCTCCAACCCGTCTCCTGCAGTTCCATCACGCGCACCACGCCTGACTTTACCACCTGCGCCTGAGAGACAATCGGTATCTCCTTCTGCTCGGCTTGGTGCATTTTTTCCTGGGTGTTGCCGCAAGCCTTGAACGATACCTCCGGCGTACTCAGCGCCATTTGCTCGATTCGAGCCTTCACCGGCGACGTGTCATCGCGAAGCATATGCAGCCCAGGCCCGAACGTGACCACCTCGATTTTCACCTTCTCCCCGAGTTCCTTATAATGTTGCGTAACGTTCGTTGCGTTGTTCAGCGTGAGATTCATCGCGGCAGGGTCATTCGTGTTGACCTGCAGGATCAAACGGTGCGTTTTGGAAACGGGGACAGCCCGGGCCATCGCAGCGAGAGGGGATCGCTTCCGCACCTGCGTGGTGGCGAACCGTTTCGTCGAGTTTCTCACAAGCCATCGCCCATGCCGGGCGCGATTCGTCTTGATCGATCCAGAATATGGGGCCGGGGTGGTCGTTATCGGTCCCGCGTATGGGGCCGGGGTCGTTGTTGTTGGCTCAGAATATTGGGCGGGGTTGGCCGTTGACGGTCTCCAGTATGGGCCGGGGCTCGTCGTCTTCGGCACCCAGTATCGTCCGCCTTGCTCCGCCACGGCGACTGGCGCGGTAAGCAGGACCGCGATGACTCCCATCGTCGCTGCCTTCGCAATTTGCTGAACCATGCTCATCGCGTTTCTCCTTCGCACAATCTTGTCAGAGACCATCAAATTGTCCGGCGCTTCGCGACGGCATGTGGCCTTGCATCCCCGCGGCCATCTCCACCCCAGCCAGATCATTCCATCGAGAGTATGCGAACAACGTCGCCTTCGAACGCGACGCCGGGTTTCGGATCGCCGACACGGGCTACCGGGATCTGCACGTCGTTGAGGAGGTCGCAAATCAGTTCCCGCAGATTGGGCAAATCCTATGTATCGCTCGACGTCGCCTGCAGAATTATGCATTCGCCTACACGCGATCCTATGCCTCTTATGGAGAAACCCACCTACCTATTTCGAGTTAGGCTGCGAACCATTAGGTGAGATGGGGTATTGGCAAAACGGCTGCAACAGGTGCTCTTGGCAGCGGCTGGAATCGAGCGTTGGCGAAATGGCCGGTTTCAAGAAGGCGCCTCAGCCAGAATAGCGGCAGGCCTCCCCCGGCTGACGTTCTACTTTGGACCTTAGCCGATCTCGTCATCGAGCCAAAAAGTCGGCTTTGCGCCGTAAGCGGCCGATTTGGTGAAGTCTGCCTGTTGGCACATCGCGTCATTTCGCTGCGATGCGGGATTTGGTCGCTATCGGGGCATGACGGACATCGATCAAGCCGCACCAATCAAGCTCGATCTATGAGTACGCGCCCTGGATCACCTCGCTCGCGGCTGCGTTTCCAGCCGCCGGCTGTAGCGCGACATGGCGAAGCAGAACGCAAAATAGATCAGGCCGACGAAGACATAGACCTCGACGCTGAACGATTGCCAGGCGGGATCGATGATCGCGGTCTTGGCCGTCGTCAGGAGTCGAAGATGCCGATGATCAGGACCAGGCTGGTGTCCTTGAAGAACGCGATGAAGGTATTCACCAACGGCGGGATCACGTGGCGGATGGCCTGCAGCAGGAGGCGAGAGGGCGGCGTTCGTCGCATTGACACTATCCGGTGTCGTCTACTTCGGCACCACGCTTCTCGTCATGGCTTTGCTTCCCGGAGCATGGAGATTATGAACATCCTCGTCCGCGCCGCACGCGAGCTTCGTTTGCGGCCCCGACCGAAGGATCCAATGTTTCCGAGAATTCTCTTTGTGTGGACGACGCCTGTAGTCCGGTAGCCGTGATGGCGCCCAATGTCGCGATGGCGGCCATCGAAAACGCCCATGTGGCGTATAGCCGGCGATCGATCAGCGCGCCGCTCAAAAGCGGCGCGACAATATTGGCGCCCGACATCAGCGATTGGTTGAAGCCCATGATGATGCCCTGACGATTGAGGGGGACGCTTCGAGACAATTCCGCGGTGAGTGTTGT
This sequence comes from uncultured Alphaproteobacteria bacterium, assembly GCA_963786115.1. Lineage (GTDB taxonomy): Bacteria > Pseudomonadota > Alphaproteobacteria > Rhizobiales > Xanthobacteraceae > Bradyrhizobium. The sequence goes on from CAWAYC010000018.1 coordinate 17,741, forward strand.
TCGAATGAACATCGTGCCGAAGATGATCAGCGTCAGGAAAACGGCAAGAAGGTCGATCCTGCCCACGATGGCGAGCCCGGAAAATCCCGCCCCCATGAGCGCGAAGGCGGCCACGACGATGGTCCTGTCGGAAATGTACCGACTGGCCGGTGTAATCAACATGCCCTGGACCAGCATATTGATGAAGCCAGCGTATGCGAACACGACGCCAAGTTCTTTGGCCCCGAACGGGTGCCCATCCCAACTGAAGCGCGCGGCAAGGAATAGCGCAATCTGGGACAGGAACATGGAGTTGGCAAAGAAAAACAAAATCAGCAGCCCAAGCAGGCTCCAGGCATACGGCATCAACAATAAAACCCGTGCCGTCTCGGGCTCGGGAGCGCGCCGTATGTCCGCAACCTTCGGTTCGGGTTGGTCCGGAGGAAGCAGCGTGACAGTGGCAAGGATGCTGACCAGCGATAATGCCGCCGCCGCCCATACCGGGGCAGTGACGCCGAATTGAACCAGAAATCCGGAGAGTGCCGGGCCGACCAGCAAGCCGGTTCCGATCGCACCGCTCGTCGTGCCGAGCGCCTGCTTTCGGGTCGATGGCGCGCTGTGCTCGGCTGCATAGGCATGGGCGACGGAAATATTGCCTGAGGTCAGGCCGTCGATAATTCGTGCCAGAAACACCACGACCAGGCTGTTGGCCGATGCAAGCAGCACGAATCCGGCAAGCGTGCCGATCTGGCTGAAGATCAGGACGCTTCTTCGCCCGTATCTGTCCGACAGCATCCCGACCACGGGGCCGGCAACCAACTGACAGACGGCATACGCGGAGATCAGAAAGCCGACGATGAACGGAGTGGCCCCAAGGCGTTGCGAATAGAATGGCAACAGCGGCAGGATGATTCCCATTCCCGTGGCATCCACCGCCACCACGATGAACGTCGGGATCAGCGCAAGCGTCTGCGTATGGCCCGCGCCGGGCAGATCGCTTCGCGCCATCATGACGTTGTGATGAGCGGACATTTTTGGCTCAGGGCGAGATTTCATGACGCGATCCCCTTGGGTCTCCTTCGTCGCTCCCGTGATCCTAATATAGTTGTATCCTAATGATTAGTATGCTATCTAATTTCACATGGCTCCATCCCAGCAAGGCATTCATGCCGAAATCGGCCTCCTGATCGCGCGGATTGGGCGGCTGTGGCGTCGCGAGGCGGATCAGGCCCTTGCGGCCCACGGCCTGTCGGAAGCCACGGCCCTCCCGCTGATAGTTCTCTCGCGTCGCGGGAAAAGCGCTCGACAGGGTGTGCTGGCCGAGGAGATGGGCATTGAAGGGCCCTCTCTGGTTCGGCTCATCGATCTGTTGCAGGCCGAGGGTCTGCTCGAGCGCCGCGAAGACCCGACCGACCGGCGGGCAAAAATGCTGCATCTGACGGCCTTGGGCGAGAAAAGGGCCGACGACATCAACCGGGTATTGCGTCGCGTCCGGAGCCATCTCCTGAAGGATATCTCCGCTGAGGATCTTGCGGTGACCTTCGAGGCTCTGCAGAGGATCGAGCAACGGGCCAGCCGGGTGCTTGAGGCCGCGGAGAAACAGCCGTGACCACGGATCAGCCTTTTCTGGTCCGTCACGCCGCCATTGTCTTTTCTCTCAAGACCTTCGCGGCGGCAATGCTGGCGCTGGTCATCGCACTCTGGATGGATTTGCCCCACCCTTACTGGGCGATGGCGACGGTCTATATCACTTCGCAGCCGCTCGCCGGCGCGACCAGTTCCAAGGCATTCTATCGCGTGCTGGGAACGCTGATCGGCGCGGCGGCGACGGTGGCGATCGTGCCCAATCTGGTCAATGCGCCAGAGCTGCTTTGTCTTGTCATCGCGCTCTGGCTGGGCGTTTGCCTCTATCTGTCTCTGATCGACGGTACGCCGCGCAGCTATATCTTCATGCTGGCCGGATACTCGGTAGCCCTGATCGGCTTCCCGGCTGTCTCGGATCCGGCGAGCATCTTTGATACGGCGCTGGCAAGGGTCGAGGAGATCACACTCGGCATCATCTGCGCCAGCCTGGTTTCTACCGTTGTGTTTCCGCGCAGCGTCGGTCCGGCCGTTGCGGCGCGGATCGAAAAATGGCTGAGCGACGCACGGTGCCTCAGCCGGGGCGTGCTCGGCGGACGCGGCAGCGAGCAGGCATCGCGGGACCAGCGACTGCGCCTCGCTGCCGACGCCGTCGAGATCGACATGCTGGCAAGCCATCTGGCTCACGACAGGCTGGTCGACACCGGCGTCGCATCGGGACTGCGCGCGCTGCGATTACACATGCTGATGCTGCTGCCGATGCTGGCATCGATCGGCGATCGCATCGCAGCTCTCGGGGACCGACTGCAAACCTTGTCGCCGGAGCTTGCGCGTCTGCTCGACGATCTGGCTCGCTGGATCGCTACCGACGGCCATGAGCGGCAGCCGGTCGACCGGCTTCGGGCCGCGATCGCCGCGCTGCAACCCAAACTTGACGTCGACGCGTCGTGGGATCGGATCATGATCGCCAGCCTGCTGATACGGCTGCGCGAACTGGTCGACCTGTCGCACGATTGCCGGGCGCTCAGCCGTGCCATCGCCGCCGGTGACGACGCATCAAACGTTGAATTGGCGTTCCGTCCGGAGGCCGGCGCCGCGCCGATCAGGCACCGCGATCACGGCATGGCGTTGTGGTCTGCGGCGAGCGCCATGATCTCGATCCTGATCTGTTGCGGCCTCTGGATCGCAACCGGCTGGCCGGACGGCGCGTCGGCACCGATGATGGCGGCGGTGGCGTGTTCTTTTTTTGCGGCCCAGGACGATCCCGTGCCCGGGATCCGCGGCTTCACCTGGTGGTCGATCGTTTCCATGGCCATCGTCGCGGTCTATTTGTTCGCCGTGCTGCCGCGGATTTCGAATATCGAGATACTCATCGTCACGCTGGCGCCAACCCTCCTCGTATTTGGCGTCCTCATCGCACGCCCATCGACAGCTTTCATCGGCATGGCGCTCGCCGCCAATACCGTGAGCCTGATGGCGTTGCAGTCGGTCTACAGCGCTGATTTTGCGGCGTTCGCCAATTCCGCGCTGGCGTTCGTGGTTGGGACGGCGGTGACGGTGGTGGTCACCAGACTGGCGCGGTCTGTCGGCGCTGAATGGAGTGCAAGGCGCCTGATGACGACGAACTGGACGGCGCTGGCCGTTGCGGCCGAGCGGCGTGGCCAACGCGACAGGGCGGCGTTCGCCGGGGTGATGCTGAACCGTCTTGGGCTGCTTGCTCCGCGCCTCGCTGCGATTCCCGAAAGCTACCTTCGCCAGGTCGATGGCCTCAGCGAGTTGCGCGTCGGTCTCAACATCGTCGATCTGCGCCGCGCCCGCCACGGGCTAACGTCTCGGACGCTGCGCGCAATGGATGACATGCTGGACCGGCTGGCTGCCGCGTTCCGCGGACATGACGGAGGGCCGATGTCGCCCGAGCTGCTCAGGAGCATCGATGCGGCGCTGGCTGAAGCCATTACCGGGTCCGGCGACAGCGTGCGGGAAGATGCGCTGATTGGTTTGGTGGGTATCCGGCGCGGGCTGTTTCCGGACGCGCCGGCCTATCAGCCCGAGGCTCCCGGTCCCGCAGGCTTCAGGAGCGTCGCCGCATGAGATACGAAATCGACTTCTTTGGGGTGCTCGTCCCCACGCTGCTGTTATGGCTTCTCGTCACCTCCGCGCTGTGCGCGATGCTGCGTCCGGCTTTCAGACGCGCCGGTCTTTACCGCTTCGTATGGCATCGCGCGCTGTTCGACCTCGCTTTGTTCGTCTGCGTGCTGGGGGGCGTCGTTTACCTGTCCTCGGAGTTTCTGTCGTGAAAAATACTGTTGGATTGCTTCGCCGTTTCGCCGTCACTGCCGTTGCGGTTGTTGCCGCTCTGGTTGTCGGAAGCTATCTGTGGGCCTACTACATGGACGCGCCCTGGACGCGCGATGGCCGCGTCCGCGCCGATGTCGTTGCGGTTGCTCCTGACGTGTCGGGCTTCGTCACCGAAATCCTGGTGCACGACAATCAACAGGTGCGGCGCGGCGATGTCATTTTGCGCATCGATCGGGCGCGCTTTGCCCTGGCGTTGCAGCAAGCAGACGCGGTGGTCGCCGGGCGCCGCGCCTCGCTCGATCAGGCGGCAAGCGACCTGAAGCGCTATCGCGCGCTCAGTACCGATGCCGTCTCGCAACAAAAGCAGGAACAGGTGCTGGCCGCCCAGCTTCAGGCCAAGGCCGCCTATGACCAGGCGGTTGCCGACCGGGCAGTGGCCCAGCTAAACCTCGATCGCAGCGAGGTTCATGCCGCGGTGAACGGCACCATCTCCAACATGGACATTCGTCCCGGAACGTATGTGACGGCCGGAAAGGGCGTGATGGCTTTGGTCGATACCGACACCCTGCATGTGGACGGCTATTTCGAGGAAACCAAGCTGCCGCGCATTCATGTCGGCGATCGGGTCGCCATCCGTCTGATGGGCGACGCCGCGCGACTGACCGGCCATGTCGAAAGCATCGCGGGCGGCATCGAGGACCGCGATCGCGGCGAGGGAGCCAACCTGCTTGCCAACGTCAATCCAACATTCAATTGGGTGCGGCTGGCGCAGCGTGTTCCGGTGCGTATTTCGCTTGATAATGTCCCAGCCAATGCAACGCTAGTGGCCGGCCGCACGGCGACGGTTGAGATACTCCCGTCGCGGGACGCAACCGGTCGGCGATGGCTGTTTTGAGGGCAAGCCCGGTCTATCGAAACTCTTCCGTTTTGATGGAATCAAAATCGAAGTTCTATTGGGGCCGGTGACGTCGTCCTGATGGCGTTGCCGGTGGCGCTCTGACCCCCGTTACTCAGGAAACTCACCAGACCAGCCCTGGATCACCTCGCTCCCGGCTGCGTTTCCAGCCGCCGGCTGTAGCGCGACATGGCGAAGCAGAACGCAAAATAGATCAGGCCGACGAAGACATAGACCTCGACGCTGAACGATTGCCAGGCGGGATCGATGATCGCGGTCTTGGCCGTCGTCAGGAGGTCGAAGATGCCGATGATCAGGACCAGGCTGGTGTCCTTGAAGAACGCGATGAAGGTATTCACCAGCGGCGGGATCACGTGGCGGATGGCCTGCGGCAGGATGATCAGGCCGTTCTTCTGCCAGTAGCCAAGACCGAGTGCGTCCGCCGCCTCGTGCTGTCCCCGCGGCACCGCCTGCAGGCCGCCGCGGATGACTTCGGCCAGATAGGCGCCGGCATAGAGGATGAAGGCGATCTGGGCGCGAAGCAGTTTGTCGATGTTGACGCCGTCGGGCATGAACAGCGGAAACATCACGCTTGCCATGAACAAGCAGGCTGATCAGCGGGACGCCGCGGATGATCTCGACATAGAGCACGCATAGCGAGCGGATCGCCGGCAATTTCGAGCGGCGGCCGAGCGCAACGAGAATGCCAAGCGGAAAGCCGAAGGCGAGCCCGAAGGTGGCAAGGATCAGCGTCACCGGCAGTCCGCCCCAGCGATCCTGCGAGACGAAGGAAAGCCCGAACGCGCCGCCCCACATCAGGAAGCCGATCACGGTCAGCGCGCCCGCCCACACCAATACCAGCTCCTTGCGCCAAAAGCTGCGCCGGCTGGATACAAGGAACAGCGCGACGAACGTCAGCGTCGCGAGCGCCGGCCGCCACTGCTGGTCGAAGGGATAGGTGCCGAACAGGATGAAGCGGTATTTTTCCGGGATCACGGCCCAGCAGGCGCCGAGGCCGCGCAGCGCGCGGCAGGCGCCGGAGTCGTTGCCGGACACCATCCAGATCGCATTGGTGATGCCCCACTGCACGAAGCTCACGCAGGCTTTCGCAAGCAGGAAGATCAGCAGCAGCGAAATGATGCTCGAAGGTATCGAGGAGAACAGATTGGCGCGCAGCCATCTGATCACGCGGCCGCCGCCGGGCCGCCGCGGTCGCGCGCCGCCGAAAGGCAACGGATTTTCCGGCGCGGATGTCAGCGTCGTCATCGCTCAGCGCTCCACCAGCGCGATGCGCGCATTGTACCAGTTCATGAAGAAGCTGATGCCGAGGCTGATGGTCAGGAACACCGCCATGATCAGCGCAATCGCTTCGATGGCCTGTCCGGTCTGGTTCAGCGTCGTATTGGCGATCGACACGATGTCCTGATAGCCGACCGCCACGGCAAGCGAGGAGTTTTTCGTCAGGTTGAGATACTGGCTGGTCATCGGCGGAATGATGACGCGCAGCGCCTGCGGCAGCACGATGTGCCGGAGCACAAAGCCGCGCCGCAGGCCGAGCGCCTGGGCGGCGTCCCATTGGCCCCTGGAAACGGCCTGGATGCCGCTGCGCACGATCTCGGCGATGAAGGCCGAGGTGTAGGTGACGAGTGCGACCAGCAGCGCGAAATATTCCGGCGACAGCGTCAGCCCGCCGACGAAATTGAAGCCGCGCAACTGCGGCATCTCGACGGTCCAGGACGCGCCGAGGGCCGCCGATACCAGGGCCGGCAGACCGACAATGAGGACCAGCGCGTAGGGCCACAGCCGGCGCGACCGGCCGTCCTGCATTTGCCGAGCGATCAGTCGCCGGCGCAGCGCGTAAAGCGCGATCAGCCCGGCCGCGGCCGTCCGCCAGCACCCAGAGATTGGCTTCATCGATCGGAATCGATGGCAGCACCAAACCGCGATTGGAGAGGAAGACGCCCTCGATCGGCTTCCACGCCGCGCGCGCCGCGGGAAGGCCCTGCATCAGCACGTACCAGAACAGCAATTGCAGCAGCAGCGGCAGGTCGCGCAGCACTTCGACATAGACAGCGGCAAGGCGTGACAGCAGCCAGTTCGACGACAGCCGCGCGATGCCGACGAGCGTGCCGACCACGGTCGCCAATACGATGCCGATCACCGCAACGCGTAGCGTGTTGACGATGCCGACGAGGAAGGCGCGGAAGTAGGTGTTTTTCGGACTGTAGGCGAGCCAGCTGTCGGCGATCGGCATTCCGGCCTCGCGGCCGAGGAACGCGAAGCCGGTCGAGATCCTTCGCACCGATAGATTGTGAACGGCGTTCGACCAGAGCCAGGCGACGATGAGAACGGCGATCCCGACCACCACGATCTGCCAGAGCAGTCCGGAGAGTTGCTCCTGGCTCAAGGAGAAGCGCGCGCGTCGGCGGCGCGGGCGTTCGGGCGTGGATATCGTCACAGCACAAGGATCCTTCTGGAGAGCAAGCGATCATCGGCCATGCGCGGGGCAGCGCAGTTCAAACGTTGCACCAAACTGCGATTTGTGCAACATTTGTTTCATGGCTCAGCCGCAGTCGAAATCGTCCCCGCTGAACGAGCTCTGCAGCGCACTGCCGTCGCTGCCGACCCGGCTGCAAGAGGTCGGGCGGTTCGTCGCCGCCAACGATTACGACGCCACCACGCGTTCGATGCGCGAGCTGGCCGCCGTTGCGGGCGCCGATCCCGCTTCCTTCACGCGGCTGGCCAAGGCCCTGGGCTATTCCGGCTGGGACGAATTGCGCGCGGCGCTGACGGAAGCGCGCCGGCCCGCGCAATCCTCGCCATTCTCCGGCCGCGCGCGCGACCGGCGCCCGGGTCCCAACGCCGACGTCATGCTGGTCGCCGACAAGCTGGAGGCGGAAGCCGCCGGCCTTGCGCGCATTTCGGCCGGCTCGGTCGCCGGCGCGGCGAGGGCGCTGCACGCGGCGCAACGCATCTGGATCGCGGGTTTTCGCAGCTGCCGTAGCGTCGCGGAGTTGCTCAACTATCAGCTTCGCCTCTTCAGGCCCGACGCCGTGCAACTGGTCGGCGGTTCGGGGCCGGAGGATCTCGATCTCGGCGCCTTCCGCGCCAACGACGCGGTCGTCATCATCGGCTTTGCGCCCTATTCGACGGCGAGTGTCTTGTCGGCGCGCGCGGCGCATCGCGCACGCGCCACGCTGGTCGCGATTGCGGACACGCGCACCGCGCCCATGGCCGAGGGCGCCGACCATCTGCTCACCTTCGAGGCGGCGGCTTCCCCCGGATTCTTTCCGAGCCTCACCGGCGCCATCGCCATCGCGCAATCGCTGGCCGCGGTCACGTTCACGCTGGGCGGTGCGCCGGCCAAGCGACGCCTCGAGGAAACCGAGGCGAGGCTTGCCTTGATGTCGCAATATGTTTCCGAGAAAGGCTGATCGCCATGGCTGTCTCAAAGAGCCGCGTGATGCACCGAAGCCTGCGCGAAACGCCGCCGAAGGCGATCGGCGGCGAGGGTGTCTGGCTGATTGCCGAGGATGGCCGTAAAATTCTCGACGCCTCCGGCGGCGCCGCGGTCTCCTGTCTCGGCCATCAGCATCCGCGTGTGCTCGAGGCGATGTCGAGACAGATGGCAAAGCTCGCTTACGCCCACACCGGCTTCTTCTCCTCCGAGCCCGCAGAGGCGCTGGCCGAGCAACTCGTCGGCGAGGAGCCGGGCGGTCTCGCTTATGCCTACTTCGTCAGCGGCGGCTCGGAAGCGATCGAGGCCAGCATCAAACTGGCGCGGCAATATTTCATCGAGAGCGGCCAGCCGCAGCGCCAGCATTTCATCGCGCGCCGCCAGAGCTATCACGGCAATACGCTGGGCGCGCTGGCGGCCGGCGGCAATGCCTGGCGGCGCGAACCCTATGCGCCGCTGCTCTCGCACGCGTTCAGCCATGTAACGCCGGCCTTTGCCTATCATGAAAAGCGCGACAACGAATCCGAGGCGGATTTCGTGGCGCGGCTCGCCGCCGAACTGGAGGCGGAATTTCGGCGCCTCGGCCCCGATACGGTGGCGGCGTTCATCGCCGAGCCCGTGGTCGGCGCCACGGCTGGATGCGTGCCGCCGCCGGAAGGGTATTTCCGCGCGGTGCGCGAGATCTGCGACCGGCATGGCGCGCTCCTCATCCTCGACGAAGTGATGTGCGGCATGGGCCGCACCGGCACACTGCATGCGTGGCAGCAGGAAGGCATCGCGCCCGATATCCAGGCCATCGCCAAGGGGCTCGGCGGTGGCTACCAGCCGATCGGTGCGATGCTGGCCAGCGGGCGCATCGTCGATACGATACGCGAGGCTTCCGGCGCGTTCCAGCACGGCCATACCTATCTCGCGCATCCGATGGCATGCGCCGCGGCGCTGGAGGTGCAGCACGTGATCCGCGACGAGCATCTGCTCGACAAGGTGAAGGAGCGCGGCAGTCAGCTCGAGCGTCGCCTGACCGAGCGCTTCGGCAATCACAGGCATATCGGTGATATCCGCGGGCGCGGCCTGTTCCGGGCGATCGAGCTGGTCGCCGATCGCAGCAAGCGGGCGCCGTTCGATCCGGCGCTGAAGCTCCACCAGCGGATCAAGGCCGCGGCGTTCGAAAATGGCCTGGCCTGTTACCCGTCCGGCGGGACCGTCGACGGCCGCAGCGGCGATCATGTCCTGCTGGCCCCGCCCTATATCGCGACATCAGACGATATCGACATGATCGTCGACAGGCTCGGTCATGCCGTCGACAGCGCATTGAAGAGTGTCGGTCATTAAGAGGGAGGCAGGGATGAAGAAGGGCTTGATTGCTTTTGGTTTGCTTGCCGCGTCCTGGTCGGCCGCGACCGCCGGTACGCTGGATACGGTCAAGCAGCGCGGCACGCTGGTGTGCGGCGTCAGCGCCGGCTTTGCCGGCTTCTCGGCGCCGGACTCGCAAGGCAACTACAAGGGGCTCGACGTCGATTATTGCCGCGCGCTGGCGGCGGGCGTGCTCGGCGATGCGACCAAGGTGCGTTACGTCGCGCTCACCGCGCAGAACCGTTTTACTGCGCTGCAGTCCGGCGAGATCGACGTGCTCTACCGCAATTCGACGCAGACCTATTTGCGCGGCGTGACACTCGGCCTGCGACAGGGGCCGGTGAATTTCTATGACGGCCAGGGCTTTGTGGTGAAGAAGGACGCCGGGGTGACGGACCTGAAGGGCCTCAACGGCGCCACCGTCTGCGTCGCGCAGGGCACGACGCATGAGGTGACGCTCGGCGACTACGGCCGCGCCAACGGCATCGAGTGGAAGCCGCTGGTGTTCGATCGCGTCGACACCATGTACCAGACCTTCTTCGGCGGGCGTTGCGATGCCATGACCCAGGACGCCTCCGCGCTGGCTGGCGCGGTGGCGACAGCAGCGCCGAACGCGGCCGACTATGTCGTGCTGCCGACCGACGATCAGCAAGGAGCCGCTCGGTCCCTTCACGCGCAACGGCGACGAAGTCTGGAGCGACATCATCACCTGGCTGCACTATGGCCTGGTCGAGGCCGAAGAGCTCGGCGTCACCGCGGCCAACGCGGACGAGATGACAAAATCCGCGACGCCTGCGATCCAGCGCCTGCTCGGCGCCTCCGGCGACCTCGGCTCGCGGCTCGGCCTCGACAACAAGTGGATGGTGCTGGCGATCAAGGCCGGCGGCAATTACGGCGAGATTTTTGAGCGCAATGTCGGCAAGGCGAGTCCCTTGAAACTCGATCGCGGCCTGAACGCTGCCTGGAGCAAGGGCGGCTTGATGTACGCCATTCCGTTCAAGTAAGTCGCGGCGACGGCGCGGTGTGTCGATACATGCCGCGCCCAACCCAGGCCCTGTCAGATGCGTATCGCCCTTATCCATGCCCTGAAACACTCGATCGTCCCGATCGAGTCGTCTTTTGCAAAGCTTTGGCCGGAAGCCCGGCTGATGAATTTACTCGACGACAGCCTGTCGGCCGATCTGGCGCGCGACGGGCGACTGACGGAGGCCATGACCGAGCGCTTTCTGGCGCTCGGCCGTTACGCCGTCAGCACCGGTTCTGACGCCATCCTGTTCACCTGCTCGGCGTTCGGCCCCTGCATCGAGGCGGTCGCCCGGGCGCACGCGCCGATGCCGGTGCTAAAACCCAACGAAGCGATGATCGAGCAGGCCGCGGCCCGGGGCGGAAGAATTGGCTTGCTCTCGACTTTCGCGCCGACGTTAGCGTCGATGCCGCCGGAGTTTCCGCGCTCCGTCGAACTGGTGCCAAAACTGGCGGAAGGCGGTTTGGCCGCCCTCGACCGCGGCGACCGTGCGGAGCACGATCGCCTGGTGGTGGAGGCGTCAAAAGCGCTCCGCGACTGCGACCTGATCGCGCTCGCGCAATACAGCCTGGCGCCGGCGGCCCATCTGGTCGCGCAAGCCACCGGCCGGCCGGTGCTGACGACGCCGGACAGCGCAGTGATGAAACTGAAAAAGATGCTCGGCGCGGGACAGGCCTGAGCCGCCAAAGCTGGCCGCCTGCCTCAGCTTTCTTTCTTTTTGGCCGCCTTCTTCGGCGGTCCTTCTTCCGCGGCTTTCTTGATCGCCCTGGCATAGCTGTCGGCGGCGTTGGCCGCGGAGGTTTGCAGCCGTTTTGCCGTCGCCGTCGCATGCGACAGCGTGCTCTTGGCGAGGTGCCGATATTGCGCCTTGGCCTCCTTGTCCTTCGCCTTGGCGGACCGGGCCATGAATTGGTCGTGCCGCTTCTTGGCGGCGGCCATCAGGCTCTTGTTCTGCTGTTTGGCAAGGGTCCGGATTACAATGTCTAGATCGGCATCAGCCATTTCGGGTCACTCATCACGCAATGCGCCGCCAAAGGGGCCATGGAAGGGACCAAACACATGGCACAACATTTGGAAGAAAACCACGCGCAACTGCGCAGAAAACCGCGGCCGGATGTCGGACCGGGCGAAGGGAGACGGCAAAGGGCGGGCGCCACGGTGGCGCGCGCATCAAGACCCGGGGGGCGAGAACGCCGCCCGCCGCGCTGGCGGTCTTGTCCTCTCGCGACGGCGGGCCCGTTCGGGAAAGGCTAGACCGGCCGAAGCGTTGCGACCGTGACGTGCGGCCAGCTCAGCCCGCTGAAATTGAGCAGCACGCGCTGCGTATACTGCAGCTGCCAGCTCCCGTCGGCGAGTTCTTCGATCCAGAACGTGGTGGTGACCGGTCGCGCGACAGCGTTAGGGCCGCCGGTAGGCGGGCTTCCCTGTCCTTCGAGAAACGCGATATTCGCCACGCCGCCACCGACGTCGGGGCGAGGTGGTCTGATCCCCTGATCCGGAGCGACGGACGACAATTGCAGAACCGTCGTCTTGACGATTTTCTGCTTGGCGATCGCCTCCGACAGAAACAGATTGGGATTTTTGAATTGCTCAGGTGTGAGGCTTGCAACGCGCACCCGGTCCGTACGTGACGGGCTGTCCTTTGTGAAATCCTCTTCGGCAAAGTGTACAAGGTCCGTCTGGCCGTCGTCGGGGCTTCCGATCCGGAAAGGCGTGATGCTGGAAGTCTCGAAAATCGGCTGGCCGACCTGGAAGGCGACACCCTGCAAATTGATCGTGGTGCCGTGAGGTATGGAGCCCATGCGCACGACAGTCGGCGGCTCCGCAGGGTTTGCGATCGCGGGCACGTTTGCCCATACGCCCGGCTCGAAATGCTGACCGGATTGGTCGAAACTGTCCTTGATCGCTTGCGTGTAGGCCGCGCCACCCAGCACCACGGTTTTCTCGAACAGCGAGCGGTTCGCGATTCCCGTCCCCGTGATCTCGGTGAAATCCAGTTGCTCGTCGGTGAGATTCAGCTGCAGGAAGAAATCCGTTGGCCCGAACTCGCCACCGAAATTGGGCCGCCAGATCATGTTGAAGCCGGTTCCCTTCCAGGAGCGCTTCGCATCCTTGCCGCCGGCCGGTTTCCCGACGAACGGTCTCAGCAGGCCAAGGAGGTCGGGGGGAGGACCAACGCCCGCGACAGCCAATCCAGGTATTTCTTGAGCGAATGAGAAATCGGTCTCGACAGCCATGGCAGACTCCCAATCAAATTTGTCTTTGACCAGTATCGTCTTTGCACAATATGCTTATCACGCTTATCCTAAATGATCGAATTCAGCGAAGTCAACTTGAGGCTGAATTCAACTAACGATTGATTTTGAAGGCAAAAGTCTCAATCGAGATAATTTGATGCGCGCGGCCATTGGCCGCAATCAAAGCTGCCCGAGTTACGGGAATTGGCAAAACGCAAGCTTGCGATCAGATGTCGATCGGAGTGCACCGAGATGCGCCCGCAAGTTGCGTTTCGTTTTATGATCGAAATCGGGAGCGCCAGCATGAGAGCGAGCGACTCAATCCATCCGAACCAGTAGAAGGATGAGCGGACATGACGTCCGGGAGCAGCACCGCCGACAATCGAAACGACAGCAACGAGCAAGCCGCGGCCGTTCGTGAACAGCTCGGGTATTGGGAGCCCGTCATTACCCTGCCCAACGTGCCGGTGCACACGCATCTGCTTCCGAATGGCAAGGTCCTGTTCTGGGGCCGAAGGGTCGACCTCCAGGGCGGCATGGATCAGCACCTCTGCGACGCCTATGTGCTCGATCCGACAAGTCCGGCAAGTGCGGAAAATCCGGCGAAGGCGCCTGCGCCGACGATGCCGGACGGGTCGCCCGTCAACCTGTTCTGCTCCGGACACGCTTTTCTCCCCGACGGACGGCTGTTCGTGGCTGGCGGTCACCTGTTCGACGGCGAGGGCGTCAATCAGGCCTGCCTTTACGACTGGAAGGAACAAGAGCCCTGGACGCCTCTGCCGCCCATGAACTACGGCCGATGGTATCCGGGCGTAGCCCTGCTGCCCGACGGGAGCGTGCTCGTTACCTCCGGAAGCTACCGTGAGGGGACGGCCCCGCAGCAGAACAACTACATACCGCAGGTGTGGAGCGAAGGCGCCGGTTGGCGGGACCTGAACGGCGCCGTGCTATCGCTGTATCCGCGCATGCACGTGCTTGGAAGCTACCGCGTGTTTGTTGCCGGCACCGATCCCGTGTCGCAGTTTCTTGATCCGAACGGTGACGGTGCGTGGTCGAAAGCACCCGGCCGCGCCAACGGCGATAAACAGTACGCGCCCTCGGTAACCTATGCGCCCGGTAAGATCCTCTACATTGGCGGCGGCAACGACGAGATCACCAAGGTCCCGAGCGCCGCGTGCGAAGTGATCGATTTCGGCCAGACCGCCGCCGCTTGGCGGCCGACGAACGCGATGTCGAAGCCGCGGCGCCAGCACAACGCGACGCTTCTTCCAGACGGAACGGTTTTGGTGACAGGCGGCACAAAGGGCGGCGGCTTCGACAACGGATTTAACGACTTGAGCATAGGAGAGCCGGTCCACGAAGCGGAACTGTGGAATCCGGCGACCGGGAAGTGGACGCCGCTCGCGGCGGAGATCGAGGATCGATGCTACCACTCCACAGCCTTGCTTCTGCCGGACGGCCGTGTCCTGAGCGCCGGTGGCGGCGAATATAATCCGAACGGACAGCCGATCCAGCGCAAGGACGTTCACACCAGCGCACAGATTTTCAATCCACCCTACCTCTTCCGCGGCGCTCGCCCGAGCATCGAGGGAGCGCCGGACTGGGCAGACTACGGCGCGACCTTTGCCGTGAGGTTTTCCGGCGCGGCACCGGTGCGCGCGACCGTCGTGAAGCCGGGGTCCGTCACGCATTCCATGGACACGAACCAGCGCTTCGTGGAACTCGGGTTCAACATCACCGGCGACCAGCAAGCGGCGGTTACGCTGCCAGGTGGTCCCGCCGACTGCCCGCCCGGCTTCTACATGCTGTTTCTCCTGAGCCTGGACGGCGTTCCGTCCGTCGCACATTTCGTGCGGATCGGACGCTCCTCCTCGGCAACCCGCACGCTGCCCGAAATCGCTGCACAGGGTCGGCCCGCGCCGCGGCACGCCGAAACTCTGTCGGCGCACGACGCGCGCATTGAAGCCCAGGCAAGCGGGACGAGGGTCGTCATCGGTCTGACGTCCCGATGCCCATACGGGCTCGCCGCCTGCTGGGGCGGCGCGTATCAGACGCTGAAAGCGCTCAAGGACGTCGACGCGGTCAAGGCCGTCGCCAACGCGGCGGACTCGACGGCCGAGGTCTTTCTGAGTGGTCACGGTCTGCCTGACATCGACAGCTGGAAAGCGACCTTCAGCGATATGGCCAAGGGAAGCTACGATTTTCGCGGCGCCGAAGTGACGGTTACCGGCACGGTGCGCCTCGAAGGTGATGGGCTCACGCTTTTCGGATCCGGCTGGTCGATCCGCCTCGGTGCACTTGATGCGACCGACAAGGTGCAATGGGACTGGTCGCGACGGCAGCGCGCCACGCCGACACCCGACGATAGCGCGGCCTATGGCCGGTTGCTCGATCGCGTCCGCGCGGACGGGGAACTGGCGTCCGTTTCGATCACCGGGCCGTTGCGAAGCGAGAACGGCGGACGCAGCCTCCGCGTTCGTCTGAGCAGCGGGGCTTGAGGAAGCCGACGGCGAGATCGGTGCGCTCCTGAAGATCGCCGGCTTTTGCGCGCTATGCTCGCGGCGAAGGAATTGAAGAGCAGGAGCTGGGTCTACCGCGTAACGGGAGGCTCCCAGAGTTTAATGTCCCTATCGACACCGGATGCGATCCATTTTCCGTCGATGGATGCGGCCACACATGTCAACAGACCTTCACCTTCAAATATATGGTTGGTTTTGCCGGTAGCCGCGTCCCAAAGGATAATGAGATTGTCGGAGTCGCCTCCCGACACGATCGAATTCGCATCTGGCGAGAAGGCCACGAAGACGACAGAGCCTTGATGCTTGCTAAATGTAAATGTCAGGACCGGTTTGGCGGTCGATATGTCCCATAGCTTGACCGTCTCGTCGGCGCTTGCCGAGGCGAGCCTGCGACTGTCGGGCGAGAAAGCGATGGAAAGAACGTCTAGCTGGTGACCCTCCAGGGTATGCACAACTTCACCCGTCAGCACTTCCCACACGATTACGTTTTTTCCCCGACTTGCGGCGAGCCATCTGCCATCGCTTGAAAAGGTTACGGAAAACACCCCTCCATCTGTCTGGAACGTACGAACCAGACTTAGGGTCGCGACGTCCCACACATTCAGTGCGCCATCCAGGCTTCCCGTCGCGATGGAACGTCCGTCGGGCGAGAAGGTGACCGCGGGGCGTTCCGATGAGTTGATTCCCAACGTGCGAACCATGTCCGTGGACGTATCCCAGATCTTGATCGTCTTGTCGCGGGCCGCGGAGGCTATCCAGCGGGCATCTGGCGAGAATGCAACTGATGTAACCTCCTCGTTGTGCCCCTGAAAAGTTCGGACAGGATTGCCGGTTTCTGTCTCCCAGAGTTTGATTGTTTTATCCCGGCTTCCGGAGGCAATTCTGCGTCCATCGAGCGAGAAGGCAATGGAGATGACGCCGCGCGTATGGCCTTCAAGTTCGCGGGTCGGCGTAGTCGTGACGGGCACGGATTGAGCTAAAGCGAGTTTGCATGCAAATAAAAGCAGCGCAGGCACAATGCCGATGATCGTAAAATTCAGCTTCGGGTAGAGTCGCATGACACGTCCTTTGCGACTTCAGGGAAGACCAAATCAAGAGCAATTGCTGTACGATACCTCGTTCCCGGAACAACGTCGAGTAGTGACCATGGCGCACGTCGAGACGAGACAAAGTGGCGGTAGCCCTTGATCCCTCGGGGCGTCCGTCTTCCGAAAGAACGGGCCGCAAAATCGCGGACGATTTGATTCCTGCACATTGCCCGCGATGAACGCAGCGACGTTCCTGGTCCCGGATGCCGGTGTTTCCGGTGAATACTTCACATTCTCGAGCAGTTATCGGTGACCGGCGGTTCGATGGATCATGCGGGCACCTTCCGGATATCGAGCGCTTGTCTACGGCTATGGAATTGATGCAGCCTCATCTTAAGGATTAACAATGAAGCGTGATGGGCGTTTGCATCCGGCGCGGAGCGCACCGCAAGCCGGTTGAACTTTGATGCCAAGGGGCGGTGTTGTGCGACATGCACCGCTCCTGGCGCAAAAGGCGACTTTTGATCGTCTGATGCAGGCACATCACGGTCTTGCAGGGTTATCGACGCCGGTCCGAAGCATTGTCAGAATCTGTCGTGCTATCGATGCCGGCGTATCACGGTCCTTCTTGAACCAGAACAGCGACCAGGAAAGCGCGCCAATCAGGGTAAGCCGCAGATAGCGCCGGTCCACTTTGTTGCGAAGTGGCAGCTCGTCTATAAGATCTGCGAAGATCTTCTCATAATCGTCTCGCAGGGCGATGACCCGCGCCTTGATGCTTTCCGGATAATGCCAGGGCGGCATCACGAACAGAACCTGATTCGCGCGCCGCCAGTCGAGCAAACCGGTAATATGGGCGACGCAAGCAATTTCCATCCGTTGCCACGGATCGCTCTTGGTGGCGATTGCGTCATTCACGCGATTGAGCAGTTCGATCCCGCCTTTTTCCCACACCGCCCAGATCAACTCCTCTTTCGAGCCGAAATGATAATACATTGAGGAGGGCTGCATCTTCGCGGCCGCAGCAATGTCACGCATCGATGCGCTGTCGACTCCGTGCTTGTTGAAGAGGGTTTCCGCGACGGAAATAATGCGTTCACGCGCCTGCATGCCCTTGGTTAACGCTTTGTCTGTTGGCATCTTCTTGTCGGTCTTGGCTTTTTTGGCTTTCGCCAGTGTCGTCGCCGTCATCGAGGGCCTCGTTTCGTCGCGCTTGATTTTCTAACGATCGTTCGTTAATTAAATAAATCTAACGCCTGTTCGACAATAGCACCCAACTTCAGATGAGGAAGTCATGTCCATCCCCGCCCGCCTAGAGAAATTGATAAAGACCGAGAAGCAGCGGCATTTCCCCAAGGATTTTATGGTCGGTTGGAAAGATTATGAGACCTGGGAAGATGCCACGGTCGGCCAGTCGGGCCCCGCGCAGCGAACGTTCGCAATCACCGAGGAAGACATCCTCGACTACAACAAGGCGTGCGGCGAGACCGATCCGCTCATGGTCGATCCGGAGTATGCGCGCAAAAACTCTCCGACCGGAGAGCTGCTGCAGCATCCTGTGTTCGTAACCACGATCGCCTTCTACAGCCTCGGTGAGAAGGGTATCGGAACCTGGATACGCACGCCGGGCGCTCGGAATCCGGGACAGCGCATCGAATTTCTCGAGCCGTTCCGTTACGGCGAGACGATCACCACGACAGTGACGACGTCTCAGAAATTCATTCAGCGAGGCAAGCCCTATCTCCAGATTTTGCTCGACTTCCATAACGAGAAGGGGGTTCTCAAGGCGCGCTGGTGGTGCTCGCTGATTCTTCCGGAAACGCAGGCGGATGTCGCCCGTTTCGCAAACGCTTGATCGAGGAGTTCTTCAATGACTGTTCCGACCTTCAGCAAGATTGAAGCCAGCTATACCTTTCCGTCCGTTACGCAGTCCTACGCACAGTCCGCGATCGATCACTACGCGCTCGCTTCGCTGGATATGAATCCCGTTCACACCAATGAAGAATGGGCAGCGCGCGCCCAGGTGTTCGGGATGCCCGTCACGGTGGGGCACGGTATGATGACGATGTCCACGCTGGCATCCGTAGTCACGCGCGCCTGGGGTGTCGTCGGAAAGAACGGCGGCTCCGTTCGCTATGTCGATGCCAAGTTCACCAAGCCGGTCAAGGTCGGTGAAACCGTAACCGCCACTGGACGGGTAAAGCAGAAGCACTTCCACGGCCCGGGCAAGAACTGGGTGCAGGTGGTGGTCGAAGGCAAGGACTCGGCCGGTGATCTGATCGGTATTGCCGAGGTCGGCTACAACCTTCCCGATTAATAGAACGGGGGGCCGGAAGCTCTTCCGGCCCCTTGCTCTCAAGTGCCGGTTCGTTGACACCAAAAATAACCTAACGTACGATCGTTCGAATTTAAGCGGATGTCGAGGGAGAAGACGCCATGCCGAGCCGTATTGGCGACGCGTTGCACTGGTATGCGACGTATACGCCTGAGAAGGTGGCCATCATTTCGGGTGCGGGATCGCAAACCTACGGGCAGTTGTGGTCGCGTGTGCGTCGTCTGGCGAACTCTCTCGCGAAAATCGGAATCAAGCCGGGTGACCGTATCGCGCTGCTGATGCAGAACAGCAGCCGTTATCTCGAGCTTTACCAGGTTGCGGCGCTGATGGGCGTTGCCGTGGTCCCGTTAAACTTTCGTTTCGTCCCAAGCGAAATCGAGTATGTCGTCAACCATTCCGGCGCAAGTTCCCTGGTGTACGACGCGCCGTTCGCCGATACCGTCGATGCGCTTCGTGACAAGCTGCCGTCGGTAGGCGGACGGTATATTGTCTCGGACGGTCCGGCGGCGAAGGGGGTTCATTCGTATGAAGCTCTGGTAGGGGCGGGCAACGAATCCGCTCCTGATGTGCCGGCCGATCTCGATGCCTGTTACTTTCAGGGCTACACGTCTGGTACGACCGGATTTCCCAAGGGATGCATCAATCCACACCGGGCTTTTGCTGATTGCCTGCGTCGTGTGGCAACGGTCTACGGTATTACTGCGGATGATCGTCAGCTTGTTGCTGCGCCACTGTTTCATGAGGCGCCCACGCTATTTGCCCTGTGTCAACTGTTCTGCGGCGGTACGGTGATCGTCACCAGCGACACTACCCCGGCGAACGTCTTCGGAATGATCGATCGCTACAAGGCAACATGGGCTTTCATGGTGCCGACCATGTGGGCCGCGATGATGACGAGCGAGGAGATCAACACATCCGATCTCGGGTCGCTGCGTATCGTCATCAGCGGCGGTTCGCCGCTGCTTACGCACATCAAGGAGTTCTATTCTCAAGAGACTCCCCGGCGCAGGCCTCAACGAGTTCTACGGCGGCACCGAAGTCGGGCTGGTCTCGAATCTCGGCCCGTCCGATCAGCAACGCAAGGTGAGGTCGGTCGGCCGCCCGGTTGTCGGCATGTTTGTCGAGCTGCGCGACGAACACGGCACGCCCGTCCCGCAAGGCGAGGTCGGCGAGATTCATATCGGCGGCGCCACGCTCATCCGAGAGTATTTCAACAATCCGGAGGCGACAGCCAGCGCCCGCAGCGGCAGCTTCTTCACGCTCGGCGACATGGGGCGATTCGATGAAGAGGGATACCTCTACATCGTCGATCGCAAGAAAGACATGATCATCAGTGGCGGCGAGAACATCTTCCCGAACGACATCGAGGATGTCCTGCACAAGCATCCCGCGGTGAACATGGTCGCGGTTGTAGGTGCGCCCGATCCGAAGTGGGGCGAGATCGTCGTCGCCGTTGTCGTGCTGAAGCAGGGACATTCCGCGACTGAAGCCGATCTAATCGCGCACTGTAAGGCCGAGCTGTCGAACTTCAAGGTGCCCAAGAAAGTCGACTTCCGCGATCAACTCCCGATGTCCTCGTTCGGAAAAATCCTGAGGCGTGATGTTCGACAACCCTATTGGGAGAAGCAGGACGTCCAGGTCTGACGGTCAACGACCGCGAGCCGGAGATCAAGAGCAGCGGCTGAAAGCTGCAAACAGTCTCTAAAGAGTTGAGAAACAGAAAACATACCGGAGTGGAACAATCATTATGAAACCAGCACGTTATTTCCGCGGCTCGGCGCTCGCGCTCGCCGCGGCGGCGATTGCGGCTTTCGCACAGCCCGCTACGGCGCAGCAGCCTTACAAGATCGGCGCGATGCTGGACGTCACCGGTGGCGCGTCCTTCCTGGGCAAGCCCGAGCACAACGCCGTCATGCTCGCCGTGGAAGAAGGCAATCAGGCTGGCGGAATTCGTGGGAACAAGATCGAGTTGGTCTTTGAGGACACCAAGAGCACGGAAACCGATACGGTGCTCGCTGCGCGCAAGCTGATCAATCAGGCGAAGGTTCTCGCCATCATCGGGCCGAGCCGGACAGGCGGCGCCATGGCTGCGATCCCGGTCGTCACCGAGGCGGAAGTCGCACTGCTATGCCTAGTGTCGGGTGTCGGCGTGATTCAGCCGATTGCCGAACGCAAATGGGTGTTCCGCCCAGGCCAGGGTGGCGATCTTTCTGTGGCCAAGGTGCTCGATTATGCCCGGCGCGCGGGATGGAAGAAGCTGGGAATTCTCTATTCCGCCGACGCCTATGGCGAGGACGGACGCGACAACATGCGCAAGCTCGCTACGGGCGCAGGTGTATCTTTGGACCGCGAGGAATTGTTTCCGGCCAACTCGACCGATCTGAAGCCGCAGCTCGCCAAGCTTAAATCGGCCGGAGTTGACGCAATCTTCATGCATGGTTACGGCGCGCCATCGGCCATCGTCTACAAGAATGCCCGCGAGCTCGAATTGGCGACGCCGATCATCTCGGGTCATGGCCAGGCAAATAGCGCTTTCCTTAACGCTGTCGGAGACGCAGTGATCGGGCAGCCGATCGTGGGAGCTCCCGTGCTCGTGTGGAGCGAGTTGCCCAACTCTCATCCCCAGAAGAAGGTGTCGGAATCGTTCGTCACCAAATACCAGGCGAAGTTCGGTATGGCTCCGGACATGTTCGCCGGGGTGGCCTACGACTCGGCCAACATGGTTCTGCAGGCGATCCGCGAGACCAATGGCGAACGCGCCCAGATTCGCGAGTGGCTCGAAAACAAGAAGAACTATGTCGGCGTCACCGGTGTCTTCAACTTCAGCGACCAGGATCACGGCGGATTGAAGCACGATGCGCTCGTGATGATGACCGCTGGCAAGGACGGCTGGCGTCTCGCCGATTACGAGAAGTAAGCCGCCATGGATTGGGGTGCAATTCCGCAGTTCCTCGCGGGAGGGCTTGCCATCGGTGCCGTCTACGGGCTGATCGGCGTCGGATTCAGCCTGATCTACAGCACAAGCAAGGTCATCAATTTTGCGCAGGGCGAGTTCGTCGTTTACGGCGGGCTCGCCACCGTATCGTTGACCATTTTCAACATTCCGGCGTCCGTCGCCCTTCCGCTGTCGCTGGCTGCGAGCATCGTCATGGGGGGCGCCTTGCAGGGGCTGCTTTCGACGGCACGGAAAGGCAGCAATGAGCTGACCTACATCATGACCACGATCGGCGTCGCGATTGCCCTGCAAGGGCTTGCTCATCAGATCTGGGGCACCGACTACAAGACATTCGCGCTCTATCCGGAGGGCGCAATCAAGGTGCTCGGAGCCAGCGTCAACTATGCGACGATGACGATCCTGACCATGACTGCCGTCGTGTGCACGGCGTTGTGGTTATTCCTGTTTCGAACGATGGTGGGCAAGGCGATGCGCGCTTGCGCCAACGACAGCCGCGCGGCCCAGACCGTCGGTATCCGGCCGCGCCGAATGGTTCTGCTTGCCTATGTGGCCAGCGCCGCCATCGGCGGCCTGGCCGGAATTCTCATCACACCGTCGCAGATGATGTCATACGACAATGGTGTCATTCTCGCCATCAAGGGATTTACAGCCGCCATCGTCGGCGGACTGGCCAATCCGTTCGGTGCGGTGATTGGCGGACTTGTGTTGGGACTGCTCGAAGGGCTGGGCGTCGGGCTAATTTCGTCGGACCTTCAGAATGCGTACGCCTTCTTCGCGCTTCTGCTCATCCTTCTGGTCCGGCCTCAAGGTCTGTTCGGCCGCGCCGCGCCGGGATCGGCCCGATGAGCGCGCGGTCTTATGCGGCTGCCGAATGGGTGAGGCAAGGGCCTGTGCTCGGCATCCTGGCGGTATTCGCCATGATCCCATGGGTTTCGCAGGATCCCTACATCCTCGGTGTGTGGACCTTTCTGCTTCTCAACATTCTCGTGGTCATCGGTCTCGACCTTCTGCTCGGATATGCGGGGCAGCTCTCGCTAGGCCACGGCATCTTTGTTGCAATCGGCGCCTATGCGTCCGGACTCCTCACCACGAAGGCGGGCTGGTCCGGCTGGGCGGCGATGCCCGCGGGTATGCTCGCTGCGGCATTGCTGGCTGCAATCGTGGCAGTGCCGACGCTTCGCCTGCGCGGATACTATCTGGCGATGGCGACGCTGGGTTTCCCCGTGATATTCGACGCGGCGATCCGCGTCACGTCGCAATGGAGTGGCGGATCATCCGGCGTAATCTCTATCCCCCGGCTTAAAATCGGCAGCTACATCCTGCGCGATCCTTTCGTCTACTATTATCTGGTGCTCGCCGTTGTTGCCGTCGTTCTTCTATTGGTCTGGAATTTGGCAAACTCCCGTATCGGATTGAAGCTGCGCGCGATCCATGCGGACGAAACGGCAGCCTCGGCGCGGGGCATTGACGTGACGTTACTTAAGGTCGCAGTGTTCGTTGCAAGCGCCTCGATTGCCGCATTGAGCGGAAGCCTGTACGTTCACAATGTTCAGTTCGTCGCGCCCGATACGTTCGGTCTGAACTATTCGCTGACGGTCGTCATCATGCTCGTTGTCGGCGGCATGGGACGTATCTGGGGCGGCATTCTCGGCGTCGTTTTGCTGGGCTGGATGCCTGAGCTGCTGCGCGAAGCTGCGACGTGGCAGCCGGTGATCTTCGGATCGATCCTCGCGATCATTATGCTGTTTGCACCGAGCGGCCTCGCAGGCTTCGTCCGCAGGCGCTCCTTCCTCGCGCCCCTCGATGTGACAGCCGCTACGCGGGCGCAGTCTTCCAGTGGAGAACGTCTTCTCTCCGTCAAGGACCTTGAAAAGGCCTTTG
The DNA here is from genome assembly GCA_963786115.1 of uncultured Alphaproteobacteria bacterium. Classification (GTDB taxonomy): domain Bacteria; phylum Pseudomonadota; class Alphaproteobacteria; order Rhizobiales; family Xanthobacteraceae; genus Bradyrhizobium. Next base: position 41,284 of record CAWAYC010000018.1, read on the forward strand.
GCGGTGTACAGGCGGTCAAGGGTTTGAGTTTCGATGTCAGCGCGGGCGAGATCAAGTCCATCATCGGCCCAAACGGCGCAGGAAAATCAACGGCGCTGGCGCTGGTTTCGGGCGCAATCGCAGCCGACCGGGGCAGGATCGAGTTCTGCGGGCATCCTGTCGAGGGGGCCCCGGCCTACCAGCGCGCGCGTCACGGACTGGGACGCACATTCCAGCACGCCCGCCTGATTCCGACGCTGACCGTTTACGAGAACATGGTGCTGGGTGCCTCCGTGCTCGGCCGATTCGGCGAGATCGAAGCGAGCAGGGTTCTGCGCCAGCTCGATCTTGTGGGCGTGGCCCAGGCGTTCCCGGAGGAGACGAATCAGTACGAGCGCAGGCTCACCGAAATCGGCAGCGCGCTGGCGGCCAACCCGCGCCTGCTGCTGCTTGATGAACCCGGTGCGGGCCTATCGTCCACGGAGATAGAGTGGCTGGCTAATCTGTTGCGCGAGGAGAAGCAGAAGGGGCGCGCGATCGTTCTCGTCGATCATATCATGAGCCTGGTTCTTCCGTTATCCGACAGCATCTTGGTCCTGAACAGCGGCACACCGATCATCGACGGCAGCCCGGCGACAGTGATTGCCGATCCTGCGGTCCGGGGCGCGTATCTGGGCGAGAGGAGCGACGTTCATGCTTGACGTCAGGGGACTGCACGTCCGTTACGGCTCGCTCCTCGCAGTGGACAACCTCGATCTTCACGTCGACGAGGGCGAGATCGTCGTTCTGATTGGCGCGAATGGCGCAGGTAAATCCAGTGCGGTGAATGCCATTGCCGGTCTTGTACGTCCGGCGAAGGGCGAGATCAGATTCGCAGGTGAGGATGTCTGCCGTCTCGATTCAGCGGAGCGGGTTCGGCGAGGGCTCGCCCTGGTGATCGAGGGGCGCGGCGTCTTTTCGGAAATGACGGTTCGCGAGAATATCGAGCTTGGCGCTTACTCAAAGCCGGGGTTGCGGGGAGCTCTGTTGCAGTCCGCCATCGACGAGGCTGTTTCGATGTTTCCGCGGTTAGGCGACCGTTTCGATCAGCTCGCCGGCACGCTCAGCGGCGGTGAACAGCAGATGCTGGCGATCGCACGTGCATCGATTAGCTCGCCGCGCTTGCTGGTTCTGGACGAGCCGTCCCTCGGTCTCGCTCCGCGCATCGTGGACGAGATTGCCGAACGGCTGGTTCAGCTTGCCCGAAAATCCAGAGTGACCGTGCTTGTCGCGGAGCAGAACGCGGCTATCGGGCTGGACATCGCTGATCGCGGTTATGTCCTGCAACAGGGGCGAGCTGTGCTTGACGGGACTGCATCGGAGTTGCGGTCGAATAGTGATCTGGTGCGTCTGTACCTGGGGAGTTAATGGCTCCATAGGGGGATACTTCCCTATAAAACTGGTAGCCGTGAGCTTCCAGATCGTGAGCGGTCACTTGTGGCGCAAAGCGGGCGTCGTTGAACCGTGGGGATATCTGCCGCGCCATTCAGAATAGAATTGCGAACTCTTATATGATTGAAATCACTTGTGATTTTGCCAGATGGCCAAGGTTCGATGGTCGTCGGCACCGATTTCGGCCTCACGCTCCACCGTAGAGTATTTTTGGCACGCCCCACGACTGCTCGCGCCTTGTTCGCTCCGGCATGGTATTGTCATCAGGCGTTACTGAAGCTCCGAGATCGAGGATTTCGCTTAGGCGATCAATCGCGGTCAAGACAATGGCGCTCGAAGAGATGCACTCCAAAATCAAGCAGACGTTTGTGACTGCGGTCAGACGGCGCGGGAAATGGAGGACGTTATGGCGTGGCGTGACGACAAGGCCCGGGCAACCCTGATCCGCGAGGCAGCGGGAAGCGTGCAGCCGGGCAAGACCCCCCGCACCTTTGCCGAACTTCTGTTCGGCCACACCAACCTCGAGGATCTTGCCAGCTGCGATGTCCCGTCCCTGGCCTTCCTGGCGGAACAGGCCTGGGAACACGTGCAACAGCGTACGACGGGCAGTGCCGATATCCGCGTGATCAATCCGATCATGCCGGACGGGCGCGAGATTTCCGTGCTCGAAGTTCTCAACGACAACATGCCCTTCCTGTTCGATTCGATCATGGCGGAGCTCGCCGAGCAGGGTATCGAAGTCGCGCTGGTCGCCCACCCGATCATCGCCGTGGAGCGCGACGAGCAAGGCAAACTGCTGCGTTTCTACGGCGCAACGCCGCCAGAGGGCGCCAGGGCCGCGCGCGAAAGCCTGATCCATTTCCACATCGCCCGTCTCGACTCCGGCGCCGACCGCCAGAAGCTGATCGACGGCCTTGCCAAGACGCTCAACGACGTGCGCGCCTGCGTTACCGATTGGCGCGCCATGCGTGCCCGCGTCGAGGCAGCGATCAAGACCCTCAGCTCCAATCCGCCGCCGCTGCCGATCGACGACGTCGCCGAAGCCAGCCAGTTCCTGCAATGGCTGTGCGCCGATAACTTCACCTTTCTCGGCCTGCGCGAATACCGCTTCTCGTCCGACAGCGATGCATTGGACGACATCAGCACCGGCGAAGGCCTTGGCATCCTGAGCGATCCCGATGTGAAGGTCTTGCGCCGCGGCTCCGAAATGGTGGTGATGACCCCGGAAATTCGCGAGTTCATGCACGAGCCGACCCTCCTCATCGTCATCAAAGCCAATGTAAGCAGCCGCGTTCATCGACGCGTTCGCATGGATTATATCGGCATCAAACTCTATACGCCCGACGGCCGACTGGAGGGCGAGCTGCGTCTCGTCGGTCTGTTCACCTCGGGCGCCTATACTCGCTCGGTGCGGCAAATCCCCTATGTCCGCCACAAGGTGGCGCAGGTGCTGCAGCGCGCCGGCTTCGACCCGAACAGCCATTCGGGCAAGGCGCTCATGCACATTCTCGAAGATTATCCGCGCGACGAGATCGTCCAGGTCGACGTCGAGACCCTCTACAATTTCGTCATGGAAGTCCTGATTCTCTACGAGCGCCCCCGCTTGCGGGCGCTGGCGCGGGCTGACAAGTTCGATCGCTTCGTATCCATTCTCGTCTTCATTCCGCGCGAGAAATACGACACCGACGTGCGCACGCGCGTCGCTGCCTTCCTGGCGCAGATCTACAAGGGAACCGTTTCGGCCTCCTATGTGTCCTTCCCCGAAGGGTCACTTGCGCGCGTCCACTACATCATCGGCCGTTATGAAGGTAAAACGCCTGTCGTCGAGCGCGCCACGCTGGAAGCCGGGATCAGCGCCATCGCCGCGACCTGGGGCGACAAGCTGAAGGCCGCGCTCGCCGCGTCCACCGACGGCATGCGGGCGCGCATGCTTGCCAACCGTTATGCTCAGGCGTTTACCGGCGGCTATACCGAGATTTTCGATACGTCGCAGGCGATCGCCGATATCGCCACGATCGAAAAGCTCACGCCAACCCGTCCGGTCATGATTTCGGTTCACCGCATTGAGGGCGACGACGGTCCAACGCGCTTCGGCCTCAAGGTCTTCTCGCATGGCGCACCCCTGTCGCTGTCCTATCGCGTGCCGGTGATCGAACATCACGGTCTGCGCGTGGTCAACGAACGCACCTATCAGATCGCGCCGCGCGCCACGCCGGCGCCGGCGCCAGTATGGCTGCACGATATGACGATCGAGACCACCGACGGCAAGCCGATCGAGATCAGCCCGGAATTCAACCATCGTCTGGAAGCCTCGATCATGGCGGTGGTCCACGATCGCGCCGAGTCCGACGGATACAACGCCCTCATCCTGCGCACGTCCCTGAGCTGGCGCGAAGTTTCGACTATCCGGGCGCTGTCCCGCTACCTGCACCAGATCCGCGCTCCGTTCAGCCAGGACTACATGTGGGAGACCTTGCGCAGGAACAGCGCGATCACCGCCAGCTTGGTCGCTCTGTTTCAGGTCCGCCTCGATCCGCGCCTCGCCATCACGGATACCGAGCGTTCGGCACGCGAGACCACCCTCCTCGCCGAGATCGAGGAGCAGCTCAAATCGGTCGCCTCGCTCGATGAAGACCGCATCCTGCGCAGTTTCACCAATTTGGTGCAGGCAACCATCCGCACCAACCTGTGGCAGGTCGGCGAGGACGGACATCCGCGTTCGGTAATTTCGTTCAAGTTCGACGCACGCAAGATCGAGAACCTGCCGGCGCCGCGACCGCTCTACGAGATTTTCGTCTATTCGCCCCGCGTCGAAGGTATCCATCTGCGCTTCGGCAAGGTCGCGCGCGGCGGGCTCCGCTGGTCCGACCGGCCGCAGGATTTCCGTACCGAGATCCTCGGCCTGGTCAAGGCGCAACAGGTCAAGAACGCCGTGATCGTGCCGGTCGGCGCCAAAGGCGGCTTCGTGCCAAAACGCCTGCCGCCGCCCTCCAATCGCGACGCCTGGATGGCGGAAGGCACCGAAGCCTATCGCATCCTCGTTCGCTCGCTGCTCGAGCTCACGGATAATTTCGATGGCGACACGATCGTGCCACCCGACGACACCGTGCGGCACGATGGCGACGACCCCTATCTCGTGGTCGCCGCCGACAAGGGCACCGCCACGTTTTCCGACATCGCCAACGCGATCTCGGCCGAGAAGGGCCATTGGCTCGGCGATGCCTTCGCCTCCGGCGGAAGCCAGGGCTACGACCACAAGAAGATGGGGATCACCGCGCGCGGCGCCTGGGAGGCAGTCAAGCGACACTTCCGCGAGCTCGGCACCGACGTCCAGACCATGCCGTTCACCGTTGCCGGCGTAGGCGACATGTCCGGCGACGTCTTCGGCAATGGCATGCTGCTCTCGCCGGCAACGAAGCTTGTCGCGGCTTTTGATCATCGCGACATTTTCATCGATCCTTCGCCCGACCCGGCGATCAGCTACGCCGAACGCCTGCGCATGTTCAGCCTGCCACGGTCGAGCTGGCAGGATTACGACAAGTCGCTGATCTCGCAAGGCGGCGGCGTGTTCTCGCGCTCGCTCAAGGCAATTCCGCTCGCACCTGAAGTGCGGTCCTTGCTTGATCTCGACAAGCCGCAAGCCACGCCTTTCGAGGTGATGACGGCGATCCTCAAGGCGCGCGTCGACCTCCTGTGGTTTGGCGGCATCGGCACCTATATCCGCGCATCGACGGAAAGCGACGATCAGGCTGGCGACCGCGCCAACGATCCGATCCGTGTAACGGGCGCTGATGTCCGCGCCCGGGTGATCGGCGAAGGCGCCAATCTCGGCGTCACCCAGCGCGGCCGCATCGAGGCGGCGCAAAAGGGCGTCGCGCTCAATACCGACGCCATCGATAATTCGGCCGGGGTCAACACTTCCGACGTCGAGGTCAACATCAAGATCGCGCTGGCGCGCCCCGAGCGCGAGGGACGGCTCAGTCCACCTGACCGGGACAGTCTGCTTGCCTCGATGACCGACGAAGTCGGCGCGCTGGTGCTTCGCAACAATTATCTGCAGACGCTGGCGTTGTCGCTGGCCCAACGCAGGGGCACGACCGACAATGGCTTCCTCGCCCGCCTGATGCAATCGCTCGAGCGGCGAAGCCTCCTCGAACGCGCCGTGGAGTTCTTGCCGGACGATGTCGTGATCGCCGAACGCACCCGGCGCGGCCAGCCCTTCACCCGGCCGGAACTCGCCGTGCTGCTCGCCTACGCCAAGCTCACGCTTTACGATGATCTGCTGGCCACGAGCGTGCCGGACGATCCTTATCTCGCCCGCGAATTGTCAAAGTATTTTCCGCATCAGGTTCGGGACAAGTTCCCCGATTCCGTGAAACACCATCGTCTGCGGCGGGAGATCATCTCGACCAATCTCGCCAACGCGATGATCAATCGCGGCGGCCCGACCTTCATCGGGCGCCTGATCGACCAGACGGATGCCGAGGTGCCCACCATCGTCATGGCTTTTGTGGCGGTCGACGAATCCTATGGCCTTGAGCGTCTGAACGACGCGATTGATGCGCTCGACAACGGCATCGACGGTCAAGTGCAGCTCGGCCTCTACGCCGCCGTTCAGGATCTGCTGCTTTCCCGCGTGGTCTGGTTTGTGCGGAATGTCGATTTCAACGCCGGGCTCGACGCGGTGATCTCGCGCTTCGGCCCGAGCATCCGCGAGATCATTGCGGGGCTCGACGAGACCCTGCCGGAGGACCTGCAAACCGGGCGCAGCAAGCGCCGGCAGGACCTTGTCGATAGGGGCGTCCCGGCCGAGCTTGCCTGCCAACTCGCCGATCTCGACATCCTGGTCTCGGCGCCGGATATCGTAACCGTCGCGGAGCGGACCAAGCGGACCATCGGCGACGCCGCCATGACCTTTTTCGCCGCCGAGGCCAATTTCCACCTCGATCGCATCATCACCGCTGCACGTGACGTGCCGGCAAACGATAATTTCGAACGTCTCGCCATCGATCGTGCCGTCGACCAAATCGCGGCCGCGGAAAGAAGACTGGCCGCGGATATGCTGGCAACCGGCCAATCCGGTCTGCAGGCCGCCGGGAGCTGGCTCGCGGCTCATCCTGAAGCGACGCGCATCCGCCGCTCGGTCGAGGAAATCTCGGCCAGCGGCCTGACACTCGCCAAGCTGACGGTTGCGGCGAACCTGCTCGGGGATCTGGTCAAGGGCTGACAGTTGCGCGGCAACGAAATGGGATTCTGAAGTACGATGTCAGGGCAAGGTTGTTCTGAAGGACCAGGGTTGGGACGAGGATGTTCGGTTGAAAGCTCGTCTCAGCGCGGTCCGCCCCGGCGAACGGAGAGACCCAATGATCCACGCTACTTGCCATACCGCAGATAATGTCGTCTGCCTCGAGTTCGATGCCACACCCTGGTTCAGCGAGGCCGACGCTCCGAGCATTGTCGATTTGGCCCAGCGAGGGTGGTCCAGTACGGCGATTGCGGATTCCCTCGAGCGCCGACGAGGATACGAACGCTTGCACGACCTGGTTGCGTATGCGGCGGAGCGGCTTCAACCTGAATCCCTCGAGGACCCAACCTGGGAAACGTTCGAGTGTGTCGTCGACGGGCCGGACGCTCTCGCCTGGCTCGAGAAAAACCGGCCTGACGTTGTGGCAAGAATCCCGAGCCAAAGCCGGTCTCAGCGCTGAGGAATCCTGCCTCCACAAGGGCGTCGAGAAACTTGTTGGGGACAGGCCGCCGACGAGGGCGTGTGCGAGAGCGCCGCGCGGGCACGCGGCGGTCGTTGTATCGTCTCCTGGCGTGGAAATGGCGCGCCACTCAGAACGAAAAGAGCCGCGGTCGCGTTAGAATGCGACTTTGATTCCCCCGGAGACGCCGTAGTAGTTGCCGTCGGCTCGGGCGAACGTTGAGAAGGCGTTGATCATGCCAGAGACATTGCCGGAAATTACACCCGAAATCCCGGCGGCAACCTTTCCGTAGGTCTGGTTGGTGCTGTTAGTCGGCGTCATGACCGGCAGCAGCAATGTGGACGTCTGCGTGGTCGTGATGATACGGCCGTCGCCCAGGAAGTCGTGCTCCGCAGTGACGTTGACGTAGGGATTATAGAGCGCTGTCGCCATCGCAAACGGGAGACGGAACTGCACGCCTGCGCTACCGGTCAAGCTATCGAGGTTTTGCTTGCCGATGATTTGGGTGAGCAGGAAATCGCCGGTTTCGGTGTATCCCGCGATCGAACCGGTCGCATAGTACAATCCGCCGATCGGACCCACACGCACCGCACCGACGTCAAAGAGGTATCCAGCCCTGCCGGCCAAAGTGAAGAGATCGGCATGGGTGCTTCCGTCGATAATGTCGATTACGCCTTTTCGATCAGTGTTGATGTTCTGACGCCCGTAGGCGATCAGCGCGTCCGCAAACCAGTTCTTTGCCGTGTACGAGCTGTAGCCAGTCCACTGGAAGGCGTCGGCCTTAAAGTGTGCGTTCTGCAGACCCAGGTTCGTTTCGGGGCGCGCATAGTTGAACACGCCGCCAAGTTTCCAATCCGGCCGGACCTGGTACTCAAGTCCGATGTCGCCGCCGACGGCGCTGAAACTCGAGTTCGGGTTAAACAATGAAGCCTCGCGGGTACCGCCTGCATAGGTGGCTTCGCCAAACACCGACCAGCGATTTGGTTCGACGGGCTTCATTGGCCGAGCCTTTGTCGGCATGTCTGCTGCATACGCGGCGTAGGCTCCGCCCATACCGTACGAACTGAAGGTGCGAAACGCGTCCAGACGGCCGAACGTCGACTGGGCGAAGCTGTTGGCCGTGCCGAGCACGATAGAGCCCTGCGGCGTGATCGTGCTTGGGGCATCAATCTGATTGGTTAGAAAGCTCGTCAGCAGTGCGTAGCCAGCGGTCGTATGGTGGAGCCCGTCCCAGGAATAGAACTTATTTTGAGTTATCATTGAACCGCTGGCACAGGCCGGGACAAAGAGGCATCCCTGCGATGCCTCCGTAAAGCCATACATCCCGGGATTCGCGCGGACCCGGCCGTCAAGTATCGCTGTGTTCAATAGGAATATTCGCGTCCCTGTCTGGGCGAACGGGGCAAAACCGGCTTCTATCGTGTTAAACTGCGCGGCGCCAAAAGCACTCAGATTCGCGCTCTGTCCGGGAGGCACTAGCGAGGGATCAAAGCTGCCGGGAGTCATGAAGGCAATGTTGCGGGCGCCGGCGCCAACCAGCGTGGCCACCGAAGCCGCAATGTTGCTTCCGCTTGTTACTCCCAGCGCAGTAGCCGCTGTGATTGGTACCGGAGGGCCAAACAGAAGCGCAAGCGCATCGTTTCCGCCTATCTCGATAAGCGTCAGGTCAGTTGGACCAAGTCTTCTTCCGCTATTCAGGAACGCTTGAATTTCATCCGGATAGCCTGGAAATAGCGGACCGTTCGTATTGCCTCCGTCGGTCCTCGCACCGCCGACTGCATAATTGTAAGTCGCCGTCGGCGCTATCCCATAATGATATTCAACTGCGTCCTGGGCGTTGAACCCATTTGAATTACGTCCGAAGGTCTGGCCGAAATGTAGTGTCCCGGGATAGCCGCGAATCCGAGCTTCGTTGCCGGTGTCTACGAAGCTCTCGCCAAATGTGGTCATGCTGGTGTAGGTGCCGAGTACCTGCGGCGGCAGAACCAGCGCTATGTCTGGCAAGGCGGCAAGTATCTGTGGCTCTGTCGGTGTCGGATTGAAGGGTTGGACGTTCTGGGCGTGTGATGAGGTTACAAAGGCGGCACCCGCCATGAGCGCAATGGTCATGGATTTGATGGCGTTACGGAATCCAAATTGACTTCTGATCGCAAAAAAGCCGATCGGCATAGCCCGTCCCCCCTTGGTTTTTCGTGGCTTCGAGTCACGTTTCCACTCTAGGTGGAGGTGCACAATAATGCACGTCTTTGGCTCCGTCTACGTAAGCTCTACCAAAAGATGCATTTTGTTGCCTATCGGCAACGCCATCCGCGCGGCTGGTTGGCGCAAGCTCGGAGGGTTCGGCTGGAGCTTCTCGCAGCGACCGGCGGTAGGGGTATGTGCATCCCGATGCTTAAAACGATCCTCCTGAGTGGCGAACCGCTTACCCCCGCGCTTCTCCCAGCGTGTCGCCGAAAAATCTCGCCATGAAATACCGCGCCCTTCGGACGGCGGCGCTCATGTGCCGGCGTGACGGTGCCGCAATGGCCGTTGCCTCGCAGGCTTATGCGGACCAGTCGCACATGATCCGCGATTTCTACCGGTTCGTTGGCTGGGCCCCGGCGACCTTCTTGCGCGAACACCAGAATATCGCCGCGGCAACCCTGTTGGGGCGGCGCATGGCCGGCGCCGTTCGCCCCCTCGTTTTGTGGAGCTGATGAACTCCCGGGTAGCCCCGCCCGATGTCCGTTTCGTTCAATACGACGTTGCTCGGTCAGTCTAGATTGCGCGCCGCCAGGCGAGGCTCGTTGGAGCCAGGCCTGGAAGCGAGGGACAAGAGAAGAGGAACGTATCGGTAGTGTTCGCGATGCCGGCGCCGATCATTCCTGCCGGAGTTGCGAATGCCGAAACACCGCCTGATAATTTCTTTCATCGTAGCTGCACTGTTCACGACGATCGTGCAGCCTTGCTTCGCGCTTTGCCCAAGCGCGGTGAGGTCGTCGATTGCCGCGTTGATGCGCCGGAAGGGATACGTCCGCTATCGGCGGGATTCGGCATTGCGAAGCCGAACGGAGAGCGAGCTCTTGCCTATTGGGAGGCCGACACGGCAAAAGGACAGTTCATCCGACAGCCGATCAAGGCTCTGGGGTGGGACAGCCGGATGCGCTGCACTCAACCAGAAGCGGGCGAGTAATCCTCCCGCAAGAATATAGGCGGGAGCGACTTTCTCAAAGACAACTCGATTGGCTTCGGTTATTAGCGAAGCGCCGGAATTTACCCGGTGAAAAGTGGGTTGGGGAACCCGTTGTCTGATTCTGTTGCTGGCGTGCCGCCCCTGATGCGGGCCGACGCGCGCGAAACCACGTTTCGGCTAGACATCAACGCGCTGCGCGCTCTCTCGGTGATTGCTGTACTTGGCTATCATCTGCGGATACCGGGGTTTGCGGGTGGATTCGTTGGAGTCGACGTCTTCCTGGTGATAACCGGCTACCTGATGACGGGCAAAGTGTTGGCCGACCTGGCTGCGGGGCGGTTCTCGCTCTGGTCGTTCGGCCTGCTGCGCATGAGGCGAATTTATCCGGCGCTTGCGGTTGTCGTAGTTTCATCTGCCGTTGTCGGCTGGTTCGTCACCCTGCCCGGCGAGTATCTGAGACATCTGAGGCAGGCATGCTACGCCTTGGTGGCCCTCTCCAATTTCGCTTTCGATGCTGATAATGGCTACTTCGCAATGGCCGCTCAGACCAAGCCCCTGTTGCATACTTGGTCGCTCGCAATTGAGTGGCAATTCTATATCTGGATGCCGCTGATCGCGGCGTTGATATGGCGGCATGCCTTGCGTTCATTATGTCGATACGACGTGATGATGGGCGCATTTCTGGCGGTTGGGTTTGTTTCTTTGGCATGGTGCCTCTGGCAGAGCTACAGCGACATGATGGGATCGGCGTTCTTCTCATTGCGGGCTCGAGCATGGGAGCCCTTGGCGGGCGGATTCATCGCAGTGTCCGACTATCGGCGCCGAACGGAGGGCGCCCCTGAAATTCCGTGGCTGACTACGGCGGTACCCGCGATCGGAGGCTGGGCCCTCGTCACAGCCTGCATCGTTTATCCGCTCCCCGAGACGCAGTGGCCGGGTGCGCTCACGTTATTGCCAATCCTCGGGGCTGTATTGATCGTCGCAGCGCGCCAGCAGACCGATGGTGGCGGCTTGCTAGGGCTGCCGTTCATCCAGCGTCTCGGCGATTGGTCCTATTCGATCTATCTTTGGCACTGGCCCATCTGGGTGTTTGCTTTCACCTGGCTGTCCCTCCGCGGCCATAACGTGAATGCCACGGAGAAGATCTTGCTGGTTGCGACCTCGCTCGTGCTGGGCGCGGCTTCCTATTATCTCGTTGAGCAGCCGGTTCGAAAGCGGCGGGATCTTTGGACGGAGCGCCGCCTCGTGACGACCGCCACCATCGTGTTCTGTTCGTTGCTCGCTTTCGCTACAACGGCATTCTTGAACAATGGCTTTCCAGAGAGGCTGCCGGAGTATCTTCTTGCCGCGGAGGAGGCGAGAAGGAATGGCACGCCGCGTGATGAGTGTTTCAGGAACGCGAACTCCGTCAAGAGAGCTGCTGAGACTTATTGCAGCTTTGGGAGTGAGAACGTCGTCGGAAAATCATCCGCGATCTTGTGGGGAGATTCGTTCGCCAACCAGTACCTTGAGCCAATCTCTGCGGCTGCGCTCGCCAACGGAATGCATGGGCTGATCGCGACCCAGAGCGCGTGCAGGGCCTTTATCGACGACCCCGCAAAGAAACTCTGTAGATCAGCAACCGTGCCGCGAGTTCAATCGCACCACGCTGGACTTCGTGCTGGGCCGTGATCAGCCGAGCATCGTTCTGCTTGGAAGTAACTGGTCGAATGCAGTCGAGATTTCTGCTCTGGTTGACAAACTTTTGTCTGCAGAAAAGACTGTAGTTCTGATCCTGCCCTTGCTGACAATCGGCTTCGACGTTCCGCAGCGGTGGATTGAGAATCAACTCCGGGCCGGCAGGGCCATCCCGGAATGGAGGGTGGAGCGCGATCCAGGCCTTGCGATGAGCGGCCTCAGGGATGAGGTTGCTCGTGTTTTGGATAAGCACAGGGACAATCCACGGCTCGTTACCGTGGATCCGCAGCCCGCGGTTTGTGAGCAGGATTATTGTTACCTGGTCAGGAACGGGCAGGCCAATTTTCGCGACACAGCCCATATCTCCAACATCAACGCAATGCAGTATGCTGGCGCCTTCGACGTCGCGTTCAGGGCAGCTCTCCACGCCGGAACTGACGCAGAGAATGCCGACAAAGACTGATGGAAAGAAAATCGCCGCGGACTGTCCGGGAGGCCCTCGGCGTGGCAGGTGGATCAGCGAGTTGTCGAAGCAGCAATGAGCAAGAAGACCGACAGAGAACGAGAGGAGATCTCGGAAGACGACGTTCGGGAGTTGGCAGCGATCGTCGAGATCCCAGACGCGTTCATGTTCCAATCGATCATGACGCATCCGTCGGCCCCAGACGTCTACGTTGGATTCGCGCCTTTGAAATCATGAGGTTAGGGCGTGCGCCCTACGCCTCTCTTCTTTGGATGGGTGGCCCGCCAAGCATCGTACTGCTCCTTCATGCACTTGCCGCAGGGTCGATAACCAGCCGCGATCGCTGTGGCTTCATCAGCAAAGAACACCCGATGCTTTTGGTAGGTATTGCCGGCCGCAACTGCTCTCATGGCAGATGCACAATCTAAGTTGCCGTAAACTTTCATGCGGCCGTTCCCCGCAAGGGACCCCGGGGTGCCGCTAAAGTAGATTTGTCGATCCGCGCCGAGCAAGCGATACATCTTCGACATTTTTGCCGCTACTTCATTTGAGCCGTCAGGCTGGGACGGAAACCAAAGAGCTTTCGGCCAATTCGCTTTCGCCTGACCATCGGTAGGCGGTCAGGTATCCTTCCTTGGCAACGCTGAAATCGAGGCACGCTGCGTTCGGCGCTGTAATTTCTGGTCGGTCCTTGAGCCAATAGTGTCCAAAGAATACTGGTTTGCGCTCATGATATCGATAGTCCGTTGGGAGCCTGGAGTCCGGTATTTCATCCTCTCGCCCGTCCATCCCAAGGGCGGCCTTCCGAAACGTTGTTGCGTTTTGATCCCACCAACGCAATCGAACTTCTTCCCGCCTATGCCCATCCTTGTCGTTAAAATGGATACCCGCCGGCAGGCGCTCTTCTGGACCCTTGAGGAGTATTTCAACAGCGGCATGGGCGGCTGATCCGCGCCGGTAACTCTCGAACACTCCTTCTTCAGTGAAACGCCCGGCATCGTCCAGGAAGGGCTCCAGTGCCTCACGCGAGGCGTTGTGCCAGCAAGCGTGGACGACGCGAAAGCCGGGAAGATCGAGCCAGATCGGCAGGCTTCTGAACCAGCTGATGGCGTCCTTATGGGCCGCAGAGTTCTCTCCAATTTGGCCAAGGAATTTGGCGTGCTGATTCTCATTCTTCGCCGAATGGCTCCGCAGGAACGCGCCGTCCGTGTGCTGGGCCACCCACCCGATCGCGTTGAATTCGTGATTTCCCATTACCGCTCTTGCTGCGCCGGCTTCACACATCGAGCGCGCAATTCGCAGGACCTCCCGCTGCTGCGGGCCGCGATCTATAAAATCGCCAACGAAGATCATCTGTCTTTCTGGATGCCTGAAAACACCTTCGATTTCGGCGTAGTCGAGCTCGCGTAACAGGCGATGCAGAGCGTCGGCGTGACCATGAATGTCACCCACGAGATCGTATCCTTGAACAGTCATTGGATAGTTCTTCCGTGCCGAGCGTCGCACCTTGCCGGCCGCGGGCGCCGAAACCGCCGCGGCTGCTTACCCGGTGCTTACCCGGGTAAAAGCCGGCTTTTGCCAAATCTCAAGATGTGCCTGATTTTACTGGCGCGCCATTCAGAATAAAATAGGGACCCTATGTCATTGAGATATTGCTGATTTAGGCGCGAGGCTAAGAGGCGACGCGCATGTCGTGAATTCCGCCTTCAGCAATCAGGCTGCACGTATCCCGGCAAGGAAATTTTCGACGTTGGTACGCAACGTTTCCGCTTGCACCCCCAGCTCATCGGCCAAAACCAGAACCTCGCCGGCCGCGGTGCCCGCTTCGCCGGTTGCCCGCGTAACCCCGCCGATGGAGTTTGACATCTGATTGGTGCCTGATGCCGTCGCGTGGACGTTGCGGGCAATCTCCCGCGTCGCCGAACCCTGCTCCTCGACTGCGGCCGCAATTGTCGTCGCGATTTCGTTCATTGCACCGATCGTTCCGCCGATATTCTTGATGGCATCGACGACCTCACTAGTGGCTGACTGCATCGCGGCGACTTGTGCCGAAATGTCTTCGGTCGCCTTTCCCGTCTGGCTGGCGAGCGACTTGACTTCGCTTGCCACCACCGCAAAGCCCCTGCCGGCTTCGCCGGCACGCGCAGCTTCAATCGTTGCGTTCAAGGCCAGCAGATTGGTCTGGCTAGCGATGTCGCTGATCAGATTGACCACGTCGCCGATCTTTTGCGCGGCCGAGGAAAGACCTTGCACCGTCGCATTGGTCCGGTTCGCTTCTTCGACAGCATGGCTCGCGATCTGGGTCGACTGCGCCACCTGGCGTCCGATTTCGGAGACCGAAGAGGACAGCTCCTCAGTCGCCGCGGCCACGATTTGCACGTTGCTTGAGGCCTCCCCGACCGTCGCCAGAACGCTGGTCGCCTGTGCACTGGCATCTTTCGCGGTGGTCGACATCCCCTGTGACGTGGTCCGCATCTCGGCAGCCGTCGATGCCAGAGACTGCACGAGACCGCCGATCGTCGTCTCGAAATTCCGTGCGGTTTGCTGGGTCTGCTGCCGCGCTTCATCGGCGATGCGGATCCGTTCGCTCGAATCCACGAGATAGCTGAGGACGGCGGGCTCGCTGCGAAACCTTGTCGGCACCCAATACATATCCACGTAGAGGGGCTTGTGCGTATCCAGAGTGTGGCCCGCCAATCCCTGATATTGGAATGGCTTGCCTTGCTGGAGCGATTCCGCGCATTCCTTGAAGATGTCGGCCGTCAGCCGGCCATTCGGCTGCCGCTCGGATACGATCTTGGTCGGCCCGCCTTCCAGCACATGGCTTTTGTCCCTGGCGCCCAGAATGCGAATGCAGGCATCATTGCAATGAACATAGACGCCATTCTGCTGCCGAATGAGCATTGCGATCGGGCTCGAGTTCGAACGCCACCCTCCAGAGCTCGACGAGGTCCGCATCAGCGCGCGTCGATCCGCCCCGACGAAGAAGGAACAGAATCGTCGTCGCCATTGTTACAAGGGCAACCAATCCAGCGATTTCGAGCGCACTCATGTCAAGCTTTCCATAAGGTGGTAAATGGCTCTGTCAGAGCTCCGTTCTCACGGTGGCGAAAATGACGTTCGGGGCTCGCTGCGCCAAACCTCGGCGTGTGCCGTCCCGAATGCGGAAATGGAGACCTGTTGTGGCAGCCATCGGACCGAGGGTTCGCGCATGCCGTCCAGCGCGGGCGAAGCCATTCCATTCCGGTCATTGCTAAAGGAAAAAGGGCATAGGCAGAATCGATCCGAACACATTGCATCGCGTCAAAGACATCACCTCAGGGTTTCCAAACCCTTAAAGCCAACCACGATTACCTCTGACCGAGGCACAAGTCGTTGCGGTCTGTCGTTCAAGGGCCGCATGTTCATCGCGCAGAATCGTAGCTCGAACCGCCACCATGGGCACGCTTGCGCGCCCGCCCCGGGAAATGGCGCAAACGGAGAGTTCGTTGTCTTGTTCTGATCGGCTGAAATGGCGCACCCGACACGATTCGAACGTGTGACCTTTGCCTTCGGAGGGCAACGCTCTATCCAGCTGAGCTACGGGTGCGTGGACGATTGATTTAGCCGATTGGCTCGGAGTCGGCAACGGCCAGATCGCGGTCGAAACGGCCTGTTTTCGCCAATATCAGGGTCGTTTCAGCCGGCCGCGTCGTCAAACCTTGCCAGCGGTTAACTACCTGTGAGGACGAGGAAATCGAACCTCGCGCATTTCTGCGGTTTCGCCTGATGCAAATCGCGCTGATTCCCTTCGCGGTGCCTTCACCAAGCTCGGCCTAAGCGCCTGCCCCCACACGCCATTGCCGATTCCGTGCCAGCCGACTCATGCGCAAACGAGAAGCCGGTGCGAGATGACGATTCGAAGAAAAATCATCTCGCTTTAGGCCGGAACGATCATCTTGCCGATCGGCCAAAGCGCGATGCCGGCAAGCTTCAGATGGGCCCAGGCGAACGGAATTCCGACAATGGTCACGGCGAGCAGCACCGCCGTAATGACGTGTCCGAGAGCCAGCCACCACCCTGCCAGCACCAGCCAGATGATGTTGCCGATCACGCCGAGCGGCCCGGTGCCGATATCCTCCTGCCCGGTGTGGACATCGCGCGACACGGCCCTGAAGCCGAACGGAAAGAACGTGTAGGCAGCGATATTGAACGCGGCCCGCGCCCAGGGCAGGCCGACAATGGTGATGGCCATGATGACGGCGGCGATCAGCCAGCCGAATGCCATCCATGCGCCACCAAGGACGACCCAGAGAATATTGAGCAGCAGCGAGACCGGCGACATGGCTGCATCTTTATCTTGCCGGCGGCGCGATTGAAATCAAAAACCGCGGGCCGCCAAATCAGCCTGACGGCGATCTGAACCGGATTGCCGCGGCAAACGCAGGCGATAGGATGCCGGCCAAGCCATCGGGCAAATAACCCACAGGGAGAAACGTCCATGCGTCTGCTCGAATTCGGCTGGTATCTCCCCACGCATGGCGACACCACGGCCTACGGTCTGGTCGAGGCGCAGGTGCCGGGTTCGCCCGAATTGTGTGACCGCGTGGTCCAGGCGGCGGAAAAGGCCGGCTTCGAGTATCTCCTGATTCCGGTGGGCTCGGTGTGCTGGGAGGCCTGGATCACCGGCGCGTTCATGGCGGCGCGCTCCTCGAAGATCAAGCCGCTGATCGCGGCGCGGCCCGGCTACATCAATCCGGTGCTGTTGGCCAAAATGATCTCGACCTTCGACCAGCTGTCGGGTGGCCGCATCTGCATCAATCTGATCGCCGGGCAGAACGAGAGCGAAGTCGAAAGCGAGGGGATACGCTACGCCAAGGAAGAACGCTATGCGCTGATGGAAGAGGAGGTCTCGATCCTCAAGGCGTTGTGGACCACGCGCGGTCCGGTTCATTTCGAGGGCAAATTCCACACGCTGTCCGGCGCGCATATCAGGCCGCGACCGCTGCAGCAGCCGTTTCCAAAATTCTATCTCGGCGGCGGCTCGCGGGCTGCCTGGGAATTTTCGGCCAAGCATTCCGACGTGCACCTGTTCTGGGGCGACCTGCCGGAGCGCATCGCGCAAAACATCATCGACATCAGGCAGATGGCGCGCGCCCATGGCCGCCAAGACGAGATCGGCTTCGGCATGCGATTGCAGGTGATCTGCCGCGAGAAGGAAGAGGACGCCTGGGAGGCTGCCGACCAACTGGTTCGCCACGCCACCGAGCGGCAGAAGCAGGAGATGAAGACGCTCTACAATAATTCGGTGGCGAATCAGCGGGTGCAGCAGCTTGCCCGCGAACATGGCGATCTGCTGATGCCGCATTTGTGGACCGGCATCACCCGCGTCCGTCCCGGCGCGGGTATCGCCGTGGTCGGCAACCCCGCCCAATGCGCCGGCACGCTGCAGCAGTTCATCGACGCCGGCTGCCACTCGTTCTGTCTGTCCGGGTATCTGCACGACGAGGAGGCGGAACGTTTTGGCCGGCTGATCCGCCCGATTCTGGTGGAGGCCAATCGCGGCCGGCTGACAGCGTAATCACGCCACGGCAGCCTCGATCGCCGCGGACATGCCGAGCAGAGGACGCACTTCCGCGCTCGGCTTCGGCGCGCTGAACAGATAGCCCTGCATCTGGGTGCAGCCCAGCTCGCGCAGCAATTGGCGTTGCTGCTCGGTTTCGACGCCTTCGGCCGTGGTGATCATGTTGCGCGCGGCGGCGATGTTCACCACGGCCTGTACGATCGCCGACGAGCCGTCGAGTTCGATATCGCTGACGAAGCAGCGGTCGATCTTGATCTTGTCGAACGGGAACCGCTTCAGATAGCTCAATGAGGAGAAGCCGGTGCCGAAATCGTCGAGCGCGATGCGAACGCCGAGCGCGCGGAGCTGATGCAGGATCGCAAGCGCCGTCTCGTCGTCGCGGATCAACACCGCCTCGGTGATCTCGATCTCCAGCCGGTTCGGCGGCAGGCCGGTGGCCTCGAGCGCGCTCGCGATCCGCAGCGCCAGCGTCTCGCATTTCAGCTGAACCGGAGAGACGTTGACCGCGAGCCGAACGTGATGCGGCCAGGCGGCGGCCTCGGTGCAGGCGGTTCGCAGCACCCAATCGCCGATTTCATTGATCAGGCCGGTATCTTCCGCCAGCGGAATGAATTCCGCCGGTGAAACCATGCCGCGCTCAGGATGGCGCCAGCGCAACAGGGCCTCGCACCCCGTCACCTCATCGGTGCGGAGATCGAGCAGCGGCTGGTAGTGGACTTCGAAGCCGCTATCGGCCATCGCCTGCCGCAGGTCCTGCTCCATGGTCAGGCGCGCCTTTGCACTGGCATCCATCGCCGGCTCGAAGAAGCGATGGGTGCGGCGGCCCTCGGCCTTGGCGCCGTACATCGCGAGATCCGCATGCTTGATCAGCTGATCCAGATCGGTGCCGTCCTGCGGCGCCAGCGCTATGCCGATCGAGGCATCGGTCGTGAGATGATGGCCGAGGCACTGACAGGATTGCCGGATCGCGTGGTGGATGCGCGTCACGAATTCCACGACGTCGGCGGAGCCGCCGACGGCGGTCTGGATCACGGCGAACTCGTCGCCGCCGAGCCGTGCGATCAGGTCCGTCGGCTTGAGGCAATCCTTGATGCGCCCCGCCACGGCCTTCAGGAGCTCGTCACCGACATGATGCCCGAGCGAATCGTTGATGCCCTTGAACTCGTCGATGTCGATATAAAGCAACGCAAACGGCTGGCCGCCTCGCGCTTTCTCGAGCTCGCGCTCGATCTGTTCGCGGAACAGCACCCGGTTCGGCAGATCGGTCAGCGCGTCGTAATGCGCGAGGTGCGCGATCTTCTCGTCGGCGCGGCGGCGCTCGGTAACATCCTCGACGACGTTGATGATGTAGCGCGGCTTGCCGGCCAGGTCGCCGATGCTGATGCGTCTTGAGGTGATGAAGCGCAGGCCCGTCGCCTGGCTTGGCCAAAGGTGCTCGTCCTTGAAGAACCCGTCTGCGGACTGCAGCGTTCTGTCGTCATCGGCGGTGACGATGTCGGCGGATGCCTCGGGAAATATCTCGAAAGCAGTCTTTCCGACGATGTCGTCGCGCGAAATGCCGAACTGCGCCTCGGCCACGCTGTTGACCAGGAGATAACGGCGATCATGCGCATCCTTGACGGTGATCTGCGAGGGGATGTGGTCGATGATCTCGCGCAGGAAGGTGGAATTGCGGTCGCGTTCCTGTTCGAGGTCCCGCCGTTCGGTGATGTCTTCCACCGTGGCGACCCATCCGCCGTGGGCCAACGGCTTGCAGGCGGTCTGAATCCAGCGCCCGTCCGCGCACTGCATGATGCCGCGATCGACCTTGCCTTGTGCGATGTTTTGCACGAAGGCAGAACAAAACTCCTTCACGTCGCCGCTGAAGGACCCTCTGTCCTTGCGGTGCTGGATGACGTCGTGAAAATGGTTGCCAGGCTTCACGATGTCCGGCGACAGATTGAACATCTCTATATAGCGGCGGTTGAAGGTGACGATGCACGCGGAGGCGTCGTACACCACCAGTCCCTGGATCATGTTGTTCAGCGCGGTATCGAGCCGTTGCCGTTCCAATTCCAGCCGTTGCCGCGCTTCACGGTTTTGTCGCGTGATCTGTCGGATGATCAGGTACAGTATCAGCGCGACCACCGCTGCCGCCAGTAGCGCGGCGGTGACCAGTAACCGGGTTTGCGCGCGCCAGTCCGCCAGCGCGGCGGATGTCGTATTGGTCACGACAACGGCGCCGGGGAAATGGGACAGCGGCACGGCGGAGCCGAGCCGATCCATTTGGTCGATCGGACTCTGCATGACGCGCATCGTCTGCTGGCCGCCCTGGTTCAGGACCCGCTGCAGTAGGGGAGCGGAGGTGAATTTCTGTCCGATCATCGCATCGACGTGCGGATAGCGCGCTATCAGTGTCCCGTCGGCATGCAACATCGAGATGGTCGCGGCCTGTCCGAGTGCGACGGACGCAAAGAATTTCTCGTAATTGGCAGGGTTGATGCGTCGTGTCATCACTCCGAGAAACACCCCGTCTGCGCCGGTCAGCCGATGGGCAATGACGGTGTTCAGATTGCCGGTGATAAGGCTCGGAACAGCCTCGCTCAGAACCGATGGTGATCGCGGGTCGGACTTGAAAGTCTTGAAATAGGCTCGAGCCGAAATGTTAATGGCCGGAGCCGGCAACGGTTTCGACCAGGTGATCATGTCTCCATTCAAATCGAAAATGGAGATATCGCCGAGATAAGACACCACGCCGACTTTGGAGCTCAAGATCTCGTGTGCCTTCGGGCTCGACATCCGTTCGCTGAATGCCTCCGACGAAGCGGTGCTCGAAATCGCAAGTTGGGAGATCACGTCGGCGGCGATCGTATCGGAATCCTCGAACTGCTGGTCGAAGTGACGGGTCAGCAGCAGGACAGTGTTTTCCAATTCGCGCGCGCTGTTCGACAGAGCACGCTCGCGGAATTCGCCGACCATCATGATGGTGCCGGCCAGGATCGCGGTAACCAGCAACGCCCCGCAAAGGGTCAGCCACAGCACCGGGCTGCGCATCGTCACGGCAAGGTATTGGCCGATGGCCGTGGCCCTTGCCGTTCTGCCCTTCATGTCGTGAAACGGATCCGGCATTCCCCACTCCCGATGGGGTATTGATATGATGCAGAAATGCCATAAGCGGTTAGGAAATCCGGTTACTCAACGCTTAATGGGGTTTGCGGCAAGTCGATCCGCGCTGGTTGTATGCGCAACGAGCAGGTTCCGGCGGTATTCCCGTCCTCTTGTTCGCCCCGGAGGCGAGCGATCAGCGGCGATAGCCGCCGGCGCGCGAATAGGCAGGGCGCGCTTCCTGCGGCGGCCGGCTCGCAAGACTGGCGCGTGCGTCGCTGGCGAGCAGAATGGCCGGCTTGAGGTCTTCCAGGAAGATAGGCCTGGAGAAGTAATAACCCTGCGCATAGCGGATATTGGTCGCCGCCTGCAGGTAAGCTAGTTCCTCGTAAGTCTCGATCCCTTCGGCGATCACGGTCATGCCGAGCGCTTCGCTCAAGGATTCGATCGCGCGCAGGATGCCCTGGCTGCGCGGGCGCTTGTGGATGTCGGTGATGAAGGAGCGATCGATCTTGATCTCGTCCGCGGTGATGTCGGCGAGCGCCGAGAGCGAGGAATAGCCGATGCCGAAATCGTCGATGGAAATGCCGACGCCGAGTTCTCGGAAGATCGGCAGGATTTCGTCCTGAAAATGCGTCTTGGTGACGAAAGCGTCCTCGGTCACCTCGATCATGAAGCGCTTCGGGAAGCCGGTCGCCTCGATCGCCTCGGCGAACGGCCGCATGAATTGGGGATTGCCGGCCTGCTTGGCCGCCACATTGATGCTGATCGTGGTGTCCGGGCCGAACGTGTCGTTGATTTGATCGATCGATTTGACGATCTCCGCAAGCACCAGATGCGTCAGTTCGTCGATCAGCCCGAGTTCGACGGCGAGATTGATGAAGGTACCCGGCGCCTGGATCACGCCCTCGTCGTCTCGCAGTCGCACCAACGCCTCGATGCCCTTGACCGCCTGGGTCCTGATATCGACCTTGGCCTGGAAGGCGCAGCAGAAGCGCTTTTCCAGAATGGCAAGCCGCAGTGCCTGCTCGACTTTCATCCGCGCGAGCGCTTCGATCTCCATGCCGGAATCGAAGAACGCCGCGGTGCCCTTGCCGTTGTTCTTGACGCGGTACATCGCGATATCGGCGTTCTGACGCAGCGCCTCGTAGCTCCTGCCGTGTTCGGGATACAGGCTGACCCCGATTGAGGTGGAAGCAAAGATCTCGGACTGGTCGATGAAGAACGGCGCCTTCAGCCGCTGCAGCATGAAGTCGAGATATTCGGCAACTTCGCTCTCGTTCCCGACCGGATTGAGCAGCAGCAGGAATTCGTCGCCGCTGATCCGCGACAATATGTCGGATTCGCGCAAGCTGAGACCGAGCCGCTTGGTGACTTCCACCAGCAGCGCGTCGCCGATCGAGTGCCCGTAATAGTCGTTGATATGCTTGAAATTGTCGACGTCGAGGAAGGCCAGCGCGAAATGGCTTTGCGGGCCGTCGCGGTGCAGAAGGCTGTTGACCCGATGCTCGATCACCCGCCGTGTCGGCAAGCCGGTCAGCTCGTCGTAATAGGCGGAGCGGAACAGCTGGTCCTCGAACGCCTTCTGCTCTGTGATATCGGCCGAGGTGGAGAGCAGCAGATGGCGCTCGCCGATCTGCACCGGCCGGTGCGCGGTGAGAAACACCCGTTTGGCCGCGCCGGAGGTCAAGGCTTCCTCCATGACGATGGACCGGCCGGCGCGTAGCAATTCGAGACAGGTTTCCTGGCGGTCACTCAGTTGCGAGGGCGCCGTGGTGGCGGCGATCTTGAGCACCGAAGCTGCGGCATCGTTGATCAGCAGTAGATTGCCCCGGTCATCCTGAACCGTCACGCCTGACGGCAGCAATCGGAAAACATCGCGGAGAATTCGCAGTTCGCAATCAATGTCGCCTTCATTGCCGGCCAGCGCCGCGGCCGCCTGAAGGTCGTATTCGGTGGGACTATGCATGGCGCGCAGCTTGGCAAAGTCCCTTGTAATAATGGTTAAGTGGAACTGAGAAAAACCGTGACACCTGCACGCACCGGCGGTTGCGCGTGGCGCCACCTCAATTGTCATTAACGGACTGTCAATGCCGGCAACGAGGACTTGTGGGTTCGATTTCGGGTCGCGCCAGGAAAGCACGTCAAACGAAAGACAGCGCAAACGCGCTCAGCTCGGGGGTATCCGACATTGCATCGTGCAATGAAGGCCGGTCTTCAGATAACTGGTCTCGGTCTTGCCATCGAATGGCCGGAGCGCCGATTTCAACAGCTTGGTGCCGAAACCCGCTTCGCCGACATTTTCAACCGCGGGCCCTTCGGTTTCGTCCCAGATGACGTTGAGACGGTCGTCCGATACAAGCCATGACACCTGCAGGAATCCGCGGGCGGAGGAGAATGCGCCGTACTTGCCGGCATTGGTGGCGAGCTCGTGAAAGATCAGCGCCAGGCTGACCGCCAGCTTGGCGGGCAGAAACAGCGGGTCGCCATTCAGATTGAACCGCACATGGCCGTAAGGCCCGAGTTCGGAGCGCAGCAAGTCCATGATATCGCAGCCATTGCCGTCGACCCGCCCGATCAGATCGTCGGTCGCCGACAGCGAGCGGATGCGGTGATCGATGCGGTCCCAGATCTGCGGCTGATCCTGCAACGCCTGGTGCAGCACGGCATGAATGGTCGAGGACTTGTTCTTCAGCCGGTGCTGCAGCTCGTCGATCACCAGTTTGCGGTATTCCTCTTCCTGGATCAGGCGCCTGGCGATCTTTTGCTGCCTCGCGACGAGCGTGCGGTAGTGCTCGACGCCCCAAATGGTGAGGCCGGAAACCGCCAAGAACATCGCCAGAAGCGCAATTCTTGCGGGATCAGCCACGGTATCGCCGAAATTCACAGCAAGCCCAAGCACGCCGCCTGCAATCGCCGTCAGGATTCCGATCCGGAAGCCGCCGAAGGCGGAGGCGAAGAACACGGCCGGAAAGTAAGGCGTAAAAAATACGTCGGGGCGGATATGGGCGAGAACCCAGCGCACGGCTGTGGCCAAGGCCAGACAGAAGGTCGCAAAAGCAAGGCTCAAAGGCAGTGAAGGCTGGGAGATCGCCTGCCAGCCGCGCCTGAATTCGTCGATCAATTTCGTCATTTGTCGTTACTTCACGTGATCAGCGAATCCAAAATAAGGCCGAGCGGGGTGGAAAAGCGGCATTTCGGGCCGGCACGGCGCCGCCGTCGATTTTCCTGGTGAAACAGGCGTGCTTGCGTTGTTTCCCTCGAGCGGGGAATATTGGTCTGTCGGCTGCAGTCAAACGACCATTATGGAGGTGACGATATGGGACGGCTGGACGGCAAGGTTGCGGTGATCACCGGCGCGACGAGCGGTATTGGTTTGCGTACTGCGGAGATTTTCGTTGCCGAAGGCGCCAAAATCGTCATCGCCGGGCGTCGCGTGCCAGAGGGCGAGACACTGGCTAAAAGGCTCGGCGCGAACTGCGTCTTCCGCCAGACCGATGTCACGGTCGAGGACCAGATGCGCGCGCTGATCGCGCTGTCGGTGGAAAAATTCGGCAAGATCGACTGCCTGTTCAACAATGCCGGCGGCCCGGCGCAGACCGGCGGCATTGAGGGGCTTGAGGTCGACCGCTTCGACGCCGCGATGGCGACCCTGGTCCGCAGCGTCATGCTGGGCATGAAACACGCCGCGCCCTACATGAAGAAGCAGGGGGCCGGCAGCATCATCAATAATGGCAGCATCGCGGGCCGGCTGGCCGGCTTTTCCTCGTCGATGGTCTATGGCGCGGCAAAAGCGGCCGTCATTCATCTGACAAAGTGCGTCGCGATGGAACTCGGCGAGTCCAACGTCCGTGTCAATTCGATCTCGCCGGGGGCGATCGCGACCGGTATTTTCGGCAAGGCGCTGGGGCTGTCGGTCGACGCGGCCGAGAAGACGCCGGCGGTGATGCGCGAGGTCTACAAGTCCGCGCAGCCAATCCCGCGCGCCGGCCTGCCGGAGGATATTGCGCATGCCGCAGTGTTCCTGGCCAGCGACGAGTCCTCCTTTGTCAACGGCCACGATCTCGTGGTCGACGGCGCGATGACCGGCGGCCGCAACTGGTCTCAGCAACAGCAGGGCTACGTCGCGCTGCGCAAGGCGTTCGATCAGGGCGCGGGGTAGGGCTGCGTCGTCATAGCGAGCCAACGGGTCGGTTCGTGGCGCCGTCCGATGACAGGCTCCGCGAAGCAATACCATACTTCCTTTCCGCGGCGTGATGGATCGCTTCGTCGCGTTGCTCCGCGCAATGACGGCGTTTGGTTGAAATAACCGAAGGGAGAGAACGATGTCCGCAGCACTGCGATTATCGTCAGCGACCCGATCCGGACCGTTGCATCTTGCCGTCGTCGCCGGTCTTGCCTGCGCTTTCCTGATCGGCAAGGCATTGCCGGTCACGATGGACGCGGTATCTGCCATCATCGTGCCGCTTTGCGCGTCCAGCGCGCAACCCGGCGCCGCGCAGGACGTCGTCGAGCCGATCACCTCGCATGCGCTGCCGAACGTGCCGGGCAAGCGCGTCACCATCGTCCGCGTGTTCTATGGTCCCGGCGGATTCACCCGCGCGCATCGGCACGCGGGCTCGGTGACCGCCTACATCACCAAGGGTGAGATCCGCTCGCAGCTTGCGGGCGGTCCGGTCGAGACGTTCAAGGTCGGGCAGTCGTTCTTCGAACCGCCGGGCGCGACGCATCTGGTCTCGGCCAATGCGAGCAACACCGAGCCTGCCGAATTGATCGCAGTGTTCGTGGCCGATGAGGGCGCGCAGCTGACGACGTTGATCGAATAGGCGGGGAGGTATCACACCGCCTTCACTGTCACTTGCAGCCCGTCGCGCGGTTTTGGGATCGGCCACATCTGCCATTCCGGCTTGTAGCCCGCCGCTTGCGAAACGCTCAGGTTTTGCAGGAAGTGCCGCGCGAAGCACTTTGCCTGCATGTAGGCGAAATGCAGGCCGAGGCACATATGCGCGCCGCCGCCGAATGGCACCCAGGCGAAGCGATGGCGGTTGCGCTGCGCTTCCTCGGTGAAACGCATCGGATCGAATCTGTCCGGATCGGGCCAGATCTCCGGCATGTGATGGGTGAACAGCGGATTGACGCCGACCATGGTACCGGCCGGTATGGCAAAGCCCTTGAAGGTGAAATCGCGGATCGCGCGGCGCGGGATCGAAGGCACCGGCGGCTTCAGCCGCATCGCTTCCTTGAATGCCATCTCGGTCAGCGGCATCGCCTCGAGATTGTCGAAGGTGGTGGGATGGCCGGGCGCGAGGCCCAGGGCGCCAACTTCATCGCGCAATTTGGTCTGCCATTCCGGATCGGCGGCGAGCGCGCCGATGAAGGAGGTCAACGACGAGGTCAGCGTGTCGTGGGCGGCCATCATCAGAAAACTCATGTGGTCGATGATGTCCTGGTTTGACAGCAGCGCGCCGTCCTCATGGGTGGCCTGGCAGAGCTGCGAGAACAGGTCCCCGCCGCCCTTTTCGCGACGGATCGGAATCTGCTCCGAGAAATAGGCCACGATGCGCTTGCGGCCCTTGACGCCGCGCGCCATTTGCGTGCCCGGCAGCGGCCTGCGGATCACGGCGACGGCGGCCGCCACCATGTCGACGAACGAGCGCGTGATCTCGTCGACCTCAGGTCCGATGCCGGCGCCGAGGAATGACGTCGCGGCGAGATCGAGCGTGAGCTGCTTCATCGCGGGATAGATCAGCATCGGGCCCGGTTGCGCCTTCCACTGCGCCACGCGTGCGGCGATGCCGGTATCGAGCGAGGCGAGATAGGATTTCATCGGGCCGGACTTGAAGGCAACCGAGAGCGCGCGGCGGTGCAGGCGGTGCTCCTCGAAGTCGAGCAGCATCAGCCCGCGCGGAAACAGCAGTCCGAGAATCCGGCCCCAGCCGTGCGTCGAGGAGAATTGCTTTGCCTGGTCGAACAGCACGAGCTCGTTGGCCTCGGGCCCGAGCAGCACGATGCTGGTCTCGCCGAACACATGGCTGCGATAGACCAGGCCGTATTTGGCGGCGTGGCGTTCAATGTGGCCTTTGGGATCGGCGAGAACTTCGAGGGTCTTGCCGATGATCGGCCAGCCCTCGTCGCCCGGAATATGCTTCAGCGAGTTGCGCTTCGGCGGCGTGAAGCTATAGGCGGGGGAAGCCACACTCTGCATCGACATCGCAATTGCTCCGGTTGAGACGCTACCGCACAGCCGTCCTGGACAAAATAGCGCTTTGCTTCCCCCGTGCAAAGCTCGATGCCGCCGCTCACGTCTCACTTCATTGAAATCGCCATGGCGCCGAGCTCACGCTGCATGCCCCGGACAAGCGGCATCCCAGCCTTGCGGGAACATACATCGCCTCTTGCGTCGTGTTTGCTCCCTTGACCGGCCGTTCACCCGTCGGAAACAGCTATCGCGCCGACATCCACGAGCCGACGGCCAAATTCCTGCAGAGGGTGGCCTGGGAGACCGTGCAGGAATATTACGGTGAGTAAGGCATCCGGAAATCGAAGGAAGCGGCGCGGCGAGCGTCCACGTCGCTCCCTTTCGTCACGCCTTCCTCTTGGCGGCTTCCTTCTGCAGATCCGGCGCGTTGACGGCGGGGATCGCGACGCGGCCGGAGCCGGTCTTCGACAGTGCAGCTGCCGCCTTGTCGTTCTCCATGATCTTCGCCATCACAGCCTGGCCGGCGCGTTCGAACACGGCGCGGTTCTCGATCACGAATTTCTGCGACTTGCGCAAGCCGTCGATGTAGCCGTTGATCTCCGGCACCACGTAGCGCGCCACCATGTCCCAGCTGCGGCGGGTATTTTCCGGATTGGCCCAGTCATGGACGAAGCCGACGATGGTGCCGACGCCGCCGGAGACGTCGAGCAGGTTCTTGATGGTCTTCACCAAGTCATCGGGCGTGCCGATAGTCGATACCGCGCCCTCGACAAAGGCGGTCTTGTCCACGGCCTCGTCGGGAGAGGAGAAGGCCGTGAGCCCCGGCCGCTGCAGCGTGCCGACATTATATTCGTTGTGCCAGCGCATCAGCCCGGCCCCGGCCTCGCGCCGTGCCTGTTCGCGGCTCTCGGCGATGTGCCAGGAGAGCAGCACGCGCCAGTTGGCGCGGCTCACGACGGTGCCAGCCTTTTTTGCGGCGTCCTCGGCGAATTCCCATTGCTGCGGCAGTGCCATCAGGCCCTGCGTCGACATCGAGCCCAGCGAAATGATGCCGATGCCGTATTTGCCGGCGAGTGTCATCCCCGACGGTGATATCTGCGAGGCCACCACAAACGGCATTTCCTCCTGCAGCGGAAGGATCTGCAGTGCGGCGTCATTCATGGTGAACCAGTCGCTCCTGGCGGTGACGCGCTCGCCGTTGAACAGGCGGCGGATGATCCCGATCGCCTCGTCCTGGCGGTCGCGCTGTGTCATCGGATCGATGCCGAGCGTATGCGCATCGGAAGCAAGCGCCCCCGGGCCGGAGCCGAAGATGGCGCGGCCGCCGGTCATGTGGTCGAGCTGTACCATGCGCTGCGCGACATTGAAGGGATGGTGATAGGGCAGTGAGACCACGCCGGTGCCGAGCTTGATGCGCTTGGTGCGCTCGCCGGCGGCGGCCAGAAACATCTCCGGCGATGCGATGGTTTCCCAGCCCGAGGAGTGATGCTCGCCGCACCAGAACTCATCGTAACCGAGTGCGTCGAGCTGCTCGACGAAGTCGAGGTCGCGGCGGAATTGCAGCATCGGATGCTCGCCGATCGGATGATGCGGGGCGAGGAAGGCTCCGAACTTGAGGCGCGCCATGGGGTGTTCTCTCCGGATTTATTGTTCTTGGGGCCAAACTAGGGGCTGAGGGGACCCAAGGCAATCGCGGAAAGCCTCTGCCGTTGCATGCCGGTTGCGCAAGGTCATGCCGCGGGCCGGAATTCCTACGGAACATTCAGCGTCCGCACCACGCGAAAGCTGTAGCCGCCGCCGTGATAGACCTCATAGCGATAGCCCGCGCGCGATTTGTCCGCGGACCAATCCCAGGTGCCACCGCGGACCATGCGTTTGTTGCAATCGCCCTCGAGCCACGGCGAGCCATCGGTCGGCGTATCCTCGGTGTAGCGCTTGTTGAAGCAGTCCTCGGTCCATTCCCAGACATTGCCGTGCACCTGGTAAAGTCCAAACCGGTTCGGCGCATAGGAATCGACCACAGCAGGACCCTTGCTGTCGATGCCGCGAGGGCCGTCGGCATAAGGGATCGAAGCCGAATAGCTCGCGTTCTGCGATGAGATAGTCTTGCCGAACCAGAATGGCGTCGTGGTGCCGGCGCGGGCGAAATACTCACGTTCCGACTCGCTCGGCAGGCGGTAGGTGCGGCCGACCTTCTTCGACAGCCAGGCCAGATAGGATTTTGCCGCCTCGAAGTTGATGCCCCGCGCCGGCAGACGGCCGCGTCCGACGCCGTGATCGTCGCCTTTGTTGCCGTCGCAACCGCCATCAGCAAGACAGGCATCCCACTCGTCGAATGAGACCGTGAAGCGGCCGACCGCGAACGGTCGTGCGAAGGTGACGCGATGTATGGGGTCTTCGCCCTTGGAGCGGTCGACTTCGGTGATCGGTGTTCCCATCATGAAGGAGCCCTTCGGCACCACGACCATTTCAGGACAGACGTGGCATTCCTTGAAACTGTCCTTCGGCCTCAGCGCCTGTTCGATTTCGGGCGTCAGCGGTTGCACGGCTTTTTCAGGAAAGAACTGTCGGGAAGGTACCGCGGGCGGGGTTTGCGCCGTTTCGGCTGCCGGAGGCGGCTTTGGCAGCCCCTGTCTTGCTTTCGCGGATGCGCCGTTCGAGAGGGAAACAGCAAGCGTGACTGCCGCAAATGCAACGAGCAGCCGGGACACGATGGACATGGATGATCCTTTGCACCGAAGCCGATGCTGCTTGGTCGCACTCCAGCGAAATCGCGTTCATTGCGGAATTTGGACGATCGATCCGACTCTGCTGTCCGGTGGATTCCCGGGCGGCGGGAGCGTCGAATTTACACCCCAATGCCCTCCGGCCCTATGCGGGGTGAGGTGAGGCGCGCGGCCAATTCGACCGGAAACCTTACCTGCGAGGTAATCGCCGGGATCACCGAAATCGGAAAATCTGTCCGCAGCAGACTTCGGACAGGATTTCCCGCATGCACCAGATCGTTTCCAACCCCGTCGATTCATCGCGCCGCTGGTGGGTGCTCGCCATCGTCGTCTCGGCGCAATTCATGTTCGGGGTCGATGCCTTCATCGTCAATGTTGCGATGCCGACGATGGCCGTCGAGTTGCGCGCCGGCGCCGCCCAGATCGAGGCCGTGATCGCGATCTATCTGATCGCCTATGCGACGCTGGTGGTCAGCGGCGGGCGGATGGGCGATATCTACGGCACCAAAAACGTATTCATCGCCGGCGTGTCCGGCTTCACCGTCACGTCATTGTGGTGCGGGCTGGCGCAATCCGGCCCCGAACTGATCGTGGCGCGGCTGGCGCAAGGCGCGACCGCGGCGCTGATGGTGCCGCAGGTGCTCGCGACCCTGCATTTGTTGTTCGTCGATTCGTCGCGCGCCCGTGCCTTCGGCATTTACGGCATCGTGCTAGGTCTCGCCGGCGCCGCGGGCTTCATGCTCGGCGGTGTTCTGGTGACGCTCGATCTCGCCGGGCTCGGCTGGCGCGCGGTGTTCTTTGTCAACGTGCCGTTCGGCGTCGTCATCATCGCCGCGGCGTTGAAGATCGTGCCGACAGCGCCCCGCCGCGCCGGCACGCGGCTCGACATTCCCGGTGCGATTGTGCTGTTCGCGGGATTGCTGTGCCTGATCGGCCCGCTGCTGTTCGGCCACGATTTGCACTGGTCGTATCCGGTCTGGCTGGTGATGGCCGCCGGGGTCGCGATCCTCGCCGCCTTCCCGCGGCTCGAACGCAGGGTCGCACGTCGGGGCGGCATGCCGCTGATCGAGCTTTCGCTGTTGTCCGATACAGCCTTCATGCGCGGGCTGGTCGCCGTGTTCTTTTTCTTCTTCGCCAATTTGTCGTTCTATCTGGTGATGACAATGTTCATGCAGAAGGCGCTGCATATTCCACCACTCTCCGCCGGGCTTGTCTTCGTGCCGCTGGCGCTCACCTTCGTTATTGCTTCGCGGCATAGTGGTGTGCGGGCAAAACATCGCGGCACGCTGGTGCTGATCGAAGGCTGCGCCGTACAGATCATCGGCCTCGCGATGCTGGCGGCGGCCGTTGCATGCACCGTGGCGCCTTCCGCGTCGCTGCTGGCGCTGCTGCTGACGGTGTTCGGCTACGGGCAGGGCTTGGCGATGGCGCCGTTGTCGAGCGCAGTGCTTGCCACCGTGAAGCCGGCGAGCGCCGGCGCGGGTTCCGGCATGTACGGTACGACGACGCAAATCGGAAATGCCGCCGGCGTTGCGGCGATCGGCGCGGTGTTCTTTGCAATTGAAGCCGCTGGATCGCCGCGGCTGGCGCTTTATGCGGCGTGCACGTTGTTTACGCTGTCGATCATTATTTGCGGCATATTTCTGTCATGGATGCGACGCGCGGCAAATTGACACAACAAAACCCGCACTTCGGGTTATGACCGTACACGGACCTTTTATTTTGCACTGCAGCAATTATCTGTTGACGTTGGAAGAACGCGTCACCTCAGGAGTAGTTGCTGTTGTCCCTAGCGAAGAATGTCGATTTTCTGCGAAGCCTTTCGAAGCTGAATGGCTTTCAAGGCCTCGAAGCCTATGGGCGAGGCTTCGCGCCCGCCGTTGATAGTCCACTCGTCGAGACGACCGGCTTCGGCAGCAATCCAGGGGCGCTGAAAATGCTCTCGTTCGTCCCGGAGCACCTCCGGGACGGCGCGCCGCTCGTCGTCGTGTTGCATGGATGCCGCCAGACCGCAGCGGCTTACGATCTCGGTGCCGGCTGGTCGACGCTGGCGAAGCATTATGGCTTCGCGTTGCTGATGCCCGAGCAGCAGATGTCGAACAACGCCAATTCCTGCTTCAACTGGTTCAGTCCGGAAGACACGACGCGCGACAGTGGCGAGGCCGCATCCATCCGAGAGATGATTGCGCACATGGTTTCGGATCACAAACTCGATCCGCGTCGCATCTCGGTCACAGGGCTTTCCGCCGGCGGCGCGATGGCGTCAGTGATGCTGGCGACCTATCCGGAAGTGTTCGCCGCTGGCGCCATCATCGCCGGGCTTCCGTTCGGCATCGCCAGCAATCTGCGCGAAGCCCTCAACGGCATGTTGCAGTCGCCGTCGCGCCCGGCCGAGGAGCTGGGCGATCTCGTGCGCCAGGCATCCAGGCACAAGGGCCCATGGCCGAAAATGTCGGTGTGGCACGGCAGCGCCGATCGCACCGTCAACTCCGGCAATGCCAACGAGATCGTCAAGCAATGGCTCGACGTGCACGGCCTGCCGCTCGCGCCGATGTCGGTAGCCGACGTCGATGGCTATCCGCGCGCGGTGTGGTGGAACGCCGACGGCGAAACCATCGTCGAATCCTATACCATCACCGACATGGCGCACGGCACCCCGATTGGCATCGCCGACAATGACGAGCGTTATGGCGAAAGCGGCGCGTTCCTGATCGACGCGGGAATATCGTCGTCCTATCATATCGCAAAGTTCTTCGGCCTGACCGAACGCCTGCGTGTGCCCGGTGAAGTCGTCAAGGAAGTCGCCAAGCCGGCTTCAACGATGGCTTCAAAGGAAGGGGCGAAGCCAATTCCGCTGCCGGTGCGAAGCGGCAAACCGTCGCGCGCGCCACGGCGTGGCGGTGTCGACGTCAGCAGCGTCATTACCCGCGCGCTGACCGCTGCGGGCCTGATGAAGTAGCCACCAAGCCACTCACATTTCTCCGGTCAAGAATGGATTGGTCATCCGTTCCTGGCCGATGCTCGACCCGGCGCCGTGACCGCAGATGAAGCCGACATCGTCGCCGAGCGGCAGCAGCTTTTCGGTAATCGACTTGATCAGCGTGGCATGGCTGCCGCCTGGCAGATCGGTGCGGCCGACCGAGCCGTTGAACAAGACGTCGCCGACATGGGCGAAACGCAATTCCCTGCTGAAGAACACCACGCTGCCCGGCGAATGACCGGGGCAGTGCAGGATGTCGAAGGTCAGTTCGCCGATCGAAACGGTGTCGCCTTCGTCGAGCCAGCGGTCGGGAGCGAAATCGCGTACCCCGGTCATGCCGAAACGCGCGCCGCTGGAGACGACGTTATCGAGCAGATATTTGTCGGCGGTATGCGGGCCCTCGATCGGCACCTTCAGCGCATCGCGCAACTCGGCGGCGCCACCCACATGGTCGATATGGCCGTGGGTCAGCCAGATCTTTTCGACCGTGACGCCGGTCTGCTCGATCGCCGCCAAGATCTTCGGGACGTCGCCGCCGGGGTCGATCACGACGGCCTTCTTGGTTGGCTCGTGCCAGATGATGGTGCAGTTCTGTTCGAACAGCGTCACCGGAACGATAATCGCGCCGGCCTTCGCCTTGGTCTCGGTTTTGTTATCCATGGGGTCACCATATTCTCCCCAGACATGCCGTCAACACGCGTGAGGAATGCCGCGCGACGTAAGGATGGGACCGTGATAGGGTCGCGCCCATGCTAATCTAGTGCGCGAAACGGATATGGCATCGAGCGGGTTCGAAAAATCCATCAGCCAGGCTTCCAAGTCGCCGCTGGGCGGAGCCCGTACCACGGCCCGCGCCTTCTTCGTCGCCGATCGACTCAATACGTCGGGCCTCGAACGCAGCGATGTCCTGGCAACGACGCCGCTGGCTTTTCGGGTCAATGAGAATGGCGTGGCCGTCCTGTTCCGTTACGGCGTCGTTGTGCTGATCGGGCTGAATGCGCTGGAAGAGGATGAGTTCCTGCGCAGCCTGCAATCCCGCTTGACAGGCACCCCCGTGCGCCGCGAGGAGGAAACCGCCACCATCGAGCTCGCCTCCGAACGAGAGGATCAAATTCCGCCCGGTGGGCCGATCTACCTGCAGAGCCTGTCGCCGGAGCGGTTGATCCTGGTCGGCGAAGCGCTGGCGAAAAGCGTCGTGCTGGCCCGACACGAGCGAGAGGTTGCTGCGGTATTTGACATGACAGAACCGTTTGCGCGAGAGCTGGCGCGAACCGGGCGCATGCATGCCGGCCGCAGCGCGATCCTCAAGCACATCGGCAATGCGTTGTCGGTCAGGCACAGGGTGTCGGGGCCGGTCGAAGTATCGGAGAAGCCCGATATCCTCTGGGACAAGCCGCAGCTCGAGCGGCTGTATGCGCGGCTGGAGGACGAATATGAACTCAAGGAACGGGCGGAATCCTTGAACCGCAAGCTCGCCGTGATCGCCGAAACCGCGCAAGTGCTGACCGACATCATCGATACGAGACGCTCGCTGCGCCTCGAACTGATCATCGTGTTTCTGATCCTGTCCGAAGTGCTCATCACCGTGTATCAGCTCGCCACAAACCACCTCTAGCTCCTTGTTCTGACGCGTTTTCCTTAGCGAGCCGGAATCCACTTCGCCCGCGACAGACATGATGCGGCTTGCCTGAACCACTCGCGGGTCTCCGCGTTGCCACGCTCTAGCCGGATTTGGAGGGTGATTTTCGGACATGGATCAGATCGACAAAGACTGGTGGCGGCACGGCATTTTCTATCAGGTCTATCCGCGCTCGTTTCAGGACTCGAACGCCGATGGGGTGGGCGATATCATCGGGATCATCCAGCGGTTGCCCTATCTGAAGGAGCTTGGCATCGACGCGGTCTGGCTATCGCCGATCTTCCCTTCTCCGATGGCCGATTTCGGCTACGACATTTCGGATTACACCGGCATCGATCCGCTGTTCGGCACCATGGAGGATTTCGACGCGCTCGTTTCGGCTGCGCATGACCGCGGGCTGAAGCTGATCCTCGATCTGGTGCCGAACCACACCTCCGATCAGCATCCGTGGTTTCTTGAAAGCCGAAGTTCGCGCGACAACCCGAAGCGCGACTGGTACATCTGGCGCGATCCGGCAGCCGACGGCGGCGTGCCGAACAACTGGCTGTCGGAATTCGGCGGCAGCGCCTGGCAATATGATGAAACCACCGGGCAATATTATTACCACGCCTTCCTCGCCCAGCAGCCGGATCTGAACTGGCGCAATCGCGAGGTGCGCCAGGCGATCTACAATGTGATGCGGTTCTGGCTGGACAGGGGCGTCGACGGATTCCGTGTCGACGTGATCTGGCACCTGATCAAGGACGTCGAGTTTCGCGACAACCCGCCCAACCCGCATTATCTCGATGGACGGCCGCCGCATGAAAAGATCCTGACGCAATACTCGACGGATCAGCCCGAGGTGCATGAGGTGATCGCCGAGATGCGTCGCGTCACCAATGAATTCGACGCCCGGGTGCTGATCGGGGAGGTCTATCTGCCGCTGCACCGCCTCGTCGCCTACTACGGCAACGACCTGACCGGCGCGCAGATGCCGTTCAATTTCGCGCTGTTGTCGACGCTGTGGAGCGCACGGTCGGTGGAGAAGATCATCCACGAATACGAGCAGGCGTTGCCGCCCGGCGCATGGCCGAACTGGGTGCTCGGCAATCACGACCGGCCGCGGGTGGCGAGCCGGGTCGGGCTGGAGCAGGCGCGGATAGCCGCGATGCTGCTACTGACGCTGCGGGGAACGCCGACGCTTTATTACGGCGACGAGATCGGCATGCGCCAGGTCACAATTGCGCCCGACCAGGTGCGCGATCCCTTCGAGAAGAACGTGCCCGGTATCGGCGTCGGCCGCGACGGCTGTCGCACGCCGATGCAATGGAATGCGGGAGCCCATGCAGGCTTTTCGACGGTGACGCCATGGCTGCCGCTGGCCCATGATCATGCGCGCGAGAATGTGGCCACTCTCGATGCCGACAAGCGCTCGATCCTGGCGCTCTACAGGGCGCTGATCGCGCTGCGCAAGGAACTGCCGCAACTCGTGACTGGCGCCTACGAGCCGGTTGCGGCGCAGGGTGACATCCTGCTCTATCGGCGCCGAGGCGATGGTGAGACTGTCATCATCGCGCTGAACCTCGGCGCTGATCCCGTTGCGGTGACGTCGAGTGCGATCGGGTTTGGCGGCGAAATCCTGCTGTCCACGTTTCTGGACAGGCACGGCGAGCAAGTGGAAGGCGTCGTCGATCTGCGCGGCAATGAAGGCGTGATTATTGGCGCCGCGGTAGAGGATAGGCTCCGCCGTCCCGGATTTGACCGGCGAGCCATAATCGGCCGCGTTCAGAGACGATCGCGGATCGGATCACGCCGGATGGCTGGTCTTTCCCGTAGCATCCGTGTCGATGTCGCTGCGCTTCAGGAGATAATCGAGCCCGCCGACGCGGTACCAGCGGTAGCCGTAGGCTTCGAGCAGCAGCGTGTGCCGGCTCTTGTCGTTGGCGCGACTGTGGTCTTCCGACAACAGATTGACCAGCAACTCGCCGGCCTCGCCGGGAAGTCCGACCGCGAACGACACCTCGCGCGGCTTGTCGTCGAGATTATGCACGAACAGAACCGAGTTGTTGCGCCAGTCGTAGCGGATCACCAGCACGGCCGGATCGCGCGTTGCAATTACCTTGAAATCGCCCCAGCCGACTTCGGGGACTTCCTTGCGCATCCGGATGATGCGCTCGGTCCAGTTCAGCATCGAGTTGGGATCGCGGCGCTGTTTTGCAACGTTGACGTGCTCGTAGCCGTAAGGCCCCTTGTCGATCACGCGTGAGCCCGGCTTGTCGCTTTCGGTAAAGCCGGCATGCGGCTCGGTCGACCACTGCATCGGAGTTCGCGCGCAATTTCGTTCGGGCAGATCGAGATTGTCGCCCATCGCTATTTCGTCGCCGTAGCGGATCACGGGCGTCCCCGGGAGCGTGCACATCAGGCTGTAGGCAAGTTCGAGCCGCCGCCGGTCCCCGCCCAGCATTGGCGCTAGCCGGCGGCGGATTCCGCGATCGTAAAGCTGCATATTCTTGTCGGGACCGAAGGCTTTGAATACAGCATCGCGCTGCGCCCTGGTGAGGCGGCCGAGATCGAGTTCGTCGTGGTTGCGCAAAAACAGGCCCCATTGCGCGGTCGCGGGCCGCGGCCTGGTCGCCGCCAGCGATTTCGCCAACGGCCGGGTATCCGCCGAAGCCAGCGCATAGAACAGATGCTGATTGACGTGAAAGTTGAACATCATGTGCATGCGGTCGCCGTCGTGGCCGAAATATTCCATATCGGTTTCCGGCAGCACGTTGGCTTCGGCGAGGATGATCGCATTGCCCTGTCGCCATTGCAGGAATTCGCGGAGCGAGCGCAGCATGTCGTACTGCTCGACGGGTTTCCGCACCTTGGGGCCCTTGGTCGCGATCACGAAGGGGACGGCATCCATGCGAAAGCCGGAGACGCCGAGCTGGATCCAGAAACCCATGATCTTGAGGATCTCGGCCAGGACATGCGGATTCGAAGTGTTGAGATCGGGCTGGAAATCGTAGAAGCGATGGAAATACCAGGCGCCGGCTTCCTTATCGCGCGTCCAGGTCGATTTTTGAACGCCGGGAAACACCATGCCGGTGTTGGCGTTCGCCGGCTTCTTGTCGGACCAAACATACCAGTCGCGATAGGGCGAATCCTTGTCACGCCGTGCTTCGCGAAACCAGGCATGCTGGTCCGAGGTGTGATTGACGACGAGATCGATGATGACGCGGATGCCGCGCTGCTTGCAGCCATGGGTGAATTCGACGAAGTCACCGAGCGTGCCGTAGCGTGGATCGACGCCGTAATAATCCGAGATGTCGTAGCCGTCGTCCCGGCCGGGCGAGGGCTGGAACGGCATCAGCCAGATAGCGGTAATGCCGAGCCCGTGCAGGTAATCCAGGCGCCGCAACAGCCCC
Source organism: uncultured Alphaproteobacteria bacterium (assembly GCA_963786115.1). GTDB lineage: Bacteria > Pseudomonadota > Alphaproteobacteria > Rhizobiales > Xanthobacteraceae > Bradyrhizobium. The sequence continues at coordinate 79,294 of CAWAYC010000018.1, forward strand.
TTGAAGTCACCGACCCCGTCGCCGTTGGCGTCCATATAGGTGCCGACGGAGAGGCAATAGAAAACGCCGTTCTTGTACCAGAGGTCGTCGATCACAAGGCAGCCCTCATCGGTCCGCCCGGTGATTTCAGCGGCCGCATGATAAGCGGTGAGGATGCGGCGGGTTCCGCCCCAGTCTCATCGCCGTCCCAGCGCTTCCGGTGGGCGAGCGCCGCAAAATCGGCTAGGCTCAAGCGATGGAATCGCCCGCCCGCCAGATAGCGCTCGTTCCGCCGCCCGACCGGCGTCAATCGGAGACGGCGCTGGCGATCGCGCGCGGGACCGCGCGGCTATTACGGTCGCTCGGGTTTTCCTGCATCAGCGAATTGCCGCTGCCCTCGGGCCGCCGCGCCGATCTGGTGGCGCTGAACGAGCGCGGCGAAATCTGGATCGTCGAGATCAAATCCTCAGTGGAGGATTTGCGCGCCGACCAGAAATGGCAGGATTACCGGATGCATTGCGACCGGCTGTTCTTTGCCTTTACCCAGGATTTGCCGTGCGAGATATTTCCCGCCGAGACCGGCCTGATCGTGGCCGACGCCTATGGCGCGCACTTGCATTGCGAAGCGCCGGAGCACCGCCTGCCGGCGCCGACCCGCAAGCTGATGACGGTGCGGTTTGCCATGGCCGCCGCGCAGCGGATCAACCGGCTGGTCGATCCGCAGGGGCATGCGGAGTTTTAGCCCTGAACTTACGGCGTCGTCATGCCCGGGCTTGTCCCGGGCATCCACGTCTTGAATTTGACGGCAAAGACCTGACCAAAGACGTGGATGGCCGGGACAAGCCCGGCCATGACAGAGAAAGACTGACGCGAGTTAAAAAATTACCGCGGTGCGCGCTTCGCCAGAATCCGCTGCAGTGTGCGGCGGTGCATGTTGAGGCGGCGCGCGGTTTCGGAGACGTTGCGGTTGCACATCTCGTAGATGCGCTGGATGTGTTCCCAGCGCACGCGGTCCGCCGACATCGGGTTCGAGGGAAGCTCGGATTTCTCGGTGCCGCTGGCAAGCAATGCCGCGACGACATCGTCGGCATCGGCCGGCTTCGAGAGATAATCCACCGCGCCCATCTTCACCGCGGTCACCGCGGTTGCGATGTTGCCGTAGCCGGTGAGCACGATTGCGCGCGCATCGGGGCGCTTGCGCTTCAGCGCCGAGACCACGTCGAGCCCGTTCCCGTCGCCGAGCCGCAGATCGATCACCGCGAAGGCCGGCGCCGCCTTGCCGATCTGTGCGAGCCCATCGGATACGGTGTCGCACGAGGTTACCGAGAAGCCCCGCGTCTCCATGGCGCGCGACAGCCGCTCCAGGAACGGCTTGTCGTCCTCGACGATGAGCAGCGAGCGGTCGGCGTGATCGTTCAGTTCGGCGATGGCGTTCACGGTTTCATATCCTTGTGGCGGACAGCAAATATATGGCGTGCCACTGCGGCGCTGCCAAGGCCGCTTGAAGTCGATCGGTTATCGGTCAAATTGCCGCACTTCATCCTAAGCAGTTGTTTCATTGACGGTTTCGCCGGCCTCGAACACGCTGCGCGGCCAGACGATATGCACCACGGCGCCGTGATCGGGAAATATCCGGTTGGTGAAGGAGACTTTTGCGCCGGTACGCTCCAGCAAGGTGCGGGCGATAAACACGCCAAGACCAAGGCCGGATCGCTCGCTTTGGGCGTCATCCGCGATGCGCCGACGCGACAGATAGGGTTCGCCGATCCGCTTCAGCATGTCCGGTGCAATGCCGGGGCCGTCATCGGAAATGACGATTTCAACCGTATCAGCATTCCACCATGCATTCACTTCGACCTCCTGTTTGGCGAAATCGACGGCATTCTCCAAGATATTGCCGATCCCGTAGAGGATTGCCGGGTTGCGCGCAGCGACCGGCTCGCGCGTCGCCGCGACTGCTAGCCGCACCTTGATCGCGACGCCAAAATCGCGGTGCGGCGCCACCAATTCCTCGATCAGGGTCGAAAGCTTCATGTGGTCGAACGGCGCACCGCTCGAAGACAATTGCGTAATCTTGCCCAGGATCTCGCGGCAGCGCTGCGACTGCTCGCGCAGGGTTTTCAGGTCGCCGGCGAACTGGCTGTCTTTCACCGTTTTTTCCAATTCGCGCGCGATCAGGAAAATGGTCGATAGCGGCGTGCCGAGTTCATGGGCTGCGGCTGCGGCGAGGCCGTCGAGCTGGGTGAGATGCTGCTCGCGCGCCAGCACCAGTTCGGTCGCGGCGAGCGCATCGGAGAGTTTTCGCGCCTCCTCGGTGACCTGGAACGCGTAGAGGCTGGTGACGCCGATCGCGAGCAGGATCGAGAGCCAGACGCCGAGCAGGTAGATCGGCGGCAGCACCAGCGGATCATCGCCGTCCCACGGCAATGGCAGATGAAAGAACACCAGCGCCGACGCGCAGGCGACCGCGAGGCAGCCGAGTGCTATCGTCAACCGGACCGGCAGGCCCGTCGCCGAAATCAGGACCGGCGCGAGGAACAGGAACGAGAAGGGATTTTGCAGGCCGCCGGTCAGGAACAGCAGCCCGGCCAGTTCGACGATGTTGAGCGCCAGCAGCGCCGCCGCGTGGACCGGCTCCAGCCGTTGCATCGGATTGAACGCGATCTGCAGCGCGAGATTAAGCAGCGCCGAGAGGCCGACAATGGTGACGCAGGGCACCACGGGAACGTCGAATTCCAACCCCTGTGCCACAATGAAAATCGCGGCGAGCTGGCCGAGCACCGCCAGCCAGCGCAACCGCAAAATCGTATCCAGACGGACATAGCGGTGTGGTTGGCGGAAATCGGAGTCTGCAGCGTCGGTCATGCCAGCAGTTTAGCGGTGCGGCGGCACGATCACAAATTTGCTCGATCTGAGTTGTTGTTTCTCCATCATGGCTGGGCATAGCCGTCCGAAGGACGGCGTCGCTTCCGCTCGCCTATGCCCCGCCCCATCCATGTCTTTTGCGCCACGCCTTTGGGAAGACGTGGATGCCCGGGACAGGCCCGGGCATGACGAACGTCTTGCGCTATTAATCGCAATAGCTCAAGGAACGGAGCGAAATGGTCGATAGCGAGACGATGCCAGCGCAGCTACCCGCGGCCGATCCGGTCGGCTCCGCCGCGATCGACGTCGCGCATCTGGTCAAACTCTACAAGACCACCCGTGCGGTCGATGACGTGTCGTTTCGGATTGCGCGCGGCAGCATCACCGGCCTGCTCGGCGGCAATGGCGCGGGCAAGACCACGACCATCGCCATGATCATGGGGCTGGTGCTGCCGACCTCGGGCAGCATCCAGGTGCTGGGCCACACCATGCCCGACCAGAGCGCCGAGGTGCTGGGCCGGATGAATTTCGAAAGCCCCTATGTCGATATGCCGATGCGGCTGACAGTGCGGCAGAACCTCACCATCTTCGGCCGGCTCTACGGGGTCACGAACCTGAGCGCGCGCATCGAACAGCTCGCGTCCGATCTCGATCTTGGCGATTTCCTCGACCGCGCCAACGGCAAACTCTCCGCGGGGCAGAAGACCCGCGTCGCGCTAGCGAAGGCGCTGATCAACCAGCCTGAACTGCTGCTGCTGGACGAACCGACGGCGTCGCTTGACCCCGACACCGCCGATTGGGTCCGGCGGCGTCTGGAGGATTATCGAAAGGCGCATAACGCCACCATCCTGCTCGCGTCGCACAACATGCTGGAGGTGGAGCGGCTGTGCGATCGCGTCATCATCATGAAGCGCGGCCGCATCGAGGATGACGACAGCCCCGATCGGATCATGGCCCGCTACAACCGCGACACGCTGGAGGAAGTCTTTCTCGACGTCGCGCGCGGGCGGGCGCGGGAAGGCGCGTCATGAGCGAGGTCGCCACCACGCCTTACCGGATCTCCCTGCATCGCATCAACGCGATGGTGCTGCGTTACTGGTACCTCCTGATGTCGTCGTGGCCGCGGCTCCTCGAATTGATCTACTGGCCGGCGCTACAGATCATTACCTGGGGTTTCCTGCAGAATTACATCTCGCAGACCTCGGGCTTCTTCGCGCAGGCCGGCGGCACGCTGATCGGCGCCGTGATCCTGTGGGACATCCTGTTCCGCGGCCAGCTCGGCTTTTCGATCTCGTTTCTGGAGGAAATGTGGGCGCGTAATCTCGGTAACCTGATGATGAGCCCGCTAAAGCCGATCGAATTTCTGATCTCGCTGATGATCATGAGCCTGATCCGGCTTGCGATCGGCGTCATCCCGATGACGCTGCTCGCGATGTTCTTCTTCAACTTCAACTTCTTTCAGCTCGGCCTGCCGCTGATCGCCTTTTTCTGCAATTTGATCTTCACCAGCTGGTCGATCGGCATCTTCGTCTCGGGCCTGGTGCTGCGCAATGGATTGGGCGCCGAGAGTATCGTCTGGACATTGATGTTCGGCGTGATGCCGCTCGCCTGCGTCTACTATCCGGTCAGCGTGTTGCCGTACTGGCTGCAATATGTCGCCTGGATGCTGCCGCCCACTTACGTGTTCGAGGGCATGCGCGCCTTGTTGATCGACCACGTGTTCCGGACCGACCTGATGCTCGATGCGCTGGCCATTAACGCGGTGTTGTTGATGGCGTCATTTGCGGCATTTCTTGCCCTCTTGCGCAGCGCCAAGCGCGTGGGCTCGCTGCTCGGGGGCGGCGAATAAACTTCACTTTCCGTGGATTTTTGCGGTTTTTAGCCCTCCACAGGCCGTAGAAATACCTGTCGGTGCATTGACGCATTATTACGCATTCGACAGTATGCTGCGACGCAAAATGGGGATTTGAAGCAATGCCGATTGGTGAATTTGGCGGCGCACCGCCGCTGGCGGTCGAAGGCAGTCCGGCACTCACGACGCCGATGTACTGGATGTACGAAATGGCCCACGCGTCGCTGAATCCGGCGCGCGCGGTGACCGACGCCACCAAGCTGCTGTTTCAGAATCCACTCAATCCGTGGTCTCGCACCGAATTCGGCAAGTCGATCGCCGCGGGCTGCGAACTGTTCGAACGCACCACGCGCCGTTACGGCAAGCCGGAATGGGGGCTCGACACCACCGAGGTCGCCGGCGTGCGTACGCCGGTCGAGGTGCGCTCGATCTGGGAAAAGCCGTTCTGCCGTCTTTTGCACTTCGATCGCAAGCTGATGCGCCCCTTGCGCACTCCGCAGCCGCGCGTGCTGATCGTGGCGCCGATGTCCGGACACTACGCGACGCTGCTCCGCGGCACGGTCGAAGCCTTCCTGTCGACGCATGAGGTCTACATTACCGACTGGTCGGACGCGCGCATGGTTCCGCTCGCGGAAGGCCGCTTCGACCTCGAGGATTACGTAGATTACGTGATCGAGATGCTGCACGTGCTCGGCGGCAACATGCATGTTATCGCGGTGTGCCAGCCCTCGGTGCCCGTGGTAGCAGCGGTTTCGGTCATGGAGGCCCGGCACGATCCCTTCGTGCCGCTGTCGATGACGCTGATGGGCGGCCCGATCGATACCCGCCGCAATCCGACCGCGGTGAATAATCTGGCGGCCGAGCGCGGCATCGAATGGTTCCGCAACAATGTCATCACCAAGGTGCCGTTCCCGCATCCCGGCGTGATGCGCGACGTCTATCCGGGCTTTTTACAGCTCAACGGCTTCATCAGCATGAATTTCGACCGCCACATGGACGCGCACAAGGCGCTGTTCTCCAATCTGGTGAAGGGCGATGGCGACCTGGTCGACAAGCATCGCGAATTCTATGACGAGTATCTCGCGGTCATGGACCTCACCGCCGAGTATTATCTGCAGACCGTCGATGTCGTGTTCGTCAAGCATGCGCTGCCGAAGGGTGAGATGACCCATCGCGGCAAGCCGGTCGATCCCTCGAAGATCAAGCGAGTGGCGCTGATGACGGTCGAAGGCGAGAAGGACGACATCTCCGGCCTCGGTCAGACCGAAGCAACGCACGCGCTGTGCACGTCGATTCCCGATCATCGCCGCGTGCACTACGTGCAGAAAGGTGTCGGACACTACGGCGTGTTCAACGGTTCGCGTTTCCGCTCCGAAATCGTGCCGCGCATTTCCGATTTCATGGTGTCGGCGGCGAATACGCGGCTGTCATTGGTCGCAGCAGCCGAATAGCGCCGTTTTCGGTGTCGATTCGAACGGGCGAATAAGCCTCTGACCCGATTAAAGGAATCCGGATTCGGAGGTCTCGGAAGGAGTGAGTATGACCTCACTCCTTCGAGCTCCATTTTGGGTCGAATCCGGTCCGAAATTTCTGGTTCCAGCCCCTGCCTGTAGGGGGGCTTAACCATTCAGCCCCTGTATATTGGGCAAATGATTTGTTTTTGCGCTGAGCGATTTCACTGGCGGCGGATATGGCAGAATCCGGGCGAACTCCTGCTCCCCGGACTCTCAGAAATGGCTACTCGCGCCCTCCTCTATCGGCGGCCTGCCGAACCCTCGACTCTTTTGGTCAAACACGGCTCCCAAGTCTTTGCGATCAGGGTGCGCCGGCATCGGCGTGCGCGACGTTACACGTTGCGCATTCACCCAACTGACCGCGAAGCGATCCTGACCATGCCGCCGCGCGGCACGATTGTGGAAGCAAAGGACTTTGCGCAGCTTCACGGCGGCTGGATCGCCGCGCGCCTTGGCCGTTTGCCGAAGGCGGCACCCTTCTACCCGGGCACCGTCGTTCCATTGCGCGGCGTTCCGCATCGGATTGTGCATCGTTCGGGTGAACGCGGCACAGTGTGGACGGAGAGCCGCGACAGCGGCGAAAAGATCCTCTGCGTCGCCGGCGGCGTCGAATACATGGACCGGCGCGTCCACGACTTTCTCAAGCGCGAAGCGCGCAAGGACCTGCACAAGGCGGCGCTGGCTTACGCGCAGGATCTTGGCGTACGGGTCCGGCGGGTGTCGATCCGCGACCAGTCGAGCCGTTGGGGTTCGTGCACCTCCGCCGGATCGCTGTCGTTCTCCTGGCGGCTGATCCTGGCGCCGCCCTTCGTGCTCGACTATCTCGCCGCGCATGAAGTGGCGCATCTCGTCGAGATGAACCATTCGCCGCGGTTCTGGCGGGTGGTGGACCGGGTCTGCGATCACGTCGAGCGCGCCAAGCGCTGGCTCGACACCTACGGCAATGATCTGCATCGGTACGGGATCGAGGATTAGAGCGTTTTCGAGCCAAGCGGATTTCCGCGACGGCGGTGACGCCGGTCTCGTTGCCGGGACGAGACAATGCAACATGGGCAGCGTTGAGCCGGAGTTCACTGAGCAGCGCTGTACGATCCCCAAACCCGCTCCGAACTTTCAGACGAGCCAGCCTTTCCCGACAAGAACGGCAAGCGCGACAAGCTGGCCGTCAACACGGATGACCCGGTCGACCTTTTCTTCAGCCCGAAGGCGTCGGAAGGTGAGGAAGCGAACTGGACACAGACCGTCCTCAACAAAGGCCGGTACATGCTGCTGCGCCTCTATGACCTGCTCGAACCGTGGTTCGACGGAGTGCCGGCTTCCGGCTCCATTCGGAATGGATTGGTGACGCTTCCAGTTGTGCTAGCCTGCCGATATCATTTCGGCCGGAGAAAGCCGAAGCCGCAACTGATCGCGAGACAAGAATGCCCGATTTCAAGAAGCGACCCGTCATCGTCACTGCCATCGCGTTGCTCGCTTTCATTCTTGCGGGCAGCCATCCCGCTCGCGCGCAGACCCTGCAGGCCGTCAAGGAGCGTGGCAGGCTCAATTGCGGCGTCAGTCAGGGGTTGCCGGGCTTCTCCAGCATGGACGACAGGTATGTATGGAGCGGCCTTGACGTGGATATTTGCCGCGCCGTGGCGGCGGCCATCTTCGACGATCCGGCCAAAGTGACGTTCACGCCGCTCGATACCGCGTCCCGCTTCACGGCGCTGCAGTCGAACAACATCGACGTGCTGTCGCGCAACTCGACCTGGACGATGTCACGGGAAGGTTCGCTCGGCGTGATGTTCGCCGGCGTCGCGTATTATGACGGACAGGGCTTTTTGTTGCGCCGGGACGCCGGGATCGATACCGCCCTGCAGCTTGGCGGCAAGACGGTTTGCACCCAGACCGGCACGACGACCGAGTTGAACCTGTCCGACTATTTCCGCGCCAACGACATGGCGCTGAAGGTTCTGGCGCTCGGTACCGCGGAAGAAACCCTTAAGGCCTATGATGATCGCAAGTGCGATGTGCTGACGAGCGACGTTTCCCAGCTCTACGCCGAACGTCTCAAGCTGGCCGCACCCGACAGCCATATCATCCTGCCGGAAGTGATTTCGAAGGAACCGCTCGGGCCCGTGGTGCGGCAAGGCGACGACCAATGGTTCAACCTGATCAAGTGGACGCTCTATTCCTTGATCAACGCCGAAGAGCTTGGGGTCAAATCCAAAACGATCGACGATGCGTTGCAATCGTCCAACCCGAATATCCGGCGGCTGGTCGGCACCGAAGGCGAATTCGGCGAGCAGTTTGGCCTTCCGAGGGATTGGGCTGCGCGCGCGGTGCGCGCCGTCGGCAATTACGGCGAGATCTATGAGAGAAACGTCGGAACCCAGTCCCGGCTGAGCATTCCGCGCGGTCTGAATGCGCTTTGGACGCAGGGCGGAATTCAGTACGCGCCTCCCATCCGGTAGCTTATTGCGGGGTCACATCATGACCGTGGATTATTACTCGCTGCTGACGAAAGCGGTCGCAGGCAAGGACCCGGCCGCACGCGACATCATCTACAGGGACGCGCGCAGCCTCATCGGCAGATCCAACCTCACGCCTCAGGCCGCCTCTTCGCATCGTGCAGCGCTCGAAGACGCCATCCGGCGGATCGAGGACGACCTCGCGGTCCAACAGCTTCGCGAAGAGGATTCCGCTGCGGCGGTCAGCCGGGTGCTCTCACCGGGCTTCAATTGGAAGCCGCTTGCCGTCACGGCCTGCGCGCTCATTGCCGGCATCGCGATGGCGGCGTTGCTGTACCAATATGTCGCGAGCAGGGGCCCGCGCATCGTGGCAGGCGGCGTGACCGCGTCATCGCGGCCGGCGCCGGCCGCACGTGAGGACGTCGTCATGGCGGACCTGAAGCCCGGCGTCGATGGCGGCTCCTCGGGCGCCGAATTGCCATTTGCCCTGCAGCGGCAGGTGGTGTTCTACCGTACTAGCGTCATTCCCGGATCGATCGTGGTCGATCGGGAAAACCGCTTTCTTTACCTCATCGATTCCAACAATTCCGCGCGCCGCTACGGGATCGGGATAGCGCAGGAATGCCTCAAGGGAGGCAGCTTGTTCCACGTAGCCAACAAGCTTGAATGGCCGGATTGGCGAGCTTCGGGTGCCGATACCGCTAAGGATGCGGCCTCATTGCTTGCGGCGGCCGGCCGGCCCGGCAGTCTCCTGGGCGCACGCGCGCTCCTGCTGGACAAGCCGGGGATTATCATTCACGGAACCAACTCCCCCAAGACGATCGGCCATCTCGTCGCTTCCGGCTGCATCCGGCTTGTGAACGAGGACGTCGAGGACCTGTACCGGCGCGTTTCGCTGGAAACTCGCGTTATCTTTGTCAGTTAGGCGATGGGTCCTGTCGGTTGACTCGAACCGCATCGAAGGACGCACCCGCGGCGCCAATCGGATTCATGGTTGAGTAACGGCACTTCACCGTCCGCCGAACAGCCGATCCACCAGCCAGCCGTCCAATCCCGCCGCCGGCTCAGGCCGTGCGGACGGTGCCGATGCTCGCGTCGGTGGCGGACGATAGCCGCCGCCTGACGGGGGCGGCGCGAGCGGGACGGGGGCTTGCACCGATGGCGCGGTTGGCGCGCTGACTTGAGACGCCGTCTGCATCAGGTTCGAGAAGAAGCCGCCAGCAGCCTGGGAGTTCGGCAGGCTTGCGACCGGCACGCCCTGATGGGCGGTTTTCATGAAGCGGCTCCACACTTCCACGGGCAGGCCGCCGCCGGTTGCCTTCTTGGTCGGCGAATTGTCGTCATTACCAAGCCAGACACCGGTGACGAGATTGGCGGTGTAGCCGATGAACCAGGCATCGCGGAAGTCCTGGCTGGTGCCGGTCTTGCCGGCGGCGACCCAGCCGGGGATTTCGGCCTTGCGCGCGGTGCCCGAGATCAGCGTTTCCTGCATCATGGTGTTCATCATTGCGACGTTGCGCGGCTCGATCACCTGGCTGAGCTGGTCGGCGGGCCGATTATAGAGGATCTTGCCCTTATCGTTGCGGATCTTCGTCACGACATGCGGTGAGCCGCCGAGGCCGCCATTGGCGAACGGCGCATAGGCGCCGACGAGTTCGATCACGGAGACTTCCGAGGTGCCGAGTGCGATCGACGCGTTGGCGTCGAGCTTTGAGGCGATACCGAGCCGGTGCGCGGTCCGCACCACGTTCTTCGGTCCGACTTCAAGCCCGAGCCGCACGGCCACCGTGTTGAGTGACATGGCAAGCGCCTGCGTCAGTGTCACCGCGCCAAAATATTCGTGGGTGTAGTTCTCCGGCTTCCAGCCCTTGACGTCGAGCGGGGCGTCCTGCCGGATCGTCTCCGGCGTCAGGCCGCTCTCGATCGCGGTGAGATAGACGAACGGCTTGAACGCAGAGCCGGGCTGGCGCTTGGCGGTCACCGCACGATTATACTGGCTCTCGGCATAGTTCCGGCCGCCGACCATGGCCCGCACCGCGCCGTCCGGCGTCATCGCCACCAGCGCGCCCTGGCTGACATTGAACTTCACGCTCTTTGCGGCGAGTTCGTCGATGATGGCGGCTTCCGCCACGCTCTGCAGCTTTGGATCGATCGTGGTCTCGACCACGATGTTCTGGTCGATCTGGCCGACGAGATCGTCGAGCACCTCGCCGATCCAGTCGGCGACATAATTGACCGTGCCGGCGCCGACGGGCTTCACATTGTAGGAGGAGTGGCCGATCGAGGCCTGCGCCTGTGCGTCGGTGATGAATTTGGCGTCCGCCATAGCCGCGAGCACGACTTGCGCGCGCTGCTCGGCGCCTTCCGGATTGCGGTTCGGCGCCAGCCGCGACGGCGACTTGACGAGGCCCGCGAGCATCGCCGCTTCCGCGATCGTAACGTTCTTGGCGGACTTGCCGAAATAGCGCTGCGCCGCCGCCTCGACACCATAGGCACCGGAACCGAAATAGACGCGGTTCAGATAGAGTTCCAGGATCTCGTTCTTGGAATGCTTGCGCTCCAGCCAGAGCGCGAGTTCGACTTCCTGCAATTTCCGCTGCAGGGTTCGCTCCTGGGTCAGGAACAGGTTTTTCGCAAGCTGCTGGGTCAGCGTCGAGCCGCCCTGCGACACGCCGCGATGCAGGATGTTGGTCACCGCGGCACGCGCGATGCCGATCGGATCGACGCCGTAATGCGAATAGAAGCGGCGGTCTTCGATGGCGATGAAGGCCTTTGGCAGATAGGGCGGCAGATCCTTGAGCGCGACATTGGTGCCGGCCATTTCGCCGCGCGTGGCCAGCACGCTGCCGTCGAGGCCTGTGATCTGGATGGTCGGCGGGCGTTTCGGGATTTCGAGCGACTGGATCGCCGGCAAATGCGCGCCGACATAGACGACGACGCCGATGACGGCGATCGCGGCCCACAGCCCAAGCACGGCGCCCCAATAGAACAGGCGGCCGATCGAAAAACGTCCGCGCGATTTCGCGCGGCGCCTGGATCCGCTTCGTGCGGCTCGCGGCTTGCGTTCGCGTGCCGGCTCGTCGTCGGCGTCTTCAGCTTTGCGCTTTGCCGAGGATTTTTTCGGCTTGTCGCCGGCGGCGGGAATACGGTCCTCGGGCGAGAGGCGCAGATCGGCCAGCGCGGCCGGCAACCCGAATAGCGGCTCCTTGCGGCCGCCGCTCTTTTTCCGTCCCCACGCCATGCGCCAACGCCACTCACACCAGTTCCGCCGCACGCTAGCCCTCGCAGTTTAAGGGTCGGTTACGCAGAGGTTAACGCGGGATTAGGAGGTGCGGCGGCGCGTGATAATGATGGCGGGAACACAAAAGGAGAGCCGAATGGGCCATATCGATCCGACCAAGGAAGTTTTCGCGCAATTTCGGGCCAACGATCGGCCCGGACCGATCCACATGCTCAATCTCGTTCGACTGCGCGCGCAAGCCGCCTATCCTGATGGCCGCAAGGCGACGGGCGCCGAAGCCTACGCGGCCTATGGCCGGGAGAGCGGCCCGGTGTTCGAGCGGCTCGGCGGCCGGATCGTCTGGCAGGGACGGTTCGAGCTGATGCTGATCGGGCCGCAGGAAGAGCGCTGGGACCACTGCTTCATCGCCGAATATCCCAGCGTGGCCGCATTCGCCGAGATGATCCGCGATCCGGTCTACCGGGAAGCCGTGAAGCATCGCCAGGCGGCGGTGGAGGATTCGCGGCTGATCCGGCACGCCGTGCTGCCGATCGGAAAGACGTTTGGGGAGATACCCACCTAGTTGTGTCATGGCCGGGCTTGTCCCGGCCATCTACGAACTTTCTTGCTTGTGGTTTCCGAAAGCGTGGATGCCCGGGACATCTGGCGCGAAGACGCGCTTCGCGCTTCTGCCCGGGCATGACGGTTGTGGAGCTATCTGGCGAGTTCAGGTCGATCTTGCTAGCCCGCGGGGCCGGCGTCCTCGAGGATCGGGCCGAACAGCTCCCAGCGCTCGCCGTTGAACTTCATCATCTGCAACTGCTTGTTGACGCGATAGTCGGTCGGCGAGGTGTTGGCCTTGATGCCCGGCAGCGCGATGTCGGTCGTGACATCCTTCATCGAGGCGGCCTGCTTCATGACGTTCTCGCGGGTCAGGTTGTCCCCGGACTGCTTTAGCACCGTCACCAGCATCTGCGCGGTGGCGTAGCCATAGGTGTTGAAGTTCGAGTCCTTGTCGCCATCGGGATAGTACTTGGCCATGAAGTCGAAATAGCGCTTTAGCCCGGCGTCGTCCTTCCAGGTCGGATCGAGCGGGTCCTTGCCGTAGTTGACGCTGATCACGTCCTTGGCGGCGTCGAGCCCGGCCGGCTTCATGACCGCGCCGACCGAGGTGGCATTGATGTCGACGATCTGCACCGGCTTCCAGTTCAGCTCATGGATCTTCTTGATCGCCTGCGCCGCCTGCTTCGGCGTCGTCGCCGAGAAGAAGAGGTCCGCGCCGGAATCCTTGATCTTGAGGACCTGCGAATCGATGGTCGGATCGGAGACCTCGTAGGAGGCTTCCGACACCACCATGGTCGCGGCCTTGTCGCCGAGGCCGGCCTTGATGCCGTTCAGGTAGTCTTTGCCGAGATCGTCGTTCTGATAGAGGATGCCGACCTTGGCGTTCGGATATTGCTTCAGGATGTACTGGCCGTAGATGCGGCCTTCGACGAAGTAGTTCGGGTTGAAGCCCATTGTCCACGGGAAGTTCTTCGGGTCCGTGAACTTCGACGCGCCGGTGGCCGCGAACAACTGCGGCACCTTCTTGGCATTGAGATATTTCTGCACGGCGGCGTTCGATGGCGTGCCGACGATCTGGAACGTGAGCAACACTTCGTCGCTCTCGACGAGCTTGCGCACTTGTTCGACGGCTTTCGGCGGCGAATAGGCGTCGTCATACTGGATCAGGTTGATCTTGCGGCCGTTCACGCCGCCCTGATCGTTGATCATCTTGAAATAGGCCGCCTGGGTCTTGCCGATCGTGGCGTAGGCGGATGCCGGTCCGCTGAAGGGGACAGTCTGGCCGACCTTGATCTCGGTGTCGCTCGCGCCGGTGTCGTATTTCTTCTGCGCATAGGCCGACGATGCCGACAGCGCGATAGCCAGCGCCGTTCCCGTGACCAGGCGGAAAATTCCATTCCTCATAGTGCCGCTTTCCTCTCGTGGTGATTATGCCGATGATCTTTTCCGGTGTTCCCGGACCGCCATCGCTGGCCGCGAGTGTGGCGGAAGGGATGCTGCATTGCAAGGCGAGGCCTGCCAAAAAGGTGAGCGATTCCAGGCCGACCAAAGTAGGATTTGAATGAATATGCGATCGGCGCAGAGGGACACTCTGCGCCGGCGAATTGCTCCGATGGAAGAGGGCCGCTGTCTAGCCCGCCGGCCCGGTGTCCTCGATGATCGGCCCGAACAGTTCCCAGCGCTCGCCGTTGAACTTCATCATCTGCATCTGCTTGTTGATGCGGTAATCGGTCGGCGAGGTGGTTGCGGACATCCCGGGCAGCGACAGGCTGCCGACGAAATTTTTCAGGCTTGTCGCCTGCCGCATCAGGTTCTCACGCGTGAGATCGTCGCCGCACTGACGCAGGATGTGCACGAGCAGTTCCGCCGTCGAATAACCGTAGCTGTTGACGGTGTTGAGCTTGTCGCCCTCGGGATAATATTTATCCATGAAGGCGAAATAGGCCTGCATGCCGGGGTCGTCCTTCCACTGCGGATCGCCGGGGTCCTTGCCGTAGTTGGTGCTGATGATGTCCTTGGAGATATCGAGCCCGGCGGGCTTGAGCGTGGCGGATACCGGGCTCGCATTGATGTCGAGGATGTGGACCGGCTTCCAGCCGAGATCGGCGACCTTCTTGATCGCCTGCGCCGCGAACCTCGGCGTCGAGGCGTCGTATAGCAGGTCGGCGCCGGCCGCCTTCAGCTTGACGACCTGCGAGTCGATGGTCGGATCGGTCAGTTCGTAAGACGCTTCCGCGACGATCATGCTCGCGGCTTTGTCGCCAAGGCCGCTCTTTAATCCAGTAATGTAGTCGCGGCCGAGATCGTCATTCTGGTAAAGAATGCCGATCTTGGCGTTGGGATGGTTCTTCAGAATGTACTTCGCGTAGATGCGCGCTTCCGACTGGTAATTCGGGTTGAACGCAATCGTCCATGGCGCGTTCTGCGGATCGGAGAAGCGCGACGCTCCGGTGGAGGCGAGCAGTTGCGGCACCTTCCTCGCGTTGAGGTACTTCTGCACGGCAGCGTTCGAAGGGGTGCCAATGATCTGGAACGTGAACAGCACCTCGTCGCCTTCGACCAGTTTGCGCACCTGCTCGACCGCCTTCGGCGGCGAGTAGGCGTCGTCATACTGGATCAGATTGAGCTTGCGGCCGTTGATGCCACCCTGGTCGTTGATCATCTTCAGATAGGCGGCCTGCGTCTTGCCGATGCCGGCATAGGCCGAAGCCGGCCCCGAGAACGGCACGGTCTGGCCGATCTTGATTTCGGTATCGGTCGCGCCGGTGTCGTATTTCTTCTGCGCACTTGCTGACGATGCCGACAGCGCGATCGCAACCGAGGTGCCCGCGATCAGGCAAAAAAAGCCATTCCTCATATCGCCACTTCCTCCCGTTTTTGCCGATGGTCTTGCCCGGCCGCGCCGGGTGCCATCGCTGAAGCGGAGTGTGGAGGAAGGGGTGTGGCGTTGCAAGAAATGCCGGCTGGACCGCTCTTTTGGAACCTGCGCCAGCCAGAGCAGGATCAACGCCAGCACCGGGGTGATTGGCGGCCAGTACCGCGGACTCCGTTGCCTTCTCGATGGAATTGCGAAACGTGTTCGAGCCGAGCGGCCTGGTCCAGCGAAACATTTCCAGGATCAGGAAATAGAAATGCAGTACGGCGACCAGCGCCGCCAACAGGTTGGCGATCCAGATCATGTTGTGCTTGCCCCAAAGCCCACCGTCGGAATTCGGGTGGACGCCAGCATGTTCGTCGTGCGAAGCGCGATGGCGTATGAGTATTTTCGATGAAATGATGATGTCCGAAAACCGCCAGACAATTCGTCTGCGAAGAGCCATGATTTCCTGATGGATATGGACCGCATCGCCTGTTACCGCGCGATCTCGACCCGCGATGCCCGTTTCGATGGCCGGCTGTTCGTCGGCGTCAAGACCACCGGCATCTACTGCCGGCCGATCTGTCCGGCGCGCTCCCCGAAATTCGAGAACGTCTCATTCTATGCCTCGGCCGCCGCGGCGCAGGAGGCCGGCTTTCGTCCGTGTCTGCGCTGCCGGCCGGAAATCTCGCCCGAGCTTGCGTTCTGGCGCGGCACCTCCAACACGGTGTCGCGGGCGCTCACCCTGATTGAAGCCGGCGGCCTTGATGACGACGATGTCGAAGGCCTGGCGAGCCGGCTGGGCGTCGGCGGCCGGCAATTGCGACGGCTGTTCCGTCAGCATGTCGGGGCCTCACCGATCGCAGTCGCCCAGACGCGGCGCGTTTTGCTCGCCAAGCAATTGATCCACGAGACGTCGCTGCCGATGGCCGAGGTCGCGCTGGCTTCGGGCTTCAACAGCGTCCGCCGCTTCAACGAAACATTCCGTACGCTGTTCGGGCGCCCGCCGGCGACGCTGCGGCGCGCGCATGACGGCGCAAAGCGCGAAGCCGGCGCGCTGTCGATCCGTCTCGCCTATCGGCCTCCCTATGATTGGGACGCGATGCTGGCCTTCCTCGCGGCGCGCGCCATTCCTGGCGTCGAGATCGTCTCTGACAGCACCTACCGGCGAACGATCATGTTCGGCAGGAACAGCGGCGTGATCAGCGTCACTCCTGATGACAAGCACCGGATCAACGTTCAGGTCCGATTTCCCGACATTTCGGCGTTGCCGCAGATCATCGCGCGGGTGCGACGGGTGTTCGATCTCGCCGCCGACCCTGATACGATCGGCGCGCATCTGGCGCTCGATCCCGCGCTGGCGCCGCTGGTCGCGGCGCGGCCGGGCCTGCGCGTCCCCGGCGCATGGGACGGTTTCGAGCTCGCGGTGCGTGCCATCTTCGGCCAGCAGATCACCGTTCCCGCCGCGACGAAACTGCTCGGCAAGCTGGTCGCTTCCTTTGGCGATCCGCTGCCGTCGGCCATGCGAGACGGCGAAGGTCTCAGCCACCTGTTTCCCTCGGCGGCGCGTATCGGCAAGGCCAATCTCGCCGCGCTCGGCATGCCCAATGCGCGGGCGACGGCCGTGATCTCGCTGGCGCAAGCGATTTCGGCCGACCCCGCCATCTTCAGCCGCGGTGCGAGCCTTGAAGACGCAATCGTGAAATTGCGAGCACTCCCGGGGATCGGCGAATGGACCGCGCAATACATCGCCATGCGCGAGCTGCGCGAACCTGACGCGTTCCCGGCCGCCGATATCGGCTTGCTGCGTGCGATGGCGGATGCCGACGGCCGCCGTCCGTCGCCGGCCGAGCTGTTGGCGCGCAGCGAGGGCTGGCGGCCATGGCGGGCCTATGCGGCGCTGCATCTTTGGGCTGCCGGCGCCCGGCCGCCAGCCTTGTCCGGAAAAACCGATGCGCGCGAAGCCGCCTGAAACCTTCTCACTTGACCGGCTGCAAACGCCGATCGGCACCGCCTTGCTCGTCAGCGACGTCGACGGCGTGCTGCGCGCGCTCGACTGGGAGGATTATGAGCCGCGCATGAAAGAGCTGCTGCGGCTGCACTATGGTGCGGTCACGCTAACGGGTGCGCGGGCGCCGGAAGAAATCCGGACGGCGCTCGCGGACTATTTCAAAGGCGATCTTCATCGGCTGAACACGATCAAATGGCGCGTCGCCGGCACGCCGTTCCAGCAAAAGGTCTGGAACGCACTGCCCGAAATTCCGTCGGGTACGACCATGAGCTACGGTGCGCTGGCGGCGCAGCTCGGCATGCCCAAGGCCATGCGCGCCGTCGGCCACGCCAACGGTTCAAACCCGATCAGCGTCGTCGTGCCCTGTCACCGCCTGATCGGCGCCAATGGTGCGCTGGTCAAATATGGCGGCGGGCTCGAGCGAAAGCGCTGGCTGTTGCAGCATGAGGGTGTTTCCCTCGCGAGCTAGATTTTTGTTCTGACGCGTCTTCTTCACGCGAACCGGTATCCACTTCGCCCGAAAACGCTATCGCATCAGCGATGCCCGACATGTCAGGTCCGTAAATCGCCAGACAGCTTTTGGCCGTCCCGGTAACCGTCTCCATCACATCCAACAAGGAGACGATTGATGACGGACGCTGAAATTCAGGATTTTGTCACCCGGTTCGCCGCCGCCTGGGCGGCGCGAGACGGAAAGGCCCTTCTCGACCTCTGGCACCCCGAGGGCTCGCTCCATACGCCGCTGGTGAACCGGAGAGTTGCCGGAAACGAGCTCGATCGGCTGATGCAGGTACAAACCACGGCGGCGCCGGATTTCGTCTGGCAATTGCTGGACTGGACCTCGCGCGGCGACGTGGTGGTCATCGAATGGCAGACCACGCGCAACGTCAACGGCAACAGGTTCGACTGGCGCGGCGTCGACAAGTTTCGCATCAGGAACGGCAAGATCATCGAGGAGCGTGTCTACACCGACACCGCGCCGCTGCGGGCGTTCCGCAGGGGCGAGAAGCTGGAGGCGATCACCGAGTTCTGAGGGCGGGCGTTCTTCCCAGCGCCCTATGCCGCGGGCTTGTCTGCGTTGTCCTCGCTGGCGAGCAGGTGGATCAGCGCGCTCTTGATCGCGGCCTGCCGCGTCGGCGCGTTGATCTGCGCGCCGAGCAAGTCCGTGACGTAGAACACGTCGCGGGCTCGCTCGCCGAAGGTCGCGACATGGGCGGAAGCAATATTGAGGTTGAGTTTCGAGATGGCGGTCGTCAACTGATACAACAGGCCGGGTCGATCGAGGCCGGACACCTCGATCACGGTATAGCGGTCCGACCAATGGTTGTTGAGGGTGACTTCGGGCTCGACGACGAACGCGCGCATCTTGCCGCTACGGCCGGCGGCGCGCCGGGCGACGGCTTCCGGCAGGCGCAATTTGCCTTCAAGCACATCCTCGATCATCTCGCCGATCCGCGTCGCCCGCCGTCCTTCGTCCTCGTCGCGGTCGTATTCCCGTGAGATCGAGATGGTGTCGAGCGCGCGCCCGTCGGTCGTGGTGTAGATCTGCGCATCGACGATGTTGGCGCCGGCCGAGGCACAGGCG
Source organism: uncultured Alphaproteobacteria bacterium (assembly GCA_963786115.1). Classification (GTDB taxonomy): domain Bacteria; phylum Pseudomonadota; class Alphaproteobacteria; order Rhizobiales; family Xanthobacteraceae; genus Bradyrhizobium. Next base: position 98,194 of record CAWAYC010000018.1, read on the forward strand.
CCGGCGATGATCGACAGCAGCCAGGGGTGGTCGGTCGCGAGAATCGTCAGTTCGGTGACGGCGCGCGCCTCGTCGAACCCGACATTGATGGCGAGCTTGTGGCCGGCCTGTTCGCTGGCGCGGATGAAGCGGGCCTGGCGGATTTTTCGCGGCAGCTCGACCTTGAGCCAATAGGCCGGATAATGCCGGCCGATATAGGCATTGAGCTCCTGCTCCGGCCATTCGGTGAAGGCGGCGCGGAATTCGGCCTGTGCGACCGCGATGCGCTGCGCGCGGTTCACTTCCGAGAAGCCGCCGGTCAAGACCGGCTCGGTCTCGTAATAAAGCGTGCGCAACAATTGCGCCTTCCAGCCGTTCCACACCCCGGGGCCGACGCCGCGGATGTCGGCGGTGGTCAGGATCGTCAGCAATTTCATCTGCTCGACCGACTGGACTACCGCGGCGAAATTCTCGATCGTCTTGCGGTCGGAAAGATCGCGCGATTGCGCGACCGTGGACATCGTCAGATGCTCCTCGATCAGCCAGGCCACCAGCTCGGTATCGCCGGAATTGAACCCGAGTCGCGGGCACAGCCGCCGCGCCACCTTGGCGCCGGCGATCGAGTGATCCTCCGGGCGGCCCTTGGCAATGTCGTGCAACAGGGTGGCGATGTAGATCACCGCGCGGTGTTCGGGGCGGATCTTGCGGAACAGATCGCTGGCGACGATGAACTCGTCATTGCCGCCGCGTTCGATCTCCTGCAGGAAGCCGATACAGCGGAGCAGATGCTCGTCCACCGTATAGTGGTGGTACATGTTGAACTGCATCATCGACACGATCTTGCCGAAGGCGCGGATGAAATGACCGAGCACACCGGTCTCGTTCATCCGCCGCAGCACAGTCTCGGCACCGTTCGACGTCAGAATTTCCATGAACAGGCGGTTGGCTTCGCCATTCTCGCGCAGCTGCGTGTTGATCAGCCGCAGCGAGCGCGTCACCGTGCGCATCGCATCGGGATGGAAGGCGAGGTCGTTCTTCTGCGCCAGTCGGAAGATTCGGATCAGGTTGACCGGGTCATGCTTGAATACATCTGGCGCCGCGAGATTGATGCGGTTGTTGTCGATGATGAAATCGTCGCTGTCGGGCACCCGCCGCCGCTTGGTGCCCGGCCGCAGCCGCGCCACCACGCGGCTCAGCACCGGCGCCGGCTTCTTCTGCTCGTCTTCCAGCTTGGCGCACAGGATCGCGGTGAGATCGCCGACGTCCTTGGCGATCAGGAAGTAGTGCTTCATGAAGCGTTCGACGTCCTGCATGCCGGGATGCGAGGTGTAGCCAAGCCTGACAGCGATCTCGCGCTGCAGATCGAACGACAGCCGCTCTTCGGCGCGGCCGGCGAAGAAATGGATGTTGCAGCGGACCGACCACAGGAAATCGGCGCAGCGGCGGAACGTGCGGTATTCCTGCGCGTCAAACACGCCGCGCTCCAGCAGCTCTTCGGTCTGGCGCACGCGGTAGACGTATTTTGCAATCCAGAACAGCGTGTGCAGGTCGCGCAGGCCGCCCTTGCCGTCCTTGACGTTGGGCTCGACCAGATAGCGCGATTGCCCGGCGCGGCGATGCCGCTCCTCGCGCTCGGCAAGTTTCGCCGTGACGAATTCGGCCGCGGTGCCCTGCACGACCTCCTTGTCGAAGCGCCCGACCAGCTCGCCGTAGAGCGGCTGGTCGCCGGTCAGGAACCGCGTCTCCAGAATCGCGGTGCGGATCGTCATGTCGCCGCGCGCCTGGCGGATCGATTCGTCGACCGAGCGGGTGGCGTGCCCGACCTTCAATCCCATGTCCCACAGGCAATACAGGATGGCTTCGGCGACCTGTTCGCCCCAGGCGGTCTGCTTGTAGGGCAGGATGAATAACAGATCGATGTCGGATTCCGGTGCCATCAGGCCCCGGCCGTAGCCGCCGGTGGCAACCACCGCCATGCGTTCGGCGCCTGAGGGAATCGGCGAGTGATAGAGATGCCTCGTGGCGGCGGAATAAAGGATGCGGATGATCTCGTCCTGCACGAAGCACAGCCGCTCCGCGCAACGCCGGCCATGGCGATCCTTCAGCAGCACGGCCTGCGCGATGGCGCGCGCCGCCATCAGTTCGGCCTTGAGCAGTTGCGCCACCGCCGCGCGGAACGTGTCCTCGCGGCCGGCGTGCTGTTCCGCGAGCGCATCGACCGCAGCGGTGATCCGCGCGGTATCGAAACGTCCGTCCACCTCTGGGCGGGCCTCCGCCACGACACTATCCATGATCCACCCCGATAACGGACGCGGCCTGCGCTGTCACGGGAGATTGTAAGCGAACAGTAGGTCTGTGCTGGATATTGTCTCGTTCGGGCAATGCTGTTCTCGCAGGCTGCCGTCCCAGATATGGATTTTCTCGTTGACCTGCAAGTCTAACTAATTGAAATACAACGTTGTTTTTCAATGGTTGGAGAGGCTGACGATGTTGCGGATTTCACGGCGCGCTCTGGCTGCGGTCATCGCAGCCGCGACATTGCTGCCCCATGCGGCCTTCGCGGCCGATGCCCCCAAGGAAATCCGCATCGACTGGGCGACCTACAATCCGGTGTCGCTGGTGCTCAAGCAGAAGGGCTTGTTGGAAAAGGAGTTCGCCAGGGACGGCATCAATATCGTCTGGGTGCAATCGGCCGGTTCCAACAAGGCGCTTGAATTCCTGAACGCCGGCTCGATCGATTTCGGCTCGACCGCGGGCTCGGCGGCGTTGGTGGCGAAGATCAACGGCAATCCGATCAAGTCGATCTATGTCTATTCGCGCCCCGAATGGACCGCACTGGTGACGGGCAAGGATTCCAGGATCACAGGCGTCGCCGACCTCAAGGGCAAGCGCGTTGCGGTGACGCGCGGTACCGATCCGCACATCTTCCTGGTCCGCGCGCTGCTCGATGCCGGGCTGTCCGAGAAGGACATCACGCCTGTGCTGCTGCAGCACGCCGACGGCAAGACCGCACTGATCCGCGGCGACGTCGATGCCTGGGCCGGCCTCGACCCCATGATGGCGCAGGCCGAAGTGGAAGAGGGTGCCAAGCTGTTCTTCCGCAACGCCGACGCCAACACCTGGGGCATCCTCAATGTGCGCGAGCAGTTCTTGAAGGATTATCCCGATGTCGTCCGCCGCGTGCTCGCGGTGTACGAAGAGGCGCGCAAGTACTCCCTCGCCAATTACGACGACCTGAAGAAGACTTTTATCGGCGTGACCAAACTGCCGGACGCCGTGGTCGACAAGCAGCTCAAGGAGCGCACCGAACTGACCCACAGCCGGATCGGCGAGCCGCAGCGTGCCTCCATCCTCGCCGCAGGTCTTGCGCTGCAGCAGGCCGGCGTGGTCGATGCCAAGGTCGATGTGAAGGCGACGCTGGATGCGCTGATCGACGATCAGGTCCCGCTGCCGACGAATTAACACTGCGGTCGTCCCGGGCAAGCGAAGCGCGACCAGGCGGCCCACGCCTTGCAATCCCGTATGAGAAGCGTCTGCTATGGCTATGACGGTTGAACTGCCAGCGCTGGAACAAACGGACGAAGCTGCGCCGCGCGCGGTCGCGCGCCTGCGCCGGTACGGCCGGTTGGCACTCGGCCTGCTGCTGCCGATCGGGATTGCGCTTGTCTGGGAAGTCATCGTCTGGCTCGGCTATTCCAACGGCCGCCTGGTGCCGCCGCCGACAAAAGTCTTCGCCGCCATCGTGGAACTCGCGAAGAGCGGCGAACTGACGCGCCACATTGCCGCAACGCTATCGCGCGTCGCCGCCGGCTTTTTCCTCGGCGTGGCCGCCGGCACGATCCTCGGCGCGATCTCCGGCTATTGGGACCTGGCGCGACGGCTGCTCGATCCAACGGTGCAGGCATTGCGCGCGATCCCCTCGCTCGCCTGGGTGCCGCTGTTCATTCTGTGGCTCGGCATTTTCGAGACCTCGAAAGTCGCACTCATCGCCATCGGAGTATTTTTCCCGGTCTATCTTGGCGTGATGGGCGCGATCCTGTCGGTCGATCGCAAGATCGTCGAAGTCGGCCGCATCTTCCGCCTCTCTGGACCGGCTATGATCCGGCGCATATTGCTGCCCGCGGTGTTGCCGGCCTATGTCGTCGCGCTGCGGGTCGGCCTGGGACTGGGCTGGATGTTCGTGGTCGCCGCCGAGCTCATGGGCGCATCCGAGGGCCTCGGCTATCTCCTGCTCGACGGCCAGCAGCTCGGCAAGCCCGCGCAAATCCTCGCGGCGATCGTGATCTTCGCGATCCTCGGCAAGACCACCGACTGGCTGATCGAGATCGCAAGCGCGCCGCTGTTGCGCTGGCAGGATGCGTTCGGCCGCCAGGGCGGAGCGGCCTGATGCTCGCGCTCGACCGGGTCGGAAAAACCTATCCTAACGGCGTCAATGCGCTGGAACGGTTCACCGCCGAGATCAAGCCGGGCGAAATCGTCGCCATCATCGGCGGCTCCGGTTGCGGCAAGTCGACGCTGTTGCGCGCCATCGCCGGCCTCGACCGCGCCACCACGGGCAGCGTGACGCTCGACGGAGCCGCGATCGCGGCGCCGCACGCCAAAATCGGCATCATCTTCCAGGAACCGCGGCTGCTGCCCTGGCTATCGGTCGCCGACAATATCGGCTTCGGCCTGTCGGAGCTGCCGGCCGACGCGAGGCGCGACAAGGTGGCGCGCGTGCTCGCCCGGGTCGGCCTCGCTGACAAGGCCGACGCATGGCCGCGCGAACTCTCCGGCGGACAGGCGCAGCGGGTAGCGATTGCGCGCGCGCTGGTGCCGCAGCCGGAAGTGCTGCTGCTCGACGAGCCGTTCTCCGCACTCGACGCCTTCACGCGGCGCGACCTGCAGGATCATTTGCTCGATCTGTGGGCCGACACGCGGCCGACGCTCGTTCTGGTCACGCACGACGTCGACGAGGCCGTGGTGCTGGCGGATCGCGTGCTTGTGATGCGGCCGCGACCGGGCCGGCTATTTGAGGAGATCAACATCAATCTGTCACGGCCGCGCGACCGCAATTCGCCTCTGTTCGGCAATTTCAAGCGGCATGTGCTGACCGCACTCGATCGTTCCCTCGACCGCGATGTGCCGGATGCCGAGGCCAAACCAGCCGCCGGTGGCGCGATGTGGTGGTGACACCGGCGCGATTTCACACTACATCCGGCGAGGAAGAGAAAATCCGGGAGAAGAAAATGGACGCCGCCGAACTCCGCGCGATGCAGGCCCCGATCAAGGAGCGTTACAAGTCCGATCCCGCAGCGGCGGTCATCACGCTGAAGGCCAGGGGCTTGATCGAGAACGAAGGCATCGCCTGCAGGGCCGAGACCGGACGAGCGCTGGCTGTCGCGGGCCTGCATCTCTGAAAAGGGCGCCACCTCGTCCAGCTGCGCGGCTAAGCAATGACTCCTCGCAAAGCCCCATCTCGTCGCGACCGCGCGCAATGAGATCGACATCTTCGATCGCGATCATCGCCGGCTGAAGAAGGCGGGCGAGATTCACGTGCCGGGTAAGCAATGTGACTTGCGCTGCCTCGATGCGGATTCCTGACTCGTATCCGTACTCACGATATCCGGCGCCGCTCCGCGATCCTGTAGATGGGCTGCCCGATCCGTGCGCACCGGCAACTGCGTCATAGTGTCACCATGTCACCCTGGCGTCGTCGGTACCAGCATTCGCGACGGCATCAATAACCAAAATTTAAATCTACGCCGCTTAGTTGTACGGCACGTTCGATCAAACGTTGGCGGGTTGAAGTCCGCGATATGACCAAAAGGAGCGTCTCCGAAGCAAATCCCGTTTGGCGCACTCTACTGTCCTGCGACCAACCCAAATCCGTTGGTAAGCCTGCTGCGGCATCCGAAATCGCCTAATCGACGGCTGCCGAAAAAAACACTCCTCAACTTTCAGCAAGAAAGCAAGAAAAGCATGTCCATCACGAAGCGCTCATTTCTCGCCGGGGCTACCACGCTTACTGCCTTCACCGTTCTAACAGGCAAGCTCCGGGCTGAGCCCGTCAAAACCATCCGGATGGACTTTGCGACTTATAATCCGGTCAGTTTGATCCTCAAAAATAGCGGTTTGCTCGAGAAAGAACTGGCCGGCGACGGCATCAATGTCGAATGGCTTCCGAGCGCAGGCAGCAACGTCGCCCTCGACTTGTTGAAGAACGATAAAGCGGATTTCGGATCGGCCGCAGGTGCGGCTGCTCTCATCGCGCGCGCTAACGGCAGTCCTATCAAGTCGATTTACGTGTTCTCGCGTCCGGAGTGGACCGCGCTGGTGGTCGGTGCGGCGTCGCCGCTGACGGGCCTCGCCGACCTCAAGGGCAAAAAGGTCGCTGCCACCCCCGGTACGGATCCGCACATCTTCTTGCTACGCGCGCTGGAAAGCGTCGGCTTGACCGACAAGGACATCGTGCTGAAACCGCTGCCCCACGCGGACGGCCGGGTCGCTCTGGAAAAAGGCGAAGTCGACGCCTGGGCAGGCCTCGACCCGATCATGGCGCAAAGCGAACTGGTTGCCAAATCCCGACTGCTGTTCCGCGATCCGGTCCTCAACACCTACGGAATCCTCAACGTCCGCGAAGCCTTTGCTGCGGCCCAGCCCGAGTTGGTCAAGCGTGTGCTGAAAGTCTACGATCAGGCCAGGCTATACGCGGCAGAGCATCCGGACGAGGTGCGCGCGGCGCTGGTCGCGGCAGCAAAGATCGACGATGCCGTTGCCGCGCGGCAGTTGGAGCGAACCGACCTTCGCAACTCGGTGGTCGGCACCGCGCAAGAGCGCACGATCAGGGCGGCCGGTGAGGTGCTCAAGAAGAGCGGGATTATCCCCGGAACCGTCGATATCGATAAAGTGGTTGCGGGAATGATCGACCGCTCCTTCGCTCCTGCCAAGGGCTAAGCCCATGAAAGCCAAGTTCGGCGTTCGGGAACGGCTTTGCGCCGCGTTCGCGATCATAGGACTGCTCCCCATCGTCTCGGCGGGAGTGGCCTGGATCGCATTCGACCAGATGGATGGCGCGATCAATGATATCGCTCGCGCCAAGCTGCCTCAGATCGAGGGATCCTTGTCGCTTGCCAGGCGCGTCGATCTCCTGGTGAGCTACGGCTATCAGCTGTTGGACTCCCCATCGGACGCCGAACGAAAAGCCCGGGCGTCTGCGGTCGCCGAATCGTTGTCCAGTGCCACCGCCGAATTGCAGACGTTGCGTGGCGGCACGCTGGACAAGGAAACGGCCTCCGCGATCGAGTCCCGGCTGGCTGATCTCAACAAGGCTCTCACCCGGGCCGACACTGTGGTGGGCCAGTCGCTGGCGGCGAGGTCCAAGCTGGCCGAGTTGCCGAAAAAGGCTGCAGAGCTCAATTCCAAGCTGACCAACGCCTTGCGACCCCTAGTCATCGAGCGCGGCAACAATACCGTCGGATTAATCGGCGAGATGGCGTCGCCTTCGTCGACGTCAGAGGCCCGTGCGCAGGCCGCCACCTCGCTAAAGGCGCTGGGATATGTTTCGGTCGCACTGGCCAATATCGGTCAGTCGGGCGCCCGTCTTCAGACGGCGTTCGTGCAAACCACTGTGGCGCCGGACGATGCGGCCCTCAAACTCATTCAGCAGACGATCGCGCGCGAGATCGACGCCATGGCGATTGCGCTCGACGATCTGGACGCTGAAAGCCGGAAGGGGGTGGAGTCGTTTGTCGAAGCGTTTGACAAATTGGCCAAGGAGGATTGGACCGGGCTTCGACGAACCGGCCTGGCTGCAGATGCGGCCCGGGTCTCGGTCATCGAAGAGAGCCGAACGGCCTCGGCCGGCTTGAACGACGCCGTCGCCGCCAACGTGAAGGTCGCCAAGACGCAGGTTGCGCAGGCCTCGTCCTTGGCAAGCGAGACCATCGTCCAGAGCCGCCATCTTCTGCAAGGCACGGCTTTGGCCGGGCTGCTGCTCGCCGGTCTGATCGGCTGGCTGTATGTCGAGCGGAACATCGGGCGGCGGCTGGTTGCACTCGAACGCAGCATGCGGCGGATTGCGGATGGCGATCTGGAAACGGCCGGGCCGCCATCGAGTTCGGACGAATCGGGCGCATGGCCAATGCCCTCGAGACCTTCCGCGCCAACGGGCTGGAGATCCAATCGCTGCAACGGGAGCAGCAGACGTCGGAGCAGCGAGCCGCGGCGCGTCGCAAGGCGGAGATGCAAAAACTCGCCGACGAGTTCGAAGGCGCAGTCGGGAAGATCATCCACACCGTCTCCTCGGCGGCGTCCGAGCTGGAAGCTTCGGCGAACACGCTGACATCGACTGCCGAGCGGACCAAAACTCTGTCGGACGTCGTTGCGTCGGCGTCAGAAGAAGCCTCGACCAACGTCCAGTCGGTCGCATCGGCAACGGAGGAGATGGCATCGTCGGTCAACGAAATCAGCCGTCAGGTGCAGGAATTTGCCCGTATCGCCAATGGGGCGGTGGAGCAGGCGCGGAAAACCAACGATCGCGTCGGTGAATTGTCGAAGGCGGCGAGCCGGATTGGCGATGTCGTCGAACTGATCAACACGATCGCCGGGCAGACCAACCTCCTGGCCCTAAATGCCACGATCGAGGCGGCGCGCGCGGGCGAGGCCGGTCGCGGCTTCGCCGTGGTGGCTTCCGAAGTGAAGGCGCTGGCCGAGCAGACCGCGAAGGCAACCGGCGAGATCAGTCAGCAGATCAGCGGCATCCAGAGCGCGACCAACGAATCGGTGGTCTCGATCAAGGAGATCGGCATCACCATCGGACGAATGTCGGAGATTTCATCCACGATCGCAGCCGCCATCGAGCAGCAGGGGGCGGCGACCCAGGAAATCTCCCGCAACGTACAGCGGGCGGCGGACGGCACCACGCAGGTAGCGTCGAATATCGTTGATGTGCAGCACGGCTCCAGCGAGACCGGATCGGCATCCTCCCAGGTGCTGTCTTCCGCTCAGTCGCTTTCCCTCGAAAGCAACCGGCTGAAGCTCGAAGTGCAGAGATTCCTTGCGACGGTAAGTGCCGCTTGACGATAATGAAGGCGACGGGCATTCGGATGCCGGTCGCGTTGGAATCATGCGCGGGATGCTTCACAGAAAAATCGGCAGTCGGCGATCAGCACCACAAAATCATCGTAACAGCACCAAAGCGAGAGCCCGCGTTGCGTCCTGACAGGGTGTCGGCAGGTGAGCGCAGTCATGAAATCATTCAATTCCTTAAGGGTGGCGAACAATGCGGCAGCAATATCCGGTCGTCTATGACGAAAAATCCCAGCGGTTGGCCGATCAGATGGTTTTGGCGGAAGCGCGGCACATTGCGCAGCGCAAAGCCCAAGATCAGGACTGCGACTGCAAGGACGGCATGTTTCCTCAGGACGGCGTGACGGATCGGCGCAAATTCCTGTTTGCCGCGGCCTCGATTGCTGGTGTTGCGGGCTCATCCGCCTTTGCCCAGGCAGCCGAGCAAAAGGCGCCGGCCGGTGCATTTCACTTCGACGTGCCGGCGGATCCGACCAAGGAGCAGGGTCGTGCCGTTGCTGCCGACGGCGGTTACGGTTCGCGCTCGCAATTCGAGACGGAGCTGCGCGTGCGCTATCCGACGCCCAACGACCTTACGTCCTGGAGCATGACGCCGCTCGACAAGATGCTCGGCAATCTCACGCCATCAGGCCTGCACTTCGAGCGGCATCACGGCGGCATCCCGACGATCGATCCCGCCAGGCACAGCCTGATCATTCACGGAATGGTCGACACGCCAAAGAAATTCTCGATGGACGACCTCAAGCGCTTTCCATCCGTCACTCGCAAACATTTTATCGAATGCTCGGGCAACGGATTGACCGAGTGGAACAAGCCAACGTTGAAAACCGTGCAAGGCACGCATGGCCTGCTCAGCACATCGGAATGGACCGGCGTGCAATTCGCCACGATTGCGCGCGAGATTGGCCTGAAGGAGGGTTCCGCCTGGGTTCTCGCCGAGGGCGCCGATGCCGCAATGATGACGCGCAGCGTGCCGATGGAAAAGATGCTCAAGGATGCGCTGATCGCCTATGGGCAGAACGGCGAGGCACTGCGACCCGAACAGGGTTATCCGCTGCGGCTGCTGCTGCCGGGCTATGAGGGCAACACGCACATCAAATGGCTGCGGCGTCTCGAGATCAGCGACAAGCCGTCCATGACGCGCGAGGAGACCTCGAAATACACCGACCTTCTTGCCAACGGCAAGGCACGTCAGTTCAGCCTGGACATGGATGCCAAGTCCGTCATCACCTTCCCATCTGGTGACATGAAGCTGCCACGTCCGGGCTTCTATAACATTCAGGGATTTGCATGGAGCGGGCGCGGCCGCGTGCAGTCGGTCGACGTGTCCGTCGATGGCGGCAAGAGCTGGTATCCCGCGCAACTCGGATCGTCGCCCGAGCCCATCTGCACCGTGCGTTTTTCCTTTCCATGGATCTGGGACGGCAAGCCGGTGGTGCTGCAAAGTCGCTGCACCGATGAGACCGGCTACGTGCAGCCGACGCTGCAGCAACTGATCGCCATTCGCGGATCCAATGGTCCGTTCGGATCGGTCTACCACCTCAATGCCATTCAAAGCTGGGCAGTCAGCGAAACCGGGGATGTCACCAATGTTCACGCGTAAAAACCCGTTGAGGGCTGCCACCCTTCTTGTTTCGGTTCTGGTTTCGTCCGCCGCCTTTGCACAGGGTGCGCCGGCGCATTTCGGCTTCGGCACCCCCGTGACGCCGCAGGATCTGGCCGGGTATTTTTCGATCCCGCCGGATGGACGCGGATTGCCGGCGGGCGGCGGCAACGCCGCGGCCGGTGCGAAGATTTTCGCCGAAAGTTGCGCCGCCTGTCATGGCGACAAGCTGCAGGGCAATCCCGCACTGGGAATTGGCGGCGATCGCCTGGTGGGCGGTCGTGACTCGCTGGCGACGAAGACGCCGGTCAAGACCGTGGAAAGCTACTGGCCCTATGCGACGACGCTGTTCGACTATGTGAAGCGCGCCATGCCGTTCAGCGCGCCGGGATCGCTGAAGGATGACGAGGTATATGCCGTCGTTGCCTATATCCTGTCGGAGGCCAAGATTATCAAGCCGACCGAGGTGATGGATGCGAAGACCCTGCCGAAGGTGGTGATGCCCAATCACGACGGCTTCATTCCGGACGCTCGGCCGGAGCTTTCGCTTTACCGGTGACGGTTTCCCGTCGCTTGATGCGGACGCAACGTCAGGCGGACAGGCGCAGCGGGTAGCGATTGCGCGCGCGCTGGTGCCGCAGCCGGGAGTGCTGCTGCTCGACGAGCCGTTCTCTGCACTCGACGCCTTCACGCGGCGCGACCTGCAGGATCATTTGCTCGATCTGTGGGCCGACACGCGGCCGACGCTCGTTCTGGTCACGCACGACGTCGACGAGGCCGTGGTGCTGGCGGATCGCGTGCTTGTGATGCGGCCGCGACCGGGCCGGCTGTTTGAGGAGATCAACATCAATCTGTCACGGCCGCGCGACCGCAATTCGCCTCTGTTCGGCAATTTCAAGCGGCATGTGCTGACCGCACTCGACCGCTCCCTCGACCGCGATGTGCCGGGTGCCGAGGCCAAACCAGCCGCCGGCGGCGCGATGTGGTGGTGACACCGGCGCGATTTCACACTACATCCGGCGAGGAAGAGAAAATCCGGGAGAAGAAAATGGACGCTGCCGAACTCCGCGCGATGCAGGCCCCGATCAAGGAGCGTTACAAGTCCGATCCCGCGGCCGCGGTCATCACGCTGAAGGCCAAGGGCTCGATCGAGAACGAAGGCATCGCCTGCAAGGTCGAGACCGGCCGTGCGCTCTCGGTCGCCGGCCTGCATCCGGCCACCGGCGGCTCGGGGCTTGAACTCTGCTCCGGCGATATGCTGCTGGAAGCCCTCGTTGCCTGTGCCGGCGTCACCCTGAAGTCGGTGGCAACCGCCGTCGAGGTGCCGCTGAAGACCGGCAATGTCATTGCGGAAGGCGATCTCGATTTTCGCGGCACGCTCGGCGTTGACAAGGAGGCCCCGGTCGGCTTCTCCGAGATCCGCCTGCGTTTCGAGGTCGGCACCGACGCGCCGCAGGACAAGCTCGACCTGCTGCTAAAGCTCACCGAACGCTATTGCGTGGTCTACCAGACCATCAAGAACGGCCCGAAGGTTTCGGTGTCGATGAAGCGGGTGTGAGCGTACAGCTATCGTCGTCCCGGCGCACGCCGGGACCCATACGCCCCGGCCTCTCCTGTGGCAGTGCGTTGGACGCCCTTCTCGCAAATCATGAACATCGGCGGTAATGGATCCCGACTCGCACTTCGTTCGGCCGGGACGACAGGCAATATGTCCCCCGAATTGATCTTCCTCCTGACGCTCGGCCTGCGCATGGCGATCACGGCTGCCTTCGTGGTGATGGCCTCCGTCATCACCGAGCGGTCGGGGCCGGTGATCGGCGCGCTGGTCGCGACGTTGCCGATCTCGGCGGGGCCGTCTTACGTGTTTCTCGCGCTCGAACACGATCCGGCATTCATCGCCGAGGGTGCGCTGGCGAGCCTGCCGATCAACGCGGCGACGATTTTTCTTGCATTGACCTATGTCGTGCTGGCGCAACGTCGGAGCGCAATCATCAGCTGCACGGCGGCCGTGGCCGTATGGATCGCGCTCGCCTCAATCATCCGCTCCGTGCAATGGTCGCTCGCCGGCGGCCTGATCGCGAACGCCATCGCCTATGCCATCTGCGTGCCGCTGCTCGCCCGATATCGCCACGTCAAGATGCCGCTGATCACCCGCCGCTGGTACGACATTCCATTGCGCGCGTCGCTGGTCGCGATCTTGGTGGCGACGGTGGTCGCCGCGTCGGGCTGGGTCGGTCCGAAGATCAGCGGCATCATCGCGCTGTTTCCGATTGTGTTCACCTCCATGATGCTGATCCTGCATCCGCGCATCGGAGGCCCCCCGACCGCCGCGGTGCTTGCCAACAGCGCGTGGGGATTGATCGGGCTCAGCATCGCTATCGCCGCGCTGCATCTTGCCGCTTTGCAATTCGGCTCGGCAATCGGACTGAGCCTCGCGCTCGCCATCTGCGTGAGCTGGAATCTCGCGCTGTGGTGGAACGGGCGGCGGAAGCTTGCGCGGTGACGCTTAGCGCCCCGTCATTGCGAGGAGCGAAGCGACGAAGCAATCCATATTTCCTTGCGGCGAGATGGATTGCTTCGCGGAGCCTGTCATCGGGCGCGCGTTCGCGCGACCCGTTGGCTTGCCATGACCGAGAGACACCCTACGGCTTCGGCAGCTTCGCCTTCAGCGTATAGAGCGCTTCCAGCGCCTCGCGCGGGGACATCTCGTCGGGATGCAGGGCTTTCACGGCCTCTACCAATTGCTCGGCTTCGCTCGGCGGCGCCGGTTCGGTGGCGGCGCGGGAGGGGACGGCGAACAGCGGCAGGTCGTCGGCCAACGCGCGCGCGGACTGGCCGCGGTCTTGCGCCTCGAGTTTTGCCAAAACCGATTTGGCGCGCGCGATCACCGGCGGCGGCAGGCCGGCGAGCTTTGCGACCTGGATGCCGTAGGAGCGGTCGGCGGAGCCCGGCAGCACCTCGTGCAGGAACACCACGTCACCATGCCATTCCTTGACGCGGACGGTGGCGTTGAACATCCGCGGCAGCTTTGCCGAGAGCGCGGTCAGCTCGTGATAATGCGTCGCGAACAAAGCGCGGCAGCGGTTGCTCTCATGCAGGTGCTCGATCGCGGCCCACGCGATCGACAGGCCATCGAAGGTCGCGGTGCCGCGGCCGATCTCATCAAGAATGACCAGCGAGCGCTCGCTCGCCTGGTTGAGGATCACGGCGGTCTCCACCATCTCCACCATGAAGGTGGAGCGTCCGCGCGCCAGATCGTCCGCGGCGCCGACACGCGAGAATAGCCGGTCGACGATGCCGATTCGCGCCCGCGCCGCCGGCACGTAAGACCCGATCTGTGCCATCAGCGCGATCAAGGCATTCTGGCGCAGAAAGGTCGATTTGCCGGCCATGTTGGGGCCGGTGATCAGCCAGATCTGGCCGGAGTTTTGTCCTGGACCCGGCGACAGGTCGCAGGCGTTGGCGATGAACGGCTGGCCGTCGCGCTTGAGCGCCTGCTCGACCACCGGGTGCCGGCCGCCTTCGATGGCAAAACCCAGCGAAGCATCGACCTCGGGCCGCACGTAATTGTCATCGATTGCGAGCTTTGCCAGCGCGGTCGCGACGTCGAGCCGTGCGAAGGCATGCGCGGCGGTGCGCAGCTCGTCGCTCGCGGCCAGCGCCATGGCGCTGAGGCGCTCGAATATTTCGAGCTCCAATCCGAGCGCGCGGTCGCCGGCATTGGCGATCTTGGCCTCGATCTCGCCGAGTTCCGACGTGGTGAAGCGGACTTGCCCGGCGAGCGTCTGGCGATGGATGAAAGTCGCGTTCAGGGGCGGCGCCATCAATTTGTCGCCGTGCTGCGCGGTGACCTCGACGAAATAGCCGAGGACGTTGTTGTGGCGGATTTTCAGGCCCTTGACGCCGGTGTCGTCGGCGTAGCGCGCCTGCATGGCGGCGACGACAAGGCGAGAGGCATCGCGCAAATTGCGGCTCTCGTCGAGTGCCGCCTCATAACCCTCGCGGACAAAACCGCCATCGCGCTTGATCAGCGGCAGTTGATCGGCCAGCGCGCGCTCGAATTCGCGGGCGAGATCGCGCGACGGACGACGCAACGCCTCCATCACGGCGGTGACCTCCTGCGGCGAATCGCTGAGCCGGCCGAGCTGGGCCAGCGCCTGGTCGGCGGCCAAAATGCCGTCGCGCAGGCCCGCAAGGTCACGCGGGCCGCCGCGACCGACCGACAATCGCGCCAACGCGCGCGACATATCGGGCGCGGCGCGCAACGTGGAGCGGACATCGTCGCGGACGGCGCTATCGGCGACGAAAGCCGCAATCGCGTCCAGCCGGCGCGCGATTGCCGCGCTGTCGGTCAGCGGCGCCGCAAGCCGCTGTGCGAGCAGCCGCGACCCGGCGGCAGTCACCGTGCAGTCGATCGCATCGAGCAACGAGCCGCGCCGCTCGCCGGCCAGTGTCCGTGTCAGTTCGAGATTGGCGCGGGTCGCGGGATCGATCGCCATGGTGGTGCCGGCGGCTTCGCGCGACGGCGGCGACAGCGGCGGGCGCTTTCCCACTTGCGTACGGTCGATATAGGTGACGGCGGCGGCCGCGGCGGTCGCTTCCAGCCGCGACATCGCAGAGAGGCCATCCATGGTCGCGACCGCGAAATAATCGCACAGCCGCCGTTCCGCGGTGGCGCCGTCGAAGACGTCGCGGGTCAGCGGCGTTACCGCAGGCAGTTCGCGCAGCAGCGGTCCGATATCCGGATCACCATAGAGCGCGTCGGTGACGATGGCCTCATTCGGATTGATCCGCGCCAGCGTCGCCGCGAGCTCGGTGGTCAAGCACTCCGTGACCATGAATTCGGAGGTCGAGATATCGATCCAGGCGAGCCCGACCCGGTCGCCGCCGGAAGATCCGCGGGCGCGGGCGATGGCGAGCAGGTAGTTGTTGGTGCGGGCATCCAGCAGCGTGTCTTCGGTCAGCGTGCCCGGCGTCACCAGCCGCACCACGCCGCGGCGGACCACGCTCTTGTTGCCGCGCGCCCGCGCAGCGGCGGGGTCCTCGGTCTGTTCGCACACCGCGACGCGATGGCCGGCGCCGATCAGGCGATGCAGATAATCCTCGGAGCGTTCGACCGGGACGCCGCACATCGGGATGTCCATGCCCTGATGCTTGCCGCGCTTGGTCAACACGATGCCAAGCGTCCTGGAGGCGATTTCGGCGTCCTCGAAGAACAATTCGTAGAAATCGCCCATCCGGTAGAACAGCAGGAGCCCGGGATGGGCGGCCTTGATCTCGAGGTATTGTTCCATCATCGGCGTGACGCGCGACGGCGCGTCGGCGCCCGGTGTGGCGTTTGATGGAACAGGGATGGATTGCTGGATCGTCATCGGGGCGGAAACTACAAAATTTCATCGCCCGGTCCTATCCGTTTGCGCCGGACAAAGGGGTTTTCCACCTTCTCCACGGCATGGACCTCATGCCAAAGCAGCGCAGGGGCCCAGCAGCCGTCAATTGACCTCTCGCGGGCCCGCTCCTAAAACTCGCCATCAAGTCAACAGGCCAGCGCCTAAACCACGGCATTCAAGGAGAGATTCTATGCGTGATGTATTCATTTGCGATGCCGTCCGGACCCCGATCGGCCGTTTTGGCGGCTCGCTTGCCAAGGTGCGTGCTGACGATCTGGCCGCCGCCCCGATCAAGGCATTGATGGCCAGGCATTCGAACCTCGACTGGTCGCAGGTCGATGAGGTGTTTTTCGGCTGCGCCAATCAGGCCGGCGAGGACAACCGCAACGTCGCGCGCATGGCGCTGCTCCTTGCGGGCATGCCGGAATCGGTTCCCGGCCAGACACTCAACCGTCTCTGCGCCTCCGGGCTCGATGCGGTCGGCGCCGCGGGGCGCGCGATCCGCGCCGGCGAGATCGACTTCGCCATTGCCGGCGGCGTCGAGTTCGATGACGCGGGCGCCGTTCGTGATGGGCAAGGCGCCGGAGGCGTTTTCGCGCTCGGCCGAGATCTTCGACACCACCATCGGCTGGCGTTTCATCAATCCCTTGATGAAGGCGCAATATGGCGTCGACGCGATGCCGGAGACCGGCGAAAACGTCGCCGAGGAATTCCAGGTGTCGCGCGCCGACCAGGATGCGTTCGCGATCCGCTCGCAGCAGCGCGCAGGCGCTGCGATCGCGTCGGGCTATTTCGCTGAAGAAATCGTCCCGGTTTCGGTGCCCGGCGGCAAGGCGGGCCCGATCACCGTCGACAAGGACGAGCATCCGCGTCCGGAAACCACGCTCGAAGGATTGGCAAAACTGAAGCCGATCGTGCGCAACCCCGGCACGGTGACCGCGGGCAATGCGTCCGGCGTCAATGACGGCGCCGCGGCGATGATCCTGGCTTCCGAGGCGGCGGTGAAGAAGCACGGTTTGACGCCGCGGGCGCGCATCCTCGGGGCAGCCTCGGCTGCGGTGCCGCCGCGTATCATGGGCATCGGCCCGGTGCCGGCGACGCGCAAATTGATGGAACGGCTCGGCTTCAAAATCAGCGACTTCGATTTGATCGAGCTCAATGAAGCCTTCGCCAGCCAGGGAATAGCCTGTCTGCGGCAACTCGGCGTCAAGGACGATGCCGATTTCGTCAACCCGCATGGCGGCGCAATCGCGCTCGGCCATCCGCTCGGCATGAGCGGCGCGCGGCTGGCGATGACGGCGGTGCACGGCATGGAGAAGCGCGGCGGCAAGCGCGCGCTCGCCACCATGTGCGTCGGCGTCGGTCAGGGCGTCGCTTTGGCGATCGAGAAGCTGAACTGAAAACCGGTCCGGACGGCACCAAGACGGCTTTCCCGGATTAGTTATATCATATAATGATCTGGGTGGCCGGGCTTAACGGCCCGGCCTTGGGAGGAGTTCGTCATGACATTGGTCTATCCGGTGCAAAGCCTCGCCGCGCATCCACCCCGGCTGTCGCCGGGCTATCGCAGCACGGTCAAGCGTTCGCCCACAAAACCCTTGATCCCGATCCGCCACACACTGTCGGAGCTGACCGGGCCGGTCTACGGCCACGAGACGGTGCGCGAGCACGATAACGATCTCACCATCCAGCATAAGGGTGAGCCGCTCGGCGAACGCATCATCGTGCACGGCCATGTGCTCGACGAAGACGGCCGCGGCGTACCCAATACGCTGGTCGAGCTGTGGCAGGCCAATGCCTGCGGCCGCTACATCCATGTCGTCGACCAGCATCCGGCGCCACTTGATCCAAATTTCACCGGCGCCGGCCGCGCGCAGACCGACGCCAAGGGCTACTACAAATTCGTCACCATCAAGCCTGGTGCCTACCCCTGGGGCAATCACCCCAACGCATGGCGTCCCGCCCACATCCATTTTTCGGTGTTCGGCCATTCCTTCGTCTCGCGGTTGGTCACGCAGATGTACTTCCCGGGCGATCCGCTGTTTCCGTTCGACCCGATCTTCAATTCGGTGACGGACGAGAAGGCGCGCAACCGGATGATCTCGAGTTTCGACCTCGAGAACACCCAGCCGGAGTGGGCGCTGTGCTACCGCTTCGACATTGTCCTGCGCGGGCGGAACGCCACGCCGATGGAGACCAAATAAGTGCAGGAAACCTCGACCAAGGGGATCACGCCCTCGCAGACCGTCGGTCCGTATTTCGCCTACGGGCTGACGCCTACGGGCAAATACGAGTGGAACGACGCTTTCACCAATAACCTCATCACGCCGGATACGTCGGGCGAACGCATCCGCGTCGAAGGGAAAGTGTTCGATGGTGACGGCGCGGTCGTGCCGGATTGCATGCTGGAGATCTGGCAGGCCGACGCGCAGGGCCGGTTCTCCGATCCGCAGGACAAGCGCGCGCTGCCGAACTCGTCGTTCAGGGGATTCGGCCGCTGCGGCACCGACGCCACCGGCGGATATGCCTTCGACACCATCAAGCCCGGTTCAGTGCCCGATCCCGACGGCAAGCCGCAGGCGCCGCACATCCTGCTCGCGGTGTTTGCGCGCGGCATGCTGCTGCATCTCTATACGCGGATCTATTTCGACGGCGAATCAGCCAATGCCGGCGATCCCGTGCTGGCGTTGGTGCCGGCCGACCGCCGCGCCAGCCTGGTCGCGACGCGCAAGCCGGGAACCGGCAATACGGTCTATTCGCTCGATATCCACCTGCAGGGCGAGAACGAGACGGTCTTTTTCGAGGTGTGAGTTCCCGACGCCTCTCTCATTCGTCATGCGCGGGCTTGTCCCGGGCATCTTTTTTTTGGGTCAAGAGTTGTCAAAAATCCAATTGACATGCCAGATATTTTATATAACAAATATGTTATATAACAGATCCGCGATGTGAACATGCAAAACCTCGACGCCGCCTTTTCCGCGCTCGCCGACCCAACCCGACGATCGATCCTCGCTCGTCTCGCGCTGGGCGAAGCGACCGTCATGGAACTGGTCGAGCCGTTCGAGCTGACGCAGCCCGCCATTTCCCGCCACCTCAAGGTGCTGGAGGCCGCTGGGCTGATCGTTCGCCGCGTTGAGGGCACGAAGCGGCCGTGCCGGCTGGCACCGGGGGCGATCGACGAGATCGATCAATGGCTCGCGATGCTGCGGCAGGCGCTCACTGCGAACTACGACCGGCTGGATGAGGTCCTGGCCACCATGAACACCAACAGCACCAAGTCCAGCAGCTAGGAGGCATCCTATGACCAAGCTGACGCTCAAGACCGAAGGCGACCGACACGTCGTTGTTGTCAGGCGTTTCGCGGCCTCGCCCGAGGCGGTGTACCGCGCCCATACCGAGCCGCGGCTCGTTCAGAAGTGGCTGCTCGGTCCGGATGGCTGGACGATGCCCGTCTGCATCAACGAGGCGCGCCCGGGCGGCAAGATCAGATATGAATGGAGCAATGGTGAAGGCGGTGGATTCCATCTGACCGGCGAGTATCTCGAACTGGTCCCGTTCAGCCGGATCGTTCACGTGGAGCGGATGCACCTGCCGGATCCAACCCCCGACAACCACGTCGAAACCACGTTCGCGCCTGATGGCACCGGCACCTTGATGACGATGCGAATGACTTTGCCCGATGCCACGACGCGTGCGGCCATGCTTGCGACCGGGATGGAGCACGGAATGGAGGCTAGCTACGTCCGGCTTGAAGAGCTTGGCAGTTTGGCCCGGACATGAGGCGAGGGGACCTCGCGAACGAAACCGCTACTCCATCACCGCATGTTCGGCCGGCGCGGCCTGCGCGCGCAGGGCCGCCTTGGTCGAGCCGATCATGATGGTTAGCGGGATCGAGGCCAGGATGAACAGCGTCACCAGCTGGTAGTCGTGCGAGAAGGCGATGATCTGCGCCTGCACGGTGACAATGGCGTCCGCAATGGCACGGCCGGCATTGGTGTTCAGATTGATCATCCCCGCCACATCGGGCATCTGCAGGGCGTGGTTGAACGGATTGATATGCTCCGAAAGGATGGCGTAGGAGCGCCGTCCTCCTTCCGTCAATTGCGCGATCACGATGGAAATGCCGATCGAGCTCGCGACGTTGCGCAACAGCGTCAGCATCGAGGTGCCGTCGGTCCGCAGATGGTCTGGCAGAGTTAGGAAGGATACCGTCGACAGCGGCACGAACACCAGCCCGAAGCCAAAGCCCTGGAGGATGCTGATCGTGATGATTTCGGGGACACCGGTCCGGTCGGTCCAGCCGGTCATCCAGAACAGCGATGCGCCGGTCAGGGCGAGGCCCGATATGATCAGGGTGCGCGCCTCGATGTGGCGCATCATGCGACCGACCAGCATCATCGCAACAAAGGTGCCGGAGCCGCGGGTCGCCAGCAGCAGGCCCGCGGTGATGATGGGATAGCCGATCACGTTCTGCAGAAACGGCGAAGACAGCGCCATGGTGGAGTACAGCACGAGGCCCATCACCGACATGAAGACGCAGCCGCCGACGAAGTTCTTGTCCTTGAACAACGCGAACTGGATGAACGGCTTTGACGTCGTCAGCGAGTGCGCGAAGAAATAATAGAAGCCAATGGCGGAGATGACGAATTCGGCGATGATTTCGTTGGATTCCAGCCAGCCGAGCTGCTCGCCGCGATCAAGCGCAATTTGCAGGCTCCCGATGGCGATGGCGAGCGCTCCGAAGCCGAACCAGTCGAAACGCAGGTTAAGGTTCTGCTTTGTCTCATCCATGAAGATGATCAGGCCGAGCACGGTGATGATTCCGAACGGCAGATTGACGAAGAACACCCAGTGCCAGGAATAGGTTTCGGTGAGCCAGGCGCCCAATGACGGGCCCATGATCGGGCCCATCATCACGCCCATGCCCCAGATCGACATCGCCTTCGCCCGCTCATGCAGCGCGTAGGAGTCGAGCATCACGGCCTGCGACAGCGGCACCAGCGCCGCGCCGAACACCCCCTGCAGGAGCCGGAACAGCACCATCTGGCTGATGTCCTGTGCCAGACCGCACAGCACGGAAGCGATGGTGAAGCCGGCCGAGCAGACGATGAAGGTGCGCTTGCGGCCGAACCGGTTGGCGATCCAGCCGACCGGCGCGGTCATGATGGCGGCAGCGACGATATAGGACGTCAGCACCCAGTTGATCTGGTCGGTGGAGGCCGACAGCGTGCCCTGCATGTAGGGTAGCGCGACATTGGCGATGGTCGTGTCCAGCGCCTGCATGATGGTCGCCGTCATGGCGCAGATCGTCACCATGTTCCGGCGCAGGCCGGGAACGGCAGCAGGTGACGGCGCGTTCATTGACTATTCCTGGTGCGCTGCAGCAGGCTCGAAGCCGAGCAGGCCGGCCAGCGAGCGGCGGTGGTTGGTGTCGATGGTTGCGTAGACGCTCATGCCCGCCTTCAGCTTGCCGACGAACTTGTCGTTCTTGTCGAAATAGATCCGCACCGGGACGCGCTGCACCACCTTGACGAAATTCCCGGTGGCGTTCTGCGGCGGCAGGATCGCGAATTGTGCGCCGGTGCCGGGCGAGAGCGAGCCGACCGTGCCCTTGAACACGTGGTTCGGGAAGGCGTCGACGTCGAGCGTGACGGGCTGGCCGACCGCCATATAGGTGAAATCCGATTCCTTCGGATTGGCGTCGACCCAGGGGTTCGACACGTCGATGACAGAGAATACCGGCGTGCCGGCGGCGACGAAACGACCGAGCTGGATCTGGTCGACCTGGGTCGCGACACCGGCCATAGGCGCGCGCATCACGGTGTGGTCGAGATTGCGTTCGGCCTCGTCGAGCTTGGCCTTGGCCTGGGCATAGGGCGGGAACTGCTCGAGCGGCAGTTCGGTATTGCCGAGCAATTGCGTCTTGGCGTTGGAAAGCTGCTGCTTGATGAACTGTGCCTGGGCGCCGGCGGTAACCAGTGCAGTCGACGCATTGTCGAGATCGAGTTGCGAGCCGACGTTGTTCTTCACCAGCGACGATTTTCGATCGACGTCGCGCTGCTTCAGGTCGATGCCCTGCTGCGCGAGGTCAAGCATCTGGCCGTAGATCTTGATGTTGGCGACGAGATTGTCGTAATTCGTGCGTGCCTGTTCGAGCGCGGCCTTGGCCTGTGCGACCGCAAGACGGAACGGCACCGGATCGATTTCGAAAAGTACGTCGCCCTGCTTGACCTGCTGGCCTTCCCTGACCACGACCTTATCGATCTTGCCGGAGATCTCGGGGGTGATCAGCACCTTCTGCGCGCCAACATAGGCATCGTCGGTGCTCACGTAGCGGCCGCCGTTGAGATAGAGCACGACGCCGGCAACGGCCGCAACCAGCGGCAGCACCACCAGCAACAGGAAGCGGCGATAGTGCCGCATGCCGGCCATCAGGCGGCGGCGCGGCTCGGCGGCCACCTTCGTGCGCGACGAAGGTTGGCCTTTCTGTTCGGGCGGAAATTTGAGGACGGGATCAGCCATAGCGCTGCTCCTTTCGGGGGGGCTCGCCGGCCGGCTTTTGGATGGCATTGCGAACGTTTTCCTTGATTGATTCCAGTTGGTCGAGCAGGCGGTGCGCATCGGCGGGATTGATGCCTTCGAGCGCGGTGGCGGTAAGTTCGGAGCGGAGACCCGCGAGCTTGCCGAGCAGCGGGCGCGCGGCCTTGCGCAGGTAAAGGCGATTGACGCGGCGGTCGGTCTCGTCGCCGCGGCGTTCGATCCAGCCATGGTTGCAGAGCTTGTCGATCAACCGCGTCAGCGTGATCGGCTGCATTTCCATCTGCTCGGCAAGTTCCGTCTGCTTCAGGCCCTCGTTGCGCTCCACCTTGGCCAGGACAGCCCATTGGGCGCGGGTAATGCCGTAGCGCGAGGCCTGCTTATCGGCATGGGCGCGCATCAGCCGGTGCAATTCGCCCAGCGTAAACAGGAAGTTCATATCGACGGAACCGCGCATGGCTTGCCCCTCGCCCTATAATGGCTTGCCCCGTATTCTATAAGCTTGCGATATAATGAGCAAGCTTATGAATTCCGCATACGGGGTTAACGGGAGCCTGCTCCGCTCTGGGGACATGGCTAGAAATGCAGGTGCCCGGCTTTGGGATCGTCGGCGAAAATGCTACAAATGACACGATGAGCCTGGCAAAACCCGCCTTTCCCGCGCCGAACCACGATCACGGCCGCTGTACCGCTGATGGCATCGCGCATGCCGAGCAGGTCTGTGCGCGGCGGGCACAGAAATTCACGCCGATCCGCCGCCAGGTGCTGGAGGCGCTGTTGTCCAGCCACCGTCCGCTCGGCGCCTATGAGGTGATCGACGAACTCGCCAAATCGATGCCGCGGCCGGCACCGATCACCGTGTACCGCGCGCTTGATTTCTTGATGGAGAACGGCCTCGTCCATCGCATCGAAAGCCGCAACGCGTTTCTGGCCTGCGCGCATGACCATGACGAAACTTCGATGGTCGCGTTCCTGATCTGCGACCGCTGCGGCTCGGTCGGTGAAATTCCCGCGGCGCCCGTGGCGCAAAGCCTCAATGCTGCGGCGCGGGCGACGGGGTTTGCGCCAAAACTCTCGGTCGTCGAAATCGCCGGCACTTGCGCGCATTGCCAGAAATAATCTAGGGCAATGATCCATCTGAGGCGGGGGGCCAGCTTTCCGGACCACGTCCGTCAAATCACGCCGACAATAATCACAACACGGCGCCAAGCCGGCCGCGAGGATCAATGTCCAGCCAAGTGATTTCCACCGCCGGGCGCGCGCTCACCCCGGGCGCCGTCGCCTTGATGCTGATGCTGTGCATCAGCTGGGGTTTCAATCAGATCGCCGTCAAGCTGGTGCTGCCGGACGTGCCGCCGATGCTCCAGGCGCTGACCCGCTCCATTGGCGCGCTGCCGGTGCTGTTGATCATCGGGTGGCTGCGCGGAATCAGGTTCTTCGAGCGCGACGGCACGCTGCGGCCGGGCCTGATCGCAGGCATCATCTTCGGCATCGAGTTCGTGCTGATCTACCGCGGCCTTCTGCTTACCTCGGCCTCGCGTGCGGTGGTGTTTCTCTACACCGCGCCGTTCTTCGTCGCGCTCGGCTCCTATCTGTTCCTCGGCGAGCGGTTGCGCGCGTCGCAATGGGCCGGCCTCGGCTTGAGCTTTGCCGGTGTCGCGCTGGCGATCGGCGTTCCCCAGGCCAATGTCGATGCCAACGTCCTGCTCGGCGATCTCCTGATCGTCGCCGGTGGCGCGCTGTGGGCGGCGACCACATTGCTCGTAAAGGCCACTGCGCTGATCAAGGCCCCCGCCGAAAAAGGCCTCGGCTACCAGGTCGCGATGTCGATTCCGATTCTCGGCCTCGCCGCATGGATCTCAGGCGAGCGGATCACCCACGTTCCCAGCGCACTGTCGCTTTCGTTGTTGTCCTACCAGGCGTTCTGGGTGGTCGGATTGACGTTCACGCTGTGGTTCGCGCTGGTGAAGACCTATTCGGCCAGCAAACTGTCGGCCTTCACGTTCGTCACGCCGCTGTTCGGCGTCGTCGCCAGCTATTTCATCATGCATGACAAGCTGACTTTGGTCTTCGGCGTCGCCGCGCTGCTGGTGATCGCGGGGCTTTTTCTCGTGAACAAGCCCGATCCGAAGATCGTGCCGGATCCCAACGTTCCCGCCTAAGGTCTGGTTTATAGCGTTTTCGAGCGAAGTGGATACCGGTTTGCGTGAAGAAAACGCGTCAAAACAAAAATCCAGAGCTTCGGTTCTGATCCAATCAGAACCGATCTTGGTCTAGTCCGTCTCGATCGGGAGCGAGGCATCCCTGGCCCATTCGCCCATCGAGCCATCGTAGAGGGTGAGGTTGTCGTAGCCGAGCCGGTGCAACTGGAACAGGTCGATGGTGGCGGAGATGCCGCCGCCGCAATAGGCGATCACGCGCTTGTCCTTGGTAACGCCTTGCGCGGCGAATTTCGCCTCGGCATCGGGAAGCGGAACGAACGTCTTGGCCTGCGGATCAAGCAACGTCGCTGCCGAAACATTGACGCTACCGGGAATGCGGCCAGGACGGCCGTAGCGGCTGGGCTCCAGCCCCTTGTGGAATTGCGGACCGAGCGCGTTGACGACGACGGTATCGCGATCGGTATGGGCCGTCAGCACGTCGTGCTTTCCGACGAAATATCCCTTTCGCGGCTTTGCGGTAAATTTCGCGGTGGGGTAACCCTTCGCCGGCCCGGCCTCAAGGGCGCGGCCCTCCGCCTTCCATTTGTCGAAACCGCCGTCGAGCACGCTGGCGTGGAAGCCGAGCGATTTGAACATCCACCAGAACCGCGTCGCCCACATCGCCGTGCCGATCGAGTAAAGCACCACCCGGC
Organism: uncultured Alphaproteobacteria bacterium; assembly: GCA_963786115.1. Lineage (GTDB taxonomy): Bacteria > Pseudomonadota > Alphaproteobacteria > Rhizobiales > Xanthobacteraceae > Bradyrhizobium. Next base: position 123,626 of record CAWAYC010000018.1, read on the forward strand.
TGTCGGCGCCGATGCCATGGCGGCCGAAAGCGGCCTCGAGTTGCGCGATCTCGGGCATCATGAAGTGAAGTTCGGTATTCTGGTCGGAGAATTCGCCCTGCAAGTCGAGGAAATCCGCGCCGGGGATATGTCCGGCCTCAAAGGTCTGTCGCCCGGGCACTGCAATATACGGAACGCCGCTGCCTTCCGGCTGATATTCCAGATAGGTCGTGCAATCGAACAGCCTGAGATCGCGCTGATGCAGCACACTGGCGAGTTCCGCTGTCGTGATAAGCCCGTCGCGCTCCCGCATGGCCCGCCTCCCCACATTGTTTTGTTGATGCTACGGCGTTCATCGAGCTCCGAAAAGGAGGCTGGAAACCTCCGATGCCCTTTAATCCCCCGATTCCGGCCCGATATACCCGTCACGGATAGCCCGGTCCGAAGTCTTGCCTTCGATCCCGGACTTCTACATAAGCATTTGAATTAACTGCAGAAAAATTGAACGCCGCCGCCCCCTTGGTGAATGTCACCAAAACCTGATATTCGAGACGCCATGAACAAGCCCGAAATTATCCCGCAGAACGACGTCGCCGGCCCAAGGGCCCGGCATCAAACCACGCAAGTCATGGTCGGCAATGTCGCCGTCGGCGGGGGCGCGCCGATCGTCGTGCAGTCGATGACCAACACCGACACCGCCGACGTTGATGGCACGATCGCACAGGTCGCGGCACTGGCGCGCGCCGGTTCGGAAATGGTGCGCATCACGGTCGACCGCGAGGAGGCCGCCGCCGCGGTGCCGCATATTCGCGACGGCTTGCGCAAGCGTGGCATCACCACGCCCCTGATCGGCGATTTTCATTACATCGGCCACAAGCTGCTCGCCGACTATCCGGCGTGCGCCGAGGCGCTGGACAAATACCGCATCAATCCCGGCAATGTCGGCTTCAAGAACAAGCGTGACACGCAGTTCGCCGACATCATCGAAATCGCCAACAAGAACAACAAGCCGGTCCGCATCGGCGCGAACTGGGGTTCGCTCGATCAGGAACTGCTCACCAAGCTGATGGACGAGAACACGGCATCAGCCAACCCGCGCGATGCACGCGCGGTGACGCGAGAGGCGATGGTGCAGTCGGCGCTGCTGTCGGCCGCGCGCGCGCAAGAGCTTGGCATGCCCAAGAATCGCATGATCCTGTCGGCGAAGGTTTCCGCCGTGCAGGATCTGATCGCGGTCTATCAGACGCTGGCTTCGCGTTCGGATTACGCCATCCATCTCGGCCTCACCGAAGCCGGCATGGGATCGAAGGGCATCGTGGCCTCGTCCGCGGCGCTTGGTATCCTTCTGCAGGACGGCATCGGCGATACCATCCGTATCTCGCTGACGCCGGAGCCCGGCGGCGATCGTACCCTTGAGGTGCAGGTCGCGCAGGAACTGCTGCAGACCATGGGTTTTCGCACCTTCGTGCCACTGGTTGCGGCATGCCCCGGCTGCGGCCGCACCACTTCGACCACATTCCAGGAACTGGCCCGTTCGATCCAGGATTTCATCCGCGAAGAAATGCCGGGCTGGAAGACGCAATATCCCGGCGTCGAGACGCTGAACGTCGCTGTCATGGGCTGCATCGTCAACGGCCCCGGCGAATCCAAGCACGCCAACATCGGCATCTCCTTGCCCGGCACCGGCGAAGCCCCGGCCGCGCCCGTCTTCGTCGACGGCAAGAAGTTCCGCACTTTGCGCGGGCCGAGCATTGCGGCCGACTTCAAGGCGCTGGTGATCGATTATATCGACCAGCGTTACGGAGACGCCACCAAGACGCCCGCGGGCACGGCGGCCCAGTAAGGGATTCTCCACTTTTCGTCCCCGCGGAAAGCGGGGACCCATAGCCACAAATGCCTGTTGTTGGAGTTGTTGTGGCCCCAGCTCAGTACGTATGAACATTTGTGATTATAGGTCCCGGCTCAAGGCCGGGACGACGAAAATGGAAATCTCGGCGGATTGCACTTCGCTTCATCCGGGCTACGATGCCCTCAATCAATAATGATTGGGAGCAACGTCCATGAGCTCGCTGTCGGGCAAGCAGGGACCCCGTTATCGGCACGTCGCCGACGATACCGAACCCTACGAAACCATCGGCGTCGAGAAGCTCACGCCGATCATCGGCGCGGAAATCTCGGGCGTCGATATCGGCAAGCTCGTGTCGGATGACACGCGCTCCAATCGCCAGATGGACGAGATCCATCGCGCGCTTGCTGAAAACCTCGTGATCTTCTTCCGCGACCAGCACGTCACGCCGCAACAGCATCTCACCTTCGGCCGCAAATTCGGCGAGCTGCATATCCATCCCGCCGCGCCGCACGAGGGCGACGATCCGGCGTTGATGAAGATCTACGCCGACAAGGATTCACCGCGCGCCAACGGCGAAGGCTGGCACACGGACGTGTCCTGCGACCTCGAGCCGCCGATGGGCTCGATCCTCTACATCAAGCAATGCCCGCCACGCGGCGGCGACACGCTGTTCGCCAACATGTACGCGGCCTATGAGGCGCTGTCGGACCGCATGAAGGCCTATCTCGATGGGCTGACCGCGCTGCATGACGGCGAGCAGACCTATCGCGGCCTCTACGCCAATTACGGTGTCGCCGATCGGCCGCAATACCCGCGTGCCGAACATCCCGTGGTACGCACCCATCCGGTAACCTCCAGGAAGGCGCTCTACGTCAATCGTGGCTTTACCCGCTACATCGTCGGCATCCCGCGCGACGAGAGCGATGCGATGCTCAACTATCTCTACCAGCACGCCGAGAACCCGCTGTTCCAGTGCCGCTTCCGCTGGACGGAAAATGCCATTGCGTTCTGGGACAACCGCTGCGCCCAACACCGCGCGATGTGGGATTACTGGCCGCACACGCGCTCGGGCACGCGGGTGACGGTGAAGGGCGAACGACCGGTGTGAGCTACCGGCGTTGACGTGTCGTTTCGGCTGCGCCAAGCTTCGTCAAAACCAATAACAGCATCTGGAGGTCACGCCATGCTCCGCGCGGAAGACAACAGGTTTCTCACCGTGAGCGGCGCGGGAACGGGAATGGGCGAGTTGCTGCGCCGCTTCTGGATTCCTGTGCTGCTCTCGGAGGAATTGCCTGAGGCCGACGGGCCGCCGAGGAAGATCGTGGTGATGGGCGAGGAACTGCTCGCCTTCCGCGACAGCAGAGGCGTCGTCGGCGTCATCGACCAATATTGTCCGCACCGGGGCGCGAATCTCTGGCTCGGCCGCAACGAGGAATGCGGCATCCGCTGCGTCTATCACGGCTGGAAGTTCGACACCGACGGCCGCTGCGTCGACATGCCGACGTCCTATCCCGACCTCAATGCGAAAGACCTGATCCGCATCAAATCCTATCCGGTGCGCGAATGGGGCGACATGATCTGGGCCTATATGGGTCCGGCGGATCAGGTGCCGGAGTTACCCGCATTGGAGATGGCGCTGGTGCCGGCCTCGCATCGCTACGTCTCGAAGAAATGGCAGGATTGCAACTGGGTGCAGGCGCTGGAAGGCGCGATCGATACCGCGCATTTCACCTTCGCGCATCTGTCGTTCGAAAAGGAAGAGAACGAAATCCTCGACATCAAGAAGCATTTTGTGAACCCTCTGACGAGGGTTGCCACCGACCACATGCGCTGGATCGCAGAGGACCCCCGCCCGGTCATCAAGATCAATCCGCATGAGGCGGGGCTGACGATCGCCGGCGGAAGGCTCACCGGAACCGACAATATCTATTGGCGCATAGCCCAGTTCCTGATGCCGGTTCATGCCTACGCGCCGAGTTCGATGCCGGGCGAGAATATCTTCGGCCAGAGTTTCATTCCGGTGACCGATACCAGTTCCTGGATCTACACCTATGCGTGGAATCCGGAGCGTCCGCTGACGCAGGCGGAGCGCGATGGCTACGACCGCGGCAACGGCGTGATGTCGGAGGTCGACGAGAATTACGTGCCGTTGCGCAACAAGAACAATGACTATCTGATCGACCGCACATTGCAGAAAACCAAGAGCTACACTGGGATCAAGGGAGTTTCCGAGCAGGACGCTGCGGTGCAGGACAGCCAGGGCCCGATCGCCGACCGCACCCGCGAGCATCTCGGCCCGACCGACCTTGGCATCCTGCATTTCCGCAAACTGGTGATGGAGGCGGCCCGCGCGCTGCAGAAGGGTGAAGCGCCCTCGCATCTTGCGCATCAGGACCGCTACGCGGTCCGCTCCGGTGCTTGCGTGACTAGCAAGGCAAAGGATCTTACCGCGGTAATGATCGAGCGGTTTGGCGACGCGGCGGGGTTTGTAGGCAGACCGGGCCAGGACGCCGCGGCGGAGTAGATATTGCGGTCATTCCGGGACACGCTCCGCGTATTTCGCTTTAGCGGCGGACCGCGGTGGAGGCCGTCACAACGGAATCCTCCGATATTCCCGGTTGGCAAGGCTCGCTTCTTCCAGATCGAGATCGCGCTCGATCCGCCGCCTTGTCTCGTCGGTGATCTTGCCGTCGCGCAACAGGCCGTGGATGAATTTGCGCTCGGCTGAAATCAGCTCTCGCGTCAGCTGCGTTCCCGTTGCCGAAACGTCGTGCTTTTCAGGATCGAGCGAATCCGGAAGCTGGTTGGCGCGGATCTCGTGCCGCGCGCGCAACAGTTTCACCACCTCGTCGGACAGTTCGCGGTCGTCGGTCATGGCATCGAGCGAGGTGAGTGCCGCCGCCAGCGCCTCGCGCCGCGCCGCGATCTCTGCTTCATGCTCGGCGACGTGTTCGCTGCGGCCGTCCTTTGCGACGCCAAGCCATCGCACCACCGTTGGCAGCACCAATCCGGTCCCGACCAGCGTAATCAGGATGGTGCTGAAGGCGATGAACAGGATCAGATCGCGATTGGGAAACGCTTCTCCGGTCGACAGTGTGTAGGGCAGCGCCAGCGCGGCCGCCAGCGACACGGCGCCGCGAACGCCGGTGAACGCAATCACGAACACCGTGCGCCACGACGGGTAAGGGTCGCGTTCGCGCAGGCGCTTGCTCAGGAAGCGCGGTAGGTAGGTGGCGGCATAGACCCAGGCGAAGCGGGCAATGATGATGACGATGAGGACCAGCGCGGTCGCAAACAGGATCTCGTCGAGCGGGAACGCTTTTGATTTTTCCAGCAGCGAGCGCATCTGGAAACCCGTCAGCAGGAACAGCAAGCCCTGGATCAGGTAGATCACGAGGTCCCAGAAGAAGATGCCCTGCAGGCGGGTCGCGGCCGAGATCCAAAGCGGCCCGTTCCAGCTCACATAGAGCCCGCAGGCGACCGTTGCGATCACGCCGGAGCCGCCGAAATGTTCGGGGATCCAGTAGGCGATGTAAGGCGTGATCAGCGATAGCGTGACCTCGACCTGCGGGTCGCGCGCGTGGTAGCGCGCCCGCAAGGAGAGCCATCCGATCGCCGTGCCGAACAGGATTTCGCCGGCGACGATGGCGCCGAAGCTGCCGGTCGCCTGCGGCAGCGAGAACAGCCCGGTCGAGATCGCCACCACCGCGAAGCGATAGAGGATCAGCGCGGTGGCATCATTGGCCAGTCCCTCTCCTTCAAGCACCACGAGAATTCGGCGCGGCAGCCCGAGCTTGCGCGCGATTGCGAGCGGCGCCACCACGTCGGGAGGGGCAACGATCGCCCCCAGCAGGAAACCGACGCTCCACGGTAGTCCGATCAGGTAATGGGTCGCAGTCGCGACCATGAATGCGGTAAAAATCACGCAGCCGACCGACAGCAGGATGATGACGCGCAGATTGAAGCGGAATTCGCGCCAGCTCATGGCGACGCTCGCCGAATAGATCAGCGGCGGCAGCACCAGAAGGAGCACCACCTCGGGCGGCAGTTCCAGCGACGGCATCCCCGGCACGAAGGCGAGCCCGACGCCGGCGAGCAGCAGGAGGATCGCCGGCGCAACGTTAAGGCGTCGCGCCAATAGCGCAGTCCCTGCCAGCACGCCGAGCAGGATCAAAAAGATCTGAAATTTGGCTTCCATGACGCTACCAATTCGCCCGGCAGCCGAGGCAGGTCAATACGGCCGTGCGTCCGCGACGGGAGCCGAATCCGGTCCAATTCGGCCGCAGGGCGGCGGCACGTCGTGCCAGCCCGGGACCCGAGACGCACCTTGGCGGGCGTTCGACCGCGCGTCACTCGCGCAGGTCGTAGCGATAGGATTTGGAGACGATCCGCCAGCCGTCGTTGAGCTTCATCGCCACCAGATAGTCGGTGAAGTAGCGCGGCGGCAACTGGCAGCGAACCTTGATGAAGGCGGTCTGCTCATCGGAGCGGTCGATGGTGACGATGAAATCCTCGCGCGGCTTGCCTTCGGCTTTCGCCGACGGACGTTTGCGCACCCGGTCGAGCCAGTCCGGCACGGTCAGAACCTGCAACTCGCCCTTCTCCAGCCAGCGCAGATCGGCGCTGGAATGAAATACAGCGCCGAGCTTCTCGGCATCGCCCTCGTAGAGCCCGTCGAAATAATTCTTCACCACCGCTTCGACAGTCGATCGGTCATGGCTCACTGGTCGGTCCTCCCGGCAGAATGGCTCGCACTGATTAAGCCACGAAGCCGTCGATTGCGCTATGGGTGACTTCGTCATCTGGATCAGGAGCGGCTCGTGACGGAATCAGGAAATTCGAATGCTCGCATGCTTGCCGGAGAATGCTACTGCCGCGCCGTGCGCTACACGGTCGCCGACGCGTTCGCCTATGCCCTTAATTGCCATTGCTCGAATTGTCGCCGGACCACGGGGTCTGCGTTCAAGCCGTTCGCCGGCATCGCGCGCGAGAAATTGGGCATCACGGAAGGCCGCGACCAGCTCATGACCTATGGCGATGAAACCGGCCACGATGCCCACTGCAAGCGGTGCGGCTCGCTGCTCTATTCCGTGGTTCGCGAGGGTGCCTATGTGCATGTTGCGATGGGGACGCTTGTCGACGTTCCCTCGATCCGCCCGACGGCGCACATCTTCGTTGGCTCCAAGGCGCCGTGGTTCGCCATCACCGACGATCTGCCGCAATACGACGGGCACGTCGTGGCCGCCGGGTAGGAGAATTGCGACGTGCCGGTTCACGTGGAGCACAGGCGGCGCGGATCGGGCCGAGGCGGTGAGGGCGGTTTCGGCGCTTGACCGAAAACGTGATTGACAGAGCGTCGAACCGCCAGCGTGCGGGATTTACTAAGCATTAGGGGCTGCCCGCCGCGACGGGGTCTCGTGACCCGCCTCACACAGTCGGGCTTCGTTTTCTGCTAGACAGGCCGGTATGCCAGGAATGCGAGGTTCGGGAAAACGTCATGGCAAGATTACCGGGATCTCTGAGATTGCACCGTTTTGTCTTGGCCGCCGCCGCGCTGCTTCTGGTGTGCCAGCCGGCTTTTGCCGAAAAGCGCGTAGCGCTGGTGCTCGCCAATTCCGCCTATCAGAACGTCGTTCCGCTGGCCAACCCCGTCAACGACGGGGCGGTGGTGGCGTCGACGCTGAAGGACGCCGGCTTCGATGTGGTCGATTACCGCCACGATCTCCCCGCCGCCGAAACCCGGCGCGCGCTGCGCGATTTCGCCGACCGTGCGCGCGATGCCGACATCGCGGTCGTCTATTACGCCGGGCACGGCATCGAGGTTGATGGCTCGAATTACCTTATTCCGGTGGATGCCAGGCTGGAGCGCGACACCGACGTCTATGACGAGGCGTTCTCGCTGGATCGCATCCTGATCGCGGTCGAGCCGGTGAGGAAATTGCGGCTCGTCATTCTCGACGCCTGCCGCGACAACCCGTTTGCCAAAGGCATGAAGCGCACGGTGGCATCGCGCGCGATCGGGCAGGGCCTCGCCAAGGTCGAGCCGACCAGCCCGAACGTGCTGATCGCCTTTTCGGCCAAAGCCGGATCGACGGCGGCCGACGGTGACGGCAAGAACAGCCCGTTCACGATCGCGCTATCAAAACACCTGACGACGCCGGGTCTCGACGTGCGGCGTGCCTTCGGCTTCGTCCGCGACGACGTGCTCAAGAGCACCGGCAACCGGCAGGAGCCGTTCGTCTACGGCTCGCTCGGGGGCGAAGACATGCCGCTGGTGCCGGCCCCGGCGCACACCGCGGCCGCGCCTGCCGCTGCGCCGGCGCCGAATCCGCAGGCCGAAGCCCGTCGCGATTACGAGCTGGCGCTGCAGGTCGGCAACAAGAGCGCGCTGAACGCCTTCCTTGCGCAGTATCCGGACGGTTTCTACGCCAGCCTGGCCCGGCTGCAGCTGGAGAAAATCGCCGCCGAGGAAACGCGCGTCGCCGCCACCGAAAAAGCGCGGCTGACCGAACAGGAGCGCGCGCGCCTTGCCGCCGAGGGTGCGCAAAAATCCCAGCAGGCAAGGGCCGAGGCCGACGCCAGGGCCGCCGAGCAGGCGCGTATCGCTGCCGAGAAGGCCAAGCAGGTGGCCCAGGATCAGGCCGCTGCCGCCGAGCAGAAACGTCTCGCGGCCGAAAAGGCGCTCGCCGACAAGGTGACTGCGGACAAGGTCGCTGCCGACAAGGCCGCTGTCGCGCCGGCGACTTCCGACAAGGACAAGGTGAACCTGGCCGCGTTGACCGCCGGATCGCCGCAGGTCGACATCACCAAATCGGTGCAGACCGAGTTGCGACGCGTCGGCTGCCTGACCGGGAACGCCGATGGCGAGTGGAACGCGGCCTCGCAGCGCTCGCTGACGCTGTTCAATCGTTACGCCGGCACCAAGCTCGACGCGAAGACCGCGAGCCTCGACACGCTCGATGGGATCAAGCTGAAATCGTCGCGGGTTTGTCCCCTGGTCTGCGAGCACGGCTTCAAGGCCGATGGCGACCATTGCAACAAAATCGTGTGCGCCGAAGGCTCGTTCCTCAACGACGACAATGAATGCGAAAAGCGGCGCGACAAGAAGCCGGTCGCCAGGCGCGACAGGCCTGAAGCAAAGCAAGTTATTGTCAGGCGTTCTCAAGCACCGACTTCACCGCCAACGGCTACACGTCAGCCGCTTACCGGCGACCAGCGCGTGTGGGGTTGCAACTCAAACCAGGCCATAATGTCGGGAAAGTGCCCATAAGCGCGCGTTTACCTGACCTCACCGCCCGCGACGAGAGCAACTCAAATCGCGCTCGCCGCGATGTTCACCATCAGCGCCAGCAACGCTGTGTTGAACACAAACGAAATGATGCCGTGAACGGTCGCGGTGCGGCGGATGATCTTGTCGGTGATGCCGACGTCGGAAACCTGCGCGGTCATGCCGATCACGAACGCGAAATAGACAAAGTCCCAGTAATCGGCATCGACATGCGCGTCGCCGCTGGGAAATTGCAGTCCGCCGGGTTTTTTGCCGCGGTAGTACTCGTGCGCGTAGTGCAGTGAAAAAGCGGTGTGAACCACCGCCCATGACAGCACGATCGTCACGATCGCGAGGATCAGCCCCACGGGGCTGCTCTTCGAGGCTCCGAGCTCGAACACGATCGCGGCAAGGCTCGCGAAGGCGCCGAGCGCGGTTACCAGCAGGATCAGGAAGCGGCCGTCGTCCTGCAATACCGCGCTGCGATGGATGTGGGCGACGTCACACCGCAACATCATGATGTAGGCGAGCACAAGATACAGCGCGGCGAACGCATCCCAGCCGACGACGAGACGCGTCACCAGCCGGAACGACGTCGGCATCAGGAAGAACGCAACGATACCAATAGCAACCGCAATGAATGTGCGTGGCCGGCTATAGACCACGCGGACCGGCATCGGCAGTTTGCGGAAGCGAACAAGGCGTTCCTCGAATTCCTTGCTCATTTCTCCGCCTTCAACCTGTATGCGCTAGTTCTTGCGCTCGGCCACGAAGCGTGCCGCAGCCCGCAGCACGTCGCCCTTGGCGCCGAAGATCGACAGCGCGGAATCGGCGCTCGCCAGGAGGTCGCTCACCCGCTGCCTGGCGCCCTCGATGCCGAGCTGGGTGACGAAGGTGGTTTTGCCGAGCGCGGCGTCCTGCCCGGTCTGCTTGCCGAGCGCCGCCGCATCGCCTTCGACGTCGAGCAGATCGTCGGCGATTTGGAAGGCCTCGCCAAGCGCGCGGCCGTAATCCTCGAGCGCCTGGTATTCCTTTTGGGTGGACTGGCCGAGGATCGCCCCGGCAATACAGCCGAAACGCAACAGCGCGCCGGTCTTCATCTGTTGCAGGCGGGCGACGTCGACCGGTTCGCGGTCGCCAAAACGACCTTCGCCGGCAAGGTCGAGGATCTGGCCGCCGACCATGCCGCCAATGCCTGACGCGCGTGCCAGCGCGCGCGTCAGCAGCAGGCGCACATTGGCATCCCTGTGAATCTCATCCCGGGTGACGATGTCGAACGCCAGCGTCAGAAGGCCGTCACCGGCGAGGATGGCGGTGGCATCGTCGGTCTTCTTGTGTAGCGTCGGCCGCCCACGGCGCAGGTCGCTGTTGTCCATCGCCGGCAGATCGTCATGGATCAGCGAGTAGCAATGGATGCATTCCAGCGCAGCCCCGGCGAGCAGCGCGGCCTCGCGGGGGACGCCGAACACCGCCGAACTTTCGACCACCAGAAACGGCCGCAGCCGCTTTCCGCCGCCGAGGCTGGAATACCGCATCGCGTCCATCAGCCGCTTCGGCCGGGCGATCTCGTCGGGCAACAGCGCATCCGACAGCAATGTCGCAAGCAGGGCTTCGGTGTCGTCGGCGGTCTGGTCCAGTCGTTTCGCAAAGTCAAAAGTCGCGGTCGTCATTAAGAATTGCTCCGGATCGAATTTCGGGCGGACAATCGTTGATGGCACCGGCTTCGTCAATTCCGCCTGCCGGGGGCCACGGCGCCTTAAAAGCGCTGGAAAAACTGCTATTTGTCGACGGGATCCTACTTTTCCTGCGGCTTTAACCATCGGTCCTGACCTCACCGTCCTCTTCCAGAAACCTCAAATTTGCGCATTGTCCGGATTTTGTTGCTGCTTTTGCTGGTCGTGCTGTTGCTGCCCTATGCGCTGACGCCATTCTATCGGACCGGCCAGCCGGTCTCGACGCTGATGGTCTGGCGCCGGCTCAAGGGCGTGCCGGTCGTGCGGCAATGGGTCGATTTCAACGCGATTTCGCCATCCCTGCCGCGCTCCGTGGTTGGTTCCGAGGACGCGAAATTCTGCAGCCATCACGGGATCGACTGGGGCGCACTGCGTGAGGTGATCGACGATGCCGAGGACGGCGAGGTCGCCCGCGGCGGCTCGACCATCACCCAGCAGGTAGCGAAAAACCTCTTCTTGTGGCCGGGCCGCAGCGTGGTCCGTAAAGGGCTGGAACTGCCGCTGGCGCTCTGGATCGATTTCGTCCTGCCCAAGCAGCGGATCCTCGAAATCTATCTCAATATTGCTGAACTTGGCCCCTCCGGGCAGTTCGGTGCCGAGGCCGGCTCGAACTACGCCTTCGGGCATTCGGCGGCGACGCTGTCGCCGCGGGAGGCGGCCCTGCTGGCGGCGATCCTGCCCAATCCGGTACGGCGCAGCGCCCGCAACCCCGGACCGGGGGTGCGCCGGCTCGGCGGAACCTATATGGCGAGGGCGGGCGCGGTGCAGCGTTGCTGGAGCGAAAATCGCGGTTTCTAAGCCGATTTTTGCGCCTTTTCGTCGCCTCTGACCCTAGCTTTACGCCACTTCATCCTCTATAAGCGCGGCCTTATCGGCATCGCAGCTCGCGCTGGACAAGTGCGCGCCCCGTCCTTTTCGGACGATGCCACCGCAACACCCCCAAGAGGACACCGCTATGGCCGTTCCCAGAAGAAAAACCTCGCCGTCGCGCCGTGGCATGCGCCGTTCGGCCGACGCCCTGAAGACGCCGACCTACATTGAGGACAAGGATTCCGGCGAATTGCGCCGTCCGCACCACCTCGACCTGAAGACCGGCATGTACAAGGGCCGTCAGGTTCTCAAGGCGAAGAAAGAGTCCTGATCGGACTACGGGCGGAACGCTGCGCCCGCGGCGCCCGCCTCATTCGGCCAACGCGTGCGGTAAGACGGTTCTCACAGGCAACAGGGCCTGGTCCTATATGGTCGGTTTTCCGCTGCTCCTGATACCGCTTGCGGTCTACAACATCATCGTTTTCCTGATGCCGGGCGTGTCCTTCACCGACCCGGTGGTCAAGCTGACGCTGATGTCGGGCGCGGAATGGCAGGTGACGCTGAGCGACATATTGCTCGCGCTCGGTGTCCTGCTGCTGCTGTTCGAGGTGATCAAGGGCGCGCGTCCGGGTGCGAAATTTCTCACCGACCATTTGCTGTCCCTGATTGTGTTCGGCGCGGCGGCCGCCGAATTTCTGCTTTGGCCGAAGTTCGGTAACTCGACCTATTGCCTGCTGGCCCTGCTGGCGCTGGTGGATTTCCTGTCCGGTATCGCATTGCGCGCGCGCCGCGGGGCTGTGGTGGCGCCGGCCGTTGCCCCGGCCTCCCGACGAAGCGCGAGAGGAGCGCAGGCAGAGGCGCCGGCCGCCGTGCCGCACGTCGATCCGGCGCCCGCTGAGGCACCTGCTCCACCTCCAGCGTCACCGGTACCTGGAGCCGCCGCAGCCGCCGAATCCGTGCTGCCCGATCATCCCGAACCGACACCCGCGCAACCTGCCGTGCCGTCGCCGGGATTGCAGCCGGGCGGCAGCCCGGACACGCCCCAGCGCTGATTCTTCTCAGATGATCTGCCGCGTCCGCCGCGCGACTCCCCGGCGTTCCTGGGGGTGGGGGCCATAGGCCATCTGCGCGTCGGCGTAGATCGCCCGTCGCAGGTTGCAGGTCTGTGGCTGCTCGGCGGTCGCAATCAGTTGGGTGATGAACGTGGAATCCGGCCGTGTGACAATCAGTCGCCGCAACCACTGCACCTGCGGGGTCAACGGCACCAGATCGACGCAAGAAGACGTCAGGATTTCGCCGTCGATGATTTTACCCGGTCGATCGGTATCCGGCATGACGCACTGTCCGGCTGCATTGTCAGGTTTTGGGACGTCGGTCCCCATCAAAATCGGTGCCTCGCAAGAGCTATGCCGGCGGGTTGCGTTTCGTTCCCGGCGGCCTTCAAACATGGTTTCCAGATTTTTCATCAACTTGACCTAGGGTCTGGCCCGAAAGCAAGGCACTATCGGCCAGAATCACTCCGTCGGTGTCCCGAAACGAGGCGACCTACGATGCCTTCTGTCCCGCAAGCCGCTGATATCCTCGCTTGCCTCGGGCAGGCGACATTTGTGTGGGATATCGCGACCGACGCGATCGCCTGGAGCGCCAACGCCGCTTCGATCTTCCCTAATATTCCCGGCGAAACACTGGCGAACGGACGCGGAGTTCTCGAAATTGATTGAGCCGTCGCGTTCGATCCGCCTCGACGCGCTCGGTCGTTCGGTGCCGTCGCGCGGCGGCGAAGGCACCCCCTACCGGATCGAATATGGCGTACGCAACTCGATTTCAGCGCCGGTGATCTGGATCGAGGAAACCGGATGCTGGTTTGCAGGTCCCGACGGCAAGCCCGCGCGGGCGCTGGGTGTCGTCAGCGTCAACAACGAGCGCCATGCCCGCGATGAGCAATTATTGAAATTGTCGCGGCACGATCCCCTGACCGGCGAACTCAACCGCACCCATCTGGCCGCCTCGGTCGCCGAGGCCATCGAGGAATGCGTACGCTTCCGCTCGTCCAGCGCCTTCATGCTGATCGGCATCGATCATCTGGCGCGGGTCAATGATGCCTTCGGTTTTGACGTCGCGGACGCGGTGATCGCGGAGGTCGGAAAACGAATTCGCGCGCGGCTGCGCGGCGGCGACGTGCTCGGGCGATTTTCCGGCAACAAATTTGGCCTGATCCTGCGCAACTGCACGGTCGACGACATCAGCGTCGCCGCCGAACGCTTCCTCGCCGCTGTTCGCGACGAGGTGGTGCCCACCAAATCCGGCCCCGTGTCGGTGACGGTGTCGATCGGGGCGGTCAGCGTGCCGCGCCATGCGCGCAACACCGACGAAGCGATCAACCGTGCCCAGGAAACGCTCGACGGCGCCAAGCGCCGCCGTGCCGGATCGTTTGCGCTGTGGAAGCCGAATGTCGAACGCGACGCCCAGCGCCGCGTCAATATCCGCGTCACCGACGAGATCGTCACCGCGCTGAACGAGCGGCGAATCGTCGTGGCGTTCGAGCCCGTCGTCGAGGCGCGTTCGCGCAACGCCGCATTCTACGAATGCCTGGTGCGGATGGAGCAGGAAAACGGCCTGGCGCTGCTGGCGGCGGATATCGTTCCTGTCGCCGAGCGGCTCGGCCTGATCCGACTGGTCGATCATCGCGTCCTCGAACTCGCGGTGGCGGAACTGGCAGCCTCGCCGAAGGTGCAGCTCAGCCTCAACATCTCCCCTGACACCACGATGGACCCGGACTGGTGGAGCTCCATCGAATCGCTGATGCGCGCGCATCCCGGCATCGGTGAGCGGCTGATCGTCGAGATTACCGAAACGGTGGCGATCCAGGATCTCGACGACGTGCGCGGTTTCGTCACGCGATTGAAGAATTTCGGCAGCCGGATCGCGATCGACGATTTTGGCGCCGGCAACACCTCATTCCGCAATCTGCGCAAGCTCGGCGTGGACATCGTGAAGATCGACGGCGCCTTCGTGCAGAACATCGCACGATCCGCCGACGACCGCGCCTTCGTGCAGACGCTGATCGATCTGGCGCGGCGGCTGGAGATCAAGACTGTGGCGGAATGGGTGCAGGACGAAGAATCTGCCGTGATGCTGCGCGAGTGGGGCTGCGACTATATCCAGGGCCGCCTGATCGGACTTGCGTCGCCGGAGCGTCCGTGGAGCAGGGCCACGGATACGGTGGTCCCGGCGGCGAGTTGACTTGTCGTCGCGGCGCGAACGCCGGGACGACGGAGCAGCGCGAAGAGATAATTACTCTTCCTTCTTCGGCTCCTTCGACATGCGTTCGAGGCGTTCCTGCATGTCTTTCATCTGGCGGCGAAGGTCGTCGATTTTGCCGTCGTCGGCCGCGGGCTCCGGAACCTTCTCCGGCTCGGGCGCGGTGGTGCCGGCGCGCGGCGGCACGAAGGGCTTGAACATCGAGAACGTCTGCTGGAACAGTTCCATGTTGCGGCGGACATGTTCCTCGAGCGGCGCGAAGGGCGTTCCGCTGAAGGTGTTGGTCAGCTGCTTGCGGAATTTTTCCTGCTCGCGCGTCAGCGTGTCGATCGACTGCTCGAGATACTTCGGCACCACCATCTGCATGCTGTCGCCGTAGAAGCGGATCAGCTGCCGCAGGAACGTGGTCGGCAACAGGTTCTGGCCGGCCTTGTTTTCCTGCTCGAAGATGATCTGCGCCAGCACCGAGCGGGTGATGTCGTCACCCGTCTTGGCGTCATAGACGAGGAAATCCTCGCCGTCTTTCACCATCGCCGCGAGATCCTCGAGCGTCACATAGGTGCTGGTGCCGGTATTATAGAGCCGCCGGTTGGCGTATTTCTTGATCGTGGTGGGGTGTTCTGACTTTGCCATGGGCTCACATATACACACCGAGAGCGGGAACCCGACGGCATCGCCGCAGGGCGGACGAACAACGCAACGCAGCAAAGGTAAGCATTTTCAATGCGGTTCGGCTACCGTTTTGTGCGGCACGGTTAATTACAAAGCATAGACGCTGCTCAGGAAACCGCCAAGAACGTCATTTTGAATGCGCCGCGGCCGAATTTCGGCAACTGGCCGATTGACTTGCATCAACGACGTTAACAGGATGGACTACGAAGATAGGCCCACCATCCGGCCACCGAGGTCCAGAAAACCTCAAGCCCGAGAAACCAATCAAGGAGATGTCCATGTCAGACGATGTCGTCATCGTCAGCGCCGTCCGTACCCCGGTCGGCAGTTTCAACGGCGCGTTCGCCACCACGCCGGCCCATGATCTCGGCGCCGTCGCCATCAAGGCCGCCCTGGAGCGGGCCGGCATCGAGCCCGGCCGCGTCTCCGAAGTCATCATGGGCCAGATCCTGACCGCGGCGCAGGGCCAGAACCCCGCCCGCCAGGCCTCGATCGCCGCCGGTATCCCGGTGGAAAGCCCGGCCTGGGGGGTCAACCAGCTCTGCGGAAGCGGCCTGCGCACGGTGGCTCTGGGATATCAGGCGCTGCTCAACGGCGATTCCGAAATCGTGGTCGCCGGCGGCCAGGAATCCATGAGCATGGCCCCGCACGCGCAATATCTGCGCGGCGGCGTCAAGATGGGCGGCCTCGAACTGGTCGACACCATGATCAAGGACGGCCTGTGGGACGCCTTTAACGGCTATCACATGGGCAACACCGCCGAGAACGTCGCACGGCAATACCAGATCACCCGTGCGCAGCAGGACGAGTTCGCCGTTGCCTCGCAGAACAAGGCCGAGGCCGCGCAGAAGGCCGGCAAGTTCAAGGACGAAATCGTTCCGGTCACCATCAAGACCCGCAAGGGCGACATCGTGGTCAGCGACGACGAATATCCGCGCCACGGCGCGACGCTGGACGCGATGGCCAAGCTCAAGCCGGCCTTCGAGAAGGACGGCACCGTGACCGCCGGCAGCGCATCGGGCATCAATGACGGCGCCGGCGCCGTGGTGCTGATGACCGCCAAGCAGGCCGCCAAGGAAGGCAAGAAAGTGCTGGGCCGCATCGTGTCGTGGGGCCAGGCCGGCGTCGATCCGAAGATCATGGGTACCGGGCCGATCCCGGCCTCCCGCGCCGCGCTGAAGAAGGCCGGCTGGAACATCGGCGATCTCGACCTGATCGAGGCCAACGAGGCCTTCGCCGCGCAGGCCTGCGCCGTCAACAAGGACCTCGGCTGGGATACGTCGAAGGTCAACGTCAACGGCGGTGCGATCGCGATCGGCCATCCCGTCGGCGCCTCCGGCACCCGCGTGCTGGTGACGCTGCTGCACGAGATGCAGAAGCGCGACGCCAAGAAGGGCCTCGCCACGCTGTGCATCGGCGGCGGCATGGGCATCGCGATGTGCATCGCACGCGACTGAACAACAGGCAGCGTGATCGGTTGAATGATGAAAAGATCATCTGTCAACTGCGGCGCAAGCTGGTAAAAAATGGGAATGCCCGGTCTCGCGCCGGGCATTTTTGTCTCCTAAGCGTTCAAGAGTGCTTCAAAGGTGAAGATTGAACTTCGTCAAATGACCGGTGACAATTCCGGCCCATAAAAGACGTCCAAGGAGGAGGAAAGCATGGCACGTGTTGCATTGGTGACGGGCGGTACCCGTGGCATTGGCGCCGCAATCAGCAAGGCGCTGAAAGCGGCAGGCTACAAGGTGGCGGCGAGCTACGCCGGCAATGACGCGGCGGCCGAGAAGTTCAAGGCCGAGACCGGCATTCCCGTCTACAAATGGGATGTCAGCTCATTCGACGCCTGCGCCGAAGGCATCAAGAAAGTCGAGGCCGACGTTGGGCCCGTTGACGTGCTCGTCAACAATGCCGGCATCACCAAGGATACCGCCTTCCACAAGATGACGCTCGAGCAGTGGACCGCTGTCATCAACACCAATCTCGGTTCGCTGTTCAACATGACGCGCCCGGTGATCGAGGGCATGCGCGCGCGCAAGTTCGGCCGCATCATCAGCATCTCCTCGGTCAACGGCCAGAAGGGCCAGTTCGGTCAGGTCAATTATTCCGCCGCCAAGGCCGGCGACATCGGCTTCACCAAGGCGCTCGCGCTGGAGAACGCCAAGGGCGGCATCACGGTCAACGCGATCTGCCCCGGCTATATCAACACCGAAATGGTGCAGGCGGTGCCGAAGGACGTTCTCGAAAAGAACGTGATACCGCAGATTCCGGTCAACCGGCTCGGCGAGCCCGAAGAGATCGCCCGCGCGGTCGTCTTCCTCGCCGCCGACGATGCCGGCTTCATCACGGGGTCGACTCTGACGATCAACGGCGGGCAGTATCACGCCTGATTTGACCGCACGTCGTTATTGCGCGCGAAGCTGCGCATGACTTGTCATGCCCGGGCTTGTCCCGGGCATCCACGTCTTTAAAAGCCCTCGGGTGAAAAAGAACCTGGATGGCCGGGAGTCTGCGAAGGCGCGCTTCGCGCTTTTGCCCAGCCATGACGGAAAGTGCTTCGGCTGATGACCTCCCGCACCGCTACGCTGATCGGATTGACCGCGATCCTGATGTGGTCGCTGCTTGCTGTGCTGACGGTCGCGACCGGCAAGATCCCCGCCTTCCAGCTCGCCGCCATGACGTTTGCGATCGGCGCCGCGGTCGCGTTCGCAAGCTGGATCTGGCGGCCTGCCGCGTTCGCGGCGCTGAAACAGCCGCTGGTGGCCTGGGTCGTCGGCGTCGGCGGGCTGTTCGGCTATCACGCGCTGTATTTCCTGGCGCTGCGCTTTGCGCCGCCGGCTGAAGCGGGGCTGTTGAACTATCTCTGGCCGCTTTTGATCGTGTTGTTCTCGTCATTGCTGCCGGGCGAACGGCTCGCACCGCACCACATCATCGGCGCGTTGCTCGGGCTCGCGGGAACCGTGCTGTTGTTTGTCGGCAATACCGGCAGTTTTGCGCCCGGGCAGATACCCGGATTGGCCGCCGCTTTCGTCGCCGCCTTTGTCTGGGCCAGCTATTCGGTGATGTCACGCCGGCTCAAATCGGTGCCGACCGATGCGGTGGCCGGTTTCTGTCTCGCAACCGCGCTGCTTGCGGCGATCGTGCATGGGCTGGTCGAGACCACGGTCTGGCCGGAGACCTCGGCGCAGTGGCTCGCGATAACAGCGCTCGGCGTCGGTCCTGTGGGAGTCGCCTTTTTCACCTGGGATATCGGCATGAAGCGCGGTGATATCCGCGTGCTCGGCGCGGCATCCTATGCGACGCCGCTGCTCTCGACCGCGTTCCTGATCATGGCGGGATTTGCAAAACCGAGCGCCAACATCGCCGTCGCCGCGATCCTGATTGCCGGTGGCGGGTTGATTGCCGCGAAGGATATGGTCTGGAAGAAGTAGGTGGCTTCTGATGCTCAGACTGGTGCTAATCCTTTTCGCGGCCGCGTGTCTGGCGCCTGACGGTCCGGTTGCTGCTTGAAATGGCGCAGGCTTCGCCGGATGGAATCACGGGCTATGCGGGCTCCCAATCCTTCGGCGCCAGCTCGAACGTCGCAAAGTCAAATCCGGGCGCGACGGTGCAGCCGACCAGGGTCCAGTCGCCGGTGCTTTCGGCGGATTGCCAGGTATCCGGCGAAACGATCGCCTGCGGCTGCTCGCCTGCAGCGACGTCGGGGCCAAGTCTGAAGCTCCAGTGCCCGTCGTCATCAGCAATCTTCAATGTCAGCGCGCTGCCGGCATAATAGTGCCAGATCTCCACCGCATCGATGCGGTGCCAGTGCGAGCGCTCGCCGCGCGCCAGCAGGAAATAAATCGCGGTCGACCGTGCCCGACCGCTCGCATCCACGCGGCTATCACGAAACGTCTCGCGATAATGCCCGCCTTCCGGATGCGGCCTTAAATCGAGCCGCGCGATGATGTCGGCGGCGGAGGGCGGCAATGCCATCAGGACTTGTTCTTGCGTTCGCGCAATTCGCCAAACACGTCGGCGGCGTTCGCGCCCTTCATGTGCAGCCTGGCCGCCACCGCAGGCTCGTCGGCGCGGAGGAACACATTGGCCTTTTTCTCTTCGCCGAGCAGCGTCGGGATCGTCGGCTTGTTCTCCGCGCGCAGCCGCGTCACCTCCTCGGCACGCGCCTTCAGGGCTGGATTGTCGGGCTCAACCGTCAGCGCGAACTTGACGTTGGAGGCGGTGTATTCATGGCCGCAATACAGGCTGAAATCGTCCGGCAACGCGCGCAGCTTCAACAGCGAATCCCACATCATCGGATAGTTGCCCTCGAACACCCGGCCGCAGCCGATCGAAAACAGCGTGTCGGCGGCGAACACCGCCTTCTCGCTGTCGAACACATAGGAGATGTGGTCGAGCGTGTGGCCGGGCGTTTCCAGCACCCGGGCCAGGAGGGTGCCGACCTTGATGACGTCGCCGTTGGCGGCGCGCAGGTCGACATTGGCGATCTTCGTGGACTTGTCGTGCGGGCCGATGACGCGGCAGTTATATTTTTGCTTCAGTTCGGCAACGCCGCCGACATGGTCGCCGTGATGGTGGGTGATCAGGATGTCGGTCAGCGTCCAGCCTTCGCGTTCCAGCGCCTTGATGACCGGTGCGGCTTCGGGGGCATCGATCGAGGCGGTCGCCTTCGTCGCGGGGTCGTGGATCAGATAGCCGAAATTGTCGGTGAGGCAGGTGAACAAGCGAA
Organism: uncultured Alphaproteobacteria bacterium; assembly: GCA_963786115.1. Lineage (GTDB taxonomy): Bacteria > Pseudomonadota > Alphaproteobacteria > Rhizobiales > Xanthobacteraceae > Bradyrhizobium. The sequence goes on from CAWAYC010000018.1 coordinate 143,923, forward strand.
TTTCTGCAGACATGATATCTCCCCGAACAAACAGGCTGGTAACGCTAACACGCCCTGTATGGGTGGGAAATATGGCGTTAACGCTTCCGCGGCAACGCAATTTTCTGCACGCCGCGCGGAATAGCCACGTGTTAGATTGAACCTATGGATGTGATCGATCTCCGCGACTTCTATTCGCAGCGCCTCGGCAGCGTGGCGCGGCAATTGATCAATCGCGGTATTCGCGCGCGGTGGCCCGACGCGGAAGGGCTGCGCGTGCTCGGCCTCGGTTATCCGACGCCCTATCTCGGGTTGTTCCGAGAGGACTCGGAGCGCTGCATCGCGTTCATGCCGGCGGCGCAGGGCGTGTTGAAATGGCCGACGGCGCGCCCGGCGCTGGCGACCCTGATCGACGAGTTTTCCATGCCGCTGCCGGATGCCGCGGTCGACCGCGTCCTGCTGGTGCATGCGCTGGAAATGTCCGACGACCCGGAGCGGCTGTTGCGCGAGGTTTGGCGCGTGCTGGCGCCGTCCGGCCGGCTGATCGCGGTAATTCCCAATCGCCGCGGGGTGTGGACGCGCACCGACAGCACGCCGTTCGGTCACGGGCGGCCGTACTCGCGCGCGCAGATCACGCAACTGTTGCGGCAGACCTGGTTCACGCCGACGGCGTGGGGCGAGGCGCTGTTCATGCCGCCGGTCGGAAACGGCTGGTTCCTGCGCTCGGCGATGGCATGGGAGCGTGTTGGCGCCGCACTGTCATTGCCGTTCGCCGGCGTGCATATCGTGGAAGCGACCAAGCAGGTTTACCGCGCACTTCCCGCGCACCGTGAACGGACGCGGCTCATTCCGTCGCTGCAGCCAGTGCTGGTGCCATCGTCGACGGCGACGCGGGCGATATTATCTCCCCGTCGTCCCGGCCGGGACCCGTAACCACCTGCGTTGAATGTTTAGGTAAACGTGCCTCGAATAATGGCCGCGGCGCCGCGATGAGCGCAATCACGCTCACCGCCCGGAACCCGGCGTTCGCCGGGACGACGCATTCAGAGAGCGTGCTTACTCGTTCCCCGGATTAAAATCTTCGCTCGGCGCGGCGGGCGCCGCCGCGCCCTCGGGACGCGGGCCGTGTGGCCGGCGGCGCCGGCGCGGGAAGCGCTCGCGTTCGCCGCGTTCACCAGCACCGCCTTCGAAGCCGGGGGTGCCATTCACTTGCGGCTGCGGACCGCCGGTGATGAACGAGGGCAGGCGATCGACGCTGCCATTGTCGGCGAGCACCGGCTGCGGCTGGTTCTGCGGTTGCGGCTGATATTGCGGCGGCGGCGGACGATGCTCGCGCTCGCGATGATGTTCGCGCGGCTGCTGGTCGCGCTGAAACTGTGGCTGCCCACTGTCGCGGACGTAGGGCTGCGGCTGCTGCGGAACGAAGCCGGGCTCCTGGCCGAAATTCGAGAAGCTTTCTTCGTCGTCACCGTCCTCGGTGGCCAATTCGGCATCGGGACGCGGTTGCGGCTGATTCTGCCGAAACTGCTCCTGGGCCGCTGCGATGAGGCGGAAATAATGTTCGGCGTGCTGGTAGTAGTTTTCGGCTGCCACCGGATCGCCGGAGGAGCGTGCATCGCGTGCCAGCTGAACGTATTTTTCCGCAACGTGGGATGCAGTGCCGCGGATCTTGATGTCGGGTCCGTTCGATTCGAACACCCGTGTCATCGGGTTTTGACCGCGCCGGTTATTGTTGTTGTTGTTATTATTGTTGTTATTCCGGTTGCGCATCCGCTTGTTGTTTTGACCGTTTCTCATGTCTAGCCTTCTATTCCAGCCCTAAGTTTCTAGCGTTGAATTGCTTTTGTGGTGTCGCTTCACGTCGTTCCGGCGCGCGCCAGCGCACACCGAATCACGATGCCGTTCAAATGCGTGCCAATTTCGCCAACCATCGCGTTCAACAAAGACGCGTTCCCCAACCGCCAGCGCTCATCGCCCAGCGGACCAAATCATTTGGCCTGCCAAGGCAAGCCCAGTTCTCTTACGTAAGTCTTCAAGCGCAATATCAGGCTTTCGTTCGCTTGGCGGTCAAGAGCAGCACAGCCCCGGCTATTGCGCTCAATTGGACCTGCGTTTTGGAACCCTTCAATCGGCCGGCTCTCGCTCCGAGAGCCCTGGTTTCCACCGTACGGATACGGGGCCAACGCCGATGGTATAGCCGGAACGTAATCGTTCCCGGGGGATATTCCAAGAGGTTTTTTTGTGTTCCAATAGGACTTTATCGGGGCAATTTTCGCCCTGCCACGGCCCGTTTGATGCCCGCCAGATCGGCTTTGGGCGGGGAGGCAGTGATTAGCCCGGAAGCCGTCATCAAGGCTTCAATCTCGCCGCTCTGGCCCTGGCCCGCCTCCACGACCAGCACGGCGCCCGGCGCCAGAAAGCCCGCAGCCTGTGGGACCAGCGCGCGATAGGCATCAAGCCCGTCGGCTCCGCCATCGAGTGCGGCGCGCGGGTCGTGCTCCCTGACGTCGCGGGCGAGATGTTCGATATCCGCCGAGCGGATATAGGGCGGGTTCGACACGATCAGGTCGAACGTGCCGGACAGTCCCGATGCGTAATCGCAGGCGACGAAGGTTGCGCGGTCGGCGAGCCCCAATCGCGCCGCGTTGTTGCCGGCGGTTTCCAGCGCGTCCGCGCTGATGTCGGTGCCGCAACCGCGCGCTGCCGGTAATTCCGACAACAGCGCCAGCAGGATCGCACCCGAACCGGTGCCGAGATCGGCGATGCGCAACGGCCGGTTGGCAGCGTTATCGGCGCGCAGGATTTCGAGCGCGAGTTCGACCACCGTCTCGGTATCGGGCCGCGGCACCAGCGTGGCAGCGGATAGTTTTAGCGGCAGTCCCCAGAATTCCTTAAACCCGAGGATGCGCGCGACCGGCTCGCCGGCGAGACGGCGGCGCGCGAATTCATCGAGACGATTCGTTTCATCCAAAGTGAGCCGCCGGTGCGCTCCGGTGATCATGCCGGTCAGATCAAGGCCGAGCGCCGTGCCCACCAGCAGCCGCGCATCGAGTTCGGCCGAATCGATGGCGGCGGATTTGAAGCGTGCGGTGAGCGTACGTCGCGCGGTTTCGACGGTTTGACCCATCAGAGGGCGCCCTTGCGAAAACCTATCCGCGCGTCGTCGCTGCGAACGAAGGGGCCCATGCGCTGGGGCCCAGCGATGTGAGCGCTGGGGGGCGGCACCTTCAGCAGCAATAAACGCTTGTGGTTATGGGGCGCCGCGTACGCAGGGACGACCCTGGACTCATTCCTGCTCACGCCGCGGCGCCTTGAGCGGCGAGTTGGGCGGCCTGGTGTTCGGTGGTCAGCGCATCGATCAATTCGCCGAGCGCTTCGCCGGAGATCACCTGCGGCAACTTGTAGAGTGTCAGGTTGATGCGGTGATCGGTGACGCGCCCTTGCGGGAAATTGTAGGTGCGGATGCGTTCGCTTCGGTCGCCGGAGCCGACCTTCTCCTTGCGGTCGGCCGAGCGCGCGGCGTCGACGCGCTGGCGTTCGGCGTCATAGATGCGCGAGCGCAGGATGTTCATCGCCGACGCCCGGTTCTTATGCTGGGAACGGCTGTCCTGCATCATGACCACGATGCCGCTCGGGATGTGGGTGATGCGGATCGCGGATTCGGTCTTGTTGACGTGCTGGCCGCCGGCGCCCTGCGCGCGCATGGTCTCGATCCGCAAATCATCGTTCTTGATGTCGACGTCGACTTCCTCGACCTCGGGCAGCACGGCGACGGTGGCGGCCGAGGTGTGGATGCGCCCTTGCGTCTCGGTATCAGGTACGCGCTGCACCCGGTGCACGCCGGACTCGAATTTCAGTTTTGCGAACGCGCCGCGGCCCTGCACCTCGGCGATAATTTCCTTGTAGCCGCCCACGGTGCCCTCGCTGGCCGAAATCACCTCGACCTTCCAGCCCTGCAAGGCGGCAAAGCGTTCATACATCCGGAACAGGTCGCCAGCGAAGAGCGAGGCCTCGTCTCCGCCGGTGCCGGCGCGGATTTCCAGCACCACGTTGCGGTCGTCCATGGCGTCCTTGGGCAACAACGCGACGCGGATCTTCTGCTCGAGTTCGGCCACCCGTGCCTGCAGCGTTTCAAGTTCGGCTTCCGCCATGCTGCGCATCTCGGGATCGACAGAGGAATCCGCGATCAGGCTCTCGGTATCTGAAATCTCGGCGCGGGCGGCGCGATAGGCCTTCACCCCCTCGATCAGCGGATTGAGCTCGGCGAGTTCGCGCGTGATCTGCACGTACTTCTCCGAATTCACCTGGCCAAGCAGCTCGGCCTCGAGCGAGGCGTGGTGAGCAAGCAGGATATCGAGTTTGGCTTCGGGTAGCATGGGACATTCTCAATGGCGGAAGATGGAAGCGGCGTTGTCGACGGAGAGCGTCGCTACAACGACAGCCCCTCTTTTTCCGCAAACTCGGTCAGCTTCTGCCTGATCGACACGCTGCCGGCCGGCGCATCCAGTAGCGGTTTGATCATCGCCTCGGCCTTTGCGGCATCGAGGTCGAGGATCAGGGCCTTCACCGGACCGTGCGCGGTCGCCGACAGCGACAGCGAGCGATAGCCGAGCGCGATCAGCGCCAGCGCGCCGATCGGCTTCGATGCCATCTCGCCGCACAGCGAGGCGGTTTTCTTCACCGCATTCGCCTTTTGCACGATATCGCGCAGCGCGCGCAGGATCGGTGCCGACATGGTGTCGAAGCGCTCCGATACCTTGGCGTTGCCGCGATCGACCGCGTACAGGAACTGGAACAAATCGTTCGAGCCAACCGAGACAAAATCAACGCGCTTCAACAGCTCATCGAGCTGATAGAGCAGCGCCGGCACCTCGACCATGGTACCGACGTCGACGCGCTCCGGCAGCGAATGGCCGTGCTGTCGCAAGTAAGTCAGTTCGCGCTCGACAATCGCCTTGGCCTGATCGAACTCGGCGACATCGGAGATCATCGGGAACATGATCTTCAGCGCACGACCTCCGCCGGCCCGCAGCAGCGCGCGAACCTGGCCGCGCAGCAAACCGGGACGGTCCAGCCCGAGCCGGATCGCGCGCCAGCCGAGCGCCGGATTTTCCTCGACCACCGTTTCCATGTAGGGCAGCGCCTTGTCGCCGCCGATATCGAGGGTGCGGAAGGTGACGGGTTTGGTGCCCGCGGCATCCAGCACCGTGCGATAGAGCGCGAGCTGATCGCTGCTGCGCGGCAGGCTGGGGCTCACCATGAACTGCAGCTCGGTGCGAAACAGGCCGATGCCGGCGCTGCCGGTCTCGTCGATATGCGGCAGGTCGATGGTGAGGCCGGCATTGATCATCAGTTCGACCGGCTGGCCGTCCTTGGTCATGCAGGGCTTGTCGCGCAGCGCTGAATATTGCGCCTGCCGCCGGGCGCGAAACCGGACCCGCTCGGCATAGGCGGATTCGATCTCGGCCGAGGGCCGTACGTAGATTTCGCCGGATATGCCGTCGACGATGATGGCGTCGCCGGGATCGGCGATGCCGGGCGCGTTCGGCACTCCGCCGACGGCGGGGATTCCGAGCGCGCGGGCCACGATCGAGACGTGGGAATTCGCAGTGCCTTCCTCGAGCACCAGGCCGCGCAGGCGCTTGCGGTCATAGTCGAGCAGTGCTGCCGGTCCCATCGCACGCGCGATCAGGATGGCGTTGTCGGGCAATTGCTCGCGCGAGGGCGCATGATCCCGGCCGACCAGTTGGCGCATCAGGCGATGGCCGAGATCCTCGAGGTCGTGCAGGCGGTCGCGCAAATAGGGGTCGGTCGAGCGCAGCATGCGGGCGCGGGTGTCGGACTGCACGCGCTCCACCGCGGCTTCGGCGGTGAGGCCGGTGCCGACCGCTTCATGCAGCTTGTGCGACCAGCCGTGGTCGTTGGCGAACATGCGGTAGGCTTCCAGCACATCGCGGTGCTCGCCGCCGTCGGCGACGTCGCCGCGCTCCAGCATGCGGTCGAGGTCGGCGCGCAACTTGGTCAGCGCCAGCTCCAGCCGCTTGATCTCCTTCGGCAGGTCCTCGGCGATGTAGTTGGTGATGACGACGCGTGGCTCGTGCAGCACGACATGGCCGAGCGCGATGCCGTCGGACAGCACCGCGCCCGATTTGTGCAGGGAATGCCGCGCCGCTGGCTCGGCGCCGGGCTGCGCCAGAGCCGACAACTCGCCGGAGGCGATCATCTCCGCCAGCACCATGGCGGTGGTCTGCAGCGCCTCGACCTCTTCCTCGACATAGGTGCGCTTGGCGCGGTTCTGGACGACCAGCACGCCGAGCGTGTTGCCGGCGCGCAGGATCGGCACGCCGAGGAAGGAATGGTAGATTTCTTCGCCGGTTTCCGGACGGTAGGAGAAGGCGGGGTGGCTCTGCGCGTCGCTCAGGTTGAGCGGTGTCGCCTCGCTGGCGACGAGGCCGACGAGGCCCTCATGGGCGCTCAGCACCGTCCTGTGGACGGCGTCGCGGTTCAAACCTTCGGTTGCATAGAGTTCCAGCGTGTTATCGACGCGCAGCACATAGGTCGAGCAGACCTCGGCCACCATATTGGCCGCGATCAGCACCACGATCTTGTCCAGCCGTTCCTGGGCTGAAACCTGCTCCGCCATGGTTTCGCGGAGCCGTCTCAGCAAGACGCGGGGGCCTCCCGACGCGCTCCGCATGTGCCGAAATCCTCCTCCTCAGAAGCCAGCACGCCGGGTGGCCGGTAGCTGGCGCAAAACTCGACAAATCCAACAATTTTAATCATTCGGCGCTGCCGCAAGCTCGCATCTCGGCCGAATCGGGAATGCCAGAACTGTGGCACAGTTTGCGGCAGCCCACCTATCAGGCCGTATAGCCAATCGAGGCTTGTTTTGCCAAGCAAAACGCCTGCCAGAGGCAATAACGTCTCTGTCAGCCCCGTGCTGCGCCAGCGAAGTGCATGTTCCGCCAGGCGTGCGCGCCTTGGCGATCAAACCGGAAAGAGAAAAATCGTCTAAGCTTGGTCCAACCCGTAGAGCGTGTGTAGCGTTCGCACGGCGAGTTCGGTGTACGCGGCATCGATCAGCACCGAGAACTTGATCTCGGAGGTGGTGATGGCGCGGATGTTGATATTGCGCGCGGCGAGCGCGGTGAAGGCCTGCGCCGCGACGCCGGCATGGCTTCGCATGCCGCTGCCGATCACGGAAACCTTGGCCACGTCGGTGGCGCTGTCGAGGCGCGCGTAGCCGATTCTGGCCTTGGCCGAGGTGATGGTGTCGCGGGCGCGGTTATAGTCGGAGGCCGGAACCGTGAACGTGAGGTCGGTGGTCTTGCCGTCCTCGGAGACGTTCTGCACGATCATGTCGACGTTGATATTGGCATCCGCCAACGGACCGAAGATCGACGCGGCGACGCCCGGCTTGTCCTCGATCTGGCGCACGGAAATCTGGGCTTCGTCCTTGGAGAAGGCGATGCCGGTGACGACGTGGCTTTCCATGATTTCCTCCTCGCTGCAGATCAGCGTGCCCGGCGGCTGCTTGGCGTGCGGGTCGATATCCTCGGGCTTGTCGAAGCTGGAACGGACGAAGATCGGCATGTTGTGCACCATGCCGAGTTCCACCGAGCGCACCTGCAGCACCTTGGCGCCCTGGGACGCCAGTTCCAGCATGTCCTCGAACGCGATCTTGTCGAGCCGGCGCGCCTTCGGCACGACCCGCGGGTCGGTGGTGTAGACGCCGTCGACGTCGGTGTAGATGTCGCAGCGGTCGGCATGGATGGCGGCGGCGATCGCCACCGCCGAGGTGTCGGAGCCGCCGCGGCCGAGCGTGGTGATTCGGTTGGTCTGCGGGTTGATGCCCTGGAAGCCGGCGATGACGGCGACCTCCTTGCGCTCCTTGAAGCGGTTGACGATCTCGCTGCCGTCGATCTCCAGGATCCGCGCCGAGGCGTGGGCATCTGACGTCCTGATCGGGATCTGCCAGCCCTGCCAGGAGCGCGCCTGGATTCCGATGGCCTGCAGCGCGATGGCGAGCAGGCCCGAAGTGACCTGTTCGCCGGAGGCGACTATAGCGTCATATTCGCGCGCGTCATGCATAGGCGAGGCTTCGCTGCACCATGCAACGAGCTCGTTGGTCTTGCCGGACATTGCCGAGACCACCACGGCGACGTCGTGGCCGGCGTCGACCTCGCGTTTCACATGGCGCGCGACGTTGCGGATACGGTCGATATTGGCGACGGATGTGCCGCCGAATTTCATCACGAGGCGGCCCATGACGACGCGTGCATTCCCTGAAAGGTTAGGTAAGGTGACCCGCACTTAAACCGAGGCGCGGGGACCGAAACGCGCGTATACCTAGCGGCGCGGCCGGGGGCAAGCGGGTTCGTGCCATCCCCCGAGAGGTCGTGGGAAGGCTGTGGCGGAGGGGTAACTGAGGCTGGACGTATGGGGCGCTATATCGACGAAATCCTGCAGCCCGGCGAGAGGGTGCTGTATTCGACCAACGCGCATTGGATGTTCTATTTGCCGGCGATCGCGGCGTGGGTCCTGGCAGCGGTCCTGTTCTTCCTGTCGCGCTCGACCACGACCGAGGGGCTCGTGCTTTTGTGCCTGGTGGGATCCGGCCTGGTCGCGCTCGCGGCATTGTACTGGACCATCACGGCATGGTTCCTGCGCTGGACCACCGAGACCGACGTCACCAATTTCCGGATTGTCCACAAGACCGGCTTCATCAAGCGCCGCACCTTCGAGATGAGCGTCGACAAGGTCGAAAGCGTGGACGTCAATCAGAGTATTCTCGGCCGCATCATGAACTACGGCGACGTGACCATCATGGGCGTCGGCGAGGGCAGGGAAACCATCCGCTCCATCGACTCGCCGCTGGCGTTTCGCAATTCCATCACCGTACGACCGCTCGGCGCGCATCACCCATGACCATGCAACAAAACTCTTCCGCCAGCCGGTCCAGTGTGTCGGGCAGTTCCGTCGACCCCGCCGAAGTCGCGAAATTCTCAAAACTGTCTGACGAGTGGTGGGATCCGCGCGGCAAAATGGCGCCGCTGCACAAGATCAATCCGCTGCGGCTGACCTATATCCGCGACGCCGCCTGCCGCAAGTTCGAGCGCAACGTGCGAAGCCTGAATTGCCTGGGGGGCTTGCGCATCCTCGATATCGGCTGCGGGGCCGGGCTGTTGTGCGAGCCGTTCACCCGGCTCGGCGCGCAGGTGATCGGGATCGATCCCTCGGCCAGCAATATCGCCGCGGCGCGGCTGCACGCCGAGAAGGGCCATCTGTCGATCGACTATCGCTGCACCACGGTCGAGGACATGGACGTGCGCGAACGCTTCGATATCGTGCTGGCGATGGAAGTGGTCGAGCACGTCACCGATGTCGGCGCCTTCCTCAAGCGCTGCACGGCGATGCTCAAGCCCGGCGGCCTGATGGTGGTCTCGACCCTGAACCGCAACTGGAAGAGCTTTGCGCTCGCCATCGTCGGCGCCGAATACGTGCTGCGCTGGCTGCCGCGCGGCACCCATCAATGGAACAAGTTCGTCACCCCCGACGAACTCGCGCACCATCTCGCTGACAACAACCTCACCATCACCGAACAGGCCGGCGTGATCTACAACCCGCTCGCCGACAAATGGACCATCTCGTCGGACATGGACGTGAACTACATGGTGGTGGCTGAGGGGTTGTAGCAAAATCAAGCGTCGTCCTGCGCAGGGACAACATCGCAGTCGGTGTCGCATGCAATCCTGACGGTTGACCGTAACCGTTGGGCCCGGCACGGTGCTGATGACTTTCAGCCCGCCCGGTGATTTTTCCGCACATGTTCACGATTTCCACGCTCTGGATTCCCTTCACCATCGTTGCCGCAGTCGGGCAGGTCGCGCGCAATGCGATGCAGCGGTCGTTGACGCGGCCGCTCGGCACCTGGGGCGCGACCAATATCCGCTTCCTGTTCGGGTTTCCGTTCTCGGTCGTTTTCTTCGCAATCGTGGTGATCGTAAGCGGCGACCGCGTGCCATGGCCCACCGCGGCCTTCTGGCCGTGGTTGATGCTGGGTGCACTGAGCCAGATTGTCGCCACCGGGCTGATGCTGCTGGCGATGAATGACCGCGGCTTCGTAGTGACGACGGCCTATTTGAAGACCGAGGCGATCCAGACTGCGATCTTCGGGTTCATCTTCCTCGGCGATCATCTCACCGTGCTGAAGGTGATTGCGATCCTGATCGCCACCATCGGCGTCGTCATCACTGCGTTGCGGCCGGGCGCGGAAAAGAGTTTTGCGGAATTGAAGCCGACCATCATTGGCCTGGTGGCGGCCGCCGCCTTCGCGCTGTCGGCGATCGGCTTTCGCGGCGCGATCATCACCGTGCCCGGCGTCTCCTTCGTGACGGCGGCGTCCTACACGCTGGTATTCGGCCTGTTCGTGCAGACGCTGGTGCTGTCGATCTATCTCCTGGCGCGGGCGCCCAAGGTGCTCAGGGCCATTCTCGGCCTGTGGAAACCGTCGATGCTGGCGGGCTTCATGGGCGCATTCGCCTCGCAATTCTGGTTTCTGGCGTTTGCACTCACCGCCGCGGCGAACGTACGCACGCTGGCGCTGGTCGAGGTGCTGTTCGCGCAGGGGGTTGCGTATTACTCGTTCAAGCAGCCGCTCTCGGTGCGCGAACTGTCGGGCATCGTCCTGATCGTGGTCGGGGTGGCGCTGCTGGTAGCCGTCTGATCAGTTCCGGTCGTCCGGCAGCACCGGCAGCGGCGAGACTTCGACGCCTTCATCGATCAGCGCCTTGGCTTCCTCGGGTGATGCTTCGCCGTAGATCGGGCGATGCTCGATGTCGCCGTAATGCATCTTGCGCGCTTCGTTGGGGAAGCGCTCGCCGACATTGTCGGCATTCTTGACGATGTGATCGCGCAATTCCTTGAGCTTGGCGCGCAGCTCCCGCTCCTGCGCCATGAGCAGCGGCGTGGACTCGCCGGCCGGCGTCTCCACTGGCGCGGACTCCACAGGTGCGGGGACAGCGTTTTGGCGTCCCTTCTTGCTGACGATCTGCGGCGCCATGATCGCCTTTTCGACCTTGGTGGAATCGCAGACCGGACAGGTCACGAGCTTGCGCCGAACCTGCGTATCGTAGGCAGAGGAACTCTGGAACCAGCTTTCGAACGCGTGGCCCCGGTCGCAACGCAGGGTATATCGGATCATGCCGAACCCCGGACGAGGTGCAGATGCTCCGGACCGGCCTTCGGATCGGCGATGCCAAAGCGGCGGCCATGCTGCAGCGACGGCACGGTCTTGCGCGCGGTCTCGACTTTCGCCGGATCGATCTTTGCCAGGAACACGCCGGGCTCGACGCCGCCCTCGGCGATTACCTCGCCCCAGGGGTTGACGATCAGCGAATGGCCAAAGGTTTCGCGCTTGTTCTCGTGCAGCCCGGCTTGCGCCGCCGCGAACACGAAACAGCCGGTCTCGATCGCGCGGGAACGCAGCAGGACGTGCCAATGCGCCTCGCCGGTCTTGCGGGTGAAGGCGGAGGGCACGGTGAGGAACGACGCACCGCTCTCGGCCAGCGCACGATAGAGCGCCGGAAAGCGCACGTCGTAGCAGATCGTCAGCCCGATGCGGCCCCACGGCAGGTCCGAAATCACGGCGGTTTCGCCCGGCTGGTAGTTGGCTGATTCGCGATAGCTCTCGCCGCCGGGCAGGTCGATGTCGAACATGTGGATCTTGTCGTAGCTCGCCAGCAGATTGCCGTCGGGTCCGATCAGGAAGGAGCGGTTGACCGCCTTCTCCGGAGAGAAGCGCAGCGCCAGCGAGCCGATATGGAGGTGGATCTTCAACTCCGCGGCAAGCGCGCGATAGGCTTTCAGCGACTTGTCGTCCTCTTCGCTCGCGAGATGCTCGAACAGCGCCTTGCGGTTCAGCTGCATCATGTTGCTCACCTCGGGGGTGAGCACGTAGTCGGCGCCTTGCGCCGCCGCCTCGCGGACCAGCTTGATGCCCTGCTCCAGGCTCGGCTCCGGCAACAGGGAGGTGCGCATCTGCACCATGGCGGCGGTAAACGTATTATCCGTGCTCATGAAGCGGCGCTTTCGCTGGCCAACAGGGAATCAAGCCTGCCCTCGCGGTCGAGGGCGTAGAGCTCGTCGCAGCCGCCGACATGGGTCTCGCCGACGAAGATCTGCGGAAAGGTCGAGCCGGCGCCGGCACGCTGGTACATTTGCTCGCGATAGGCCGGGTCGCTGGCAACGTTCAACTCGGTGAAGGCGGCATTCTTGCGCGTCAAAAGCGACTTGGCCGCGGTGCAGTAGCCGCAGCCCGGACGGGTGTAGATCTCGATGGCAGCGGTCATGGCGCGCTCTGTTGGTCTGATATGATGGACTATATGGGAGCTTTGTGGGTGTCGACAACCCGGGCGAACACCAGCACGTCGACCCGTGCCGCTTTGGCACGCAATAGAGCCCGTGCGCAGGCGTCCGTGGTGGCGCCGGAGGTCAGGACATCGTCGATCAGGACAACGCGGCGGCCGGCAATGTCAGCGTTGCGTTCGGCTGCGACCTTGAATGCGCCCTGGACATTGCTGGCGCGCTGCGCGCGGGACAGCCCGATCTGCTGCTCGGTCGCCCGGACGCGCCGCAGCGCCTCGGAGGCCACCTTGACACCGCTCTCGCGGGAAATGACGCGCGCGAGCGCGCCGGACTGGTTGAAGCGGCGGCTCCAGCCGCGCCGCCAGTGCAGCGGAACCGGAACCAGTATGTCGGCATCGGCGAGCAATTCCTGGCCCGCCCGCGCCATCCAGCGACCCATGGTCGGCGCGAGATCGGTGCGGTCCTGGTATTTCAGCGCATGCACCAGCGTGCGCGCGACGTCGTCATAGCGCACGGCGGCCCGGGCGCGTTGATACGCCGGCGGATTGGCGATCGCCTCCATCGACAACAGTTCTGGGCCGGGATCGTAGACGAAGGGAATGCCGAGCCGCGGACAGAACGGCGGCGCGATGAACGACAGTTTCGTCCAGCACTCGGCGCAGACGCCCTCGCCATCGACCGGCTCGCGGCAGGAAACGCACAGCGTCGGCAGCGCGATGTCGAGCGCGAGCCGCGACGCCGCCGCCCAGGCGCCGCTCGACGGCGTCAAGCACGCCGCGCAGACGGCCGGAGATGGAGCGTGATGGTGATACCTCGGCGTCCATGGCGGAGAGGCTAACGCCGCATGGTGCAACGCTCAAGCACCGGATTGCCAGAGACCGGGTCCACGGCGTACCAACCACCATGGCTGCAAACCAAAATACCGCACCTGTGCTGTTCGACCGCGCGCTGCTGCGCAGGCGGCTGCACCGCGCGCGGCGCGAGCCGGTTACCTTCCTGCTCGACCGCGTGATCGAGGACATGGAGGAGCGCGTGCAGGCCGTGACGCGGAATTTTTCCATCGCGGCGGACATCTGGACGCCGGGTGCGGGACTTCAGGGCTCATTGCGCGACCGCGTCGGCGCCATCACCCGTATCGATCTCGGTGAGTTCCGAACTTCTGCCGCTGCAGCCGGAATCGCTCGATCTCGCACTCTCCGCGCTGGCCTTCCAGTTCGTCAACGATCTGCCGGGGGTGCTGGCACAAATCCGCCGTGCGCTCAAACCCGACGGGCTGTTGCTGGCGGCGATGGTCGGCGGCGATTCGCTGACCGAGCTTCGGCAATCCTTTGCCGCCGCGGAAGCCGAGTGCGAGGGCGGGGTGTCGCCGCGCGTCGCGCCGTTCGCCGACCTGCGCGATATCGGCAGCCTGCTGCAACGCGCCGGCTTTGCGCTGCCGGTCACCGACGTCGACCGCGTCGTGGTGCGCTACGACAGTGCCTTTGCGCTGATGCAGGATTTGAGGCGGATGGGCGCGACCAATATTTTGCTCGAGCGGCGGCGGACGCCGACCCGCCGCGCCACGCTGTTGCGGATGGCGCAGATCTACGGCGAGCGCTTTGCAGACTCGGACGGCCGCATCCGCGCCACCTTCGACGTCATCTGGCTGTCCGGCTGGGCGCCGCATGAAAGCCAGCCGAAGCCGCTGCGCCCAGGTTCGGCGAAGGCGAGTCTCGAAGCGGCGGTGAAGAAGGCAAAGAGCTAGCCGGCAATTCAGGGTTCGCGCGAAATGATGGTGCTACGTGACTTCGCTCCGCAGGATGAAACGGCGCTCGGCCGCGCCGCGCTGGCGGCGAGCGTGTCCCGGCTGCGCATGGGATTCATCAAGCTGCGCGAAGCGCCGGGCGGCGATGATTGTTGGCGGCATCTTTGCGAGACGATGGAAGGCGGCGATTTCAGCTAACGGAGCGTGCGCGTTGAGAGAAAATTCGCTCGCGATATCAACGCAATTCGCCTCATCCAGTCCTTCGGAAAAAAATAAATCGCTTAAACTTGGCGGCGAATCGGTTTTTGACTCGGCCCGTCTCACCCGATGAGAGGGGCGGGTCGCGATCGTCACGAACGCGCGGTGGGATGCGGTGGACGCGAGAGCTGTGACTGACGAGCGCAGCTGACGCGTACGGCGAAGTCGTGTGGTCCTGGCGCCGCGATGCTGGCGCCAAGTTCGCAAGAAGCCAGGCTTCTGCGGGCGACGGTGGCAAGAAAGCCCGTTCACCGGGGAGAGCCCGAAGTAAGCCGTCAAGCCATCGCGCAGGGAAAGCCGGAATGCCTCCGCTGGACCTGTATGCTCGTGTGCGCATTTCTTTGCACAATTTGCACACGAGACCGCGGGTGCAGCGCGCACCCGGCTTTCCCTGCGCCCTCTTCGTTTTCGAGAGGGCGAAACGAACCGCAAGCCTCGGGCAAAACATGCCGCGAGAATGCAGACACACATCCCCTCGCTGTTTGACAAGTAAATCAGAAACCAACCCCGTCATTGCGAGGAGCCTTTGCGACGAAGCAATCCATGTCTCGGCAAGCCGCGAGATGGATTGCTTCGCTCCGCTCGCAATGACGTGGAACGGGCGGCGCGCTCACCCCGCCTCGTCATTCGCTTCGCTCGCAATGACGCGGAGAGGTCGTCGGGCGTGTCGTCGCTACAACAGCAGATCAATCAGATGCGGGATCAGCGGGATGTCCGCGGCCGGCATCGGATAGTCGCGTAGCTTGTTGGCGCGGACCCAGGCGAGGCTTTGCCCCTCGCGCGCGATCGCCTGGCCTTCCCAGCGCCGGCAGATATAGAGCGGCATCAGCAGGTGGAAGCTCTCATAGGCGTGGCTGGCAAAGGTCAGCGGCGCCAGGCAAGGCTCGCTGACGGTGATGCCGATTTCCTCGTGCAGTTCGCGGATCAGCGTCTGCTCCGGCCGCTCGCCGGGCTCGACCTTGCCGCCCGGGAATTCCCAGAGCCCTGCGAGCGTCTTGCCCTCCGGGCGCTGCGCGATCAGCACCCGCTTGTCGGCGTCAATCAGCGCGCAGGCGACAACGAGAGTAAGCTTGACGTCGGCCATGCGCTGCTCTTCGGTCTACGATCGGTAGTCGCCGTTGATCGCGACATATTCCTTGGTGAGGTCGCAGGTCAGCACGCGGTCGCGGCCCTTGCCGAGCCCGAGTCCGATCTTGATCTGGATCTTCGGATTCTTCATCGCTTCGGAAACTTCGGTCTCGTTGTAGGATGGATCGCGCGCGCCGCTTTTGGCGACACGGATGCCGTTGAACGAAATCGAGAGCTTGTCGCGGTTGGCGGGCTCGCCGGCCTTTCCGACCGCCATCACCACGCGGCCCCAATTGGCGTCCTCGCCGGCGATCGCGGTCTTGACCAGCGGCGAATTCGCCACCGACATCGCGATCTTCCGCGCGGAAGTTTTACTGGTCGCACCGTCGACGATGATCTCGACCAGCTTTCGCGCACCCTCGCCGTCGCGCGCCACCTGCTCGGAAAGATCGGCCAGCACCTCGCGGAACGCTTTTGTGAATGCCTTCAGGCGCGGATCGCTGGCGCGGGTGATCCTGGGCGCGCCATTGGCGGCAGCGGCACCGGTCGCGAATGCCAGCAGGGTGTCGGAAGTCGATGTGTCGCCGTCGATGGTGACGGCGTTGAATGTGTCTTCGACGCCGCTCTTGAGCAGCGACTGCAACACGGCGGAGGACAGCGGCGCGTCGGTGAACACGAACGACAGCATGGTCGCCATGTCGGGCATGATCATGCCGGCGCCCTTGGCCATGCCGTTGATCGTCACCTTCGCCTTGCCGAGCTTGACGGTCGCGGTCGCGACCTTCGGAAAGGTGTCGGTGGTCATGATCGCCCTCGCGGCGCCCATCCAGTCGCCGGGCGCGGCGGCCTCATTGAGATCAGCCAGTACGCCGTCGAATTTGGTTGCATCCAGCGGCTCGCCGATCACACCGGTCGAGGCGAGAAACACCTCATTGACGCTGCAGCCGACGGCCTTGGCGGCGATCGAGGCGGTCAATGCGGTGGACTGCCGACCCGTTTTGCCGGTGAAAGCGTTGGCATTGCCGGAATTCACCACCAGCGCACGGGCAAACCCTCCCTTGGAAGATCCGCCGCGGCCGAGCTTGGCGCGGCACCATTCCACCGGCGCGGACGGGCATTTCGACTTGGTGAAGACGCCGGCGACCGTCGTTCCCTTGTCCATCACCGCGAGCAGAACGTCGGTGCGGCCCTTGTAGCGGATGCCGGCCGCAGCGGTTGCGAGCTTCACGCCCGCGATCACAGGCATTTCGGGGACATCGGTCGGGGCGAGCGGGGAGACGGCGGTGGACATGAGAGACTTCCGAAAGCGGGCATAAATGGTTGTCATGGCCGGGCTTGTCCCGGCCATCCACGCCTTGTCTCCGCTCAACGGAGCTCCAAGACGTAGATGGCCGGGACAAGCCCGGCCATGACGATGGTAATTACTATTGGTCTCGAAGAAGTGACAGCGAATTTTTACTTCTTCGCCGGCGCCATCTTGGATTCGGAGGGCTTCACGTCCTTGGCTGCGTCCGGCTTGGTGTCGGTCTTCGCGGTCTCTTCCGGCTTGTCCAGGCGCTCGACCTTGGCGGCCTCGCGCAGCTTGGCGACGTAGTCGGCCTGCGCCTTGCGCGTCACATACGTCTCGATCTGGCTCTTGACCTGTTCGAAGTCCGGTGCCTTGCGGGCACGCTTTTCCTCGACCTTGATGATGTGCCAGCCGAATTGCGACTTCACGGGATCGGAGATCTTGCCGGGCTCGAGCGCAAACGCGACCGTGGAGAATTCCGGCACCATCTGCTCCTTGGTGAAGAACCCGAGATCACCGCCATCGGAGGCGCCGGGGTCCTTGGACTTCTTCTTGGCGAGCTCGGCGAAATCGGCACCCTTCTCAAGCTCCGCCTTGACCGCCTTGGCCTCGTCCTCGGTCTCGACCAGGATGTGGCGGGCATGCACTTCCTGCTCCCCGGTGATCTGCTTGGAGGCCTCCTCATAGACCTTCTTCATGGCGTCGTCGGTGGTCGCGGCCTTGCCTTCGCTGGCGAGCAGGCTGTCCATCAGCAGGCGGTTGCGGGTAAAGGCCAGCCGTTTCTTGAAATCCTCGTTATTCTCGACCTTCTTGTCCTCGGCGGCCTTGGCGACGATCTTCATGTCGATCAGGAACGCCAGCACGTTGTCCTTTTTGGTCGCGGGGTCCATCTGCGCCAGACTTGGCCCCAGCTCCTCCTCGGCGAGCGCGACGTCGCTCTGCCGAATTTCGGAACCATTGACCTTGGCGAGCACCGGATTGGCGTCTTCGGCGCGGACCGGAAGGCCGATGGCCAGGACGGCGGCGACGCAGCCCGTCACGGCCAAGGAGGCCAGGCCGAGGCGCAGGCCGGTTTTCGTTTCCGCGAACGAGGTGGTCATGCAAAATCCTTGTCTATCAAAGGGGGTGTTCTCAGGCGGCCGGACACTCGCCCAATCGTGCTGCCTTGGCAACGCGAAAAGTCTGTCAAAATGATGAATTCCTTGACATCCTGCCAACGTTGACAACCACCCGACCCGGCCATATCTCTGGCCCATCATTTCAATGGCGATAGCGTTTATTTTGCTGCGTTTTTGGCCGTTGAACGTTGGATTGCTTATTTCCCACTCAATTGGCGGATGAACCCTCAAGTCGGGGTTTCTCCCGCGGTGCGTCACGGTGAGTTGATAGGCTAGTCCGGCAGACCACGTCACGGCCTGCAACGCAGGACCGTCAAGGACAGGAATTCGGCATGATCGGCGCGCTCGCCCGCAAGTTTTTCGGCTCCGCCAACGACCGGCGGGTGAAGGGATATCAGTCCCGCGTCAACGCCATCAATGCGCTGGAACCCGAAGTCGCCGCGCTGTCGGACGAAGCGCTCAAAGCCCGCACCGCCGAATTCCGAAAGCAACTCGCCGAAGGCAAGACGCTCGACGACCTCCTGGTTCCGGCGTTTGCCACGGTCCGCGAGGCGGCCAAGCGCACGCTCGGGCAGCGGCATTTCGACGTCCAGCTGATCGGCGGCATGGTGCTGCACGAGGGCGACATCGCCGAGATGAAGACCGGCGAAGGCAAGACGCTGGTTGCAACGCTAGCGGTCTATCTCAACGCGCTCGCCGGCAAGGGCGTCCATGTCGTCACCGTCAACGATTACCTCGCCCGCCGCGACTCCGCCTGGATGGGCCAGATCTACGGCTTCCTCGGCATGACCACCGGCGTGATCGTCCATGGGCTCGACGACGCCGAGCGCAAGCAGGCCTATGCCTGCGACATCACCTACGGCACCAACAACGAATACGGCTTCGACTACCTCCGCGACAACATGAAGTACCGCCTGGAGGACATGGTCCAGCGCAGCCACTTCTATGCCATCGTCGACGAAGTCGACTCGATCCTGATCGACGAGGCGCGCACGCCGCTGATCATCTCCGGCCCGCTCGACGACCGTTCGGATTTCTACAATACCATCGACACCTTCTTCCCGCAGCTCGACAAGAAGGATTACGACGTCGACGAGAAGCAGCGCACGGTGACGCTGACCGAAGGCGGCATGGAGAAGCTCGAGAATCTGCTGCGCGATGCCGGCCAGCTCAAGGGCGATTCACTCTACGACGTCGAGAATGTCTCCGTCGTTCACCACGTCAATCAGGCGCTGCGCGCGCATACGCTGTTCCATCGCGACAAGGACTACATCGTCCGCGACGGCGAAGTCGTCATCATCGACGAATTCACCGGCCGCATGATGCAGGGTCGTCGTTATTCCGAAGGTCTGCACCAGGCGCTTGAAGCCAAGGAGCACGTGCAGGTCCAGCCGGAGAACCAGACGCTGGCCTCGATCACGTTCCAGAACTATTTCCGGATGTACGAGAAGCTGGCCGGCATGACCGGTACGGCGCTGACCGAAGCCGACGAATTGTTCGACATCTACAAGCTCGAGGTCGTGGAAATCCCGACCAACCTGCCGGTCGCGCGTCTCGACGAGGACGACGAGGTCTACCGCACCCAGAACGAGAAATACGCCGCGATCCTGGCCGAGATCGAGCGCGCCAATGCCCGGCTGCAGCCGGTGCTGGTCGGCACCGCCTCGATCGAAAAGTCGGAAGTGCTGGCCGAATATCTCAAGAAGCACGGCTACAAGCAGATCGATTTCGGCAGCGGGTCCGGCATGGAGAAGCTCTATGCCGCAGCCCGCGCCGGCAAGCAGGCCAAACTGTTTGCGGTGTTGAACGCGCGCTTCCACGAGCAGGAAGCCTATATTGTCGCCGAAGCCGGCGTGCCCGGTGCGATCACGATCGCGACCAACATGGCCGGCCGCGGTACCGACATCAAGCTCGGCGGCTCGCTCGAGATGCGGATCCAGCAGGAGACCGCCGATATCACCGACGAGGCTGAGAAGGCCAAGAAGATCGAGCAGATCAAGGCCGACATCGAGCGTTTCCGCGAGATCGTGCTGAAGGCCGAAGAGATCGTCGAGGTCGAGCCGGCCAAGGGTTCCAAGCCGGCGAAGACGGTGACCAAGCCGGGCGGGCTCTACATCATCGGATCAGAACGCCATGAATCGCGGCGCATCGACAACCAGCTGCGCGGCCGCTCCGGCCGCCAGGGCGATCCCGGCCGCTCGAAATTCTTCCTGTCGCTCGAAGACGATCTGATGCGGATCTTCGGATCCGATCGGCTCGATTCCATGCTGACCCGGCTCGGCCTGAAAGAGGGCGAGGCCATCATCCATCCCTGGATCAACAAGGCTCTGGAGAAGGCACAGCAGAAGGTCGAGGCACGCAACTTCGACATCCGCAAGAATCTCTTGAAGTTCGACAACGTCCAGAACGATCAGCGCAAGGTCATCTTCGACCAGCGCATTGACTTGATGAAGGACGACAGCGTCGCCGAAACCGTCACCGACATGCGCCACGCCTTCGTCGAGGACCTGGTGACAAAGCACGTGCCCGAGCATGCCTATGCCGAGCAGTGGGATGTCGCCGGGCTCAGGGAGGAATTGAAGCGCGTGCTCGACGTCGACCTTCCGGTCGAGGAATGGGCCAAGGAAGAGGGCATCGCCGACGAGGAATTGCTGGCGCGCATCGAGAAGCATGTCGACGAGCACATGGCTGCCAAGGTCGCGCAATGGGGCCCCGACGTGATGCGCTACGTCGAGAAGACGATCCTGTTGCAGACACTGGATCACCTCTGGCGCGAGCATCTGATCATGCTCGACCATCTGCGTCAGGTGATCGGCCTGCGCGGCTATGGCCAGCGCGATCCGTTGCAGGAATACAAGACGGAAGCGTTCAATCTCTTCCAGGAAATGAGCGCGCATTTGCGCGAGGCGGTGACGGCGCAATTGATGCGCGTCGAGATCGTCCCGCCGGAAGAGCAGCAGCCGGTGCTGCCGCCGATGGAAGTGCACAAGCTGGATCCCAACACCGGCGAGGACGAGATGGCTTTTGCCCAGGCCTCGCTGGTGCCGGCGTCGTCCGTCGCCGACCGCGATCCGAAGAATCCCGCGTCGTGGGGCAAGGTCGGCCGCAACGAGGATTGCCCCTGCGGGTCCGGCAAGAAGTACAAGCACTGCCACGGCAAGTACGCTTAAGCGCGTAGTCTCACGGAAAAAACGGGTGGGCACAGGCGCGTTTGCGCGGTGTCCACCGAAAATCCGGAAATTGTCGAGGAAGACTGTGGGCATGCTTCGCTTTGCCCACGTGGACGCCTTGTGCGTGCCTGTTACTTCACCGCCCCAAAACGGCTGTCGAACGAATTCGTCGACACGATCGGCGCCGAACCGGTCACCTGGGCGGCAGCGGGTGTCGCGGCAGCGGTCGCTGAGGCATCGGTCACGGAAGGCTTCGGCGGCGGTTTAGCCGCAGCCTGTCTGGTTTCCACAGGCTTGGCCTCGGGCTTCGGCGCAGCGCGCACCACAGATGGCTGCGGCTTGGCGTCCGCCACCTTCGGCTTGGGCGGTGGCGGCGCGCTCGCCGGCGTCGCGTCGGCGGTGCCGCCGATGCCGACCTTGCGCGCAAGGCTGGCGAAGAACCCCTCCGACTTCTCACCCGGCGCCGCGGAGGCGACCCGGGTCGCGGATGGCGCCGACGAAGTCGTCGCAACAGCCACGGCGGGTTCTTCCGGCTGCGCCAGAACAGGCTTCGGCGGGTTGACGGTCGAAGGAATGGTGCCCGGCGCCCGCGATAGCGCCAGCGTCTGAAGGCTCTGGCTGTCGCCGCCTTCGGAGAGACCGGTGTTGCCGTCGGGCAGTTTGGCGGCGAACACCTTGTTCATGCCGCCGTCGATGCCGGTATTGATCCGCGCCACCGGCGTTCCCTTGGCGATCAGCTTGGCGGTCTCGGCCGCTTCCTGCTGCTGCTTCTCGCGCACGGCGCCGGCGATCTCATCCGGAATCACGTAGGCCGGACATTTCGCCGAGGCATCGAACACCGGGTCACGCGTTGCGTTCGGCGCCTTGGAAGCATCGAACACGTATTTCTTTTCGCAGAAATCGACCTTCGGCTCCTGCCTCGTCACCTCGAAATGATCGTAGCCCTCCTTGATCATTTTCCAGAACGGCATGTTCGGATTG
The DNA here is from genome assembly GCA_963786115.1 of uncultured Alphaproteobacteria bacterium. Taxonomy (GTDB): domain Bacteria; phylum Pseudomonadota; class Alphaproteobacteria; order Rhizobiales; family Xanthobacteraceae; genus Bradyrhizobium. The sequence goes on from CAWAYC010000018.1 coordinate 165,895, forward strand.
TTGCGGTGCTTCGCCATGTTGATAGGCGTCATCTTGAATGGATACGCCTGGAACTGGAAGGCGCGCTGACCGCCGAAGAAGGACTCGCGGCCGAGCGAATAGATTTCCGCGATCTGCTCGTCGGTCATCGCGTAGCAGCCGCGCGACGAGCAATCGCCATGAACCATGAGCTGCGAGCCGGTGCGTCCGAGCGCCTTGTCGAACGCGTTCGGATAGCCGGTGTTGAAGGAGAGATAATAGGCCGACTGCGGGTTCATCTGCGCCGGCGAGATCGAATAGAAACCTTCCGGCGCCTGACGATCGCCTTCGCGCACCTTCGGGCCGAGGTCGCCCGACCAGCGGCAGATCGGATAGGTCTTCAAGAGGGCGAAGCGGCCGGAACGGTCCTGCTTCCAGATCTCGAGCTCGGCTTCCTGCTTGAACAGGCGGATCAGGATCGGCGACTGCAGATCCATGTCCTTTTCGGTCATCGCCGCGATCAGCTTGGGCGGGACCGGCTGGTTGGCCTTGGCGTTGGTGGCGAGCGAAACGTCGTCGCTATTGCATCCGCTCAACAGCACAGCGGCCGCAAGGGCGGCCGAAGTCAAAAGCGCTCGAACCAGCGGGCGATCAATCAAGTCTGAGCTCCACACCCTGCGGGCATTTCCCGCGACCCCAACGTAGCGGCAAAACCCTGAAGCCATTGTTTAAAATATTACCCTTTGATCCCCCACCTCGCAACTGGCGCAGGACATCACCACCGGTTCTACGGCCGGCATGGTCAACAGACCTTAAAGACCGGGCTTTCGGCCTAATTGCGACCAAAATTGGTGATTCGGAGAAATTTGCGGCGGCATCGGGGCCCAGGCCCACGCCGGCAAGCTTCAGCCAAGCTTGCGGCCGATATCGAGGAATTTCTGCCGCCGCTGCTTGCGGATCGCGTCCGCGTCGAGGTTGCGCAGGTCGTTGAACGCCTGCCCAATGGCGTCGCCGGTGGCGGCGATTATCGCAGCCGGGTCGCGGTGCGCGCCGCCCGCGGGCTCCTTCAGGATCTGGTCGATCACACCGAAGCGCAGCATGTCCTGCGCGGTGATCTTCATGCTGTTGGCGGCTTCCTGGGCCTTGGTCCCGTCGCGCCACAGGATGGAGGATGCCGCTTCCGGCGAGATCACGCTGTAGATCGCGTGCTCAAACATCAGCACGCGGTTAGCGGTCGTGATCGCGATCGCACCGCCCGACATGCCCTCGCCGGTGACAATCGCGACGTTAGGCACCCCGAGCGCGAGGCAAGCGTCGGTGGAGCGGGCAATCGCTTCGGCCTGCCCGCGCTCCTCGGCCCCGATGCCCGGATAGGCGCCGGCCGAATCGACCAGCGACAACACGGGAATACCGAATCGATCGGCCATTTCCATCAGCCGGACGGCCTTGCGGTAGCCTTCCGGCCGCGCCATGCCGAAATTGTGCTTGATCCGGCTCTCGGTGGAGGCGCCCTTTTCCTGGCCGATCACACAGACGCTCTCGCCGCGGAAACGGCCGAAGCCGCCCATCAGCGCTTCGTCCTCGGCGAATTTCCGGTCGCCCGCGAGCGGCGTGAATTCTGTGATCAGCGCGTTGACGAAATCGGTGAAATGCGGCCGCTGCGGGTGCCGCGCTACCAGCGTCTTCTGCCACGGCGTCAGGTTGGCGTAGAGGTCGTCAAGCGCCTGCGCGGCCTTGTCCTCGATCCGCGCGATCTCGTCGCCGATGTCGCTGCCGGACGCGGCGAGCGCGCGCAACTCGTCGATCTTGGACTCGAGTTCGGCGACGGGTTTTTCGAAGTCGAGATAGCTGCGCATCTGATCCGGCATCAAATCAATATAGGGAGGAACGTGCGAAGGGGCGAAGCAGTTTCGGTGCGGGTAGAGAAGTCTTTATTCTTCAAGGATTTAGCGCGCATTCGAAGAGAAGGCGTGCGGCGCCTCACGAACAGGAGACGGCTGTTTCAGCGCAGAAGCCGCCGAAGTCAAGGTGGAGCTTACTTCTCGGCCAGCGGATGCAGGTCGCGCACCAGGCTTTTGAGCCGCTCCTCGACCACGTGGGTATAGATCTGGGTGGTCGAGATGTCGGTATGCCCGAGCAGCGTCTGGACGATGCGCAGGTCGGCGCCATTGTGCAGGAGGTGGCTGGCGAAGGCGTGGCGCAGCACGTGCGGCGAGACCAGCCGGGGCGGCAGGCCGGAGCTGGCCGCGAGCTCTTTCAGGTCGCGGGCAAAATGCTGTCGCGTCAGATGACCGCTTTCGCCGAAGGAGGGAAACAGCCATTTCGAGGGGGCAGTCTTCTTGTTCTCCGGCTTCAACGCTTCCATCGCCGCGAGGTAATCGGCCATCGCCTGCCGCGAAGCCTCGTTCAGCGGCACCAGCCGTTCCTTGTTGCCCTTGCCGCGCACCACGATCATCCTGATATCGCGGCGCGAGGCCGACAGCGGCAGCGTCACCAGTTCGGAGACGCGCAGGCCGGTAGCGTACAGCACTTCAAGCAGGCAATAGAGCCGGATCGCGCGCAGCCGCTGCTGGGCGGATGCCTCCGGCGCCTGCGTGAGTTCCTTGGCCCGCGTCAGCATGCGGTCGACATCCTTGATCGACAGCACTTTTGGCAGGCCACGGCCGCGCTTTGGGCCCGACAGGATCGCCGCGGGATCGTCGTTTCGAATCTTCTCGTTCAGCAGGAAGCGGAACAAATGTCGCATAGACGACAGCCGGCGCGCCACGCTCGAGGACTTGAACCCGCGCGTGTCGAGATCGGCGAGGTAGTCCCGCAGCATCTGGGTTTCGGTGCCGGTAAAGCTTTGGCCACTGCGGGTCAAAAATTCCGAAAAATCGGTGAGGTCCCGGCGATAGGCGTCGAGCGTATTGGGGCCTGCGCCCTGTTCCGCCGCGAGCATGTCGAGGAAGAGCGCGATCAGTTTGGCATCTGAGGTCTTGGAGGGCATGCCAAGATCATACCGGCTATTTCTTGAGGAACTTATCCGGCGGGATGGTGACGGTCATTTCCCGCGACTTCGGATTAACGAAATTGGCCAGCGCGAAAATGATGCCATAGCCGATCCCTCCGATGATGGCGACGACCGTTAGGAAGCGGAACAGGCTCGGCATATCAGGGCTCGGGCGGGAAATTAACCATTGAAATCATCCAACATGTTCCCCCTCGCGTTGCAAGAGTCTCTGGCAACTACGTTATTGGGGGTAGTATAGGTGGCGCGGAACGCGGCAAATCGGCCGGCAAGTTAAGGTTTTTGATGTCCGAGACAGCCTCCCAGGCGCTCACGACAGCACTCCAGGACGCCGAAATCACGGCGGCCCTGGGGTCGCGTTCGATCGTGCTGGTGGGCATGATGGGTGCCGGCAAGTCCACCATCGGACGCCGGCTGGCCCTGCGGTTGCGGCTGCCCTTCACCGATGCCGACACCGAGATCGAGGCGGCGGCAGGGATGTCGATCCCGGATATTTTTGAAACGCATGGCGAGCCGCATTTCAGGGATGGCGAGGCGCGGGTGATCGCCCGGCTGCTCGATGGCGGCCCGGGAGTGCTGGCGACCGGCGGCGGCGCCTTTATGCGCGAAGAGACCCGCGACCGCATCCGCGCCAAGGCGATCTCGATCTGGCTGAAGGCGGACGCCGACGTGATCATGCGCCGGGTGAAACGCCGCGCCGACCGTCCGCTGCTGCAGACGCCAGATCCGGCCGGAACCATCAGCCGCCTGCTCGAGCAGCGCGAGCCGGTCTACCAGAATGCCGATTTGACGATCGCCTCGCGCGACGTGCCACACGACAGAATCGTGGATGAATGCATCGAGGCCTTGCGTGCGCACCTGTGCGGCGACCGCGCGGCAACCGACCAGCCAACTGACGGAATTAGCGCCACGCCATGACCGCACCATTGAAACATTCTGATCCGATTACCGTCGACGTCGCGCTCGGCGACCGAGCCTATGACATCGTCATCGGCCGAGACGTGCTGCAATCGTTGGGCGCTCGCGTCGCCGGCCTGCGTCCCGGCGAGCGCACGGCCATCGTCACCGACCGTACCGTGGCAAAACACTGGCTGGACAAAGCCGAGAGCTCGCTCGCATCCGCCGGCATCGCCACCTCGCGGATCATCGTCGAGGAAGGCGAGGGCTCGAAGAGCTATGCCGGCCTCGAGAAGGTCTCCGAGGCGCTGATATCCGCAAGGATCGAGCGCAACGATCTGGTGATCGCGCTCGGCGGAGGCGTGGTCGGCGATCTCGCGGGCTTTGCCGCGGCCATCGTGCGCCGCGGCGTCGATTTCGTGCAGGTGCCGACCTCGCTGCTGGCGCAAGTTGACTCTTCCGTCGGCGGCAAGACCGGCATCAACTCGCCGCAGGGCAAGAACCTGCTCGGCGCATTTCATCAGCCGGTTCTGGTGATCGCCGACACATCGGTGCTGGACACGCTGTCGCCGCGCCAGTTCCGTGCCGGCTACGCCGAAGTCGCCAAATATGGTGTGCTCGGCGACGAGGCCTTCTTCGCCTGGCTGGAAGCCAATCACGCCGATATCTTTTCCGGCGGCGCGGCGCGCGAGCACGCGATTGCCACCTCCTGCCGCGCCAAGGCCGCGATCGTCTCGCGCGACGAGCGCGAGACCGGCGAGCGGGCGCTGCTCAATCTCGGCCACACCTTTGGCCACGCGCTGGAAGCGGCGACCGGTTTTTCCGATCGTCTGTTCCACGGCGAGGGCGTGTCCGTCGGCATGGCTCTGGCGGCGGAATTTTCCGCGCAGCTCGGCATGATCGCGGAAGCCGATGCCGCGCGCGTCAAACGTCATTTAGCCGCGGTCGGCCTGCCGACCCGCTTGCAGGAGATCGCCGGATTCACCCAGGAGGGCCTGGCGGATGCGGATGCGCTGCTGGCGCTGATGGCGCAGGACAAGAAGGTCAAACGCGGCAAGCTGACCTTCATCCTGCTGGAAGCCGTCGGCCGGGCGGTGATCGCAAACGATGTCGAGCCTTCACTGGTGCGCGCTTTCCTTGAACGGAAGCTGTCTGAATGAAGGCTGGATTGTCTGGGCGTGCCGCGGCGAGATCGTCGCGCAAGTGCGGGGCTGCCGCGAGGCAAATATGAACTCGGTCTTGGTCAATCTGCTGCTCGCCGTTCTCCTGCTCGCCGCCAATGCATTCTTTGTGGCGGCCGAGTTTGCACTGGTGAAGAGCCGCGGGTTTCGCGTCAAGGCCATGGCCGAGCAGAACCGGTTCGGCGCGCGTCTGCTGCAAGGCATGATGGGCAACATTGAAGCCTACCTCGCATGTTGCCAGCTCGGCATCACCATGGCGTCGCTGGGCCTGGGCTGGATCGGCGAACCAACCGTTTCGGCTTTGCTCAGGCCGGTTTTCGTCCCGCTCGGATTGTCGGATTCCGCCTTGCACCTCACGTCGTTTCTGGCGGGCTTCCTGGTGTTTTCGTCACTGCACATCGTTATCGGCGAGCAGGTGCCGAAAACATTCGCGATCAGGCAGCCGGTGCCGGTCTCGCAATGGATCGCGTATCCGCTTCACCTCTCCTATCTGGTTTTCTATCCGCTGAACTGGCTGCTCAATGGTGCGTCGCGCGCGATTCTGCGTCTGCTTGGCGTGCAGGAATCCTCGCAGCATGAAATCCTGACCGATTCCGAGATCGAAGGACTTGTGGAAGAATCGGCCGTGCACGGCATCATCGAAAGCGGTGAGGCCGAGTACATTCACAATGTGTTCCGCTTTGGCGACCTGGCAGTATCGGATGTCATGGTCCACCGCACCGCAATGGTGATGATCAATGCCAACTTGCCGCCGGAGGAACTGGTAAGCGAGGTGCTGGCCACAGAATATACCCGCATCCCGTTGTGGCGCGACAAGCCGGAGAACATCATCGGCGTGCTGCACGCCAAGGATCTGTTGCGGGCGATCCGGGCTTCCGACGGCGACACGTCGCGGATCGACGTTACGACCATCATGCTTCCGCCATGGTTCGTGCCGGAGATGCGGCCGTTGTCCGAACAGCTAAAGGCATTCCGCCGCCGCAAGACTCACTTTGCGCTCGTCGTCGACGAGTATGGCGAGGTCGAGGGCATGGTAACGCTGGAAGACATTCTGGAGGAGATCGTCGGCGATATTTCCGACGAGCACGACGTCGTGGTGGCCGGCGTCCGTACCCAGCCGGACGGTTCCGTGGTGGTCGATGGTTCGGTGCCGATCCGCGATCTCAATCGCGCATTGAACTGGCACCTGCCGGACGAAGAAGCGACCACCGTTGCGGGGCTGGTGATCCACGAAGCGCGCTCGATCCCCGATCGCGGCCAGAGTTTTACTTTCCATGGCTTCCGCTTCCGCGTCCTCCGCCGCGAGCGCAACCGTATCACGGCCTTGCGGATTATTCCGGTGGCGCGCGAGAGCGAATTCGACGAGCTGAAGCCGAAGCGGGCGGGGACGGCGTTTTAACCGCCGATAGCATTCGGACTATTCGATATCGATGGTGACGCCGCTGAGCTTCCACGCTCCATCGGATGGAATGAATCCGAGCTGGTACTTCACCTGCTTGGGGGAGGTCTCGAAATGGCCTTTCAATCGCAGGACGCCCTTATCGTCAATCTTCGCCTCCTCATCCGCAACGATCGGCTTGGCCACCACCGCGTCGAACACGGCGTGCTTGTCGACCAGATCCTTGAAAACCGCCTTCAGCTTTTCCGGCGGGAACTGATCGCGGAACGGTTTTGAGATCTTGGCATGGAATATGGTGAAATCGTCGGCCGCAACCGCGTCGTTGAGCGTCACCAGAATGCTTTTGACCAGTACCTCCTGGACGAAGGGGCTCGGCATGTCCAACGCCAGAACCGGAGGTGAGGAAATGCCGGCCGCGGCCAGTGCCGCGATCACTGCGACCAATCGGAATTTTGCCCAACGAACCATCAGACAGCCCCCTTCAATCGGCGGCGATGGCGGGCGAGCTCAACCCGGTCCTGATGGAACTGATCCATCGCCTAGGCAGCTCTTTTAGATAAATGAAAAGGATCGCGCCGTCTGCCGCGATCTTGATCGACGCGCGCCGCGGGCCGTCGTTTTCCGGAGCCGTTTCTTGCCCTATTTTTCCCTTAGGGCTTGCTTTGAAGTTTCCTGGGGCGCCTGCGCGTGGATCGCCAGCGCGTGGACGGAGCCGGCGAGTTCCGAAGCCAGCGCCGTATTTATCATGCGGTGACGCTCGACCCGGCTCTTCCCTTCGAAGGCCGGCGATACAATATGAACTCTGAAGTGCGTCTCGCCGCCTGGGCGGTGGCCGGCATGGCCCTCATGCAAATGTGATTCGTCCGCGACGTCGAGGCTTTCGGGTGAGAAAGCTTCCCGCAACTTGTTTGTGATAGCATCCTTCGTGCTCATGGCGGCGGCATACGTCTGCGGCCGCTTTCCGTCAATGGCGCAACCGGAAAAGAGGTATTCGCAATGTCAAGACTTGAAGCTTTTGGCATTGCGTAGTCAAAGTCAGCCATGCCGATCGATTCATCAAAATTCTTCGACTCCATTCGCATCAAGCCCAACAAGCAGAGCGCGAAGCAGCAGGCGCAGGCGCGCGAAGAAGCCGCCATGTGCGAATGGGCGGGATGTCAGAACAAGGGGCCGCACCGCGCGCCCAAGGGCCGCGAGAACTCGCGCGAGTATTGGCATTTCTGTCTCAACCATGTCCGCGAATACAATCAGTCCTACAATTTCTTCCAGGGCATGAATGCCGATGCGGTGGCGCGCTACCAGAAGGATGCGCTGACCGGCCATCGCCCGACCTGGAAGATGGGCGCCAATACCGCCGGCAAGAAGGGCAAGGGCGGCGTCGAGGACGATCTGGACGGCGCGTCCGATCCGTTCAGCATGTTCTCCGAGCTCAACGGCCGGGCACGCTGGCGGCCGGGTCCTGGCGCGGGCGCTGAGACCAAGACCGAGGCGCGCAAGGTGATGAACGCCGAGCGCAAGGCGCTGCAGGTGATGGGGCTTTCGGCGGAAGCGACGCTCGTCGACGTCAAGGCGAAGTACAAGGCGCTGGTCAAGCAGCACCACCCCGACGCCAATGGGGGCGACCGCTCCACCGAGGACCGCCTGATCGAGATCATCAAGGCGTATAATTATCTGAAGACCGTGGTGCGCGAGGCCTAGCCCCGTATTCTTGTCGCCCCGCGACCGCGGCGCGTTCGCAGGGACGACAGCGGAGATGATGGATGCTCATCATCCCACACTTGCATTTCAGCCCCGTGACGCACTCGGCACAGGCCCGACATAGGAAGAACTCGGCCTGATCAATCGTCCCGTGCGCTGTTGCTCCCGTGCGTGCGCGGTCCAGCCGGCGGCGCGCGCCACCGCGAAGATCGGTGTAAACGCCTGCCGCGGAATGGCAAGCGCGTCGAGCAGGATCGCGGTGAAGAACTCGACATTGGTCTCCAGCGGTCGGTCTGGATTTTTCCGCCGCAGCGCCTCGCGGATATAGGCCTCGACCTCGCCGGCGAAGGGAAGGTCGGCACCGCCGGCGGCGAGACGTTCGATCGCAGCCTTCAGGACGTCAGCGCGGGGATCGCGCACCCGGTAGACGCGGTGCCCAAATCCCATCAGCCTCTCGCCGCGCGCCAGCGCATCGTCGACCCACGGCTTGATGCGCCCCCGATTTCCGATCGCGTCCAGCATTTCCAGCACCGGCTCGGGCGCGCCGCCATGCAGCGGACCGGTCAGCGCACAATAGCCGGCGGTAACGGCCGCGAACAGATCGGCTTGCGTCGAGGCCACCACGCGCGTCGTGAACGTCGAGGCGTTCATGCCGTGATCGCATACGGTGACGAGATAGGTGTCGAGCGCGGTGGCCTCGCGTGGTGCCGCCTTGCGGCCAAGTACCATCGAAAGCGTATCGGCGGCGTGGCCCAACGTCGGATCGGGCGCGATCGGGCGGCCGCCTTTCGCCTGCTGCACCAGCGCGCCGGCGATCACCGGAAACGCGCCGACGATCGCCGCTTCATGCTCGAGCCCGTTCTCCGCGCGCAATCCTGCAATACCAGCGCGAAAGCCGTCGACAACGGACATGCCGCGCGTGGCCGGCAGCAGGTCAGGCAGCCGCGCGAAAGCGCGTTCGCGGGCGGCGCCCAGCCTGGCGCGCACGTCGGCTTCGCTCAGGGATAGTCCGGTCGCGGCGTTCCAGAGGCGCGCGGTGACGCTTTCAAAACTGGATTTGCCGGCGAGCTCGGCGACATGCTCGCCGGCGATGATCAATTCGCCGTGCTCGCCATCCACATGGCTCAGCGCGGTTTCGGCGGCGGGGACGCCGTCCAGCCCCATCGGGCTCTTCTTCAGTTGGATATTCATGGCGGATCTCCTTGTTCACACTGGCAAAGGTCGATCCTCTCGACAGATTGATCAATCTTGATTATATAAATCAATATGAAAAAACCCGACGCGCTGTATCTTTCCGCGCGCGAAGCATCCGCGGAACTCGCGATCTCGCCGGCCACGCTCTATGCCTATGTCAGCCGTGGTCTGATCCGTTCCGAGCCATCAGAGGATTCGCGTAGCCACCGCTATCGCGCCGAGGACGTCCGCGGCCTGAAGGAGCGTCGCACCCCGTCTCCCGAGCCGCGCGGCTTGCGCAACTTCGATGCGGATTTGCCGGTGATGGATTCGGCAATCTCGACCATCACCGAGAACGGCCCGATCTATCGCGGCGTGAACTGCGTCGATCTGGCGGAAACGAACACGCTGGAGCATGCCGCGACCCTGTTGTGGGACGTCACCACCGTCGACCCGTTTGCCCCGGACAATTGTCCGCAGGTGTCCGACGAGATGCGCGCGATTGCCGAAGCCGCGCGCCGCGCTGCACCGATCGACCGGGCGATTGCCGTGTTGGCGCTGGCCTCAAGTGCCGATCCGCGCGCCTTTACCCGTGCCGACGATGGCCGCGCGATGGTCGGGGCGCGCATCCTGCGGCTCGTGGTGGCGACGATGCTCAACGTTTCGCCGTCGGCCGAATCGCTGCATCTGCAGATCGCCACAGCGTGGGCCCCGGACAACAAGCATGCGGCCGATCTGATCCGCCGCGCGCTGGTACTGCTCGCCGAGCATGAACTCAACGCCTCCACCTTCACCGTTCGCTGCGCCGCCTCGACCGGACTCAATCTCTACGACGCGGTCATCGCGGGCCTTGCGGCCCTGAAGGGCCCCAAGCACGGCGGCGCGGGCGTGCTGGCTTCGCGGCTGGTGAAGACGCTGGTCGACCAGGATGTCGAGCCAGTCATCCGCGAGCGGGTCGCATTGGGCGAGCGGTTTGCCGGCTTCGGCCACGGCGTCTACAAGCGCGGCGATCCGCGCGCCCATTCCTTGCTGGAAGCGCTGGCGCGTGCCGGTGCCGCACGAAAATTCACCAAGGAGGTTCCGGAGCGGATCGCCGAAGCCACCGGCGAACTGGTCAATATCGACTACGCGCTCGCCGTGCTGGCGCACAGTCTGCGGTTTCCGCCGGGAAGCGAGCTCGCGCTATTCGCCATGGCGCGCAGCGTCGGTTGGATCGCGCATGCGAGCGAACAGTTGAAGCACGGCGCGCTGATACGCCCCCGCGCGCGTTATGTCGGCCCGGCGCCGGGCCGCGGCGCCTCCTGATTACTTCTTCGCCGGCTCAATCGCGCCGCCGCCGTGACGGCGGCGGACGGTCCAGTACACCAACGCGACGATCATCGCGCCGCCGATCACCGCGATCATCCACAGGTGCTTGCCGATATGTTCGTGATGCGGCAGGCCGGCATATCGGTGCAACGCTGACACCGCCAGCACGCCCGGCAGTACGTGCGCCAGCGCCCACGCCATGACAGCCGGAATGTTGACGCTGTAAAATTTGAGCGGCGACATCCCCAGCGCACCTGCGGTGATCGGCACCACGGCGCGGATCGGCGCCACGAAGCGGGCAAAGAACACCGCCAGCACGCCCCAGCGATTGAAGAACGCTTCGCTCTGTTCCACCAGGCGAGGATAGTTGCTCATCGGCCAGGCCGACAGGATCTGGCGCTGGCTGCGATAGCCGAGCAGGTAAGCCGAGCCGTCGCCGAGCATGGCGCCCGCGGCGGCGGCCGCCAGTACCGGCCAAAGCTGCAATTCGCCGCCAGGCACCAGCGCGCTCAAGGCCAGGATGATAGTCGAGCCCGGCACCAGCGAGCCGACGACCGGCACGGCTTCCAGCAAGGCGGCGAGAAACAGCGTGAGATAGGCAAGCCACGGATGGGCCGAGACAAAGTTGATGAGGGGATCGAGGAATGAGGTCACAAGCTTCCTGCCGCGGCATCCGATGGCGATGCAGACCTAACAACTCGTTCCAGGGGTGGAAAGTGCCGCCGCCCGAGCGGGGCTGCCGGGGCGACCCAAAGAAAACTAGGCGCGATTCGCAGAGCAGCCCTCCAAAAACCGCGGCCAGTACCTATCTCCATGAAAGAACAACGGAACTTTGATTGAACCGCGGGCTTCTGCCCGCCGTTGCTCTCTGATAGGCTTGGTCTAGCAACCCAATCCGCAGCCATACGAGAAATCTGGTTTCGGGAATCCCGGGACCTCGGAGGATGAATGACGACCGCCGCCATGACCAAACCCCAGGAGCCCGTCGGTCTGCCCGACATGAAGGTGTCGGTCCGGCAGGTGTTCGGCATCGATAGCGACCTTGAAGTACCGGCCTATGCCGAAGTCGATCCCCATGTGCCGGAGGTCGATTCGGACTACCGCTTTGATCGCGCCACCACGCTCGCGATCCTCGCCGGCTTTGCCAAGAACCGCCGCGTCATGGTCACCGGCTATCACGGCACCGGCAAATCCACCCACATCGAGCAGGTCGCCGCACGGCTCAACTGGCCCTGCGTGCGCGTCAATCTCGACAGCCACATCAGCCGTATCGATCTGGTCGGCAAGGATTCCATCGTCATCAGGGACGGCAAGCAGGTCACGGAATTCCGCGACGGCATCCTGCCTTGGGCGCTGCAGCACAACATCGCGCTGGTGTTCGACGAGTACGACGCCGGCCGCCCCGACGTGATGTTCGTGATCCAGCGCGTGCTGGAAGTCTCCGGCCGCCTGACGCTGTTGGACCAGAACAAGGTGATCAAGCCGCACCCGGCTTTCCGCCTGTTCTCGACCGCCAACACGGTCGGCCTCGGCGATACCTCGGGCCTCTATCACGGCACTCAGCAGATCAACCAGGGCCAGATGGACCGCTGGTCGATCGTGACCACGCTGAACTACCTCGCCCATGACGAGGAAGTCGAGATCGTGCTGGCCAAGGCGAAGCATTATCGCACCCAGGAAGGCCGCGACATCGTCAACAAGATGGTGCGGCTGGCCGACCTGACGCGCAACGCCTTCGCCAATGGCGACCTGTCGACAGTGATGAGCCCGCGCACGGTGATTACCTGGGCAGAGAACGCCGACATCTTCTCCGATATCGGCTTCGCCTTCCGCGTCACCTTCCTCAACAAATGCGACGAACTGGAGCGGCCGCTGGTGGCTGAATTCTACCAGCGCTGCTTCAATGTGGAGCTGGCGGAATCCTCGGTGAACGTGGCGCTCTCGTAGATGTCGTCCCTGCCTGGTGCGTAATTGCGTACGGAAGCGGGGACCCATACGCCGCGGACTCTCGATAGAAGAATGGTGCCAGCGTCGGATGAACTAACGACCGCCGGTGGTTATGGGTCCCTGCATTCGCAGGGACGACGGTGATAGGGTCAGGATGACGACGTCGAATTCCAAATTCCGCACCGGATCAAAGGAAGCGCCGACCGAGCCGTTCAAGCGTGCGGTGACGTCCTGCCTGCGCGCGATTGCGCGAAAGCCGGAGCTGGAAGTCTCCTTCGCCGCCGAACGCCCGGGGCTTGCGCCCGGCAAGGCCCGGCTGCCGGAGCCCGCGCGCAAAATGACCAGGCGTGATGCCGCGATCGTGCGCGGCCACGCCAATTCCATCGCGTTAAAGCTCGCCTGCCACGACCCGAAAGTGCATCGCAAGCTGATGCCGGGCAATCCGCAGGCGCGCGGCGTGTTCGAGGCGGTGGAGCAGGCGCGGGTGGAAGCAATCGGCTCGCGGCGTATGTCCGGCGTTGCGAAGAACCTCACCGCGATGCTCGACGATCATTTCCATCGCGGCAAGTTCGATGAGATCACCGATCGCGCCGACGCGCCGCTGTCGGATGCGCTGGCGATGCTGGTGCGCGAACGCCTCACCGGTCTGGCGCCGCCCGCCGCCGCAAAAAAAATGGTCGATCTCTGGCGTCCGGCGCTGGAGGACAAGATCGGTTCGCGGCTCGATCAGCTGGCCCGCGTCACCGAGGACCAGGCCAAGTTCGGCGACCTGGTGCACGATCTGTTGTCGGCGCTCGACCTCGGCGACGACCGTAACGCCGAGGCCGACGAGGACGAAAACCAGGACGAAAATCAGGACGGCGAGAATGATCAGTCCGGAGCCGAAGGGGCGCCCGATTCTGACGCCGCGCAGGAGATGAGCGCCGACCAGGCGCAGGCGACGACCGACGAAATGTCGGAAAGCGCGATGGAAAGCGCGCAGGCTTCGACCAGCGACACCTTCGACGACGGCGAACTCGGCGACGACGAGACGCCGGGCGAAGCGACGCGACCGCATTCGCGCGGCGCCAACGAGCCGCGCGGGCCGGAATATCATGCCTTTGCGCCGAAATTCGACGAAGTGATCGCGGCCGAAGACCTCTGCGACCATGACGAACTGGAGCGGCTGCGCTCTTACCTCGACAAGCAACTCGCCCATCTGCAGGGCATCGTGGCGCGGCTCGCCAACCGTCTGCAGCGCCGCTTGATGGCGCAGCAGAACCGCGCCTGGGAGTTCGATCTCGAGGAAGGCATCCTCGATCCCGCGCGGCTGTCGCGCGTCGTCACCGATCCCTATCATCCGCTATCGTTCATGCATGAGAAGGAAGCGACTTTCCGCGATACCGTGGTGACCCTGCTGCTCGACAATTCCGGTTCGATGCGGGGCAGACCGATCACGGTGGCGGCGACCTGTGCGGATATTCTGGCGCGCACGCTGGAGCGCTGCGGCGTCAAGGTCGAGATTTTGGGTTTCACCACGCGCGCCTGGAAGGGCGGCCAATCGCGCGAGGCGTGGCTTGCCGCCGGCAAGCCGGCCAATCCGGGACGTCTCAACGATCTCCGCCACATCATCTACAAATCGGCCGATGCACCCTGGCGTCGCGCGCGGAAAAATCTTGGGTTGATGATGCGCGAGGGCTTGTTGAAGGAGAACATCGACGGCGAGGCGCTCGATTGGGCGCACAAGCGGCTGCTCGGCCGGCCCGAGCAGCGCCGCATCCTGATGATGATCTCCGACGGCGCGCCGGTCGACGACTCCACGCTGTCGGTCAATCCCGGCAACTACCTCGAACGGCATTTGCGCCATATCATCGAGGAGATCGAGACCCGCTCGCCGGTCGAGCTGATCGCGATCGGCATCGGCCACGACGTCACGCGCTACTACCGCCGCGCGGTTACCATCGTCGACGCCGAAGAGCTTGGCGGCGCCATCACCGAAAAGCTCGCCGAACTGTTCAGCGAGACCCACGGCGCCGCGCCGGCCCCCAGCGGCCGGCCACGCCGATTGCATTCCTGAGAGCATGCGCTCGCGCATCAGTCGCCGCCGCTTCCTGAATTACGCGGCGGCGCTTTCGGCGACGGGGCTGCCCGGCATCGCGCATGCGCAAACCGCCGTTCAGCCGGCGAAGCCGATCGCCCCGGACGAATTCTCGGTCGCCGCGCCGGTTTCGATCCAGGTTAATGCCCGTCCGCTGCCGTCGTTCGATATCCGGGATCGCTCGCATGTGCGGTTCGGCTCGCTGGAATATCGCAGCGGTCTGATCCTGACGTCGCCATTTCGCGGCTTTGGCGGATTGTCCGGCTGGCGACTGGACGCCAAGGGCGAGCGCTTCATTGCTATCAGCGATAAGGGCAGCTGGTTCACCGGCCGCATCGTCTATCGCGGTCGCGAAATGATCGGGCTCGACGACGTCGAGGCCGCGCCGCTGCTCGGGCCCGACGGCCTGCCGCTCATCACGCGCCGCTGGTACGACTCCGAGTCCATCGCGCTCGACGGATCCTTCGTCTATGTCGGCCTCGAGCGCGTCAACCAGATCCTGCGCTACGATTTCGCCAAGGGCTTTACCCGTTCGCGCGGTGAGGTGATTGCGGTGCCGCCGGCGCTCCGCAAGTTGCCTCGCAACAAGGGGCTGGAGGGGCTCGTGATGGTGCCCAAGGGCATGCCCCTGGCCGGCACGCTGATCGCGTTCTCGGAGCGCGGGCTGGATTCCGAACGCAATCTGATTGCTTTCCTGATCGGCGGCAACACGCCCGGTCAGTTCGCGGTTCGCCGCACCGATGAATTCGATATCAGCGACGCGGTACTGCTCCCATCCGGCGATCTTCTGATCCTGGAGCGGAAATTTTCCTGGCTGGGCGGCCTCGGCATTCGCATCCGGCGCATCGCACTTTCCTCGGTAGCGCCCGGCGCCGTGGTCGACGGGCCCGCGATCTTCACTGCTGATCTCGGCTACGAGATCGACAACATGGAAGGCATCGACGCCCACGTCACGCCGGAGGGCGACACCGTGCTCACCATGGTCTCCGACGACAATTTTTCCCTGATCCAGCGCACCTTGCTGCTTCAGTTCACTCTGGTGGAGTGAATTCCCGTAGGGGAGGGTTGCGGGACCGGCGGGTTGAGCAAAAGGGGGTGCTTAACTACACTTTAAGGGAGCATCTCTCCTCCTACTTCGGAAACAGCCCTCATGAGCGCCCTGTTTTCCCCGATCGAGCTGCGCGGCCTGAAACTGCCCAACCGCATCATGGTGGCCCCGATGTGCCAGTATTCGGCCGTCGATGGCGCGGCGAACGACTGGCACTTCACGCATATCAATACGCTCGCGCTGTCGGGCGCGGCGATGTTCTGCATCGAAGCCACCCATGTCGAGGCGATCGGCCGCATCACGCCGGGGTGCCTCGGCCTCTACAACGACGCCACCGAAGCCGCGCTGAAGCCGATCCTCGCCGCGGTGCGCAAGTATTCCCGGACCGCGGTGGCCGTCCAGCTTGCGCACGCCGGCCGCAAGGCATCCAGCCACACGCCGTGGGACGGCGGGCAGCTGATACCGATCGGTGAAGGCGGCTGGCGGTCGGAGGGACCATCGGCGATCCCGCACAAGGACGGCGAGGCGCCGCCGCTGGCGCTCGATGCGGCGGGCCTCGCGCGGGTGCGCGATGCATTCGTTGCCGCGGCCAAACGCGCCGACCGGCTTGGCATCGATGCGATCGAGCTTCACTCCGCCCACGGCTATCTCCTGCATCAGTTCCTGTCGCCGATCTCCAACAAGCGCACCGATCAATATGGCGGGTCGCTGGAGAACCGAATGCGCTATCCGCTCGAAGTGTTCGACGCCGTGCGCGCTGCGTTTCCGGGCGAAAAACCAGTCGGCGTCAAGGTTTCCTGCACCGATTGGGTCGATGGCGGCTGGGACCTTGCGCAGACCATCGAATACGCCAGGGAGCTGAAGAAGCGCGGCGTCGATTGGTTCGACGCGTCCTCCGGCGGTGTTTCGCCCTTGCAGAAGATTCCGCTCAGCCCCGGCTATCAGGTGCCGTTCGCGCAAGCGGTCAAGGAAGCGACCGGGCTCACGACCATCGCGATCGGCCTGATCACGGAAGCAAGGCAGGCCGAAGAGATCGTTGCGTCCGGCAAGGCCGACATGGTCGCGCTCGCCCGCGGCATGCTCTACGACCCGCGCTGGGGCTGGCACGCCGCCGCCGAACTCGGCGGCCAGGTTTCCGCACCGCCGCAATATTGGCGCTCGCAGCCCTCGACCCAGAAGGCCCTGTTCGGCGCCACCACGTTCGGAACGCGGTGAGGCGCGAAGGGCGTCATGGCCGGATTTATTCCGGCCATCCACGTCGTTCTTGCGGTGCGGCCAGGACGTGGATGCCCGGAATAAATCCGGGCATGACGAACGAAATTGACGCGCTGCCGAGCCATATTTCGGCCGCAACCAGGGCTGGTACTCTCGCATGCGTGCATAAGACACGCTTGAACAAAAGGGAGAGGAAAGCCTATGGAACTCGGATATTTCGCGATGCCCTCGCATCCGCCGGAGTGCGGGTTGAAAGAAGGGCACGACTGGGACCTGCAGGTGCTGCGGTGGCTGGATGAGCTTGGCTATCAGGAAGCCTGGATCGGCGAGCATCATACCGCGCCGTGGGAGCCGCATCCGTCGCCGGATCTGTTGCTGGCGCAGGCGTTCCTGCAGACCAAGAATATCCGTCTCGGGCCGGGCGGCTTCCTGTTGCCCTACCATCACCCCGCCGAACTCGCGAACCGCGTCGCGATGCTCGATCACCTCTCCGACGGCAGATTGAATTTCGGCGTCGCGGCAAGCGGCCTACCGAGCGACTGGGCGATGTTCAACGTCGACGGCATGTCCGGCCAGAACCGCGACATGACCCGCGAGGCGCTTGAGATCATTTTGAAGATGTGGAGCGAGGACGCACCCTGGACCTACAAGGGCAAGTTCTGGACGGTGACCAAGCCGGACACGATGTTCGACTTCCTCAAGCCGCACCTCAAGCCCAGGCAGGCGCCGCATCCGCCGATCGGCGTCGCGGGCCTCTCCAAGGGATCGGACACGCTGAAGCTCGCGGGCGAGCGCGGCTTCATTCCGATGAGCCTCAACCTCAACCCGGCCTATGTCGGAAGCCACTGGGATTCGGTCGAGGCCGGCGCCGCGAAGACCGGGCGCAAGCCGAGCCGGCAGGACTGGCGGCTGGTGCGCGAGGTGTTTGTTGCCGATACCGATGAGGAAGCGTGGCGGCTGTCGGCCGGCGACATGATGGGCCGGATGATGGGCGAGTATTTCCTGCCGCTGCTCGGCCATTTCGGCTTCAAGGACTACCTGAAGGCCGGGCCCGACGTGCCTGACAGCGACGTCACGGTCGAGTATTGCGCGCGGCATAACTGGGTCGTCGGATCGCCCGCGACGGTGACCGAGAAGATCGAGAAGATCTACCGCGAGGTCGGCGGTTTCGGCGTGCTGCTGGTGTTCGGTTTCGACTACAAGCACAAGTCGGAAGCCTGGCACAATTCGCTGCGGCTGCTGAAGCGCGAAGTGTTGCCGCGGCTCAAGCATCTCGGCACCGAGTTTGGCCGCGCGGCGTGATGCAATACGGGGCGCGAGGCGGACGGCCGTCTCGCGCTCGTTCCATCAGGGCATTTGCGCTTCGGTTACGCGGTGCTACCGTCAGAGAGTCTTTCCAGGGAGAGTGGCGATGATGCGCTTTTGTCTGTTGGTGCCGGGATTGCTTTTGCTCGCGGCGCCGGCGCACGCCGAGTCCCGCGCGGCCTATGTGACGATGGTCTTGCAGGCCTTCGCCGCCAAGGTGGAATGTCCGGGCACGGACGTGGTCTATCAGGACCTGGTGCAGAAGGCGCAGGAGATGCACCTGCCGGACGGCACCACCGAGCAGGTGCGCAAGGCGATCGCCTACATGCACACCGGCGGCAAAATGGGCGAGCGCCAGGACGACGAGATCATGTCGGAGGTCGCCTTGGCGACAAGGTCGACGGACCTCGACCAGAAGCGGCTCGGCATGGCCGCCTGGTGCGAGACCCAGAAGGCGCGGCTTGCCGGATTCATTCGGGCGAAGAACTAGCGTTGCGCGCCGGCCTGCCAACATCGAGGCTTTCAGATCTTGTCTGATCAACCGGGCATGACGCTGCGCCTTTGCCGGCCGCTGTTGGCCATTGCCGCGATCTTGCTCGCGACGCCCAGCGTGGCCGAGGATCGGCCGGCGATCGATGTCGACATGTTCGCGGTGATGTCGGGCAAATGCAGTACGCTCAGAATCGCGGGGCGTGATTTCAGATGCACCTCCATTGCGTTCTTTCACGACCAGCGGGGACGCGCGCGTTTCACCATCGCACTGAACGACCCCGGCGACACCAGCCATGTCGTGGCGTTCTCCGGCGAGAGCGCGCAGCGCGAGCAGGAAAACCTGTACGAACTGCGCATCGACCGCATGCTGCTCAACTCCAAGGACCGGCCGAAGGTCGACGGCCTGCCGGTGCCGTCGGCGGAAGCCTCGGCCGGCATCTGCCGGCAATTCGGCAACTTCGCGACGCGGCAGGTTGCCAGCGTGTTCTGCAGCGCCACCGACCAGAAAGGCCGGAAGTATGAGCTGCAGTTCGAGTCCGACGGCTCGCCGATCAGGGTGCAAAAGATCCGGCAGGCCGATTTGAGCGAGGAAGAGCGCCTCGCCCGGCGATTGGCGAGGCAGATCGAGCAGCTCAAATGCCGCCGCAAGGCCCATGTCGAGGGCGTCCTGCCGCGCGACCGCACCGACTACATCATCCGCTGCCTCGCGGAATAGCCGGACCGTCGAGAACGAGCCGAAGCGGGGAGATTGACGAAGCAAATGGGTAAGCCGTGATGAATTCATTCGAACCGCAAGCACTGCTCTGCTCCCTCTCCCCGCCCTTGCGGGGAGAGGGTCGGGGTGAGGGGCTCTCTCCACGAGTTCGAACTCGCGGAGGCTCCCCCTCACCCGGCGCTTCGCGCCGACCTCTCCCCGCAAGCGGGGCGAGGTGAACGAGCCGTAGGGTGGGCAAAGGCGCGCCAGCGCCGTGCCCACCATTTTTGGCGCAGCACGATCTGGTGGGCACGCTTCGCTTTGCCCACCCTACGGTCTTCTCGCTCCGTGCTTGCGAGGAGCCGTGAACAAGCCCGCACACCGATTTCCAGCAACTGCTAACTGAAGGTTTGACATGCCCGCACCGCTCGATCCCGTCCTTGAAAAGATCATTCCGCTGCTGCCGCTGCGCGACCCCACGGTGATGACGCCGCGGAGCGCGCGCGATTCGCTGCGGGCGCTGGCGGCGCAGCGTGCGGCGGTTCCGCCGCCGCCGGTCGAGCATGTCAGCGACATAAAAGTCGCCGGCGGCGCCGGGCCGATCCCGGCGCGCGTCTATCGCAACGGCAACGGCAAGACGCCGACGATCGTGTTCTTCCACGGCGGCGGCTGGGTGGCCGGCGATATCGAGACGCATGACCGGCAGGCGCGCAGCCTCGCGATCGAAGCGAGCGCGCGTCGTCGTCTCCGTCGATTACCGCCGCCCCCCGGAAACGCGCTTTCCCGGCGCGTTCGACGACGCCTTTGCCGCGCTGCGCGACGTCGTCGGCCGCATCGCGGACTTCGGCGGCGATATCAATCGCGTCGGCGTCGCCGGCGACAGCGCCGGCGGCAATCTCGCGGCGGTGAGTGCGATCGCCGCGCGCGACGCCGGAATAAAACTCGCCGGGCAATTGCTGGTCTATCCCGTGACCGACGTGGCCGGCAATTTCGCCGATGAACAAGAGAACGCGCGCTTTGCCTCGCGCAAGGAAAACGCCGAAGGCTATTTCCTCTCCCGCGCGGTGATGGAATGGTTCTGCGGCCATTACCTCGAAGACAAGGCTGACGGCGCCAACTGGCGCGTCTCGCCGCTGCGCGCGAAGAACCTTTCCGGCCTTGCGCCCGCCGTCGTCACCACCGCCTGGTACGATCCGCTGCGCGACGAAGGCGCGGCCTATGCGAAGGCGCTTGCGGCGGCGGGGGTGCCGGTGAAGTATCATCAAGGCGAGGGGCTCATTCACGGCTATTTTGGCCTTGGCGAAGCGAGCGATGCCGCGCGCATCGAAGCGCAACGCGCACGCGCGGATTTTCGCGCGTTGCTGGAGAAGGGTGTGCAGTAGCGCCGCACATTTACCCGTCATCGCCCGACTTGATCGGGCGATCCAGTATTCCAGAGACGCCAGTGCTTGAGCCGAGAAGCCGCGGCGTACTGGATGCCCCGCATGAAGCGGGGCATGACAGCGGAGAGCGCGGCCGCGACGTCGCTCCAAACACACGCCGCCTTCCCGCGGCTGTTTCGCCCCGGGGGCTGCCGATCATCTTCGACTCTACCCGTCATCGCCCGACTTGATCGGGCGATCCAGTATTCCAGAGACGCCAGTGCTTGAGCCGAGAAGCCGCGGCGTACTGGATGCCCCGCATGAAGCGGGGCATGACAGCGGAGAGTGCGGCAACGACGTCGCTCCAAACACGCCCCCGCATTGCTCCAAACACACCCCCGCATTCCCGCGGGCTGTTTCGCCCCGGGGGATGCCCGTCATGTCGCCCCCCAGAAATCGGAGGGCGCAGGGAACGCCGGGTGCCCGTTGCACCCGCGGCCCGTGTGCGAAAAAGTGCACACGGTAGTCACCACAGGTACTCCGGATCAGCCGGCGTTCCCTGCGCAATGGTTTTAACGGCTTATGCCGCGCTCTCCCTGGCGACGAATTCGTCTTGTCACCATCGCCGGCGAATTGGCGGCGCGCCGCGCCCGGTTGGGCCAAACGCGCCTCCGCCGGCTTGACACCAGCAACGGGTGCCAGGACCACACGGTTTTGCCGTCCGCAGCCACCGCCATCTGCACTTCGACGAGCCATGTGCCGGCCCGCCGAAATCCACGAAGGCGGATTTATCGCCGGTCGTCCGCGCGAAGGTTCTGCTCACGGAATATCCGCCCTGCAACAACCCGCTCGCGCCCGACGCAGCCGCGTCCACCGCATCCACCCCGCGCCCGTGACGATCGCGACCCGCCCCTCCGTGGGATGTGTGCTTCGCGGATAGAACTGATTTGGGGGAGCAGGGAAGCGGATTATTTTTTCGCGCGGGACTGGACAGAAATTTGCGGCGCGAACTGATTTGCCCGTCGGGTCGATTTGTCGCA
>CAWAYC010000019.1:0-87349 GCA_963786115.1 uncultured Alphaproteobacteria bacterium
CCAGGGCGTTCGCCCTATACTTCGAAAATCGTCAGGGGGAGGCGAGATGGACCGCATTCGTATCGTCGGCGGCAGCAGGCTCAACGGCACCATTGCGATTTCCGGCGCCAAGAACGCCGCGCTGCCCTTGATGATCGCGGGGCTTTTGACCGAGGACACCCTGATCCTGGACAACGTGCCGCGGCTGGCCGACGTCGCTCACTTGCAGCGCATCCTCGGCAATCACGGGGTCGACATTACTTCGGTGGGCAAGCGGCCCGGCGACCGGAAATATCAGGGCCAGACCCTGCATATCTTCGCCGGCAATATCATCGATACCACCGCGCCCTATGAGCTGGTGTCGCGGATGCGCGCCAGCTTCTGGGTGATCGCGCCGCTGCTGGCGCGGATGCATGAAGCCAAGGTCTCGCTGCCCGGCGGCTGCGCCATCGGTACGCGGCCCGTCGACCTCCTGATCATGGCGCTGCAAAAGCTCGGCGCGGAAATTGCGATCGACGGCGGCTATGTGATCGCGAAGGCGCCCGGCGGACTGCGCGGCGCCGACATCGATTTTCCCAAGGTGACGGTAAGCGGCACCCATGTCGCGCTGATGGCCGCGACGCTCGCGAGCGGCAGGACCGTCATCAGCAACGCGGCCTGCGAGCCTGAAATTACCGATGTCGCCGATTGCCTGAACAAGATGGGCGCGCGCATCAACGGCGCCGGCACGGCGAGCATCACGATCGAGGGCGTCGCGCGGCTGCATGGCGCACGGCATACCGTGCTGCCCGATCGCATCGAGACCGGCACCTACGCGATGGCGGTCGCGATGACCGGCGGCGACGTCCAGCTCTCGGGCGCCCGGCCCGAATTGTTGCAGTCGGCGCTCGACGTGCTGACCGAGGCCGGCGCCGACATCAGCGTCAACAATGAAGGCATCCGCGTCGCGCGCAACGGCGCCGGTATCAGGCCGGTGACGGTGTCGACCGCGCCGTTTCCGGGATTTCCCACCGATCTGCAGGCGCAACTGATGGCACTGATGGCCTGCGCCGGTGGCTCCTCGCAGATCACCGAGACGATTTTTGAGAACCGCTTCATGCACGTCCAGGAGCTGGCCCGCTTCGGCGCGAAGATTTCGCTCGACGGCGAGACCGCCACCATCGACGGCGCCGCGAAACTGCGCGGCGCGCCGGTCATGGCAACCGATCTGCGCGCGTCGGTGTCGCTTGTCATCGCGGGGCTGGCCGCCGAGGGCGAGACCATGGTGAACCGCGTCTATCACCTCGACCGCGGTTTCGAGCGGCTGGAGGAGAAGCTCTCGGCCTGCGGCGCCTCGATCCACCGCATCAGCGACTAGGGTACCTGGCATGCCGCCCACCAACCAGCTCAAGCTGATCGCGCTCGATGCCGATGACCTCGCGGTGATCTCGACCCATGTGCAGGACGCCCGGGTGCAGGCCTCGGACATCATCTGGCGGCAGGGCGAGAAGCGGCTGGTGGTCGGCATGAGCCGGCTCGACTGGGAACAGAGGCTGTCGGGCGAAACGGCCCCGCGCCGGCTGATCGCCGCGCTGCGCTTCGACCGGGTGCTGGCCTGCAAGGCGCGCAACATCGATCTGCAGGCGCCGCAGGCCATGCTGGAGCTGGTGGGAATCGAGTTTCACGCCGAAGATCCGCCCGGCGGCAGCGCCCTCCTGCTGTTCAGCCACGGCGGCGTGCTGCGGCTCGACGTCGAATGCCTGGAATGCGAGCTGACCGACCTCGGCACCGACGATCTCGGGACCGGTGATGCCGATGCGGTGTCGTCGGGGGTGGATGGATAAAAGTCGTTCCGGGGCGATGCGAAGCATCGAGCCCGGAATCTCGAGATTCCGGGTCTGGCCCATCGGGCCAGCCCGGAATGACGAAGCCCAAACCCCGCAAGGGTTGACGGCCCTGAGCTGCCGCGCCATTGAGCAGGGGCCCAATCTCAAGTCCCAGAAAGCCGCCATGCCCGTTCGCCTGGACATCACGAGCGCCGATTTCGACCAGCGATTCCAAGAGTTTCTTGCCGCGAAGCGCGAAGTCTCGGCCGATGTCGAGCGCGCCACCCGCGCGATCGTTGACGACGTGGTGGCGCGCGGGGACGCCGCGCTGATCGAGGCGACGCGTAAATTCGACCGGCTCGATCTTGACGCCAGCCGCCTGCGCGTCACCGCGGCCGAGATCGACGCTGCGGTAGAGGCCTGCGACGCGGAGACCATCGCGGCGCTGAAATTCGCGCGGGACCGGATCGAGACCTTCCATGTCAGGCAGATGCCGAAGGACGAGCGCTTCACTGATGCGCTCGGTGTCGAGCTCGGCTGGCGCTGGAGCGCCGTCGATGCAGTCGGGCTGTATGTTCCGGGCGGCACTGCCGCCTACCCGTCGTCGGTGCTGATGAATGCGGTGCCGGCCAGGGTCGCCGGCGTCGCGCGCGTCGTGATGGTGGTTCCGTCGCCCGACGGCAAGCTCAATCCGCTGGTGCTGGCGGCGGCGGATCTTGCCGGCGTCACCGAGATCTACCGCGTCGGCGGCGCACAGGCGGTGGCGGCGCTGGCCCATGGAACGGCGACGATTGCGCCGGTGGCGAAGATCGTCGGCCCCGGCAATGCCTTTGTCGCCGCCGCCAAGCGGCTGGTGTTCGGCAAGGTCGGGATCGACATGATCGCCGGCCCGTCCGAAGTGCTTGTCATTGCCGACGACACCGCCAATGCCGGCTGGATCGCCGCCGACCTGCTGGCGCAGGCCGAGCATGATGCCAGCGCACAGTCGATCCTGATCACCGACAGCGCCGCGTTGGCCGCCGATGTCGAACGCGCGGTGGAGGCGCAACTCGCGACTTTGCCGCGCGCGGAAATCGCGCGCACCTCGTGGAACGATTTCGGCGCGATCATTTTGGTGAAAAAACTCGACGATGCGGTGCGGCTTGCCAACGCGATCGCCGCCGAGCATCTCGAAATCATGACCGCGGACGCCGAAGCGCTGTCCGAAAACGTCCGCAATGCCGGTGCGATCTTCCTGGGCTCCCATACGCCGGAGGCGATCGGCGATTATGTCGGAGGCTCCAACCACGTGCTGCCGACCGCGCGTTCGGCGCGGTTCTCGTCCGGCCTCGGTGTGCTTGACTTCATGAAGCGGACCTCGATCCTCAAATGCGGGCCGGACCAGCTGCGTGCGCTCGGTCCGGCGGCGATGACGCTCGGCAAGGCCGAGGGCCTGGAAGCCCATTCACGCTCCATCGGATTGCGCCTCAATCTGTCATGAACAAGCCCCCGCCAGACGAGGACTCGCAGAATCGCATCGTCGCGGTGACGCTTGACGAGGAATCGATCGGGCGTTCCGGTCCCGACATCGAGCACGAGCGCGCCATCGCGATCTACGATCTGATCGAGCAGAACCTGTTCGCGCCGGAAGGCGCGGGCACAGGCCCCTTCACGCTGCACATCGCGATAACCGGCAACCGGCTGATGTTCGACATCCGCCGCGAGGACGGCACGCCCGTGGTGGCGCATCTGTTGTCGCTGACGCCGTTCCGGCGGATCGTGAAGGATTATTTCATGATCTGCGACAGCTATTATCAGGCGATCCGCACCGCGACGCCGGACAAGATCGAGGCCATCGACATGGGCCGGCGCGGCATCCATGACGATGGCTCGCGCACGCTGCAGGAACGCCTGAAAGGCAAGGTGCGGATCGATTTCGAAACCGCCCGCCGGCTGTTCACGCTGATCTGCGTGCTGCACTGGAAGGGCCAGGACGCATGACCCCGGCAAAGCTCATGGCGCTTGCGATGTCCCAACTGGAAAAAGCCTGAGCGCATGGGGGCGCCATCGCGTGCGCGCAACCCACAGGCCGTGCTCTTCGCATGTGGGCAGAACAGCGTGCGTTCGCCGATGGCGGCGAGCCTGTTGCAGCGGATGTTTCCGCAACGGCTCTATGTGCGCTCGGCCGGCGTCAAGAAGGGCGAACTCGATCCGTTCGCGGTCGCCGTGATGGCCGAGCTGGGTCAGGATATCTCCACCCACAAGCCGACCACTTTTGAGGAGCTCGACGATTGGGAGGGGCTCAATTTCGACCTGATCGTTACGTTGTCGCCCGAGGCGCATCACAAGGCGCTGGACCTGACGCGCACGGTGGCCGCCGACGTCGAATACTGGCCGACGCATGATCCGACCGGGACCGAGGGCAACCGCGAACAGAAGCTGCAAGCCTATCGCGAGGTCTGCGACACGCTCCTGCTGCGCATCCGCAGGCGCTTTGCCACGGCCGGCGCCGCGAACGAGTGACCTGCCGTCGCCCCTAGTGCGCAATTGCGCACGGGGCGCCGGGGCCCAAACGCCGTGACGGCGATTTTTAGGAGGCGCGCGTCGCGCGTTGTCGTTTTCATGACTGCGGCCTGTGGATCCCGGCGTTCGCCGGGATGACGGGAGCAGGATCCGAAGAAACGTCATTGCGCTCCAGAAGGCGGGTTCCCCGGTTGTGAAAAAGCATGCCTTCCGATAGGTTCCGCGCGCGTTCCACCCCCCGATTCTCAGCCGAAAAACCCGCATGCCAGGCCGTCCGAAAATCGTTCTTGCTTCCGGCTCGCCGCGGCGGCTGGCGTTGCTCAACCAGACCGGGATCGAGCCCGATGCGTTGCGGCCCGCCGACGTCGATGAGACGCCGAAGCGGGGTGAGTTGCCGCGCGCCTGCGCCAATCGCCTCGCCCGTGCCAAGGCCGACGCCGCGCTCAAATCCCTGCATCTTGACGACGATCTGCGCGGCTCCTTCCTGCTCGCCGCCGACACCGTGGTCGCGGTTGGCCGGCGCATCCTGCCCAAGGCCAATCTGGTCGACGAGGCCGCGCAATGCCTGCGGCTGCTGTCCGGGCGCAATCACCGCGTCTACACCGCGATCTGCCTGGTGACGCCGAAGGAGGCGTTTCGCCAGCGTCTCGTGGAGACGCGCGTGCGTTTCAAGCGGTTGAGCGAGGACGACATCCAGGCCTATATCGGCTCCGGCGAGTGGCGCGGCAAAGCCGGCGGCTATGCGGTGCAGGGCATCGCAGGATCGTTCGTGGTCAAGATGGTCGGCTCCTACACCAATGTCGTCGGACTGCCGCTTTATGAGACCGTCACGCTGCTTGGAGGCGAAGGTTTCCCCGTCCGCGACGGCTGGTTGAACGCCGTGGCGGTGGGTTGAATGCCAGCTGAGCCGGCATAGCGTTTTCAGGCGAAGTGGATACCGGTTCGCATGAAGAAAACGCGTCAAAACGAAGAGCGGGAGCCCGGCCCTGATGCAATCAGGGCCGATCAGGCTCCCGGCGCAGGCGGCCCGGCCAAACCGGGCAAGCCCTGCCCGATCTGCGGCAAGCCCGCCGCTGCCGCCACCCGCCCGTTCTGTTCCCCGCGCTGCCGGGACGTCGACCTGAACCGCTGGCTGACCGGCCGCTACGTCGTGCCCCGGCCCCGAAAACAGCGAAGATGATGGCGAATAGGCGTTATTTCTCAGTAATTTGTGGATAGAGCCAAAGCCGGGCCAGCCGCGCCGTAGCCGCAGGCGAAGGCGGGTGGACAGGGCCGCCCGACCTCACTATAAACCGGCCGCTCGCTTGGGTTTTCGGCCCCGCGACATGCCCAGGTAGCTCAGTTGGTAGAGCATGCGACTGAAAATCGCAGTGTCGGTGGTTCGATCCCGCCCCTGGGCACCATTTAATCGAACTAAATCAAGCCGTTGCTGATTGGGGCGTAGCCCTCGCGTTTGCTGTTGCGCTTGGGGGCGCGCCGGGGGTGCGCATGCTGCCATGCGACCCCTCCAATGTCAGTAATAACGGCTGGGGTAAACCGCCCCGAATGACCGCCATTAACTGCTGGTCGGTCATGTCCTCCAGCCGCGTATCATCGCGCTCAACGGCTTGCACTGGCCGACCGTCCAATCGGTCAAAAATCTCTCTGATCGCTTGCAGATCGCCACCCTCGGCCCTCTTCAGCAATTTCTCGACGATCATGCGCAGACGGCGGCCTCCGCCGGTCAACCCCGCCACCCGGAGCAAATTACGGACGGGTCTCTCTTTAATTTGTCGATCCGACTGGCCTGCCCATATCCCGCCTCCTAGACGTTTGAAGGTTCAAGCAAAACCACGACGGAACTATGATGCGATGGGAGGTGTCGCTAGGGACACCCTGCAGACTTCTTGCAATGCTGCCGCGCGTCCCACCTGTTTGCGGAAGGTGCACCTTAAGGCAATGGCCCTTAGGGCAATGTCGCGAGAACCGCACCCGTCGTAGGTTCGCCTAGGCTTTGCCCCCCGTTGCGAGACGTGAAGCATGGTCGTCTTGCAATCAGGGAGGCATCCCATGAAGCGTTTTAGCCTTGCGCGAGTGTTTTTGGCTGCGGTCGTCTTCACGTTTGGAACCTCGGGATCGGTGGAGTGGTCAAAATCCGACGATCCTTCGGTGGGGTTCATCAGGGGAGATTTCACGGTTACGACATCCGCCGCCAGCGCCGGCGAGACAAGCGGACTTGTCCGTCGTGCTTCCTGCGTTCTCGTCCGGTTCTACGTTGCCAAGTACAGTGCGCCTGCCGCCGAGGCGTGGGCACGAAGCAAGGGCGCTACAGACGCAGATATTCAGACCGCTCGGCGCTGTATCTTGCTTCAAAAAACTGCACAGGTCGGCCACGTGGCGGATCGCGGCGGCTTTTGACCCGCCTTGGCTCTGCCTGAAGCCCAATTAGCGTTGGAACTTTAAAGCACCCCGCGCGTCGGGGTCTGCCGACCCGAAAAAGACAGGGATGCGCTTCGTTCAATAGGGAGAAATGCAATGATCAGATGGACTGTTATAGCGGTGACTTTGGTGTTGGCGTCGTCGGTTCAGGGCATGCCGCTTGCACCTTTTCAAACGCCGGATGATGTGGTCATCAAGGTCAGGGAGGCGTGTGGCGCGGGCATGCACCGAGTGAATGGCGTGTGCATCAGAACGGCCGCCCGCCGTGGCGCAAGCAGGTGTGCCAGGGGCGTGACGTGCTAACACGCGGGGAGCGCCCGGACAGTCGAGGTTGACCTTCGCAGGAAGGTCGTTCGACCTGACGCTGGCTAAAATAATTTGGCATTGCCCGCGTCAGCTAGTCGGCGCGCGATAAACCGACGCGCCCGATCTTGAGCGCTTTGGCAATCGCGGACGGCCGTGTGCCATATTGCACGCTTGTGGCCGCCATCGGCAGCAACGGCAGGCCCACAGAAATTGAGAAAAAGACTGGCGCAGACAATGAATGCCAAGACCCAGCGTTGGCCCGCCGCGATCCTGCAAAACGTTTTCCGTCAGGCCCCGTCATGTACTCATGATTCGATAGCAGAACCTTCCTAGTGCACATTTGCCCGGCTGCCCTTAGGTAACACTGGTGGGCTTTGCGCTGGCGGGCGGCGGTACCAGCTTCAGTGTTGCCAATGGCGGCAGCGGACGCTCCGATCTATTCCAGGCTGGGGCCTTCGTGCGCCACACGAGCGGCGCAGCCTATCTCTCGGGCGTGCTGGCCTATGGCTGGCAGGACGTCACGACGGATCGCGCGGTGACTATTGCGGGCGTCGACCGATTGCGCGCGGCGTTCAATGCGAACGCGTATTCGGGACGTGCCGAAGGCGGCTACCGCTACGTCACGCCGTGGGCAGGCGGCGTCGGCATCACGCCCTATGCGGCGGCACAATTCACCACCTTCGACCTGCCCGCCTATGCCGAACAGGTGATCTCCGGTGCCAACACGTTTGCCCTCGCCTACGGCTCGAAGAGCGTCACCGACACCCGCAGCGAATTCGGCCTGCGCACCGACAAATCCTTCGCCATGCAGAACGGTGTTCTGACCCTGCGCGGCCGCCTCGCCTGGGCGCACGACTTCAACCCGGATCGCACCATCGGCACCACCTTCCAGGCACTGCCCGGCGCGAGGTTCGTCGTCAGCGCCGCGCGGCAAGCCAGCGACTCCGCGCTCACCACTGCCTCCGCCGAAATGAAATGGATCAACGGCTGGTCGGCGGCAGCGACATTCGAAGGCGAGTTTTCCAACGTCACCCGCAGCTATGCCGGCAAAGGCACGGCGCAATACGCATGGTAGCGCGCCGCGATCGATGAGCCTCAGCGCCGCGTAAGGGCCGCTCGGTCAAGAATTCCGGGCAGAGGAAGCCAGGGATGCGCTTGCTGTCGAACTCCCCGCCGTTGAGCAACATTTGCTCAAAGCGAACGTAGTCGCCGACAGTGGCAAGCGCGCAGCCTCCGCGGTTGTGCGAATTCCTGATGATTGCAGTCGACGGCTGGTGCGGTTTGGCGTCACAGATATTTGGCGATCAGCTTGAAGTCCCGAAGCGCGGCATGACCTCTCGAGCCGGACGCATTGAACGTCCTCTTGAGGCTGTGGCTGATGTGATCATGTATCAACGCTTTCTTCGCACTCTCGATCGCGCTCTCCACGGCCTGAAGCTGCTGTGCGATCTGGGAGCAGGGCTTTTCTTGCTCGATCATCGCGATAATCTTTTCGAGGTGGCCATTGGCGCGCTTCAGGCGCCGGGCAATCGCAGCATGTGGGTGGTCCGTCATTGCAATCTCCTATCCTCCCGGGAGGATATCAAACATCCCCCGTGGAGGATATTGATAATCGCTTGACACGGGTTGGGGCCGAGCGTATCTGGCCGATCGTTGCCCGAAGCCGATCGCTTCTGGCAGCGCGTTCAATGCTGAAGTTAAATCCCAACAACGAGCATTCTCGACCAAACATGGGCAGTACCAGCTTTGGCGCCGACCTCACAGCAGTGGGCTACGCGGTGCCGCAACAAACGAAGATTGATCGCGCGGGCTGTGGCCGCGTGAGGATGATGGTCGCGCCTGGCTGACCGTCTCGCTCACCGACCTGCCGCGCAGAGCGGACGTGGAGGTGGGCGATGTTCAAGAGACTCGCGAAAATCCGGCAATTTGAGCCGCGGCATTTGGTGCCGTATCGGCTGTTACCCGTGCATTCCAATGACAATCAGCCGAGCCGTCGTCACCGCGCGGGCAGGCGTCGGTCTGCGAAGCCGGCGCTGACGTGTCGCTGGTCGCTTCTTGATGCGGCCCGGCTGGAATGCCGGTGGGACCTCGACAGTTTCGACGAAACGGGGCGGCCGGGCAGCGCCCGCATGGGTGAGGAATCCGATGCACGCTGGATCTGACGAAGGACCCGGAAAGGTGTCCCATGTCGCTTCGTTTTCGTCGCGGGCAATTGGCCTCCCGGCTATTCGCTCTCGTGCTGGTGACGGTGCTGTTCTGCACCGCAATGTTCGTCGCGATCTTTTGGGTGTCGCCATGACGGCCAGGATGAAGTCGGCTTCCGAAGGCGAAAGAAGATGGGCAGCGGCCATGATTTTCCGGTTGGCGAGCCTCATCTTGCGCGGCGCCATGAAGCTGCATCAGCGGCGCAGGATTTCACATAGCGGTCTTCGAGCCGTCTTATCAGGAACGCGAGGGCTGGAGCATCTCGGCGGGTTTTTGGCTCTCGGCCCTCGGCAAAAGCGACAGCATGCAGCGCGGGATTTGGATTGTGAACGCATCGATTGATCAGGACTTCATCTGCCTCGGCACGGCCACGCTGCTGGGCGCGGGCATCGGGTTCGAACGCCAGTGGCGTCAGCGAATGGCCGGGCTGCGGACCAATACGTTGGTTGTGATCGGCGCGGCGAGCTTCGTGGCGGCTTCGTCTCAAGCGATCGCGGCTGATCTGCGCCCGAGCTTTCCGGTCAAGGCGCCGCCTCGTTCTGCTATCTACGGCTGGACCGGCTTCTATCTTGGCGGTCACGTCGGTTACGGCGGAGGAAGCATTGGTCCCGACACCAATCCTCTGCCCTTGCAGGGCGTGTTCCTTCCACACAGCGTCACCGGACTGATCGGCGGCTACCAGGCCGGCTACATCAGGCAACTGGCGAACAACGTCGTGCTCGGCGTCGAGGCCGACGTATCGTTCGGCAGCCCGGTCGATGTTCCGCGGCTGGTGCCGGCTCCGTTCGACACCACGATTGATTATATCGCTACCGGGCGCGGCCGCGTCGGCTATGCGATGGGAACGTGGATGCCTTACGTCACGGGCGGCATCGCGTGGGGGAGCACCAACGTCAGCCTCAACGACCTCGGCACGATCGTGCCGCCGAAGCGGTACCTGACGCATCTCGGCTGGACAGCAGGATTAGGCGTGGAGGTCGCCGTCGGCGGCAACTGGACCACGAGGGCCGAGTACGACTACATCGATCTGGCGCGCCGAACCTATGACCTGACCGATGTCGGATTGCCGCGCGTCAACGTCGATCCCAACGTTCACCTGTTCAAGCTCGGACTGAATTACCGCCTGTGGGGGGCGCCGCCATGGGAGGGGCCGGCGCAGGTCGATGAACGGACGGCGCTTGTCGAACCGACCAACTGGAACGTGCATGGGCAGACCACGGTCATCATGCAGGGCTATCCACGCATGCGCTCGCCCTATGAAGGCACCAACAGTCTTCCGGGCGGCGGCCAGGGCCGCGAGACAGGGACTGCGGACGCGTTTCTCGGCTGGCGGCTCTGGCAGGGCGGCGAGTTCTATTTCAACCCTGAGCTGGCGCAAGGCTTCGGCCTGAACAGCACCCTTGGGCTCGCCGGCTTTTCCAATGGCGAGGCGCAAAAGGGCGGCGCCACGTATCCGAGGTTCCGCCCGCAACGCTATATCTTCCGCCAGACGTTCGGCCTCGGCGGCGAGCAGGAGGAGGTTGCGGACGGCCCGATGCAGCTCGCGGGCAGACGCGACATCGACCGTGTCACGGTGACGCTCGGCCGTTTCGCGATCGGCGACTATTTCGACGGTAATTCCTACGCCAAGGATCCCCGCATCGATTTCATGAACTGGGCGATGTGGTCTTCCGCGGCTTACGACTTTCCCGCCGATCTTCCCGGCTTTACCCGTGGCGCCGTGGTCGAGCTCAACCGCAAGGACTGGGCGATACGCGGCGGCTTGTTCCAGGTGCCCGACGCGCCCAACAGCGACGTCCTTGTCTTCAAGACCGGCGGCGCGGTGGTTGAATTCGAAGAGCGTCACATGATCTTCGATCAACCCGGCAAGCTGCGGCTTGGCATTTTCGTCAATCGCGGCAACACCGCCAATTATCGCCAGGCGATTGCGATGGCGAACGCCGACCCGACGCTCGACATCAATGATATCGTCGTCGGCATTCGGCGCGACAATTCCAAATACGGCGTCTACGTCAACGGCGAACAACAGGTCATGAAGGATATCGGCGTATTCGCTCGCGCGAGCTGGAATGACGGCCGCAACGAAATCCTGTCGTTTACCGACATCGACCGCAGCGTGTCTGGGGGCGTCTCGATCAAGGGCAGCTATTGGGGGCGTCCGAGCGACACGATCGGCATCGGCGGCGCCGTCAACGGACTGTCTGACGCCCATCGGGATTTCCTGGCGGTCGGCGGCAACGGGCTCCTGATCGGCGACGGCCGTCTCAACTACAGAACCGAACGGATCATCGAGGCCTATTACGCCTTCGCGATCGACAAGAGTTTTACACTTACTGCCGACTATCAGCTCATCGCCAACCCGGCCTATAACGCCGATCGCGGCCCGGTGAATATTTTCTCAGGCCGCCTGCACGGCGAGTTCTAGACGAGGCGGGTGGTCATGACCTTTCAGGATGTTCTGTCGCCGAGACTGGGGCAGGCGCTGCGCCCCAACGTCTGGGACGTCGTGGCACTGGTTCTTGTGATCGGCGCCCTGGTGCTGATCGTCTATGGCGGCGGACAGACCACGCTGCCGTTGTCGACGCTCGACGTCACGCCGGTTTCGCTCGATCCGGCTAACCTGCCGGGCTACGCATTGCGAACGACGATGCGGATGCTGCTGGCGATCGCCTGCTCGATCGTTTTCACCTTCATCTATGCCGCGCTGGCCGCCAAGAGCCGGCGCGCCGAGATGGTGCTGATCCCGCTGCTCGACATCCTGCAGTCGGTGCCGATCCTCGGCTTTCTCACCTTCACTGTCGTGTTCTTCCTGAATCTGTTTCCCGGCAATGTGTTCGGCGCCGAGCTCGCCTGCGTGTTCGCGATCTTCACCAGCCAGGCCTGGAACATGACCTTCAGCATGTACCAGTCGATACGCAACGTCCCGAAGGATCTGGACGAGGCTTCCCAGAGCTTTCACCTCAGCGGGTGGCAACGCTTCTGGCGGCTTGACGTGCCGTTCGCGATGCCCGGCCTGATCTGGAACACGATGATGTCGATGTCCGGCGGCTGGTTCTTCGTGGTGGCGTCGGAATCGATCACGGTCGGAGACACCACGGTGACGTTGCCGGGCATCGGCTCCTATGTGGCGCTCGCGATCAAGGAGCAGAATCTGCCCGCGATCGGCTATGCGATCCTTGCGATGCTTCTGGTGATCATTGCCTATGATCAACTGCTGTTTCGCCCCGTGGTGGCCTGGGCCGACAAATTCCATTTCGAGGAGACCGCCTCGGCGACGGCGCCCACATCATGGATGCTCGATCTGTTCCGCCGTACGCGCGCCTTGCGCGCGCTGACGTATCCGTTTGCGGCGCTCAACAAAGTGTTCTCGAATTTGCGCATCCCGCTGCCGGACCGTTTGGTCGTGCCGACCGGAGGGGGCCCGCCATCGCGCGTGATCGACGCCATCTGGCTTTGCATCGTTCTCGCCGGCACCGGCTTCGCCGCCTTGAAGGTCTATCAATATCTCTCGGCAACGCTGACCCCGTCGGACGTCATCAGCGCCGTAGGTTACGGATTCATCACGCTGGCGCGCGTGGTCGTGCTGATCGCCCTGGCGACGCTGATATGGGTGCCCGTGGGGGTGTGGATCGGACTACGGCCAATACTTGCCGAGCGGGTCCAGCCGCTTGCGCAGTTTCTTGCGGCGTTCCCCGCCAATCTCGCCTTTCCGGTGTTCGTGTTCGTCATCGTGCGCTACCACCTGAACCCGAATGTCTGGCTCAGCCCGCTCATGATCCTGGGCACCCAGTGGTACATCCTGTTCAACGTGATCGCGGGCGCCAGCGCCTTCCCGACCGACCTTCGGGAAGCCGCCGGCAGCTTCCACCTGAAGGGGTGGCGGTGGTGGATCAAGGTCATCCTGCCCGGGATTTTCCCCTACTACATCACCGGCGCCATTACCGCCTCAGGGGGGTCATGGAACGCCTCCATCGTTGCGGAGGTCGCAAGCTGGGGCGACACCCATCTGACGGCCACGGGTCTCGGCGCCTATATTGCGAAGGCGACCGAAGCCGGAGACTTCCCTCGTGTCGTCCTCGGCATTGCCATCATGTGCGTGCTGGTGACGCTGTTTAACCGGCTGCTCTGGAGGCCGCTCTATGCCTTCGGCGAGCGCCGCCTTCGCCTTGGCTGATCAGGAGAAGCCCATGCTCGATCATACCGCACAGCCCAGCCTGCTCGATATCCGCGGCGTCTGCCGTTCCTTTCCGAAAGGCAGCGGTGAAGAATTGCTGGTGCTCGAAAAAGTTGACCTGACGATACGTGCGGGCGAGATTGTCGGCCTGCTCGGCCGGTCCGGGTCGGGCAAGTCGACGCTATTGCGCATCATCGCCGGATTGATCGCGCCGTCGTCGGGTGACGCCAAATGCCGTGGCGAGACGATCAAGGGCCCGCCGAATGGCGTCTCGATGGTGTTCCAGTCGTTTGCGCTGTTTCCGTGGCTGACGGTCCTTCAAAACGTCGAGCTGGGTCTGGAGGCACTTGGGATTGATAGCGCAGAACGCCGAACCCGGGCGCTTGCGGCGATCGACTTGATCGGCCTCGACGGCTTCGAGTCCGCTTTTCCGAAGGAATTGTCCGGCGGCATGCGCCAGCGCGTCGGCTTCGCCAGGGCGCTGGTTGTTCATCCGGACTTGCTGCTGATGGACGAGCCGTTTTCGGCGCTCGACGTGCTGACCGCCGAGACGCTCCGCACCGACCTGGTCGATCTCTGGATCGAGGGCCGGCTGCCGATCAAGTCGGTATTGATGGTGACGCACAACATCGAAGAGGCCGTGCTGATGTGCGACCGCATTCTGGTCTTCTCGTCCAATCCCGGCCGCGTCGCCGCCGAGATCAAGGTCGATCTGGCGCACCCGCGCAATCGTCTTGATCCGTCATTCCGGCAACTCGTCGACAGCATCTATGCTCGCATGACGCAGCGCGCGGAAGCGCGAGCGCGGTCCATCGAGGGCATCCCCGGCAGCGGTGTCGGGATGACCCTCAACCATGTCTCGTCCAACGTGCTTTCGGGCCTGATCGAAACTCTTGCCGCGCCGCCATACAACGGGCACGCCGACCTGCCCGTTCTCGCCGGCCACCTGCAGCTCGAAGCAGACGAAATATTTCACCTTGGCGAAGCGCTTCAATTGTTGCGGTTTGCCCAATTGAGCGAAGGTGATCTCATGCTGACGGACGCCGGCAAGCGCTTCGCTCATCTCGAAACCGATGCTCGTAAGAAGCTGTTCGCCGAGCACCTCATCAGCTACGTGCCGGTGATGGGGCTGATCCGCCGCGTCCTCGATGAGCGACCTTCGCACTCCGCGCCGGCCGCGCGCTTCCGCAACGAGCTTGAGGATTACATGTCGGAAGACTACGCGGACGAGACGTTGAAGACCATCGTCTCGTGGGGGCGTTACGCGGAACTGTTCGCGTATGATGAGCAGTCGGAACTGTTCAGCCTCGAAAATCCACACTAAAGTGCAGTTCTGAAAGGGAAGGGTCAGAGATCTGTGCCCCGATAGGTCTCTGTTGTGAGGGCGCACAGTGAAGCGCTGGTTCGGTAGGGGCTGTTGCCTACGCCTCCAGAAATTTATTGCGAACCGCGTATCGGACCAGGCCTGCGACCGAGCCTATGCCAAGCTTGCGCATGGCTGCCGACCGATGCGTCTCCGTCGTCTTTACGCTGAGATTCAGGATCGCGCTGATACCTTTGTTGCTGTACCCCTCCGCGACCAACTTGACGACTGTCCTCTCCCGCGGCGAAAGTATCTCGGTGCCGTCGCAATTCCCCTTCGACATGCCCTCCAGCTCGCTCGAAAAAGCACCGGCGTAAAAAGGCTTGCGAGACATCAGGTTTTCGACGGCGGCCAAGAGCATTTTGTTCGCATCAGACTTCAGCAGATAGGCGCGGGCACCTGCCTGGAACGCCTGCAACGCCAGCACACTTGAGTCATGCATCGTAAACATGAGTACTTCTGTTGCCGGCAGATGCTCCTTGATACGCCGCGTCACCTCGACACCGGTCATCAGCGGCATCGAGTAGTCAACGATTGCGACGTCGGGCCGTTTTTCAATGGCACCGGCAACCGCCTCGTTGCCGTCACGCGCCTCAGCAACGACCTCCCAACCGGCACGCCCTTCCAGAACAGCACGCAATCCCGATCGCACCGTTACATGGTCGTCAGCAATAAGAATCCGCTTCATGGTCGAATAAAATCTCTACGCGACAGGCCAGGCTCGGTATGGCCCGGAGTGTAAAGCGCGGAGCAACAATCGGCGTAGGCTCAAAATCCCACGCCTGTGCAGTGCGTCCCAAATTTTGTCCGCCGTAGCTCGTGAGCGGAGGCGGAAGCACTCCCTTCCTCGGCAAGCGATGCCATGGATTGCGCTCGCGGAGCCTCCATCCGGCGGCGCTTTGTGTCTTCCGGGTGGCGCGCAATGACGAAGTGGATCGAACGGCTGCGACAAGACAACTCGACGGGCAAATCAACGAAAGTATGTCCAGCCCTCCTGCTGAAAATATTTCGCTTTCGCGGTCGGGCAAATCAGTGGTTTGACTCCGCGCGTCTCACCCGATGAGAGGGGCGGGTCGCGATCGTCACGAACGCGCGGTGAGATGCGGTGGACGCGAAAGCTGCGACTGACGAGCGTGGCCGACACGGACGGCGAAGTCGTGTGGTCCTGGCGCCCCGATGCTGGCGCCAAGTTTTGCGGAAGTATCCGCTTGATGACGGTGGCAAGAAAGCCGGTCACCGGGGAGAGCACGAAGTAAGCCGTAACCCATCGCGCAGGGAAAGCCGGATTGCCTCCGCTTCACCTGTATGCTCGTGTGCGCATTTCTTTGCACAATTTGCACACGAGACCGCGGGTGCAGCGCGCACCCGGCTTTCCCTGCGCCCTCTGCTGACGAAGGGGGGTGGAAAGTTAGCAAAACTCGGGCGCTTTGCGCCGCGAGAGCGCGGACTCACATCCTCCCGCTGTTTGACAGTTGAATCGGAAAACAAAAAACCACTGTCGTCCCGGGCTTGACCCGGGACCCATTTCCACCGCTGTCGATTGCTGAAGAAGGGTGGAAGCCCTAGCTCGGCGTAACCACGAACTCCTGTGGCTATAGTTCCTGGCCTTCGCCAGGACGACGCGTGGGTGAACATCCCTTGGGCTGTTTGACAGTTGAATCCGAACATTACCCATGACGAGGGGTGAAGTGGACGCGAAAGGCATCGAAAGATCAGGGGGGCTGGAATATGACCTCAATTTTGCAATCGATTTGTCTGGCTTCCGGGGCGGGTTAGCTCGAAACGTTTCCGAGGAATTTTTCGAGGGAGCCTGAATGCGAGCAGATCGTGGACGTAATGGGATGCCGAACAAGCAGTTGAAGCGAGGTGCCCGACGATATCCGTTCGCTGCCGCCGCCCTCATATTCGGCATTTCGGTTGGCGTGTCGGCGGGATCTGCATTTTCGCAGGAGAAGATGCGGGATCCATATGCCAATGCCCCGACGGGGCGCCTCTCGATTTCGGTGGAGCTGAAAGGTTCAGGCCGCCGCGACTTGCCGAACAAGGTCGAATGGTCGCGCCTCAAGGTCAGCCGTAGGCTCGAGGTGGAGCTCGCGATGCTGGTCCCCGGCGCGAGCACTGCGCCCGCCGTCAAGGTCGGGGGCATAACGAGCGATGACGTGCAGGCGCCGGCCGGTGTGGAGGCGATCGGAAAAGCCGTTGCGGCGTGTGGCAAGGATGAGGCTTGCCGCGCGCGGACGATTATGGCGATCGGCCAACGGCTGAACGGTAATCCGGGCGCGCTCGGCGCGCTGAAACAGGACGATACGCGCTATGAGAACTGGATTCCCGACCCTCGCAGCGTCTGCGGCTCCGGCTCGATCACGGTGGAGGACGAGGGCGATGGCGTCAACATTGCGCCTCCGGCTCCTGCAGCGCCCTATCGCTTCAGGCGCAGCGGCAGGCTTACTCTGCCTGTCGAGACAGCCGCGGTGGTCGAAAAGCTTTGCCGTGCCGTTGTCACCATTGATCGGCAAGCGGGGTTATTGAGTCTGAGAGTGGCTGCAGGGACGATACCCGTGCCGGTCCGGCTTGAAGGCCAGGCCTTCACCAGCGAAACCTCGGTGCCATTCCGCGAAGGTAGTGGCGAGCTGGAAATTTTTGATCAAAAGATCGATCCGCAGGCCAAATCGTGGCAGGGAAATGGAGGCATCGAAAAGGCAGGCAGCGTCTCGCATAATTCCGGATCCGTGGTCGCGCCTGTTGCCGCGATGATCATATGGCGATTTGTGCGGGACTGAGCCGAAATCGATACGGTGCCTGTCTCAGTCTTGCTTGCGAGACTTGTTTCGGACCTCGGACGGGGTAGCGTCATAGCGCCGGCGGAACATGCGATTGAAGGCGGAGAGGTCCGCGAACCCGAGATCGTAGGCGATGTCGCTGATGCGGCGGCCGTTGTGACGGAAATCGGCCAGCATGCGGTGGGCGCGTGCAAGCTTTTCGCCGTACACGAATTCCGTGAAGCTGGCGTCCTCGGCCCCAAACAGCCTGTGGATGTGGCGCGGCGTGACACGGTGGCGCGCGGCCACCGCGGCGACTGAGAGATCAAGCCGTCCGACGTTCTCCATGACGTCGGTCTTGATGGCCTGCAATCGCGCTGAGCGCACGCTGCGATGCTCAGCCGCCACCGTGGCATCTCGGTGTGCTCCGATCGCGAGCGCTGCCAAATCGACAATGTGCGTTGTCACGAGGCGCTGTACCGCGTGGTCGGTGAGAACGGCGCGCTCGCTCAACACACGGAGATAGTCGACCAGCAACCGCAGGGCCTCAGTGTCGTGCCGAATGTGACGGCCAATGGCTGCATCCAGATCCGGCAGCAGCGGCGCCATCAGGTGGCGGGCGATGCGCAGGACGATGAACGAGCCGCTCTCCGACAGCGTCCAGACGCCGGGGTCGATGGTCGTGCTGACAACGGTTTCGCCGGGACCGATCTCGGTCTCCCGGCCGCATTGTGTGATGATTCCCGAGCCATTCAGCGGGATGGGCAGCCCGATACTGTCCGCGCTCTGCGCGATCAGCGACGGCGTCGAACGAAAATGCGCCGCCGAGCAGGGGCCGGAGGCAACGCCGAGGCCGGGCAGCAGCCTTAGCGTCAGGTCGGCATGAAAGGAATCGCTGCCCAGCGGCTCGATCTCGACCTGGTGGATCATACGCCCATAGACCTCGCGCCAGATCGCAAACCGATCGCGCTCAGGGAGATCGGCGGTGGAGAGCCGCAACGGCCCGGTATCATCAACAATCATCATCAAGGCCTGATCGTCATTCCGGACGCCGCTTATTGCAGAAGCTCACGGAAGCCGAAACCGCTAAATTGTCACTTTCGGCAAAGCCCAGGTCTCTCCCAGCCCAAGAACCGCAGCCCCCCGGTCTCTATAATAACGGCATGAACGAGGATCGGCCCAATCCAACCTCGATAACGGAGGGCGGCCCTTCGGGGCCCACGAAGCGCGTTGCCTCGGACGGGGATACGGCTTTGGCGGGAGACCCGGACGCGGTGCTGACCGAAGAGCAGCGGGCGGCGCTTGCCTTCGACGTCGCGTGGCTGGGCTGGCGCAGCGAGTTTCGGCGCCGCATGGTCCACGAGGGCGTGCTGAAACATCCGTGGCGCAGCGTTTTTGAAGCCGACATGATCTTCAGCCTGGTCGCCATTCGCTGGCTGCAAGGCGATCCGATCACGCTCAAGGAGCTTGCGACCCATTTTCAATTGTTCGCCACCGAGGCCACGGTGAGCCGTCATGTCGATGATATGGAAGCTGCCGGAACACTACGGCGTGTTCCTGACGCAAAGGATCGACGGCGGCTGCGGCTCGTCCCCACGGAGCGTCTCGCCGAGATCGGTCGCAGCTTCCTGCAGGCACGCGTCGATATCGCGCGCGAGCATGGATTCGTCTTCTGCCCGACTGAGGCTACAGAGCACGGAAAAGCGACCGATAACTAAAGTGCTCCAGGTCGGGATCGCTCCGATCGGAAGGAACGCGCAATGTCGTCACCTCGGTGCGGGATGACGCCAGTCGCGAAACGGAGCCGATCAGTTCTCGAAGTGAACGCCGATCCGCTTCTCTTTTCGCCAGACGACGCGGCAGGGAAGGTGACGGTGATCGGCTTCCACCAGAAGTATGAAGCGCTCGGGAATGCCGATCGGGGAAATCACGTCGAGGGCCGCGCCGCTTTCGGATAGATTGCGGACCGTGCAATCGATCGCCCCGCCGCCGAACGAGATCGTTCCCGCCTTCAGGGTTCGCCGTCGCTGCGATGTTCGGTGCTCTTCCATCATGGACCTCCACGCAACCGCGGAGAGCTTGTCGTCACCGTGAGATAATAGCTCGCGAGGGCCCGCCAGCA
This sequence comes from uncultured Alphaproteobacteria bacterium, assembly GCA_963786115.1. Classification (GTDB taxonomy): domain Bacteria; phylum Pseudomonadota; class Alphaproteobacteria; order Rhizobiales; family Xanthobacteraceae; genus Bradyrhizobium. The sequence continues at coordinate 19,634 of CAWAYC010000019.1, forward strand.
TTGCGTCGCGATCAACGATCGCCGTGATGGTTAACGGAAGGTTACCGAAACCGGGCGGAGTATCCTTCGCCGCGCCTGCCGGCAGGTTTCGTCACCCGTTATATTCGCTGAAATTCTTGTAGATCCAGCGCCGGCCGTCGTGACGTCGCCAGACCTGGCCGATCAGCAGCTCTCCCGTGATGGACCGGCGCGGAATGATCACCTTCCAGAGGTGCCAGACTTCGGCCCAGGCCGGCTTTGGATTGAGCCCCAACATACGCGTCCATTCCTGGCTCTCGGCAAGCATCGCACGCCCAAAATCTGGCGGAGCCGCCAGCGCAAAATGATCGCCGAGCGGCTTCGCGGAGAAAAAACCGGATGGAAAATTCCCGGCGGCTGGCACGATAGCGCGCGAGATCTGTGGTGCAATTGCAGTCATGCCTTAACCTAACCGATCAACCTTACCCGGAGCGGGCTTCGATCAGCCGGCACCGATCAACTTGAAGTCCGCGCTCTTCGTCCCTCGATCGGATAGGCCGGATCGTTGAACCCCGGCGTCGATGGATGGCCGCTCACGACGAGGCGATCGATCAGCGCTTCGTCTTCCGCCGTGAAGCGGTAGTCGAGCGCGCGGATGTAGTCGTCCCATTGCGCTTCGGTGCGTGGGCCGGCGATCACGGCGGAGACGAAGGAGGAATTCAGCACCCAGGACACCGCGAACTGGCCGGCGGTGATGCCCTTCGCCTCGGCGTGCTGCTTGATCTCCTGCGCAAGCTGCAGCAATTCCGGCCGCCATTCGGTCTGCATCATGCGCTTGTCGTTGCGCCCGGCACGGGTGTCCTTGTCGGGCGCCGCGTCGGGGCGGTATTTGCCGGTCAGCACGCCGCGCGCCAGCGGGCTGTAGGGCACGATGCCGAGCCCGTAATAGCTGCAGGCCGGAAAATGCTCGACCTCCGGCATGCGGTTCATGGCGTTGTAATAAGGCTGGCTGACGATCGGGCGATCGATGCCGTTGCGGTCGCAGATGTTGCAGATCTCGGCGACGCGCCAGGCGCGGTAGTTCGAGACGCCGAAATAGCGCACCTTGCCCTGGCGCATCAGGTCCCCCATCGCGCGCACCGTCTCCTCCAGCGGCGTCGAATGGTCTTCCTTGTGCAGATAATAGATGTCGATGTGGTCGGTGCCGAGCCGCTTCAGGCTTTCGTCGGCCGCCTGCAGCACCCAGCGACGCGACAGCCCGCCGCAATTGGGATCGTCGCCGATCTGGTTGGCCAGTTTTGTCGCGAGGATCCAGTTTTGCCGGTTGTTGGAAATCGCGCGGCCGACCACCTGCTCGGATTGGCCGCCATTATAGGCGTCCGCGGTGTCGATGAAGTTGATGCCGGCTTCCCGCGCTTTCGCCACGATCCGCGACGAGGTGGCCTCGTCGGTCGGGCCGCCGAACATCATGGTGCCCAGACAGATCGGCGAAATTTTCAGGCCGCTGCGGCCGAGTTGGCGGTATTGCATGGGGCGCTCCTCCGGTTGTCGTTCCGGGGCGATGCGCCGGCATCGAGCCCGGAATCTCGAGGTTCCGGGCCTGGTCCCTTGGACCATCCCGGAACGACGGGGTTATCGTCGTCAGCGCTCCTCGCAATGACGAAGGCGCGCCTAGCTTTCGCTTCTCAATATCTTGAACACACCGCTGGCCATGGCGATACAGCGCTTGTCGACGGTCACCTCTGTCGTGATGAAGATCAGGCTCCGCGTCGAGCGCACGACATGCGGCTTCGACATCAAAACCTCGCCGATCTTGCCGGCCTCGACAAAATGCGTATCGAGTTGCACGGTCGCGAGCGTCGGCTTGCCCGAGACGTAGCGGGCGGTCATGCCGCAGGTGCGATCGGCGAAGGTCATCAGCACGCCGCCCTGCACCAGGCCGCGGCGGTTGTGGTGCTTGTCCTCGGTGATCAATGCGTATTCATGCTCGCCGTCGACGACGCGCTGCCACAGCGGCCCGATCAGGTGCAGGAAACCGGATGTTTCGACGATTTTCCAGCCGTCGGATTTGAGTTTGTCCGCGGCCCTGGTCATGTCTTGCCTTCCGTTCTGCTCGCGAGCTGCCATGTTGTTCAGGTTGTTTCATCAAGCGCGGGAGTGTTGTAGTCAAGCACAATGGCCCGTTCATTTGATGATGCCACCCGGCGGAATATCGCAGAGCTCTGCGCCGCATTTAGCCGCCTGCAGCCGGATCAGCCCGCGCCGATCCTCAAGCGCGCCGCGGTCGCCATCGCGCTCACGCGAGGCGAGGGCGGCAGCGAAGCGGCGTTTTTGTTGACCCGGCGCGCGGCAAGCCTGCGCGCCCATTCGGCGCAATGGGCGCTGCCCGGCGGGCGCTGCGATCACGGCGAGACGCAGGCCCAGGCCGCGCTGCGCGAGTTGCATGAAGAACTCGGGCTTCGGCTCGACGAACGCGACGTACTCGGCGTGCTGGACGATTATCCGACGAGGTCCGGCTACCTGATCACCCCCGTGGTGGTCTGGGCGGGAACGGATGGCGCGATCGCGCCCAATCCGGACGAAGTCGCCTCCGTGCATCGCATCCCGCTCGACGCGATCGAGATGGAAGATGCCTTCAGCTTCACCACTATTCCGGAAAGCACGCGGCGCGTGATCCGCTTCCGTCATGCCGGGCAGCATATTCATGCGCCGACCGCGGCATTGATCTACCAGTTCAGTGAAGTGCTGGCCGGGCGCGACACCCGTGTCGCCGACCTCGAACAGCCGGTGTTCGCCTGGAAATAATTTTCGTCGTCCGAAAGCACGGTTGCGGATGGCGAATCTTTTGACGACGATGCGGCCGATAAAAATAAACGTTGAGGGAGGCGTGCGGAAATGCGGTTTTGGAAAAAGCAGCTTGGCGCCGCCCTTGTCGTGCTCGCTGCAAGCGCAGGGTTCCATCAGGCGCAGGCGCAAAGCTTTCCGAGCCGGCCGATCACGCTTGTCATTCCATTCGCGCCCGGCGGCAGTACCTCGATCGTCGGCCGCGGCATTGCCGACAAGATGAGCGAACTGCTCGGGGAGAAGGTCGTGGTCGACAACCGGCCGGGCGCCGGCGGCACCGTCGGCACCAAGGCGGTCGCGAAAAGCGAGCCGGACGGCTACACGCTCGTGCTTGGCTATACCGGCACGCTCGCGATCGGACCGTCGCTCTACAAGAACGTGGGCTACGATCCGCGCAAGGATTTTGCACCGATCGGCCTGATCGGCAACGCGCCGAATTCGCTGGTGGTGCATCCGTCATTTCCGGCCAAAACCGTGGCCGAGCTGATCGCGTATGCGAAAGCCAATCCTGGCAAGGTCAATTTCGGCTCGGCCGGCGCCGGTACCGCCAGTCATATCACCGGCGAATATTTCGCCCGCTCGGCGGGCATCACACTGGTGCATATTCCCTACAAGGGCACCGGCCCCGCGCTGACAGACCTGCTTGGCGGACATATCCCGATGGCGTTCGCGCCGATCCCGGCTTCACATCCCAACGTCTCGGCCGGGAAGCTGCGTGCGCTCGCGGTGACCAGCGCCACGCGCTCCGGCCTGTTGCCGGATGTGCCGACCATGGCCGAGGCCGGCCTCTCCGACTTCGATGCGTCGCTGTACTATGGCCTCGCCGCGCCGGCCGGCACGCCGCGCCCGGTCATCGACAAGCTCAACAAGGTGCTGCGCGAGGCGCTCGCCTCCGACGAGGTGAAGCGACAATTGGGCGCAGACGGCACCGACATCACCCCGGGCACGCCGGAAGATTACGCCGCGTTCATCGACAAGGATGAGAAGAAGTGGTCGCAGCTGGTCAAGGCGAGCGGAGTCGAGCAGGAGTGAGGGCGCTCTTTCCGTCTTCCCCTGGGGGAGAAGGGAAACGCGCCGGTGCAGTTCATTCGGTTTCGGGGCTGACTTCGCGGGCGCGCTTGCTACAAAGGCGGCGATGTATCCGCCATTGATTCGCTCCCTCCCTGGAATTGTTCCCGGATTTGTCGCGCTCGCGCTGCTGACGAGCGCGCCGCGCGCCGTGGCGGTCGAGCAGGCGTGGTCGGCCGCAACGACTGACGCGATGGCGCAGGCCGCTTCACCGGAGGCGATCGCCGAATATCGCCGAAAGCTTAGGGAGTATCAGGAAGCCCGCGCGGCCTTTGAAGAGGAAGCCTCCGCCTACTGGAGCGCGATTTCGGAAAAGCGCCGCGGCCGCAACGCCAAGCGGCGCGAACGCCAGCAGATCGCGCTTGATGATTACGTGCTGAGCCAGCCGCCGGTCTATGCCGGGCCGAAGCGCCCGGTTAGTCCGCAGCCGGAGGAAGAAGAGGAGAGGCCGCCGCGTCAGCCAAAGACCATTCCCGTGGTCGCCGATCTCCTCAAGGCCGCCTCCGAGCAGTTCCAGTTTACCCCGCAGCGGCCTTCGACCGAGGTCGAGTTCAAACGGGCCTACGCGCGCTACGCCCAGACGTCAGGGTTGACGCGCGAGCAGGCGGTGCGGGTCTATTCGTTCGAGACCGGCGGCAGCGGCAATCACGACATGCAGTCCGGATTGAGCGCGTCGCGGCCCGGCTCACGCGCGATCTCGACCGCGATCGGCTACAATCAGTTGCTCACCACCAACAGCGTCGAACTGATGGCCGAGCAGGGTCATGAATTCGTCAAGGCGCTGGCCGAGAAGGCGGCGACCTTGTCCGGCCCGGCGCGCAGGGCGATGGATCACAAGGTCGCGGTGCTGAAGAAGATGGTGGCGTTCACCCGCACCGTTCCGGATGATTGGTCGGCGCATGAGAAGCTCGCCAATACACCGCAGGGCTGGGCGGTTCACGCCATGGTGCTGGATATCGACGTCGGCCCAATGCTGCAGACCCACAAGCTCCTGACATCGGTCATCTTTGCGCGCGCCAAGGGCTATACCCGCCCGTTGACCGCGGCAGAGCTGGAAATGATGAACCTGACCGGGGACGGCACCGGGCTTGACATGGTGACCATGCCGCAGCCGATGCGCGAGCGGGTGCCGACCTCGAATTTCTTCCAGCGCTCGGGCTATGAGCGCAATCCCGTCGCGATCCGCAACAACACGGTGGCGAAGCTATTGGCTGTTACCGACGAGCGGATGGATTTCAACTCCGGCAAGCCCGGCGCCAAGGAACTGGCCGCGGTGTTTTAAGCCGGTGAGCTTGCTTAACTTCACTCCGCCCCGAACATGAACTTGCCGTCGCCTTCGAGATAGGGGCCGGACCGCATGTAGAGCTGCCCGTTCTGGCCGATGAAGAACAGCGTTCCCTTCGGCACTTTCTTCGCGCCCTTCAGCAACAGGTTCGCATTGTTGGTGCCCATCTTGTAGGCGAAGGTTTTACCGTCCTTGCCGTAGCCGTAGCCCATGTCCGTCTTCAGCTCCCAGGGCTCCGCAGCTGGACTCTGCGCAAATGCGGATACGGTCAGCGCCGCAAGCGCAGTCGCCGTCAAAACAGTCTTGGTCGAAAATGCCACGATCGTCATCCTCCAGCCGAAACGGCGTCCCCGCCGGATATTGAACAAATCACGAACGTCATTGTTCCGTCAATACGACTGAAGCTGTGGTCGGATGACGCGCGCCCTGCGGCTTTGTGATTTCTTGCCGCGCGACTATGTTCCTCTTTCCGTCTACAACGCTCCATTGCGAAAAACATCATAGGGATGATTCGGATGAATCTCGTCATGAAGATTGGTTTTACTGTTGCATTGTCGCTCATGACGCTGGCTTCCGTGGCACAGGCCGACGAATTCAAGCTGTCGAACAACCAGCGCATCGCTTGCAGCCGGGGGCTCGCCGCCGGCAAGCTCAATACCGCGACCTGCAAGTCCTACGCCTATCTGTTCAACGCCAAGACCTCGGAATATTTCCGTTGCCAGGTCTCGCTGGCGCTGACGCGGGACAACAAGGAAGTCATCAATGTGCAGACCGATGGTGGCTGCACCAGGAAGCCGCGCATCTTCGACACTGATGGCGATTACTCCTTCGACGCCACCGAAACCGAACCGCCGAATACCAACTCCTTCTTCGGTACCGGCGGCTATTCGATCTGGGCCAGCGACAACACGACGCGGAAGGTGCGTGGCTGCATCACCATCTCATCCGGCCTCGGCTCCGATATTTCGAAATGCCTCGATATGACCTTTCAATGATCGATGACAGCGAAACGCTGACCGCGCGCTTTGGCGCGGTCCGCGGTGATTGTCTGACGCCTCCTGTCTATGTGTTTTCGAACGAAAGCCTGCCCCGGACTTGATCCGGGGTGGATACCGGATCGCGTGAAGAAACGCGTCAAATCAAGAATCCAGAGCTTCGGTTCTGACTCAGTCAAAACCGATCATGCCCTAATGGCCCATGCGCGCGGAGGCCGGATGTCCCGGCACCTTGAAGCGCTTGCCGGTATCGGTCACCTTGCGGCCGTTGACTTTCAAGATCGAAAAATCCTGCGTCATGTAGTTTCCGACCAGGATGTATTTGCCGTCGGGCGTGAACACCGCCGCCTCAGGCAGGCCGCCGACCTCGATGTCCTGGGTCTTGGTCACCTTCTTCCCATCGATCTTCAGCACCGAGATGCTGCCGTTCTTCTGGTAGAAGAAGGCCTTCTTCATGTTGGAGCCGCGCAGGATGGCGGCAACCGCAAGATCGCCCTTTGGCGATATCGCTAGTCCTTCGGGCCCGTCGCCGACCACGACGCGGTCGATGATCCGCGGCGGATTGGCTTCGAGATCGATCACGCTTGATGTGTCGACGCTGCCATCGGACGAGCCGGCGCCGCCATTATCCGATGTCAGCGCGATCTTGCCGCTCGGCGCCACCACGACGTTGTAGGGCCATTGGCCGGTCGGCAGGTCCACCTTGTTGTAGGTCACCTTGTCGCCGGCGATGTCGAGCACCGAAACCTTGTGGGCCGGGAATCTGCACGGCGAGAGCGCGCTTGCCGTCGGGCGTGAACACGACATGCGCGACGCTGTCGGGCAGTGTCACCGTATCGGTGACCTTGACGTCGGTGCCGTTGATGGAAAGCACGCTAATCGAATTGTCGCCGCGATTGGCCACCAGCGCCATCTTGCCGGAGGGGCTGATGCTCAGGCCCGACGGCTGCTTGCCGACGGTAACCGTCGACGCCAGCTTGGGTGGGCTCGCCTTCAGGTCGATGACGTAGACCTTGTTGTCGGGCACCTGCTTCAGCGCCTCGCCATCCTTCGTCACGTCGACGGAATCCGCCACCAGCGCGATCGAGCCGCTCGGATCGATGTCGAGATTGACCGGCGGTCCGACAATGGAATTCTTCAGGGGCAGCGTGGCGACGATCTTGGGGCTTTCGGGGTCGGCTAGATCGACGATCAACACGGTGTCCTTGCCGCTCGGGGAGAGCACCACCTTTCCGTCATCATCCCACCAGACCTTCTCGTCGTTGCCGACGATCATGAACGGTTTGGCATGAGCGAGATGGAGGCTGGTGCTGCAGCAAAGCACTGCGGCTCCCAAGGCTATTCCGAGTACGCGATTAAAAGCCATGTGGCGGTCTCCCTGACATGACCGGCCTCTGCCGGGCCGGCTCCCGCCTGGAGCGTACCCGTGGAACCGCGATGCTGCCAGTGCGAAGCCGTGCCTCGAATGACTCTTATGCCGTCTGGCTGGAAGCAGACGCCAGCAAAGGTCGGGAGCGGGCGAATTTTTTTACCCCCAGCGGCTTGCTGAACAGATAGCCCTGCACAAGGTCGAAACCCATGCCATGCGCGGCGAGAAAGTCGGCGCGCGTTTCGACACCCTGGGCAATGGCGCGCGCGCCGTTGTCCTGCGCCAGCTCGACGATCCTTCGGCACACCGTTTGCTTCAGCCGGTTGTCCGCGCAGCCCGTGACAAATTGATGATCGACCTTCAGCTCGACAAAAGGGAAACTCGGCAGCCCCATCAGCGACGGCCATTCAGCGCCGACATTGTCGATCGCGATCGCGATATTGTGCAGCCGCACCTGTCGCGCGACATCGATGACGAGATCGAGGTTCGCGATCACCTCGGCGCTGTTGATCTCGAGGATCAATCCGGCGAACGCGGGATGCTCGGGCATTTCGAGGCACATTTGGCGTACCGCGTCGCGATCCCTCAGAAACGAGATGGGCAGGTTGATCGAAAGATCGACCGGACCTTGCTGCTCCAGAAGATAATGCCAATCCTCGATCGCGCGGCCGATCACGAATTCGGATAGGGCGCGATAATGCGGATCTTTGTCGTCGCGGATGAAATAGGCCGGCGGCACCACGCCCCAGGCGGGATGCCGCATCCGCACCAGCGCCTCGGCGCCGCTGGGAACCAACGTACGAGCATTGATCTTTTGCTGATACCACAGCTCAAGCCAACCGGCCTTCAGCGCCTCGGCCACGTCTACCGCAGGGCTCGGCGCGGGTTCGGAAGGCAAAAGCGCGGCGAGGCTGGCGCGCAACGTTCCGGCGCTGAACGGCGTCGGCAGCGAGGGCAGCATCGCGATACCGTATTCGTCGCCAATTTGTCTGACGGCCTTTACCATAATCGTATCAGGCTGGCCGATGACGAGAACCTGGCCGGTAAAGCTTTTCCGCACCAGCACTTCGAGAATTTCGCCGACCTCGACCCCGTTGACGGACACGCCGAGGACGACGAGGTCCGGCTGTTGGGTGTCCACTGCAATCGCCAAGTCGCTGGCGTGTGCGCATTCGGAGGTGACGAAACCGAGATCCTCGAGAGCTTCGGAAAGAAAGGTTCGAAGGTGTTTTTTGCTGTCGGCGACGCAGGCGCGGGGCGTCACCTTGCGATGCCCGAAGCTGCCGGCGCGCGCGTGCTCATCCCGATTGATGTGATTCATTCCCCGCCTCCTCAGATATCGACGATAGTCGTACATCCGCTCGGCGGCGCTAATCATGGAATTTTAGAGACGTACCCAGGATTGCTTTGGTAGGGTTAAAGCTGCCAATGAAATTAAAATTGTAACGAAAGCGGCAAGAAATCGCGGTTTGAAACCGCGCGGCGAGTTCAATCTAGGTTCGTTGTCGCTGTCGGCTTGTCAAATGCACGCATCAATGCGCATGCGCGATGTATCATCTCCGGACGCACGTTAATGCCTGTGATGCCGTGTCGTCGTCGTCCCGGTTTATGTCACTGCTGACAGCATCTTCGTGCGTTATGCATGGCGCTTCAATGAATGAGGCTGAAGGCCCGCCCTTCACGCTGACGTTGACGGCAAGTGCTTCGCTCCGTGCCGACGCCGGTTGGCACGGAGCAAGGCGTCTCGGCTGCCTGAGCAATCACTCCGGCTTGATGCCGGCGAATTTTGCGACCTTGCCCCATTTCTCGGTTTCGGCCACCACGTAAGCCCGCATGTTCTCGGGCGAACCGCCCGCGGGTTCGGCGCCGATCTTGCGCAGCCGCGCGACGCCGTCCTCGGTCTTGAGGAACTTGTCGACGCTGGCGTTCAGCCGGCCGATGATCTCTTTCGGCGTCTTCGAAGGCGCGGCGAGGGTGAACCACGAGGCGGCCTCGTAGCCGGGCACGCCGGCTTCGGCGACGGTCGGCAGGTCGGGCAGCAGCGGCCAGCGGGTCGCGGTGGAAACCGCGAGCGGACGGATCTGGCCGGCTTCCGCGAAGGGCTGTGCCGCTGGAAGGTTGTCGATCATCAGCTGCACGCGGCCGGCGATCAAGTCGGTCAGCGCCGGGGCGCTACCCTTGTACGGTACATGCGTCATCTCCACGCCGGTCATCGACCTGAACAATTCGGTCGAGACATGCGCGGTGCTGCCGAGCCCGGGCGTGCCGTAGAACAATTCGCCCGGCTTCGACTTGGCATAGGCGATCAGTTCGGGGACCGATTTCACCGGCAGCGAAGTCGTGACCGAGCAGAGGTTCGGTACCCGCGCGATGATAATCACCGGCGCGATATCCTTGATCGGGTCGAAGGGCATGTTCTTGAACACGAACGGGTTGATCGCATGCGTGCCCGGGGTGCCGACCAGGAACGTGTAGCCGTCGGGCTCGGCCTTGGCGACCGCGTCGGCCGCGATGTTGCCGCCGGCACCGGTCTTGTTCTCGACTATGAATTGCTGGCCGAATTCCTCCGAGACCTTTGCCGCCACGATCCGCGCCAGGATGTCGGTGGTGCCGCCGGCGGCGAAGGGAACCAGCAGCTTCACGGGCCGCGTCGGCCACTCTGCGGCGCGAGCCCGGCGCGTCAACAGCGACAGGCCGCCCAGCGCGGCGGCACCGCTCAGGACAGTGCGGCGGGTGAGGGGTGACGGGCGAACGATCTTCATTTGCATGGATGGATCCTCTGGAAAATGCGCCGCACGGTATTCGTTGACGGGCGCGGCCGCCAGCATACTTGGCATGCGGTTTTGGTCCGCATCTGCGTCATTTGGATGGGTTGACCCGGCGCTTTCGTCCGGCCAATTTCCTGCCCGAAAAGGGAGAAGATGCTTATGAAATTGAAGTTGCTGGCTGCCGCCGTTTCGGCTGCAGTGGTTTTGTCTGCGCCCGGCGCAAACGCCCAATCATTCATTAACGTGCTGACCGGCGGCACATCCGGCGTCTATTACCCGCTCGGCGTTGCGATCGGAAAAATCTACGGCGACAAGATTCCAAACGTGAAGACCCAGGTGCAGGCCACCAAGGCCTCGGTCGAGAATCTGATCCTGCTGCAGCAGGGGCGCGGCGAGATCGCCTTCACTCTCGGCGATTCCTTGAAAGCAGCCTGGGAGGGCGATGAGGAGGCCGGCTTCAAGTCCAAGCTGGACAAGCTGCGCACTATCGGGGCGATCTATCCGAACTACATCCAGATCGTCGCAACCGGCGACAGCGGCATCAAGACGCTGGCCGATCTGAAGGGCAAGAGTCTCTCGGTCGGAGCGCCGAAATCCGGAACCGAGCTCAATTCGCGCGCGATCCTCGCCGCGGCCGGCATGACCTACAAGGATCTGGGCAAGGTGGAGTATCTGCCGTTCGCCGAATCCGTCGACCTGATGAAAAATCGCCAGCTGGGTGCGACCCTGCAATCCGCCGGCCTCGGCGTCGCCTCGTTGAAGGACCTCTCGACCTCCACCAGCATCAACGTGGTGTCGGTGCCGAAGGAAATCGTCGACAAGATCGGCCCGCCATTCGTGTCGGTGACGATCCCGGCCAACACCTATACAGGCCAGGACAAGGACGTGCCGACCGCGGCCGTGATCAATTACCTCGTGACGAGTTCTGCCGTCTCCGACGACCTCGCTTACCAGATGACCAAGCTGATCTACGAGTTGTTGCCGGAACTGGCGAATGCCCATGCCGCCGGCAAGGAGATCAAGCTCGAGACCGCCGCGACCGGCAGCCCGGTGCCGCTGCATCCCGGCGCGATCCGCTTTTACAAGGAAAAGGGTCTGATCAAGTAGGATCCTTCTCTTTCCGTCGTCATGCCCGGGCTTGTCCCGGGCATCTACGTCCCTCAACTACCACCGGATTTAAGACGTGGATGGCCGGGACAAGCCCGGCCATGACGTGGCCGGCGATGGCGCAAATGATATAAGCGTCGCGGGCACGGGGAATCATGGACATGCAACAGGCCGAAGGCGCGCAGGCGCCCGTCAAGGTCGAATTCGACAATTTCGAGCACGGGTTCCCGGAGGGCTTCGGACCAGGCGGCTGGGGCTATCTGGCCTACGCCATCGGCATCGCCTTTGCGGCGTTCCAGCTTTACGTCGCCGCCTTCAACTACCTGCCAACCCAGGTGGTGCGCGGCGTTCACGTCGGCTTCCTGCTGCTTCTGACCTTCGGCCTGATCGGCAACTTTACCGCCAAAAGCGATTTTGGCCGGGCGCTCGGCTGGATGATCGGAGCCGCCGGCTTTCTGTGCGGGCTCTACCAATGGATCTTCTACGCCGATCTGATCGCGCGCGACGGCGATCCGACGCAGGTCGATCTCGCCGTCGGTACGCTGCTGGCGGTGCTGATCTTCGAAGGCACGCGACGGCTGATGGGGCCCGCGCTTCCGCTGATGTGCGGTGCCTGCCTGCTCTACTGGTTCTTCGGCCAATATCTGCCCGCGCCGCTCAATCACCGCGGTTATGATTTCGACCAGGTCATCACGCATTTGTCGTTCGGCACCGAGGGCTTTTACGGTGTGCCGATTTACGTCTCGGCGACCTACATCTTCCTCTTCATCCTGTTCGGCTCGTTCCTCGAGCGCGCCGGCATGATCCAGCTGTTCACCGACGTCTCGCTCGGCCTGTTCGGCCGCACCCGCGGGGGACCTGCCAAGGTCGCGGTGTTCGCCTCCGGCATGATGGGTACCATTTCGGGCTCCGGGGTCGCCAACGTCGTCACCGTCGGCCAGTTCACGATTCCCCTGATGATCAAGTTCGGCTATCGCCGCGCCTTTGCCGCCGGCGTGGAGGCCACCGCATCGATGGGCGGACAGATCATGCCTCCGGTGATGGGCGCGGTCGCCTTCATCATGGCGGAGACGCTGGGCGTCCAATATTCGGAAATCGTCAAGGCCGCGGTGATTCCGGCGATCCTTTATTTCGCCTCCGCATTCTGGATGGTGCATCTGGAGGCCGGCAAGCACGGCCTGGTCGGCATGAAGCGCGCGGAAATTCCGAGCGCCTGGAAAGCGCTGGTGGCGCGCTGGTATCTGGTGCTGCCGCTGGCAGCGCTGGTCTACATGCTGTTCGAAGGTTTTACGCCGCTCTATGCCGGCAGCATGGGGCTGGCGCTGACGGTGGCGCTGATCCTCGGCACCAGCATCACGCTCGGCCTTCCCACCACCGTGCTGCGCTACATCTTCTGGATTGGCCTTGCGCTGGTCGTGGCGGCTCTCTCACGCAACGGCCTCGAGATCGTGCCGGTCGCGAGCGTGGTCGGCGGCCTGATCCTGATCGCCGCGATCACCCGCGGCGGGCGGGCGACGCTCACCGCGTGTCGCGACTCGCTCGCCGACAGCGCCAAGTCGGCGCTGACCGTGGGCATGGCCTGTGCCATCGTCGGCACCATCATCGGCATGATGACCCAGACCGGCGTCGGCACCATCTTCGGCAGCTGGATCATTGGCCTCGGCGCAAAAAGCCTGTTTCTCGCGCTGATCATGACCATGCTGCTGTCGATCCTGCTCGGCACCGGCATCCCGACCATTCCGACCTACATCATCACCGCCGCGCTCGCCGCGCCGGCGCTGGCGAAGCTCGGCGTGCCCTTGATCGCGAGCCACATGTTTGCGTTCTATTACGGCATCATGGCCGATCTCTCGCCGCCGGTGGCGCTGGCGGCACTGGCCGCGGCGCCGATCGCGAGGGAAAACCCCGACAAGATCGGCTGGGAGGCGATGCGGATCGCGCTGGCCGGCTACGTCATCCCGTTCATCTTCGTCTATTCGCCGGCCTTGATGCTGCAAGCTGGCGATCCGATGGCCGCTCAACTCGGCTTTTACGGCGCCGTGGCGCTGGCGACGTTCAAGGCGCTGGTCGCCATCGGCATGTTCGGCATCGTCGCGATCGGGTTTCTGTTCACGCGGTTGAGCTGGATTGAGTTCATTGTCGCGTTCATCGCGGCGCTGTGCCTGCTCGGCGAATTCCGCTTCAGCGACACCGCGGGCTTCACGCTGGCGGCGGCCGTCGTGCTTTGGCAATGGCGGCAGCGCCCGCGCAACGCGGTGGCGGCGGTTTGAGCCTTTGCCTTGCCTCCGCCGGCGCCGTGAAGACGCTGTCGATTGCGGCCTTCACGCTTGCCTGGACCCATTCGATCGAGAAGATCGAGTGGCAGGAAGATTGGCGCATCACGCCGAGCGGGCTTGAACTGGCACAGGCGCGGGTAAAGGGTTCCGGCGCCGGCATGGAGCCGCCGCCGCAGGCGCGGCTGGTCGATGGCTGGTTTCAATGGAAGCCTGAGCGTGCGCCGATGCCGGAAGTCGTGCTCGGCAATTCCGGCACCGCCGGCGAATGGCGATTGTGCGATCAAGGCCATTGCGGGACACTGTCGGAAATTCTGGAGCAGCCGGTCGGGGCCAATGTCACGACCATGCGCGCATGCGAACCATAACAAGCAAGACAGGGGAGAAGTCGATGGAACGGCTCAAGGGTAAGGTAGCGATGGTGGTTGGTGCGGGCTCGATCGGGCCGGGCTGGGGCAACGGCAAGGCGACCGCGGTCACCTTCGCGCGCGAGGGCGCGCAGGTGTTTTGCATCGACCGCAATGCGGCCGCCGCGGAAGAGACGGTGAAGATCATCGCGGGCGAGGGCGGCAAGGCGATCCCGTTCACCGCCGATGTCTCGCGCGCGTCCGAAGTTGTGGCGATGGTCGCCGCGTGCCTGAAGGCCTATGATCGCATCGACGTGCTCGACAACAATGTTGGCATCGCGGAGATGGGCAGCGTGGTCGAGGTGACGGAAGAGAGCTGGGACCACGTTTTTGCGGTCAATCTCAAGAGCGCTTATTTCGCCATGAAGCACGTCATTCCGGTGATGCAGAAGCAGGGCGGCGGTTCGATCATCAATATCTCCTCGATCGCCTCGATCCGCCATCTCGGCATTTCCTACGTCACCTACGGCGCCTCGAAGGCCGCGATGAACCAGATGACGCGCACCACCGCCGTGCAATACGCCCCACATCATATCCGGGTGAACTGCATTCTGCCGGGCCTCATGAAGACGCCGATGGTCGCGCATTCCGCGGGACTTGCCGCCAGTTATTCCGCCGGCGATGTCGAGGCGATGTGGCGGGCGCGCGATGCGCAGGTGCCGATGGGACACATGGGCGACGCCTGGGACGTCGCCAACGCCGCGCTGTTTCTGGCGTCCGACGAATCGAAATACGTCACCGGCATCGAGCTTGTAGTCGATGGCGGCGTGACGCTGAAGGCGACGTGAACTATTGCGCCAGCGCCAGCATGCCACCGGCGAAGGAATGCGGGGCTGAGGTCATGCTGATCGGCCAGTTCAGAAGCTCGATGCGAGGCTGGCGCGACCTCCTCGGCCCTGTTGTTGCGTGCGTGCTGTGCGCGGTGCTCGCGCCGCCTGCGTTGGCGACCGGCAGCGAGCCTGCCGGGGATGTGCGGATCGATCCGACGCCGTGCCTGGCGGCATCGGCCGCCAATGAGGACGGCAAGACCATCGATGCATGTGGTGCCCTGATCGACAATGAAAAGACCGAGAGGGCCGACCGCATCAAGGCGCTGATCGCGCGCGGCGGCGCCTATGCGCGCAAGGATATGGTCGACCGCGCCATCGACGATTACGACGCCGTGCTGCGGCTCGATCCGACGCTATCGGATATCCTCAATGCCCGCGGCGAGCTTTGGCGCAAGAAAGGCGATCGGCCGAAGGCGCTTGCCGATTTTGGCGCCGCGATCAAGCTGAGCCCGGGCCATCCGTCGGCGCGCGGCAATTACAAGTCGCTGGCGCAGGAACTGGAACGGCTCGGCGCCCTGATGGCGGTCGCGGGTAAGCCGAGCTTCAATTGTGGTACTGCCCGTCGCGCCGTGGAAAAGGCGATCTGTGCCAATCCGGAGCTTGCCGATCTCGACCGCGAGATCAGTGCGGTGAATACCAAGGTGGTGCGCCAGGCGGCCAGCGACAGCCCGCGTGCCGGCCGCGCCCTGCAGCGCGAGCAGGACGAATTCATTGCCCGCCGCAACGCTGCCTTCGGCAGGCCGGACTACGATTTGCGCAAGGCCATGCAGGAGCGGCTGGACCATCTGCTGGCGATCGAGCGGCATTAGACGAAAGCCCGCCTCGTTTGACCTTGAAATGGTGGCCCGGCGGGTGACAATAGCACGGGAAATGCGGGCGAATTGATCTGCGTCATGGCCGGGCTTGTCCTGGCCATCCACGTCTTGCTACGTCGATGGCACATCGACTTGGATGCCAGGCGGGCGAGCCGGGCAGGACGGTCGAAGGTCAATCGGCCGACGAGGGAGTGACGCCATGAAGATCCGCGAGAAGAGCCGCTATCACGAGGTGTATGCCCGCTCGATGGCCGACCCCGAAGGCTTCTGGGCCGAAGCCGCGCGCGAGATCGACTGGATCGAGCCGGCGAAGAAGATATTCGATCCCGCCATCGGGGCTTACGGCCGCTGGTTCACCGGCGCCGTGGTCAACACCTGCTACAACGCGCTCGATCGCCATGTCGCCGGCGGCCGCGCCGACCAGGTCGCACTGATTCATGATTCCCCGCTGACCAACACCATTTCGAAGTTCACCTACGCCGAGATGCTGAAGGAAGTGCAGGCACTTGGCGCCGTGATGCAGGATTTCGGGGTGACAAAAGGCGACCGCGTCATCCTCTATATGCCGATGGTGCCGGAAGCGGTGATCGCCATGCTGGCCTGCGCGCGGATTGGCGCCGTGCATAGCGTGGTGTTCGGCGGCTTTGCGGCGAAGGAGCTGGCGACGCGCATCGACGACGCCAAACCGAAATTGATCTTCTCTGCCAGCTGCGGCATCGAGCCCGGCCGCATCGTGCAATACAAGCCACTGCTCGACGAGGCGATCGCGCTCGCCAGCGCCAAGCCGCGAGCCTGCATCGTCCTGCAGCGGCCGCAACACGGTTGCGACCTGACGCCGGGCCGCGATCATGACTGGGCGACGCTGTGCCGCGCCGCGCTTGACGCCGGCAAGGCCGCGCCCTGCGTCCCCGTCAACGCCACCGATCCGCTCTATATTCTCTACACCTCGGGCACCACGGGAATCCCCAAGGGCGTCGTGCGCGACAATGGCGGGCATCTGGTTGCGCTGAAATGGTCGATGTTCAATCTCTATGGCGTCAAGCCCGGCGAGATCTGGTGGTGCGGCTCCGACATCGGCTGGGTCGTCGGTCACAGCTACATCGTCTACGCCCCGCTGATTCATGGCGCCACCAGCATCATGTACGAAGGCAAGCCGGTCGGCACGCCGGATGCCGGCGCATTCTGGCGCGTCATTTCCGAGCACAAGGCGGTAGCGTTCTTCACCGCGCCCACCGCATTCCGCGCCATCAAGAAGGATGACCCGGAAGGCAAGCTGATCCGGCAATACGACCTGTCAAAATTCCGCACGCTGTTTCTGGCGGGCGAGCGCGCCGACCCGCCGACGGTGGAATGGGCGGAAGCGCAGTTGAAGGTGCCTGTGATCGATCACTGGTGGCAGACCGAGACCGGCTGGTGCATCGCCGGCAATCCGGTGGGATTGGGTATGCTGCCGGTCAAGCACGGCTCGCCGACGGTGCCGATGCCGGGCTATCAGGTCGACGTGGTCGACGAGGCGGCAAAGCCGGTGCCTGCCAGTACCATGGGCTCGATCGTGATCAAATTGCCGATGCCGCCGGCCTGTCTGCCGACGCTGTGGCAGCAGGAGGAGCGCTTCAAGGAGGCCTACCTGTCCGAATTCCCCGGCTACTACAAGACTTCGGACGCAGGCTACAAGGATGAGGACGGCTACATCTGGGTGATGGGCCGCACCGACGACATCATCAATGTCGCGGGCCACCGGCTCTCCACCGGCGGCATGGAGGAGATTCTCGCCTCGCATCCGGATGTCGCCGAATGCGCGGTCCTCGGCGTCAAGGATGCGATCAAGGGTGAGGTGCCCTGCGGCTTCCTGGTGCTGAAGGCCGGTGTGGCACGCAAGCCCGCCGAGATCGAAAAGGAGATCGTGGCGTTGGTGCGCGAAAAGCTCGGACCCGTCGCGGCTTTCAAGCTCGCGATCACCGTCGGCCGGCTGCCGAAGACGCGCTCGGGAAAGATTCTGCGCGGAACCATCAAGAAGATCGCCGATGGCGACGCCTGGACCATGCCCGCGACGATCGAAGATCCCAAGGTGCTCGACGAAATCGGCGACGCGCTGAAGGGCAGGGTGTGAGCGACGAGGCAGGAAGCCCCACTGCAAGAAACGCCCGTCGTGCCCGGACGAAAGCGCGAAGCGGGTCTTCGCACCGGCTGACCCGGGCATCCATCATTTCTCAGGCAATGCCTTTATTTCGATGGATTGCCGGATCAAGCCCGGCCATGACGAAATCGAATGAATGGACAATGCATGCGACGTAATTCCGTAACCGCCGCGGTCGCTCTTATGCTCATCGCACCGCTGCTCGCGGGCTGCCTGGAGCGCGGACAGCCGACCATGGTCGATGCCGGCGGCGACGACGATGCGTTCTGCCGCGCCAATAATGTCGCGGCGGGTTCGCCGGAATATGTCGCCTGCCGCAAGGATCGCGACATCGCGCGCAGCCGGGCGGACGCCAAGGCCGACCGCGCGCAACGCAATCTCGGCGAATACATGCTGAACAATCCGAACAGGCCGTAACCCGACAGGAGGCAAGCGTGAACGAAGACAAATTCAACGAGAGCCTGCGCAAATTCTTGAAGCGCGTCGGCATCACCTCGCAGCGCGAGATCGAAAAGGCGGTGCGCGACGCGCTCGAAGCCGGTCGCCTCAAGGGCCACGAGAAGCTGCCGGCCAAGATCGTGCTGACCGTCGGCGGCGTCAGCCTCACCCATGAGGTGACGGACGAGATCGAGTTGGGCTGAGCATCGCTGTCGTCGTCGCATGCTCGTTATCATCCGCGAAAGCGGGTGATCCAGTATTCCAGAGAAATCAGTAGTTAATCCGATAGGCCGCGGCGTACTGGATACGCCCGCTTTCGCGGGGTATGACGGGCATTCCAAACCAGCCTCTCAAAGAAAGCATCACATGGACATCAAGGTCAGGGATTCAAACGGCGCGCTGCTCGCCGAGGGCGACAGTGTCACGCTGATCAAGGACCTCAAGCTGAAAGGCTCGTCCACCGTGTTGAAGCGGGGCACCGTGATCAGGAATATCCACCTCACCGACAATGAGGACGAGATCGAAGGCCGCACCGACAAGGTCAAGGGCCTGGTGCTGCGCACGGAGTTCTTGAAGAAGGCGTGAGAGGGACGCATGATTCTGCGTTTGCTTCCCACTCGAGCCTGACTCGGATCGAGGCGTTACTCCGCGGCATTTCCCTCTAACTCATGCGATGTCGAACCCGCGCGGCGATGGACAAGCGAACCGGAGGATCTGCGATGCCGAGGATTTTGCTGGCTGGGACAGCTCAACTTTTCATGCTGGGCGCCGCGTCCGCAGCGGGTGGCTCGCTTCAATTTGCCTGCAGTGGTGACATGATCGAGCCGGCAGGGCTGGCCCGGGCTCCTATGAGCCTGAGCGTGGTCTTCAGTCCTGCAACCAACGTGTCGAAAGTCTCAGTGAATTTTGGTCAAAAAACAGTCAACGCGCCGGTGATCAGCAACAACCAGATCCAGCTCAAATTTCGAACAAAAGATTTCGTGGGCGAGTATTTTTACTATAATCGCGATTTGTTTCTTATCTATAAGTCGGGCCATCTGGCGCGACTTGCCTGCACGCCGTCGAGTTGACGGTGGACGCACGCGGGCGGGTGTGCCTCCACGCGGTCTTCTCACAAACCCTTCGCGAACCGGATACCGCGCGCGCGGGCCTATGACGGAACGTTGCGCCCTTAATGCCCGTAAACCAAAACGCGGCAGGTTGTCCCGCCGCGTTTCGACATCTGTCACACCGAATGCGAGGAAAGCCTACTCCTCCTCCGCCTTCTTGCCACCGAGCGTCTTCAGCTTGGCGAACACCGCGTCGACGTTGAGATCGTCGCGCTGCTTTTCGGTCGGCTCGAATTCCAGTTCTTTCTTGGTGGTCTCGGAGGCCGGCAATAGCGTGGCGCCGCCGTAAGCGGCCGGCACCGGCTTCTCCTTGGCGGCGCGCTGCACCTCGAAATCGAGTTCGATCTGCGAGCACAGGCCGAGCGTCACCGGGTCCATCGGCGTCAGGGTCGAGGCATTCCAGTGGGTACGGTCGCGGACGCTCGCGATGGTGGTCTTGGTGGTGCCCACCAGGCGCATGATCTGCGCGTCCTTCAGTTCGGGGTGGCTGCGCACCAACCACAGGATCGCACTCGGCCGCTCGTGGCGGCGCGACACCGGGGTATAGCGCGGGCCCTTCTTCTTGGCGGCCGGCGGCAGCGCCACCTTGCTCTCGCCGAGTTTCAGACGGTAGTTCGGGTCCCTTTCGGCCCGTTCGATCTCGTCGCGGGTCAATTGGCCCGTCGAAATTGGGTCCATGCCCTTAATGCCCTGGGCGGCATCGCCATCGGCGATGGCCTTCACCTCCAGGGGGTGCATTTTCGTAAAATCGGCCACCTGGTCGAAGGTCAGAGCGGTATTATCAACCAGCCACACGGCCGTCGCCTTTGGCATCAGCGGCGCATTGCTCATGGCAAATCTCCTTTGCGCTTCGCCCACCTTTTTCGGAGGCGAAGCCAGTGGTCATCAGCGATGACGGGAATTCAAGGTCTATATAGTCCGTGAGGGGGTATCGGCGCAATGGCCTATGAAAGTGCCTTGACAGCGCCCGAAAGCAGCCCCAAGTCCTAGTTTCGAACTGGCCGTTCCCTGCCCGCCGGCGAGGGGTGATTCGGTCTGCCGGGATTGCCCCAATGTCCGCCAAACCAGACCTGAGAATCGTGCTTTGCTCACCGCGCGGCTTCTGCGCCGGGGTGGTTCGGGCTATTGACACCGTGGAACGGGCGCTCGCCATCTATGGCGCGCCGGTCTATGTCCGCCACGAGATCGTCCATAACAAATACGTCGTGGACAGCCTGAAGACCAAGGGCGCCATTTTCGTCGAGGAACTGGCCGAAATTCCCGACAATACCAACGCCCCGGTGGTGTTTTCCGCCCATGGCGTTCCCAAATCGGTTCCAGCGGACGCCCGAGCCCGCAATTTCTTTTCGCTCGACGCCACCTGCCCGCTGGTGACCAAGGTCCATCGCGAGGCGGCGATCCATTTCAAGCGCGGCCGGGAAATCCTCCTGATCGGCCATTCCCACCACCCCGAGGTGGTCGGCACGCTCGGCCAGTTGCCCACGGGGGCCGTGACGCTGATCGAGACCGCCGAGGACGCCAAGACCTTCACCCCGAAGGACCCGAACAATCTCGCTTTTGTGACCCAGACCACGCTGTCGATCGACGACACCGCCGAAATCGTGACGATGCTCAAGGAGCGCTTCCCGAACATCTCGGGACCGCACAAGGAAGACATCTGCTACGCCACCACCAACCGCCAGCTTGCGGTGAAGAAGGTGGCGCCGGTGGTCGATGCCTTGATCGTGGTCGGCGCGCCGAACTCGTCGAACTCGCAGCGCCTGCGCGAAGTCGCGGAGCGCGAGGGGTGCCCGATTGCGGTACTCGCACAACGCGCCAGCGACATCGACTGGGAGCGGTTCGAAGGCGTCGCAAGCCTGGGCATCACCGCGGGCGCGTCGGCGCCGGAAGTGATCGTCGAGGAGATCATGGGCGCCTTTGCCGAGCGGTACGAATTGCACGTGGAGACGGTTTCGGCCGCGGAAGAGAACGAATTCTTCCCGCTGCCGCGCTCGCTGCGCCCTGAAGCCGCCGCCGAGTAGCTTCGAATGGCGGTCTACACCGACGTCGCCGCCGAGGAGCTAGCGGAATTCGTTAAAGGTTACGACATCGGCGAATTGCTCTCCTACAAGGGCATCGCCGAGGGCGTCGAGAATTCCAACTTCCTGCTGCATACGAGCAAGGGCGCCTACATCCTCACGCTCTACGAGAAGCGCGTGGCAGAGGATGACCTGCCTTACTTCCTGTCGCTGATGGCCTATCTCGCCGAGCGCGGCGTGAGCTGCCCGCAGCCGGCGAAGAACCGGGAAGGCGCGGTCTATAGCCAGCTGGCCGGCCGTCCGGCAGCGATCATCAATTTCCTGGAGGGCATGTGGCCGCGCCGGCCGAACGCGGCGCATTGCGCCGGCGTCGGCGAGGCGCTCGCCAAAATGCATCTCGCCGGCCGCGACTTTCCTCTGTTTCGGAAAAATCCGCTCTCGGTCGCCGGCTGGCGGCCGTTGTTCGATCTCGCCGCACCGCGCGCCGACAGCATCCAGGCCGGCCTCTCCGATTTCATCTCGCGCGAATTGGCGCATCTGGAAGCGAACTGGCCGGCGGATCTGCCGGTCGGCGTCATCCATGCCGATCTGTTTCCCGACAATGTCTTCTTCCTCGGCGACAAGCTCTCGGGGCTGATCGACTTTCCGTTTTCCTGCAACGACATCCTGGCCTATGACGTCGCGATCTGTCTCAACGCCTGGTGCTTTGAGCCCGATCATTCCTTCAACGTCACCAAGGCGCGCGCGTTCCTCAACGCCTATGGCCGCGAGCGCAACCTGTCCGATGCCGAGCGGGACGCGCTGCCGCTGCTGGCGCGCGGCGCCGCGCTACGCTTCTTGCTGACGCGGCTGGTCGATTTTCTCAACGTGCCGCCGGGCGCGTTGGTCAAGCCGAAAGACCCGCTGGAATATGTCCGCAAGCTGCGCTTCCACCAGGGCGTCAAGACCTTGCGCGATTACGGCGTGACCCAGCCGGGATGCGTGGCGTGAGCAAGCCTCACGTGATCGTTTTTACCGATGGCGCTTGCTCGGGTAATCCCGGGCCCGGCGGCTGGGGCGCGATCCTCAAATTCGGCGACGTCGAGAAGGAACTGAAGGGCGGCGAGATTCACACCACCAATAACCGCATGGAATTGATGGCGGCAATCTCGGCGCTGGAAGCGCTGAAGAAACCTTGCGTGGTCGATCTCACCACCGACAGCCAGTATGTCCGCCAGGGCATCACGGGGTGGATTCACGGCTGGAAGAAGAACGGCTGGCGGACTGCCGACAAGAAGCCGGTCAAGAATGTCGAGCTATGGCAGCGGCTGGAAGCCGCGCTGAAGCCGCATGAAGTTCGCTGGCACTGGATCAAGGGTCACGCCGGACACGCCGAGAACGAGCGCGCGGATCAATTGGCGCGCGACGGGGTCGCGATGGCGCGGCTGCAGCAGACGGTTGGGAAGTAGGGGCGGGGCGATACGCCGCGCCCTCAAGCAGTCGTCGCCCGGCTTGACCGGGCGACCCAGTACGCTGCGGCTTCTCGATCTTACACCAGCGCCTCTGGAATACTGGATCGCCCGCTTTCGCGGGCGACGACAGTGTTGTTGCGGCGAAGCCTCAGCTCACAGCTGCGCCAGCAGCGTGTCGCCGCCGGAGACCTCGACCTTGCCGGGGGCGGGCTCGAGGTTGAGCTTCTTGACCACGCCGTCCTCGACCAGCATCGAGTAACGCTTGGAGCGGATGCCGAGCCCGTTGCCGGAAGCGTCCAGCTCCATGCCGATCGCCTTGGTGAAATCGGCATTGCCGTCGGCGAGGAAGGTGGCCTCGTCGCGCTGGTCGGTGTCGCGCTTCCAGGCGCTCATGACGAAGGCGTCGTTGACCGAGACGATCGCGATGCTGTCGACGCCCTTGTCCTTGATGGCATAGGCGTTGAGGAAGATGCTCGGCAAATGCATCTTGTGGCAGGTGCCGGTGTAGGCGCCGGGCACCGCGAACAGCGCCACCTTCTTGCCCTTGAAAATGTCGTCGGTGGTTTTGACCTGCGGACCTTCCGCCGTCATCACGCGAAACTTGGTCTCCGGCAGCTTGTCGCCGACCTTGATCGTCATCGTCAATTCTCCCTCGAAATGAGCCCTGTCTTGTAGTCCCTGCAGCCTGCCTGCACAATATTCGCCAAGCACGAAACGGCAACGGTGCCAGCCGTTCACGATACGTCATCCGCCGGAAAAGCCGCCATCGTCAAGGAAGGCCTGCTCGTCGGACGTCGTCGCACGACCCAGGACGCGGTTGCGGTGAGGAAAGCGCCCGAACCGCCGGATGATGTCGGCGTGCTGCTCGGCGTATTTCAGGTTCTCTGGATTATCCGACTTGCGGAAAAGCTCGACGCAAAGCGTCTGGTCCGGCAGATGCTCCGAATGCATGAAGGGCATGTAGAGGAATTCACGCAAGCCCGGATCGATCCGCGCGTCCGCGCCGCGGCTGATGGCGCGGCCGGCTGCCTCGCGCGCCAGGTGATCGCTGGAGTAGGCCGGCGCGTCGTCGCGGAACATATTGCGGGGAAATTGGTCGAGCACGATGACGAGCGCCAGCGCCCCGTCATCGCTTGCCTCCCATGACGACATTTCGCCGGCTGCCGCTGTCCGCCAAAGGTCGTGATAACGCCGGCGTACCTCGGCATCGAATGCGTCGTTGCGCGTGTACCAGCGGTCGCGACCGGCCTCGCGCCAGAAGGCCAGGATCTCGGCGGGCGAGGCGTCGCGAAGGTCGATCACGATAAGCCGCGTGCGCGCCTAGGCCGCGGCCTTCTTCTCGTCGCGAAGTTCGCGGCGAAGGATCTTGCCGACATTGGTCTTCGGCAGGTCGGTCCTGAACTCGATGTGCTTGGGTACCTTGTAGTTGGTCAGTTGCCCATGGCAGAACTTGATGACGTCTTCGGCGGTAAGGCTGGGGTCCTTCCTGACGATGAACGCCTTGACCGCTTCGCCCGACTTGGAGTCGGGAATGCCGATGACTGCGCACTCCAGCACGCCCGGATGGCTCGCGATCACTTCCTCGATCTCGTTGGGATAGACGTTGAAGCCCGAGACCAGGATCATGTCCTTCTTGCGGTCGACGATCCTGGTATAGCCGTTCTCGTCCATGATGCCGATGTCGCCGGTGCGGAAGAAGCCGTCCGCCGTCATCACCTGCGCGGTCTCGTCCGGCCTGTTCCAGTAGCCCGCCATCACCTGCGGACCCCTGGCGCAGATTTCGCCGGCTTGGCCGAGCGGCAGCTCCTTGCCGCTATCATCGCGGATCGAGATGTAGGTCGAGGGCACAGGAATGCCGATCGACCCCGAGAATTTGTCGGTGTCGGCGGGGTTGCAGGTCAGCGTCGGCGACGTCTCGGAAAGGCCATAGCCTTCCGACAATGCACAGCCGGTGACCTTCAGCCATTTCTCGGCGACCGCCTTCTGGGTCGCCATGCCGCCGCCGAACGAGGTCTTCAGCTTGGAGAAATCCAGCTTGTCGAAGCCGGGCGAGTTCAGGAGGCCGTTGTAGAGCGTGTTGACCGCGGGGAAGCTGTTGATCTGGTACTTCGCCAGCTCCTTGATGAAGCCCGCCATGTCGCGCGGGTTGGGGATCAGCAGATTGACGCCGCCGGCGCGCATCGCCAGCAGGAAGCAGGCCGTCAGCGCGAAGATATGGTAGAGCGGCAGCGCGCAGACGATGAAGAGCTGGTCGACATGCGGCGGCTTCTTCAGCGCCGGCTGCAGCCAGGCGTCGTTCTGCAGGACGTTGGCGAGGATGTTGCGATGGAGCAGCGTCGCGCCCTTGGAGACGCCGGTGGTGCCGCCGGTATATTGCAGGAAGGCGACGTCGTCGGGCGCAATGTGCGGCTTGTCGAGCTTCATGCCGCGGCCGGCGGCGAGCGCGTCATTGAAGGCGATCGCGCGCGGGATGGCATAGGGCGGCACCATCTTCTTGACCCGCCGCACCACCAGATTGACGATCATGCCCTTGAGGCCGAGCAGATCGCCCATGCTGCCGACGATGACGTGCTTGAGTGCGGTCTTGCCCATCACCTTCTCGACGGTACCGGCAAAATTCTCCAGCACGATGATGGCTTCGGCGCCGGAATCCTTCAGCTGATGCTCGAGCTCGCGCGGGGTGTAGAGCGGATTGACGTTGACGACCGCGTAGCCGGCGCGCAACACCGCGGCGGTCGAGATCGGGTATTGCAGCACGTTCGGCATCATCAGGGCGACGCGCGCGCCCTTTTGCAGGCCCTTGCTCTGCAGATACGCGCCCAGCGCCCGTGACATCTCGTCGAGGTCGCGATAGCTGATCGACTTGTCCATGCAGATGAAGGCCTTGCGCTCGGCAAACTTCGCAAAGCTTTCTTCCAGAAGCTCAACCAGCGACGCGTATTGGGTGACGTCGATATCGGCGGGCACGCCGGCCGGATATTGCTTGAGCCAGATTCGCTCCATGGTGGTTTCCCTCTCGGATAGTGCCGCTTCTTGGTCTGTGCTGCCTTGTTTTCGACAGTATTGAGCATTGCCGCCGCCGATGGCAAGCGGCAGCGCCCGAACGACGCAGTCTGGATATATGGGATCGGGGTTAACGGCCCAAATTCACCGGGTTTAGCTGTCCGGCTTGGTCTCGTTCTTCGGCTTGGCCGCTGCCTTGGGTGCAGCGGCAGCCGGGGCGGCGGTGCTCGACGTGGAAGCCTTCGGCTTGCTGGGCTTCGGCGCCGGCTTGTCCGCTGCAGCCGCAGCCGCGGGTTTGGCTGCTGCGTCCGGCTTGACAGCCGCGTGCCTGGCGGCCGCCGGTTTACTGGCCTGTTTTACCTCAGGCTTGCTGGCGGATTTGTCACCGTCGGATTTGGCCTCGTTCTTCTGTCCCGCAGCATCAGGCTTCTTGGCCGCGACGCGCGCTTTCTTTCCGCGCGGCTTTACTGCCTGCGCCTCGGTATCGGCTGCGACCGCGGCGATCAGGGCCGCACCGGTCCTGGTCGGTCCGGTATAGACAGGGATCGGCTCGGACGGCGCGGGAGCCTGGGCCATCAGCTCCGACGGCTTTGGCATCGGCGGTTGCAGGCCCGTGGCGAAGAAGGTCGCAACGCTCTCGCTGGCCGCGGAATTGTTGGCAACGGTCGCGTCGTCCTCGTCGCTGGCAGGACGCTTGCGTTTTCCGCCGCACATCTCGTCGCGCAGGTTCGGCGGTGACGCGTCGATCGGCACCAGATTCTCGACGGAGCCGAGCGAAGGCCTTAGCCATGCCAGCCCGTTATTGGCGAAGCCGCGGTCCAGGAGCTGTGCGGCGCGCACCGCGCGCATGTGGCCCGAAGAGGCCCCCAGCACGACGGCGATCAGCCGCTTGCCGTCGTGCGTGGCGGAGGCAACCAGATTGTAGCCGGATGCGCAGATGAAGCCGGTCTTGAATCCGTCGGCGCCGGGATAGCGGCCGATTAGCTTGTTGAAGTTCTGCGTGATCCTGCGGCCGTAGCGGATCGAGGGAATGTGGACGAAATATTCGTATTCCGGCAGGTCGCGGATGATGGCGCGTGCGAGGATCGCGAGATCGCGTGCCGAGGTGATCTGACCGTCGGCGGGCAGGCCGTTCGGATTGACGTAGCTCGTCTGCGTCATGCCGAGCTTCTGCGCGGTCTGGTTCATGGCAGCCGAAAAACCGTCGATCGATCCGCCGACGCCTTCGGCAAGCACCACGGCCATGTCGTTGGCCGACTTCACCAGCATCATCTTCAGCGCGTTATCGACGGTAACCTGAGTGCCCGGCCGGAACCCCATCTTCGATGGCGATTGCGAGGCCGCGACCGGCGACACCGTCAGCAGCGTGTCGAGCGTAAGGCGGCCCTCTTTCACCGCTTTCAGCGTCACATAGGCCGTCATCAGCTTGGTCACCGATGCCGGATACCAAGGCATGGTCGCGTTGTCGGCCTGGAGCACCTTTCCGGTATCGGCTTCGACCACGAGCAGCGCTTCGGCCCGTGCGACCCCTGATGTCGCGAGCGCAAGCGCCGCCACGGCGAAGATCAGGTTCAACGGTCGGTTGCGCAGCAGCGGGCGAAGAAAATACACGTTTCCGTTCCGGTCCTTTGAGACCCGCCTTTGACGAAGCAGGTCGTTAAGATGTGACGTTCGGATTTCAAGCGTGTCCGGCGCCGCTTGCGGCGGTCCAAACCTATACCGGCTTGCCGGGCCAGAACAGAGGCCGTGCTATTAAATCGGGGACGAAATTGGCGCAATTTCGGCGATATCTGACGGCGCGCCCAGCGGTTATTCGACTTGAACGGCCGCGCGCGCAGTCTCCTGGACCATGAACTGGGCGCGTGCCAGTTCCGCGAAACGGCCGCCTTTCGCCACCAGTTCATCGAAAGTTCCGCTTTCGATCACCCGGCCGTTGTCGAATACCAGGATGCGCGTGGCGTTGCGGATGGTGGAAAGCCGGTGCGCGATCACGAATGTGGTGCGCCCCTTCATCACTTCATCGAGAGCGGCGTTCACCTTGGCCTCGGTGACGGCATCGAGCGCGCTGGTCGCCTCGTCGAGGATCAGGATCGGCGGATCCTTCAATAATGCGCGTGCGATCGACAGCCGCTGCCGCTCGCCGCCGGAGAGCATGCGGCCGCGCTCGCCGGCGTGGGTCTCGAATTTCTTCTCGCTGCGCTCGATGAATTCCAGCGCCTGGGCGCGGGCGGCGGCGGTACGCAGTTCCTGCTCCGTCGCGTCCGGCTTGCCGACGCGCAAATTGTCGGCGATCGAGCGGTTGAACAGCAGCGCTTCCTGGAACACCACGCCGATATTTCGCCGCAGCGCCGTCAGCTTCAGCCCGCGGATGTCCATGCCGTCGATCTTGATGATGCCCGACTGCGGATCGAAGGCGCGGTGCAACAGCGCGATCGCGGTCGATTTGCCCGCCCCCGTCGGGCCGACCAGCGCGATGGTCTGGCCGGGCAGCGCGGTGAAGGAGAGATCTTCGACCGCGGGCCTTTTGCCGTCATAGGAAAACGAGACGTCGCTGAATTCGATCAGGCCCGACAACCGGCCGGTATCGAGTGCGCCCGGGCGGTCGCGCACCGCCGGCACCGCGTCCAGCACGTCGAAGAATTCCTTCAGGCGCGGCGCTTCCATGAACACGCTGTTGATGAAGCTCACGACCTGTTCGAGCTTCTGAATCAGCATGGTCGCGAAGCTGACGAACATCACGATCTCGCCGACCGAGGTCAGTCCCCGCTCGTGCAGCACGATGCCGACGGTGAAGATCGCCAGCACCGTGATCGTGGTCGAAGCCCGCGTGATGACGGTGACCAGCGCCCACCAGGACAGCACCGGCATCTGCACCGCGAGCAATTTATCCGCCACGAAACGCAGGCCCTGCACCTCGGCGTCGATGCGCACGAAACTCTGCACCAGTGCGACGTTGCCGAGCGCGTCGGAGGCGCGCGCGGAGAGATCGCTGTAATGCTCCTCGACCTCGCTCTGCATGCCGTAGGTCTTGCGCACCACCAGCGTGGTCAGAACGGTGAACACCAGGCACAGCACGAACAACAGGATCGCCAGCCGCCAGTTGATGTAGAACGCGAGCGGCAGCAGCACCACGAGCGACATAATCGCAGCAAAATGCTCTCGAAAAAATCCGAGCCAGAGCCGCCACAGCGAGTCGGTGCCGTTCAGCATCACCTTCATCAGCCGCCCCGAATGGGTTCCGGTATGGAAGGTCAGCGGCAGCTGCATGATGTGCTCGAAATAATCCGTCAGCACTGCCTGGCGCTGGCGGTGCGCCAGCCGGTCGGCGTACAGCGCCACCGCGGCGCTGCACAGAATGGTGAAAAGCCCGAACGCGGCCCAGGCCGCCAACAGCGGCCAGGCCGAGTTCGATGCGAGCGGCCCGGTCTGCGGCTTGCCGGACAGCACGTCGACGATCTTGCCGAACAGCACGGGCTCGGCGAACTGCGCGGCGGCCAGCGCCAGGTTGGCGACGGCCAGGATCCAGCCGAGTTGCGCCTCCTTGCCAAGCAACTCCAGGACGCGGGTATAAAGGCGGAGCAGGGACATGCCGGTAGTCTAAGCAGGGTTCGCCATTGAGAACCAGAGTTTGATCGTTCTTCTTCGCACCATATCCCGCTCTTTCTTTTGCTGGTGCGGTCCTCTGCTTGCATGCACCTTCCAGCCTCATCCAGAGGGCGCGCCTGCGCGCGTCTCGAAGCATGGGCTATGGGCCTCGTGGTTCGAGACGGCGCTTCGCGCCTTATGGTTCGAGACGGCGCTTCGCGCCTCCTCACCACGATGGTTTGGATTTTACTCAGTTGATCAGGCGGCCGATAACCGGCGGCAGGAATGAATCGTCGAAAATGTCTAAAACTGTCGGCCGCTTCTGGAATTTGAAATCCTCGGCGATCTGATCGATCGATCGCTCGAACCTGGCTTGGTCGATGCCGCCGATGCCGTGCTGCTTCACCTCGGCGGTCAGGATGTTGTCGCGGATGACGGTGTTGAGGCGCTCGAGTTCGAGTTCGCGCGAACCGCCGTCCATCCGGCTGACGGTTTCGGTCGCGGCGCGCCCAGGGTCCTTGATGGCGATGTGCGTGCCGACGATCACCGCCCGCACGAATCCCTTCACCGCTTCGGTCTTGGCGGCGGCGAGTTGTGGATTGACGATCAGTGCACAGCCGTAAGCCTCGCAGCCGTGATCGGCAAAGCGCAGCACTGCGAGGTCATCGGCCGGCACGCCGCGATCCCTGAGGTTGACGGCGGACAAATAGGAGAAGCCGGTGACGGCATCGACCTGTCCCGCCGACAGCATCGGCTCGCGCACCGCGGGGCTGATGCTGTTCTGCTTCACTTGCGAGAGCTTGATCCCGTTCTGCCTGGCTACCGCCGGCCAGAGCCGGATAGACAGATCGCCTTCGGCGACCCCGAGGTTCTTGCCCTCGAGGTCCGGCAGCGCCCTGATGCCGCGGCTCTTGCGGGCGATGATGGCGTAGGGCGGCTGGTTGAACAGCACGAATACCGCCTTCACCGGCGCGGTCGCCTTGTTGTCGCGAAAACGAATCAGCGTGTTGATGTCGACGACGGCGAAATCACTCGAACCGGCGCCGACGCGTGCGATCGCATCCGACGATCCGCTGGCGACGTTGGTCGTGACCGCGAGGCCCTCCGCACTGAACAGGCCGCTGACGCCTGCCATCACGAAAGGCGCGGCCGCGGCGTCGATCGGTCGGTCGAGCGTGAACTGGATCGCGAGCGGTTGCCGGGGCTCGCTCGGGGCCGGCGCTTGGGCCCGACTTGCGCGGGACCACACGGTACCGCCGAGGCCAATCAGCGAGGCCAGAATGGTTCGGCGTGTCAGGGAGCGGTTTACGCGCATAGTTACTTCCGGGGAGCGAGACAATCTGCCGCGCCGGCTATTCTGTTTCAGAACACCGAACGTGTCAGTTGGGCGCGTTCAGCGGGGCTATTGTGCCGTATCTAACGTGAACACTCGATGACTGCCACGATTTGGCCAGAGATCGTTCAGCTTGCATTCGGGTTGCGGAACCTAAGATCGCGCTGGTGGTTAGCTATCGAAAGGCCCGTCGGGTCCGGCTTCCACGAAAGGACTACTGAAATGTTTGCGCGAACAGGTGCGTTTTCATCGATCGGCCGTGCTTCCGCGTTGGCGACAATTGCCGCGGTCGCGCTGACGGCCGTCGAGCCGACGATGGCCTTCGCGGGCGCTGCCCCGTCGGGCAAAGGCGTAACGGCTTCGGCCGGGACCAGCGACGCGACCGATATCAGCGCGCGGCGCCGATATTATCGTGGTGGCGGTGGCGCTGCCGCGGCGGCGGCGTTTGCCGGTATCGTCGGCACCGGGCTTGCGATCGCCGCAGCCCAGAACCGCCGCGACTATTACGACAGTTACGGCTACTACGGCGGCGGACCGGTCTATTACGGCGGTGGCCCGGCCTATGGTTACGGCGGTCCCTACTATGGCGGCGGTGACGGTGGTTACTACCGCTCGGGCGTGCCGCACTACCGCGGCCATCCCATCGCCAGCTGGTAATCTCGTCTTTCGCACAACCAATCCACCGGCTCCGGCCGGTGGATTTTTTTTGGTTGTCTGTGCCGGCGTTAACACGCTGGCCATGCATTTCGATTAGGTTCGAGAAATGAGTGATTCGCTCGAACGGCTTTATGAGGCGGTCATCGCGGCCAAGGATCTCGATCCGGCGACGTCGCGCACCGCCCGGCTGTTTCAGCGCGGCCCCTCCAAGATGGCCAAGAAGCTCGCCGAGGAAGCGATCGAGGTCGTGATCGACGCCGTCAACGGCAAGGCCGACGCGGTGGTCCGCGAGAGCGCCGACCTTCTCTACAATCTGACCGTTCTGTGGGCAGCGGCCGGGGTCAAGCCCGAGGACGTCTGGCACGAGATGGACCGGCGCGAACATCTGCTCGGAATTGCCGAGAAATTGCCGAAGACGGCGGGCAAACTGCCCAAAACGCCCTCTGACCCTGTGATCCGGCGGCGAATTGTCGCGCTCGAGAGCCGGCTGCGCGAACGGCGCTGATCCGCCTTGATCGGTATCCAGCCTCAAAATCCCTCAATCGTCGGCATGGACAAATCCGCTCTATGATGGTTGATCGCGCCCATGCTGAAACGGATCTATGACTGGTGCATCGACGCCGCCGACAAGCCCTACGCGCTCTGGATTCTCGCGGCCATATCCTTCGCTGAAAGCTCCTTCTTCCCGGTGCCTCCCGACATCATGCTGCTGCCGATGTCGCTGGCGCAGCCGAAGCGGGCCTGGTGGTTCGCCACCATCTGCACAATCGCGTCGGTGGCGGGTGGCGTGCTCGGCTACGCGATCGGCGCCCTGCTTTACGATTCGCTCGGGCAGTGGCTGATCAATCTTTATGGTCTCAGCGGCAAGGTCGAAGCCTTCCGCGCCTCCTATGCCGAATGGGGTGCGGTGATCATTCTGGTCAAGGGCCTGACCCCGATCCCCTACAAGCTCGTGACCATCACCTCGGGCTTTGCCGGCTACAACATCTGGCTGTTCATCCTGTGCTCGATCGTGGCGCGCGGCGGACGGTTCTTCGTGGTCGCGATCCTGCTCAATCGCTACGGGGATTATATCCGGCATGAACTGGAGAAGCGGCTTGGCATGTGGGTTGGCATCGGCGCCGCGGTCCTGGTGCTCGGCTTCTACATCGCGCTCCGGCTGGTCTAGTGCGAAACCCGCACGCTCAGGCTTCGGGACGCTCGCATCATGCTTGATCGACCGCTGCCTCTCTTCAAGCTGACTGGACTGCGCCTCGCGACCGCGACCATGGCATTGTCGGTGTTGACCGTCCTCCCGACCATCGCCTGGCCGCAAGCCGCGCCACCATCCTCGCTTGGCCAGCAATCGCCGGCCCCGCAAGCGGTGCCGCCGCAGCCTCCGGCCCAGGAGGCCGAGCTTCCGCCGCCCCCGCGCGAAGAAAATCCGGGCCTGATCAACGAAATCGGAAAACTGTTCGAGAAATCCAAATCGATGTTGCCCACGCTGAAAAGCCCGGGCGAGAGCATCAACGATCTCAATACGCGCGCCAAGGATGCCGGCGAGACGCTGACGAACATGGCAAAACCGTCGTCGATGGTGAGCGGGCGCGCGGCCTGCGTGATGGCGGCCAACGGCGCGCCGGACTGCAAGGCGGGCGCCGACAGGCTCTGCCAGAGCAAAGGCTACAAGGAAGGCAAGAGCCTCGACACGGATGCCGCCGAAAAGTGTTCCCCGAAAGTCTACCTGCCGGGCCGCAAACGCGAGCCCGGCGATTGCCGGACAGAAAATTACGTCACCCGGGCGCTTTGTCAGTAACGTGATCCGGACCCGAAGGGCCGCGTTAGCGCAAAATGGGCACCGGTTTTCCGGGAAGATCACGATCGAACAAAAGGATAGAGCGGGATGCAAAGTCATCGTACTCTAGCGTGAAGACGCAATACTTGACACTGGAAAGATTGCCCTGTTGGGATGATGTCTGGCATCTCCAGGCCGCGCCTGCATAACCCATAAGGATCGTTCCGAATGTCCATGCCTGCCTTGTTCAAGGGCCGCCTGTCGCTACCCGTGATCGGTGCGCCGCTGTTCATCATCTCCGTGCCCGATCTCGTGATCGCGCAATGCAAGGCCGGCGTGGTGGGATCGTTTCCGGCGCTGAATGCGCGGCCAGCGGCGCTGCTCGACGAATGGCTGGCGCGGATCAAGGAAGAGCTCGCCGCCTACGACAAGGCGCATCCCGAGCGTCCGTCGGCGCCGTTCGCGGTCAACCAGATCGTGCACAAATCCAACAATCGGCTCGATCAGGACCTTGCGCTCTGCGAGAAGCACAAGGTGCCGATGATGATCACCTCGCTCGGCGCGCGCGAAGAGCTCAATCAGGCCGCGCACGGTTGGGGATGCATCGTCTTCCACGACGTGATCAACCAGAAATTCGCCCACAAGGCGGTCGAGAAGGGCGCCGACGGCCTGATCCTGGTGTCGGCCGGCGCCGGCGGCCATGCCGGTGTGATATCGCCGCTCGCCTTCGTGGCCGAGACGCGGGCATGGTTCGACGGCCCGATCGCGCTGTCGGGTGCGATCGCCAATGGCCGCGCCATCCGCGCCGCGCGGATCCTGGGCGCCGACTTCGCTTATATCGGCTCGGCCTTCATCGCGACTGCCGAGGCCAATGCGGTGGAAGGCTATAAACAGATGATCACGTCGTCGACCGCCGAGGACATCGTCTATTCGAATCTGTTCACCGGCGTGCACGGCAATTACCTGAAGCCGTCGATCGTCAACGCCGGTATGGACCCGGAAAACCTGCCGACCTCGGACCCCTCCAAGATGAGTTTTGGCACCGACGCCTCGGGTGAGCGGGCGAAACCAAAGGCCTGGAAGGAGATCTGGGGATCTGGCCAGGGCGTCGGCAGCGTCGCCAAGGTGGTGCCGGCCGCCGAATTGATCGCGCGGTTCAAGAAGGAATACGACGCGGCGATCGATGCGCCGCTGTAGCGCCCGATGCATCGTGTCCCGGGCGCGGGCGTCGCGTCCGGCAAGCCCTTGCTGACCGCGTGACGCCTGTGTCAGAAAGGCGTGCATGACAGCCATCCTCAATGTCGTCGGCCATCCGCTGATCCAGCACAAGCTCACGCTGATGCGCGAGCGCGACCGGTCGAGCAAGAATTTTCGCGAACTCACCAACGAGATCGGGATGCTGCTCTGTTATGAAGTCACGCGCGACCTGCCGCTCGAGATGGTCGATATCGAGACGCCGCTGACGTCAATGAAGGCGCCGGTGATCGCCGGCAAGAAACTGACCTTCGCGCCGATCCTGCGCGCCGGCGTCGGATTTCTCGACGGCATGCTGGCCCTCGTTCCGTCGGCGCGCGTGGCCCATATCGGGCTCTATCGCGATCACGAGACGTTGCAGGCGGTCGAATATTACTTCAAGGCGCCGCAGGATCTGTCTGATCGAACGGTGATCATGATGGATCCGATGCTGGCGACCGGCAATTCGGCCTGCGCCGCGGCCGCGCTCCTGAAATCGCGCGGCGCTCTCGACATCCGCTTCGTCTGCCTGCTCGCGGCGCCCGAAGGGATCGCCCACTTCCAGCAAGAGTATCCGGACATTCCGGTGTGGACCGCCGCCGTCGACGAGAAGCTGAACGATCACGGCTACATCCTGCCCGGTCTTGGCGACGCGGGCGACCGCATGTTTGGTACAAAATGAGGTTCGCTGCCGATGAATCCGATCTTTCACGTCGACGGCCAGCGCGTCGTCACCAGTCCCGACGCGGCCGGCCCCTGGGACCCGCGGATGCAGCACGGCTCCGCACCGGCGGCGCTCGTGGTATGGGCGGCTGAAGCGATCCCGACGCCGGTGCCGATGCACGTCACGCGCGTGACCATCGACCTGATGCGTCCCGTGCCGGTGGCCCCGCTGACGATCGAGACCGAAATCTTGCGCGAGGGCCGCAAGATCCAGCTCTGCGCCATCAGGCTGTTGGCGGACGGCGTGGTCGTGGTCAGCGCCAGCGTATTGAAGATCAAGACCCAATCACTGGCGTTGCCGCCTGAGGCCGCCGGTCTGCCGGTCGACCTTCCCGGTCCCGAGCAATCGATGGTCGAATCCGTTGATTTCGCCGGCTGCCCTTTCACAAAATTCATCTCGATGCGCGCCGCCCGCGGTCGCTTCGGCATGGTCGGTCCCGCCGCGATCTGGTTTCGCGTCGGCCAGCCGCTGATTGCAGGCTCCGCGGTCTCGCAGGCCATGCGCGCCGTGGTTGCTGCCGATTTCAGCAACGGCGCCTCTTCGACGCTGGATTTCCGCCATTGGACCTTCATCAATGCCGACCTCACCGTGAGCTTTGCACGCCAGCCGGTCGGCGAGTGGATCCTGCTCGATGGCGAAACCTGGATTGGTCCTGAGGGGGCGGGCCTCGCCACCGCCCGGCTCGCCGATAGCAACGGCTATTTCGGCCGCGCCGTGCAGAGTCTCGTGATCGAGAAGCGGTAGCTTGCGGCATACTCCCGCACCTCCTTGATTTGGCACGGGTTTGCCGGCCACGGGAACCGATTGACGGCACAGCGATTGATCCCCCGGTTGAGGGGTATCATGAACTTTGCCGAAACCATTGCTGGACACGCCAGAAGCGGAATTTCTGGACTGGACGATATCCTGTCGGGCGGTTTCTCGCGGGAGCACGTCTTCCTTGTCGAAGGCGCCCCGGGAACGGGCAAGACGACGGTCGCACTGCAGTTTCTGCTGGAGGGCGCTCGCGCCGGCGAAAAGGGCCTTTACATTACGCTGTCCGAAACCGAGCGTGAATTGCGAGCCGGCGCTGCCTCGCATGGCTGGTCGCTCGACGACAATATCGAAGTGTTCGAATTGCTGCCGCCGGAGAGCCTGCTCGATTCCGAACAGCAGCAGAGCCTGCTGTATTCGTCAGACCTCGAGTTGGGCGAAACCACCAAGCAGATTTTCGAAGCCGTCGAACGGTCGCGGCCGAACCGGGTGGTGCTGGACTCGCTGTCCGAAATCAGGCTGCTGGCGCAAAGCTCTCTCAGGTACCGGCGGCAAATTCTGGCCTTGAAACATTTCTTCGCGAAATTCGGCACCACGGTGTTGATGCTGGATGACCTGACCGCCGAACTCGCTGACAAGACCGTGCACAGCGTCGCACATGCGGTAATACACCTTGAGGAACTGGCGCCGGCCTATGGTGCCGAGCGGCGACGGGTTCGCGTTCTCAAGTATCGGGGTGTGAAATTTCGTGGCGGCTACCACGATGCCACCATCACGACCGGCGGCGTGAACGTTTTTCCGCGCCTCGTGGCTTCCGAATTCCGGTCGACTGTCGAGAGGGGCCAGCGGTCGAGCGGCATCGCCGAACTCGACCAGTTGCTGGGCGGCGGCATCGAGGCGGGATCGAGTACCCTGATTCTCGGGCCAGCGGGTACAGGAAAATCCCTGGCCGCGATTGTTTTCATCGCCGCCGCGATCGCACGTGACGAAAGGGCGGCACTGTTCGTGTTCGACGAGGAGCTCGGGTTGCTATTCGCGCGCATGAAAGTGCTCGGCATCGACCTTGAGGCTATGCAGCGCGGCGGCAATCTCCTGGTGGAGCAGGTCGACGCTGCGGAACTGTCCCCCGGCGAATTCGCGCACCGTGTTAGCCGGCGCGTCGAGCAGGATCAGATCAAGACCGTCGTCATCGACAGCCTCAATGGATATCAGGCGGCGATGCCGGAGGAAAATTCGCTGATCCTGCACGTGCACGAACTGCTCCAGTATCTGAACCGGCGAGGCGCGGCGACCTTCATGACGGTGGCGCAGCATGGGCTGGTCGGAGACATGAAGGCGCCGGTGGACGTGACCTATCTTGCCGATACCGTGATCCTGCTGCGCTATTTCGAGGCGCTGGGCACCGTGCGGCGGGCGATGTCGATCATCAAGAAACGCACCGGTGCGCATGAATCGACGATCCGCGAATTCCGTATCGGCCCGGGTGGACTGACCATCGGCAAGCCGCTCGATGGCTTCCAGGGCGTGCTGCGCGGCGTTCCCGTTTATATCGGCGAGGGCAGGCCCTTGCTGGAGGAGCCGGACTCGTGAAGCCCGGCCCCTCTTCCGAGCGGGCCGTCATTCTCGCGCCGAAGGGCCGTGACGCCTCGGTTGCCGCAGCACTGATCAGGGAGGCGGGATATCACGCCAACGTCTGCGATGATCTCGCCTTGCTCGTGCATGAGATCGAGAGCGGCGCCGGGCTTGCGGTGATCGCCGACGAGGCGACCAAGACCGCGGATCTGCGCGGGCTGGTAAACTGGCTGAACAGCCAGGCGTCATGGTCGGATTTTCCGATTATTTTGCTGACCCATCAGGGCGGCGGCCCCGAGCGTAATCCGGACGCGGCGCGGCTCGGCCAGCTGCTCGGCAACGTCACTTTCATCGAGCGCCCGTTTCATCCAACCACACTGGCCAGCATCGTCGGCTCTGCCGTCAGGGGCCGGCGGCGCCAGTATCAGACCCGTGCCATTCTCGAAGACCTGACCGAAAGCGAAGGCCTCTTGCAGACCGCGTTGAACGCCGGTCATCTCGGCGCGCTCGAATTGCGTCTGCCGGAGTTCGATCTCGAAGCGTCCGACACCTGCAAAGGCTTTTTCGGACGCCGGCCGGACGAGGCGTTTACCTATCAGGACCTGCTGGAATCGGTTCATCCCGACGATCGGGTGCGGCGTCTGGGCGTCGTGGAGCAGACGCTAAGGACGGGCAAGGACTACAACATCGAATACCGCGTGATATGGCCGGACGGCTCGCATCACTGGGTCGACGTGCGCGCGCGGGCGGTGCGCCGGCCCGACGGCAGCATCAAGTCGCTGGTAGGCGTCTGTTCCGACATCACGGCGCGCAAGACTGCCGAAATCGAGCGCGAGAACCTGCTGGAGCAGTTGGCCGCCGAGCGCACCGCGTTGGCGGAATTGACCGCCAACCTCGAGCAGCGCGTCGAGCAGCGCACCGCAGATCTGATGAAGGAAGTCGCCGCCCGCGAAAAGGCCCAGGAACAGTTGCGGCAGGCCCAGAAGATGGAAACGATCGGCCAGCTCACCGGCGGCGTCGCGCATGATTTCAACAATCTGTTGATGGCCGTGATGGGCAACCTCGATTTGTTGCGCAAGCGCCTGCCCAACGATCCGCGGCTGCATCGGCTGGTCGACGGCGCGCTGCAGGGCGCCGAGCGCGGCGCCTCGCTGACCCAACGTCTGCTGGCATTCGCGCGCCAGCAGGATCTGCGCGCGGTGTCGGTCGATCTGCGCGTGCTGATCTCTGGGATGGGTAATCTGCTCGAGCGCTCGCTTGGGCCCCGCGTCGCGCTGCGGCTGGATATTCCCGAAGGCCTGCCGCCGGCGCGGATCGACGCCAATCAGCTTGAACTCGCGATCCTCAACCTCGCGATCAACGCGCGCGACGCGATGCTGGACGGCGGCTCAATCGAGATCAAGGTCGCCGAATATCAGGTGAAAAAGGACGCGACGCTCAAACCGGGGACCTATCTCAGGCTGTCCGTAACCGACACCGGCAGCGGTATGACGCCGGAAATCCTGAAGCGAGCGATCGAGCCGTTTTTCTCCTCAAAGCCGCTCGGTAAAGGCACCGGACTCGGCTTGTCGATGGTGCATGGACTGGTCGTGCAGCTCGGCGGCACGCTGCAGCTGTTGAGTGCCGTCGGCAAAGGCACCACCGCGACGATGGTACTGCCGGTTGCGACCGCGGCGCCCGAAGCCGAAATTCCGGCGGCTCCGACGCAGAAGGTCAAGCGTTCCGCGGTGATCCTGTTCGTCGACGACGATCCCTTGATCGCGATGTCGACTACGGAAATGCTGGAAGACCTCGGCCACCGCGTGATCGGCGCCAATTCCGGTCTCCATGCGCTCGACATCCTCCGGAGCGAGCAGCCGCTCGACCTTATGATGACCGATCACGCGATGCCGGGGATGACCGGCCTCGAGCTCGCTGCGGCCTCGCGCGAGGTGCGGCCGTCATTGCCGGTCCTGCTCGCCACCGGCTACGCGGAACTGCCCGACGGCACCCAGGTCGACCTGCCGCGGCTGGCAAAGCCCTATCACCAGGATCAACTGCGCGACCGGCTCGATCAATTGCTGGGCTGATGCCGGATCGTCACGCCAGAGCGTGATCGGTTCTGATTGAATCGGAACCGAAGCTCCAGATTCTTGTTTTGACGCGTTTTCTTCACGCGAACCGGTATCCACCCCGGATCAAGTCCGGGCTGGCTTTCGCTCGAAAACGCCATAGCTCGCGTGTTGTGACCAGGACAACCGGATCAGCCGCGGCGCTTCTTCCTTGTGCTCTTTCCGTGTGCGGCTTTCGCAGATGACCCGCCTGCCGGTTGCGATCGTCCAGCTAGGCCGGACTTGGTCCGATGTTTCTTTTTCTTCCCGAAAACCGGCTCGCCGCCAGGTTTCGACCCGCGCTCGCCGTGAGGCTCGTCGCGTTGCCTCGGTGCTGTCTCGTCACGAGAATTGTCGCTTCGACGAGCGCTGCGATCGGTGTCGCCGACTTCGTGCCGAGGCGAGTGTGATCGCTTTTCCGAAGGCGCCTGACCTGGGGAAGCTCCTGCCAGCGGCTCGATGCGGATATTGTCTTCCTTATCTGGACGACGGATCTTGACGGCGAAGGATTCCGCGACCCGCTCGGAAATTTCGAATTCGGTGGTCGTATCCAGAATTCGGATGGCGCCGATGTCACCCTTGTCGATGCCGCCACGACGGCAAATCATTGGCAACAGCCAGCGCGCTTCCGCATTCTTTCTTTTCCCGATGGCAGCCCGGAACCAAACGCTGGCTTCCGCCATACCGTGACGCGGCGATGATTTTCCCGCCTTCGATCGGGACCGGGCGGGGCGATCATCGCCTTCAGGCGTTCGGACGTTTCGTTCTCGACCGCGATCGTCACGCGACCGGCCGCTACGCTCGCCGGGATCGAGAATGTCCTCAGGTGAAGGGAGCCGTGCGCGATAAAGCCGCGCGAGCGCCGCGGCGATATCCTCGGGCGACCGCTGGGCAAGCAATGTCCGCGCCAGGTCCAGATCGTCGGAGGTCGTCTCCTCGGTGAACACGGCATCCTGCAGCATGCGTTCTTGATCGAGCTTGCGGATTTCGTCCGGCTGAGGAGCGGTGCCCCAGATGGCATCAATGCCAGCCAGATTCAGCAGCAATTCCGCACGCCGTTTTCGTGCGGGTGGCACCAGCAGGATGCTGACACCCTTTCGGCCCGCACGGCCGGTGCGGCCGGAGCGATGCTGCATGACCTCCGCATCATTTGGCAGATCCGCATGAATGACGAGGTCGAGGCTCGGCAGGTCGATGCCGCGCGCCGCCACGTCGGTCGCCACGCAGACACGGGAACGTCCATCCCGCAACGCCTGCAGCGCCTGGGTTCGCTCGTTCTGCGTCAATTCGCCGGAGAGAGCGACCACGGAAAAACCCCGCTCCAGCAGCGCCGCCTGCAAATGCCTGACAGCATCTCTTGTGTTGCAAAACACAAGCGCGC
Organism: uncultured Alphaproteobacteria bacterium; assembly: GCA_963786115.1. Lineage (GTDB taxonomy): Bacteria > Pseudomonadota > Alphaproteobacteria > Rhizobiales > Xanthobacteraceae > Bradyrhizobium. The sequence continues at coordinate 60,611 of CAWAYC010000019.1, forward strand.
TTGGAGACTCGAAAAAGCGCAATACGTTGACGACCGCATGCTCGACATCACCGGGGGCGATTCGGATGGCGCGGTACTCGATATCGGCATGACCGCCTTCGTCGCCCGCGACCTCGATCCGAAAGGCGTGTTGCTGATACTGTTTTGCCAAAGCAACGATGCCGCGCGGAAAAGTCGCCGAGAACAACAACGTGCGGCGCGTGTCCGGCGTGGTCTTGAGGATGAATTCCATATCCTCGCGAAAACCGAGATTCAGCATTTCATCGGCCTCGTCGAGGACGACAGCCTTCAATTCCGAGATGTCCAGATGGCCGCGCCGCAAGTGATCGCACAATCGGCCGGGCGTCCCGACCACGATGTGAGCGCCTGCGGCAAGCTCGCGCTGTTCGCGGCGCGGATCCATGCCGCCGACACAGGAGACGACGCGTCCATCCGCATACTGATAAAGCCATGCGAGTTCGCGATGGACCTGCAAGGCGAGTTCGCGCGTTGGGGCGACGATCAAGGCAAGCGGCGCGGCAGCCCGCTCGAACCGCTCGACCCCGTCCAGAAGATTATTTGCAATCGCCAGCCCGTAAGCGACGGTCTTGCCCGAGCCGGTTTGGGCCGAAACGAGCAGGTCGCGTTCGACAGCTTCGGCCGCAAGCACGGCGATCTGAACAGGGGTCGGCCGGTCGTAGTTGCGCTCGGCCAAAGCTCGGGCGAGCGGCGGACTTGAGGTCGAAAATGACACGAGATGGAAAACCTTGATTGGTTCAGGCGCAGAACATCGAGCCCAGTGACTTGAAGCGGCGTGCCTGGCATACGGCACAGTTGTGCGCGTGGCGATTTGATTCAGAGTGCTTTACGCCAAGAGAAGCCAAATCACCATGCCCCGCATGCGGCTTCGCATTGGTGGACACGGAGAGGAGCCCCGCCGGCCCGAACCTACTACATCCAGCATGTGGAGGCCCTTTCGCTGCATATAGTGGGCCCTTGCGAATTTACCTCCGAAAGCGGGCTAGCTGTCGCGGCCGCAGCGTCGCCTCGCCGTGGACCTAAATGGGTACTTCCCCTAGCCAACCAGCCGCTCGCGGCCGGCCCAGAAGCCGGCCTTCAGCACCTTCTTGTCGACCTTGCCGACGCCGGTCATCGGCAGTTCCTTGACGAACTGGATGTGTTTCGGGGCATGCGCCGAGCCTTTTTTCGCTTTCACGAGGCTGATCAGTTCGTCCGCGTCCGGCCTGGCGCCGTCGCGGGCGACGATAACGGCCGTGACCGCCTCGCCCCACTTGTCGTCGGGCACGCCGACCACCGCGACCATCGCGACGTCGGCGTGCTGCGACAGCACGTCCTCGACCTCGCGCGGAAAGATGTTGAAGCCGCCGGAGACGATCATGTCCTTCTTGCGATCGAGGATGAACATGTAGCCGCGCTCGTCGGTGCGCGCGACGTCGCCGGTGTGCAGCCAGCCGCTCTTCAACGTTTCCGCCGTGGTCTCCGGCCGCTTCCAGTATTCGGCCATCACATGCGGCGCGCGCACGCAGATCTCGCCGGCATCGCCGGTCGCGACCTCCTGGTCGTTGTCGTCGAGGATTTTCACGTTGCAGGCGGCGATCGGGAATCCGCAGGACAAAAACAGCTCAGGCGTCTTCGGATCATGATCGGCCTTGCGCAGCACCGACATCGGATAGCATTCGGTCTGGCCGTAGAGCTGCGAGAACACCGGCCCGATCCGCTCGATGCCCTCGACCAGCCGGCTGGGCGACATCGCGGATGCCCCGTAGAGCAACAGTTCGAGCGAGGAGAGATCGGTCTTGTCGAGCGCGGGATGATCCAGCAGCACATAGATCATGGTCGGCACGAATAGCGTGAAATTGATTTTCTCGCGTTCGATGGTTTTGAATACGGCTTCCGGGTCAAACCCCTTCAGCATATGCACGGTGCCGCCGCGTATCAGCGTCGGCAGCACCTTTGTGCCCGCGACGTGGCTGATCGGGGCGACCGTGAGATAGCGCGGCGTATCAGGAATTTCGAAGTCGGCGAGGATCGCGGCGGCAAAGCCGCCATATTCCTTGTGGGTGCGAAGCGCGCCCTTGGATTTTCCTGTCGTGCCGCCGGTGTAGTTAAGCGTCGCGATGTCGTCGGCGCCGGCGAGGCTGCGCGGGCTCGCGTGGCCCGCCGCCTCGATCGCCTGCAACAGATCGATGCCGTAATCGGCGGGGCCGAGCGTGAAGACGGTCTTGACGCCGGCGGCCTTCGCGGCGAGATCGCCGCCGCGGTCGCGGAACGTCGCGGCATCGACGACCAGCATCTGCGCGTCGGAATCCTCCAGTTGAAACAGCTGGTCGTCGAGCGATCCCAGCGGATGCAGCCAGGTGATCGCGAGCCGCGACAATTGCGCGGCGACGCCGGCGCACCAGGTGTCGGCGCGGTTCGCGGTCAGGAAGGCGACGCGGGTGCCGGGTTGGAAGCCGAGCTGGATGAACACGCCCTGGATGCGCCCGATCAGGTCGGTCGCGCCCCGATAGCTGAGCGATCCGCCCGGCCAGCTGAAGGCCGTGCGTGACGGATAGCGCGCCAGGGCCCGCAGCGTCTGCTCGCATACCGTCGGAAACGCATAGAGCGGATTGCTCATCTCCCGTCCTCCCGTCTGTTTTGTCATCGGCCTTGGATCGTGCCAATGTTGGCGACAACGCTAGCACAACAACGCCGCTGCTCAAGCCAGGAAGAAACACATTGCCATCAGAAGACCCCAGCATTCTTTCGCGCTTCCGGGATCGCCTCAGCCTGCCGCTGATCGCGGCGCCGATGTTTCTGGTCTCCGGCGTCGATCTCGTCGCCGCTGCCTGCCGCAACGGGGTGATCGGCTCGTTCCCGACGGTAAATTGCCGCGAGGTAGAGCAACTCGACGGCTGGCTGACCGAGATCGAAGGCCGGCTGCAGCGGCATTCCGACGCAATCGGGAAACCTGCGGCGCCGATCTGTCCGAACCTGATCGTGCACCGCTCCAATGCGCGGCTGCAGCAAGATTTGCAGGTGTTGTTGCGGCACCGGCCGGAGATGGTCATCACCTCGGTCGGCTCGCCGGCGCCGGTGCTTGGGCCGTTGCATGATGCGGGCGCGATCGTATTCGCCGATGTCGCCTCGATCCGCCACGCCGAGCGTGCGGTCGCGGCCGGCGCCGACGGGCTGGTGCTGCTGACGGCAGGAGCCGGGGGCCAGACCGGCTGGCTCAACCCGTTCGTGTTCGTCCGCGAGGTGCGCAAGTTGTTCGACGGACCGGTCGTGCTGGCGGGTGGCATCGGCGACGGCCACGCCTTGCGCGCGGCCGAGGCGCTGGGCTGCGACCTCGCCTATATGGGTACGAAGTTCATCGCCACGCGCGAGAGCATGGCGGATAGCAGATACAAGGCGATGCTGGTCGAGAGCAGCGCCGACGATATTCTGCTCACCACCGCGTTCACGGGCCTGCAGACCAACATGCTGCGGCCCTCGATTACGGCCGCCGGTCTCGACCCCGACGACCTGCCGCAGCGCGGCGCGATCGACATCGGCAAGGACATCGACGTCAGTGCCCGCGAAAGCCGCCCCAAACGCTGGCGCGATATCTGGAGCGCCGGACACTCGACATCAGGCGTGACGGACGTGCTGTCAGTTGACGAACTGGTGGCGCGCACCGTCGCGGAGTACCGCGAGGCGGCCGCTCGCGTGAAGCTCGGCTAAGAGCGTTTTCGAGCGAAGTGGATACCGGTTCGCGTGAAGAAAACGCGTCAAAAAATGAATCCAGAGCTTCGGTTCTGATTCAATAATGCTCTAAGACCGCCCACATTCACATCGGTTCAACAATTCGAAATTCTGCGCGATCAATCGCTGCGGCATTTTTGTGATACGGCAAATGCCCGAGACAAATGCCAAGAGAAGGCCGCGGCAGTGGCAAACTTCCGACACAAGATGACGGCGAAAAGGGGCGAACCGACATGACGCACGTGCGAGGGCAAGGACCTGTTCCGGACTTGCGGTCGCAGACATATTTTCAAAAGGGGCCTTCGTGTCGCATAAGCTCTTCCCCTCGATCTTGCTCGCCTGCGCGTTGTTTGCTTTCCCTGCTTTCGCCCAACCTGGCGCGGCGCCGGCGGCTCCTGTCGCCGGTAACGCCGATGTGCTGACGCCCGATCAGGCGAAGCGGGCGCTGGAGACGCTCCAGGACGACAAGAAGCGCGCGCAGATGATCGACACGCTGCGCGCGATCGCCAAAGCCTCGCCGCAAGCGCAGGCCGCGGCTCCCGCAGCCGAACCGCAATCCGCGATACCACTCACGGAGGACAGCCTGGGCGCGCAGGTTTTGCTAACGGTATCCGAGCAGGTAGGCGAGATTTCCCGCGAGATCGCGGATGTGGCCCGGACGCTGACGCATTATCAGGCATTTTATTACTGGTTCCTGGAAACCGCCAACGATCCGTCCGCCTATCGTCAGTTGCTCGATATCGCGTGGAAACTGGCGCTGGTGTTCGGTTGCGCCTTCGCCGCCGAGTGGTTGATATTCCGCCTTATCAAGCGGCCGGTGGCGCTGCTGGAAGCGCGCCTGCCGCGCACGGCGGTTGTTCCGGTGCAGACGCTGGCGATCGTCGATCCCCCATCCTCCGTGGCTGACGTCACCGCCGAGCCTGCGCTGCATCGACGGCGCCTCAGTCTGGCGCGCGCCTGGCAGTCGCTGGTCAGATTGCCCTTCGTGCTGGGGCATCTCATGCTTGAGCTGCTTCCGGTGTTCGTCTTCAGCGGCGTCGCCGCGATGTTGCTGGGGACCGAGATCGGCAATATCGCTACCACACGGCTTGTGATCCTCGCGGTCGTTAACGCCTATGCGCTGTCGCGCGGGCTGATCTGTCTTGTGCGGGCGTTGGCCGGGCCTTTCGGCCTGATTCGGGTTCGCGCCGAGACCGCGGCGTATATCGAGATATGGGCGCGGCGCATTGTCTGGGTCGGCGTCTCAGGCATTGCCCTTGCCAACGTGGCGCTGCTGTTGGGTTTGCATCGCGCCGGCTACGGGGCGTTGCTGCGCCTGGTGATGCTGGTTGTGCATCTCTTTATCGTCGTCATCATCCTGCAGTGCCGGCGGCAGGTCGCCGAGGCCATTCGCGCGCCGGCCGGCCGCGAGGGAGTCGCGGCCAAGGTGCGCAACCGCGTCGCCGTTCTGTGGCACTATGTTGCTATCGCGCTGGACCTCGCTTTGTGGGCCGTGTGGGCGATGAATATCCGCAACGGTTACTCGCTGCTGCTGCAATATTTCGTCGGCACCATCGCGGTGGCGCTGATCGCGCGTCTCGCTATCATTTTGGTACTGAGCCTGATCGATCGCGGTTTCCGCATCAGCCCGGATATCCTGCAGCGCTTCCCGGGTCTGGAGACCCGTGCCAACCGCTATCTGCCGCTGCTCCGCAACATCGTCTCGGCCGTGATCGCCTTCATCGGCTTCGTTGCGCTGCTCGAAGTCTGGGGCGTCGATGCCGTCGTCTGGTTCTACGGCGGCCAGATTGGCAGCCGGTTGCTGTCGGCGGTGGTGACGATCGGCATCGCCGCGTTCGCCGCGGCGGCGATCTGGGAGATCAGCAACGCCTTGATGGATCGCCAGGTCAACGTGCTGTCGCGCGACGGCCACTACGCGCGCGCGGCGCGGCTGCGTACCTTTCAGCCGATGCTGCGCACGGCGCTGTTGGGCCTGATCGTCACGGTCGTCGGCTTGACGGCGCTGAGCGAAATCGGCGTCAACGTCGCCCCGCTGCTTGCCGGCGCCGGGATCGTCGGTATCGCCATCGGCTTCGGCTCGCAGAAGCTGGTGCAGGACCTCATCACCGGGCTGTTTCTGCTGCTGGAGAATACCGTTCAGGTCGGCGACAACGTCAGCCTGTCCGGCCTGTCCGGGACGGTGGAGAATGTTTCGATCCGCACCCTTCGTCTGCGGGCCGGCGACGGCGCGGTGCACATCGTTCCTTTTAGCGCCGTGACGACGATCACCAATTCAAGCCGAGGCGCCGGCAATGCGGCCGTCAGCGTCAACGTGTCCTACAAGGAAGACACCGACCGGGCCGGTCAGATACTCAAGGACATCGTCGCCGAGATGCGTCGCGAGCCCGAATTTCAACATGCGATCCGCGGCGATCTCGAATTGTGGGGCGTCGACAAGGTGGACGGCGCGATGGCGTCGATCGTCGGCCAGATCAGGTGCACTGACAGCGGTCGCTGGCCGGTACAGCGCGAATTCAACCGCCGCATGAAGCGGCGATTCCAGGACTGCGGAATCGAAATCGCTTCCCCTGGCCAGACCATTCTGATGCAGGTTCCCGCGCCGGCCGATCACGCACCCAATGCGATGCCTCGGCGGGCAGCTGGCTAGGGCATGTACTTACAAAACGAGAGATGTCGGCTTTTGAGGAGCAAAGCAGACTTGCGGTGGTCACCCCGGACTTTCGCGTTTTGACCCACAACAGACATCGACCTGCCGCGCCTACCTAAGAGCGGCTTTTGACTCCAACTCGGATTCCAATCCTAGACCAGCCAGGATCAACGCCGTTCATTCCTGATCTAACTTGAAATCGAACGTTTGGGCGGGCAGCCCCTTGTGAACACCGGCGAACTGCTTGAGTGGCAGATTTATCGCAACTGAAGAGAAGTCAAGGTCGGTTAGTTCAAGTTTGAGCTGTTGACCGGCTTCCATTTGAGCAGCCACGGTTGGGTCGATTGCGCGTGCCGCGATGCAGATATTGGTGAGACACCAAATGAATGGAACTTCGGTAGTGCTGCCCTGATCTACCGTTACCTTGATTCCGTGCTGCAATTCGCTCCTTGCGGAACGAACAGCTGCAAGCGAGCAGGACCGTCAGCTCGTTCGATCAAGTCGACACGCACCAATACCTGATCGAGCTCGTCCGTGCCGGATGATGTCGTCCGGCATAGCGTGGTCCCATCGGACGAATCGAAACAAAGTTTTTGCCAGGTTGAGTACTGAATGTTTTCAGGCAGGCGCACTCGCGGCGGCCTCGCCTCCTGCAGCTCCTGCCGGGGTGAAGAGCTGCTGACATGCTGTCCTAGCAGCGTGGCGGTTGCTGAATGCTTCTCTAGAAATTGAGTTACAAAGGGCGACCATATCGGCACCGAGTCCGCCGAATCGATCATGAAGTGCCCGTCACTTCCAAAGGGCGGTAGCATACGATATTCGACATTTCCGCCCGCTTCGACAAAGGCTTGTTGCATCCGCTTCGTCAGTTCCGGTCCGAAGTAGGTATCGTTTTCCGTGTAGATCCAAAGCATCGGTACGCGTGCGGTGCGGCCGAATTCGCCGGTAGCGGCAACGAGCTTGTCGGGAGCACAATTGTTGTTGGGTTTGCCATCAACTCGGCCTCCACGGCCAGCTGCAAAGGTAACGATGGCCTGAACTGATGACGGGTTCCGGCTACCAAGAGCAATCGAGCCCCATCCGCCACCCGACTGGCCAACGACGACGACCTTACCAGGCTGGATCATCTTCTTCTTGCTCATGTAGTCGATGACCCACTCGTCCAGAGTGGCGATGGCGAGCCCGGGACCACGGAAGTTCGGGTTATCGCAGCTACCGACGTGGGCAAAGACAGCTCCGTAGACACCCCGATCTTTGTCATCAAGACCACTGGCACCGTACCTTATAGGCGAGATGACCACATAACCGCGTCGCGCAAACCAAAATGCCGCGTCCCGATACTCGACCATCGGAAACATCGCCCGCTGATTGTAGTCGAGCGAGATTCCGTGGTTCATGACCACCAGGGGAAACGGACCATCTCCGACCGGCCGTACTAGGTAGGCAAGCACAGGTAGTGGAGACGGCAGCGCCCATATTTCCTCCTGGATTTTCGGTCCCGCAATTCGGTCATCTGCCGCGGCAGGGGAATGGAGTGCCGAGGGGATCAGCAAAAGAAGAATGACCAGTAAGCGCATCAACATCTTCTTTCTCCGACGATGCGATCTAGTCTGACGGTGGGTCCGGTGGGTAGGAATCCATTGATTTAGATCAAGGATCAAACCGCAAGGTCCCCAGTTCGCGCGGTTCGGTGGCCATCGGTAAAGGTTGCGCAGCCGCGCTCGCGCGCAGAAAAATCCGGTTCCTCTTCGTTGCCTCGAAAAGCCATTCAGCCCGGACCGGGTCGAAGCCGTGCTTCGGTTGCTTCGTCGGGCCGTCGTCTAATGTGCACTTGCATGGCTGATTGAGTGCCCAAACCATCGCCAGCTTGACCCCCGTTGACGTTACCGTTGTTGGTCTGCTTGTGGCGCACTTTTCAGACCTGGCGCGATGTCCGACATGAGGCCGGAATGCGCACCAAGGCGGACGCCCGCCGACCACTCTGAATTTATCGTTGCACGCCTAGTTCGCGACGAAGTACCAGTCCTTGTCATATTGAACGAGCTGGCGCGGCGGATTGTCGTCGAATTCGAAGAAGTCTTTGGGATCGCCGCCCGGGGGCACGCGCAGGAAGCCGGTGAAGTGGTGCTTCAGCGCGCGCGAGGTCAGAAACAGCACATAGGCGCCTTCCTCCACCTGGTCGACGACAATGTCGTTGCCGGCGGTGACATGCGGCGCGCTGTCGCCGAGCGCGATCAGATCCTTGTTGTAACCGACGTTGGGCTTCAACTCGCCGCGCTCGACCCGCGCCACGATGCGTTCGCGGTCGGCGCGGTACCAATGGAAGTTCTGCTGCAGATGGACCTGCTGCAGCGGCGCATAGAGGAGGATCGCGAGCGTCAGCACGCAGATCAGGAACGGGACCGCAAATCTCACGCCATCGCTTCGGATGCGCAGCAATTGCGTCGCCGACCACAGACAGCAGGCGATGAACACCAGCGCGGCGAACGGCAGCACGACCAGCACCACGAGGCCGGACGGCCAGTCCGCCATCGACAGTTCGAATGTCGCGATCAACAGCGCGGCGATCGAGACCGCTGTCGATGCCAGCACGCCGGCGCGGACCGAGGGCCGCTTCGCCATGTTCATTGTGCTCTGTGCGAGCGGTTCCGCCATGCAGGACTGTTGTTCCACCGTGCCTCATTCCATCCGGTTTTAACGCGCCATTAACCACGGGAACCCCAACAATAGCCCCACAGCATGGCCCGCCGCCACGGCCGGCCCGGACGGCAGCAGTGAGGGGATGCGGCATGGATTTCGAGGCGCTTCTTGCAAAAACCCCGGCAACCCTCGACGAGATCAGGACCCGCGTCTTCTATGCGCTGCAGCGGCATCCGCTCTGCCGTGACGTCGAATTCGACGTCGTCAGCATGCCCCGTACCCGCAAGGCCAATTGGACCATCAACCTGCGCTCGGTGACCCCGGATGCGGTGTGGGAGGCCTCCGAAATCGTGGCCGATATCCAGGAGGCCTATGATCTGGCCGTCGCGGCCTGATTTTTGTCCCGATTCGGTGCGATTCCGCTTTTTTCCGCCGGCCGCATCGGGTTTGACGGCATGTTAAAGCCTTAATTGACATCCAGTTTTCGCCGATCTGGCCGGAATGGAGACGTTTTTGACCCGAGTAATGACTATCGTCGCGCTGACCTGCTTTTTGGTCGTCGGCGCCGCCGCCACTAGCATTCTCGGCCGCGACAGCCTGCCGATGCCGCAATTCCTGGCGGCTGCCGCGCCTGCCGACCGGGCCCCGGTTTCGAACCGTGAGAGCAAGAAGGACCGACTGGCCGTCGCCACTCCGGTGTTGACCGCATTCGAGCCGCCGCAGACCCAGGTCCAAGATCAGGTCCAGGATCGGTTCCAGGTTCCATCGCAAGTTCAGACCGAAGTCCGCGATCCCGAATTGGCGGCGTCGCTGCGCCGGGCCTATGCATCGACGTCCCCCGCCGACATCGGTCTTCCGAAGCTGAACGAGCCTGCCACGGCGCCGGCGACGGCTGCTCCGGCGGTGGAAGCGGCGCCGAAGCCGAAGGCGGTCAACAAGCCGCAGCCGCAAAAGAACTACGCGCTCTTGAGCGATGCGCAGATCGCCGGGATCAAGGAGCGGCTCAAGCTTTCTTCTTCGCAGGAATCATATTGGCCGGCGGTGGAGACCGCATTGCGCGGCATCGCCCGCAAGATCCACGCGACGCGGCAAGGCAATCCGACCGTCTCTGCCGCGCAGATCGATCCGGATTCGGAAGAGGTTCAGCAGTTGAAATCGGCGGCGATGCCGCTGCTGTTCCAGTTACGCGAAGACCAGAAGCGCGAAGTGCGCTCGCTCGCCCGCCTCATCGGCCTGGAAAAAGTCGCCGCTATGATCTGAACGGTCGAGCGACGACCGCTGCGGCGGAAACGTCGTATCGAGCCCGGTCTTGGCGCGAATCCTTTCGCAGAAACGCTGCCGGCTCTTTTTCCAATAGCTTCAACGCGACCTGGATTTCCGCGCCGCCGTCTTGCGCGGCCTGGAGGCGGGTCGGCGGCTTCTCCGCGGGCTCGTTGCCGCACGCGCCTCGTGCTGAGCGCGTTTGCGCTCCAGGTGCTGGGTCCAGGCCGCGGTTCGTCCCTGAATGTAATCGCCGATTTGCGCGCTGGTCGAAAGGTCGGGTGGCGTGTGACGATCATAGCTGCCCTGGTCGTTGCGCAACGGAAGCAGCGACACCTTGTGAGCATGGATCATCTCGATGAGCGACGGCTCCGCTTGCTCGGGATGGGCAACGTTGGCTACGGGAATCGGCACGCCCTGCAGCGGATCGTCGGTCCGCGGCACCGCGAGCGTAAGGACGTCACCCAGATCCGGCGCCGCCTTGTCGCGTTCGGTCAGCGGCTCAAGTCCCCATCTCAGCTCGATCGTCTTCAGCATGGAGGTATGATCGATCGTTCCCCGTTTGGCGCGAAACACCGTGCCGGCTGCGATGCGCGGCGAGATGAGCAGCGCAGGGACGCGCACGCCAAACCGTTTGAAGTCGAAATTGAACTCGCCGATCGAGTTGTCCGGCGGTGTCGCGTTCGAGGGCGGCGCCACGTGATCGTAATTGCCGCCGTGCTCGTCGTAAGTGATCAGCAGCAGCGTATCTGCCCAGCCTGGCCCGTTTCTTACCGCGTAGTAGGTATCGTGAATCAGCAATTCGCCGAGTGCGACATCGTAGTTGGGATGCTGACTGTTGCCGCTGGCGCCGAAACTCGGCTCGAGAAAGGTGTAGGCCGGAAGCGTGCCGTTTTTGCACCGGGCCTGAAAATCCCGGAAATGGCCGAAATGGCGCTCGTTGGCGTGCTGGGTATCGGTGAAATCCAGCCGCGTCAGCGGATCGCGATTGTAGCCATAGATCGCCCAGTCGATGTTCTTGGCGCTGAGCCGGCCGAAAACGCTCGGGCAGGTAAAAACCTTGACGTGATTGTCGAGATGGCCCTGGCTGGTCGCCGCGGCTGCGAACGTACGATTTGGAATCGTCTGCGTCGGAGCGGAGGAGAACCAATGGTCGCAAACCGCGAAGCCCTTCGCCAGGCCGGCCATGATCGGCACCAATTCCGGCGCATACATGCCCATGATTTCGGAGGGGTCCGTTCCCGGCAGCGTATCCTTGAAACCCTTGGCTTGATCGGACTGGATCGCCGCCTTGAAGTTGACGACGAATCCGCGATTGGTCGGCACCGCATCGGGCTCCGGATCATCGGTCGAAAACAGCTGGTAATTGGTGTTGAAGAAGCCTTCGCCGGGATCGGCGCCCGGCATCAGATAGGGGTGCAGCGCATTGCCGTCGATCTTGAAAACGCCGATCTCGCGGCCGGCGTCGTCGGGATTCGAACTCGCCGCCGGTCAATCCCTCATAGGGCTGGTTGGTGGGCGAACGGTTGCCGTTGGCCGTATACAGAAAACCGAGCATCTGATCGAATGACCGGTTCTCGAGCATCAGTTGCACGACGTGTTTGATCGCAGGCAATTGGTTGGCCATGATGAACCCCGCTCCAGGACAATGAATGATCGGAACGCTTCAAACAGGCGATACGGCTTTGGCGGACTGTTGCTGCGATGATACAACCTCAGGAAGCAAAGACAAGATCAATCGGGCGTGGGGCAGGGCTACCGTTTCACCTCCGATGACCAAGACAATTCACCGCCATCCGCTCGTGCGGCGCGGCGTGTGATTCTTGTCCGCCGTGCGCTTCGACGACGTTCCTGCATGTGACGATTGTCTTAGCGGCCACCTGATTCCCGGCTCATATCTTCCAAAAGATTGCGCATCGCATCCATCTGCTTGCCGAAGCCCGCCCAATCCCCTGATTTCAACTGCTGCATGGCCTGCCTGTAGCGATCGAGCGCCTCCTGGGCGCGTTTCGCTGCGGCCCCTTCGCCTGGTGTCTCCACGGCGCCGCCCGGCGCTACCGCGACATCAGGTTCTGTGAAGAGCGCTGACAAGGCCTCGGCGAGCGTCTCCTTCATGACGACATGCTCACCATACGCGGCGATCACGCGTTTGAGCTCCGGCAGGTGCCCCTGCTCTGCGCGTAAATACAGCGGCGATACATAGAGGATCGAATTCTCGATCGGGATTACCAACAGGTTTCCCCGGATCACCCGTGAACCCATCTGGTTCCATAGCGATATCTGTTGCGATATTTCCGTGTTCTGATGGATCCTCGCCTCGATCTGGAACGGGCCGTAGACGAGCTTCTCCTTGGGAAATTCGTAGACGATCAGTTTGCCGTAGTCGGGCGCGTCGCAGCGCGCCGCGAGCCACGCGATCATGTTGTCGCGGCGGCTCGGCACCATCGGGATCATGATGAAGAACTCGGCCTGGGTTTCTCCGGGCAGTCGCATGATGATGTAGTAGGGAGCCATCGGTGCGGCGCCGCCGTCGCTGGCCGGCTGGCGCGGAAACTGCCAAAGATCCTCGCGGTTATAGAAAACATCGGCCGCTTCCATATGGTAGGTCTGGTAAAGCCGCGCCTGGATCAGGAACAGGTCCTCGGGATAGCGAATGTGCTTTTGCAGATCTGGCGGCATCGCCGCGAACGGCTTGAACAACCCCGGAAAGATCTGCCGGTAGGTGACGGCGATCGGGTCCGTCGGATCAATCAGGTAGAAGTCGACGGTGCCGTTATAGGCGTCGATCACGACCTTCACGGAATTGCGGATGTAGTTGAGATCGAGGTCGGGCGCAGGCTGCGCGTAAGGAAAATATTCGCTCGTCGTATAGGCGTCCTGTATCCAGAACATTCTGCCCTCGCTGATGACCAGATACGGGTCGTGATCGAGGCTGAGGAACGGGGCGATTGCGCGTACCCGTTCCTGAATGTTGCGCCGGATCATTATTCGGCTGTCGTCGGTGATGTAGTCCGAAAGCAGCAGGTTCACGTCGTCGAAGTGGTGCGCGAAGATCAATTTCCGCAGCATCCCCGATAGCGGGACGCCGCCCGAGCCTCCATAGTCCGCGTAGACGTTTTCCTTCCCCTTCGGATAATCGAATTCCGGCGTGCTCCCCTTGACGATGACGTACTCGTTCTTCTCCTGCCCATAGTAGATGCGCGGCTCGCGGATTTCGGGGCCTCCGTCCGCGACGGGAGGAATATCGCGCAAATAGAGCAGCGGAAGCCCTTCGGCGCTCTTTTGGGTGACCGGGCTCATCACCGCGCCATTGCCGTGGGTGAACAGGACGTGCAGGTTGACCCATGTCTGCGCGTTGGACGGCAGCAGCGAGGATTGCAGCTCGCGTGCCGAGATCATCACGCTTTGATAGGTCGCGCCAAGCCAGTAACGATCCACATCGAGTTCGCGTAATTTGTAATAGGTGCGAATCTCCTGCAGCTGGGCGTAGGTATCCGACAATGGCTGCCAGTCCCACAATCTTATGTTGTCGATCGTCGCCTTGTTGGCCTCGAGGGTCTTGAAGGAGAGATTCTGTTCGGCGGGAAATGGCTTCGCTGCAATCCGATTTAGATTGTAGGCCTCACGGGTGAGGGCGATGTTGCGTTCGATGTAGGGCCGCTCCCATTCCAGCTCGTTCGGTTTGACATAGAATCGCTGGAACCCCCAGGGGATCACGCCGGATAGCAGGAAAGCGCCTCCGAACAGCAACACGATCGCGGCAGCGGGAAGCCGGTAGGTACGCGCCCACAGATTGGCCCATGCGGCGCTCGCTGCGATGATCGAAAGTCCGACCAGCAACCACAGTAGGGGCAGTTCCACATGAACGTCGGTGTAGCTTGCGCCGACCACCACTCCATTGTTGCCGTAGAGCAGCAGGTAACGGTCGAGCGCGTAGGAGCATGCCTTCACCGCAAAGAGCATGCCGAGAAGTGCCGAGCCGTGCGCAATCGCTGTCGGCGATATCGACCATCCCTGGGCCCCGTATTCGATGTCGCCATGCACCCAATAGGTCAATCCGGCCAGCAGCGCGCTCGCGAACAGCGCAAGCAGTGCCCAGTTCTTCAGGGCGATATAGGCGGGCAGCGAGAACAGATAGAAGCCAATGTCGTTGTCGAAAAGCGGATCGTGCGCGCCATAGGGCACGTGGTAGAGGAACTGCAGAATGATGCTCCAGTTGCCGACTTCGTTCCAGGCGACAAACAGCGCGAAGAGCCCGGCGCTGCCCGCGATAGCGAGGGGCCATGGCAACCGATCGCGCATGAATTCGAAGAGGTTGGACGGCATCGCGGTGGTTGCGGATTTCCCGCCAAGGCCCGCGGAAACCCGCCGCCGTCGGGCAAGGTCGAGTGCGAGCCGTGCGTTCGTCCACGCAATGACGGCAGTTGTTGCGAAGACCGCAAAAAACACTGCAGCTTTCGCGGCGACCGTCGTCCAGAAAACCTGCGAATAACCGATCGCGGAGAACCACATCCAGTCGACCAGGAAGTCGCCGATGAGCCCGAGAAGGATCAGGCAAACTGCTGCGATGATGGCAGTAAGGATCAGCCCTACCACGGCGTTTCGCCCTGGTATCTTCGGTTCGGGCCCGGTAATCCCGATCGTCATCGTAAAGCTATAGCAGAAACGAGTAGCGTAATCGCGCTCGCGATGGGCCCTCGTACTGTTTTTTTCGGACCGGCCTTCCTACATCCCGGACTGAGGCGCGCATCAGGCTGCGCGTCCCGATCGGGGAGCACGCCATAAGCGGTGATCTCGCGACGCCGTCACGCCTGCGCGCCCTTTTCGAAGCAGCGTTTGTCGCGGCTGATTTCGCCGCCCCGAGGAGCGTTTCGGCGCGGCAAATTATGCGCCATTGCCGGTCACGATCGTCCGCCGCGCCGGCGTCTATGTGTAAGACCAGGCTTGTCGGCGCTATATCGACATGATGGGCGCGTATTCGGCGGCGAGCTTTGGCTACTGCCGTCCGCCCCTGCTCAAGGTGACCGAGCGGGCGCCGCGTCTGGATACGATCTCGCGCGCATATTTTGCGACCGGCCGGGCCCGCGCGCTGAGGCGATCCTGGTCATGCGTCCAATGCATCTTGCCGGGGACTGCCGGGTTGAGCATGGTGATCGACCTGATCGGCCGTCTCCATGAATAATCCGCAGAAAAAATCTCACATCAGCCCACGGAGGAAGATAAGTGAAGGCCGTCTATACCGAGCTGCACCGAAGCCACGATCCGCAATTCTTCCTGGTGCGCGGCGTGGTCAAGCGCACCACCGAGCAGCCCGAGCGCGCCGATCGGCTGCTTGGCGGGTTGAGGGCGGGCCAGCATACGCTGGTCGAGCCGACCAAATTCGGACAGGGCCCGCGCGCCCGCGTGCACACCGCGGAATATCTGCGCTTCCTTGAAGAGGCCTGGGACGCCTGGACCGCGCTCGGCGATTCCGGCTCCGAGATGATCGCCAACATCCATCCCGTTCGTTATGCCGCGACCTACCCGACCCACATCGTCGGCCGCCTCGGCTGGCACACTGCGGATACCGCGGCCCCGATCGGCAAGGGCACTTTTGCAGCGGCCTGCGCCGCGACCGATGTTGCGACGACGGCCGCGCAACTGGTCTTGGACGGCGAGGATGCGGCTTACGCGCTGTGCCGTCCGCCCGGCCACCACGCCTATGCCGACATGGCCGGCGGCTTCTGTTTCTTCAACAACAGCGCGGTGGCAGCTAGCCACCTTCGGCTGAAGCATGAGCGCGTTGCGATCCTCGATGTCGACGTGCACCACGGCAACGGCACGCAGGGCATCTTTTACGAGCGGCCGGACGTCCTCACGGTGTCGATCCACGCCGATCCGACCGCCTACTATCCGTTCGTTTGGGGGTATGCGCATGAGCGCGGCGCAGGCGCAGGTCTCGGTGCCAACCTCAACATCCCGTTGCCGCTCGGCACCGGCGACGACGGCTACATACAGGCGCTTGCGGAGGCCGCCAAAACCATTCGCGCCTTCGCGCCCGGCGCACTCGTGATCGCGCTCGGCCTCGATGCCTCCGAGCACGATCCGCTCGCCGGCCTTGCCGTCACCACCCCCGGCTTCCGCCGCATCGGCACGGCGATCGCGAAGATGGGACTGCCGACTGTATTCGTGCAGGAGGGCGGCTATCTCTCCGATATACTCGGCGCCAACCTCACCGCCGTGCTCGGCGGATTCGAGGAGGCGCGTTAGGCGGAAATGGCTTATACGATGGCCTCTCAATGGGGCCCTCGTATGCCAAATGTCCGCAAGCCGGCACTGCCGAACCAACAGACTTCCGACCTCAACAGCCTCGCAGTCACGCCGGCTGGCGTGATCGCCGCCGCTGCGACCATCCGCGGCTCCGTCATCGTCACTGAGTGCAACCAAAGCCGGACGCTCTCCGAGGTCAGCGGCTGCAACCTCTGGCTCAAATTCGAGAACCTGCAGTTCACCTCCAGCTTCAAGGAGCGCGGTGCGCTGAATCGGCTTGTCGCGCTGTCGCCGGACGAGCGGCGGCGCGGCGTGATCGCGATGTCGGCGGGAAATCACGCCCAGGGCGTCGCCTATCACGCGCACCGGCTCGGCATTCCCGCCAGCATCGTGATGCCGATCGGCACGCCGATGGTGAAGATCGAGAACACCAGGCGCCACGGCGCCGAGACCATCATCTCCGGCAAGACGCTGGAGGAGGCCGGCGAGTTCGCGCGCGAATATGGCAAGGCGCACGACCTGACGATGATGCACCCCTACGACGATCCCCTGATCATCGCGGGGCAGGGTACCATCGCGCTCGAAATGCTGGATGCGGCGCCGCAGCTCGACACGCTGGTCGTGCCGATCGGCGGCGGCGGATTGATCTCCGGCATGGCGATTGCGGCCAAATCGCGCAAACCGGAGATTCGCATCATCGGCGTGCAGGCGGAGCTCTACCCCTCGATGTACAACGCGATCTACGACAAGCATCTCGCCATGCGCGGCGACACGCTCGCCGAAGGCATCGCCGTCAAGACGCCGGGCCGGATCACCACCGACATCGTGCGCCATCTCGTCGATGACATCCTCCTCGTCACTGAAGACCAGATCGAACGCGCGTTGGCGATGCTGATCTCAATCGAGAAGACCGTTGTCGAAGGCGCCGGCGCCGCGGGCCTCGCTGCGGTGCTCTCGGCGGCGGATCGTTTCGCGGGCCGCAATGTCGGCCTCGTCCTGTCCGGCGGCAACATCGACACCCGCCTGATCGCCTCGGTGCTGACCCGCGAACTCGCCCGCGAGGGAAGGCTGACCCAGCTCGCGATCGACATCGTCGACCGCCCCGGTCAACTGGCGGCCGTCTCGGCGCTGCTTGCGGATGCCGGCGCCAACATCATCGAAGTCTCGCACCAGCGCACCTTTTCGGATTTGCCGGCCAAGGGGACGCTGCTGGAGCTGGTGATCGAGACGCGCGATCGCGCGCATCTAAATGAGGTGATGAAGCGGCTCGGCGAGGCCGGATATCGGGCATGGCTGCCGGGGCGGCGGTGAGGGACCACCAGCGCGCGGAAACGCCAGCCGTCAAGATCGGCCAGCCCTGGTTATCCGGCGTTGGTCATCCGGCGTTCGCTTCGGCCACCGGCGCGATGGACGTCTCCGAGACCTCATCGGTCCACACCCTGAAGCTGACCAGCGTGTTGGGGCCGAACGTCTGGGTAATAGGAACGTCGGAGGCATCGCGCCCCTGAGCGATCAGGACGCGCCCGATCCTCGGCACATTGTTGCGCGGATCGAAGGTGTGCCAGCGGCCGCCGAGATACGCCTCGAACCAGCCGGCGAAATCGCCCGCCGCCCAGGGCTGCAGTGTGCCGATATCGCTGAGGTAGCCGGTGCAATAACGCGCCGGAATGTTCATGCAGCGGCAGAACGTGATGGCGAGATGCGCGTAATCGCGGCAGACGCCCTTGCCTTCATTGAAGACTTCCCAGCCCGTCATGGTCGCGCGGGCGTGCTCGTAACCGAAAGCGATGTGGCGATGGACGAAATCGCAGATGGCCTGGACCCGCGCCCAGCCCGGCGGCGTCGTCTCGAACAGTTTCCACGCCGTTTCTGAAAGCCGATCGGTCTCGCAATAGCGGCTGCCGAGCAGATAGACCAGCACATCCGCCGGCAGGTCTTCGATCGCGTGTTGACAGGCGGAAGCAAACACCGGGTCGGGCTGACCGCTGTCGCGCACCACGCCATCGGCAGCAAGGCGCATCGCCCCGGCCGGCGCAACGATGCGGCTGCACCAGTTGCCGAAGGCGTCGCGATACGGCGTGATCGGCACCGAAGGGTCGGTAGTCAGGTGATCGGGGATGATGATGTCGGACGCCCGCGTGAAATGTATGCCCAACACCATGATCATGGGCGTCGGCTGGGGAAACTCGTAGTGCATTTCGAAACCGACGCGTAGCTTCATTCGAAATACGTTCCCGTTTGCACCTCCGAGATGGCTACGAAGCCGCCAGATACAAGCAGCCAGCTGCCTTAATCGGACAAATGCGTGCATTCCGCGAGAAAACGATAGCTATTTGTCACGATAGCGCGCACGGTCAACCATGACCGAAAATGTGTCACGCTTCGTGCGCAGAAGCGCCAGTTAATCGATATGACCACACGCTCGCGACGGGAAACGGTTCATTTCAAGCATCCCTTCCGGATCAGCGGCGTCGACCGGCTGCTGCCGCCGGGCGCCTATGAGGTGATCACCGACGAGGAAATGATCGAAGGTCTTTCATTTCCGAGCTTTCGCCGCGTCGCCACCATGATGATGGTTCCCGGTGCGGCGCCGCGCCATTCCTCGGTGGAAATGATCTCCATCAGCTCGGCCGATCTGTCCGACGCGCAGCGCAACGACGCGAGCGCATCTCGTGGGTGAAGCGCCGATCGATCTCGACAAGCATCGCGGCATGGCGGCGCAAAAGGCCACCGATATCCGTCGCGTGCTCGCCGACGTAGAGGCCAACGCAAAGCTGTTGCGCGACAGCCAGGCCGCCGTCGAGCTCCAGTTGCTTGAGGTGCCGGCGATCTCGTGGCCTGAGGCCGTCGCAAAGGCGCGTTACGTTCTCAATCTATATGCGGCCAGCCTCGGGCCGACCGATACGCATCACCGCGACCTCGTGACGGCGGTGCTTGCAGACCTCACCCGGCTCGCCAGCGACAGCTGAACGAGACGAATGTTCGGCCTGAACAGCCGAAACCTTCACCCCGTACGTTCGATGCAACATCGAACGATCCAACCGAAAGTACCTGATGCAGAATCTCTCGCCCCGTCACGTCAAGACTGAAGAGTCGCTTCGCCTCGGCGTGGTGTCCGGTTGGTATTCCACGAAGGTCAGCGGAACGTTCGTGTCAGGCCCGCACGATACCGAAGCCGACTGCCTGCGCCGGATCGCCGAGATCAACCCTCCGAAGGCCAAGAAGAAATGACCACCACGGGAGCGTGCGCTACAGCCGCTCCGAGAGCCGGGAGGCCAATCACATGACACTCGCACGCGGCAATATCGGCGGTTATGAATTCAATCGCATGGTGGTGCTGTTTTCGATGATGGACGGCACCAGGGAAATCCCGTGCGCCGTCAGCGCCTCGGCGATGGATGATATCGAACATGTCTCGCGGACGGCGCCGGACCAGCGCGAAGGGCAATTCCTCCGCTTGCGTGATCGGATCGAACAGTGCGCGTCACGGAAGTTCCTCGCCCGGGAGTTCGAGGGAAATCCTGCCGGCATCATTCTGCGCAGTATC
This sequence comes from uncultured Alphaproteobacteria bacterium, assembly GCA_963786115.1. Taxonomy (GTDB): domain Bacteria; phylum Pseudomonadota; class Alphaproteobacteria; order Rhizobiales; family Xanthobacteraceae; genus Bradyrhizobium. The sequence continues at coordinate 80,680 of CAWAYC010000019.1, forward strand.
GATTTTCGCCAATAGCCTTTTTTGACGCGCGCCTGCCCAACCAGGTCGGTCCGTGGATCCGCATGAGCCGCCGTTCCGGCCGGAACGGTCGACGTATCCTGCTATTTCTTTTTGCCGGAGCCGATTGTCGGCTGCCATCCAGCGGTCTTCTGACTTGGAGCCGCGGCAATTGTCTTGATCTTGTCTTTTTTCGGCTTCTTGGCTTCCCGATTGCTTCTCTGCTCACCCTTGGCCATGTCGAATCTCTCCCTTTGGTTTTGACGACGCTGTGACGGTTTGCCAAAATCTCGTTGATGCGTGGCGGAGCGTATCTCCTTCGCGGCGTCGATCTCGTCGGCTATACCGACTTCGCAAACCGTGAGGGGAATGCGCCTGGCGACTCGAGTGCTCGCTTTTGCGGACGCTGCGCCCTTTTTCCCCGAATAGCCAGAGGCTTGGTTGCCGGGACGAACGTTGAGGAGGCGAACTCCGCAACGTCGAGATAGTCAATCGTGACATCACTGACCGCTTTTCGGGCATTGTCTCACCGGCCCGACGACTTGTCATGTTGGCGGCTCAGAGAACATATGCATTGACGCATCGTTAAAGCGAAGATAATGTGAGATACAACGACAGGATGCTGAGCTGCCGTGCTCGGTCCAATTGCGTGACCGCTGCCGCAGATGGGTAGCTCGCAAGTGCTTAAAGTCATTGCGAAAGGGGCGTCCGATGCGATGTGTCCCGCTCAGGTGTGACGGTTGGCCGTCCAGGTCGGCAAGAGGAAATTGGATCCTCGGCGCGTGGATTCTGCGGTGCCTTGAATTTCCCGTTGCAGCCGGCAACGGCTGCGGACCCATCGCCGGAACTTGTCCAGCCGCCGATCTGCTCGGCAACCACGGCGGGCCAACTCAGCGGCATCTGCGCCGTCACGCCGATCGGCAGCCATAACAACGTCAAGGTCTACCTGACAGCTGCCAGTGCTGCGATCACGATCGGCGGCTACAAGGTCGTCACCGAAAACTACAACGGCAGCTATCTGACACCGGTCGTCGAGGCGATGCCCGGCGATACCGTGTCCGCGCATCTCGTCAACGCGCTGCCGCCCAATCCGCATGCCGGCATGCCACACGGCGATTCCAACGACAACCCGACGAACCTTCATTACTTTCACGGTGGAATCGTCTCGCCCAATAACGCCCGGCCGAAACCCGCGGAACTGGGCACTGGCGACAACATCTATGTCCATCTCAAGTCCGGTGTGGATGCCAAGGGACAGCCGAACAGCTTCGACTTCGAGGTGCCGATACCGGGCGAGAACATGCTGGATGCCCGGGTGCTGGAGACGGAAGGCCAAATCTCCCATCCCCTTGGCCTGAACTGGTACCACTCGCATATGCACGGGATTTCGTCCGACCAGGTGATGGGCGGCATGTCCGGCCTGCTTTCGGTCGGCGCGGCCACGGCCAACGTGAAGGCCGCCTGCGTCAAGGATCCGAATGACCCATTCAAATGCCTGAATGACGTGGAAAAGGATACGCGCGACCTGAAGGACAGGACCAAGGCCCGCTACGCGCTGCTTCGCGACATTCCGTTGAAGACGATCGCGAAACTCCCCGGCGAGGCCAATGGCGATGCGGCGGAGTGGGATCAGAACCCGGGCTCGCGCGCTTTTTCTCCCGGTACGGCCTGTGGGGTATGGAAGTCAGATACCTCCTCTCTGGATCTGAAGGCGAGCCTCCGCACCGGTTTCTGCCAGCGCACCAAGGATACGGCGGTGCTGTTCACGCTGAACGGCCAGAGGTTTCCGACCATCACCGTCGAGGGCGGAAAAAACCTCCTGCTTCGATTTGGCAACCTCAGCTCCAACGTTCCCTATTGGCTGGAATTGGCCAGCGAGGCGGACAACTCGGTCGTGCCGCTCACCGTACTCAGTATCGACGGCGTGGTTCCGGCCAATCCGGTTTTTCCGGGGCAGGCCCAGAAACCCATTCAGGCCCTCAACGACAATAATATCCTGCTGATGCCGGCCGCGCGGGCGGAGGTCTATGTCCGCAACGACGAAAAATCCCATGAGGGCCCTCAGGTCTATATCCTCAGGACCAAGCGGCATCTGGCGGGGGCGGTCGACGAATGGCCGGAGATTCAGCTTGCGCGGATCGTGTTGCAGCCGAATGCCGTCGCGAACAGGACGTTGGTCGCATTGAACGCGCCGGTCGCGAACGTCACGCTCGCGTTGGCCATCGCGTCGCGCGCGGAGGTGAAACCACCCGACGGCTGTGTGCGCGACCTCGATCCCGCATTCCATGAGTATCGCCGGGTCAGCTTTTTTGGAAGGCGTAACCCCGTGAGCTTTAACATCCTGACCGAAATCGTGCGCCCAATAGCAGGGCGGCCTCAGGATGAAGAGAAATACGCACCTGACAAGCCCTCCGAAACGTCCGTGGCGCTCGGCGCGAATTTTGACCAGGGGGTGCCCTTCGAGAACTACGTCGGGAGCGACGGGCTCGTCGATTGGACCAAGCGGCACGTGTGCATCCAGATCGATCATCTCGGAAGCCACAAGCAGCTTTGGGTCCTCACCAACGGAACGTCCGACCTGCACAATTTTCACATTCATCAGATGAAATTCCGCCTGGCGACCGCGACGGAGCTCAGGGAAAACTACTTCATTGAACCGCCGAAGCCTTCGCACGACTGTCCTCGCGAAAAAGGCGTCTGCAGCGGGCCGGATTATGATCTCTATGACGATCAGGCGTCAGGCAACATCGATCCGGGAGCGACGCGCCGCTGGCACGACACTATTCCGCTGCCACCGAACCAAACCGTGTTCGTCGTGATGAGTTTCGATGCCAAGCAGCAGATCGGCAGGTTTGTTTTCCATTGCCACATCCTCAAGCACGAGGACGTCGGGCTAATGGCTCCTATCGAAGTTTGGGAGCCGCAGGTGGTGTCGCAACGCAAATAGATTGAAAACAAGGGAGACAGAAGATGCGAACATCGTTGGCCGCGTTCATCGGCGTCTGCTCGGTCCTTGGCGCCACCTTCGCAGTTGTTGAGCCCCGGCGTCGCTGACACGCGTGTCATCAAGGCGATGCGGCCGGTGGCATGGACCTCCAATGGTCAATCGTCAGGTCACGACGGCACACCTCTCATCGTCGGCGATCTGAACGTCGGCGACGTGATCGACGTGCAGATCAGCGGACCAAACCCGCATGGGTTCGTCACCATCAAGCAACTCACCGACAACGGCGACAACGAAGCCAGGGACCTGGTACTGGCGTGCGGCGAAGACAAGGCCAAGAAACCCAATGCCGTGCTGCGCGAGATCGACTGCGGCGCCGCTTCGCAATTCGGGACGGAGTTTCAGGGAAGCATGAAGCTCGAGATTCTCGACACGTTCAAGAACGACGTCAATTTCTGGTGCGTCGTTCACCTGTCGGGCATGACGGGGACGCTGAAGCTCAAGCCCAAGGCGTAGGACGCACGTGCAGGACGGGAATTATCCGGGGGATATCGGTGCAGGCCGTTATCCCGCCGGATTTCGTCGCGTGCCAACTTCCGAGGTTGCTTGGGACGATGACCATGCGGGGATGAAATGGAGCGCGGAATTGTATTTGGCCTGATAGGCGCTGCGGTTATTGCTTCGCTCGTCGGCTTTTTGCGGATGGCGCATGTTGTGCATCTCGACATCGATGACGGCACCAAATTCTTGTTCGGGCTTGCGGCGTTGTTAGGATTGGTTGCGCTGTTTCAGGGGCGCATTACCAAGCTGATCCTGCCCGGAGGAACGATCGAACTGGATGCGATCAAGCGTGGCGTCGATGCCGCCGTAGCCAATACGAAACGCCTTGGCGAACGGCAGGAAGAACTCGCCGCCCCGAAAATGAATGCCCCCATGCCGCGTCCGGAAGAAAGGGTTTCGACCGCCGCCGCGCCGGTGGATCCGCAAGACCTGAACAAGGGCCGGTTTGGTGGATCAAGTACGAGCAACGGCTTGATCCTTGCCGCCGACGTGAGCGAGTCCGATATAAGATCGGGCTGGTTTCGTATCGATCTGCGTGTCGAGCCGAAGGCACCGCGTGTGCTCGATCACCCCGTGGAATTCTACCTGCACGAATCCTTTGATCAAGCTGACCGGATTCAAGTGGTGCAGCCGGCGGCTGGCGTGGCGCGTCTGACGGTGCTGGCATGGGGGGCATTCACCGTCGGCGCCGTGACTGACGGCGGAAAGACCCGATTGGAGCTCGACCTGTCGCATGACCCCCGCTATCCGGCTCCGTTCCGAAAACGATAGATCAGCGAGCTATCGGCCGCGAACATTGCCCGCCAAAGGGGACGCTGCTGCCGGTGATCGCGACGCGGGATCGCGCGCGGTTGCCAGGGAAAAGGAAAAATGTCGCGGGTTTCCGCTGTGGCCGTTTTGCCATACCCGGCCCGAAAGCTGATCTGGCTGCTATCTTCGAGGTGGGCGCTCGCCGGAGCATGTTACCCTTTGGAACCGCCATTCGTTTAATGGCGGCCGCGGCAAGGGGGCGAGCGGTGGCAGTCGTGCATTGGCTTTCGTCCAACGATGACCTTCCGGTTCGCTTCCGGCATTCCTCGAATGGCGAGGGCTCGACGTGATCGGTCTGGAGGGCATCTCCGCCCAGGCCTTATCGGAGACGATCGGCGCGATCTATGACTGCGCGCTCGATCCGCATTTGTGGCCGGTCACGTGCCGGCTTATTGCCGATCTCTGTGAAAGCACCGCGGGCGGAATATGCGTTCATGACGTGCGGCACGTGCAAAACGACCAGTTGTTCGTATTTGGCTATCAGCCGGAATTTTTGGAAAAACTGGGGCGCAGTACGCACAAAGCCCCATGGCAGCCGCCGATGTCGTCGCCAGTATCGGCGACGTCAACGCCCTCTCGATGGAGCGCTATGAGCTGCTCGAAAGCCGGTTCTTCCGGGAAGTGCTAAAGCCGTTCGGACTGCAGGATATGATCTGGTTTCCGGCGTTGCGGACCGGGGGCCGCATGGCCTCCATGCACGCTTCCCGCAGCGAGACGGCGCCGTATTACCAGCAGCGCGAAATCAGCCTGTTCAAGCTTCTCGCTCCGCATGTCTGCCGCGCACTCTCCATCTCCGATGTGCTCGACATCAGGACGCTGAGGTCGGAGATGCTGGAAAAGACACTTGATGCGCTTGTTACAGGTGTTTTCCTCACGGCACGCGACGGCCGCGTCGTTTATATGAACGCCGCCGCCGAGCGTCAGGCCAGAACCGGCAATTCGATCCGCGTCGTGAACAAGCGGGTCTGTCCCACCGATCCCGCGGCGCGCGCGGCGCTGTCAAAGGCCATTGACGAGGCGGCGCGAGGCGACGCCGTGGATTTGAATGAACACTCCGTAGCGATCCCGGATGCCGACGGCGCTGGCTATATTGCGACCCGCCTTCCGATCGAGCGCGGTCAGCGCGGCGGCATTCTCGCGCCGTTCGCGGCGTCGGTTGCCGTGTTCACGCGGGATCCTGTTCAGGCGCCCCTGATGCCTGGTGAGGCCTTTGCCAGGCTTCATGGATTGACCGGCGCCGAACTCCGCGTGCTGCTGGCCCTTGCCCAGGGACTAGGCGGCATGGAGGCGGCCGACATGCTCGGCATCAGCGAGCCGACCATGCGCACCCATCTGCAGCGCGTCTTCGCCAAGACAGGGACGTCGCGGCAGGCCGACCTCCTGCGCCTGCTGCATAATTCGACGCCGCCCATTCGCGTCCCGGCCCGGCCTGCTTCCTAATTCCTCAGCGGCGGCCTTTCGCTGGATCCACGTCGACGCGGCCGGCGAGTAGCCGGGCGCGGCGTGACGCCGCCTGTCAGCCGCAAGCCCATCAGCGACAGCCGTGCCGCATCATTGGTTCCGATGATGCGGTGCGCGCGATCGGTTGCCTATCATTGCGCATCGTCAATCCTGGGGGCGCCATGCAAACCGATGCCGATTCGCTGCCGCTCGCTTCCGATTTTCACGTGGGAAAGGCGAAGCGAAGCTTTCCTGGCCTTCATCATGTCGGCGCTGCACGCCTCACGACGACTTCAGGCACGTCAAATCCTGAGCCAAAACCGGCATTTGATCGCTGACCCCGAAGGACGCCTCCCGCACGAGTCGAACTCGAGTTTCGGAGGTCAGGAAAATGCTCGTCGCTAGCAAGCCGGCTTAGGACAAACGGTCTGCCCGGCTTCCCGCGTCAAATGAGATGGGCTGGCTCACGGCCGTGGCCGTGGCTTTTTTGATGGTTCACCTCGTCGCCTGCACGATCTGGTCGCGCGCTTCCGCGCGCGAGGCCGCCGCAACTCCGCCAAACGAGGCAATATCCTCGGTCTACGACTAGCGAAGCACGAAATCCAAGACCGTTGCGATCGCGAGTTGGGCGGAATGGATATGGCCAGAACCCGATCATTTCGCCCTGGGAAAGCACCACCTATGCAAATTTCTGAAGACAAGCTCGACAGCGACTACTGCCCTCTTGCACGACGGTGGGCCCTTGGCGTGCTCGGGCTTTACGGTTCTATCCTCCTTGGGATGATCTTGTATGCACAGTTCGGCCCTGAAACCCTACGTTTTCCTCGCCGTGCACGAAGCCGCCGGGAAACATCTCGAGCAATGGGCCGGGAATGGCGGCTCCCGAAATGGCCCGCAATAATGCAACCCCGCTCGAGT
>CAWAYC010000020.1:0-235902 GCA_963786115.1 uncultured Alphaproteobacteria bacterium
TTCCATCGAGGCGAAGCGGGGCGGAAAATAGGCTCCCTCACTTCGCTTCGCGGTTGCAAACGTTCCGCAGCACGCTTTCAAAAAGCCTGAATCTTCTTGCCAGCTTTGCAAGGCGGGCGCAGCCTTGCTGTGTCGGCTCGATCCGATGGCCCGACCCATCCGGGCAACAAGACGCATAAATTCATAAAAACAATGGAGGAACACGCATGACAATAAATGTTTCCCGACGATCCCTGCTCGCGCTCGGCGCCGGCCTTGGCGCCTCAACCATGCTCGGCGGCAGCGCGCTGGCGAGCGCGCCGAAGCTCGGCACGCAAACGCCGTACTGGCACCGCTTCGAGCTCGGCGACGCCGAAGTGACTGTGGTTTCCGACGGACCACTGCCGCTCGGCGATCCCTCCGGCACCTTCACCGGCGTGCCGAAGGAAGAAGTGAAGAAGATGCTGTCGGACAACTTCCTCAACCCCGACAACGTCGTGCTGGAGCAGAACTCCCCGATCGTGAACACCGGCGACAAATTGATTCTGTTCGACACCGGCATGGGCACCTCGAAGGCGTTCGGCCCGACCACCGGCCGTCAGCAGAAGAGCATGGCGGAAGCCGGCATCAAGCCCGGCGACATCGACGCCGTGGTGTTCTCGCACGCCCATATCGACCATATCGGCGGCGTCGTTGGTGAAGACGGCAAGTCGTTGTTTCCCAACGCCCAGTTCTACATCGCGCAGAGCGATCTCGATTTCTGGACCGACGAAGGCAAGTTGGGCAGCGGCCTGAAGGATTTCGTGGTCCATGCCCGCAAGAACCTGCTGCCGGTGCGCGACCGCATCGTGTTCTTCAAGGACGGGCAGGAATTTTTGCCCGGCGTGACGGCGATGGCCGCGCCCGGCCACACCGTCGGTCACCACATCTTCATGGTGAATTCAGCCGGCAAATCCTTCGCCTTCCTCGGCGACCTCTCGCACCACTCGGTGCTGCTGCTCGAAAAGCCGCGGATGGAATTCTCCTACGACACCGACCCGAAGCAGGCGGCGGCGTCGCGGGTGAGGTTGCTGGACATGCTGGCGGCCAACAAGATCCCCGTGATGTCCTATCACTTCGCCTGGCCGGGATACGGGCACGTCGCGAAGGTCGGGGACGGGTTCAAGTATTATCCGGAGCCGATGCAGATGCTGCTCTGAGCGCTGCGTGGCCGGGGGCGGGCGTTTCGATCCGTCGAAGCGATTTGACGAGAAGTTGGGCAAGATCGCCAAGGCCAAGCCCCGCGGTCTGCCCAACTCAAAGAGAACGCCGATGAAGATTGATGTACGCCTGAAGGCACTCAGCAAACGCGTCGAGAAGGTGCTTCCGATCAGCGGCAACCCAGCCCGGAGTCGCCGTGATGCGTCGTCTTTTGTTCCATTCGCATCACGTCCTGCAGGAGTCGACATGCGACGTGCTCGGGTGAATTTTCTCCGATATGAACCACAGGGGCGGAGGGGACCGAGGCCCGCGCGGTCGATGTGCAACACCGGAGCCTATGTTGGTCGACCCCGGGCCTCCTGGCTTCACTCTGTCGACCTGAAGGGGGCAGCCGTCGTCTAACTCATGGCGGCAGCGTTCGTGCTCCGTCCCGGTTGGGGTCTCCGTCAGATGGCGCACCCTTGTTTCCACGGGAGTTGCACGCAGCTCGCCACAGCCGGTGCGGAAAACTGTCCTGACGAAATCAATCGCTTAAAGCGGTGCCGGGTTGCCGATTATGGAGACCTTCCGGCCCAATTTCGCAGTGCGCTTAACGCTAAATTAGATGCGCTCCTCTACGGGTGAGAGAATGCCTGGTCGGTCCTAACCGACTACATAGGTAGCAGAATTGACCGGCCACTAACCTTGAGCGGTGTTCATGGCAATTAAAGCGCTTACGTTGACCTCAGGATGGCAATCTGCGCTTGCGCAATTCCGGCAACTTGCCGCTACGGCCCGCGCGCCTTCGACCTTACCGCGAAAGACCATAGCCCTCGACATGACCGAGCGCGTCATCATCGCGGTCATGTTTGGCCAATTCGCATTCCGAACACTAAGGAGCTACGAGCAATCGGCAGACATTGTGACGCTACTGCTCTTGGTTTCAGAGATGCTTCCAATGTTGATAATTCTGCTACGGAAGCCATCGACCACGCTTTCTGATCGGCCATCTGATTGGTTCCTCGGTCTGGCAGGGACATGCGCTGTACTCCTGATCACACCGGCCCCCGTTGATCCCCTGATCTGGCGATGGGTCTGCCTCATGATTATCGTCACTGGGATGTATATCCAGATTTCCGCGAAGGTCGCACTTGGCCTTAGCTTCGGGATCGTTGCCGCCAATCGCGGAGTGCGGGTAAGCGGGCCTTATCGGTTTGTCAGGCATCCGATGTATGCTGGATATGCAATCACTCACGTTGGCTTGTTGCTGGCAATGCCCAACGGAATCAACGCCCTGCTTTATGCTTGCGCGCTGTTGCTGCAGATCGTGCGTATCAAGCGTGAGGAGCGCGTGCTGATGCAGGACCAGCAGTATCGGGATTTTTCCGCGCGCGTTCGATATCGCCTTTTGCCCGGCGTCTTTTAGCCAACGGATGCGACGAGGGCTCGAAGGCTCCAGTACAAGATGAGCCTCTCCGATGCTTCGGGGCCCCTTTACGAAACTAAGGCCAGCGCTTCGACGCGATGACGTGGCGCACGGCGCGCTTGGACGCTATGAACGACGTTTGACGTGAAACTTCTTCAACGATTTGCCTGCGCGAAGGCCTAAAGAATTACCACGGGGAGTACGCAGCAGCTCTCGCTTTTCAAGAATGAACTCGGCAGCGAGATCAAAGTCGTCGCAAAGCAACAAGCCACCGCTGAAACCCTCGTGCTTCTCGAAGTAAACCAGCGCGGCCTCGGGACTGATTTCGCCGGGGACCGACCAATCATCCTTCTCAGGAGGAGTGTACTTGGGTGGTTGACGCCACAGATGATACCAGTGGACCTCACGCGCCGCTTCATTAGCTCGAGGCTGTCTCGTTAGAGTTTCCAGACCATCATCAACGGACCGCAGAATGTTCAACGCAGCCTCGTATTCAGCATCGTTCTCAGAGCGCAGCATTTCGAGGAGGCGGGCGATCATTGCTCGTTTGGCGAGATAGTTCATTGCGGTTTCCATCACCACCGTCACAGGCCCCGGTATCGCGCTGTCTCCAGCCTCCCACCTGCGGACACTACGGCCGTCGTCAACACGCAGCATCCGCGCCAAGCCCTCAGCGCTCAAATCCAACGCGTGCCGTGCCGCTTTGAGGGCCTCCGGGGAACGTACCAAGGTTGGCAGCCCGGTCATTTGCGTCGCCTTCCGGAGCTCGTCGGCCCCAAGATAAGGCCACTGCCTGCCCTAAGCGTAGTCCGGCGATTTGGCCTATGTGGAATGTGTTATTCGCATGCCTGATATGCATATAACTCACGCTATTTGTCATTAAAGATATTGCAATTGGGATGGTCTGCCTGCCGGACAAGGCGGTCTCCGAGGCGCTGGAGCGGTGTGCTCGGCGCTGATCGCCTCGGGGTTGGCGCGGCCGGCGGATCACCGTCAACCTCGCGCCCGCCGATTTGCCCAAGCAAGGCAGCCACTACGACCTGCCGATCGCGCTCGGCCTGATGGCCGTGATCGGGGCGATCCCGGGCGACGCGCTCAGCTACGACGGCCCTGACCATGCTGCTCGCTGCGATAAATCCCCCGCCGCTGCGGTCACGCCTATGAGCCCGGCTACTTCTGCAACGGCAGCCCATCCCTCAGACACCGTTCCCGTAATGTTCTTGCGTCACGGCGCGGGTTCCGTTACCCTCTCACACGCAAGAGGGGCAGCATGGTTCAGCGCGTTTCTACCGTCGCCTTTGAGGGGATCGAGGCCCGCGCGGTCGACGTGCAGGTGCAGGTCGCGCCGGGATTGCCGGCGTTTACGATCGTTGGTCTCCCCGACAAGGCGGTTTCCGAGGCGCGGGAGCGGGTGCGCTCGGCACTGATCGCTTCGGGATTGGCGCTGCCGGCGCGCCGGATCACCGTCAATCTCGCGCCGGCCGACCTCCCGAAGGAAGGCAGCCACTACGACCTGCCGATCGCGCTCGGCCTGATGGCCGCGATCGGGGCGATTCCACCAGACGCGCTTAATGGATTTACCGTGCTCGGCGAGCTCGGGCTGGACGGATCGATCGCAGCCGTGGCGGGCGTGCTGCCGGCGGCGATCGGCGCCAATTCGCGCGACGAGGGGCTGATTTGTCCGGCCGCCTGCGGCTCGGAAGCCGCGTGGGCGAGCCCGGATGTCGAGATCATCGCTGCACACTCGCTGATCCAGATCGCCAACCATTTCAAGGGAACGCAGGTGCTGTCGCGGCCGTCTCCAAAAGTGCATGAGCGCGCGGAAGCGCTGCTGGACCTGCGCGACATCAAGGGCCAGGAAAGCGCGAAACGCGCGCTCGAGATCGCGGCGTCCGGCGGGCATCATCTCCTGATGATCGGCTCGCCCGGCGCCGGCAAGTCGATGCTGGCGGCGCGGCTGCCGTCGATCCTGCCGCCGCTGTCGCCGTCCGAGCTATTGGAAGTCTCGATGATCGCTTCCGTCGCCGGCGAAATCCGCGATGGCGCGTTGACAGCGCGGCGGCCGTTCCGCAGCCCCCATCATTCCGCCAGCATGGCCGCGCTGACCGGCGGCGGCACGCGCGCGAAACCCGGCGAGATCTCGCTGGCGCATCAGGGCGTGCTGTTCCTCGACGAATTGCCGGAGTTCGATCCGCGCGTGCTGGATTCGCTGCGGCAGCCGCTGGAGAACGGCGAGGTCGCGGTGTCCCGCGCCAACCACCGCGTCACCTATCCGGCGCGCTTCATGCTGGTCGCGGCGATGAATCCCTGCCGCTGCGGCCATGCCTATGAGCCCGGCTATTCCTGCAAGCGCGCACCTGTCGACCGCTGCACCGCGGATTACCAGATGCGTATCTCCGGTCCCTTGATGGATCGCATCGACCTGAGGATCGAAGTGCCCGCGGTCACCGCCGCCGACCTGATCCTGCCGCCGCCTTCGGAAGGCTCGGCCGAAGTTGCAGCAAGAGTCGCGGCCGCGCGCGACATTCAGCTCGCGCGTTTTGCCGCCGCCGGCATGCCGCATATCAGAACCAATGCCGAAGCCCCGGCGTCGCTGCTCGAAACCATCGCGCAGCCGGATTCGCAGGGCCAAAAACTGTTGCGCGACGCCGCCGAGACCATGCGCCTCACCGCGCGCGGCTATCACCGCGTGCTGCGCGTCGCCCGCACGCTCGCCGATCTCGACGGCGCGGAAAAGATCGGCCGGCTGCATCTCGCCGAAGCGCTGTCCTACCGCGCGCTGGCAGATGATTTGAGAAGGGCGGCATAATGACGATCACAGTATCGGCTCTGCTGTCTTCAAACCTGCCAGCTTTTCCTTCGTGACCCAACTTGGCATCAGATCATCTGCGTGGGTTGGACCCATGAAGAGGATACTTGCCGCCCCGATTAGCCTCTTCATTTCTACTCCAGCTGATGCCTCACGAGAGTTGGTGATTGCTGCCACTGAATGTTGATCAGAAGTCTTGCGATCCAAATCAGAAGACTGAAATAACCCGACTGCGGTTGGTGCCTCACGGACTGCGCCGGACTCGCAGTCGGGAATTCGTCTTTGGCACCACGCAAGCCGTCCCGGCGGGCCGCTCTTGCCGACAGGTTGCTATTTTTGGCCGACAGCCTGACCCGTCGGGCAAATCAATCGTCGTGACAAAAACCTGTCTACCCCTCTCTGAAAAAATATTTCGCTTTACCTGTCGGGCAAATCAGTTCTACCAGCTCGCGCCGTCCCTCCCCGGCAAGAGGGGCGGATCGCGAGTCGTCACGAACGCGGGATGGGACGCGGTGGACGCGGCAGCGTTGGCGCGCAGAGGTGGTCGCAGGGCGAGGTTGAACTCGTGAGCGGTTCACGGCGCGCAGGACGAACGGCGCTTGTTGCGTACGGCAAAACCGTGTGGTCCTGGCATCCGTTGCTGATGTCAAGCCGGCAGAGATGCGTCGGCCCAACCGGGCTTGGACAAGTCTTAATCCGCTGGCGACGGTGACAAAAAGAATTCGTCGCCGAGGAGAGCAAGGCATAAGCCGTAAAGCCATTGCGCAGGGAATGCCGGACTGCCTCCGCTGAACCTGTATGCTCGTGTGCGCATTTCTTTGTGCATCTTGCACACGAGACCGCGGGTGCAGCGTGCACCCGGCATTCCCTGCTCCCTCTCATCGCGAGGGACAACGATAAAACCTCGGGCATTCGTGCCGCGAGAATGCGAAACCGCGTCTCTCTCCACGTCATTGCGAGGAGCCCTTGCGACGAAGCAATCCATTCCTCCTTTTGCGCGGCTCGATGGATTGCATCGCGGAGCCTGTCATCCGGCGGCGCTTCGCGCCGACCGGGTGGCTCGCAATGACCCGGAAGGAGCGGGTCACGTTCTCTGCGTCATCGCCCGCCTTGTGCGCAATTGCGCACTGGAGCGGGGCATCCAGTACGCCGCAGCTTCTCGGCTCTATCACTGATGCCTCTGGAATACTGGATCGCCCGGTCAAGCCGGGCGACGACGGGAAGTGGCTGCGATGACGAACGCTCGGCGCATTCGCGCGACCCGTTGGCGGGGTATGACGGCGTTTGTTTTGCTGGCGCGCCGAAGGCGGCAAGCCGGGCGAAGACGAGCGGAGAGTGGCTGTTTGAAAATTGAATCAGAACACGACGCCGGCGCAACCGCCAAGGCTCCCGTCAACACGACAGTAACTAGTTTTGTTTACGCTCCACCAACCATAAGCCCCGCCTCACCGGTCCTGGCTTGAGCGAGTAGTGTCATGTTGCGTTTGAAGATCCTGGCCTCGGTGGCGCCGCTGGTCGTTGCCGCTGTGTTTGCCCGCGGCGAATTGTTGCCCGGCCCACGCCCCTGCATCGAGATATCGGGCACGGCGGTGCAGCTCGCGACCGGCCCCTGGCAGGCCCAGCTTCACGTCAGCTTCACCGACGATCCCAACCTCGCGACGGTAAGGGTGCAGATATCCGACAGCGCCGAGGCCGCCGATTTCGCCGTGATCGACGACATCGACGATGCCGAGCGCGGGGCCTGCGAAACCAGCACGCCGCCGCAACTGGTGGCGATCTCGCGCACTCCGTCGGCGTCCGATCCGGCGATCTATCTCTCGGAGGACGGCCCCGCCGATTACCGGATATTTGTGCGCTCGAAGAGTTTTTCGGCGCGTGACGCCGCGGCCTTGATCGTCGGCGCGCACGGTGGGCATCGCCGGCTCCAGGCGGCGGCGCTGTAGCGCGTTAACGTTTCATCAACCCTGTTCTCATCGCGCGTCCGCAACGCGCGGCGCCTAAAATACTTTGCAAGATCGGCGGACGCATGGTCCGACCAGGGCGGGACGGGTCGCCTTACTTCACGCAAGCCAGCTTTGGGGATCATTGGCGATGGGTCGGCGTTTCCGGATCAAGGTCCACCTGCGCCGCTTCGGGCGTCGGCATCCCTGGCTCAGCGCCGCCGTTCGCTCCTTCGTGATTTTCTCCGCCGCCTTCGGTGGCGTCTACGGATTCATTTCGGGAAGCCGGTCGGAAATTTCCGGCTATGACCCGAACAACTTCGCCGTCGGCATCAGTTTCCTGTTTGCGCTCGCCTGCCTTGGGCTGGCGACGCTGAGCATCCGGCTGCGGCTGATGCGGCGAAAACTGCGCCGGATCGCGCTACACAACGAGGCGCTCGCCGACCGCAACTGGGAACTGCAGGAAGCCGAGCAACGCGTGCGCAGCCTGTTCGAGGCGCAAGGCGACCTGATCGTGCTGCGCGACGCCGACGGCGCCATTACCTTCGTCAACGACGCCTATTGCGAACTGGCGGGGCAGCCGTGCCGCACGCTGATCGGCAGCCGCTTCACCTTCAACGTGCTCGAACAGGGCGATACCGCGCTGGAAGCCAACGGCACGCGCGTTCACGACCAGAAGATCGACAGCCCCTCCGGGCCGCGATGGATCGCCTGGCGCGAGGGTTTCGTCCGCAACGACGCCGGAAAGCCGGCGGAGATGCAAAGCGTCGGCCGCGACGTCACCGACCGCACCGAGGGCGAACGTGCGCTGGCCGAGGCCCGCGACCAGGCCAACGCGGCGAGCCGCGCCAAGTCGCGGTTTCTGGCGATGACCAGCCACGAGATCCGCACGCCGCTCAACGGCATCATCGGCATGAGCGGGCTGTTGATGGATACGCCGCTGACGCCGGAGCAGATGACCTACGCCAGGGCGGTGAAGACATCCGGCGATGCCTTGCTGTCGCTGATCGAGGAGCTGCTGGATTATTCCAAGATCGAGGCCGGCAAGATCGACCTCGAGCACCGCCCGTTCGCGCTGCCGACATTGATCGAGAACATCACCGAATTGCTGGCGCCGCGGGCGCAGGCCAAAGGCATCGAGATCGCGGCCTATGTCGACGAACGGCTGCCGGTGGAAGTGGTCGGCGATGCGGCGCGGCTGCGGCAGGTGCTGCTCAACCTCGCCGGCAACGCCATCAAGTTCACCGCGACCGGCGGCGTCGCGCTGATCGTGGAGCCCGGCATCCGGCCCGGCGAGATCAGTTTCCTGATGCGCGACACCGGCATCGGCATCTCGCCGGATGCGCGCGAGCGGATCTTTCGCGAGTTCGAGCAGGCCGACGAGGCCATCGCGCGAAGCTACGGCGGCACCGGGCTGGGATTGAGCATCAGCGAGCGCATCGTCAAGCGCATGGGCGGCCGCATCGCGCTGGCGAGCACGGTCGGCGCCGGCTCGACCTTCGAAGTATCGATCCCGCTCGCCGCTTCCGGCACCGGCACACCGCAGATGTTTGCGGCGCCCGACCTCGCCGGCCAGTCGATCATGCTGGTGGCGCCGCAAAGCATCGAGGCGTCGCTGATCGCACGGCGGCTGCAGCGCTGGGGCGCGCAGACCTGCATGGTCGCCGACGGCGGAGGTGGCGCAGGCGCTGCTGCCCGAGCGATCCTGGCTCGCGGTGCTGATCGATCATTCGCCTGGCGCCGCCGGCATCGAAACGCTGGCCGAGGCCGCGCGGGATCACGCGGCGCAGCGCATCGTGATGTTCACGCCGGCGACGCGACAGGAGCTGCAACCTTCGCTTTCCTCCGCGTTGACAGGCTATCTGGTCAAGCCGCTGCGCGCAGCCTCGCTTGCCGCCCGCCTCACCGCGACGCCGGAGATCGCGGCGCCCGGCCTTGTCGGCGAAGCCGCGGCCGAGCCTGCCGGCGCGATCGAGGCGACGCCGGCGCCTGCGAACAAGGGTCTGTCGATCCTGGTCGCCGAAGACAACGAGATCAACGCGCTGTTGATGCGCTCGCTGTTGGGCCGGCTCGGCCACCACGCCGTCATCACCACCAACGGCGAAGCGGCGCTGGAATCCTGGCTGTCGGCCAGATCCGCCGGGACGCCTTATGATCTGGTGCTGATGGACATCCAGATGCCGCAGCTCAACGGCATCGAAACGACCAGGCGCATTCGCGCGCTGGAAGCCGGGGAGGGCGGCCGTCAGACGCCGATCCTGGCGCTGACCGCGAACACGCTGGTGGAGGATCGCTACGCCTGTTTCGAGGCCGGGATGGACGGTTTTCTGATCAAGCCGCTGGATCGCGAAAAGCTGACCGACGCGCTCGCCGGCCTTGCCGCGTCAAGGCATATCGCGGCGTGAGGCGGTCGCCTACAACCGCCGCAGCGCGACGGTTTCGACGACGTGGTCGGCGCCTTTCTTGAGGATCAGCGTCGCCCGCGGGCGGGTCGGCAGAATGTTGTCCTCGAGGTTGGCGCGGTTGGTGCGTTCCCAGATCGCTATCGCGGTGGCGGTCGCCTCTTCGTCCGAGAGCAGGGCATAGCGATGGAAATAGGACCGCGGATCGATGAACGCCGTGTCGCGCAACGCGAGGAAGCGACGCACATACCAGTTGCGCAGCACCGGCTCGTCGGCGTCGATATAGACCGAGAAGTCGAAGAAGTCGGAGACGACGGGAACCGCCTTGCCGTCGTGCGGCAGGCGGCCGGTCTGCAGCACGTTGACGCCCTCGACGATCAGGATGTCGGGGTGGTTGACCTCGACCCATTCGCTCGGGACGATGTCATAGGTCAGATGCGAGTAGACCGGCGCGCGCACCGGCCGACGGCCGGCCTTGATGTCGCTGAGGAATGCCAGCAGCGTCGGCAGGTCGTAGCTCTCCGGAAAGCCCTTCTTCTGCATCAGGCCATCCCGCTCGAGCACGGCATTGGGAAACAGGAAACCGTCGGTCGTCACCATTTCCACCTTGGGCCGCGGCGACCAGCGCGCCAGGAGCGCCTGCAGCACGCGCGCGGTGGTCGATTTGCCGACCGCGACCGAACCGGCGACGCCGATGATGTAGGGCACCTTGCGGTCGCGGATGCCGAGGAACTGGCGCTGCGCCTGATAGAGGCGGTGGGTCGCGTCGACATAGATCGACAGCAGGCGCGACAGCGGCAGGTAGATGTCCTCGACCTCTTTCAGATCGAGCCGGTCGTGCAGCGAACGGAGCCGCTCGAACTCGCCCGGCTCCAGCGTCATCGGCGTGTCGTCGCGCAGGCGGGCCCATTGTTCCCGCAAAAATACCCGATACGGATTGTATTGCTGCTCAGGTACCCGAATATCCATAACGCCACCCTTTTGGATCACTCACGCTTGCGCGCCGCCTTCTCTTCCAGTCCGGACATCGACGTGCGCTGCGCCAGCGCCGCCTCGACATCCTCAAGCCTCACGCCGCGGGCCTTCAGCAACACCAGCAGGTGAAACAGCACATCGGCGCTTTCGGCAATGAGGTGGTCGCGATCGTTCTCGATCGCGGCGATTACGGTCTCCACCGCTTCTTCGCCGAATTTCTTGGCACAGTGCTCGGCGCCCTTGTCGAGCAGCTTGCGGGTATAGGACGCCTCTCCTCCCGACGCGGCGCGGGCATCGATGGTGGCAGCCAGATCATGGACCGTGAAACGCGACATCAACTCAACTCAAACACGTGGGCGCAGCTCCAGCCTCGCGCCATCTCCGGAAAGGGACTTAGCACTTTTGTGACGGGGAGTCGTCAGGGATCCAGCCGCATCGGCAGCCCGGCGCGCACCATGTGTTCCTTGGCTTGGCGAATGGTAAATTCCCCGAAGTGGAAGATCGACGCCGCCAGCACCGCGGTGGCATGTCCCTGGCGGATACCGTCCACGAGGTGATCGAGATTACCGACGCCGCCGGAGGCGATGACCGGTACGGGAACACTGTCGGCGATCGCCTGCGTCAACGGGAGGTCAAATCCCTGCCGGGTCCCGTCCCGGTCCATCGAGGTCAAAAGGATTTCGCCGGCGCCGAGCGAGACCACTTCCTGGGCATATTCGATGGCATCGATCCCGGTGGAATTGCGTCCGCCATGGGTGAAGATCTCCCAGCGGTCCGAGCCGCCGGCGCGCCTGACGCGCTTGGCGTCGATCGCGACCACGACGCACTGCTCGCCGAATTTTTCGGCCGCTTCCTTGACGAATTCGCGGCGGCTGACCGCGGCGGAGTTGATCGACACCTTGTCGGCGCCGGAGCGAAGCAGCGTCTTGATATCGTCGACGGTGCGCACGCCGCCGCCGACGGTCAGCGGCATGAAGCAGGCTTCCGCCGTCCGCCGCACCACGTCCAGCATGATGCCGCGGTTTTCGTGGGTTGCGGTAATATCGAGAAAGCAGAGTTCGTCGGCGCCGGCGGCGTCATAGGCGATCGCAGCTTCGACAGGATCGCCGGCGTCGCGCAGGTCGACGAAATTGACGCCCTTGACCACTCGGCCGTCCTTGACGTCGAGGCAGGGGATCACGCGAACCTTGAACATGACAAACTCCTAAACCGCGGGGCGCGAGCGGATCAGCGCCAGCGCGGCTGCGGGATCAAGCCGGCCGTCATAGAGCGCGCGGCCAACGATGGCGCCGGCCAGCTTCCTGGCCGGCGGCTCAAGCAGCGCCTTCACGTCTTCGATCGAGGCAAAGCCGCCGGATGCGATTACCGGGATCGAGATTCGTTCGGCCAACGCAACGGTCGCATCGAGATTGA
The DNA here is from genome assembly GCA_963786115.1 of uncultured Alphaproteobacteria bacterium. Classification (GTDB taxonomy): domain Bacteria; phylum Pseudomonadota; class Alphaproteobacteria; order Rhizobiales; family Xanthobacteraceae; genus Bradyrhizobium. Next base: position 12,124 of record CAWAYC010000020.1, read on the forward strand.
GACCCTTCAGGAGGCCGTCGCGCGCGATGTCGGTGAAGATGATCGCGGCGACACCGGCATCCTCGAAACGCTGCGCGATTTCGAGCGCCGTCACTTCGGAGGTCTCCGCCCAGCCCTCGACTGCGACCTTGCCGTCGCGCGCATCGAGCCCGACCGCGACGCGGCCGGGGAATTGTTTCGCGGCACCTTTGACCAACTCGGGATCGCGCACCGCGGCGGTGCCGATGATGACGCGCGCGATGCCCTTGGCGAGCCAGGATTCGACCGTCTTGAGGTCGCGGATGCCGCCGCCAAGCTGAACCGGCATGGTGACCGCCTTCAGCATCGCCTCGACGGCGACAGCATTCATCGGCTTGCCGGCAAAGGCACCGTCGAGATCGACCACGTGCAGATATTCGAACCCCTGGGCGGCGAAGGCGCGCGCCTGCGCCGCCGGATCGAGGTTGAACACGGTGGCGCGCGCCATGTCGCCCTGCTCGAGGCGCACGCACTGGCCGTTCTTGAGGTCGATGGCGGGAAAGAGGATCACGGCTTCCACTTCAAGAAATTCGAGATCAGGGCCAGCCCAAAACGCTGGCTCTTTTCCGGGTGAAACTGGGTGCCGATGGCGGTGTCCTTCGCAACGATCGCCGTCACCGGCCCGCCGTAATCGGCGCGCGCCAGTACGTCGGCCTCATTGGCGGCGTTGAGGTGGTAGGAGTGCACGAAATAGGCGTGGCGGCCCTTTGGGCCGAGCGGCAGGCGCTCCAGCACCGGATGTTCCTGCACCAGATCGAGCGTGTTCCATCCCATGTGCGGGATCTTCAGGTTTTCCTCGCGCGGCGTGATCTTTTCGACGTCGCCCTCGACCCAATTAAAGCCTTCGGTCACGACATGCTCCTTGCCGCGCGTCGCCATCAACTGCATGCCGACGCAGATGCCGAAGAACGGCCGCGCCTTGACCCGCACCGCTTCCGTCATCGCCTCGAGCATGCCGTCGACCGCATCCAATCCCCGCCGGCAATCGGCGAAGGCGCCGACGCCCGGCAGCACGATGCGATCGGCGCGGAACACCGCGTCGGGATCGCGCGTCACCAGGATCTTCTGCGGCTCTTCCATGCTGCGCGCCGCGCGCTCGAACGCTTTCGCCGCCGAGTGCAGATTGCCCGAACCGTAATCGATGATTGCCACGCTCATCGCGATCCTCCCGGCTCCGGAAACAATCCGATGATGCCGCCCTGCGGCAGCGGCGGCGGTTTTGAGAACGGCTGGCCGGGGGTATGCCGGGTTGGCGGCGGCGCGCCGCGATCGACCGAGTATTGGTTGTTGACCGAGCCGCGTTGCCTTGCGGTCCAGCGATCGAAGAACCGCCGCTCGGCGGCTTCCTCGTCATCGGCAACGACGACATCGAGCTGGCGCCATTTGCGCCGCGACAGTGTCCAGCGCTTGAGGCTCGCCGCTTCGAATCCCAGGAGCAGCACCAGCAACAGGTCCACGGCCACGATGGTCCCGCGGCCGATGCCAAGCTTTGCGAGGGCGATATTGACGACAATGGTCAGCGCAATCCAGCCGATCAGCCCGAGCCACAGCCGATGCCAGGCAAGCCAGATCACGCTCGCGGCGAAAGCCCAGAAATGGAAGCCGTCGCGAACGAAGGTGAACTTGTCGGCCGCCAAGAGATCAGCGCCATTGGCCACCGGGCCGTGAACTGTATAGACCGGCATCGTCGTTCTCCGCCGTGAGTCACTTTATTTGAGCATGATCTTTTCGGAAAACCGGTACCCACTTTGCGCTAAAGCGGCCCTCCGGGTCCGGATCATGCTCCGAGATCAGCCGCCGAGCTGACCCTTGGTGGAAGGCACTTCACCCGCGGCGCGCGGATCGATCGCGACGGCTGCGCGAAGCGCCCTGGCCAGACCCTTGAAGCAGGATTCGGCGATATGATGGCTGTTCTCGCCATATAAGGTCTCGACGTGCAAAGTCACGCCCGCGTTGATCGTGAACGCGTTGAACCATTCGCGCACCAGCTCGGTGTCGAACTGCCCCACCTTGTCGCGCGGGAAATCGACCTTGAACACCAGCACCGGACGGCCCGAAATATCGATCACCACGCGCGACAGCGTCTCGTCCATCGGCATGTGGATCGAGGCGTAGCGCGTGATGCCGGCCATGGTGCCAAGCGCCTGCTTCACAGCCTGCCCGAGCGCGATTCCGACGTCCTCGGTGGTATGGTGATAATCGACATGGAGATCGCCATCGGCCCTGACCGTGATGTCGATGCGGGAATGCCGGGCCAGGAGATCGAGCATATGGTCGAAGAAGCCGATCCCGGTCGAAACCTTGGACACGCCTGATCCATCGAGATTTACCGCCACCTCGATGTCGGTCTCCTTGGTCTTGCGCTTGATGGTCGCAGTCCGCATGAAATATGCTTTCCCTTGACCCGATCTGGGCCGAAAACGCGGCCCTTTTAACAGGCAGATGTCGCCTTCGCTACTGCGGGATGACGCTAAAATGGCCCGAGTTGGGCCTATGGTGACCGAAATTCCGGGCCTGGAACGCGCCCAATCGCCGCGATTGTAACGCCGCCCGCCAACCCCTAAATCTGGCCGGACACGAGGATATTTTATGCAACCATCACAGAACGAGCCGGCCGTCTGGCACGGCACCACGATTTTGACGGTCCGCAAGGGCGGCAAGGTGGTGATCGGCGGTGACGGGCAGGTTTCGATCGGCCAGACCGTCATGAAATCCAACGCCAAGAAGGTCCGGAAGATCGGCAAGGGCGACGTCATCGGCGGCTTTGCCGGCGCCACCGCCGACGCCTTCACGTTGTTCGAGCGGCTGGAGAGCAAGCTCGAGCAATATCCGGGGCAATTGACCCGCGCGGCGGTCGAGCTCGCCAAGGACTGGCGAACTGACCGCTATCTGCGCCGGCTCGAGGCGATGATGATCGTCGCCGACAAGGACGTCTCGCTGGTCCTGACCGGCACCGGCGACGTGCTGGAGCCGGAAGGCGGCGTGATGGCGATCGGCTCCGGCGGCAACTATGCGCTGGCGGCCGCCCGTGCGCTGGTCGATACCGACAAGGACGCCGAGACCATCGTGCGCCGTGCCCTCGATATCGCTGCCGATATTTGCGTCTATACCAACCGCAATTTGACGATCGAGACGCTGGGCGGCTGATCATGGGGCTTTATGCCTTCCGCCCGATGACGGCAGCCGATCTTCCGCTGGTAGCGGCGCTGGCTGGCCCTGCCCCATGTCAGGGAATGGTGGGGCGATCCGTCCGAGCAATATGCGCTGGTCAGCGGCGACGTCGAGGAGCCGGCGATGGACCAATTCATCGTCTCGGAGAAGGGCAGGGATTTCGGTTACCTGCAGTGCTATGACCTGACCGCCTGGAATTCGGGTTTTGGAGAGCACCCGAACGGCACCCGCGGTATCGACCTCTTCATCGGCGAGCCCGACATGATCGAGCGCGGCCATGGGTCGGCGTTCATTCGTTGCTTCGTCGATTTCAGGCTGAAGAATGGCGCGCCGCGCATCGTGACCGATCCCGATCCCTCAAATGCCCGCGCGGTTCGCGCCTACGCGAAAGCGGGATTTGAAAAAGCTGGTATGGTCGATACTCCTGATGGCCCCGCTCTCTTGATGGTTCGCAACGCATGACCGTTACCAGCGGCCTCGACAAGGCTCCGGCGGCCAGCACGCTTTCGGCCTGGCACTGGTGGTTGATCGCGAGCACCATCCTCGCACTCCAGGCCGCGATCCTGTTCGCGATGGGACGGCTACCGATCTGCGCCTGCGGTTATGTCAAACTCTGGCACGGCGTGGTGCAGAGCTCGGAAAATTCGCAGCACATCGCCGACTGGTACACGTTGTCGCATGTGCTGCATGGCTTCCTGTTTTACGGCGCGACGTTCCTGATTTTTCCGCGCCTCGCCTGGCAGGGACGGTTGATCATCGCGATGCTGGTCGAAGGTGGCTGGGAGCTGGTTGAAAATTCCGACTGGATCATCAACCGCTACCGCGCCGGCACCATCTCGCTGGATTATTTTGGCGACACCATCGTCAATTCGGTGTCCGACAATCTGGCCATGGTCGGCGGCTTTTTGCTGGCGAAACGGCTTCCCGTCGCCGCCACGGTCGCCCTGGCGCTGTTGTTCGAATTGGTGATGGCCCTGCACATCCGCGACAATCTGACCTTGAACATCATCATGCTGGTCCACCCGTTCGATGCGATCAGGCAATGGCAGGCGGGGCCGCCGCTCATTTAGGCAACGCCTTGTCCTGCACCAAATTCCAACCTAGCTAGAGCCCATGACAGACTTCTCTCCCCGCGAAATCGTTTCCGAACTCGACCGTTTCATCGTCGGCCAGGCCGATGCCAAGCGCGCGGTGTCCATCGCGCTGCGCAACCGCTGGCGACGGCTGCAGCTCACCGGCAGCCTGCGCGAAGAAGTGTTGCCGAAAAATATCCTGATGATCGGTCCGACCGGCGTCGGCAAGACCGAGATCGCGCGACGGCTGGCAAAGCTCGCCGCCGCGCCCTTCATCAAGGTCGAGGCCACCAAATTCACCGAGGTCGGCTATGTCGGCCGCGACGTCGAGCAGATCGTCCGCGATCTCGTCGAGGTCGCGATCGCGCAGGTGCGCGAGCGCAAGCGCAAGGACGTGCAGGCGCGCGCCCAGCTCGCCGCCGAGGATCGCGTGCTCGATGCGCTCGTCGGGCCCGCTTCCAGCCCCGCGACGCGGGATTCCTTCCGCAAGAAACTCCGCGCCGGCGAACTCAACGACAAGGAAATCGAGGTCGAGACGCAATCGTCCGGCGGCATGCCGATGTTCGAAATTCCAGGCCTGCCCGGCGCGCAGATGGGTTCGATCTCGATCGGCGATATCTTCGGAAAAATGGGCGGGCGGACCAAGACGCGCCGCCTGACGGTGGAGAATTCGCACGAAATCCTCGTCAACGAGGAATCCGACAAGCTGCTGGACAACGACCAGCTGGTGCAGGAAGCGATCAACGCGGTGGAGAACAACGGCATCGTGTTCCTCGACGAGATCGACAAGATCTGCGTGCGCGACGGCCGCACCGGCGGCGACGTCTCGCGCGAGGGCGTGCAGCGCGATTTGCTGCCGCTGATCGAGGGCACCACGGTCTCGACCAAGCATGGCGCGGTCAAGACCGACCACATCCTGTTCATTGCCTCCGGCGCGTTTCACATCTCCAAGCCTTCCGACCTGTTGCCGGAATTGCAGGGCCGCCTGCCGATCCGCGTCGAACTGGAAGCGCTGACCCGCGACGACCTGCGCCGCATCCTCACCGAGCCCGAGGCTTCGCTGATCAAGCAATATGTCGCGCTGCTGAAGACCGAGGGCGTGACGCTCGACATCACCGACAGCGCCGTCGACGCGCTGGCGGACATCGCGGTCGCGGTCAACTCCACCGTGGAAAATATCGGCGCGCGGCGGCTGCAGACGGTGATGGAACGCGTGCTCGACGAGATTTCCTTCGCCGCACCCGACCGCCATGGCGAGACCATCAAGATCGACGCCGACTACGTGCAGAAGCACATCGGCGATCTCGCCAAGAACACCGACCTGAGCCGGTTTATTTTGTAGCCGCCGCAGTACCCGGCAGTCGTCCCGGCGAAGGCCGGGACGACAATGGGGATAACCGCGCGTTGCGTGCTGTGCGTCGGCCATCGGATCAATCCCCTGCGATGATCGGAAAATCGCGATCCTGAGCTGGATCTTCACGCTGATCCCGCGCGTCGGCGTCGTGCGGCCATTCTAGATCAGAGCCGCGACCGGCGTACGCGCACATAGAGCGCGCCCTCACCGCCATGGCCGATATGGGCTTCCTCGAATCCGACCACCAGAGAACGGAATTCGGGCAGGCCCAGCCATTGCGGCACCTGACGGCGCAAGACGCCGCGCTCGGTCTCCGCGCCGGCTTTGCCTTTGCCGGTAATGACGAGCACGAAGGTCAATCCGTCGCTGTGGGCGCGCTGCAGGAAAGAGAACAGCACGCGATGCGCGCGCGTCTGCGTCATGCCGTGCAGGTCGAGCCGGGCGTCGATCTCCTTCCTGCCGCGCGACAGTTTTGATCGCTCGCGGCGGCCGAGCGGCGCCAGGGGCGGCGGCGTCGCCGGCCGCGGCGTCTGCACGATTTTCACGGGCGCTGGTTTTGGCTGAATGGCGGGCTGCGCGGCGATCTCCGCCTCGGCCTCCGGCGGCGGTGCATGCGCTTTGGCGGCGCGATGGCGTTTGCGCAGCGGCTTGACCTGTTTCGCAACGCTTTCCCAGAGCGCGCGCTCTTCCTCGCTCAAGCCGCGCTTGCGCCGCGGCGCCGGATCCGGAATCGGAGCGATGCGTTTCATCGGCAACAGTAATGGCGGCGGAAATGCCGAGGCCGCCGCACTTCGCGAACGGGCTTGATGTTGGGCCGGGCCTCCGGCAGCGGCAGGCGCGGCCTGCGCGACCGGGGTTGCAACACTTGTCGAGGCAGGCGCCGCGGCCTTGGCACTATCCGCGCTGTTGGCGGCATCTTTTGCCGTCGTAGCGGCGGAACTCTCCACGGGCTTCGTCGCGATCTTCCGGTCTTTCTGGGGATCAACTTGCGGAAACAGTTTTGCGATCTTCTCCGATGGCCGCTCGTCCGGCACCGGCATCTTGCGGCCGCGCGCCTGAGGATCGAGGCTCTTCGGAACCAGCATGACAAAGCGCATGGTGTGCCGAAGACGGCCGGAGACTTTGCCGGCTTCCGCGCCGGCGCCGAAGTAGAGATCGGCGCGCGCCGGGCCGACGATGGCGGAGCCGGTATCCTGCGCGATCATCAGCCGGCGGAACGGCGTTTTCGACGCTTCCGAATCGATCGGCAATTCGCCTTCGATGAAGAACGGCGTGCCATAGACATGCAGCGACTTGTCGACCGCGATCGAGCGGCCGGGGGTCAGCGGTACACCCTGGGCGCCGACCGCCTCGTCCTTGTCGGACAGCTGCACCTCGCGGAAGAAAACGTAGGCGCGGTTCTGCCGCCGCAGCTCCTTGGCGCCGTCGGGATTTGCCTCCATCCACTCCCTGATCTTCTGCATCGACATCTGTTCTTTCGGGACGATGCCGCGGTCGATCAGGATGCGGCCGACCGGCGTGTAGGGATAGCCGTTATGCGCATCGTAATTGATGCGAAGGGTCGAGCCGTCTTCCATCTTTACGCGCGCCGAGCCCTGGATCTGCGCAAACAGCAGATCGGTCGGATCCTTCAGCCAGCAGATTTCCAGGCCGCGGCCGGCAATCGCCCCGTCCTCGATCTCGGCGCGGTCGTAATAGGGCACCAGCTTGCGGCGTCCGATCTTGCGGAACACCTGGCCCTTGTTGGGCAATTCGTTCGAGCTTTGCCTGGCGCCGCGCACGAACAGGTTCGAGGGCCGGCGATAGACCGGCACATTGTAGACGTCGGTCTGGGTCCGCGATCCCTCGAGCACCGGTTCGTAGTAGCCGGTGACAAAACCCTCGCCCTCGCCGAGCCGCGAGATGCGCAGGGAAGAAAGTGCTCTTCGAAAAAGGCTTTTGCCGCGGCGCCGTCGGAGAGATCGAGACCCTTCGCTATGCGACAGGGGTCGCGCAGCGAGACGCCCAGGGCTTTCGGCTCGGTCGGCAGCGCGTGCTGCGCAGCGATCGGCTTGCAGCTGGCGCGAAACGTCTTGTAGGCGGCGAGATGGTCGTCATCGTTCCAGCCGGCGACCTCGGACCAGGCGAGCGGCAGATATTGGCCGCCGCTGATCTGAAGCGGCAATTCCAGCCGCGGATACGGAAGATGGCGAAGCTGCTGGGGCGAGGGTCGGGAAGCCGAATGGCGTGCGTGGCGCGCCGTTGCCGCCGTGGTCGAGCACACAATCGCGAGCACACAGCACGCGGCGGCGAAACGCCAACGCCTGCGCGTGTCAGTTGGCGCTTCCGGTGCCAACCAGCTTCCAGTTTGGATCGCGAGAGGTCGTGTCGCGGGCGAATGTCCAGACATCGGTGATATCGGCGACCTTATCCGGGTTGCCATCGACAATGGTGCCGGCCTTGTCGCGGGTGACCGAGATCATCTGCGACACGAAACGGACCGTCAGCTGCGCCGAGCGGTCGCGCGCTTCCGCGCTGACGATTTCGGCCTTGTCGATCGAAACGAAGCGGGTCTCGGTCTTCTGCTCATGCTTCTCGCGATCCTTGATCGCGGCCTCGAAGCTTTCATAGACCTCTGACGACAACAGATCCTTCAGCGCGCGGCGATCACCATTGGCGAACGCCAGCACGATCATCTCATAGGCGCCGCGGGCGCCCGAGACGAAGTGCCGCGGATCGAACGAGGGGTCCTGGGCGACGATGGCATCGAGCCCCTGCGCGAGCGGCGTGCCCGGCTCGGCAATTCCCTTCCAGCGGTCCGACGGCGCCACTTCAGCACTCGGCACAGGCGGTGGCTGATCGATGACCGAACCCGGCATCGGAACGATATTGTTGTCCTGGGTCCGCTGCACGACGTTGGGGGCCGCACGATCATAGGGCGGCCGCTCGCTCCCGGTGCGCTGTCCGAGAACACTGCGCAGGCGCAGGAAAATGAAGACCGCCAGCGCCAGGAAAATGATGGTGTAGATATCCACGTCGTATTCGCTTTCTGGTCTGCTCCGGCAACGGGGCCGGCCGCCGGGCGTTCCCTTAGACGGGAACGGCAGAGATTAAATCACCGAATGAGTTCAGTTGCATGTAGGCACGAAACATGGCCCGGCCAATGGCGCGTTTTGGCGCGGGCGATTGTAGCGCGTTTTGAGCGCAAGTGGAAACACCCGATGATGCCCGGAAATGTCGCATATTCAAATATTTAGGGTAATCATCGCGCCGCGTTTCGGCCGTTATTGGCTTTATTCGGCGTTAAATCATTGATGGGTCGGGCGCCGGCTTGGATTCCCGGGCCGGATTGTCGTCCTTGTGGAAGGAGGCGGGGCTATGATAGCCACTCGCCCCGACACCGGCATTTCCCTCAACCTTACGAGCGACTTCGGACGTAAACCGGTCTCCGACGCCAGCGCTCAGGAGAGATTCCATGACCAACGGCAACGGCGCCCCCCCCGAGCAGGCGCCTCCCCAGCTCAACGTGCTGGCGCAATATACCAAGGACCTGTCGTTCGAAAATCCGAACGCGCCGGGCTCGCTGGCGCCGCAGCAGCAACAGCCGTCGATCAATATCCAGATCAACGTCAGCGCCAACAACATCGCCGAGAATGAGTTCGAGGTAACGCTGTCGGTCGAGGGCAAGGCCGAAAACGCCGGCAAGGTGATGTTCAGCTTCGATCTTCAATATGCCGGCGTGTTCCGGATCGTGAACGTGCCGAAGGAAAACCTGCATCCGCTGGTGATGATCGAGTGCCCGCGGCTGTTGTTCCCGTTCGCGCGCGAAATCATCGCGACCTCGGTGCGCGACGGCGGCTTCCCTCCGCTGATGCTGGACCCGGTCGATTTCGTCGGCCTGTACCGCCAGAACATGGAACGGCAGCAGGCGGCGGCCCAGGCCTCCGGCGTCAAGCCAAGCTAAGTTATTTGGGCCTGATCTGATCCCGAAAGCCGGTCTCCGCTTTTCGGGATCACGCCTCAGCTTGGGGTTAGAAATTCGTTCCAGATCGGCTTGTCGCCGAGGGTGGCAACGAAGGCGCGATGGGCTTCGCGATCGGCCTCGGTGACCCGCGGCGCGAGCGGCACTTCCCGCTGCCGGCGCGGCATTTCGCCGTAGCCGCCGGCCTGCGCCACCCGGATTTCCGACGCCAGGATCAGCTGCGACTGCCGCGCGCCGATCAGGTCGATATAGACCTCGGCGAGCAGTTCCGCGTCGAGCAATGCACCGTGCTTGGTGCGGCGGGAATTGTCGATCGCATAGCGCGAGCAGAGATCGTCGAGCCGGTTCGACACGCCGGGATGCTTGCGGCGGGCCAATAGCAGCGTATCGACCAGCCGGTCCCGGGGAATTGGCTGCCGCTTGATTCGGTCCAGCTCGGCGTTGATGAATCCGATGTCGAACGAAGCGTTGTGGATCACCAGCGGCGCGTCGGCGATGAATTCAAGGAACTCCTCGACCACCTCGGTAAACAGCGGCTTGCTGGCCAGGAACTCGGTGGAGAGCCCATGCACGGCAAACGCCTCGGCCGGCATATCGCGTTCGGGATTGATGTAGCGGTGAAAAGTCTGGCCCGTCGGCATGCGGTTGATGATCTCGATGCAGCCGATCTCGACCAGCCGGTCGCCGCGCAGCGGGTCAAGGCCAGTGGTTTCGGTATCGAGAACAATTTCACGCATGGATGTTTGGTACCGCAGATAGCGGCGAATCAGGCACGCCGCTGCGGCATCCTAGCAACCTGCTGGAGAATGTCGCGGATCCGCTCGCGCACGGGATCAAGTCCGTGCGAGGTATCCACCACGAAATCCGCGCGCCGGCGCTTTTCGGTATCGGGCAATTGCCGGGCGAGGATGGCGTCCAGCGCCTCCGACGTCATGGTGCCCCGCGCCATGATGCGCTCGCGCTGAGCTTCCGGCGAGGTCGTCACCACGACCACCGCATCGACGCGCTTCTCGCCGCCGGTTTCGAACAGGAGCGGGATATCCATCACCACGACCGATGCGCCGGACGCTTCCGCGTCGTCGAGAAATTTCTGACGGGAGGCGCCGAGCATCGGATGCACGATCTGCTCGAGCCGTTTGATCGCGGCTGGATCGTGCAGCACCTTGGCGGAGAGTTTTGCGCGATCGACCTTACCGTCGACCGTGGTCCCGGGGAATGCCGTCTCGATCGCGGGCGCCGCCTCGCCCTGATAAATTCGGTGAACGGTGGCATCGGCGTCGTAGATCGGCACTCCGGCTTCCGCGAACAGTTTCGCGGTGGTGGATTTCCCCATTCCGATCGAGCCGGTCAAACCAAGGATCAGCATTTTGCAGGTGCCATCTTTTCAAAAACTATACCGCGAGAAGCCGCTCGCTGCGCAAAAACGCCAGCAAGGGCAGCAACGGCAGGCCGAGGATGGTGAAATGATCGCCCTCGATGCGCTCGAACAAGTGCACTCCCAATCCCTCGAGTTGATAAGCGCCGACGCTCGTCGTCACGGCCTCGCCCGCCTGATCCAGATACGCATCGATTTCGTCCGCGCCCAGCCGCCGCATGGTCATCCGCGCGACGCTGATGTCTGCAAACAGTATTTTGCCGTCGCGCGCAACGGCAACGGCGGAATGAAGTTCATGGCTGTTGCCGGCGAGCGCGCGCAATTGCTCCGCGGCCTGTTCGCGGCCGGCGGGCTTGCTGAATAGACGTTCTCCGAGCGCCAGGGTTTGATCGGCGCCAACGACATAACGACCGGGCTTTTGCGAGGATACCACCCGCGCTTTTTCTCGCGCCAATAGCGATGCGATCTCGTCAGGCGCCGAAAGACCTGAATCCTTCTGCACTTTGCGTTCGTCGATATCGGCGGGAACCGGCTCGAAATCGAGGCCGGCATTATGGAGCAGCATCTGCCGCGCGCTGCTTTGAGAGGCAAGAATCAACGGGTCTTTTCCGCGCCACACGGTCATTGACGAAAAATCATCCCGGAAGCCGTTGTCGTTGCCGATCGGCATAGAGTTTCATGATCGCCGCGGCGGTTTCCTCGATCGATCGTCGCGTCACGTCGAGCAGCGCCCAGTTGAATTTCGCACTCAGGCGCCGCGCGAACGCAACTTCGTCGGCGACCGCCTGCCTGTCGATGTATTCGTCATTGCCCGATCCGGCGCCCATGCTCAACAGCCGATTTTGTCGAACCTGAATCAGGCGCTCCGGCGTGGCGTGAAGGCTGACGACCAACGGCTTCTTCAACGTTTCCAGCTGGTGCGGCAGCGGAATGCCCGGCACCAGCGGTACGTTCGCGGTACGGATGCCACGGTTGGCGAGATAGATCGACGTCGGCGTCTTTGACGTGCGGGACACGCCGACCAGGACGATATCGGCCTCCTCCAGGCCTTCGACATGCTGGCCGTCGTCATGCATCATCGTGTAGTTCAAGGCGTCGATGCGCGCGAAATATTCCGCGTTCAGAACGTGCTGCGCGCCGACGCGTCCGGTGGTGGCGGCACCGAGATAGGCCTCGAACAATTGCATCACCGGCCCGATGATCGACAGGCTCGGAACGTTGATCTCCTTGCACTTCGCCTCCAGGCGGCCGACCAGATCCTTTTCGAGCAGCGTGAACAGCACGATGCCCGGCGCCTCCTCGATCTCATCGAGCACGCGATCGAGCTGTTTCTGACTGCGCACCAACGGATAGACATGCTCGACGGCGGTCACGTTGGCGTATTGCGCGGCCACCGCGCGCGCCACCGTGATCAGAGTCTCGCCCGTCGAATCGGACACCAGGTGCAGGTGGAAATAATTGCCGGTGGTGGGCACCAAAACTCCTGTTGAACCTGTGAATCCCTGTGGACGTTAACGATAAAATAACGCCTTGCGGGTTGGTGTCAGGGATAACCCGGCTTTTTGTTCACAGCGCCTCGTCCGAGGATAAGTCCGCGGGTCTTTCGTGATGATAGAGCGAAGTTGTGGATTTGTCTCTTCATAAGCTGACCACAAAACATGGCAAGCGCTTGAAGCCAGTGGCGTTATCCTGATCGCCATGCTCGCCCGCAAAATTGTTGAAGGATGTGAACAAGCCTGAGGAAACGGCAGGACAATTTTGCATGAGTCCAATTCACCGCCACTTAGACTCAAACCTAAGATTCTAAAATTATTAGGTTTAGAAAAGCCCTGCTTGCGGATATGTCTCTCGTCCCACGCTGGAAGGCCTTCTTCCAGAACGGAGAGCACGCCGGAAATGTTCCGGCAGCAGGTCAATCGCGATGTACGAGTGGATCAAGGCGCTGCACATCATTGCCGTCATCGCGTGGATGGCCGGCATGCTCTATCTGCCGCGGCTGTTCGTCTATCATTGCGAGGCGGAAATCGGATCGAAGCAATCCGAGACCTTCAAGGTGATGGAACGGCGGCTGATGAGGGCGATCATCAACCCGGCCATGATCGTCACCTGGCTCGCGGGGCTCTACCTCGCCTGGTCCGGGCATTGGTTCTCGTCCGGCTGGTTGCATGGCAAGCTCGCGCTGGTGATCCTGCTGTCGGGCGTCCACGGCTTTTTTTCGCGCTGCCGGAAGGATTTTGAGGCCGATCGGAATAGGCGAAGCCAGAAGTTCTTCCGAATTATCAATGAGTTGCCGACGGTCCTTATGATCGGGATCGTTATCCTGGTAGTGGTGAAGCCGTTCTAGGCCGGACCGTTGCTTAAGAAGCAGGCTTCAGTCCTTCTTGCGGAGCGCCGACCGATTTTCTATATTGCTCAAATCCCACCCCACGCAGGCGGATGTGGTCGAGTTCCGGTTTCTCCAAGGGACCGGCCGCTGCATCAGGTTTGAAGCCTCACCGGCGATTTCCTTGCTTTGACCTGCGGACCTTCCTTTTCGCGTCCGCTTTCTCTCGAGCCACCTCGCACCCCCCAACGCTCGTTATCACTCCACAGGACCACCCCCATGCGGGAAATGAAACTCCAAGACCTCAAATCCAAAACGCCGGCTGAGCTCGTCTCATTCGCGGAGGAAAACGGGGTCGAAAACGCCAGCACCATGCGCAAGCAGGAGCTGATGTTCGCCATCCTCAAGCAACTCGCGATCGCAGAGACCGACATTATCGGCGAAGGCGTCGTCGAGGTTTTGTCCGACGGCTTTGGCTTCCTTCGCTCGCCCGACGCCAATTATTTGCCCGGCCCGGACGACATCTACGTCTCGCCCTCGCAAATCCGCCGCTTCGGCTTGCGCACCGGCGACACCATTGAAGGCCACATCCGCAGCCCGAAAGAGGGCGAGCGCTATTTTGCGCTGCTGAAGGTCAACACGCTGAATTTCGAAGATCCGGAAAAGGCCAAGCACAAGGTCAATTTCGACAATCTGACGCCGTTGTTTCCGGACCAGCGCTTCCGCCTCGAACTCGAAGACCCTACCAGAAAAGACCTTTCTGCAAGGGTTATCGACATCGTCGCGCCGATCGGCAAAGGCCAGCGCGCGTTGATCGTGGCGCCGCCGCGCACCGGCAAAACCGTGTTGATGCAGAACATCGCGCACTCGATCACGGCGAACCATCCTGAATGTTATTTGATCGTGCTCTTGATCGACGAGCGCCCCGAGGAAGTCACGGACATGCAGCGCTCGGTGAAGGGCGAGGTGGTGTCCTCGACCTTCGACGAGCCGGCGGTGCGTCACGTCCAGGTCGCCGAGATGGTGATCGAGAAAGCCAAGCGGCTGGTCGAGCACGGCCGCGACGTGGTGATCCTTCTGGACTCGATCACGCGCCTCGGCCGAGCCTACAACACCGTGGTGCCGTCATCGGGCAAGGTGCTGACCGGCGGCGTCGATGCCAACGCGCTCCAGCGGCCAAAGCGGTTCTTTGGTGCCGCTCGCAATATCGAGGAGGGCGGTTCGCTCACCATCATCGCGACAGCGTTGGTCGATACCGGCAGCCGAATGGACGAAGTCATTTTCGAAGAGTTCAAGGGCACCGGTAACTCCGAACTCATCCTGGACCGCAAGGTTTCGGACAAGCGAACCTTCCCGGCAATCGACATCTCGCGTTCCGGCACCCGCAAGGAAGAACTGATCACCGATCCGCAGCTTCTGAAGAAGATGTACGTGCTGCGCCGGATCCTCAATCCGATGGGCACCATGGACGCCATCGACTTCCTGCTGGACAAGCTCCGCAACACCAAGAACAACTCGGAATTCTTCGAATCGATGAATACCTGAGCCGTCAGGCCGACGTTGAACGAGCGCCCCGTGAGAGCGGGGCGCTTTTTTATGTGGGCTTATGTTGCAGCAATGCTGCAGTATGTTGCAGCATCGGGAATGCTGCCTGCCTGCTTTGGCTAATTTGTAAGCTATTGATATATAATGTGTTTCAAGTATATTTTTGGCAACGCGCCGTTTGAGAACGGGTTTTTGCAGCAAAATGTTGCGAGAATGCTGCGATCATCAGACACAGTCTTGCTGCGTTGCAATATATACGCAGCATTTCCTTAAACCCCGCCCCATCGTCCTAAATTGCGTTGCCTTTTCAAAGGTGGGCGAACAAATAAGCCATGCATCCGCGGGACGAAACCATCTTCGCACTGTCATCCGGCCGACCCCCCAGCGCTATCGCGATTGTGCGCGTCTCCGGTCCACAGGCCGGAACTGTTTTGACGGCGCTGGCCGGCAAGCTGCCCATGCCGAGGATGGCTACCCGCGTGCTGATCCGTGATTCGAATCGGCAACCGATCGACGACGCCGTCGTACTCTGGTTCCCAGGTCCCGCCAGCGCGACCGGCGAAGACGTGGCTGAATTTCACGTTCACGGCGGACGGGCCGTGCTGGCCGCACTGTTCGCGGCGCTTGGGGCGTTCGATCACGTGCGGGCCGCGGAGGCCGGCGAATTTACTCGCCGCGCGTTTGAGAACGGTAAGCTCGATCTTACGGAAGCCGAAGGGCTCGACGACCTCATTCATGCCGACACCGACCGGCAACGCCGCCAGGCGCTGCGCCAGCTGAAGGGCGTACTTGGCGACAAGGCGCGCGACTGGCGGGCCCAGATCATCGAGGCGTCCGCCCTGATCGAAGCCGGTATCGATTTCTCCGACGAAGGCGACGTGCCGGCGGAACTGATCGCGCCGGCCCTGGCGAAGATCAAAGCGCTGCTTGGCGAAATCGAGGAAGTGCTTGCGGCGCAGGCTCAAAGTGAACGCTTGCGCGATGGACTCGTGGTCGCAATCGCGGGACCTCCGAACGTCGGAAAGTCGACGCTGATCAATCAGCTGGCGCGGCGCGAAGTCGCGATTGTGTCGCCGCATGCCGGCACCACGCGGGACGTGATCGAGGTACAGCTCGATCTCGACGGCTTTCCGGTGACGGTCATCGATACAGCCGGCATCCGCGAGACGGACGATCCGGTGGAGCAGGAGGGTGTACGTCGCGCCCGGGCGCGTGCGGCGGAGGCGGATCTGGTGTTGTGGCTCGCTGATGCGCCGGCTGGGGAGATTTTGCCCGGAGGTGCTGCGCCGGTCTGGCTGGTGCGCAACAAGATCGACCTCGGCGCCGGTGGGCCATTGGCCGACCAGACGCGGGCGGATGCTGTGCCTGTGTTTGGGATCTCGGCTAGCCGGGGGGAGGGCATCCCCGAGCTGGTATCGGGCCTTGTCGGTTTCGCTCAAGCTTATTTCGGCTCGAGCGAGAGCGGATTGATCAGTCGGGCGAGGCAGCGCAAATTGCTGGAGGAGACGGTCGCTTCGTTGCTTCGCAGCCTTGAGGTGATAGGGAAGGGCGAGGAGCTTGCCGCCGAGGAACTTCGGGCCGCAGCCTACTCTCTGGGGCGGCTGCTTGGCCGGGTCGATGTCGAGGACATTCTCGACGTGATCTTTCGGGAGTTTTGCGTGGGGAAGTAATATTCTTTCCGTCAGGGCTCGGCGGTTGTTTCACGTGAAACAAGCTCAGGCGTGGTCGGCATGGAACTAGATGTTTCACGTGAAACAGGTTGCGTTCCGCGACAACTTCCTTCTTTCGGCTTTCGCCGCTCCGCGATAGAAGTCGCGCCATGATTGCGCAGGCAGATTCATTCGACGTTATCGTGATCGGCGGCGGCCATGCCGGCTGCGAAGCCGCGAGCGCCGCTGCCCGCATGGGCGCGAAGACGGCACTGGTGACCCATCGTTTTTCGACCATCGGCGCCATGTCGTGCAATCCTGCGATCGGTGGTCTTGGCAAGGGTCATCTGGTCCGCGAAGTTGACGCCTTGGACGGCTTGATGGGCCGGGTAGCTGATGCAGGCGGCATTCAGTTCCGGATGCTGAACCGCCGCAAAGGCCCCGCCGTCCGCGGACCGCGTGCCCAGGCCGACCGCAAGCTTTACGCCGCCGCTATGCAGGCCGCGATAACTCGAACCGCCAATCTCAGCGTGGTCGAAGGCGAGGCAGACGAGCTGATTGTTTCGGACGGCCGCGTGACCGGTATTCGTCTGGGCGATGGCCGCAAGCTTTCCGCTGGGGCCATCGTCATCACCACAGGCACTTTCCTTCGCGGCCTGATCCATCTCGGCGAGAAGAACTGGCCCGCGGGCCGGGTCGGCGAGGCGCCGGCGATGGGTCTTTCCGCGTCCTTCGAACGAGCCGGGTTTGCCCTTGGGCGGCTGAAGACTGGAACTCCGCCACGGCTGGACGGGACCACGATCGACTGGTCGGTGGTCGAAATGCAGCCCGGCGACGATCCGCCAGAGCCGTTTTCGGTCCTAACGGAGGCGATCACGACGCCCCAGATCCAGTGCGGCATCACCCGGACGACGCCCGCGACCCACGAAGTGATCCGCGCCAATGTGCACCGCTCGCCGATGTATTCCGGCCAGATCAAGAGCACTGGGCCGCGCTATTGCCCCTCGATCGAGGACAAGATCGTCAAGTTTGGCGACCGCGACGGCCATCAGATCTTTTTGGAGCCGGAAGGTCTCGACGACAGCACGGTCTATCCAAACGGGATCTCGACATCGCTGCCGGAAGAGGTCCAGCTCGCGATCCTGGCGTCGATCCCGGGTCTGGAACGGGTCAAGATGGTCCGTCCCGGGTATGCGATCGAATATGACCACGTCGATCCCCGGGAATTGGATCCGACCCTGCAGACCAGGCGATTGCCGGGCCTCTTCCTGGCTGGGCAGATCAACGGCACCACAGGCTACGAAGAAGCCGCCGCACAGGGCATCGTTGCCGGTCTGAACGCGGCATTGGCGGCGAGCGGCGGCTTGCCGATCGTTTTCGACAGGGCCGACGGCTATCTCGGGGTCATGATCGACGATCTTGTCACGCGAGGGATCACCGAGCCCTATCGGATGTTCACTTCCCGGGCTGAATACCGGCTGACGCTGCGGGCCGACAACGCCGACCAGCGGCTGACCGATAAGGGAATTGCGCTGGGGTGCGTCGGACCGGAGCGTTCGCAGTACCACGGTGCCAAGATGGCGGCCCTGAATGCCGCAAAGTCATTGACAAAGTCGCTAACCATCACACCGAACGGAGCCGCGAGGCACGGGCTGGCGCTCAATCACGATGGCAACCGCCGGTCGGCCTTTGAACTACTGGCCTACCCGGAGGTCGGCTGGACCGAGATCCGCGGCATCTGGCCCGAGCTCTCGGCCATTGACCCATCCATTGCCACCCACCTTGAGATCGATGCAAAATACGACGTCTATCTGAAGCGCCAGACTGCCGATGTTGATGCCTTCAGGCGCGACGAGGCGCTGGTCCTGACCGATATCGATTACGCTGACGTGCCCGGGCTCTCGAACGAAGCCCGCGCGAAGCTGCAGGCGGCACAGCCGCGCACCGTGGGCCAGGCGAGCCGGCTCGACGGCATGACGCCGGCGGCGCTGGGGATTTTGGCAGCCTATTTGCGAAGGGAAGCCCGGCGGAACGTAGCAACGGCGAGTGCGTAACTGTTTGTTCGTCGTCCGATGCGAGAAGAAGGGCGACGAAGCAATCCATCGCCTCGCTCACCGATGGGTTGCTTCGCTCCGCGCGCACTGACAGCGTTGAGCTTCCCCGCGTACCGATCGAATGATGAACCCACTGCCAAACGAATCACCTATTATCTCCGCTTCGGATAAAGCCGCCGCGCTCGCCCTCACGCCCGTTTCACGTGAAACCGAGGCGCGGCTTGATCGCTACGTCGCGCTGCTCCTGGAATGGCAGGCCAAGACCAATCTCGTCGCGCCCTCGACGATTCAAAATCTGTGGACCCGGCATATCTCGGATTCGCTGCAGCTCCTGAGCCTCGCGCCCGGCGCGAAGGTTTGGGCCGATCTCGGCAGCGGCGGCGGTTTTCCCGGAGTGGTGCTGGCCTGCGTGTTGGCAGGGACGCCCGGCGCGTCCGTCCACCTGATCGAGCGAAACGCCAAGAAGGCGGCGTTCCTGCGAGAGGCGCTCCGCGTCACGTCGTCACCAGGAAGCGTGCAGCTGGCTGATATCGAGGATAGTGTGGATAGAATCACTGGCCCTGTCGAATGCGTCGCCGCCCGTGCGCTGGCTCCATTACATCAGCTTATCGGGTTCGCGGAACCGCTGGTACGAAAGGGCGCGAAAGCGCTGTTTCTCAAGGGTCAAGATGTAGATGCCGAATTGACCGAGGCTACTAAATATTGGAATATACAACCCAAACTTCATTCCAGCATCACGGGCGGAGGAGGCTGGATCGTCGAACTCGACCGTATCGAGCGACTCCGCAGGTAACGAATGGCAGTGCGCAATGACCGTAATTGACCAAGTTTATCAAGAGGATAAGGCGCCACATGCGCCCGGCCATCTGCGTATCCTGTCGCTTGCCAACCAGAAGGGTGGCGTCGGAAAAACCACCACAGCGATCAATCTCGGTACTGCACTCGCTGCGATTGGCGAACGCGTGCTGGTTGTCGATCTCGACCCGCAGGGCAACGCCTCGACCGGCCTCGGCATCGATCGCCGCAACCGCAACTGTTCGACCTACGACGTGCTGATCGGCGAGGCCCCGCTGCGCGACGCGGTGGTCGCGACCGCGGTACCGCGCCTGCATATCGCGGCCTCGACGATGGATCTATCCGGCCTCGAACTCGAACTCGGCACGACGCCCGGCCGCGCGTTTCGGCTGCGTGATGCGATCGCGGCACTGAACAGCAACGCGGCACCGGACACCGACTACACCTATGTGCTGATCGATTGCCCGCCGTCGCTCAATCTTCTCACCGTCAACGCGATGGCGGCGTCCGACGCCATCCTCGTGCCGCTGCAGTGTGAGTTCTTCGCGCTCGAAGGTTTGTCGCAGCTGTTGCAGACCGTCGAGCAGGTGCGGTCGACGCTCAATCCGAACCTGTCGATCCACGGCATCGTGCTGACCATGTTCGATTCTCGCAACAATCTCTCGAACCAGGTCGTCGCCGATGTCCGGCAGTTCATGGGTAGCAAGGTCTACAACACCATGATCCCGCGCAACGTACGGATCTCCGAGGCGCCGTCATACGGCAAGCCGGTGCTGGTCTACGATCTTAAATGCGTCGGCAGCGACGCGTATCTCAAGCTTGCTACTGAAGTGATCCAGCGCGAGCGTGAGCTGCTCGCGCATTGAAGGACCGTAGGGTGGGCAAAGCGAAGCGTGCCCACCAGACTTTCGCGGTTGGACCATGGTGGGCACGGCACGAAGAGCGCGCCTTTGCCCACCCTACGATCCGACCCACCTGAAATTCTGATGTTGGAGTGACGCGAGTGAATCCAAGGGAGCTGGCGATGGCCGACGAAGCGCGTTCGCGACTGGGTCGCGGGCTTGCAAGCCTGATCGGGGATGTTGGCGGCGAGGCGGCGCATGTCGAGCGGCCGCGCGGTCAGCGCAAGGTGCCGATCGAATTCCTCAAAGCCAATCCGCGTAACCCGCGCCGCACATTTTCGGATGCCGAACTCGGCGAGCTCGCCGATTCCATCAGGCAGCGCGGCGTGATCCAGCCGATCGTGGTGCGGCCAGTGAAGGGCGTCGCCGATCGCTTCGAGATCATCGCCGGTGAACGCCGCTGGCGCGCCTCGCAGATCGCCGGCCTGCACGAGGTGCCGATCGTGCCGGTCGATGTCAGCGATAGCGACGCGCTCGAAATCGCGATCATCGAGAACGTGCAGCGCGAAGACCTCAACGCGATGGAGGAAGCGCACGGCTATCACGCGCTCGCGAACGAATTTAGCCGCAGCCAGGAAGACATCGCCAAGATCGTCGGCAAGAGCCGCAGCCACGTCGCCAACATGATGCGGCTGACGAAATTGCCGGCCGAGGTGCAGGCCTATATCGCCGCCGGCGAGTTGTCGGCAGGCCACGCGCGCGCGCTGATCGGCGTGCCCGATCCGCTGGCCGCGGCAAAGCACATCGTCGAGCAAGGCCTCAACGTGCGCCAGGCCGAGGCGCTCGCGCATGAAGAGGGCGTGCCGGAGCGCAAGCCGCAGAAGGCGCGCGGTGGCAAGACGCAGAAAGATCCCGACACGATCGCGCTGGAAAAGCGCGTCAGCGACACGCTCGGCCTTGCCGTCAGCGTCAACCATCGCGACCCCGGCGGCACCGTGCAGATCAGCTACCGCAACCTCGACCAGCTCGACGAGGTGATGCGGCGGCTGGCCTCGAACGGGTAGCTTTTCAGCGCCTCTCAGCGGCCACGAGCACGAAGGCCAGCCGCGACGCTGGCCCTATCGTTCGGAGACGAACAGCTCCATTCCGATCCCCTCCCGCACCTTCTTCAGATTGTGCGCTTGCACATAGCTGCCTATGAAGCTCAGGATCGAGGGATGGGTCCGCTCAAGGGGATAGAAGATTGCGGCGCAGCCGCTGGTTCCTTCGAGACGGCTCGCCCAAGCCCGGTCCAACGGAAGGGTGTAAGAGAAGTGCTGGATTTGACCTCGGAATCTCTGGAACGCGGTAACCGCTAAGGGATAGCTGCTCGAGGTGAACAACGTGCACCCTTGCTGAAGAGCATTTTGGATTGCTTGATTGAACTCCAGGCCGGGCCCCGCGCGAAGCTGATCATCGGCAAATCGCTTTCCAAGATTGTCATTGCTCAGCGCCACGGCTGACGTCATTCCCACGACACCTGCAGCTAGGACGGCGGCAACGGCCCCATCGGCGACGCGCCACGATCTCGCGCTTTCGATCATCTTCTGCCCAAGCCGCGCGCGAGCAGCGACGTAAAGCGGGATAAACGCAGCAACGAGCAGAAAACCGAGCACGTTGCGCAAGTCGTAAGAAGCTGTGTTGGCCCATACTCCGACGCCTGCGAACAGCGACAGCGACAGCCATCTGACGCGCTTCACAAATGGGCTAAGCAGCAATCCAAGGAGGAATACGGCCTGGAATAGTCTGGTGAAGTTGGCATTGAGAAGCTTGATGGCGCGAGCCAGCCGCTCCGACAGCTCATTGACAGGATAAGAAGGCATGCTCCGAAGCGTCAGATGCGCATAGTAAACGGCGTACAGCGCGACGAACAACGCCAGGATTGCCGTAGCGCCAACCAGGAATCGGTTTCGGCTCGCTGGCTCGAGGCACTTGCAGGCATCCGCGCAGATGCCAAGAAAAATGGCGATCGCAAACAGCCCGTACATCGGTTTCGTCGCGGCAGCGATCGATACGAGACCCAGCGAAGTCAGAGCCGCGACGATCTTCTCCCTATCGAGGCGCCCATCTGGGGCGTTTGCGATGAACAATACGACGCCGCAGAACGCAAAGATCGCAGCAACCCAGTCCGGAAATCCTTCCTGAAGCGTCGCTCTCAGCCAAGGCTCACGGATTTCAGCGACAAACCAGATGAAGACAAGGCCGGAGATCAGCGGATACCACCAGCTGATCCGGCCGAGATTCATCGCGTTTAACAAGATCGGGATCGTGATCAGGCCGATGTAAATATAGAAGGCAAAGTATTGCTCGCTCGATCCCATGAAAATGTAGGTGACCGCCCACAGCGTCGGGACGAATTGCGGGTAGCCATAGGATGCCGTTGGAAAGAGTCCTTGAGACCAAATCAGCGCCCACCCGTTCCAGTTGATGGATACGTCTTCCCCGTCGAAGACGTTTGGAACGCCATGTTTCCAGACATTGAAGTAGGCGAGGGCCAGAACCAAGACGCCAGCCAAAAGCCAGCGGAGGTCGCCAGAGCTCAAAGCCGCACCACCGCCCGAAAATGCAGGCGAATGCGCCCGGATTCTCCGCGCCATAGCTGCGGCAATTGGTGCTCCGACCAGAAGCAGGGCGGCAATCCGATAGGTCAACCGCGGATCGAGATGGAATGCTGCGATCAGCGTGACCATGAGATAATTGGCGACGACGCTGCCTAGAAAAACGACGAGCCATCGCTGGGGGAAGCTCGGTATGTCCAGCGCTGAAACAAGGGCTAGGCCAGGCGCTACAAAGACGAACAGCAGCGAGAGCACCCCATTAACATAAAGGGGCGCGGGAGCAATCAACCCGGCCATCTTGATCTAGACTCCCCCGCCGTGCCACTCTAGACAGCGCTCGGCTCACCTTCAACTTTAAGATGACCTGCTATTACAGATGCATTCGCTTTTCTCAAGAGACCATTGATGACCGGTGCTGGGCCGACAGTCTTCCTGATCCCCTCCTTCAAGCCGACAGATATCCTGAACGATCTGGTTGGGCAGTTGCGCAGCGCCAGCGATCTTCCGATTGTCGTGGTTGACGATGGCAGCGGTCCCGACCATGCAGAGGTCTTTCAACGCCTGAAGCAGATTCCCGGGATTAGAGTACTGACCAATGCGATCAACCTGGGGAAGGGCGCCGCGCTCAAGCACGGGATGAACCATATCCTCGTCAACTTTCCCGATTGCGTCGGCGTGGTGACCGCCGACGCCGATGGTCAGCACACCGTCACCGACATCCTGCGCGTGGCGAACGAACTGGAGAAGAATTCGGGAAAGGCCGCATTCGGCGTCCGTCGTTTTGATTCGGCCGTCCCATTGCGAAGCCGGTTTGGCAATGTTGTCTCGCGCTACATTTATCGTTTTCTGATCGGACTTGGCTTGTCCGACACGCAGACCGGATTGAGGGGAATACCGAAGCGGCTCATGCTCCGGTGCCTTGAAATCCGCGCGAATCGCTATGAATTCGAGACCGAGCAACTGATCGCCATCAGGACGATCGGCATGCCGGTCCAGGAGATCCCGATCGAAACCATCTACATCGAAAGCAACCGCGACTCGCATTTCCGGCCGTTGCGCGATTCCGCGCGAATCTATTTCGCGTTGCTGCGATATGGCGCAGCCAGCCTAGTCACATCGGTGACCGACCTCGCCGTATTCACTACCGTCATGGCCGGGTTCAACCAGCTCTTGTTATCAAACGCGATTGGACGGCTCGTTGCCCTCTGGGTCCAGTTCATCCTGCTGAAGAGCTTTGTCTTCCGTACCCAGGGCGGAAGCAAGGAGCTGATACTCTATTTAGGGCTCGTCGTTGTCTCCGGGGTTATATCGACGGCGATGCAACTGCAATTGGCAGGCATTATTCTGTTCCCCGTCGTGGCCAAGATCATGGCCGAGGTGCTTGTGTTTGTGTTCAACTTCCTGTTCCTGCGGGACTTTGTATTCGGAAGAACCAATGACGCCGCTAGCGACTGACTGGGATCGATATTACGATCGGCCGCTAGCGACCGCGAAATTGACGCGGCGGTACACGGGCCATTGGCTGCAGACGGCGATCCGCAAGTTTGGGGCCGGCAAGGACCGGCTGAGCGTGATCGAGTTCGGTGGTGGCAATAGTTGCTTCTTTGAGCCGCTGGTCACCACTCTGCCTATCGCTCGGTACGACGTGGTCGACCTCAATGAAAAGAGTCTTCGACTGTTCGAGGAGCAGGCGCGCAAGTTTCCATCCGTCGCGACGAGTGCGCATCGCGCCGATCTTCAGAAGGAGATCCCGGCGCTTGCTCCGGCCGATGTCGTATATTCGGTTGGCTTGATCGAGCATTTCACGCCGGAGCAGACGCGAGAGGTCGCGAGGAATCACTTCTCGTGCGCGAAGCCGGGCGGAGTTGTCATCATCACGGCTCCGACGCCGACCTGGCTTTATCGTCTGACGCGCTTCGGGGCAGAGCAGATCGGGGTCTGGCAATTTCCGGACGAGCGACCGTTGCATTCGATGGAAATCATCAGCGCCGGCGAGGGACTTGGCATAGCCAAGCAGTCCAGCACTCTATGGCCTCTTGTGCTGACCCAACAGGCGGTGGTTTGGCAGGTGCCTGAGCGCTAGAATGTCGTCTGGTGCCGGCGGGCGGATTGGGTTGCCTGGCTTTATCCGCGCCGCTTCGCATTCGCCGCGATCGCCAGTAGCGTGCGCTGCGCGATCACGGCGGCGAGCGAGGCCTGCTTGCGCATATCGAGCGCAGCGGTGGCGAGCTGATCGATGATCCCAACCAGCCGGGCGGCGCTGAAATTGCGCAGGGCGATTTCGACGTTGCCCTTGCGGGAAAAATGCAGCCGCGGAAATCCGCCCTCGAGCACAGCCGATACCGGTGTGCCGTCAGTGACCGCAAGCGCCGATTTGTGCAGCCACGCGGCCTGGCGCTGCGCCGCGGAGATGATCACGCCGGGATAGGTGCCGGCGATCATCGCTTTCGCAAACTCGCTCTCGACAACCGCCGGGTTGCCGGCGAACGCGCCGTCGACGATCGGGTCGAGTTTCAGTTCCGAGGCGTCGGCGACGACCGACATGACGTCCTCGAGCGTCACCTCGCCTTTGCCGTGGGCGTAAAGCGCGAGCTTGCGCAGTTCGTTGCGGGAGGCCTGGCGGTCGCCGCCGAGCAGCGACATCAGGACCGCACGGGCATCGGGCGCAATGCGCAGGCTGGAAACGCGCAATTCGTCGTCAATCAGTTTCGCCAGATCGCGTTCGGTGTCCGGATAGCAGGCGATCGCGACCGCCGTCTTGGCGCGCTCGCAGGCCTTGCGCAGCGGCAATTCCGGCCTGAGCTCGCCGGCCTCGATCACGATGCGGCAGTCCTTCAACGGCGATTCCGCAAGCGTATCGACGCCGCTGGCAAAGTTGCGCGAGCCGGCGCGGACGCGAATCGCGCGGCGGCCGCCGAACAGCGGCACCGTCATGGCTTCGTCGACCAGCCGCGACGGCTCGGCCGACAATTCGTCGCCGTCGAGCCGCACCAGCGAAAATGGATCGTTGGGGTCATCGACAGCGGACGCCATCAGCGCGTCGGCGCGCTCGCGCACCAGGCCGGCGTCGGGACCGTAGAGCAGGATGATGGGACGGCCGGCATCGGGCCGGGCGAGAAAGGCGTCGATCTCTTTTCCGCGAAGCGCGACCAATGGAGCGATCAGGTGCCGGCGACGAAATACGACGCCAGCCGGGTCTGGATGTTTTCCGCGATTTCCTGCGACGCGCGATCCTCGGCGTCACGGAAGGCGCGCGATCGGGCGAAGCGCTGATAAGAGCCGGGCATGTCATAGGACACGCGGGCGAAGGTCGAGCCGGTCATCACCGACTTGTTGGTGGCGATCTCGATCAGATTGTATTGCGCGTCGATGCCGTAGTTTTCGCTCGACGGCAGCGCCGTGGTCGGATCGATCATCAACGATGAGCGGGTGGTCGTGAAGCGCAGCACCAGCCGATGGGTCGGCGGCATGCCGGTGGCGGTGCCGTAAAGCTTGAATGCCAGTGCGTTGCGGATTTCGACGCCGATCCGCGCCTCGCGCGACGCGTTCGGCTTGTCGACCGGCGGGATCTCCACGCCCATCAGCTTTTCGCGCAAGGCGGGCGTGCCGTCGGCATGCTCGGCGTACATCGGCTGGAAACAGCCCGCCGTCAGCGCCGCCAGTGCTGCCACGGCCAAAAGCCGGGCGGCGATCCCCATCCTAGCCGACGACATTCACGATCCTCATAGGCACAACGATCACCTTGCGGACGGGTTTGCCGCCCAAGGCCGATTTTACCGCATCGAGCGCCAAAACGGCAGCCTCAATTTCGGGATTTTGGGCGCCCCGTGGCACGCTTACATCACCCCGTTTCTTGCCGTTGACCTGGACCACCAGCGTCACGGTGTCTTCAACCAGCAAATCGCGTTCGATTTGCGGCCAATCGGCCTCCGAAATCAGCCCCGACTGGCCAAGCACCTGCCAGCACTCCTCGGCCAGATGCGGCATCATGGGCGCGAACAGTTGAACAAGAATGATCGACGCCTCCTGAATCGCCCAGGCGAGGTCGGGCGCCGGCTTGCCGTCGCGGCCCAGCACCTCGGCCAGCGCATTGGCGAATTCCCTGATGTGGGCGAGGCAGACGTTGAAATGCAGCCGTTCGATGCCGGACGAGACCTTGTCCAGCGCGCCATGGGCCGCCTTGCGCAAGGTGAGTGCCTCAGTGCCGAACGACGCCGGCCGGGCCGCCGGCGCGGCTTTCGCGATCTCGGCCAATTCATTCACCAGCCGCCATAGCCGCTGCACGAAGCGCGAGGCGCCCTGGACGCGCTCGTCGCTCCAGATCACGTCGCGGTCGGGCGGCGAGTCCGAGAGCATGAACCAGCGAGCGACGTCGGCGCCGTAGGTCGCGATGATGTCATCGGGGTCGACGGTGTTCTTCTTCGACTTCGACATCTTCTCGATCGCGCCGATATGGATGTCTTCGCCTGTCGCCAGCAGCGTGGCGCGCTTGCCATCGGCCCCGGTGTCGATCTTCACTTCGGCCGGCGTCACGTAGGAGCCATCGGCCTTCTGGTAGGTCTCGTGCACCACCATGCCCTGGGTGAACATGCCCGCAAACGGCTCGTCCATGCCGACATGGCCGGTCGCCTTCATCGCGCGGGTGAAGAAGCGGCTGTACAAGAGATGCAGGATCGCGTGCTCCACGCCGCCGATATATTGATCGACCGGCATCATGCGGTTCGCGACATCAGGCGTGGTCGGCGCCTGTTCGTTCCAGGGATCCGTGAAGCGCGCAAAATACCAGGACGAATCGACGAAGGTGTCCATGGTGTCGGTTTCGCGCCGCGCCGGGCCGCCGCATTGCGGACAGCCGACGTGCTTCCAGGTCGGATGATGATCGAGCGCGTTGCCTGGCTTGTCGAAGGTGACATCCTCGGGCAGCACTACCGGCAAATCGCTATCCGGCACCGCCACCACGTCGCATTTCGGGCAGTGGATCACAGGGATCGGACAGCCCCAATAGCGCTGGCGCGAAATGCCCCAGTCGCGCAGGCGGAAATTCACCTGCCGCTCGCCGACGGGCGCGTTGCCGCGCATCTCGTTTTCGAGCCGTTTTGCGACCTCTTCTTTTGCCTGCTCGATGGTCATGCCGTCGAGGAAGCGCGAATTGATCATGCGCCCGTCGCCGTCATACGCGGTATCGGTGATGACGAACGATTTCGGGTCCTGGCCCTCGGGGCAAACCACGGGCGTGTTGCCGAGCCCGTATTTGTTGACGAAATCGAGGTCGCGCTGGTCGTGCGCGGGGCAGCCGAAGATCGCACCGGTGCCGTATTCCATCAGCACGAAATTCGCGACGTAGATCGGCAGCTTCCAGCCGGGATCAAACGGATGGATCGCCTTGATGCCGGTGTCAAAGCCCTGCTTCTCGGCGGTGTCAATGATCTCCTGCGCCGTGCCCATCCGCTTGATGTCGGCGATGAACTCCGCAAGTTCCGGATTCTTCGCGGCTGCCGCCTGCGCCAGCGGATGATCGGCCGAGATCGCCATGAACTTCGCGCCGAACAGCGTGTCCGGGCGCGTCGTGAAAATCTTCAATTCGGTTTCGCCGGCCGGCGTCGTCGCCGCGTCCAGCGCGAAGCGCACCAGCAAGCCTTCCGAGCGGCCGATCCAGTTGCGCTGCATCAGCCGCACCTTGTCGGGCCAGCGGTCCAGCCCATCCAATGCGTCAAGCAGTTCCTGCGAGTATTTCGTGATCTTGAAGACCCACTGGTTCATCTCGCGCTGCTCGACGATGGCGCCGGAGCGCCAGCCGCGGCCGTCGATCACCTGCTCATTGGCGAGCACGGTCATATCGACCGGGTCCCAGTTGATCTTGCGCTTCTCGCGCTCGGCCAGGCCGGCACGCAGAAAATCCAGAAACATCTTCTGCTGATGCTTGTAGTAGGACGGGTCGCAGGTCGCGAATTCCCGGTTCCAGTCGAGCGACAGCCCGATCGACTGCAGCTGCTTCTTCATCGCGGCGATGTTGTCGTAGGTCCAGGCCTTCGGCGCGACCTTGCGCTCGATCGCGGCATTCTCCGCCGGCAGGCCGAAGGCGTCCCAGCCCATCGGGTGCAGCACGTTAAAGCCCTTGGCGCGCATGAACCGCGCCAGCACGTCGCCCAGCGTATAGTTCCGGACATGCCCGATATGAATGCGCCCGGACGGATAGGGGAACATCTCGAGTACGTAGTATTTCGGCCGCGGATCGTCGTTTTTGGAGGCGAAGATCGTCTTTTCGGCCCACTGGCGTTGCCAGCGTGGCTCGCATTCGCGGGCGTTATAGCGTTCGGAGGTCATGAAATCGCAGGGTTTTTCGTGGATTTGAGGTCCCGTCAAAGGACGGCGGACTAGGCCACAAAAGCGGCTGCGGGGTCAACGGTTTGGGTGGGAGATGAGCCGGCGTTCCCGAAAAACCGCTCAGCCCGCCCACGCGATCTCGGCGACACCCTCCGATATCAGAACAATGCCGTATTCGACCACAGCATTGCGGCCGCCATGCTTGGCGGCGTAGAGGGCGGCGTCCGCGGCTTCGATCAGGTCGCCCGGGCGCTGGGTGTCATTGGGCCTGGTGCAGGCGACGCCGACGCTGGCGGTAACGACCTCATGGCTGCTCGTGACGTGCGGCAGGCGCAAGTCCTCCACTGCGGCGCGCACTTTCTCACCGATCTCAAGTGCGCGCGCGGAACCCGTGTTCGGCAACAGCAGGCAAAATTCCTCGCCGCCGTAACGGCTGGCAAAACCCAGGATATCGGCGGCGATGGCGGACAGCGTTTCGCCGAGCTTGGTCAGGCAGGCGTCCCCTTCGGGATGGCCGTAGGAGTCGTTGTAGAGCTTGAAGTGGTCGACGTCGATCATCAGCAATGACAGCTCGGTGTCATATTGCTGGGCCTTCCTCCATTCAAAATCGAGCCGGCTCTGGAAGCCGCGGCGATTGGCGAGGCCGGACAGCATGTCGATCGACGCCATCACGGTCAGTCGGTCATTGGTCGCGACCAGATCGCGCTCGCGCTGGCTGAGCTGCGCGGCCATCGCGTTGAAGGCGCGCGCGAGCGGGACGAATTCCGAAGGCAGCCGGCTCTTGGCGACGCGCGCCGACCAGTCGCCCTCGCCGAACCGTTTGGCCATGCCGGTCATGAGTTCGATCGGATTGATGATGAGTTTTTCCGCGCCGATCAGCGCGCCGAGCAGCACGAACAGACAGACGAAGCCGAGCTGGAGATAGGCCGTGCGTATCTCGCGATTGATCGCCGCCGTCACCCTGGCCTCGTCGACGCTGACGACCAGGCGCGACTGCGTTCCGGGGATGCGCGCAAAGCTGAGCGATCGCCTTGAGCCGTCCACGGCAGTGAAGGAAAGCAATCCCGTCGGCGCGTCCGACGTCAGCGCCTTTTCGGCGATCGCCGACAACAGCGGGATATTGTCGAGCGGACGGCCGACTGTGCTGGCCTGGTCGGGTGGCGCTGCCATCACCGTGCCGGTGCTGTCGATCAGGACCGCCGAAAGGCCAGGCCGGCCGGCGAGATTGCTCATGATGCTGGCCATCCAGTCGAGACTGATGGCGCCAAGAATCATCGAGTCCGCCTCGCCATTGATGGCGGACACCGGATAGGCCGCCATCACGATCGGCGTGCCGGTGGGTTTCGCCAACAGAAAGTCGCTCAAAACGAAATTGCGTGTCTCGCGCGCCGCTTCGAAATACCCCCTGTCGGCGAGATCGAGGCCGACATAGCGGTTGTCCGTCGAGCACTGGACCCGGCCATCGCCGCCCACGATCAACAGGGCACGAATCCACGGCAGGTTGGCGGGCAGGCTGGCGCGCATCATGTCGCAACTGCGGCCAATGCCTCCCGCCGAGGCCCGGATATAGGCCGCCGATTTCAAGATCGTCTCGACCGACGAGATCACTTCGCGCTGGGCGTCGGCAGTGCGCTGGGCGAGGTTGGAGGATTCCTCGGCGGCCTGCGCAATCTGCCGGGCGCGGGTATCTTCGAGCGAACGGACGCGGTCCAGCATCAAGGGGGCCACCAGGATTACCGCCAGCAGCGCCAGGCGCGCGCGGATTCCCAGAAGCTTCTTGAGTTTGATCCTCTTGCGGTTGAAAGTAACGCCAGCCATCTTCGTCCCTTGCCCCGCGGGCAAAATAAAACGAAGGGTTCAAAAAGCCTTTCCCGAATTTGGTAAAATTAGAGCAAAACCCGTCAGATTACGGCCGACAGATTGATATGACTCCCCAACCCACAACGCCGCTCACCACGCATTCACCAAACGGCCTGGCTGCCGTGGAGCAGGAGATCGCGCGCGCCTGCAAGGAAGCGCGGCGCGACCGTGCGTCGGTAACGCTGATCGCGGTGTCCAAGACGTTCGCAGCCGAGGCGATCTCGCCGGTGATCGAGGCGGGACAGCGCATATTCGGCGAAAATCGCGTGCAGGAAGCCAAGGCAAAATGGCCAGGGTTAATGCCGGCTTACTCTGGCCTCGTGCTGCATCTGATCGGGCCGCTGCAGTCCAACAAGGCGAAAGAGGCAGTGGCGCTGTTCGACGCCATCCATTCGGTCGACCGGCCGAGCATTTGCGAAGCGTTGGCCAGGGAGATCAAATCCCAGAACAGGCAACCGCAATTGTTCGTCCAGCTCAATACCGGCGAAGAACCGCAGAAGGCCGGTATCGCGCCCGGCGATGCCGACGCTTTCATCGCGAGCTGCCGGGAGAAATACGGCCTGGAGATTTCCGGGTTGATGTGCATCCCGCCGGTCAACGATCCGCCGGCGCCGCATTTCGCGCTGACCGCAAAGATCGCCGCGCGCAACGGGCTGAAGAATCTCTCGATGGGCATGAGCGCGGATTTTGCGGTCGCGATCCAACTCGGCGCCACGCATGTGCGCGTAGGCTCGGCGATCTTCGGACACCGCTGAGGCTGCCTTCGAGCGCCCCGCATACGCGTCATTGCTGTGTGTGTTCGTTAATTCGCTGATTGAACAGGTTGGGTTTTGGTCAAGGCGAAGCCCTTTGGTGTCTGCCCGCTGAGGGCCTGATGAGGCCTGTGGTTATTGTAGTAGATCAGATATTCGAAGAGTTCATTGGCGAAGTGGTCGAGGTGATCGAAGGTTGCCCCCTCGATGACATCGTCGTCGAGAGTTCGCCAGAAGCGTTCGATCTTGCCGTTGGTCTGCGGTCGGTAGGGCCTTGTGTAACGGTGTTTGATGCCGAGTTCGAGCAGCATGGCTTCGAAGGGATGCTCTTCACGGTTGTTGCGGGAGGCAAACTCGGAGCCGTTGTCGGACAGGATTTCAGCGAAGATGAGCCCGTAGGTCACGTTGAGGGTATTGATCATCTTCAGCGTCTTGAACATGACCGGCAGAGCCTTCTTGGAGGTGATGACTTCGGCCCAAGCCAGGCGCGAGCAACTGTCGAGCAGACTGACGACATAGGCCGTGGCAGGGGGTGGCGCGAGAAACATGTCGCGCGGTAGCTGATGCAGATCGACATGACCCAATTCCCCGAGCTTGTCCTTGATAATGCGGCGTTTCTCCTCGCGCATCGCCGGCGTACGGCGGTTTAACTGATACCGTTTCAGGACCCGGTAAATGGTCGAGGGCGAAGGTATCGTATCGCGTCGCTCGCGCAAGGCGGCATGGATCTCGTATCGGTTCATCCCCCGCTGGCGGCAAGCGACGATCTCGGCCTCTATGCCGTCAGGTTCGCGCCGCTCGCGCCACTTCGGCCCGCGGCGCTGCGGCAGCAGGTCAGCCTCCGCGCCGCTCCGCAGATACCGGTTGTAATATTTCCGGAATGTCTGCGAGCAGGTCCCGTGATGGCGGTAAAAATCCCCAACCCGGCGGAACGCCTCCGACCGTCCGGCTTTCACCGCCTCATATTCCGGGATCAGAAATCGCCATTTCTGCAGATAATTCCGCTCAATCGTCCGGTCATAGCTGTTGTCGCGCATCGAATCCTCCGACGGGAAGATTCAATCAGCGAATTAGTGAACATGCACAATTGCGAGCCAACGGGTCGCGCGAATGCGCGCCCGATGACAGGCTCCGCGAAGCAATCGATCCCGCCGAGGAAGAGTGGATTGCTTCGTCGCTACGCTCTCCGCAATGACGGGGAAATAGCTTACGCGAATGCGACCGACACTTTTCCGAGGGCTCCAAAATCCGCAGCGAGCAAGTCACCTGACGAAATCGGCAGCGGTGCGTGGCAGGTGCCTGTCGTCACCACCTCGCCCGCCCTCAACGTCAACCCAAGTCCGCGCAATTCGTTGGCGAGCCAGGCCAGCGCGATGCGGGGATCGCCGAGTACGTTCTTGCCGTGCCCGATATATGATTTGCCGCGCAACGTGATGACGGGCCTCTCTTCGACGAGATCGATCGCCCGCCAGTTCGCCGTGGTTGGCGCGCCAAGGACGAACAAATGCGCGCAGGCATTGTCGGCGATGATCTGCGCGGCGCCGGCGTTGACGAAATCCGCAAAGCGCGAATCCGGAATCTCGATCGAGGGATGCAACGTGCCGACCGCGTCCAGGACGTCCTGCACAGTGTACGGCGATGATCGCGGCGGCAGATCGCGCGCCATACGAAAGGCAAATTCCGGCTCGCCGACGCGCATTTCGTTTCCCGCCATCGAAGCCGTGCCGCCACTGGCGATGACGGTGTGGGGCAGAATGCGTCCGGCCATCGGGCCATTGACATTGATGTGTCTCTGGCCGGCTTCACTGGTGGCCGCAATCTTCCAGCCGAACAGTTTTCCGCCCGACTGGTTTTCGATTTCCGCCTGGATCGCGTACCCCTCGATACGGTCGCGCGGTCGCAACGGGGCATCGAGGCCGGCGAATTTGGTCCCGGCGCGCCAATGCCTCTGCAGGGTTTTCGAGGCCGCGGTGATCTGGTTTTTGTCGAGCACGGTGGGATTTCCCAAAAGTTCAGCCGATGATGATCCTGGTCTGGGGACCCATTCGCCGCAACAGCCGCAGCATCGAGGACTTCGTCATCGACACGCAGCCCGCGGTCGGCGAGAAATTGCTCCGCGCCAGATGTAAAAACACCGCGCTGCCGCGGCCGGCGACGCGCGGCGCGGCGTTATGGTCGATCTCGATGATGAAATCGTAGAGCTGATCGTCGCGCGTCAGCCGGTCGCCGCCCTGACCGCGGCCGAGCCGCACCGGCTGGTTATAATGACGGTCGTGCGGGTCTTCGCACCAGGCGTCTTCGGGATGGATCGGACGGGTCGGCAGGAACGTCCGGGGCCGCGGATGGCGGTCGGCGCGCCACCACAATTGCCGCGGGCGGAAGGTGCCCCTGGGGGTCCCGCCGTCGCCTTCGCGCTTGTTGGCGAGGACGCCTCTGCGGCCGAGCGCCACCGGCACCGTCCAGCCGTCGGCCGTCAGCCAGCCCCGCCGGGGGTCGCCCGCGGCGGGACGCACGCCGATCGAAGAGAGCGGCCGATCACGCACGGTTGTCCGATAAGTGATTGAAAAATTAGCGATTCCCATGCAAATGGCCCGGTATCCGGGTTGCCTCTGCGCTCGCAATTGTTCTATTTGGCGGCATTACAGGTCATTAATCCATGGATGCCGATTTTAGGATAGACTGCCTTCGGCTTGTGAATCGGTAATAATCCACTACCTGAATACGAAACTAGACATCAAGTCTCGGCCTGAGCGTTCCCGCTTGTGTCCGCCGCCTGCTCCAAGAGGATCGTACCTATGGCCAATGCCCGCAAGATCTTGATCGTGGAGGACGATACCGATCTGCGCGACACGCTGGTCGAGCAATTGTCGCTGCACGAGGAGTTCGAAGCCTCCGCGGTCGACACCGGCGCCAAAGGCGCCAGTGCTGCCAAGGCCAATTCTCCCGATCTGGTGCTGATGGACGTCGGGCTGCCCGATACCGACGGCCGCGAGGTGGTCCGTTCCTTGCGCAAGGGCGGCTTCAAGGCGCCGATCATTATGTTGACCGGCCACGACACGGATTCGGACACCATTCTAGGCCTGGAATCGGGCGCCAATGACTACGTGGCAAAACCGTTCCGGTTTGCGGTGTTGCTGGCGCGGATCAGGGCGCAGCTGCGACAGCATGAGGCCAGCGAGGACGCGGTGTTCTCGGTCGGCCCCTATAGCTTCCGCCCCGGCTCCAAGATGCTGACCGGGGCCAATGCCCGAAAGGTGCGGCTGACCGAGAAGGAAACCGCGATCCTGCGTTTTCTCTACCGGGCCGGCCAGCAGCCGGTATCGCGCGAGACGCTGTTGCAGGAGGTCTGGGGCTATAATTCGGGCGTCACCACCCATACCTTGGAAACGCACATCTACCGCCTCAGGCAAAAGGTCGAAAAAGATGCAGCCAATCCAGAGATCCTGGTGACCGAAGCCGGTGGCTACAAGCTGGTGCCGTGATACGAGTTGGACGACTTGTGAGCCTTTAGTTGGTTTTTTGCGCACCCCGGTCACCGGCCCTGTATGTCGATCGAAGATGATGTAGCCCTGCTCGAGCGCGTCCCGACCTTGCGTCTGTTGGGGAGTACGGCATTGCGCATGCTGGCGATTGGCTCCGAGCTGCGCGATTTCGAAGGGGGCGACACGCTCTTCAACGCGGGCGATGCCGCGGACGCCGGCTACATCGTTCAGCGCGGTGCATTCCGGATCGAGGATGGCGGCGGCGCCGAAATCGTCGTCGGTCCGGGCGCGTTGATCGGCGAGCTGGCGCTGATCGTTGCCATGAAGCGGCCTTCGACCGCGATCGCGCTGGAGCGTTCCTCGGCGCTCCGGGTGGCGCGCAGCTTGTTTCAGCGCGTGCTCGAAAACGATCCTGCCGCCGCGCGCCGATTGCGCGATGAACTCGCCAACCGCACAAGCCAGCTCGCCAGCGATATGCTGATGGCCGGCGCGAAGCTGAGCATCTGATTTTTTTCGCAACAGGTCGTCGTCGTCGTCCCGGACAAGCGAAAGCGCAGATCCGGGACCCATACGCCGCGGCCTATCTTGGGGCACTCGGGTAGCGGACTTTCGCTACAAGGTCCTGTTATGGGCCCCGGCGTTCGCCGGAGCGACGAAATCACACTTCCAACGTAACCGTCACCGGGACGTGGTCGGACGGCCGCTCCCAGCTTCGGGCATCGCGGGTGATCCTGAAATCGCTGATGCTATCCTTCAGCGCGCGCGACACCCAGATGTGGTCGAGGCGACGACCGCGATCGCCTACGGTCCAATCGGCGGCGCGATAGCTCCACCACGTGTAGACCTTTTCGGAGAGCGGTATCCGCTCGCGCGCGACGTCGAACCATTCACCATGGGTCTGCGCGGCCAACAGCTTCTCGCACTCGATCGGCGTGTGCGAAACCACTTTCAGGAGCTGCTTGTGCGACCACACGTCGTTCTCGTGCGGTGCCACATTGAGATCGCCGACCAGGATGTGGCGATCGTCGCCGCGCGGATGCAGCGGCTCGCAGGCCTTCATCTCGTCGAGGAATTGCAGCTTGTGCTCGAATTTCGGATTGAGCGCGGGGTCGGGAATGTCGCCGCCGGCCGGAACGTAGAAATTATGCAGCACCAGCGGCTTTGCGAGCTGGGCTTTTTCTCCGAACGAAACCGAGATGTGGCGCGAGTCGACCTTGTCACAGAAGGTTCTCACGTCCTTGCTCTCGAACGGCAGTTTCGAAATGATGGCGACGCCGTGATAGCCCTTCTGCCCGTTCAGCGCGACATGCTCATATCCGAGCCGCTTGAAACGCTTCAGCGGAAACGCATCGTCGATGCATTTCGTCTCCTGCAGGCACAGCACGTCCGGCCGCACTGACTTGATGAACTTTGCGACGAGGTCGATGCGCAAGCGCACCGAATTGATGTTCCAAGTTGTCAGGGAGAAGCGCATGAACGTGGTGTAACAGACTTTTCTCTCCGTCGTGGCCGGGCTTGTCCCGGCCATCCACGTCTTTTTGCGCCGTAAAGACGTAGATGCCCGGGACGAGCCCGGGCACGACGACGTTACTGACGACGGAATCTGGAATTAGCCGGGCGGCGTCGGGTAGTTCGTGAAATCGATCTTGAACAGGTTCGGATCGACTTTCTTCGAAGTATCCAGATTGTAGATCGCGACAGTGGTGTCGTATCCCTGCGGGTCGGTCACCGTCCATTGCTTGAGCTGACCGTCCTTGGTGCCGACCATCAACATCAGGCGGCTGGTGCCGATCAGCGCCTGTTTCTCCTCGATGGTGACGCTGATGAAAACATCATCGGCCGTGACGTTCACGACATTGGTATCCTTCATCAGGTCGATACGGTCGGACAACAAATAGCGCAACGGCGTTTGCGACAGCGGATAGATGTCCTGGGTCGCCAGCTTGCGGTCGCGCACGGCCAACGACGATCCGTCGGCGATCAGTTCGATCGGGGACGGCGCTTCATATTCGAAGCGTACCTTGCCGGGTTTCTGAATGTAGAAATCGCCCTTGGTCTTGCTGCCGTCCGGGCCGACCTGGACGAAATTCCCGGCGAGCGTCTGCAGCGACGACAGATAGCCGCTCACCTTGGCGGCTTGTGCCTTCTGGTTGGCGTCGAAGGTCTGAAAGATATTGGCGGGAACGTTGCGGCGTGGATCGGGAATAACCGGGTTCGGCGGCGCCTGGGTTGCCCCGGTTGTCGTCGTACCCTTCTGCTGTTCCTGCGCGCTCATCTGCGTACCGTCGCGACCTTTCGGCGCAGGCTTCGGCACGGGCACGTTCTGCGCGGAGGACGCCGTCGCCGACATGACGATGGATGCTGCAGTCAGCAGCGCCAGCGCGGGTCGCATCCGGGGAAGTGCCAGTTGTTTTGCCATCAGGTATTTCGAATCTCTATCAAACGCGACATCCCGCTTCGGCTAGCGTGCATTTTATCGTGCTTGGACCAAAGGCGATATCGTTTTTCCGTGAAAAGTTCGTAGTGAATTGCCGGAGACGGCCGCGGCTTCAGAAGCGGCCTTCCTCCTCCTCGACCAGAATTTCGCGCTTGCCGGCATGGTTGGCCTGGCCGACGATGCCTTCGAGTTCCATCCGTTCCATCAGCGATGCCGCGCGGTTATAACCGATTTGCAGCCGGCGTTGAATGTAGGAGGTCGAGGCCTTGCGGTCGCGCTTGACGATCGCAACCGCCTGCGTGAACAAATCGCCGCCGCCGTCGCCGCCCATGCCGGTGGAGTCGAATACCGCGCCGTCCTCGTCGGTCGGCTCTTCCGCGGTGACCGCTTCGAGATATTCCGGCGCGCCTTGCGTCTTGAGATGGCGCACCACCTTCTCGACTTCTTCGTCGGACGCAAACGGGCCGTGCACGCGGCTGATGCGGCCGCCGCCGGCCATATAGAGCATGTCACCCTGGCCGAGCAGTTGCTCGGCGCCCATTTCACCAAGGATGGTGCGGCTGTCGATCTTCGAGGTGACCTGAAACGCGATGCGGGTCGGGAAGTTCGCCTTGATGGTGCCGGTGATAACGTCGACCGACGGACGCTGTGTGGCGAGGATCACGTGCAGGCCGGCGGCGCGTGCCATCTGCGCGAGCCGCTGCACCGCGCCTTCAATGTCTTTGCCGGCGACCATCATCAGGTCCGCCATT
This sequence comes from uncultured Alphaproteobacteria bacterium, assembly GCA_963786115.1. GTDB lineage: Bacteria > Pseudomonadota > Alphaproteobacteria > Rhizobiales > Xanthobacteraceae > Bradyrhizobium. Next base: position 50,488 of record CAWAYC010000020.1, read on the forward strand.
TCGTCGACGATGATGACGATGTAGGGCAAGGGATTGAGGTCGAGCTTCTCTTCCTCGTAGATCGCCTTGCCGGTCTCCTTGTCGAAGCCGGTGTGCACCGTGCGCGTGAGCTCATCGCCTTTGCCCCTGGCCTCGACGAGGCGCGCATTGTAGCCGTCGATGTTGCGCACGCCGAGCTTGGACATTTTCTTGTAGCGCTCTTCCATCTCGCGCACCGCCCATTTCAGCGCGACCACCGCCTTCTTCGGATCGGTCACGACGGGGGTCAGCAGATGCGGGATGCCGTCATAGACGGAAAGCTCGAGCATCTTGGGATCGACCATGATCAGGCGGCACTGGTCCGGCCGCAGGCGATAGACCAGGCTCAAGATCATGGTGTTGATCGCCACCGACTTGCCGGAGCCGGTGGTGCCGGCGATCAGCATGTGCGGCGTGCGTGCGAGGTCGATGATGACAGGATCGCCGCCGATGGTCTTGCCAAGGCAGAGCGGCAGCTTTGCCACTGAATCGTTGCTTTCCTTCGCGATCAGAAGCTCGCGCAGGTAAACCTTTTCGCGATGCGCGTTCGGCAGTTCGATGCCGATCGCGTTGCGGCCGGCGACGACGGCGACGCGCGCCGAGAGCGCGCTCATCGAACGCGCGATGTCGTCGGCAAGGCCGATCACGCGCGACGACTTGATGCCGGGCGCGGGCTCGAGTTCGTACAAGGTCACCACCGGGCCCGGATTGGCCTTGGCGATTTCGCCGCGGACGCCGAAATCCTGCAACACGCCCTCCAGCGCGCGCGAATTGGCTTCGAGTTCAGCCTTGCTGAGCGGCTGACGGTCGCTGGCTTTCGGCGCGGAGAGAACGGAGACCGAAGGCAGTTCGAACTTGTCGGAGGATTTGCGTTTCTCACGCGGCGCGGCCTTCTGGCGCGGCGCGCGGGCGACGGGGGCTTCCTCCTCCTCGTCATCGTCTTCTTCTTCTGTCTCTTCCTCGAAATCCTCTTCCGCTTCAGGCGCCAGCGACGGCGCCGCGCGGCCGCCGAGATTCGGCTCCTGGCGCTCGAACGCCGAGCCGCGGGACGGCTGCGAGCTTGCGACCAGCGAGCGATAGGCCGTCGTGAGCAACCAGCCGAGCCGCGCCTTCGCGCTCATCGCGGCATGGAACAGCCATCCGAGCGAGACCGATCCGCTATCGTCCCCTTCCTCGACGAACGGCTCGTCATCGTCCTCGATCGGCGTCAGCTCTTCCTCGCGCGACCGCGAACCCCAGCCGCTGGCGAACATGAAGGAAGCGCACATCGCCGCAAACAGAATCATGCCGAGCACGAGCCGGTAGACGAAGCCGGGGGGGCCGAGCACTACGGCCGGCGCGCGCACCAGCGCATCGCCAACCACGCCGCCAAGTCCGGTTGGCAGCGGCCACGCGCCGTTATGCGGCCAACAGCTGGCGAAGCCCGCTGATACCACCGTACAGAGGACCCAGCATCCCAGCCGCAGCGCCTCGCGGTCGAAACTGCGGTGGGTCAGCATGCGCCAGCCCCACACCGCGACGGGGAGGATCAGCATGATCGCCCCCAAGCCGAGGATCTGCATCAACAGATCGGCGCCGATAGCGCCGGGATAGCCGACGATGTTGCGAATCGCGCGCGAGGTCGCGTGGCTGAGGCTCGGGTCCTGCACCGACCATGTCATCAGCGCCGCCGCCGCCACGCCGGACAGCGCGATCAGGGTGAGGCCCGCGAATTCGCGCAGGCGACGCGCCAAGGCCTCGCGGATCGAGGCCGGCAGATGGCCGACCAGGGGAATGACACGTTCGATCGCTGGCATGCTCATGGGGCCCTGCGACTAATTCAAGGTATCGACCAGCCGGTGCAAAGCTTCGGCTGTGGATTCGCTGTCGGACACCAGCGCGAGACGGATATAGCCGGCGCCGGGATTGGAACCATCGTCCTGCTGGCGCGCCAGATAACTTCCGGGGATCACGCGCACTCCGGCGTCCCTGTAGAGGCTCACCGTCACCGCTTCGTCGCCGCCGCGTTCGGATACATCGAGCCAAACGCAGAAGCCGCCGGCGGGTCTGACATAGCCGTAGCGACTACCGAGAATCTGGTCGGCGAGATCGAACTTGATCCGATACAGTTTTCGGTTCTCCTCTACATGCGCCTCGTCGCTATAGGCGGCAACCGCGACCTGCTGCAGCGGCATCGGCACTTGCGGCGCGGCCACATTGCGCAGCTCGTGAAAGGCGGCGAGAAATTTCCTGTCGCCCGCAGCGAAGCCGACGCGCATGCCCGGCAGGTTGGAGCGCTTCGAAAGCGATTGAAACGCTACCACGTTGCTGAAGTCGGGTCCGGCGCATTCCAGCGCGCTGCCCGGCGCTTGCTTGGTGTAGATTTCCGAATAGCACTCGTCGCTCAGGATCATGAAGCCGAAGCGATCGGCGAGTTTCTTCAGGCGGATGAAATAATCGCGCGAGGCGACCGAGCCTTGCGGATTGGCCGGCGAGGCGATGAAGATCGCAACCGTCCTGGCGAGCGTCGCATCATCGAGCGCATCGAGATCCGGCAGGAACCCGTTGGCGACGGTGGTCGGCAGATAGATCTGCTCGCAGCCCGCGGCGCGCGCGCCGGCGCCATAGGCTGGATAAAATGGATTGGGCATCAGGATCGCCGGCCGGCCCCGGCGCTCGCCAACGTAGCGTGCGGCGGTGATCGCGGCGAAGAACAGGCCCTCGCGGCTGCCGTTCAGTACCAGGATTTCGCTTTCGGGATCGACCGGCCGCGGCAGGCTGAATCGGGTTGAAAGCCAGTTTGCCGCCGCGCGGCGGAACGGCTCGATACCCTTGGCCAGCGGATAGCGGCCGAACTCGGCGATGTGTTTTGCCAAAACCGGGCCGACGAAACTCGGGACGGGATGCTGCGGTTCGCCCAATGACAGCGTAATCAAGGGCTTACCCGGTTGATAGGGAGCCAGCAGCTCGGTCGTGCGCAGAAAAGGGGAACGCTCGGCCTGACCGGCAGAAGCTGAGCTGCCGGCGCCCTGCGCCACGCCGGAAGAGGCGGTCATTGCCATGTCTGAAGCGCCAGCACTTTCAAAGCGGTCGAGGTGTTTCGAGGGACTATTGGGTCGACCGGAGACCGATCAAATCACCATAGATACGGCGAGGTTAAGACGCGATTAACCATCGACGCCACTGGACAATTTGCGTGGTATTACCATATTTGAAAGTGGTATTACCATGGAAGGCTCAAAGCCATGACCACCACAGTCACGACGAAAGGCCAAGTGACCATCCCCAAGCCGGTTCGCGACTATTTGGGAATCAGGCCCGGTAGCCAGGTGCAGTTTCGTCGCGTCGCCGATGGTGGTGTCGTGATTGAGAAGGCGGATGGCCCGCGGCCGCCAAGCAAATTCGCGAGAGCACGCGGCTCCGCAGGTCCAGGCATGACGACCGATGAACTCATGGCCCTCCTGCGCGACGAGCCGGAATGACCCTCATCGACTCGAACGTCCTTCTCGACCTCATGACCGACGACAAGAGATGGGCGGATTGGTCTCAGGCCCAGCTCGAGCAAGCGACCACAGCCGGGCCCCTTATCGTCAATAACGTCATCTACGCTGAAATCTCGACGCGCCACTCCACGGTCGAAGCCGTCGACGCAATGCTCCGCGATTTGGACATTGATCTGGTCGCGATTCCGCGCACGGCACTCTTTCTGGCTGGCAAAGCCTATCTACGATACCGCGCCAATGGTGGCGTTCGCACCGGCGTGTTGTCCGATTTTTTCATCGGCGCCCACGCGGCGGTCGAACGGCTACCGCTGTTGACCCGCGATGCGCGGCGCTACCGCAGCCATTTTCCGACGGTCGAGCTGATCACGCCGTAAGCCGAGCGATAGCGCCTCGCCGATCACCGCCCTGGCAACCGTTCGAACGCAGGCATGCCTTCCGGCACGTGATGGAACGCCTGCTTGTCGACGGTATAGATCGCCATCTGCGGGACGAACTGGCCGGGGTCGTCGAAGGTGCCGACCTTGAGGATGGCAGCGGGGAAGCCCGGCGGGCGGGTCACCAGATGCGTGCCGCACTCCTCGCAAAATTCCCGCGTCACCGGGCGCTCGAGGTCGCTGCGGCTGAACTTTTTCGGCGTGCCGCGGGTATATTTGAAACCGCCAATTGGCATCGCCATGAACAAATTCGGCGCTCCGCCGGTGATGTACTGGCATTCGCGGCAGTGGCATTGCGCCACCATCATTGGCTCGCCTTCAGCCTCGTACCGCACCTTGCCGCAATAGCATCCGCCTTCGATTTTCATGACGTCCTCCACGGTTTGTTGGCCGCTATTTCCCCAAGGCTCGCGTGTTTGGCAAACGTTTTTTTCGATGCGGCCAAAAAGAAAGGGGCTCCAACTTGCGCTGGAGCCCCTCAACGGTCAGGGCATTGCCGGGTATGTGCCCGAACCGGAGTTGTGGGCGCGATCCCTTTTCGGAGATCGCGCCCCCGGGAGAACTCTTACATGTTGTAAGCGCGCTCGGTGTGCTCGGTGATGTCGAGGCCCTCGCGTTCGGTTTCGACATTGGCGCGCAGGCCGACGATCACGTCGACGACCTTGTAGAGGATCGCCGAGCCGATGCCCGACCACACCAGCGTGGTGCAGACGCCCCAGGTCTGCGAGGTCATCTGCGCCACGAAGTCGTAGTCGGCGATCTTGCCGGTGGTGTAGTCCATGATGCCGGCGCCGCCGAGCGCCGGGTTTACCAGGATGCCGGTGCCGAGCGCGCCGACGATGCCGCCGACGCAGTGGACGCCGAACACGTCGAGCGAGTCGTCATAGCCGAGCGAGTTCTTCACCACGGTGCAGAAGAACAGGCAGACGATGCCGACCACGAGGCCGAGCACGATCGCCCCCATCGGACCGGCGTAGCCGGCCGCAGGCGTCACCGCGACGAGACCTGCCACCGCGCCCGACAGCGCGCCGAGCAGCGAGGGATGGCCCTTGACGATCCATTCCGCGAACATCCAGGCCAGCGCCGCCGCAGCCGTAGCCACGAAGGAGTTGGTCATGGCGAGCGCGGCGCCGCCGGAGGCTTCGAGGTTCGATCCGGCGTTGAAGCCGAACCAACCGACCCAGAGCAGCGAGGCGCCGATCATGGTCATGGTCAGCGAGTGCGGAGCCATCAGCTCCTTGCCGTAACCGGTGCGCTTGCCGATCAGCAGCGCGCCGACGAGGCCCGCGATGCCGGCGTTGATGTGCACCACGGTGCCGCCAGCGAAGTCGATCGCGCCCTTCTTGAAGATCCAGCCGGCGTCGGCGTTGACTTCATCGAGCTTGGCCTGCGCCGCGGTCTTTGCCGCACCGTCAGCCGCGGCAGCGAGTGCTTTCGCTGCATCCGAGATCGCGTCCGGACCCGGCCAGTACCAGACCATGTGCGCGATCGGGAAATAGATCAGCGTGACCCAGAGCGGGATGAACAGCGCGACCGCCGCGAATTTCATGCGTTCGGCAAAGGCGCCGACGATAAGGGCCGGGGTAATCGCCGCGAAGGTCATCTGGAAGCAGACGTAGACGAGTTCCGAGATGTTGGCGTCGACGCTGAACGTTGCCGCCTTCGAGTCCGGCGTGACGCCCATCAGGAAGGCCTTGGAGAAGCCGCCGATGAAGTCCGATCCGCCGGTGAAGGCGAGGCTGTAGCCGTACAGTGCCCAGAGGACCGTGACCATGCAGACCGTGTAGAAGACCTGCGCCAGCACCGAGAGCATGTTCTTGGAGCGGACCAGACCGCCGTAAAACAGCGCAAGGCCCGGGATGGTCATCAACAGCACCAGCACCGTCGAGGTCAGCATCCAGGCGTTGTCGCCCTTGTTGATGGTTGGCTCGGCGCAGGCCGCGGTCGCCGCGAACAGGCCGACGGCGAGAGCCGCCAATCCCGCGCTATAGGGACGCTTAAACGTCATTTCTTTTACTCCTGAGGTGGTAAGGTTTGAGCGCGAAATCAGAGGGCCGCGGCATCCGCCTCGCCGGTGCGGATACGAACCGCATGGTCGAGGTTGATGACGAAGATCTTGCCGTCGCCGATCTGGCCGGTTTTGGCGGCTGAGGTGATGGCGTCGATGGTCTTGTCGACCTGATCCGAGGCGACGGCGACCTCGATCTTGATCTTGGGCAGGAAGCTCACGGCGTATTCGGCACCGCGATAGATTTCCGTGTGCCCCTTCTGCCGGCCATATCCCTTGACTTCCGTCACCGTGAGACCGTGAACGCCAATGGCGGTCAGGGCGTCCCGGACTTCTTCGAGCTTGAATGGCTTGATGATCGCCATAACAATTTTCATGGGTCCTATCCCCGCTTGGACCCGGTGCAGACAGACCGGGTGTTTCTCGACTGAGGTTCACCACGCGGAGAGAGTTCACTACGCGGGCACAGCCAAGACCCTTAGAATCAAATGCCGTGCCAGATCGGCCGAAGCCCCTAACGGGTTATGAATCCGGCCCTTTTCACGCTATGCGGGAATCGTGCGCACCTGCGCTATTCCGCCGCGCTCAAAGCCTAATCATATCTGCCTAAAAAATAGGCGCGACAGAGTCCGGACATAATCTTGCTCAGCGCTGCGGCAGAAACGTGGTATTTAGATAAGCGCGGCTACTGTAATGCCTCGCCATGCTGCGAAATATCGAGGCCCTCAAGCTCCTGCTGGGGCGACACCCGAAGCGGCACGAAGATGGCTACCAGCTTGAGCAGCACGTAGGTCGCCCCGCCGCACCATACGAGGGTGACGGCAACGCCATAGAGCTGGATCAGCAGCAGCTTCGGATGGCCTTCGATCAGGCCGGCGGTCCCGCCGATCGCGCTGGCCGCAAACACGCCCGCGAGCAGGGTGCCGGTCATGCCGCCGATGCCGTGGACACCGAACACGTCGAGCGAATCGTCATAGTTGAAGCGATGCTTCAGCCAGGTGCAGGCCCAGAAGCAGACGAGGCCGGCCGCCACGCCGATGATGATTCCATGCCAGGGCGCGACAAAACCGGAGGCCGGGGTGATGGTGCCAAGGCCCGCGACCGCCCCGGAAATCATGCCGAGCACCGACGGCTTGCGACGGGTTGCCCATTCGATCGCGCCCCAGGTCAGCGCGCCGGCGCAAGCTGCGAGATGGGTTGCGATGATCGCCATCACCGCGCGTGAATTGGCTGATAGCGCCGATCCGCCGTTGAAGCCGAACCAGCCGACCCACAACAGCCCGGTGCCGACGACGGCAAGCGACAGGTCGAACGGCGAGAGGTTTTCGCTGCCGTAGCCGTGACGCCGGCCCATCACCTTCGCCGCGACAAGTCCGCTGATACCGGCGGAGAGATGCACCACGAGGCCGCCGGCAAAATCCAGCACGCCCATGCTCGCGAGGAATCCGCCGCCCCACACCCAGTGCGCCAGCGGCACGTAGACGAACATGAACCAGCCGACGGAAAACAAAAGATAGGCGGAGAACCGCATCCGATCGGCGACCGAGCCCGCCACCAGCGCCACCGCGATGATCGCAAATGTCATCTGGTACAGCATGAACAGCGCTTCCGGGATCGTCTTTGCTGCAGGATTGACGCCGTCCATGGCCATCCCCGCGAGGAACCAGCGGTCGAGCGTGCCGATCCATGGACCGTCGCCGACGAAGGCCAGCGAATAGCCGAACGCCACCCAGAGGATCGAAGTGATCGCGACCGCAGCGAGGCTTTGCGCCATCGTGGCCAGCACGTTCTTCTTGCGCACCATGCCCGAATAGAACAGGGCAAGGCCCGGGATGGTCATCATCAGCACCAGCGCGGTTGCGACGATCATCCATGCGGTGTCGGCGGAATTGATGGTGGACGTATCGGCGAAAGCCGGGGTGACCGGCATCAGGATCGCAAGACCAGAAGGCGCGACGAGCCGCGCGCCCCGACACAGAGCCCCCATGGTATTTCCCCAGCACGATAGATTTTATGTTTGCGCGGACGGCATCGTCGCCCGCCGCTTTCGAAGAAAGGCTCTTTACTCTCCTGCTCGCGTTTTCCTGGCGCGAGCCGGGTCCCGGTTCGTTCGGAACGCGTTACAGCGCGTCGCTATCGGTCTCGCCGGTGCGGATACGCAGCGCGTGGTCGATCGGGGTGACGAAGATCTTGCCGTCGCCGATTTGTCCGGTACGGGCCTTCGCAGTGATCACTTCGACCGCCTTGTCGACGATGTCGGACGCGACGGCGATCTCGATCCGCAGTTTTGGCAGGAAGTTCACGACATATTCGGCGCCACGATAGATTTCGGTGTGGCCCTTCTGGCGGCCGTAGCCCTTGACCTCGGTCACGGTCATGCCGTGGACGCCGATCGCGGTCAGCGCCTGGCGAACCTCGTCCAGCTTGAAAGGTTTGATGATTGCGACGACGAGTTTCATGGTCAGCCTTCGTTCCCCTAAAAACAGCGACATCCTGATCGCAGGGCCGGCGCTCCGAGCCCAGCCAAATCTGGCATCTTTCTGGGCAAATGGCACAAGAAACTTGCAGGTTTAAGGGGAAAACATTCCGGGCTGGTAACCTGCCTCACTATACCGGGGCAGGGGCGTCCGCCAGAATGCCGTTCCACACCTCGGGCGTGCGCTGGCTGCTTTTCCGCCATCGCGCCACAAGGGAACATCATGGCAGATCGATCCTGGTTTTATGCGTCAGAGGGCCAGCAAAGGGGTCCGTTTTCGGAGGTCCAGCTTCGCGATCTCATCACCAGGGGGACGGTGCGGGCGGATACGCTGGTCTGGACCGAGGGCATGGCCGGCTGGCAGCGGGCCGGTGAAATTCCAGGACTAATGTCTGTCGCTTCCGGACCGCCCTCGATTCCGCAAGCGGGCGGGCCAATGGTCGCCGGCGGCTACATGGGCAGTCCGCTGGCGATCGACTTCGGTATCCTTGAGTTCACGTGGCGAAGCCTCGTGTTGCTGATTGGTCTGATCTTCATCATTCCGGGACCTTGGGCCCTGGTCTGGTACCTGAATTGGATGGTGCCACTCGTGTCCGTCCCGGGACGGCCGAACTTCGAGCTTCACGGGCCGGGCGATGACCATCGCTGCCTGGTTTTTCGGGGCAATCGTGCTCTCGATCCTGGTCGGCCTGTCCCGCGTACAGTTGCTCAACAATCTGATGTTTCTCGTTCAGATCGCGCTGTACTGGCTTTTCCTCAAATGGTTGGTCGCGAACATTGCCTCAAATGGCCAGCCGCTCGAACTCAGCTTCTCGGGCAGTTTCTGGGCTTACCTCGGATGGACCGTTCTCACGATCATCTCCTTCATCACCATCATCGGCTGGGCCTGGGTTTACGTTGCCTGGATGCGGTGGGTTTGCCGGAATATCCAGGGCACGCGACGCGAGGTCGACTTCAAGGGCACCGGACTTGAGTTTCTGTGGCGTTCGATCGTGACCGCACTCGCGTGCGCCTTCATCATCCCGATTCCGTGGATGTATCGCTGGCTGACGCGGTGGCTGGCGTCGCAAACTGTCTTGGCCGAGCGCGGTCACGCATGATCGCTACCTGCGCTCGCGCACCGAGCCTTCCTGCGCGACGGAGGCCACCAGCGTGCCGTCCGGCTTGAAGATCAGGCCGCGGGTCAAGCCGCGGCCGCCCTGCGCGCTCGGCGAATCCTGCGCATAGAGCAGCCATTCGTCGGCGCGGAACGGCCGGTGAAACCACATCGCGTGGTCGAGGCTCGCGGGCATCATCTGCTTGTCGAACAGCGTGCGGCCGTAGCGCGCCATCACCGCGTCGAGCAGCGAAAAATCCGACGCGTAGGCCAGCGCGCACATGTGCAGCGCCGGATCATCAGGCAGGTTTGCCGCAGTGCGAATCCAGACATTGATGCGGCCGTCGTCGATCTTCTGGCCGAAATAGCGGCCAAGCTCCACCGGGCGCAATTCGATCGGACGATCGGATTCATAATAACGGCGGATGAAATCCGGCATCTCGCGGAAGATCGGCTGTTTCGCCACCTCTTCGGCGGTGAGTTTTTCCGGCGGCGGCACGTCCGGCATCTTGTCCTGATGATCGAACGAGCCTTCCTCCTCGGCGTGGAACGACACCATGATCGAGAAGATCGCATTGCCGTGCTGGATCGCGGTGACGCGGCGCGTCGAATAGCTCTTGCCGTCGCGCAACCGCTCGACCTGGTAGACGATCGGAATCTGCGGGTCGCCGGGCAGGATGAAATAGCAATGCAGCGAATGCGGCAGCCGGCCCTCGACCGTGCGGCAAGCAGCTACCATCGCCTGTCCGATCACCTGTCCGCCGAACACCCGCTGCCAGCCCGTCTTCGGGCTGTTGCCGCGAAACAGGTTCACCTCGATCTGCTCGATATCGAGGATGGAGATGAGGTCAATCACGCCTTTGGACATCGGAATGCTTTCTTGGTCGTTCCGGGGCACGCGACAGCGTGAACCCGGAATCTCGAGATTCCGGGTTCGATACTGCGTATCGCCCCGGAATGACGACTTGAAACCTTGTTTTACGACCCTGTTTCGCCCAGCTATTATCAGGTAGCAAGCGTCGTTTGATGAAGTAACAGAGTAAGGACCGCATGTCGGCACAGCGAAGCATTGTGATTTGTGGCGGCGCATTTGCCGGGCTGGCGCTGGCGTTGGCACTCCGCCAGGGCCTGGGCGCCGATATCCCGGTGATCGTGGCCGACCCGGCGCTCGGCGTGCGCCCGAGTCGCGATCCGCGCGCCACCGCGATCGTCGCCGCCTGCCGCCGGCTGTTCGAGGTGCTCGGTGTCTGGGGCCAGATCGCTGACAGCGCGCAACCGATCCTCGACATGGTCGTTACCGATTCCAGCCTGGAAGATGCCACCCGTCCGGTGTTCCTGACCTTTGCCGGCGATGTCGAACCCGGCGAGCCGTTCGCGCATATGGTCGAGAACCGTCATTTGATCGACGCGCTGGTCGCGCGCGCGGACGCTGCGGGTATCGATATGCGCGCCACCGCGGTTTCGGCATTCGATTCGCGCGCTGATGGCGTCAACGTGACGCTTGCCGACGGCACTGTCGTCGATGCCAGCCTGCTGGTTGCCGCCGACGGCGCCCGGTCGAAATTGCGCGAGCGCGCAGGGATCGCCACCCACGGCTGGGATTACGATCAATCCGGCATCGTCGTCACCGTCGGCCACGAGCGCGATCATCAGGGCCGCGCCGAAGAGCATTTTCTGCCCGCAGGTCCGTTCGCGATCCTGCCGCTGACGGGCAAACGCTCCTCGCTGGTATGGACCGAGAACCGCAAGGAAGCCGCGCGCATCGTCGCCCTCGGCGACGACGAATTCCACGGCGAGCTCGAGCGGCGCTTCGGCCTGCATCTCGGCGAGATCAAGGCGCTCGACAAGCCGCGCGCATTTCCGCTCGGCTATTTCGTCGCGCGCTCCTTCATCGGCGAACGGCTGGCTCTGATCGGCGACGCCGCGCATGTGATTCACCCGATCGCCGGGCAGGGGCTCAATATGGGCCTGAAGGATGTCGCGGCGCTGGCCGAAGTGGTCGTCGATGCCGCTCGGCTCGGCATGGATCTCGGACAAGCCGATGTGCTCGAGCGCTACCAGCGCTGGCGGCGGTTCGACACCATGGCGATGGGGTTCGCCACCAATTCGCTGAATCTTCTGTTCTCGAACAAATCGACGCTCTTGCGCACCGTGCGCGACATCGGCCTCGGGCTGGTCGATCGCACGCCGCCGTTGAAGAGCATCTTCATCCGTCAGGCCGCGGGGCTATCTGGCGAGGTGCCGCGGCTGTTGAAGGGCGAGGCTCTGTAAGTTCCGTCGTCTCTGCGAATGCAGGTGCCCGTAGCCACCGGCTTGAGGCTTGCGAAAGCTGGCGCACCGGCCGGGCGGGACAACGAAGGCCGGTGGTCATGGATCGATCCCGGCTCAGGGCCGGGACGACGAACGAATCAATCGATCTTGCGCGCTTCTTCCGGCAGCATGATCGGGATGCCGTCACGGATCGGATAAGCGAGCTTCGCCGCGCGCGAGATCAGTTCCTGCCTCGCCGCGTCGAATTCCAGCGGACCCTTGGTCAGCGGACAGACCAGGATTTCCAGCAGTTTTGGGTCGACGGTATTTTCCAGGCGTTCGGGCGTGGAATTCATGGATCATCTCCGGCTCGGCCGCGACCGTGTATCACATTCGATCCCCAGGTGTCATGGCGCAGCTAGCGCGACGCCATCCGCAAGATTTCCGCGACCAAGGCCTGCTCTCTCGCTTTCGGCAACGGCTGGTCCGACAGCGCAAAACCCAGAAACGTCCAATAGAGAATTTGCGCGCGGTCGCGCGCCACCGCATCAGACAGTCCGGATTGCTTCAACAGGCTTTCGACATAGTCTAGTCGGCGCTGATCGATGGCCTGCACGGCGGCGCGGGCGGCGGGATCGACGCTTGCCCAGGTGCGGACCGCCCTCTCCAGCGTGAGCTTCTCGCCGAACACCCTGCGCAGCAGCACCGACAACGGATTTTCATTCCCCGAGGCAACCTCGACATTGGCGATGATCTGCTCGGCGGCGATGTCGCGCCAATGCTTCAGGACCGCCGCGTGGAACGCGGCAATGTCGGCAAAATGCCAATAAAAACTGCCGCGCGAGACCCCCATCGCCTTCGCCAGCGGCTCGGCCTTGAGCGACGTGAAGCCGCTCTTCGCGAGGGCTTTCAATCCCTGATCGAGCCAGTCCCTGGCGGAGAGTTGATCGGCCATTTCAGTTCCTGCGACGGTTCACCATACACAACTGTATTGACAGGGGCCAGCGATTGAGTCACAACCATACAGTACTGTATGGAGGTCTCGATGCGCGATATGCTCCTGCAATGTTCCGGTGTGGCCGCCATCGCCGCCGCGCTGGTCCACGGCCTGATCGGCGAACTCAAGATTTTTCCACGCATCACCATCGAGCCGGCGCGGCTGCGCACGCTCATTCGGCTGGTCTGGCAGGCGGGCACCGTTGCCTGGATCGGCTGCGGCGTATTGTTGATCGCCGCGCCGAGCCTGGACTCAGAACCCGCGCGGCACTGGATCGTCATCACGCTGGCATGCGTCTTCGCGTTCGCGGCACTGGCCAACGCCTGGGCAACGCGCGGCCGGCACTTTGGCTGGATGGCGATGAGCGCGGTCGTCGCGCTGGCAGTCGCCGGGTATTAGCCTGCGTTGCCCCCGCGTTGCGCCGCCAAATCGGGATTCGACGCCCTCAACCAGCGAAAGGAGAAAGGCCATGCAGGATCGCATCCGGCTGACCATCGACCACGGCGTTGCCGATGTTCGACTGAACCGCCCGGACAAGATGAACGCACTCGACCCGGCCATGTTTCGCGCGATCGCCGAAGCCGGTGCACGCCTTGGGCGCGACCCAGGCGTCCGTGCCGTGGTGCTGTCCGGCGAGGGGCGTGCGTTCTGCGCCGGGCTCGATGTCGAGCGAATGACAGCGGCGGCCCACGGCGATGCGATCCTGCCGTTTGCCGATCTCGGCAAGCGTACCCACGGCATCGCCAATTTTGCGCAGCATGTGGTGTGGCTCTGGCGGGAACTGCCAATGCCCGTCATCGCCGCAGTTCATGGGGTTGCGTTCGGTGGCGGCTTCCAGCTCGCCCTCGGCGCCGACCTCCGATACGTCGCGCCCGGCACGCGGCTGGCCGTCATCGAGACCAAATGGGGCCTGGTGCCGGATATGGCCGGAACGCAGCTCATGCGCCACCTGGCCAACGAAGATGTCGTCCGCGAACTGACCTACACCGCGCGAACTTTCTCCGCCGAGCAAGCCCTTGCCTATGGGTTTGCCACTGAAGTCCGTGAGAACCCATTGGCGGCGGCGTTGTCGACCGCCCACGAGATCGTAAGCCGGAGCCCCGACGCTATCCGCGCGGCAAAGCGGCTGCTCAATCTGGCGGTCGGCTGCGACGCGGCTACCGGACTCGCGGCGGAAACCGCCGAGCAGGCCTCGCTTCTCGGCAAAGCAAATCACGTCGAGGCTGTCAGGGCCAATCTCGAAAACCGAGCGCCGAACTGGAGCAACCCATGACCTCCAACCCCGCAATGAATTTCCAGCACCTCACAGCGGCAAACGCTTCCGCCCGATTCAACAGCCACGCAGGATTCGAAGTCATCGCGGCCGGAGACGGCGCCGCGGAAATCCGCATGCCGTGGTGCGATGACTTCACCCAATATGCAGGTCACCTCCATGCCGGAATGATCGCGGCGTTACTCGATACGGCGTGCGGATTTGCCGCTGCCAGTCGGGTCGGCCCCGTTACTGCGTCGCACTTTTCGATGAACTGCCTGAAGCCTGCGGTCGGCCGCTTCTTTCTGGCCAAAGGCAAGACAGTGCAGGCCGGGCGCAAACAAATCTTCGCAAAGGCCGAACTCTTCGCCGAAAACGAACAGGGCGAGATGACGTTGGTTGCAACAGGCGAAACCCTGCTCGTCCCCATCATTGCTTGATGCGCCGCGCGATCACGGCTACTGCAGCCCGGTGTCGCCGCTGGTTCGCTTCTTGGCGAGGTCCATCTCGGTCACCGCGATCAGGATTTCGGCGCGGGTCTTCAGATCGGGGGCTTCCAGCATCGCCTGCTTCTCGGCGGGCCCGTAGGGCGACATCATCGCCAGCGCGTTGACCAGCGCTTCGTTGGGCGCGCTCTCGATGCCTTCCCAATCCACCTTCAGGTTGTTGGCTTCCAGAAAATCCGTCAGCACCGCGAGCAGGGCATCGCGATCGACGTCCTCTTCGCCCTTGCGAGCGGTGAAATCGTCGACAAAGGGGAAGAAATCCACCTTGCATTGCCGGTATTGCGTGAGCGCCGTGATCTCCTCGACCACCTTGAAGCGTGCGACGCCGGTGAGTTCGAGGATGTAGCGGCCGTCGCCGGATTCGGCGAGCTGGGTGATGCGTCCGACGCAGCCGACGCGAAACAGCGCCGGCTTTGCCTCGTTACGCGAATGGGTCACGTCCGGCTGGATCATCCCGATCAGCCGGTGGCCGTCGCGCAGCGCATCGTCGACCATGGCGAGATAGCGAGGCTCGAAGATGTTGAGCGGCATCTGGCCGCGCGGCAATAGCAGCGCGCCGGGCAGCGGAAACACCGGAACGATTTCGGGAAGCTCGCCGGGTCCGCGATATTCGGCATTGATCGGCATGGCGGTCGCGGCTCTTTTTTGGCTCGTTAGAAATTCTCGCGTATTCCGGTCACAAGACCGGTGCCACTCTTGTGGAACAGGCGCTTACGAAAACAGAATCGTCGAAAGCCGCTTTCGTCCCTCGACGGTCGCCTCATCCGTGCCGCCCCATGCTTCGAAGAACTGCACCAGCTGCTTGCGTGCGGCATCCTCGTTCCACTTGCGATCGCGCTTGACGATGGCAAGCAGTTGCTCGGCCGCCTCGGCACGCTTGCCCATGGCGTTGAGCGCGGTCGCCAGATCGAACCGCGCCTGATGATCGAGCGGATTTGCGGCGACTTTCTGTTCCAGTTCGGTCACCGGACCGACCGCCTTGGCCTGCTCCGCCAGATCGACGGACGCCTGCACCGCCTTGACCGCGGCATCGTTGCGCTTGGATTCCGGAACCATCGCCAGCGTCTGCTTGGCCTGCTCGATGGCACCTGACGTCACATAGCATTTCGCCAGGCCTGCAAGAGCTGCGATGTTGGTGGCGTCGATCGCCAGCACCTCGGCATAGATCTGGGCGGCGGTCGCGGCATCGCCCTCGGCCAGCACGCCCTCGGCCTCCTTGAGGATTTCCGCGATGTTGGGTTCGCCCGGCGCAGCCACGCCCTTGGTGATCTTGTCGATGAAGGCGTTGATCTGGCTCTCCGGCACCGCCCCCATAAAACCGTCGGCAGGCTGGCCGCCCACGAAGGCGATGACGGCCGGGATCGACTGGATCCCCATCTGGCCGGGGATCGCCGGATGCTCGTCGATGTTCATCTTGACCAGCTTGACCCGGCCCTTGGCGGCGCGGACGGCCTTTTCGAGGATCGGCGTGAGCTGGCGGCACGGACCGCACCAGGGCGCCCAGAAGTCGATCAGCACGGGCTGGCGCTTCGATTCCTCGATGACGTCCTTCACGAAGGTCTGGGTCGTCGTCTCCTTGATCAGATCGGGTGCTGTCTGCGGGCCTGCGCCGCCGCCCTGCTCAACTATCGTCACGATGTCCTCGCCTCGCGTGTCTGTCGAAATGTCTCGGAATTTTTCGCTGTTCTAGCACGGCTGGAACAGAACGCTCGTCAGCTAAATGGCGGCTTGGCGGCAAATTTCAATCGGGCCCCCCGGGGTCTCCGGCCCGCCCACGCCACCTTTCGGGTTACGCCCGTGGTCGACGGTCGCCGAATGGTGGACGACCTTCGATTTCGACGCTGGCAAACGCGACGAACTGCCCGGAACGCTGCAGGGATCGCTCGAAAATTGGCTCGAATCGCTCCGTGACACCATGGTCGCCTGACCCTGAGGTTCCCGCTTTTGGCGGCCAATAATCCCGGCCGGTGTGGTTTGGGGCCGATTCGTGCCTATTTTTTTAGAAAATCGGGCTATTTGGCCCGATACGGACCGTGCGCTTGCTGTTGCATTCGCGGGCCGCATTTGGCATAGCTCTGCCGTTGCCGGCGAGCGATCGCCGCCATCTCGGATGCGGGTGTAGCTCAGTGGTAGAGCACGACCTTGCCAAGGTCGGGGTCGAGGGTTCGAGCCCCTTCGCCCGCTCCAGATTTTTCTCGTTGAGGAGAAGTTTGACGAAAGCCCGCGGACACGCGGGCTTTTCGTTTTCTGGAGCTCGCTACGCCTGGCGTGGGGGCTGTGCTTTCATTCGCAAAGACCATCGAGCGGGCGTTGATTTGAAAGACTTCGTGCCCGCGATGGAATAGGGCGCGAACGCGTTGTCGGTCAGGGAGAAGAAATCGCCGAGGCGGTACTGCGCTGCAGCGGCGGCCGCAAAATCGTTTCAAACAACACTGGCGCCAAGAACGTTCTTCTCAATTTGTCTTAACCTGACAGCGCCCGTGTGGCGTGCGCTTCTCTCCCGCATCGGATGTGCTACCATTTTGCCGTCTGACCTACCTCTCGCAGACGTTCGTCTCGATCAAAATCAATAACAGACGCAGCCATCCGGCAGCATAGGGGAGTGACGCGATGAAATCGACGTTCAATCGATCTGTTCTTGCGCTCGCAACAATGGCGCTTGTTGCGGGGGCGGGCTTCGCAAACGCACAGCAGAAACCGCTGAAGAAATACGAATCCGGCACCAAGGAATTCTGGACCCATCCGCCTGATGACTGGTTCCTCGGCGATGAGACCGAAGCGCAGAAGGGTCTTGCGCCGCCCTCGGGCCCGCCGACCGGCGCATCGGATTCCGAACTCGCCGCGATGATGAAGAAGATCAAACTGCCGCCGGGCTTCAAGATCGAGGTCTACGCCCCGAACGTGCTGGCGGCGCGGCAGATGGCCTGGGGCGACAAGGGCACGCTGTTCGTCGGCTCGTTCGGTCTCGGCAACGTCTATGCGATCACGGACAAGGACGGCAAGAAAGAGGTCAAGACCATCCTCAAGGGCCTCAACATGCCGACCGGCCTCGCCTTCAAGGATGGCGCGCTCTACGTCATCGCCGTCGACAAGCTGCTCAAATACGAAAACGCCGAGGCCAATCTCGACAAGCTCGGCGACGGCAAGGTGGTGTATGACGACATGCCGTCCTATGCCGCGCATGGCTGGAAGTATATCGCGGTCGACAAGGACGGCTGGTTCTACATCCCGTTCGGACCTCCCTTCAACATCGGCGTTCCCCCGACCAGCGTGTCGCAGATCCGCCGCGTCGATCCTAAGACCGGCAACGCCGAAATCTATGCGCTCGGCGTCCGCAACAGCGTCGGCGGCGACGTCGATCCGCGCACCGGCAAATACTGGTTCACCGAAAACGCCCGCGACTGGATCAGCGACGATCTGCCGAGCGACAAGCTCAACATGATCAACAAGATCGGCGAGCATTTTGGCTATCCGTATTGCCATCAGGGCAATTTGCCGGACGACAAATTCGCGATGGGGCACAAATGTTCGGAGTTCACGCCGCCCGTGCTCAATCTCGGGGCGCACGTGGCGCCGCTCGGCATGAAGTTCTACACCGGCGATCAATTCCCGGCGGAGTACAAGAACAACATCCTGATCGCCGAACACGGTTCATGGAACCGGCACAAGTACCAGGGCGCGCGGATCATGCGCGTGATCGTCGGTCCCGACGGCAAGAACGCCAAGCAGGAGGTGTTCGCCTCCGGCTGGCTCGAGGGCGATCAGGGCTATCTCGGCCGTCCCGCCGATATCGTTCTGGCGAAGGATGGTTCGATCCTCGTCGCCGACGACTGGGCCGGTGCGATCTATCGCATCAGCTACAGCAAGAAGTAAGGGCCAGAAAATCAGAGGCTGCGGTTGCTCGGGAACGGGTGGCCGCAGCTTCTGTTAATCCGGTCTAGCAAAAATTGGTTCCGATCGTCATGCCCGGACTTGATCCGGGCATCCATCAAAATGAAGAATTCTCACGAGCGAGATGGCTTGCCGGGTCGAGCCCGGCAATGACGAAGGAGAGGGGGCAACATGCGTAGTGCCTTGGTCGGGACGGCGGTCGCTGTCATGGCCGCGGCCATCCCCGCCCGCGCCGCCGATGTCGCCGCCGGCAAGCAAAAGGCCGAGATCTGCGTCGGCTGTCACGGCGACAACGGGATCTCGCAAATCGAGAACATTCCCTCGCTCGCGGGTCAGCCCGATCAGTTCATCCAGTGGCAATTGGTGTATTTTCGCGCCGGCTCCCGCAAGAACGAGCAGATGCAGCCGATCGTCGAGCAGCTCAATAATGAGGACATCCGCAATCTCGGCGCCTATTTCGCCTCGCTGACGCCGCCCAAAGGTCCGCAAGACGACAATCCGGATCTCTCCGAGAAGGGCAAGCAGGCCGCTGCCGGACGGCGCTGCGCGTCATGCCATACCGACAGCTACGCCGGCACCAAGGCGGTGGCGCGCGTCGCGGGTCAGCGCGAGGAATATCTGATCAAGGCGCTGCATGATTATAAGTCAGGTGTGCGGTCCGGCGGCGGCCAGGCCGCGATGGCCGATGTCGCCTATCCCCTGAGCGAAGAAGAGATCACCGCGCTCGCGCATTATTTGTCGCGTCTCTAGATTCTTGTTTTGACGCGTTTTCTTCACGCGAACCGGTATCCACTTCGCTCGAAAACGCTATAGCGCGGTAGCCGCGCAAATGGCGTTACGCGGCCAGATCCGCCACCACGGCATCGAGCACCGGAAATCCGGCCTGCGTCACGCGCAATCGGCCGTCGGTATCGACCATGATGGCGCCTTCCTCGCGCAGCACCGCGATCCGATGCGGATCGAGCGCGCGGCCGGCGAGCGCCGCGTAGCGCCCGGGGTCGATGCCCTCGGCGAGCCGCAAGCCCATCAAGAGATATTCATCGGCGCGTTCTTCGCTGTTGAGGCGGTCGTCAGTGACGACGCCGTGGCCGTTGGCCTCGACCCGCATCAGCCAGGCTTCGGGCCGCTTTTCGGTCGCGATCGCATGCCTGACGCCGCCGATGTCGAGCCGGCCATGCGCGCCGGGGCCGATCCCGGCATATTCGTCGCCGCGCCAGTAGACGAGGTTGTGTTTGCACTCCGCGCCTGATCGCGCGTGATTGGAAATCTCATAGGCCGGCAGGCCATGCAGCGCGCAGACGTCCTGCGTGACATCGTACAGCGCGCGCGCCGTGGCTTCGTCCGGCGTCTGCAATTTGCCCGCCGCGTGCAGGCCGAAGAACGGCGTGCCTTCCTCGATGGTGAGCTGATAGAGCGACAGATGCTCGGCTGCTTCCGATATCGCGTGCTTCAGCTCGTCGGCCCACATCTGGGGCGTCTGATCCGGGCGGGCATAGATCAGGTCGAACGAATAGCGATCGAACGCCTTGCGCGCGATCGCGACCGCATCCAGCGCTTCGCGTGCCGTGTGCAGCCGTCCCAGCGCTTTCAGGGAGACATCATCCAGGGCCTGCACGCCGAGCGACACCCGGTTGACGCCTGCCGTTCGATAGCCGCGAAACCGCGTGGCCTCGACGCTGGTCGGGTTGGCCTCGAGCGTCACCTCGACGTTGTCAGCGACGTGCCAGTATTTTGCGATGGCGTCGAGGATCGCGCCGACGGTTTGCGGCTGCATCAGCGACGGCGTGCCGCCGCCGAGAAAGATCGAGCTGACCTCCCGTCCCGGTGTCCGCGCCGCCGTGGTCTCGATCTCGCGGGCGAAGGCGCGGCTGAAGCGCTCCTCATCAACAGGCGCGTGCCGGACATGGCTGTTGAAATCGCAGTACGGGCATTTCGACAGGCAAAACGGCCAGTGCACGTAGACGCCGAAGGCTTGCCGGTCAGTCAAGGCAGATCTCCGCCAGTTTGACGAAGGCGCGCGCGCGGTGCGAGAGGCCAAGGCCCAGGGGCGGCAGGCCGTGCTTCTCGACACTGGTCATCTCGCCGAAGGTGCGCGTGTGGCCGTCGGGCAAGAACGCTGGATCATAACCGAAACCGGCGGTGCCGCGCGGCGGCCACACCAGGGTTCCGTCGGCGCGCGCCTCGACCTCTTCCAGATGATCGTCGGGCCAGGCCACGCACAGTGCGGACACGAAATGCGCTTTGCGCTTGTCAGGCGTGGCGGCGCCGCGCTCCTGCAACAGCCGCTCGATCCGGGTCATGGCAGCGTTGAAATCCTTGCCCTCACCGGCCCAGCGCGCCGAGTAAATTCCAGGCGCGCCGTCCAGCGCGTCGACCACAAGGCCGGAATCATCGGCGAAAGCCGGCAGTTGCGCCGCTTTCGCCGCGGCGATGGCCTTGATCGCGGCATTGGCACGGAACGTGTCGCCGGTCTCCTCGGGTTCACCGAGACCGAGATCGCCGGCGGAGACGGCCTCCACGCCGTGCGGCGCCAGCAATTCCCGCATCTCGGCGAGCTTGCCGGGATTGTGGGTCGCGATCACGAGTTTTCCGGTGATTCGGCGATGCATGGCCAATCAGACTACGCCACCGCCATCTTCTGCAAGTCGACCAGACGCGTGACACCTTTGCGCGCCAGCGCCATCAGCGCCAAAAATTCGTCTTGCGAGAACGGGGTCTTTTCCGCGGTGCCCTGCACCTCGATGATACGGCCGTCACCGGTCATGACGAAATTGGCATCGGTCTCGGCCTCCGAATCCTCGGCATAATCGAGATCGAGCACCGGCGTGCCGTTGTAGATGCCGCAGGAGATCGCGGCGATGTTGTCGCGGAGCACGTTGGCCTTCAGCATGTTGCGCGCCTTCATCCAGGAGATGCAGTCGGCAAGCGCGACCCAGGCGCCGGTGATCGAGGCCGTGCGGGTGCCGCCGTCGGCCTGGATGACGTCGCAGTCGACCGTGATCTGGCGCTCGCCGAGCGCTTCGAGGTCGACAGCGGCGCGCAGGGATCGGCCGATCAGCCGCTGAATTTCCACCGTGCGGCCGCCTTGCTTGCCGGTGGCCGCCTCGCGGCGGGTGCGCTCCAGCGTCGCGCGCGGCAGCATGCCGTATTCGGCGGTGACCCAGCCTCGGCCCTGTCCCTTCAGCCACGGCGGTAGACGCTCTTCCAGCGTGGCGGTGACGAGCACGTGGGTATCGCCGAATTTCACCATGCAGGAACCCTCGGCATATTTGACCACGCCGCGTTCCAGCGATACGGGGCGCAGCTCATCTGGTGCACGGCGGCTTGGCCGCATGGAAATTCTCCTGGAAATTCGAAAGATATGGGCTTGCGGCGCTTGTAGGGGGGGTGGAGGGCAGCGGCAAGGGTTTTAACAAGGGCTTTGACGAGGGGTTTGACGCCCCAATGAGCGCTTGTCACCGGGCCTGCGGATGGACAAATTAGAGGCAGGAAAGCGCGACCGGCAAAAGTGGGAACCGGTTTTGCGTCCGATCGCGCTTTAGCTATTAAAAGGCGCGTGATCTGATCGCCAAACCGCTACACTTTGGCGGATCACGCGCGGGAACAAGCAGTGGCTCAACACGAACCGATTGGCCTGATCGCGCCGCATACCGGGCTCGCCCAACTCAACGAGCGGTCACGCGACATTTTTCGTCAAATCGTCGAAAGTTATCTGGCGACCGGCGAACCCGTCGGCTCGCGCAACATCTCGCGCCTGATCGCGGTGCCGCTGTCGCCGGCCTCGGTGCGCAACGTGATGTCCGATCTCGAGCAGCTCGGCCTCATCTACGCCCCGCACACCTCTGCCGGGCGGCTGCCGACCGAACTCGGCCTGCGCTTTTTCGTCGACGCGTTGATGCAGGTCGGCGACCTCACCGAAGCGGAGCGGCAGTCGATCCAGACCCAGCTCGCCACCGTCGGCCGCGCGCAATCGGTCGAGGCGGCGCTTGGCGAAGCCTTGACCCGGCTGTCCGGCCTGACCCGGGCCGCGGCCGTGGTGTTGACGCCGAAATCCAATTCGCGGCTCAAGCACATCGAATTCGTGCGGCTGGAACCGGAGCGCGCGCTCGTCGTGCTGGTCGGCGAAGACGGCCAGGTCGAGAACCGCGTCCTGACATTGCCGCCCGGCGTGCCCTCGTCCGCGCTCATCGAAGCGACCAATTTTCTCAATTCCCGGATTCTCGGCCGCACGCTTGCGGAAGCGCGCCTCGAGCTCGAAACCGCGCTGACGCAAAGCCGGGCCGAGCTCGATCAACTGACCCAGAAGGTGATCGCGGCCGGCCTCGCCAGCTGGTCCGGCGGCGACAATGACGATCGCCAGCTGATCGTGCGCGGCCACGCCAATCTCCTGGAGGACCTGCATGCGCTCGACGATCTGGAGCGCGTGAAGTCGTTGTTCGACGATCTCGAGACCAAGCGCGGCGTGATCGATCTGTTGGGGCGCGCGGAACGCGCCGATGGCGTGCGGATATTCATCGGATCGGAGAACAAGCTGTTCTCGCTGTCGGGTTCCTCGACCATCATCGCGCCGTATAGCGACGGGGCCGGGCGGATTGTCGGCGTTCTCGGTGTGATCGGGCCGACCCGGCTGAATTATGCCCGCGTCATTCCGACCGTGGATTATGCCGCGCGCATCGTCAGCCGGCTGCTGGGGGGCTGAGATCGGGCCGAAAGCGGCTGGTCGCGCTTGATTTTCGTTGCCCAAAGCACGATATGCGGGCGAGCAAATCCCTGAATTTGACCCGACGCGGTTTTTCGAAAAGGCAAGCCATGACCGATCCCAACCGGCCAAACGATGACACCGTGAACACGGCTCAAACCGGAGAGCCGGTGGTTTCAAAGCCCTACGTCATGCCCGACGATCCCGAGCCGGGATCAGTGGAGGTTTTGGCCAAGGAGGCCGCCGAAGCGAAGGACAAGATGCTGCGCACGCTGGCCGAGATGGAAAACCTGCGCAAGCGCACCAGCCGCGAAGTCGCCGATGCGCGGACCTATGCGATCACCGGCTTTGCCCGCGACATTCTCGAGATCGCCGACAATCTGCAGCGCGCGCTCGATGCGGTTCCGGCCGAGACCAAGGCTTCCGCCGATCCCGGCCTGAAGGCGCTGATCGAGGGCGTCGAGCTCACCGAGCGGTCGCTGCTCAACACGCTGGAGAAGAACGGCGTCAAGAAGTTCGATCCGTCGGGTGAGAAATTCGACCCGAATTTCCAGCAGGCGATGTTCGAAGTGCCCGACGCATCCGTCCCGTCGGGAACGGTGGTGCAGGTGGTGCAGACCGGCTTCATGATCGGCGACCGCATCCTGCGCCCGGCTTTGGTCGGTGTCTCCAAGGGCGGCGCCAAGGCTGGCCCCGCAGCGGCCAACGGCAACGAACCGGGCAACGCAGCCTAAAGCATGATCGGTTCTGATTGTATCAGAACCGAAGCTCCGGCTTGTTGTTTTGACGCGTTTTCTTCACGCGAGCCGTCATCCACTTCGCTCGAAAACGCCAGAGAGCATGATTCAACAGAGTTGAATCGTGCTCATCGTCCATCTTTTGTTGAGCATGGTCTCTTTGGAAAACCGGTCGCCGGTTTTCCGGATCATGCCCAAAGGGCGCGATTGATGAAGTGATCAGCGCGGCTGGATACCGTCGCGCACGCTGCGGAAGCGCGGAAACGCTTTCGACCAATCGGCGCGCGGCGAAGAGCCGATGATGCGCAGCGAGCTCTGCCCGCCGAACCGCAGCCACTGCACGATGGTAACGGGGGTATTGTCATTGCCGCTGATCGCCTCGATGCGCGTCTCGTAGCCGGGCTGGCCATCGATGCGGACCGGTTCGGACATCGTTATCCGGCCATCCCTGACGCCCGGAATGGTGGTTGCGATCTGCTGCGCGAAGCGGCCGCGGTCGTCGGGAGATGCCGCCGTGGATCCGATGATGCCGATGATCATGAAGGGGGCGGCCTCAAAGCCGGTCTTTTCATCGCCGTCGGCCAGGATCAATGCCGCTCCCGGCGCCAGGGTGCGGACATTCTTGAAATTTGAGAGCTCGCCGATCTTGAACGGCATCAGCCCGAGCTGTTCGTCGACCGGCACTTCGTTGCGGATCTCCGCGGTCGCAAACATCTGCCGGATGGCGTCGTCGGTATAGATCTTCGAGGCGTTCTCCGGCACCTGGACGGCGACGTAGCCGGAGAAGGTCGGTCCAGGCAGGATCATCGAATAGCGCCGGACGTTGCTCGCGCCCTCCCTGGCGTTCTCGACCGTATAATAAGCGAGGCCGGCCGCGGTATCGATGCTCTCCGGCTTGATGCCACCGGTGCCGCCCGGATTGGCCTTGAAGGCACCGGCGACTTCGCCATAGGCCTCGGCCGGCAGGTCCGTCACCAGTACCTTGACGCCCTGGTCCTCGGTTTCGAACCCGGCGAACGTCTTGGCTTTGACGAGCCCGACCAGCGGCTTCATGCCGACCCTCGCCCCCGGCGGGAAGACCACGTCCGCGGCGAACGCAGAACAGGTGGCGGCGACAACCAGGGTAACCGCGGCGAGTAGGCGAGAAAGCATCATGAATGGTCTACCGGGTTTGCATTGAGGCCGTTCAAGGGTCGGCCGGCGCGGCCCTGGCCGTCGAGGGGCCGCGTTCAGTCGGCCTGCTTTTAGCGGTTTTGATGGCGGCGCAACAGGGGCGGACGGGGCCCCGTTCCGCCAGATCCGGCGGCCATCGGGTCGCAGCCTTCTCGGCCCCTTTTGTTGCCCAACCGTTAACGCCGGCACCCCTTTGAACCCGCCATCGCCCTGGCCTGACACAATCTTTCAAACATAAGTCTTTTCAGGGCCCAAGGTTGCGGCCAGTCCTTGCGGGCCCAACCCACCCTCCTATATGAGGCTCATCGTCGCAATATCGCGAGCATTTGAACTTTGGGGGTTCGGTTCGGTGCGCCTTCAGGGCCCAGCCAACCTGCCGCAGCAAGAAGGAAATGAGAACCATGGGAAAGGTCATTGGGATCGATCTCGGCACCACGAATTCGTGCGTCGCCGTAATGGATGGCGCGACCGCAAAGGTCATTGAGAACGCCGAGGGCATGCGGACGACGCCGTCGATCGTTGCCTTCACGGACGATGGCGAGCGCCTTGTCGGCCAGCCCGCCAAGCGCCAGGCGGTGACCAATCCCGAGCGGACCTTCTTTGCGGTGAAGCGCCTGATCGGCCGCCGCTATGACGATCCGATGGTGGAGAAGGACAAGAAGCTCGTCCCCTACAAGATCGTCAAGGCATCGAACGGCGACGCCTGGGTCGAGGCCGACGGCAAGACCTATTCGCCTTCGCAGGTCTCCGCTTTCATCCTGCAGAAGATGAAAGAGACCGCGGAAGCCCATCTCGGCCAGAAGGTCGAGCAGGCCGTCATCACGGTTCCCGCCTATTTCAACGACGCGCAACGTCAGGCCACCAAGGACGCCGGCAAGATCGCCGGTCTTGAAGTGCTGCGCATCATCAACGAGCCGACCGCGGCCGCGCTCGCTTACGGTCTCGACAAAACCAAAACCGGCACCATCGCGGTGTACGACCTCGGCGGCGGCACCTTCGACGTGTCCGTCCTCGAAATCGGCGATGGCGTGTTCGAGGTGAAGTCGACCAACGGCGATACCTTCCTCGGCGGCGAGGATTTCGACATGCGCCTGGTCGGCTATCTGGCCGATGAATTCCAGAAGGAGCAGGGCATCAACCTGCGCAACGACAAGCTTGCCTTGCAGCGCCTGAAAGAGGCCGCCGAAAAGGCCAAGATCGAATTGTCGTCGACCACGCAGACCGAAATCAACCTGCCCTTCATCACGGCCGACCAGACCGGACCGAAGCATCTGACGATGAAGCTGACCCGCTCGAAGTTCGAGGCGCTGGTCGACGATCTCGTCCAGAAGACCATCGAGCCGTGCCGCAAGGCGCTGAAGGATGCCGGCCTCACCGCCGGTGAAATCGGTGAAGTGGTGCTGGTCGGCGGCATGACCCGCATGCCGAAGATCCAGGAAGTGGTGAAGCAGTTCTTCGGCAAGGAGCCGCACAAGGGCGTCAACCCGGACGAAGTCGTCGCGATCGGCGCAGCGATCCAGGCCGGTGTGCTGCAAGGCGATGTCAAGGACGTGCTGCTGCTCGACGTGACCCCGCTGTCGCTCGGCATCGAGACGCTGGGTGGCGTGTTCACCCGCATCATCGACCGCAACACCACGATCCCGACCAAGAAGAGCCAGGTATTCTCCACCGCCGAGGACAACCAGAACGCCGTCACCATCCGCGTCTTCCAGGGCGAGCGCGAAATGGCGGCCGACAACAAGATCCTCGGTCAATTCGACCTGATGGGCATTCCGCCGGCTCCGCGCGGCATGCCGCAGATCGAGGTCACCTTCGACATCGACGCCAACGGCATCGTCAACGTCTCGGCCAAGGACAAGGCGACGGCCAAGGAACAGCAGATCCGGATCCAGGCATCCGGCGGTCTGTCCGAAGCCGACATCCAGAAGATGGTCAAGGACGCCGAAGCCAACGCGGCCGAGGACAAGAAGCGCCGCGAGGCGGTCGATGCCAAGAACCATGCCGACGCGCTGGTGCATTCCACCGAGAAGGCGCTGGCCGAGCACGGTTCGAAGATCGCCGACACCGAGCGCCGCGCCATCGAGGACGCCGTCAGCGACCTGAAGGAAGCGCTGAAGGGCGACGATGCCGAGGCAATCAAGGCCAAGACCAATGCGGTGGCGCAGGCTTCGATGAAGCTTGGCGAAGCCATGTACAAGCAGCAGGCCGAAGCCGATGCGGCCAAGGATGCTGCGAAGGATGACGTCGTCGACGCGGAATTCACCGAGGTCGACGACGACAAGAACAGCAAGAAGTCTGCGTAAGACGCGGGCGCAGGATCATGACCCTCATGCCAAAGAGCGCGCACGTGGCGTCTCGATGGGGTGGGGGTCATTTTTCGTTAAGCCGAGCGCTGCATCTTCATTGTTTGAGCATGATCTTTTTCGGAAAACCGGTGTCCACTTTTCCGGATCATGCAGCGAAACGCATCTCTTCGGTTTGAACAGGAATTCGGGCGAATCCGACGATGTCTACCAAACGCTGCTACTACGAAACCCTTGAGGTCGATCGGAACGCGGACGATTCCAAGCTGAAGGCGGCGTTCCGCAAACTTGCGATGAAATGGCATCCGGACAAGAATCCCGGCGACGCCACAAGCGAAGTGCGGTTCAAGGAAATCAACGAAGCCTACGAAGTCCTGAAGGACGGCGACAAGCGCGCCGCCTATGACCGCTTCGGCCATGCCGCCTTCGAGCAGGGCATGGGTGGCGGCGGGCCCGGCTTCGGCGCCGGCTTTGCCTCGTCCTTCTCGGATATTTTCGAGGATCTGTTCGGCATGGCCGGGCAGCGGCGCAGTGGCGGCCGCGAGCGCGGCGCCGACCTGCGCTACAATATGGAAATCACCCTCGAGGAAGCTTTCGTCGGCAAGACCGCCCAGATCGAGATTCCGGTCTCGGTCACCTGCGAGTCCTGCTCGGGCACCGGCGCCAAGGCCGGTACCAAGCCGAAGACATGCTCGACGTGCGGCGGCGCCGGCCGGGTACGGCAGGCGCAGGGCTTCTTCACGCTGGAGCGCACCTGCCCCGGCTGCCAGGGTCGCGGCCAGATGATCGAGGATGCCTGTCCGTCCTGCTCGGGCTCGGGCCGTGTGACGCGCGATCGCACGTTGTCGGTCAATATTCCCCAAGGCGTCGAAGACGGCACGCGTATCAGGCTTGCAGGCGAAGGCGAAGCCGGCGTTCGAGGTGGCCCGCCGGGCGACCTCTACATCTTCCTGTCGCTGGCGGCGCATGAGTTCTTCCAGCGCGACGGCGCCGACCTGCATTGCCGGGTGCCGATCTCGATGGTGACGGCGGCTCTGGGCGGCGAATTCGAGGTCCCGACCATCGACAAGGGCCAGACCAGGGTGAAAGTACCTTCCGGGACGCAGTCCGGCCGGCGATTCCGCATTGCATCAAAAGGCATGCCGGTGCTGCGCTCGCGCCAGACCGGAGACATGTACGTCCAGGTTGTGGTCGAAACGCCGCAGAATCTGACCAGGAAACAGCAGGAATTACTGGCGGAGTTCGAAAAACTGTCATCCGGTGCGACGCAGCCGGAGGCGGCGGGTTTCTTCACTAAGGTCAAGGACTTCTTCGGCAACCGGCCGAACGTGCAATAACCGTTCTGCTTGACCGTAACGGGTAGGACCTATACCTCTTTGTGACCGTTTTCTGACACCGCTCGTGCGGTCCCGCCTGGTAATGACATGCCATTGCAATCGTCGGCGCGTGCTTTGAAAAAACCTCTTCGTCTCGACGACGAGGTTCGGTTTCTCCGATCATGGATTGAAAAGCCGCTGCATATGGGCGCCGTGATGCCTTCGAGCCGGGTGCTGGCTCGCACCATGGCGCAATATGTCGACGTTCAATCGGAAGGTCCCGTCGTCGAACTTGGGCCCGGGACCGGTGCGATCACCAACGCGCTGATCGAGCATGGGGTGGATCAGAAGCGTCTCGTACTGGTCGAATATAATCCGGGTTTCTGCGCATTGCTGCGCGACCGCTATCCCCATGCCAAAGTCGTGCAGGGCGATGCCTACCGGCTTCGCGATACGCTCCGGAAGGCGCTGGACGTGCCAGCCTCCGCCGTCGTCTCCGGCCTGCCGCTCGTGACAAAGCCGATGCTGACACGGCTGAAACTGATCCGCGACGCCTTCCTCGCGCTCGCGCCGGGTGCACCCTTCGTACAATTCACCTACTCGGTTGCGCCGCCGATCCCGAAATCGCTGCCGGGCGTGTCCACAGAAGCTTCCGAGCGGATCTGGATGAACCTTCCGCCTGCCCGGGTCTGGGTGTATCGCAAGGGCTGATACCGCTCTGCGCTTCGCGCGGTGGGTTTGTCCCGAGTGCGAATTCTGAAATATGTCCCCGCTGAAAATTGCCGTCATCCCGGGATCGCTGCGATCAGGTTCGCTCAATGCGAAGCTGGCGGCGGTGGCGGCCCATGAACTGGCGCTGGCCGGCGCCGAAATCACCCGCATCTCGCTCGCGGATTTTCCGTTGCCGATCTACGACGGCGATCTGCAGGCGAAATCCGGCGTGCCGAAGAACGCGGTCAATCTCAAGCGCATGATCGGCGCGCATCATGGCGTCCTGATCGTGACGCCTGAATATAACTCCTCGGTGCCGGCGCTGGTCAAAAATACCATCGACTGGGTGAGCCGGGTGCAGGATCGCCACGAGACCCGCGGGCAGGTCTTCCGCGAACGGGTGTTTGCGATCGCGGCAGCCTCGGGCGGCCGGCTCGGCGGCACCCGTGCGCTGGCGGCGCTCCGGCTCATCCTTTCCGCCTGCCATGCGCCGGTCATTCCGAACCAGCTCGCGCTGTCATTTGCAGAACACGCTTATGACGATATGGACCACTTGAAACATCCCGCCGATATCGAGGCGCTGCAGGCGCTGGTGCGGCAGCTGATCGACGTTTCTCAACGCATGATGTGAGGTGACATGCAGCCAACCAAGATCGTTCCTAAGGACCGGTTGATCGTGGCCCTCGATCTTCCCGGCGTCGCCGCGGCGGACGCGTTGATTGCGAGGCTCGGTGACAGCGTGAACTTTTACAAGATCGGCTATCAGCTTGCCTATTCCGGCGGTTTGCCGTTCACGCGCGAGTTGGTGAATGCGGGCAAGAAGGTTTTTGTCGATCTCAAGCTGCACGACATCGGCAATACCGTCGCACGCGGCGTCGAGAGCATCGCGACCTTGGGCGCAACCTTCCTCACCGTGCATGCCTATCCGCAGACCATGAAAGCCGCGGTCGAGGCGCGCGCCGGATCGGACCTGAAGATTCTCGCCGTTACCGTGCTGACGTCCTATGACGACGGCGATCTCCATGCCGCCGGCTACCGCCTCGGCGTCTCCGATCTCGTCGAAGCCCGCGCCCAGCAGGCGCAGGTGCTCGGTGTCGACGGTCTCGTCAGTTCGCCGGAAGAGGCGGCGTCCTTGCGCAAGATCGTCGGGCATCAGATGAGCCTGGTGACGCCGGGCATCCGGCCCGCCGGCGCGGCGGTCGGCGACCAGAAGCGCATCATGACGCCGGCGCGCGCGATTGCCGCCGGCGCCGACTATCTGGTGGTAGGACGTCCCATCACCGAAGCGGCCGACCCCAAGGCTGCGGCAGATGCGATCCAGGCCGAAATCGCGCGGGCTTTGAGCTAGAAGCGTTTTCGAACGAATTGGATGCCGGTTCGCCTGAAGAAAACGCGTCCACAAGAAGAGTGACAAGAACAGGAGAAACGCAGATGGCAAAAGGCTACTGGATCGCGCGCATCGATATCAACAACATGGACGGCTACAAGGAATACATCTCGCAGAACGCCGCGGTGTTCAACAAATACGGCGCCAAATTCCTGGTGCGCGGCGGCAAGTTCGAAGTCAAGGAAGGCACGTCGCGGTCCCGCAATGTCGTGCTCGAATTCAAGGACTACGAGACCGCGCTCGCCTGCTACAATTCGCCGGAATATGCCCGCCTGGTCGCGATCCGTGCGCCTCACTCCGAGGGCGACCTCGTGATCATCGAGGGGTACGACGGCCCGCAGCCCTGAAATCAAGCCTGATCGGTTGCCGGAACAGCCCGCGCCCGCTATTAGGGCGTGGAGAGGGTTCACCATGGCCGACATGCGCTTGATCGTTGCGGGGGCTGGCGGCCGAATGGGCCGCGCGCTGACACGCGTTATCTACGAAACACCCGGAGCAATAGTGACCGGCGCCCTGGAGGCGCCCGGGTCCGAACTTCTGGGCAAGGATGCCGGCGTGCTGGCGGGCCTGCCGGAAAGCGGCGTCAAGCTCTCGGCCGATCTGTGGTCGCTGTCGGCCAACGCCGACGGCATCCTGGATTTCACGGTTCCCGCCGCGACCATCGCTAACGTTGCGATCGCGGCCCAACGCGGCCTGGTCCACGTCATCGGAACAACGGGGCTGTCCGGCTCGGACATGGCTGTCATCAAGAGCGTGACGTCGCGCGCGGTCGTCGTGCAGTCCGGCAATATGAGCCTCGGCGTCAATCTGCTGGCCGCGCTGGTCAAGCGGGTCGCGCAGTCGCTGGACGAAGGTTTTGACATCGAAATTCTGGAGATGCATCACAAGGCCAAGATTGACGCGCCTTCCGGCACCGCGCTGATGCTGGGTGAAGCCGCCGCGGCGGGCCGCAAGATCTCGCTTGAGGCGCATTCGGCGCGCGGGCGCGACGGCATCACTGGTGCGCGCAACTCCGGAGCCATCGGATTTGCATCGCTGCGCGGCGGTTCCGTCACCGGCGATCATACCGTGATCTTCGCCGGCCCGATGGAACGCATCGAACTGACGCACCGGGCGGAAGACCGGACCATGTTCGCGCAAGGCGCCGTCAAGGCCGCGCTGTGGGCGCGCGGCAAGCAGCCCGGCCTCTACACGATGACCGATGTGCTGGGGCTCGCGGACTTCTAATCCAAGAACAAGTAAGCCAAGAACAAGAACGGAATTTTTGAAATGAGCGATCGTCTTCTTGTGCTCGTACGGCATGGCCAGAGCGAATGGAACCTGAAGAATCTCTTCACTGGCTGGAAGGATCCGGATCTCACCGAAAAAGGCGTTGCCGAGGCGAAAGACGCCGGCCGCAAATTGAAGGCGCAAGGTCTCTCATTCGACGTCGCCTTCACCTCGGTGTTGAAGCGCGCCCAGCACACGCTCGACCTGGTCCTTTCCGAGGTCGGCCAGACCGGCCTCCCGACCCGGAAAAATCTTGCGCTCAACGAGCGTGATTACGGCGACCTGTCAGGGTTGAACAAGGACGACGCGCGCAAGAAATGGGGCGAGGAGCAGGTCCATGTCTGGCGCCGCTCCTATGACGTGCCGCCGCCCGGCGGCGAAAGCCTGAAGGATACGCTGGCGCGCACGCTGCCATATTACGTTCAGGAGATTTTGCCTGGCGTCTTGCGCGGCGAGCGTACGCTGGTCGCGGCGCACGGCAATTCGCTGCGCGCGCTGATCATGGTGCTGGAAAAGCTGACGCCGGAAGGCATCCTGAAGCGCGAGCTCGCGACCGGCGTGCCCGTGATCTATCGCCTCAATGCTGATTCCACTGTCGCATCGAAGCTCGATCTGGCGGAGTGAGCGCCGGCGTCGAAATCTCCGTTCTCTCCGCGCCGATTGCAGATAGCGCCCTCGATCAGCTCGCTTCCGTGCTGGTCGATTGCGTCGAGGGTGGCGCCAGCGTCAGTTTCATGGCGCCGTTCTCGCTTGATGACGGGCTCGCGTTCTTTCGAAAGGTCGCGGGCTCGGTTGCGGTCGGCGATACCGTGCTGCTCGTCGCGAAGTTCGGCGGCAAGATCGTCGGCACGGTTCAGCTCGGGCTCGATACGCCGCCCAACCAGCCGCATCGCGCGGACATCAAGAAAATGCTGGTGCATCGTGCCGCGCGCGGCCGCGGCGTCGGCGCTGACCTGATGACGCGGGTGGAAGACGAAGCCCGGCGGTGCGGTCGCTGGCTCCTAGTGCTCGACACCGTGCCCGGCGAAAACGGCTACCGCCTCTACAAGCGCGCCGGCTGGACGGAATGCGGGACCATTCCTGATTACGCAATGTTTCCCGACGGCAGGCTGTGCGACACCGCGCTGTTCTGGAAGCGATTGGATCGCTGAGCCGATGCCGAATCGTCGGGTGGGCAAAGGCGCTCTTGCGCCGTGCCCACTATCTTGAGCGGATGGGTGGTGGGTACGCGGAGCCTGTCATCGGGCGCGCGTTCGCGCGACCCGGTGGCTTTGCCCACCCTGCGGATCCGTCGCCCCTAATGAATCCCAACCTGTCCGGCTTCCCAGCCCAGCATCGCCTGTTTTCGCGTGATGCCCCAGTGATAGCCGGTCAGCGCGCCGCCTTTGCCGAGCGCGCGATGGCAGGGGACCACGAACGACACGGGATTTTTTCCGACCGCAGCGCCCACGGCGCGCGAAGCCTTTGGGCTGTTGATATTGTTGGCGATGTCGGAATAGCAGACCGCGCGGCCCATCGGGATCTTCAACAGCGTCTCCCACACCCGCACCTCGAAATCGGTGCCGATCAGGACGACGCGCAAGGGCTGGTCCGGCCGCCACATCCCCGTGTCGAAGATGCGCTGCGCAAGGCCTGCGGTGCCCTCGCTGTCCTCCACATAGGTTGCGTTCGGCCAGCGCCGCCGCATGTCGGCGAATGCGGCTGGTTCCTCGCCGGGATCGGCGAAGGCGAGCCCGGCCAACCCGCGATTGGTCGCGATCACGATCGCGGTACCGAACGGCGAAGGATGGAATCCGTATCGCAGCGTCATGCCGGCGCCGCCGTTCTTCCATTCGCCCGGCGACATCGCTTCATGGGTGACGAACAGGTCATGCAACCGGCCGGGGCCCGATAATCCGGAATCGAGCGCGGCGTCGAGAATGCTGGCGGAATCGCGTAACAATCCCTTGGCGTGGTCGAGCGTCAGCGCCTGCATGAAGGCCTTTGGCGTCAGCCCAGCCCAGCGGCGGAACAAGTGGTGAAGCTCGTCCGGCGTGACGGACGCGGCATCGGCCATCGCCTCGATGGTCGGCTGCGCGCGCCAGTGCTCCGAAATGAAGGCGATGGCGCGCCGGACCGAGTCATAGTCGCGCAGCGCGGCGTTCTGGAGGCCCGGCTTGGCCAGGCGCTGGTCATGTATGGCGAGTGTCATCATGGAGTTTGATTTAGGGCGCATCCGGCGTTCAAACCACCCGATTTCCGACAACGTGGCGTTTTCAGGCGAAGTGGGCTCCGGTTCGCGCGAAGAAAACGCGTCAAACAGGCGCCTAGCTGATCGGGTTATAAGTGGGTCCGCGCCGCGCGGCGTGCAGCGCGGACATTAACGCCTTGGCAAAGCTGACCTTTTCGTCAGGACCCAGGAAGCTCGCGATGGAGACGCGGCGGCCTCTGGAGACCAGATAGAGCCGCTCGATGCCAAATTCCTCATCGCTCGTCTGGTCGAGCTGCACCCACAAGGGATTGAGCACCCATTCCATCACATGACCGCGGTGGCTGATCCGGCGTATCCGCAGTTCCGATGGCGTCACGGTGATCTCCTCGCTGGCCAATGCGTGGCGATAATTGATCCGGAACGCCCAATAGATCACGAGCAGATCGAGGCCGAAGAAGCCGAATACCGGCCAGGCGCCCATCCACCAGAACACGATGCCGGCGACGAAACTGACCACGCTGACAAGCGACATCAACACCACAAATCCGGTGTGGTTGAGCGAGCGGTGCGGCGTCAACAGCGCCGAGAACAGCCTTGGCTGTTCGAACTCCGGATCAAAGTCGTTGCTTGCGGTCATCGGCTGTCAGTATATCCGGATCATGGCCAAAATCATCCATCCTCAACGCACCGGGAGATCGGTGCCCAAAAAATCAGCGCCAAAGAAATCGACGAAGAAGGCGGTGGCCAGAACGCCGGTCCGAGCGGCAAGGAAATCGCTCAAAGCGCTAAAGCCCTGGACGCCCGCCGAGGTCCGCGAAGCCTTCACCCGTTTCCGCAAGGCCAATCCCGGGCCGAAGGGTGAGCTCGAGCATCTCAATCCGTACACGCTGTTGGTTGCGGTCGTGCTGTCGGCCCAGGCGACCGACGCCGGCGTCAATAAGGCGACGCGCGCGCTGTTTGCCGTGGCCGATACGCCGCAAAAAATGCTCGACCTCGGCGAAGAGAAACTGCGCGACTACATCAAGACGATCGGGCTCTTTCGCACAAAGGCCAAAAACGTCATCGCGCTGTCGGAAAAGCTGATCGCCGAATTCGGCGGCGAGGTGCCGCGCACCCGCGCCGAGATCGAGTCACTGCCGGGCGCCGGTCGCAAGACCGCCAATGTCGTGCTCAACATGGCCTTCGGCGAACATACGATGGCGGTCGATACCCACGTGTTCCGCGTCGGCAATCGCACGGGGCTCGCGCCCGGTAATACGCCGCTCGAGGTCGAGCTTGGGCTGGAGAAAGTCATTCCGTCCGAGTTCATGCTGCACGCCCATCACTGGCTGATCCTGCACGGCCGCTATACCTGTCTCGCGCGCAAGCCACGCTGCGAGGTATGCCTGATCAATGATCTTTGCCGCTGGCCGGAGAAAACGGTCTGAGGCATGATTGTCATGCTCTGAAAGGACGATCGGCTTTCGGACAAGTGACAGGGGATTTGCGTGAGTCAGCAACAACAGATCAGTCCGCCGCCAGCCGCCGCTCAGGCGCCCGCGCCGCCATCTGCTCCGCCAAAATCGACGGCGTCTGCTTCAGGCAGTTTCTGGGGCCGCTTCGCGATACCACTGTTCGCGGTGCTCGTCGCATTCGCGTTCATCGCGCTGGCGACGTTGCGCTGGGATGAGTGGGTCGGCGGCGCCACGGTCCAGACTACAGACGACGCCTACATTCGTGCGGAATTGACACGGCTGAGCAGCCGCGTCGCCGGCGAGGTGCTGACGGTTGCCATCACCGACTTCCAGCACGTCAAGGCCGGCGATCTGCTGGTTCAGATCGATCCGGCCGATTATCAGGCGCAGGTCGCGCAGGCCGAGGCGGCGGTTGCCGCTGCCCAGGCCGCGCTCGACAATCTGAACAACCAGGTCGAGCTGCAATATGCGACGATTGCGCAAGCCGAAGCCGCGCAGGTCTCTGCCGCTGCGACGGAAGTCGAGGCGCGCCAGGAACAGGAGCGCCAGCAGTCATTGTCGCAGACCGAAGCCGGAACGCGGCAGAAGCTCGAGCAGGCCACCGCAGCCTATGCGAAGGCACAGGCCGACGTCAGCGCCAGCCGCGCCGTGATTGCCGCACAGCGCCACCAGCTTGAAGTGTTGTCGGGGACCAAGAAGCAGCGTGCCGCCGATCTCGAGGGCGCCAAGGCGGCGCTCGCTGCGGCCAAACTCAAGCTTGGCTACACCAGGATCGTAGCGCCGTTCGATGGCGTCACCGGCGAGCGGCAGGTGCAGCCCGGCGACTACGTCAATATCGGCACCAACCTCATCAACGTGGTGCCGCTGCCGAAGGTCTACGTGATCGCCAATTACAAGGAAACGCAGCTGACGCGGGTCAGGCCGGGCCAGCCTGTCGACATCACGGTCGACAGTCTCCCGAGGGAAAAATGGCGCGGCCGCGTCGAGCGGATCGCGCCGGCCAGCGGTTCGCAGTTCGCGCTGTTGCCGCCGGACAATGCCACCGGCAATTTCACCAAGGTCGTGCAGCGCGTTCCGGTCCGGATCCAGTTCGAACCCAACCAGCCGCTGGAGCGCCTGCTGCCCGGCATGTCCGTCGTCACCAGCATTCTGACCTCCGATGCGGGAACGGCGAATGGCGGAAAATAACGACGCCGATCGCGGACCGCTCTCGCGTGGCGGGATCGCACCGCAGCCGCTGTTCGCGGTCGGGGCCGTCCTGCTTGGCTCGTTCCTGGCCAATGTCGACAGCCGGCTGACGAGGGTCGGCCTGCCCGATCTAAGCGGCGCGTTCTCATTGGGGTTTGACGAGGGCGCCTGGCTCTCGACCGCCGGCATCGGCTCGCAGATTTTCATCGCGCCCGCGGTCGCATGGCTGGCGACGGTGTTCGGGCTGCGCCGCGTGCTTGGCATTCCGAGCCTGGTCTACGCCCTGATCTCG
This sequence comes from uncultured Alphaproteobacteria bacterium, assembly GCA_963786115.1. Lineage (GTDB taxonomy): Bacteria > Pseudomonadota > Alphaproteobacteria > Rhizobiales > Xanthobacteraceae > Bradyrhizobium. The sequence goes on from CAWAYC010000020.1 coordinate 87,618, forward strand.
CTGGTGATCCCGTTCGTGCACGACTACGCCACGCTGATCGTGCTCAGCATCGTGCACGGCATGCTGCTCGGCACCTTCGTGCCGGCTACGCTGATGATCGTCCTTCGTAACCTGCCGATCCGCTGGTGGCTGCCGGCGATCTCGATCTACGCCATCCGCGTCGGCTTCGCGCTGGATACGTCCACGTCGCTGGTCGGCTTCTATGTCGAGCATTGGGGATGGCAGTGGTTGTACTGGCAGGGCGTGATCATCGCGCCGCTGATGGGATTGATGGTCTATCTCGGCACGCCGCAGGAGCCGGTCAATCGTGAGCTGCTGCGCGATGCCGACTGGGGCGGCATGCTGCTGCTCGGCACGTCCGTCGCGATGGTCTATGCCGGCCTTGATCAGGGCAATCGGCTGGACTGGCTGGAATCGGGCACGGTGATCGCGCTGCTGCTCGGCGGCGGCATGCTGTTCGTTGCGTTCCTGATCAATGAGACGTTGGTTCGCGAACCCTGGGCGCATGTCAATGTGGTGTTCTCGCGCAATGTCGGGCTCTCGCTGCTGGCCATCCTGCTCTACACGCTCGTCAGCCTGTCCAATTCATCGCTGGTGCCGAATTTCCTCAGCGTCGTCGCCCAGATGCGTCCCGAACAAAGCGGGGTGCTGCTGCTGACCTATGGAGCGCTGCCGATGTTCGTGCTGGTACCCATCTCGATCTTCCTGCTGCGATATTTCGATGCGCGCGCCGTGGTGGTGCTGGGCTTTTCGGCTTTCGCCGCCGCCAATCTCTGGGGCACGCAACTGACCCATGACTGGGCGCGCGGTGATTTCGCCGGCATCGTGCTGCTGCAGTCGATCGGCCAGGCGTTCACGCTGCTGCCGATCATCATCATGGCGTTGTCGAATTCCGATCCGACCCGGGCTACATCCTTTGCCGCCTATATCCAGATCATGCGGCTCGGCGGCGCGGAGATCGGCGTGGCGCTGATGGGCACCTGGCTGCGCGTCCGCGAGCAGATCCACTCCAACTATCTCGGGCAGCACATCGAAAACGGCAGCGTCGACGTGACGCGCGTGCTCAAGCAACTGGCCGATGGTTTTGCCGCCCATGGCAGCGGCTCCGCCCAGGCGCGGGCGGTGGAAACGCTGGCCGCCCAGGTGCAGCGTGAAGCCAACGTGCTCGCCTATATCGACGGTTTCTGGCTTGTGCTTCTGGCTCGCCATGGCGGCGTTGTTCCTTGTGGCGCTGATCACCCGCGCGCCGCCGGGGCCGTTCACGCCGGAGCCGTTCGGCTTCGCGAAAAGCGTGCTGCGCAAGTGTGGGGTAGCCGCTTCGTAGACATGATCCGGAAAAGTGTTCGGTAATCAGCGTGCCGACATTTCCCGCCGCCGTGCCGGCTCGATCAGCTCGGGCCTTGGACCGGACAGCCGCTTGTGCATGTGGACCATGAAGGCCATGCCGAACAACGGCGTCGCCAGATTGACGATCGGGATCGAGACGAAGGCCGCGATGATCAGGCCAGCGATGAACACGGTCGTGGCGTTGTCCTTGCGCATCGCCTTGGCCTCTTCCGGCGAACGGAACCGCATCGCCGCGAGCTCGAAATATTCTCGCCCCAGCAGCCAGGCGGTGGCGATGAAGAACACGATGAAGCCGGCGCCGGCGAGGAACACGAAGGGCAGCGCGATCAGATAGACCAGGATCGTCAACAGCGCGGTCTTGACGCCTTCCATCATGGCGAGGCTGAACGGCAAGGCCGTGCCGGGACGGTCCGCCGGATAATGCTCGCGCTCGATATGCTCGGCGACATCATCGACAAAAAGGCTCGCCACCAGCGAGGTGATCGCTGGCATCAGAAAGATGCCGCCGAGCACGACGCCGAGTCCGGCCGCGATCGAGAGAATCCACGCGAGGACGTGGAGCGTGCCATGAAAGCCGGGGCCGAGCAGTCCCTCCGCCCAGACTTCGCCATACTCGGCAAACCAGCTCAGCAGCCGCTGCAATCCGATCGCGAGCACCGTGACCAGCACCAGCGCCATGCCGATCGATCGCCACAGGATCGACCGCATCGGCGGCGACAGGATTTGCGCAAGCGCCTTGACGGCGGCGTCGATCATGGCAGGGCTACCTTTCGAGGATAGTTCCCGCGAGAGGTAGACATACAGGGAGGTTTCGGCAAGTGGTCGAGGCGCTGCAGGCGTGCAGCGGCTTGTCGCGGGCGCTGGGCCGGCCGCTACGCATTTGCGTTATGCGTCGGTGAGTGCACCGTACGGGAGATTGCATTTTCCACAAAGCGGCCGAGGGCCTAGTCTGGCCTCCGTCAACGACGAACGAGCAGGGAGAGGCCGATGACCGGGACGGGACTGCCGCTTGACGGCGTCAGGGTCGTCGAGATGACCCACATGGTGATGGGGCCGACCTGCGGCATGATCCTGGCGCAGCTCGGCGCCGAGGTGATCAAGGTCGAGCCGCCCGCCGGCGACAAGACCCGCTCGCTCGGCGGCATGGGCATCTCGTTCTTCCCGCTGTTCAATCGCGGCAAGCGCAGCGTGGTGCTCGATTTCACCGGGGACGAGGACCGCGAGACGATGCATCGGCTGCTCGCCGGCGCCGATGTGTTTCTGGAGAATTTCCGCGACGGGCAATTGGAGAAGCAGGGCCTTGGCGCCGAGGAACTGCGCAGAAGACATCCGCATCTGATCGTCGCCGGCCACAAGGGCTTCCTCTCCGGGCCCTACGAGCATCGTCCGGCGCTCGATGAAGTCGTGCAGATGATGTCGGGGCTGGCCGCCATGACCGGCACGCAGGAGCGGCCGCAGCGCGTCGGCTCTTCGGCCAACGACATCATGGGTGGCATGTTCGGCGCGATATCGATCCTCGCCGCGCTCTATCAGAAGCGCGGCGGCAACAACAATGGCGCCGACATCCGTATCGGGCTGTTCGAGAATTGCCTGTTCCTGGTTGCCCAGCACATGGTCGAGTACGAGATGACCGGCCGAAAGCCGCGCTCGATGCCGGAGCGCGACCACGCCTGGCCGATCTACGACATCTTCGACACCGCCGGCGGCGAGCGCATCTTCATCGGCGTGGTCACCGAAGGCCATTGGCACAGCTTCTGCCGTGAATTCGGCCTGAACGAATTTGCCGACGACCCGACCTTGTGCAATACCACCGATCGCATTCTGGCGCGTGCGAGGATCATTCCGCGCGTTGCCGAGGAGATCAGGCGCTGGAACGTCGCCGAGCTGTCGGCCAGGCTGGATGCACTGAACATCTGCTTCTCGCCGATCAATCGTCCCGAGGATCTGCTGACGGATCCGCACGTGCTGCGTCCCGGCGGGCTCGTCAACAATGTCAACGCTGACGGCAAGCCGTTCCGTGTTCCCGCCTTGCCGGTCGAGTGGAATGGTCGCAATATCGGCGAAGGCTTGAAAGTGCCCGTGCTGGGCGCCGACACGGACCAGGTCCGCGCCGAACTCGAGCGGAAAAATCCCCGTCAACCGGCAACGCTGCGTGAGAATCAGACATGACCCGCCTCCCGGATATCTATCCCGATGACAAGGTGAGCTTGCGCGAAGTGGGCCTGCGCGATGGCCTGCAGCTTGTGAAGAAGTTTCCGTCGACATCGGCAAAGCAGCGCTGGGTGCGCGACGAACATGCCTCCGGCGTCAGGCATTTCGAGGTCGGGTCGTTCCTTCCAGCCAAAACCTTTCCGCAGTTCGTCGATATCAGCGACGTCATCGCAACCATTGCATCGCTGCCCGGCGCGCATGGCGTCGCGCTGGCGCTGAACGAGCGCGGCGTCAATGAGGCGCTGGCCTCGGGTGTTGCCGAGATCGCCTCCGTGGTCTCGGCCACCGAAGAGCACAGCCAGGCCAATGCCAACCGCTCGCGCGAATCGGCCATCGCCAACGTCAGGCGGCTGTGCGAACTGCGTGACGCCAGCAGTCATAAACCGATCGTCAATGCGGCGATCTCGATGGCGCTGGGCTGCTCGATCGTCGGGCCGGTTGATCCCCTGGAAGTGCTGCGGCTGACCGAAAAACTGTATGAGGCGGGCGTCGACATGGTCGCCATCGCCGACACCGTCGGCTACGCCGGCCCGAAGCAGGTTGGTGAGCTGACAAAAGGCGCGGTCAAAATCGCGGGATCGAAGCCGGTCTGCGTTCACCTGCATGACACCCGCGGCATGGGCATTGCGAATGCGTCGGCGGCACTCGATGCCGGCGCGCGCGTGCTCGATGGCTCGCTCGGCGGCCTCGGCGGCTGCCCGTTCGCACCGGGCGCGACCGGCAATGTCGTGTTCGAGGATCTCGTGTTCCTGTGCGAGAGCAAGGGGTTTTCGACCGGCATCGATATCGACAGATTGATCGCGGTGCGCACGATCCTGAAATCGGAAATGCCTGATGAGACGCTTTACGGCGGGATGGCGCGTGCCGGATTGCCGTGCGGCACCCCCGCGAAGGCGGCATGAACGGCATTTCTTCTCGCCCCGCCCTTGCGGGGAGAGGGGTAGGGTGAGGGGCTGTCTCCACATCGGGACTCGCGGATAGTCTGCGGGATGTGTTGAGCTCTTTGCGAAACCCATCATCTCATCTCGGACAGGAGGTGATGGGTATCGCTTCGCTCCACCCATCCTGCGCGCTGCGCACGACGGTATGCGCCTCAGCCGTGCTTATGCGGTCGTTTTCGCGGCTTCTTCACCGGCGGGGTCGGGATCATCACCACGCGGCCGTAGCGCACGCCGCGCTCGGCGATGATGTGATCGGCGAAATGACGGACTTCGCCGCTCGAGCCCCGCAGCGCCGTCACTTCCATGCAGCTGTCATCGTCGAGATGAACGTGCAGCGTCGCCAGCGACAAGTCATGGTGGCCGTGGAAATTCTGCACCAGCCGTTTTGACAGATCGCGCGCGGCGTGGTCGTAGACATAGACCAGCGCGGCCACGCATGGCCCGGACGGCGCGGCGTCCTCGGTGCTCTGCTGCAGGCCGGCGCGCGCGAGATCGCGGATGATCTCGGAGCGATTCTGGTAGCCGCGCTCCTTTGCCGCCGCATCGATCTCGGCGAGCAGGTCGTCTTCAATCGTGATGGTAATCCGTTGCATGAAATCTTCCGTCTTGAGTTCGCCAGTATGATGTTTATATTGCATCGTCATACCGGGCTGCTAGCGTAGCTCACCGGGTTAAGTCCTGCTGGTGCGGTCCCATTTCGATTGTAGCAGGTATCATGCGGGGGCATGAGCGTTGCGTAAGGCCGTTTGGCGGGCATTTTCCGCCGCCGCATCCTTGGTCGTTTTCGCGCCGCCCGCGAACGCCGAAAGCGTCCCGGCCGCGGAGCCCGGCCGGCTGCCACCGGTAACGGTGACGGCTCCCGAAACCATCCCGCCGAAGCGGAAAAGGCAGGCCTCGCGGCGCGAGCGCGCCGTACGAAACACACCCACCGTTCAGCCGAGCCAGTTCTCCGCGCCGGCCGCAATCGGCGTTACGCCAGATTCCGCCGTTTCCGGGCCAGGCAATCTTCAGCCCACCGCCGCCAGCGAGCAAGTGATCAGCGGCGCGGAATTGAACGCGCGGCCCGTCTCGCGCGTCGGCGAGGTGCTGGAAGTGGTGCCGGGCCTGATCGTGACCCAGCATTCCGGCGAGGGCAAAGCCAATCAGTATTTTCTGCGCGGCTTCAATCTCGACCACGGCACCGATCTTGCGATCACCGTCGATGGCATGCCGGTCAACATGCCGACGCACGGCCACGGTCAAGGCTACGCGGACATCAATTTCCTGATTCCGGAATTGGTGCAGGCGGTCAATGTCCGCAAAGCGCCCTACTATGCCGACAAGGGCGATTTCGCTTCCGCGGGTGCCGTCGGCATCGACTACCTGAACAAGCTGCCGGCGAACATCGCCCAACTCACCTTCGGCAGCTTCGGATACCAACGCGCGTTCGCGGCAGGCTCGGCGAACGTTGGCGATGGCACGCTGCTCGCGGCGTTTGAAGCCAACAAATACAACGGCCCGTGGGAGATCCCGGACAATGTGCGCAAGCTGAACGGCGTGCTGCGCTACAGCCAGGGTACGGCGATGGACGGCTTTACGCTGTCGGCAATGGCCTACTCCAATGGCTGGAATTCAACCGATCAGGTGGCGCAACGCGCCATCGATCAGGGCTTTATCAACCGCACCGGTTCGCTCGATCCGACCGATGGCGGCACCTCGAGCCGCTTTTCGCTATCGGGCAATTGGGCGCAATCGAGCGAATTCGGACAAAGCAAGGCCAATGCCTATCTGATCCGCTCGTCGCTGCAGCTCTTCAACAATTTTACCTACTTCCTCGACGATCCCGTCAACGGCGATCAGTTCAGTCAGATCGATCGCCGCACGGTTTACGGGTTCAATGCCAGTCATAGTTTTGACGTCCGCTTCGCCGGTATCGAAACGCAAACCCGCGTCGGTCTGCAGACCCGCGGCGACGACATTGCGGTCGGGCTGTTGAAAACGATGCAGCGTACGTGGCTCTCGACGGTGCGACAGGACAGCGTCGAGGAAGGAAACGTCGGGCTGTGGGCCGACACCACCGCGCGGTGGACCGATTGGTTGCGCACCACCGTCGGCATCCGCGAGGATTATTTTGCCGGACACGTCTTCAGCGACACGCCACAAAATTCCGGTGACGCGCAGGCGGCCATGACCAGCCCAAAGGCAGGTATCGTGCTGGGACCCTGGTACAGGACCGAATTCTATGGCAACGCCGGCCTCGGCCTTCACTCCAACGATATCAGGGGTGCCACTATTACGGTCGATCCAAATGACAAGGTGACGCCGCTCGATCGCGTGCCGCTATTGGTCCGCTCGAAAGGGGCCGAGATCGGCATCCGTACCCGGGCGATCGAAGGCCTCACCAGTTCGCTCGCGGTCTTCGTCCTCGATTTCGATTCCGAGTTGCTGTTTGTCGGCGATGCCGGCACCACCGAACCGAGCCGTCCGAGCCGCCGCGTCGGCGTCGAGTGGACCAATACTTACAAGGTGCTGCCGTGGATGACGCTCGATTTCGATCTTGCCTACGCCCGCGCCCGCTTCAGCGACTTCGATCCCGCCGGCGATCGTATCCCCGGTGCGCCGGCCTGGATCGCAAGCGGCGGAGTAACCTTCGGCGGTACCAGCGGCTGGTTCGGCGCCCTGCGCGGCCGCTATTTCGGTCCGCGTCCGCTGGTCGAGGACGACAGTGTGCGCTCGACGCCGTCGCTGATCTTCAACGCCCGTGCCGGCTACATCTTCGACAACGGCATGCGGCTGCAGCTTGACGTGCTCAATCTCTTCAACGCGCAGACCAACCAGATCGAATATTTCTATCTATCGCGCCTGCCGGGCGAGCCCATCGACGGAGTGGCCGACCGTCATGTTCATCCAGCCGAGCCGTTCGCGGTCCGGCTGACGCTGGCGGCGAAATTTTGAGATCGAGGATTCGCGCAGCCACCGTAAGCGGCCGTGCATCGATGCATGGTAGCCGAAAATTTGTAGGGTGGGCAAAGCCAACGGGTCGCGCGAACGCGCGCCCGATGACAGGCTCCGCGTGCCCACCATCGCGAGCAGAGCGTTGGATGGTGGGCACGGCGCAAGAGCGCCTTTGCCCACCCTACGCCTGCACCCGACGGGCAAATCAGTCTTCGCGACAAAAACCTGTCCAGCCCCTTCGCGAAAAATATTTCGCTTTCTCTGTCGGGCAAATCAGTTCTACCAGCTCGCGCCGTCCCACCCGGCAAGAGGGGCGCTTCGCGGTCGTCACGAACGCGGGATGGGATGCGGTGGACGCGGCAGCGTCGGCGCGCAAATGGCGTCGCAGGGCGGATCGTTGATCCGTGAGCGGTTCACGGCGCGCAGGACGAACGGCGCTGGTTGCGTACGGCAAAACCGTGTGGTCCTGGCGCCCGTTGCTGGTGTCAAGTCGAGCGGAGGCGAAGTCAACTCAACCGAGCTTGATCAGCCTTAATCCGCCGATGACGGTGACAAAAAGAATTCGTCGCCGGGGAGAGCACGGCATAAGCCGTAAGACCATTGCGCAGGGAATGCCGGACTGCCTCCGCTGAACCTGTATGCTCGTGTGCGCTTTTCTTTGTGCATCTTGCACACGAGACCGCGGGTGCAGCGCGCACCCGGCATTCCCTGCTCCCTCTTCTTTGGGGAGAAGGTCTACGCAAACCTCGGGCGATCACGCCGCGAGAACGCGAAAGTTTGTCTGCGATTGAAAGCCAAGTTGCAGCCATACATTCCGTGTCGTCCCGGCGCAGGCCGGGACCTATAACCACGAATGTCAGTTGTTGCGATGTGCTGGAGCTCCAAACCCGTTTATCAAAAACATCGGTGGTTTTGGGTCCTGGCTTTCGCCAGGACGACGTCGGGGAGGGGGCGTATTGAAAAATGAGCCGGAAAGTTCGCGGCCGCGCGTTTGCTGACGCCTTCATCGTCGTAGCGATGACGGTCCGTCGCCGCCCCCGAGCGGCGACGCTAACCCGCCAGCTCCGGCACCTCTTCTCGCGGCTTCATGCGGCGCTCCGGCGGGTGCACCGGAACATACTCGACGGCAAGAAAATGTTCGGTGACCTTCACGCGCTCCATCAGCCTGGCAGCCCCGACACTGTAAGTCACTTCTGTAGCCGGAAGCGGCGCTTCTTCGTCAGTCTCTTCAGGAACAAGCGGCGGCGAGACCGTTTCTGGAAACACACCGAATTCGCCCGCTACCTCCCGGAGCGGCTTTTGCTTGTCGGCCCAATGCAAGGCGGTGTAGTCGAATCCGTAGACGATCGTGGGTTTGACGACTTCGAAATAGGGCGAGATGTCGAAATCGCGCGGCATATACAGCGAGGAATCGCGGATATGCAGGATCTCGCGGCGCGCCTTGCGGCTGGCGGTGCGGGTGATTTTTGGCAGGATCGGATAGCGCACGGCGTCGAACGCCTGGGCGATCAGGGCCGAGCAGATGATCTTGGTGGGATCGCCGGAGCCGAACGCGATCATCCGCCGCCGCCAGCGCTGCGGTATCGGCAACGGGATCAGATAGCGCATCAGGTCGACGATGTTCTTGGTATCGTAGCCGAAGCCGATCCGGTTGATCGCGTAACGGCATACCGTGGTGCGGTCCTCGTAGGACAGGCCGACCGGGCGGCAGAGGCGGGTGTGATAGGGAAAATATTTCGACAGCGGCGCCGAGGTCACGCCTTCGCCGACGTTGGCCTCGATCAGGACATGCGGTTCGCCGTCGGGCTCGGAAGCGCCATCGACCTCGCCGACATAGAGCGCGGCGTGCGACCAGGTCGACTGCGTCAGATATTTGATGATGCCGGAGATCCGGTTGTTGCCCTCGACCAGCAGCACGTCGCCGGGCTGGATGACGCCGCGCAGATGTTCCGGATCGCTCGGCGTGAACGGCTCGTAACCCGGGACTTCCTTTTGCAGGTATCTCGCGATCAGCTGGCCGATGGTATCGAGCATAACGCCCATAAAAACTCCCCCAGCGGTTCTTCGGCCGCTTGATGTGTTCCCTTATCATGGTCGCGAGCCGTTGCAATTTAGTTCATGCGCGACAGGGATCAATCATGATTGATTTACCATGGTGGTTGCTGCGCACCGTTAGATGCGGCACAGTTCGCGAAGCGTTCCCAAATCCTTCAAGCTATCGGAAACCATGACATGACATTCAGCCGCCGCGACTTCCTGTCGGCATCCGCGGGACTGGCGGCGACGCCGCTGCTCGGCAGCAGGGTGTTTGGCGCGCCGTTGCACCGCGACGCCGATATCGTCGTGATCGGCGCGGGCGCTGCCGGCATTGCTGCGGCGCGACGGGTCATGGCAGCGAACCGCAAGGTGATCGTGGTGGAGGCGGCGAACCAGATCGGCGGCCGCTGCCAGACCGATACGTCGACTTTCGATGTGCCATTCGATCGCGGCGCGCGATGGATGCACAACCCCGAGACGAACCCGATGATCAAGCTCGCGCGTGCCGCGGGGCTGGAGATCACGACGGCGCCCTCGGGTCAGAAGATTCGCATCGGCCGCCGCAATGCGCGCCCTGGCGAGACCGAGGAATTTCTCGCCGCCCTGGTGCGCGCCAACCGCGCCATCGACGACGCTTCGCGCAGGGGCGACGTTTCCTGCGCCGCCGTGCTGCCGAAAGATCTCGGCGACTGGGCGGGCACCGCGGAATTTATCCTCGGCGCCAACTTCGCGGGCAAGGACCTGAAAGACATCTCCGTGGTCGACAAGGCACGCGCGCAGGACCGCAACACCGCGATCGCGTGTCGTCAGGGATTGGGCACGCTGATCGCCAGGCTCGGCGAGCAGGTGCCGCTGTCGTTGTCGACGCCGGCTAAACGCCTTTCCTGGAGCAGGCGCGACGTTATGGTGGATACACCGAACGGCAAGATCGTCGCGCGTGCCGCTGTCATCACCGTGTCCAGCAATGTGTTGGCGGGCGGAACGATCAAATTCGATCCCGACATCCCCAAACGCATACTCGATGCCGCCGCAAAATTGAGCCTCGGCAGCTATGATCGCATCGTGCTGCAAATGCCCGGCAATCCGCTCGGCGTGGCTCGCGACGACGTCATCATCGAGCAGAGCAATTCGACACGGACGGCGCTGCTCTACGCCAATATGGGATCGTCGTCGCTGTGTTCGATCGATGTCGCGGGCTCTTTCGGCCGCGATCTCTCCGCGCAAGGCGAGCAGGCGATGGTAGCCTTCGCGAAGGAATGGCTGACGAAACTGTTCGGCAGCGACGCCGCCGCGGCAGTGAAAAAATCGAGTACGACGCGCTGGAACGCCGCGCCGTTCGTGCAGGGCGCGATGTCGGTGGCCGCGCCGGGCGCTCAGTCATCCCGGAAAGCTTTGACTGAGCCGGTCGGCTGCATGTATTTCGCCGGAGAGGCCGCGCACGAGACATTGTGGGGCACCGTCGACGGCGCCTGGGAAAGCGGCGAGCGCGCCGCGGAGGCGGCGCTGCGGCGGATCGGCGCCTTGCCGGAGATCGAACCGGAATCGACGGGACGGGTGCCGAAGCAGCGCCGCCGTACAGCACCGCCCACGTCGGCCATGCCAGGAGCACCCATCCGTTGACTTCCATCTCACCGAGCGTTCGCACTACCGGAAGCGCCGATCCCGTGACAACGCCGCGGCCAAAGGCGCTGATCTCATGGTCCAGCGGCAAGGATAGCGCGTTCGCGCTGCATGAAATCCGCCGCGCTGGCGAATTCGATGTCGTCGGCGCGCTGACGACGGTGACCGAGACGTTCGAGCGGGTGTCTATTCACGGCGTCCGGCAGGAAATTCTGCGCGCGCAGTGCGAAGCCGCTGAATTGCCGCAGCGGATCGTGCCGATCCCGTATCCGTGCCCGAACGCGATCTACGAAGCGCGCATGAACGAAGCCGTCGCGCAAGCCGTTGAGGATGGCGTCACCCACATGATCTTCGGCGACCTGTTCCTCGCCGATATCCGCGCCTACCGCGAACAAAAGCTCGCCGGTACCGGCATCACGCCGGTATTTCCGCTGTGGGAGCGGCCGACGCCAGAGCTGGCGCAAGCGATGATCGCAAGCGGGCTGGAAGCCTATCTTGCCACCGTCGACCTGAAAAAGCTGCCGATGGAGTTCGCGGGCCGCAAATTCGATCAGCAATTATTGGCCGATCTGCCCGATGGCATTGATCCCTGTGGCGAGAACGGCGAATTTCACACCTGCGTGGTGGCGGGCCCGATGTTTGCGCATCGGCTCGCGGTGACACCTGCCGAACGCGTCGAGCGCGACGGCTACGCGTATTGCGATCTGGTGATGGAGGAAGGCCCAACAGCCGTCGTCCCGGCCAAGCGAAGCGCGAGCCGGGACCCATAACTAGGCACGCGTGTTGCGAAAGCTGAAGCCGCCGCCGAGTGCGACAACCAACAGTGGTTATGGGTCCCTGCGTTCGCAGGGACGACGATGAGGAGAGATAATCGCCGTCACACCGGCAGCTTCAGCTCCATCAAGTCTTTCGCGACGATGATCTTGCCCGAAAAATTCTTCTTCACGTCCTCGGTCCAGTTGTCGTCGGTGACGAGGGGATCATCGCCGGGTACGAAATGACTCATCACGAGCACTTTTACACCGGCGGCCGCAGCGATGCGGCCGACGTCTTCGGTGGTGGTGTGGCTTTCCAGCAGGTGCTTCTTCAGCGTCGCGCCGTTTTTAGTCTTGAGCACGAGGCGATCAACGGCCGGCAAATACATGCATTCGTGCACCAGCACGTCGGCACCTCTGGCGAATTCGGCAAGCCTTGGATTGTAGGCGGTGTCGCTGGAGAACACGATGGTGCCGTCAGGCGTTTCGAATTTGTAGGCGAAGTTATCGACGATGGGCGGATGCGGCGTGCGGAACGCCGTGACCTTCACGTCCGCCGTCTGCAGCACCACGCCGTCGTCCGCGATGTCTTTCGCGATCAGCAATTTGCGCGGATCGGGACGGCCTTCGTCCTCGATCCGGGTCTCGACGTCGAACCTGTTCAGTTCCCAGTACGATTTCGTCATCGCCTCGATGCCCTTCGGACCGAACGAATGGATCGGTGTCGACAGGCCCGCCGCCCAGGCGTTGTAGAACAGATTGCCGTATTCGAGGTTGTGATCGGAATGGTGGTGGGTGATGAAGATGTACTTCACCGACGGGATCGGCACACCGGCCGTCACCAGTTGGCGGCTGACGCCCATGCCGCAATCGATCACGAAGGGTGTATCGTTGACCACGACAAGATTGGCGGGATTGGATGCGCCAATGCCGACACGTGGTCCACCTTTGGTGCCGAGGAAGATGATGCGCGTGCGCGGTTTTGCCGGCGTCTGCGCCGGCACCGCCGGAGCGGCGAGGGCGACGGCGCTTCCGAGCGCCAGTTTCAGCGCATCGCGGCGACGGATCATGGGCGGCCTCCCAGGGATTATTTTTGCGTTGGCGCCAGCCTAGCGTCAGCGCAGCATCCCGTCGAGCACGGGCAGGCCGACGATGACAGCGGCCACGATCAAGGCGTAGCAGATGCTGCGGAACAGCGCCTCGCTGGCCTTGCCGAACAGGGAGGCGCCGAACCAGACGCCGATGCCGTAGACGGGACCGACCACGAGAGAGAATTTGATTGCATCAACCGTGATCAATCCCGTCAGGAAATAGCTGACGAGGGAAAAGAAATCCGAAGCGCCGAAGAACAATACGATATTGGCGCGCGCAACCCTGGATGCGATCGGGCGGCCGAGCCAGTAGCCGACGATCGGCGGGCCGCCGGTCTGCGCCAGCCCGCTGCAGAAGCCCGACAGGCCACCGATGCCGACCGAAAGCGCCAAATGATCCTTGCCGCGGTAGCGCCGGCCCGAGAGCAACAGCAGCAACAACGCCGCGACGAAGCCGGAGATGATCCAGCGCGTGGTGACGGGATCGAGCCGGCTGAGGAAGTAGGTCCCGATGGGCACGCCGACCAGGGCGCCCGCCACCATGATTGCGGTCGCCCTGCGGTCGGCCTGTTTCCACGCATTCGGAACCAGCGGCGCGGCCGCGACGAAATCGATGATCAGCAAGAGCGCGGCGACGAGGCGCGGCGCCGCGATGCTGCTCGCCATCGGCATGAAGATCAGCGCGGAGCCGAAGCCGGAAAAGCCGCGCGCGGTTCCCGAGACAAAGGCGATCGCGCAAATCGCGATCGCGGCGTTGAGGCTGACGTCCGTCGGGATGAGGCCGGTCGAGCTCATGCGCTATTTCTTGAGCATGATGGTGTCCGAAAACCGCTCACACTTTTCGGCATCATGCCCGAATCAGCCTCGCAGCGTGCCGCCGGTCTTCTTCGTCACCTCGGCGACGATCCTGGCCGCCACCGCGTCGATCTCCTGGTCGGTCAGCGTCTTCTCGCGCGGCTGGATCGTCACGGCAATCGCGATCGATTTTTTGCCGTCGTCGATGCCCTTGCCTTCATAGACGTCGAACACGGTGACGGATGTGATCAGCTTCTTATCGGCGCCCTGCGCGGCGCGAACGATGTCGCCGGCCTTGACGTCGCGATCGACGATAAACGCAAAGTCGCGCGACACCGGCTGGAACGCGGAAAGCTCGAGCACCGGCTTGGCGCGGGTCGGCTTCTGCTTGGCCTCGGGAACGCGGTCGAGGATCACTTCGAACGCGACAAGCGGCCCGTCGGCGCCGAGCGCTTCCAGAGTACGCGGGTGCATCTCGCCGAAATGGCCGAGCACGTTCTGCGGGCCGATCTGGATGGTTCCTGAACGTCCCGGATGCAGCCAATTCGGACCACCCGGCACGATCTGCAGCGCCTGCATCGGCGCGCCGACGGCGGCCAGCACGGCGAACGCGTCGGCCTTGGCATCCAGCGCATCCGCTGTTGCCGAGCCGGACCAGTGCCGTCCCAGACCCTTCGAGGAGGCAAAGCCATGACGCACGCCCGACGCTGCGACGAGCTGGTCTTCCGGCTTGTCGCCGCGGAACACCTGGCCGACCTCGAACAGCGCAACGTCCGGATAGCCGCGGTTGGCGTTGGCCTGCGCCGCTGCGACCAGACCCGGCAGCAGGCTCGGCCGCATGTCCGAGAGATCGGACGCGATGGGGTTGGCGAGCGCGAGCTCGGCCTGCCCGCCGCCGAACAATTCAGCCGCGGGTTTTGCGATGAACGACCACGTCACTGCCTCGACCATGCCGCGCGCGGCGAGCGCGCGCTTGGCGCGGCGGGTGCGCAGCTGGATCGACGTCAGGATCGGCTTGCGCGGCTCGTCGCCGCGTTCGAACGGCGTCATCGGCACCTTGTCGACACCGACAATGCGAACGACTTCCTCGACGATGTCGGCCTTGCCGTGCACATCTGTGCGCCAGGAGGGCACCGCGACCTTCACCACCGGCCCGCTGCCGGCCACCATGAAGCCGAGATGGCCGAGGATGCGCTTCATCTCGGTCAGCGGCACCTCGATGCCGGCGAGACGCTTGACCTCTGCAAGCGGAAAATCGATCACGCGATCCTCGCCGAATTGATTGCCGACGACGACGTTCTCGGACGGCGTGCCGCCGCACAACTCCATCACCAGCTTCGTCGCCATCTCGAGTCCGGGCACCATGAAGGCGGGATCGACGCCGCGCTCGAAGCGGTAGCGCGCGTCCGAATTGATTCCGAGCTTGCGGCCGGTCTGCGCGATGTTGATCTCGTTCCACAGCGCCGATTCGATCAGCACGTCGGTGGTGTTCTCATCGCAGCCGGAAGCCTCGCCGCCCATGATGCCGGCGAGCGATTCGACCCCGTGATCGTCGGCGATGACGCAGACGCCGCTATCGAGCGTATAGGTGCGGCCGTCGAGCGCCAGCAACGTCTCGCCGTCACGCGCGCGGCGCACGGTGAGTTTGCCCGTCACCTTTTTGGCGTCGAACACATGCAAGGGACGGGCGCGGTCGTAAGTCATGAAGTTGGTGATATCGACCAGCGCGTTGATCGGCCGCAGACCGATCGAGGTGAGCCGCTTCTGCAGCCATTCCGGCGACGGGCCGTTCTTCACGCCGCGCACCAGCCGCAGCGCGAAGCCCGGGCACAACGTGGCGTCTTCCACCGTCACCTTTACCGGACAAGGAAATTCGCCCTTGATCGGCTTGATCGCCGGATCCCTGAACGTGCCCATGTCGGCGGCGGAGAGATCGCGGGCGATGCCGTGCACGCCGGTGCAGTCCTGGCGGTTCGGCGTCAGGTTGATTTCCAGCACGGGATCGCCGAGCCCGGCCCATTGCGCATAGCCTTTGCCGATCGGTGCGTCGGCCGGCAGCTCCATGATGCCGTCGTGATCTTCCGAGATTTGCAGCTCTGCCGCCGAGCACAGCATGCCGCGGCTTTCGACACCGCGGATCGTGCCGACGCCGAGGGTGATGTTCTTGCCGGGTATGAACGTGCCGGGGGCTGAGAACACGCTGATCAAGCCGGCGCGCGCATTCGGCGCACCGCAGACCACCTGCACCGGCGCCCCGCCGTCGCCGGTGTCGACCATGCAGACGCGCAGACGGTCGGCATTCGGGTGCTGCTCGGCCGAGATCACCCGCGCGATGGTGAACGGCGAAAGCAGCTTGGCCTTGTCCTCGATGTTCTCGACCTCGAGCCCGATCATGGTGAGCTTGTCGGCGAGCTTTTCCAGCGGCTCGTCGGTTTCGAGATGTTCCTTCAGCCAGGAGAGCGTGAATTTCATGATGCCCCCTTGCGGCCTTCGAAAATCTCAACCAGACGAAAACGCTCGCACATCAGCATCATGTCTTCGCTGAACTTGCCTTGCCGCCCGAAATATCCGCGATGCGCCTCGCGCCAATAGGCAAGGCTGCGGTCGCCTTCGCCCTCTTCACGGGCAAAAGCCGCGTCCACTTCGTGGTAGCGGCGGTAGCTCACCTCAAGCGATTCAATGATGCATCGCGGTTCGCCACGACCGTCGAGCACGATCCAGCGTTCGCCCGGTGTCGAGGTGTTCGGCTCGTCTTCGGTCGAGCAGGTCGCGGTCTTCACGCCCCTCATCACGAGATCGAGCAATTCATCGGCCAACGCGGGACCATCGCCGAACGCGAACGAACGCAGGCCCTGATATTGTTGGGGGACTGCGCTCACGTGCTCAATCCTCCCGCCAGCGTCGGGACGTCGAGCGGCTTGAAGCCATAATGGGAGAGCCAGCGCACGTCGCTGTCGAACAGCTGGCGCAGGTCGGCGATGCCGTATTTCAGCATCGCGATGCGGTCGATTCCCATGCCCCAGGCAAAACCCTGGTAGACGTCGGGATCGATGCCGCAGGCGCGCAGCACGTTCGGATGCACCATGCCGCAGCCCAAAATCTCCAGCCAGTCCTCGCCTTCGCCGAAGCGGATTTCGCCCTTGTCGCGGCGGCACTGGATATCGACCTCGAGCGAGGGCTCGGTGAACGGGAAGAACGACGGCCGAAACCGCATGTTGATGTGATCGACCTCGAAGAACGCCTTGCAGAACTCGTGCAGGATCCATTTGAGGTGGCCGAGATGCGAGCCCTTGTCGATGACGAGGCCTTCGACCTGGTGGAACTGCGGCGTATGGGTGGCGTCAGAGTCGATGCGATAGGTGCGGCCCGGACAGACCACACGGATCGGCGGCTTCTGCGAGAGCATGGTGCGGACCTGCACCGGCGACGTATGGGTGCGCAACAGCATGCGCGAGCCGTCTTCCTTCGGATTGAAGAAGAAGGTGTCGTGCATCTCCCGGGCCGGATGGCCCTCGGGGAAATTCAGTTTTGTGAAGTTGTAATCGTCGGTCTCGATATCGGGCCCCTCGGCGATCGAGAATCCCATATCGGCAAAGATCGTCGTCAGTTCGTCCATCACCTGGCTCAGCGGATGGATCCGGCCCGCCTCGGCTGGCGGCTCGCGCAGCGGCAGCGTGACGTCGATGGTTTCGGACTTGAGCCGCGCATCGAGCGCTGCGGATTTCAGCACCTCGCGCCGAGCGGCGAGCGCCTCGCTGACCTTGTCCTTGGCGAGGTTGATCGCCGCCCCTTGCGTCTTGCGTTCGTCCGGCGACATCTTGCCGAGCGTCGCGAGCAGTGCCGAGATCGAGCCCTTCTTGCCGAGCGCGGCGACGCGCACCGCTTCGAGGGCTGTTTCGTCGCCGGCGTCAGCGATCTCTTTGAGGATGGTTTGTTCGAGCGTTGCGAGGTCGGACACGGTTCAATCTCTTTCGCAAAAGGCCGCTGGTTGTGGCCGCGCAGGGGCCAAAACGTCAAGCAAAAAGCCGGTTATGAGGGGCTTACCGATCCAGCCGTTGTTGAACCCATATCTGCGTGCGCAGGACCAAGGAGAGTTCTCCGGAGAATGCGCGATGCCCGTCAAATCCTGCCTGGTCGGTGTGACCCTGATTCTGACCTTGGGTGCGGCCCAGGCGGCGACCGAAAAATGCCCCGCCAAAACGACCCAGATGGACGACGTCATCGCTGCGTTGAACGAGACCCCTGCTTGCGACCGCGGGATGAAAGTCTTCGAGGCCTGCGCATACGGCGCCAGCGGCGACGTCCAGTTTGGCGCCGTCGTCGAGAAGAAATGCGAAGGCGATTTTCTCGCCCGGCTCAAGGCAACGCAGAAGCAGGCCTATCAGCGCGAAATGCGGGTCTGCGACCGAAAATACCGGAACGAGTTCGGCACGATGTATCTTTCGTTCACAGCGTTCTGCCGGGCGGAGGTCGCCCGGCGTTACTCCCATCAAGCGCTCAGGGCAGCGGGCTCGTCGCGAGCCCGTTGACGCCTTTAGGCGGCCAGCGCGGCCTTGGCCTTCTCGGCGATCGCCTGGAACGCCGCCGGCTCGGTGATGGCGAGATCCGACAGCACCTTGCGGTCGACCGTGATGCCCGACTTCGACAGCCCGTTGATAAAGACGCTGTAGGTCATGCCGAACGGGCGCACCGCGGCGTTGATGCGCTGGATCCAGAGCGCACGGAAGGTACGCTTCTTGCGCTTGCGGTCACGGAACGCATATTGCCCGGCCTTCTCGACCGCGGCCTTGGCGGCGCGGATGGTGTTCTTGCGGCGGCCGTAGAAGCCTTTGGCTGCCTTGTAGACCTTCTTGTGCTTGGCGTGAGAGGTCACACCGCGTTTGACGCGAGACATGACAGAAATCCTTGATCAGAAATGAGGTGACGGATCGCCGCGCGGCGGCGGCGTGGCTGGCGAGGGCGTGAACGCGATCAGGCGTTCGGCAAGAAATACTTCTTGACGTTGTCGCCGTCGGTCTTGAACAGCACGCGGGTGCCGCGGAGCTGACGAATCTGCTTCGTCGTCCGCTTGATCATGCCGTGGCGCTTGCCGCGCTGGGCGTGCATCACTTTGCCGGTGGCAGTCACCTTGAAGCGCTTTTTAGCGCCTGACTTGGTCTTCAGCTTGGGCATTTGGCTCTCCTGTTGCCACAGCACGAAATCGCCCGTGAGGGCGCCCGGCCGGCTAAAATGCTCGTTAGAGCGTTGAAAGTGCTCAGGTTTCCTCGAAAACGAAGCAACCCGCACGGACGTCGACACGGCAGCCCTTGATCAGCCGGGCGACGAAGGCTGCGCTTATGGCAGAGGAAGCGCGAATTGGCAACGATGAACCGTCGAACCCCTTTTTTTGACCAATGGCTGATGGTGCTAGCCCATTTCAGGCAGGAGCAGGAAAAATGTCCCATTTTGCCGCTTTTCCCCGACCGCACGCCCTGCGCTGGTTCCCTTTGTTTGCGGTGCTTGCCGCGGTAGGCGCACCGTGTACCGCCGACGCGGCGAGAACCGGGGCCTATGATGGCATCTGGAATGTTGTCTTCGCGACCACGCGGGGCAATTGCAGCTCCGGTTACAGCGTTCCCTTCACCGTCGCGGGCGGCCGGGTTTCATCAGCAGGCGGCGGCAGGGTATCGGGCTCGGTGAACCGCAGTGGAGCGGTGGCGGTCAGCGTTTCGGTAGGAGCATCCAGGGCGAGCGGCGGTGGCCGGCTCATCGGAACCAGCGGCGCGGGTTCATGGAGCGGCATCATCAAAGGCGACCGTTGCAGCGGCACCTGGCAGGCCACGCGGGGCTAGTTCCATCCGGCTACGAAGCCTCGTCGGGCTTTCATCACTCCTAAAGAAACGGCCCGCCAGATCGCCTGACGGGCCGCTTTCGGGTCCAAAATCTCGCTGAACAGTCAGCGCGGCGCCAGCACCATCACGACCTGGCGTCCCTCGAACCTGGCGTCCTGCTCGACTTTCGCGTACTCGGCGACGTCGGCCTTCACCTTGTCCAGCAGCTTGGTGCCGATCTCCTGGTGCGCCATTTCGCGGCCACGGTAGCGCAAGGTGATCTTGACCTTGTCGCCTTCCTCGAAGAACCGCTGCATCGCGCGCATCTTCACGTCGTAATCGTGATCGTCGATCATCGGCCGCAGCTTGATCTCCTTGATCTCGACGATTTTCTGCTTCTTGCGGGCTTCAGCGGCCTTTTTCTGCGCGGAATACTTGAACTTCCCGTAGTCCATGATCTTGCAAACGGGAGGAGTGGTATTCGGCGAAATCTCGACAAGATCCATGCCCGCTTCCTGGGCCATCTTGATGGCAACCACGGTCTCGACCGTACCCTGGTTGGTACCGTTCGCATCGATCAGCTGGATTTGCGCGTTGCGGATTTCATCGTTGGTGCGCGGCCCGTCTTTGGCTGCGGTGGGCGGGGCTCTGTTGGGACGGCGAATGGGTAACTCTCCAAAGTTGTGAAGGAAGGCGATATTTTGAAGCAATACGCGGCGGCGAGCAAGCGAACTCGCAACGTGCGCGTCAAAACCGTCAAATGAGAGGCTTTTTGGTCACGCCCGGCAAATATAGTGCGGCGGCCTCCTGTGCAAGGACAGTTGGCGTGGGGGTGCGTTGACCGGCTACCCTGCTCATCCAAGAAGCAACGAACCAGAGTGGCTCCCCCATGACCAATACAGCCGTATCCGATCAGGAACCCGCCACCATCGAGGTCGGGAATGACGCCGGCGGACGCCGGATCGCGGTCCGCGCCCGTCCCGGCAACTCGCCCGGGCTGTTCTGGCTCGGCGGTTTCAATTCCGACATGAAGGGTACCAAGGCGGTCGCATTGGATGCGTGGGCCGCAGAGCAGGGCCGCGCCTGCGTCCGGTTCGACTATTCCGGCCATGGCGAATCCGGCGGCGCCTTCATCGACGGCACCATCGGGCGCTGGCTCGAGGAAAGCGTCGCCGTGTTCGAGCAGTTCTGCAGCGGGCCGATGGTCGTGATCGGCTCGTCGATGGGCGGCTGGATGGCGCTGCTGCTGGCGCGCGAGATCGCCAGGCGGGAGAAGAAAAGGCACGCGTCGCTCGCCGGACTGGTGCTCATTGCGCCGGCGCCCGACTTCACCGAGCAATTGATGTGGAACGGTTTTTCGCCGGAGATTCAGCAGGAGATTTTGACCAAGGGCGTGTGGCTGCGGCCGTCGGAATATGGTGAGGGCACGCCCTATCCGATCACGCGCGGGCTGATCGAGGAGGGCCGCAACCATCTCTTGCTCGGCAGCAAGATCGACGTCGGATGCCCGGTCCGCATCCTGCAAGGCGCGCAGGATCCGGACGTACCCTGGCGGCACGCTTTCGCGCTGGCGCATCGGCTGCCGGCGGAAGATGTGGTGTTGACCATGATCCAGGACGGCGACCACCGCCTGTCGCGACCGCAGGACATCGCGCGGATCATCGCGGCGGTCGCGGAGATGGGTTAGGCTATTTCACAGGGAGAACGCCGTGGACGCGACAAAATTGCTTCGAGCTTTCTGCGATGCCGTCGAGCAGCGCAACGGCAAGGCCTTCGCCGGGCTCTTCACCGAGGACGGCGTCTACCACGACGTGTTCTATGGCGCATTCGAGGGCCGTGCCAAAATCGCGGAGATGATCGACGACTGGTTCTATCGCACGGCGACCGAGTTCCGCTGGGACATGCATGCTCCGGTCAGCGACGGCCACACGCTCTATGCGCGCTACACCTTCAGCTATCGCTCGACGCTGCCGGAAGCCAAGGGGGCGCGGGCGATGTTCGAGGGCGTCGCGATCATGACGCTGCGTGACGGCAAGATCTCGGCGTATCATGAAGTCGCCAACACCGCCTCCGCTTTCGTCGACTTGAACTTTGCGCCGGAGCGAATCGCCAAGATCGTCGCAAAGCAGGGTGCCGCGCTGAAAGCGCGGGCGGAGATGCAGAGGCATTTGCGATAACAGCCCGTCATTCCGGGGCGCGCGAAGCGCGAACCCGGAATCCAGAGGCTACGGCGAGATTCCGGGCGCGATGCCCCGGAATGACGAAGGGCGGGGCGCTCACGGCGGCGGCGGGTTCGTCATCGGCTTGCGCTGCGCCAGCGCCGCGACCGTCGAGGTGCCGATCGGCCCCTTCTCGTCATAAAGCCAGCACTCGCCGATCGCGATGCCGTCGGTGGCATGATGGTTCACCACCTCGAAACCAATCCATCGTGACACCGGCAAGCGATGCAGATAGATCGTCACGTCGCTGTTGATGTAGCCGAGCCCCTGGTCGCCGGCATTGGCGAACGGGCTGGCGAAATCCGCGCCCGTCGCGACATGAACGAATGGCGTCATCGGCACGCCTTCGACGAGCTCGCGCACTTCGCTCATCCAGAGCCGGCGCGGGCCGAGCGAGCCCATGTGGCCTACGATCGGCCGCGTGGTCCATTTGCCGTTCATGCCGAGCCTCGGATCGGTCGGCGCGGGAATGGCGGACGGCGCCGGCGCGTCCCAGTTCGGCGGCGACCACACATTGCCCGGCGCGTTTTCCGTCTCGCGCAGTAACTGGCAGGAGGCCCGCGCCATGCTGGTGCCGCCGGAGAAGAACTCGGCCTCGATCACCTTGATGCGCAGGCCGTCGCGGACGAGCCTTGTCGTGATCTCGATCGGCACCGGTATTTTCGGCAGTCGAAACATGTCGACCGTCAAACGCGCCGGGACGAAATCGTCCGAGCCGTGGCGCGCTTCGATCTCGAAGGCGAGCAGGCCGATGACGACGCGGCCGTGCAGCGAATTCGGATCCCAGGGTCCGTTCGCGATCGGGTTGGGAATGAAGGTGTCGCGGTCTTTGGTGAAGAAGGGCTGATTTTTCATGGCGGAGGAACCATGATGGAATCTGCCCGATGAAATCAAGGCTCTGCGCCGCATGACAATCAAGCGCCATAGCGTTTTCGAGCGAAGTGGATACCGGTGCGCGTGAAGAAAACGCGGCAAAACAAGAATTTGGAGCTTCGGTTCTGATTCAATCAGAACCGATCATGCTCTAGGAGGCGAGACGCCATTCCTCGCGCACGCTCGCGTCAGCCTCCGCGCCGACCGCCTTCGACGCCAACGCGAAAAACTTCTCCCGCGACAATAGCTGCGACAGTGCCCATATGGCTGCGCCGCGAACCAGCGGGCTTTCGTCATGCAACAGGCGCTCGGCCTCCTCCGCCAAACGCGCGTCGCCGGAATTGCCGATCGCGGTCAGCACATTGCGCACGAAGCGGTCGCGGCCGATTCGCTTGACCGGCGATTTCGCAAACAGCGCACGGAAGGCGGCGTCGTCGAGCCGAACCAGGTCGGCGAGCGATGGCGCGCGCAATTCAGCGCGGGCGGCGAGTTTTGCTTCGCGCCCGGTTTGCGCGAACTTGTTCCAGGGGCAGACGGCGAGACAATCGTCGCAGCCATAGATCCTGTTGCCGATGGCTTTTCGGAATTCGAGGGGTATCGGGCCCTTGTTCTCGATCGTCAGATAGGAAATGCAGCGTCGTGCATCGAGCTTGTAAGGCGCGGGGAACGCGGCGGTCGGGCAGATGTCCTGGCAGGCCCGGCACGAGCCGCAATGATCGGCGTCGGCCTCATCGCGCGGCAGTTCGGATGCGGTGAAGATCGCGCCGAGAAACAGCCACGAGCCAAATTCGCGCGACACCAGATTGGTGTGCTTGCCCTGCCAACCAAGCCCGGCGGCCTGGGCCAACGGCTTTTCCATCACCGCGGCGGTGTCGACGAACACCTTGACCTCGTCGCCGGTTGTGGCGACCAGCCAGCGCGCCAGCGCCTTGAGGCGCTTCTTGATCAGGTCGTGATAATCGTCGCCCTGCGCGTAAGCGGAAATCGCGCCGCGGGCGCGCTGCTTCAGAATCTCCAGCGGATTTTCATCGGGCCCGTAATTGACGCCGACCATGATGATCGAACGCACGCCACCCCACAGCAGGCGCGGATCGGTGCGGCGCTCGGGCTGCGCCGCCAGCCAGTCCATGTCGCCATGGGCGCCGCGCGCGAGAAATTCGCGAAAATGCTTTCCGGCGTCCGCGATGGCATCGGGATCGGTCACCCCGATGCAATCGAAGCCGAGCGCGCGGGCTTGCTGCGCAAGCGCGTTCTTCAGGTCAGTGGGAGAAAGCGTGACATGTGCGTTCAGAAGTCGAGGTCCACGTAGGTCCGCGAAGCCGGCACGCCCGCCAGCCATTCGCTCAGCAGCGGACGGAACGACGGGCGGGACTTCACCCGCGCGTACCACGCCTTTGCTGCGTCGTCCTCGCTCCATGGCACGTCGCCCAGGTAATCGATCGCCGAAAGATGCGCTGCGGCGGCGAGATCCACGTAGGTCAGCCGGTCGCCGGCGAGATAGTTCCGCGTCCGCGCCAGCCAGCCGATATAGGTCAGATGATAGCGCACATTGACCTTCGCCGCGCGCATCACTTCCGCGGCCGGCGCGCCGCCGCCGTTCTCCTCGCTCATAAAGCGCTTGTAGATCCGCTCGGTGACCAGCGGATTGGAAGCTTCCTCGAAGAACTTGTCGTTGAACCACGACATCAGCCGGCGCACCTCGACGCGCTCCGCCATGGAAATCGGCAGCAGCCGCCGCTCGCCGACATCAAGGCCATGCGCTTCGTCGAGGTATTCCGCGATGACTCCGACACCCGGAACCGGGGGAAAACCCTCGGCGATCAGGACCGGCGTGGTGGCCGCGGGATTGAGCGCGAGATAGGCCTCGCGGCGCTCCCACACCCGTTCTTCCACCAGGCGCAGGTCGAGGCCGTATTCGCCGAGAACCAGGCGAATAAACCGCGAATGCGGGCAGAACGGATGATGGAACAGCGTGTACATGAAGTCCTTGGTAGGTGCGCGGCGCTTAAAAAAACATCAACCCGTCAAAGCGACGTCGGATTCGGGACACTAGCCAGCCAAACGAATGAGGCAACCTATGTTTGGCTTTTTTTTGCGATTGCAGCAAAACGGGGAATAGGCGAGAAGAGCGCGGATTTTAGCGTCAAAATGGACCACATCATGATGTCTGACACGTTGCGGGCGGTGATTCTCGGCATCATTGAGGGCGTCACCGAATTCCTGCCGGTTTCCTCGACCGGCCACTTGCTGCTGGCACAACGCTTCTTCGGTCTCGGCGAGGGCAGTTTCTGGCAAAGTTTCGTGGTGCTGATCCAGCTCGGCGCGATCCTGGCCATCGTCGCGCTGTATTTCGTCAAATTGTGGAAGGTCGCGCTCGGGATGTTCTCCAATCCCGACGACCGCCGATTCGTTATCGGCGTGCTGGTGGCATTCCTGCCCGCGGTCGTCGTTGGGTTGATTGCCGGGAAATACATCAAGGAATTTCTCTTCAATCCGTGGGTGGTTTGCTTTTCGCTGATCGTCGGAGGCGCAATCCTGATGTGGGTCGATCAGCTCGACCTCAAGCCGCATGAAAACGATGCAACCAAGTTTCCGCTGCTGACGTATTTTTGGATCGGGGTGGCGCAATGCCTGGCCATGATCCCCGGCGTGTCGCGCTCCGGTGCCAGCATCGTGGCGGCGATGCTGCTAGGAGCCGACAAGCGCTCGGCGGCGGAGTTTTCCTTTTTCCTGGCGATCCCGACCATGGTCGGCGCGTTCGCCTATGATTTCTACAAGAACCGCGGCGAGATGACGATGGACCATCTCGGTATCGTCGCGATCGGATTCGTGGTCTCGTTCATTACCGCGATGATCGTGGTGAAGACGTTCCTGAATTACGTCACCCGCCACGGCTTCACGTTTTTCGCCTGGTGGCGCGTGATCGTCGGCACGCTAGGCCTGATCGCGCTGGCGATGGGGAGATAGGAACAGGCTATCCTCGTCGTTGCGAAAGCAGGGGTCGAAAACCACAGATGCCCGTTGGCATGCCGCGCCACGGCGCCCCGCTAGCCCGGGACGACAGCTATTTAATCCAGCTACGCGCTCTTCTTCTGGAACTGTCCCGCGGCGCGGAAACGCCAGAGATATTGCGGGGCGATTGCTTCCAGCGAATCCGGCGTGATCCCGAGACCCTCCAGCGTCAATCCGGCAGCTTTTGCCGCGTCGGACACCACATTGTCCGACTGCAGCAGCTCGACCTGATCCGGCGTCAGCTTCAGCGGTCCCGGCGCAAACTGCAGGAACATCGCCTGGAATTTCGCCAGACCAAACGGCAGCGAAAGCAGCATGCGCCGGCGCTCGGTGATGCGAAGGATGATCTCCATGATCTCGCGCATGGTCAGCACTTCCGGGCCGCCCAGCTCGTAGGTCGCGCCCTCTTTTGTCTTGCCATCGACAGCATTGGCAACCGCGGTCGCGACATCGCCGACATAGGCCGGCTGCAATTTGGTCACGCCGCCGCCGATCAGCGGCACGAACGGAGACATGCGGGCCAGCGCCGCAAAGCGGTTGGTGAATTGGTCCTCGGGTCCGAAGATCAGCGAGGGGCGAAGGATCGTCGCCGAGGGGACGGCGGCCAGCACGGCCTTTTCGCCGGCGGCCTTGGCGCGGGCGTAGCCCGACGGTGAATTCTCGTCGGCGCCGATCGCCGAGACCTGAACCATCCGCGCGCCCGCCGCGCGGGCGGCCCTGGCGACGGTTTCGGCGCCCTTGGCCTGCACGGCGTCGAACGTCTGGGCGCCGCCCTCGGTCAGGATGCCCACGAGATTGATGGCGACGTGCGAATCGCGCATGGCGGCCTCGACCGACGCCGGGTAGCGCAGATTGGCCTGCACGGCGTGGATCTGGCCGACCCTGCCCAGCGGCTGGAGGTGCCCGGCCAATTCCGGCCGGCGGACCGCGACGCGGACGCGATATTCCCGCTTGCAAAGCGCCCGGACCACGTGCCGCCCCAGAAAGCCTGATCCTCCGAAAACCGTGACGAGGGTGTTCAGATTGGATGCCATGGGGTCAATTCCTGCGGGTCAATTCGAGCGATTGCGGGCGTATTTTGCGGGATTCGCGATACGCCAACATTCGCATCCTGTACAGGCCATTGGGAAGTCAGTGAAGCAGTTTGACAAGCGCGCAACCGATCCTTACTAACCCGCCCGGGCCCAGGTGGCGGAATTGGTAGACGCGCTGGCTTCAGGTGCCAGTGGCTTAACGGCCGTGAAGGTTCGAGTCCTTTCCTGGGCACCATTCGGTGCCAAGCCCTTGATTTCCCTGAACGCAGGCTGATCGATCTGCGGGCCGGTACACAAAACCGGGACACGGCGGTCATGGCCCACCGTATGGCCTATATCGCTAGTCGATCCGACTCCTGCCGGGATCGATGCGGCTGAGCATGGGGGGCGAGATGATCGCCCTGTCGCGCAAGCTACGGCACAAGTCGCCCAAGGCGGCCCGTCGATCGCTCCGGGAAATCTCCCTTGAGCTGGCGAAGGCAGGGTACATCAGCCGAAGTGGGAAGCCATACGCGCTGACAGCGATTGGGCGAACGCTGGGGAGATCAAGTGACCGGCTCGCGGGCCGGGCCGACTCACCGCGCCTCGAAACGGAACAATCTCTTCGCTCGACCGATCACTGGCCGAAGCACCAGAAGGGCTCGAATGAGCCAGTCCGGCGTTCCCAGATGACGCAGCACCTCAATTTCACCGCCCGTGCGACGCTCTTGAAATTGAGCATCGTGAAAATAATCTGGATTGGCCTGATACCAGTCCAGCCATAGTCCAATTTCCTGCTGCAGTTCGGCACTGTCGGGCAACCGAGCGGCAAAGGCCAACTCGCGGCGGAAGCAGATCGCCTCAATTCTCGCACGGTACTCCTCCTTATATCCGATCCCGTATCGCTCGAGCCTTGCGTGTGTGGCTTCGTGCACAATCGTTGACGCGATCCGCTCGATACTCGTTGCCGGGTCTGCCACGTATCGCTCGTCGAGGAGACAGGCCTTGAGTGAGGGCTTGTATTCGCCAAGGCCGTGCGGCAGCAGGTACACCCAAACTCGTTCAAGGTCGCGGATGATACGTGCGTAGTTCAAGGGACTATGCTGCTTCACAAGCAGCAGCGCACGTTCGATGGGCGCCAAATCCTCGGGCGTACCCCGCCAGGTTCCGATCCAGATCCCATCTAAATGCCGACCAGTGGACCTCGCCAGTTGTATTCTGTCGACGATGCGAGGACTGGCCTGAGGCGGCCTATGGCGTTCGTTGCTCATCGTGAATGAAATCAGAACCGGCCACGATCTGGGGCAGGCACGCCATGAAGCCTCTGGCGTTGGGCTTCGAACCAGACCAGACGTTTCATTGCCGACCTCTTTAGTGACGCGGAGAGTTTCAAATGTGACGCCCGAAATTCAGCGCGGCTGATCCAGCCGTTCAGCTCGCGTAAGCTAAGCTTCGCTGCACCTTCCTCACTGTCTGGTGCTCGCGATCGTTCTCCCATTTTTCGAATTTTCAAGCAGCCCCAGTTCGGTAGACAGAGATATCGATATGCAACCCTGCCTCACCCGCAGCGGCAGCCAGCCGGGCAGGAATCGCAAATGAAGTGGAAATGACGGACGAAGGAAATGCCACCGCCACATCCAAACCCGGTGATCCAATGAGGCGTTCAGAGACCAGCCGCTGAATGGGATCACGCACCGATCGAACGCAATCGACCGCAGCGGCCCATTGGTCCTGACCATCTGGAATGTCGATCTGGGCATACCCGGATGCGTGATCCGTCGGCTGCTCATAGCGGTCCAGAGGTAGTCCCAACGCTGTCTCCAAGTCGGACCGCGATAAGGTGACGTCTGGAATCCGGATCACAATCGAGAGGGGCTGCCGATCAACCATGCTTGGATCGATTTTCGTTAGGTTCTGAGCGCGCTTTCATCGAGGGATTCCACCTTCCGGGCAATGCAGACCATCTTGGGACCAGCCGCAGGATCTATCTGGATGACAATCAATGGCTCCGGCTCCCACGTATCGCCAGGGATGCGGAGCGTTCGCCTGAAGAGGAGCTCCCTTATGCGCTTCGGAAGTTCCACTTCGTCCGTGTTGGTCGTGATCGTAATTGAATAGACTACGTTCTGAGTGAAATCCGTCGAGAACGACAACCAGATCACGGAGTGAAGCTTGAGCCCGAATAGGCGCTCGGGCAGGCACAGCTTGAATCGCAGGATCGCGTACGTATTGTCGAAATCCATACCGACAAGCTCAGCGTCGCCAACGTTCGGTTCTATGATCTCGCCGTGGTCGCCCAATTTCATTTTTCAAGCCTGGGGTATCGGTCTTCATCACTCATATCCAGACGGACCGAATGAAGCCGAACCAAGCCTTCGGGCCTTGCGGCAAATCATGGGTGATCCGGATGCAAACTCTCAGGATACTCACCGGTCGAGACTTCCACGGCAATATCGCTGTTGTAAGCATCTAGGTATTGATGCCCCGCCACCGATGACGCGAGTACATCGACCTTTTCAGCGAAGTCCGCTGCCAAATCCGGCCGGAGCCTCCATTCCAGACCGTCGCGGCCGAGGCGCATGCCGGTGTCACGTTGGTCAGAGACCGCTCTGACGCTGATCATCCTGCCATCTACCGCCTCGCAGAACCCGTCGAGTGTAGGCGCGTTCGAAGCCGGCCAGGCGCGGCGCAGAAAATCCCGCAAGTCACGCATGCCCATTGCATCTCCCCAAAGGAGAACAGTGGGACCGCCTTTCCAGTCTGCAAAGTAAGCGGATCGCAGCGTCATAACCCAACCTATAGGCGAGCCGCCGCTACGGCACAATTAACAGGTCAATTCAAATAGTATCGGTTCCTTGGTTATGTCCGCTGGCTTTAGCCTAGGAACAGCCACCTGCCCTCCGCCCTCACCGAACTTTCCAAATGACAGGCTGCGGCGAGGGTCGAGGTCCACGCACCCCAAGGCAGGTTGCCCGTTCGTACGATCTAGGGATACCTTGAGCCGGGCGGACGACGCGAGAGAACAACATCGTGGTTCAAGCGAGGAGATCGTGACCGAACACGTGGAGGAAGACGCGCCGCGCAAGGCTGGAGATGCCGAGCGGCAGTACGCGAACATGATCTGGCAGTACCGGCAGGCGGAAACGATTGCCGCGATGATTCATGTCGGAGACAAGCTCGGTCTGTTCAAGGCGATGGCCAATGCCGGTCCGCTGTCGGCTGAGGAACTGTCGGCAAAAACCGGATTGCATCCGCGCTGGCTGCTGGAGTGGATGAGGCTGCAGGCGGCCGCGCGGGTTCTCGCCTATCGCGGCGACGACCGCTTCGAATTGCCGCGCGAGGCGAGCGATCTGCTTGCCAACCGCGAGGCGTCGGGATTTGCCGCCAGCAGCTTTATGGGCGGGTATCCGCCTGAGCAGCTTGCCGGGTTGATGGAATCATTCAGGACCGGTATCGGCAAAACCTATGAATCCGATGGTCCGGCAACGGTCACGAAGAGCGAGGAGCGCCATCGCATCACGGCCGAAAGGTCCGTGGTGCCGAAAATGATACCGGCGCTCGAGGGTGTGGCCGCCAAGCTCGAAAACGGCGCCCTGGTCGCGGATGTCGGTTGCGGCGATGGCGCGCTGGCGATCGCCTTGGCCAAGGCGTATCCGCGCTCGATTTTTCACGCGATGGACCCGAGCCGGTTTGCGGTCGAGCACGTCGAGCGGCGGGCGGCCGAGAACGAACTGACGAATGTCCGTGTGTTTGTGGCGCCTGCCGAGCGCTTTCCGCTGCCGGAGCGGTATGACCTGATCATTACGTTCGACTGCATGCATGACATGACGCAGCCTCAGGCGGCGATCGCGGAGATTTATCGCCGGCTGGTCGACGACGGAACGTGGTTCATCAAGGACATCCGCAGCAAGCCGAAATTCGAGGACAACCTTCGCAACCCGATGCTTGCCATGATGTATGGCTTCTCACTGTTCACCTGCATGGCGTCGGCGATGTCGGAGCCGGGTGGCGCCGGGCTTGGCACGTTGGGGTTCAATCCCGAAGTTGCCGAGCGCATGAGTCGCAAGGCAGGCTTTACGCGTTTCAAGCTCCACGATTTCCGCGATCCCGGAAATCTCTACTATGAAGTGAGGCGGTGAAATTCGCACGGTTCTGGGCGAGTTGTGAGGACGTAGAGAGGCTTTTCCTTGATCGCCGAGCTCCGCGCAAAGGCGGGGGGACAAAGCAACGACATGCACGCGGTTTCCGAGGCTGATCTTGTCAGCCCTCTCCTTAGCACCATTCGGTGCCAAGCCCTTGATTTCCCTGAACGCAGGCGAATCGCGCGCTGAGCGGTGCCTACAACCGGGAAACACCATGGGCTTTCTCAGGCGGCATATCAGCACACGTCTCGACTTAATCCTTCCGGCGGTCTGGATTTTCGCTGTCAATCTTGATAATAGTAGAGACATAATTGCACCTACTGCGCGAACCAGGCGACGCAAGCTTTCCAACGGGGGGCGGGTCCGAGATGGCGTGGAGAAGATGCTCAATCGGAGATCTGCTGCCAACGGTTGCGACCTTGGTGGCGATCGGGTTCGCGCTAGCGCCCGGCGCCAACGCGCAGCCGACAACCTCGCGCGAGACCGGCGGCGCGGAGCAGGGCAAGCCTGCCGAGCGGGCTCAGAAGCTGAACCGCCAGCAGCGCGCCGCCCTTGAGCGGGCATTCGGTCCCGAATTCTGGCGGCTGTTCGACAATCCACGGTTCGATCCCGGCAGGGTGCTCGCTGACCTCGGCCGCGCAGCCGCGCCTTCGAGCGTCGCCTTCTCGCCGCCGCGGATCGTCCTGCAGGACGGGACCCCCTGCTACTATCGCAATCACTTCTTCAAGCGGGATGTGCGGGCGACCATCGACATACAGGGGCCCGACGGGGATCCGCTGCTTGCACGGCCGGCGCCGGTCGATCGGTACGGAACATACGATAGCGTCGCCACGGTCAATCCGGGCACAAACACGTTCACCGCCCAATGCGGCCCGTTGACGAGCTCAGGCACGTTGACCCTGCCCTCGCCCAACTTCGAAACGCAGATTCCACTCGTCTTCGCCAATAGCGCCCCGATCCTCACCAGCCTCGTTGCAAAGGCCGGGACGACAGTGGTCGCGGGAGCCCCCAGGAACAGCGTCGTCACGCTGGTGGCGAACGTCACCGATCCGGACGGGGATACGCTGCAATTCACCTGGGCGGTGAACGCCGGCAGCATCGGGGCCATCAGCGGCAATACCGCACAATGGACCCTGCCGAACAGCCCGGGCATCGCATTCGCGTATGTTCTGGTGACCGACGGCAAGGGTGCGTTCCGCGAAGGCTCGACCGTGGTTTCGACCGACGCGGGCATCGTGCCCGCGCCGCCTGCAGGAGCAGCGCCGGCGGCGAATCCATCCGACAAGGTCAATGCTCCCGATCACTTTCTGACCTTCTTCTCGACGCGCGACATCGCCGTCTTTCCAGGAAAGAACACCGACTCCCGGCAAGGCGCCTGCCAATACTATGTCGCGGTCGGCGCGGCACAGGGTTGCGGACCGAGCGGTGAGCTGGTGGGCAACCAACTGACCTTCGACGTCTGGAAGGCGAAATGGGGTCTCGATTCGCCGACGGCCGGCTTTCGCGCCACCTACGCCAACATTCGCGATCTCGATCTCGAGCGTGACATGCACGGCATCACGAATGCGAATGGGACCGCTTACTACGTCTGCAACTATCCGCATGTGCGGGAGGGACAGCCCGATACTGATCTCCTCAACGTGCAGCGGGGCGAGAACCTCGTCGCCTGCGTGGCCATGGAGCATTCGCCCACGCCAGGCGTGAGTGGAGGCCGGCCGTTCACGAAATTCCTGGTGTTCGGACCAGGCGGTCAGCTTCTGCCGTCGGTCAATCTCGATCAACGCGGCGAGAAGTTCCTGCCTGGTGTATGCGTCGTCTGCCACGGTGCGCGCCACGGCTTCACCCGCTTCGACGAGAACGCTTCCATGTCGCCGGATCTCGATGCGCAGTTCCTGCCGTTCGATCTCGACAACCTTGCGTATGCCGCGGGCAGCGGGCCGTTGTCGCGGGACGGGCAGCAAGCGCAATTTCGCAGCCTCAACCTGACCCTGCTCAAGACCGATCCGCGGCCTGCACTCGTCGAACTGCTCAATCTTTGGTACCCGGACCCTGCGACCAGCACCTTCACCAGTGCCGTACCGCCCGGCTGGGCCGGCCAGGAGACGCTATATCGGACGGTGGTGCAAAAATATTGCCGCACCTGCCACGTCGCGATGTCCGCTTCAGGTGGCCGAGACTTCGCATTCCCGCGCTTCAGCGATTTCGACCAACTCGGGTTCGAGGTCGGAGCGCGAGCCTGCGGGGCGCCTGGGGGAATCTCGCGTGCGCGTTGGTCGATGCCCAACTCGAAGGTGACGTTCGATCAATTCTGGAACGACAGCGGAGCGGTCGCGGCGTTGCAAAGGTTTCTGCTCGACCGGAATCACATCAACCCGGACGAGGTCTGCGAGAAGCCCGGATGAATAAAGTACTCTAATAAAAACAATAAGTTAATTGTTGATTCCAGTCGCCATCGGGCGCATGTTTCTCAGTTGGAGCCTGGCCATGACTGAACCCATCAAGCTGCCTCGCAAGCTTTCCGAAGAGCCACGGCCGCCCGAACTGCAGCGGCCGAGCCACGCCAAAATCATCGAAGACCTCGATCGCTGGGCGAACAGCCCCGGGCTGCAGCCGCCGGCACCGCCTGATGCGAAAACGGCCTGAGCCAACGCGAGCCGCGCACGAAAGTGAAAATGAAAAGCGCGGCGGAGGTTAATCCCTCGTAATTGCCGGTCCCATCGCGGACGGAAAGCGCGCGCACCGCTCGCCTCCCGGGAGTTTGGACGCTAGTGTCTCGTGGAATCGACCCAAGACACGAGGCTTCCGTTTATGACCATCCGCCTGCATCGCGGCGATCTGCCCGATCTCTCCCGCTACAAGGATTCCGTTGCGATCGATACCGAGACCATGGGGCTTCATCCGCATCGCGACCGGCTCTGCGTGGTGCAGATGTCCAACGGTGACGGCACCGCCGACGTCATCCAGGTGCCGAAGGGACATACCGACGCGCCGAACCTGAAGGCGCTGCTCGCCAATCCTGATATCACGAAGATCTTCCACTTCGCGCGGTTCGATCTCGCGGCGCTCTACAACGCTTTCGGCGTGATGCCGAAGCCGGTCTACTGCACCAAGATCGCCTCGCGGCTGACCCGCACCTATACCGACCGCCATGGCCTCAAGGACCTGGTGCGCGAGGTGCTCAACATCGATCTGTCGAAACAGCAGCAGTCGAGCGACTGGGGCGCGCCAAATCTGAGCGAGGCGCAACTGGCCTATGCAGCCTCCGACGTATTGCATCTGCATGGGCTTCGCGAACGGCTCGATACCATGCTGGCGCGCGAGGGACGCACCGAACTTGCAAAAGCCTGCTTCGAATTTCTCCCGACCCGCGCCAGGCTCGATCTCGACGGCTGGGAGGCCGAGGACATTTTTGCGCATTCGTAAACGTCTCGAGGACGTTTGCAGCGCCGCCAAGGGCATTTTCCGCCCCGTTTCCGACACACTGGTAACGCGAGGTCTTTCCCGGGGGCGGCGTGACGCGAGGTCCGGGCTGCATAATCCGGCGGTTCCGGGTACAATGACGGGTAATCTCGCGCCTTTTCGCGCGCCTTTTCATGCGCCCCTGGAGCAGCGGTGAATTCGGTTCAGAACCCAGCCTATCTAGCCGGCCTTGAGGCGCGCTTTGCCGTGGCCGCGCGCCACAGCCGGATGGTGCGCATCCTGCGCGTCGCGGTGCCGGCGGCGGTGGCGCTGGCGCTGGCTGGCATTGTCGGGGTGTCGATCTTCAACCCGTTCCGGATGCTGCTGCCGAAGCTGCCCGTGGACATGGGCAACCTCGTCGTGTCCGGCACCAAGATCACCATGGAATCCCCGCATCTCGCGGGCTTCTCTACCGACCAGCGGCCCTACGAATTGTGGGCCAAGGCCGCCGTGCAGGATCTGACCGATCCCGACCACGTCGAGCTCAAGACGCTGCGCGCCAAGGTATTGATGGAAGACCGCTCGACGGTGACGCTGGACGCCCGCACCGGCCTGTTCGACTCCAAGCAGCAATTGCTCGACCTGCGAAAGGATATCTTCCTGCAATCCTCCACGGGCTATGAAGCAAACCTTTCGCAAGCCTTTGTGGACATCAACAAGGGCACGGTAACCTCGGATGAACATGTCGACGTCAAATTGCTGAACGGAACGCTCACCGCGGACAAGCTCAGGATATTCAACAGCGGCGAAGTGGTGCGGTTCGAAGGCAACGTCGTGATGAATCTGATCATGGATAGCCCCGCCCCCGACACGTCCGACGCCTCGTCGGCGCCCGAAGCTGCCGCTCCGCCGCCGCCGAAGACGCGATCTCTCTCCGGCAAGTCAGCAAATTCGAAATGACCTTGATGAAAATAACTTCTCCGGGCGCGCTTGGTGCTGCGGCTTTCGCACTTGCGCTGATCGCTGCCAGCAACGCCGTCGCGCAGGGCGCAGTGTCGGGCGTGCCGAATGCGATGCAGGGATTTTCGCAGAACCGCGATCAGCCGATCCAGATCGAGGCGGCATCGCTCGAAATGCGTGACAAGAAGAAGGAAGCGACGTTTGCCGGCAATGTGAAGGTGGTGCAGGGAGACACCACCATGACCTCGAAGACGCTGGTGGTGTTTTACGAATTGGGCTCGGGGCAGGCGCAGGGCGCCGCCCCGCCATCGAAGGCGAAAGGTGCAAGGGCCGCGCCGATGCAGTCGGCGCAACCCGGGCCCGGCGGTAGCTCCTCGATCAAGCGGCTGGAAGCCAAAGGCAGCGTGGTTGTGACGCAGAAGGACCAGGTGGTGACCGGCGAGACCGCTATTTTCGACACCAAGGCCAATCTGATCACCATGCTTGGCGGCGTCGTGCTGACCCAATGCAAAAACGTGCTGCGCGGCGATCGCCTGCTGGTAGACATGACGACCGGCGTCTCGCGGGTGGAGTCCGACAGCGGCAGGGTGCAGGGGCTGTTTCAGCAAGGGCAAGGACAGGATTGCGGGCCGACGCCTGGGCGTCCAGGGCCCGCCGTACCCTCGCTGATTCCAGGTAAGCCCAAATAAATCAATTGGTTATATAATATTTTGCGGCCGCGAGGTTGAAGCGTGTGGTGTGAGCCTGTATTTACTGGTCGGCCCGTCGGGGCACGCCTTTTACGGACCAGAGGCGTCACGTTGGGCAAGGGACATCCCTTCATTCATGGTTCGCGAGCGACCAGCCCGCGAGCGGGTCGCGGAATTACCGTGAAAGGCTGAGCGAAGCGGGGATGGTGGATTTACTCGGCATGTTCCGACGGCGCTCTGCAAAACGCAGCCCGGCCGGGTTTGCGCGTTCGCGCGAGGACATCACCGCGCTCGGCGATTCCTTCGGCGACATGCTGACAAACCCGGTGCGCGATGCGCCGCCGATGGCGCGCGCTGCCTCTGCTCCCGGCCTCGAACTGACGCAGCCGCCCGTGGAACCGCCGCGGGAGGAAAAGCCGCGCTCCCAGGCCAGACCCGCCAAGCCAAACACCGCGGCGAATACCAAGACCAGAGGTGCCACCGCCCCGCGTCTGATCAAGCGGCCGGGTTATCTGGCTGTGCATAGCGTGGAAAAGAGCTTTGGCACGCGTCAGGTCGTGCGCGGCGTCAGCATCTATGTGCGCCGCGGCGAAGCGGTCGGGCTGCTCGGCCCCAACGGGGCCGGCAAGACCACGGTGTTCTACATGATCACCGGACTGATCAAGGCGGATCGCGGCGCGATCGAGCTTGATGGACATGACGTGACCAAGCTGCCGATGTATCAGCGTGCGCGGCTCGGCATCGGCTATCTGCCGCAGGAAGCCTCGATCTTTCGCGGCCTCACCGTCGAGCAGAATATTCGCGCGGTGCTCGAGGTGGTCGAGACCTCGCGGAAGAAGCGCGAGGCCGAACTCGATGCGCTGCTCGACGAATTCAACATCACGCGGCTGCGGAAAACGCCATCGATTGCGCTATCCGGCGGTGAACGCCGCCGCGTGGAAATTGCCCGCGCGCTGGCGACGCGCCCGAGCTACATGCTGCTCGACGAGCCCTTCGCCGGCATTGATCCGATTGCGGTCGGCGACATCCAGGATCTCGTCCGCCACCTCACCAATCGCGGCATCGGCGTCCTGATCACCGACCACAATGTGCGGGAAACGCTCGGTCTGACCGACCGCGCCTACATCGTCTATGCCGGTGAAATCTTGACGGAGGGTAGCCCGGATGAGATCGTCAACAACCCGGATGTGCGCCGCCTTTACCTTGGCGAGGAATTCCGCCTCTAGCTCTTTTTTCCGATCCGTCAAGCCGTGTACATCAGGCTTGGACTAGGATAAGCAAGAATCGGACCAACTTTTTGGATCGTTCTTGCCTCCATGGCGCTGACACAGAGACTAGAATTCCGCCAGTCGCAGTCGCTGGTAATGACGCCGCAGCTCATGCAGGCGATCAAGCTACTGCAATTGTCGAATCTCGATCTGTCGGCTTTCGTCGAAGAGGAACTGGAACGGAACCCGCTTCTGGACCGCGCCAGTGACGGTCCTGAGCCGCCGGTCGCCGGCGAGCCCGC
The DNA here is from genome assembly GCA_963786115.1 of uncultured Alphaproteobacteria bacterium. GTDB lineage: Bacteria > Pseudomonadota > Alphaproteobacteria > Rhizobiales > Xanthobacteraceae > Bradyrhizobium. The sequence continues at coordinate 124,976 of CAWAYC010000020.1, forward strand.
GATGGAGCGGCCCGAATATTCCGGTTCCGACGGTTCTGAAAGCTACGGCGACGATGCCGGTGGCGAACATTCCGAACTGTCTCCCAGCGAGGGCTTCGAACCCGGTCAGGAAGAATGGCTGAATCGCGATCTCGGCACGCGCGCCGAGATCGAACAGACGCTCGACACCCCCCTCGACAACGTCTTCACCGAGGAGCCCGCCGAAGCCGCCGCGCGCGCCGCGCAGGACGCCGCTCCCACCACCTATACCGAATGGGGTGGTGGCGCCTCCGGCGATGAGGACTACAATCTCGAGGCCTTTGTTGCCGCCGAGGTGACGCTGGGCAGCCATCTTGCCGAGCAGCTCGCGGTTGCCTTCAGCAACCCCGCGAAGCGCATGATCGGACAATATCTCATCGATCTCGTCGACGAGGCCGGCTACCTGCCCGGCGATCTCGGACAGGCCGCCGAGCGGCTCGGTGCATCGCAGCAAGACGTCGACGCGGTTCTCGCGGTGCTGCAGAAATTCGATCCGCCCGGCGTATGCGCGCGATCTCTCAGCGAGTGCCTGGCGATCCAACTGCGCGAACTCAATCGCTATGACCCGGCGATGCAGGCGCTGGTCGAACATCTCGACCTCCTGGTCAAGCGCGACATCGCCTCCTTGCGAAAGCTCTGCGGCGTCGATGACGATGACATCACCGACATGATCGGCGAGATCCGCCGCCTCAATCCGAAGCCCGGCCTGAAGTTCGGCTCGGCGCGCACGCAAACCATGGTGCCGGACGTCTATGTGCGGCCGGGACCCGACGGCGGCTGGCATGTCGAGCTCAACAGCGACACGTTGCCGCGCGTGCTGGTCAACCAGACTTATTTTACTGAATTGTCGAAGACGATTCGAAAGGACGGCGACAAGTCGTATTTCACCGATTGCCTGCAGAACGCGACCTGGCTTGTACGCGCGCTCGATCAGCGCGCCCGCACCATCCTGAAGGTCGCGACCGAGATCGTGCGCCAGCAAGACGGCTTCTTCACCCACGGCGTGGCGCATTTGCGGCCGCTCAATCTGAAGGCCGTGGCGGATGCAATCCAGATGCACGAATCGACGGTGTCGCGAGTGACCGCCAACAAATATATGGCGACCAATCGCGGCGTTTTCGAGCTAAAGTATTTCTTTACTGCGTCGATCGCCTCCGCCGACGGCGGCGAGGCGCATTCGGCCGAAGCCGTTCGTCACCACATCAAGCAATTGATCGATGCGGAAGCGCCGTCGGCGATTCTCTCCGACGATACGATCGTGGAACGATTGCGCGCGTCGGGCATTGATATCGCCCGCCGCACCGTTGCGAAATATCGCGAAGCGATGCGAATTCCTTCCTCGGTGCAGCGCCGCCGCGACAAACAGAGCATGCTCGGTAATGCCCTCTCAGCTCCTGCCGCTTCCCCCGACCGGTCCCGCGATGCGGCTCCGGCCTGATTGCGTTCGCGTCAGATCGCGATAGTGTCCATTCCTCGGGCATGTTCCGGAAAACGGGACACGATTTTCCGGAAGGGCCATGCTCCAATAATAATCATGCTCCCATAAAATGAGAGTGGTCGAGCCAAACCAATCGAGGCATCCAATGACCCTTCGAATCTCCGGAAAGAGCATCAGCATCGGCGAGGCGCTTCGTGCGCGCGTCAACGAGCGCACCGATGAGGTTTTGAGGAAATACTTTGATGGCAATTATTCCGGCCATATCACGTTGAGCAAGGACGGCTTCGGCTTTCGTACCGACTGCGCGCTGCACCTGGATTCCGGAATCACGCTCGAAGCCGATTCCAATGCGACCGATGCCTATGCCAGCGCCGATCAGGCGTTGCTCATGATCGAAAAGCGCCTGCGCCGCTACAAGAGCCGGCTGAAGGATCGCTCGGCGCGGAAAACCTACGCGGCTTCTGCGGCGCTGGCGGAGCTCAATGGCGCCGGTCTCGACGCGCCGAGCTACGTGATCGAAGCGCCGGCGGAAGGCGATGAGGAGGTCACCGAATACAGTCCCGTGATCATCGCGGAAGCCACCACCTCGCTGAAGCGGCTGTCGGTCTCGGAAGCAGTCATGGAGCTCGACCTGACCGGGGCCACCTGCATCGTCTTTCAGCATGGCTCCAGCGGCCGCGTGAACATCATCTACCGGCGAGCGGACGGCAATGTCGGTTGGGTCGATCCGCCGGCGGTTACCCCCTGACATATTATCCCGGTAAGCATTGACGCCCGAAGCGCACCCTGCATATGGTCCGCCGCCCTTAATCACAGGGTGCGGGAACAGGCACGCAGGAGTTGGCACCGCCGACGCGTTGGAGTAGAAGCCCGTGAACCCGGGCCCGGACTAAACCCGCCTCCCGTCTCATCTTCTTGACGAATCCGCCCAAGAACCTATTTCGCACCCTGACGGTTTAATTCACCTCGGAACGCCCAATGACGATTACCGATCTGGTCGCACCCGAGGCGATTCTCCCGGCTTTGAAAGTCATCAGCAAGAAGCAGGCGCTGCAGGAACTCGCTTCCCGCGCGGCCGCTCTCACCGGGCAGAACGAGCGCTCGGTGTTCGAGGTTTTGCTGCAGCGCGAGAAGCTCGGCACCACCGCCGTCGGTTATGGCGTCGCTATCCCGCACGGCAAGCTGCCGAAGCTCGAAAAGCTGTTTGGGCTGTTTGCGCGTCTCGAGCGCCCGATCGATTTTGAGGCGATGGATGGCCAGCCCGTCGACTTGATCTTCCTGCTGTTGGCGCCCGAAGGCGCCGGCGCCGATCACCTCAAGGCCCTGGCGCGGATCGCACGGCTGTTGCGCGACCAGGATGTCGCCAAGAAGCTGCGCGCCTCGCGGGATGCCCAGGCGATCTATTCCGTGCTCGCGCTGCCGCCGGCGAGCGCGGCCTAAGGGCTGCTTCCGCAGGCCTTCTACGCATTCGTGCTGCAATTTGTCTGATGAGACGACAAGAGCGGATGGCGCGCATTCGCCTTTGCCGCGCATTCACGACATACGCGAAAGCATCCGACCGCCGCAGCACGCGCGTCGCCGCGTAGAGAGGGCCATGCTGGTTGGAACGTAACGAGGCAAAAAAAATACGCGGGTTGTCCTCGATCCCATCAAGGACATTCCCGCGTATTGTGAATTCCCGTCGCGGCCGAATCGGCCGCCCAGCAGGGTCAGTGATGGCAGACAATCCGCGTCAGTGGACGCTGACGGCCTGCAATTCGTTGCTCCAGGCGTTGGCGATCGCGGCTTCCCGGCTATCGGTCAGCATGATCGGCGTGCCGTCTGCGGCATGGAGCGCGAAAAGCTTCAGTCCCGGCGCGATCTTCGGCGCCTGGGGAAACAGCCCCGGCACATCTTCGGAACGGACCTGCTTCACATAGGCAATATGGCCTTCACCCAGGTGGGCCAGGGCCTCAACCGAAACCTTTTCGGGTTCGAACGTCACACTCACTTCACTCATGGTCTCGACTCCTCTGTCGAATAAGCGGTCGAGTCCGCTCCTCGTTCCATTATTCGTGTTCATTGATAGCAATTGTCTTAACGACCCTTTCAGGTTCGGGTCTTGCGAGGTCGATCGACAACAGCCCGTTCTTCAGATCGGCGCCCAGCACGTGCATCCCCTCCGCCAGCACGAAAGTGCGCTGGAAGTGCCGCGCGGCGATGCCGCGATGGATGTATTGCCGGGCCTTGTCATCCTGCTGCCGGCCCCGGATCACGAGTTGATTTTCCTCAATGGTTACATCGAGTTGGTCGCGGGTAAACCCCGCCACCGCCAGCGTGATCCGCAGGCGCTCGGGCTGGCCGTTGGAACGGTCGCACCGCTCGATGTTGTACGGAGGATAACCGTCGGCGCCTTTGACGACGCGATCGAGCGCACGCTCGATTTCGTCGAACCCAAGCAGGAACGGACTGGACAACGAAGGAACACGAGACATTACAAAACAAAGTCCTCTCGAAGCGACTTTGAGGGGCCCTTGCGGCACCCCATAGAACCGGCGGACAGGTCTTGCCCTCCGGCTATAGCCAAATATGGGGGTGATTTGCGGTCGGTTCAAGTATCTCTGAAACCAGCGTTAATCGGTCGCTGGGACCCATCGCAGCCGCCATTCCGGGTTCGGGCGCTGCGGCGCGTCCCGTACTGACGGTTCCGATCAAGGATCGATCCGCTTCCGCCCGTCGGCGGTAAAAAGATGCAGTTTGTCCGGGGGCGCGACGACCCTGAGTCGCTCGCCGATGGCCGGGCCCACGGCGCCGGGAATTCGCACGATCACCTCGCCCGGGGGTAATTCGCCGGGGTTGGCGGCGACACCCTGCTGCTCGCGCTGGCGGGTTCCGTAAACGAAGGTCTCGGCACCGACACGCTCGATCGCTTCCACGGTGAGGTCGAGCGCAACGCCGCCGGCGGCGCTGTCGTTCGAAATCACAAAATCCTCCGGTCGGATTCCCAGAATGCCGGCCTCCTGGCTGCGGCCATCGGCCGCCAATTGCGATTTGATCTCGTCCGAGCGCAGTGGCATCAGATTCATCGGCGGCGCGCCGATGAAGGAGGCAACGAAGGTGGTCGCGGGCTTCTGATAGATGTCGAGCGGATTGCCGATCTGCTCGACCTGGCCGCCATTCATCACGACAAGGATATCGGCGAGCGTCATCGCTTCCAGCTGGTCGTGGGTGACGTAGATCGACGTGGTGTTGAGCCGGCGCTGCAGTTTGCGGATCTCGACCCGCATCGCGATGCGCAGCTTGGCATCGAGATTGGATAGCGGCTCATCGAACAGAAACACCTTTGGCTGCCGCACGATGGCACGGCCCATCGCGACGCGCTGGCGTTGTCCGCCGGACAATTGCCGCGGCTTGCGGTCGAGCATCGCGCCGAGCTCGAGGATGCGCGCGGCTTCCTTCACCCGGCTGTCGATCTCCGGCTCTTTCATGCCGCGATTGCGCAAGCCATAGGCCATGTTGTTGTAGACACTCATGTGCGGATAGAGCGCGTAGTTCTGGAACACCATCGCGATGTCGCGCTGGGCCGGCTCGACCTGGTTGACGATGCGGCCGCCGATATCGATCTCGCCCCCGGTGATGGTCTCGAGCCCCGCGACCATACGCAGCAGCGTAGATTTGCCGCAGCCCGAGGGGCCGACCAGCACGCAGAACTGGCCATCGCCGACATTGAAGTCGATGCCCTTGATGGCCTCGAAGCCGCCGGCATAGGTCTTGCGGACGTTGCGGAGGGTTACGTTGGCCATGGGCTCACTTTTCCGTCTCGACCAGTCCGCGCACGAACAGGCGCTGCATGAATACGACCACCGCGACCGGGGGCAGCATGGCGAGGATCGCAGTTGCCATCGCGAGCTGCCATTCCGCCAGTTCGTCCGTCGTCGTCAGCATCTTCTTGATGCCGGTGACGATGGTCTGCATCGAATCCTGCGTGGTGATCAGCAGCGGCCACAAATACTGGTTCCACCCGTAGATGAACTGGATCACGAACAGCGCCGCGATCGTCGTGACCGACAGCGGCAGCAGAGTATCCTTGAAGAAGCGAAACGGCCCCGCGCCATCGATGCGCGACGCTTCGAGCAGTTCCTCCGGCACCGTCATGAAGAACTGCCTGAACAGCAGCGTGCCGGTGGCCGACGCAATGAGCGGCAGGATCAGCCCGGCATAGGTGTCGAGCATGTGCAGGTCGGCAACCACCTTGTAGGTCGGATAGATGCGCACCTCGACCGGCAGCATCAGCGTGATGAAGATGATCCAGAACGCGGTCTTGCGGAACGGAAAGCGGAAATACACGACCGCGTAGGCTGATAGGATCGAGATGAAGATCTTGCCGAGCGCAATGCCGATCGCCGAGATGAACGAGTTCATCAGCATGTGGCCGACCGGCTCGCGGCTGGTGCGGGAGCCGCCCACGAAGACCGCGCGGTAGTAATTGTCCAGCGTATGGCCGCCCGGCGAAAGCGGCATGTTGCCGCCGACCACGGTCGCGGCGTCATGGGTGGAGGCGATCAGCGCCAGATAGACCGGAAAGGCCACGATGAAGACGCCGAAAGTGAGGATGGCGTAGGCGATGATGTCGCTCAGCGGGCGATGCTCGACCATCAGTACTGCACCTTGCGCTCGACATACCGGAACTGGATCGCGGTCAGCGCGATGACGATCACCATCAGGACCACCGATTGCGCGGCCGAGCCGCCGAGATCGCCGCCGAGCCGGCCGTCGGCAAACACCTTGTAGACCATGGTGGTGGTGGCGCCGGCGGGGCCGCCGCCAGTCACCGCGTCGATGATGCCGAAGGTGTCGAAGAAGACGTAGACGACATTGACGACCAGCAGAAAGAACGTCGTCGGCGACAGCAGCGGAAAGGTGATGGTCCAGAACCGCCGCATCGGGCCGGCGCCGTCGATCGCGCCGGCCTCGAGGACGCTTTTCGGGATCGACTGCAGCCCGGCCAGAAAGAACAGGAAATTATAGGAGATCTGCTTCCACACCGCCGCCATCACCACGAGCGCCATCGCGTGATTGCCGTTCAACAGCGGATTCCAATCGAAATTCATCCAGCGCAGCGGCCGCGCCAGCGTGCCGAGCGAGGGATGAAACATGAAGATCCAGAGCACGCCGGCAACCGCAGGTGCGACCGCATAAGGCCAGATCATCAGCGTTTTGTAGGCGCCGGCGGTCTTCAGGTTCTTGTCGGCCTGGGTTGCAAACAGCAGCGCAATGGCCAGCGATAGCGACGCGACCAGCGACGAGAACACCACCGTCGTGAATATGGCCTTGTAGTATTCGGGCTGGGCGAACAGCGTCTGGTAGTTCTCCAGACCGACGAATTCGGAAACCAGCCCGAAGGCGTCTTCGCGGAGGAAGGATTGCCAGACCGCCTGGCTCGCCGGCCAGTAGAAAAATACGAATGTGATAATGAGCTGCGGCACCAACAGCAGATAGGGCAGCAGCCTGTTGTTGAAGACGACCGATTTTTCCATTCAAGGGCGCTATGTGATGCGAGAGCGGCTCCCTCTCCGGGCGGAGAGGGAGCCTTGATCGACCCTACTTCGCAGTCTTCTCGAACGTCCGCAACATCGCATTGCCGCGTGCAACCGCGGTGTCGAGCGCTTCCTGGGCGGTCTTCTGGCCCCCGAGCGCGGCCTCGATCTCCTCGGCCCAGATATCGCGCATCTGCACCATGTTGCCAAAGCGCAGGCCGCGTGAATTCTCGGTCGGCTCCTTGTTGGTGAGTTCCTTCAGCGGCGTCTCCGGAATCGGGTTCTTCTCATAGAATCCGGACGCCTTGGTCTTCTCGTAGGCCGCCTTGGTGATCGGCAGATAGCCGGATTCCTGATGCAGCTTGGCCTGGCGATCGGTGTCGGACAGGAAGGTGAAGAACTTCGCGACGCCCTTGTATTCCTCGGGTTTCTTGCCGCCCATCACCCACAGCGACGCGCCGCCGATGATCGAGTTCTGCGGGGCGCCTTGAACGTCGGGATAGTAAGGCATCGGCGCCGAGGTGAAATCGAACTTCGCGGTGCCCTTCGCGGTCGCGTAATAGCCCGACGATGTCAGGAAGATCGCGCATTCGCCGGAACCGAAACGGCCTTCGCTTTTGCTGTCGCGGCCGGAATAGTCGTAGGTCTTGTCCTTCTGCAGATCGATCAGGTTCTGCAGATGCTTGACGTGCAGCGGCGAGTTGAATTGCAGAACGGTGTCGAAGCCGTCGAGGCCGTTGGCCTTGCTGCCGATCGGCACGTTGTGCCAGGCCGAAAATTGCTCGATATGCGCCCAGGTCACCCAGGCGTTGGAGAAGCCGCAGGTATTGTGGCCGGCGGCCTTCAGCTTCTTGGCCGCGTCGAACACTTCCGGCCAGGTCTTCGGAATTTCGGCGACGCCGGCCTTTTTCAGCTCGTCCTTGTTGATCCACATCACCATCGAGGAGGAATTGAAGGGAAACGACAGCATGTCGCCCTTCGATGTGGAGTAGTAGCCGGTGATGGTCGGCAGATAGGCTTTGGGATCGAACGGCTCACCGGCATCCTTCATCAGCTGGTAGACCGGCTTGATAGCGCCGGTCGCGCTCATCATCGTCGCGGTGCCGACCTCGAACACCTGCATGATGTGCGGAGCGTTGCCGGCACGGAATGCGGCGATGCCGGCGTTCATGGTATCGGCATAGGCACCTTTGTAGGACGGGACCACCTTGTAGTCCGACTGGCTGGCGTTGAAGTCTTCGGCGAGCTTGTTGACGATATCGTTGTTGCCGCCGGTCATGGCGTGCCACCACTGGATCTCGATCACCGCGTGCGCCGGCGAGGCGCCGAATGCCAGTGTAGCCGCCACTGCCGCAGCCGCGCCGAATTGTCGAAAACTCATCAAAGCCCCTCCCGGTTGGATCGTCATCTTTCGTTTGCGCGCGTTATCAGCGCGGGATGACGTTCAAATGACCGTATAAACGAAAGGGATGGTACGGGGGAAGCCGAGCCGAAGGGAAGCGGTAAAAAAGTGGAGATGCGTGTCCCGGCGACAGCGCATTTGCCGCCCGGGACACGCGAAAAGCCTAGCGCTTGCGTTCGGGACCGCAGACCACGCCCCTGGCCACCAAAGCTTCGATCTCGCTTTTGGAATAGCCGAATTCGCCGAGCACCTCGGCCGAGTGCTGGCTGAATTTCGGCGGCGTGCGGCGCAGGCTGGGCTTTGTTCGATCGAGCCGGATCGGGGACGCAACGCCCTTGTACCAATCCTTGCTGATGATATCGCCGCGATGCAGCGTGTGCGGGTTGGTCAATGCCTGGTCGATCTTCTGCACCGGACCCGCGGGCAGGCCGGCCGCGAGCAGGCGGTTGCAGAGTGGTTCAGCCTCATGCTGGCTGAATACCGCCGCAAGCTCGGCACGAAGCGCGTCGCGGTTGGCGATGCGGTCCTTGTTGCGGGCAAAGCGCGGATCGGTGCCGAGTTCGGGCTTGCCGATCTCCTTGGCCAGCTTGCGGAACGTGCCGTCATTGCCGACGCCGATGAAGATGTTGTCGGTCTTGGTCGGGAAGATCGCGTAGGGCACGAGATTGGGATGCTCGTTGCCGGTGAGGCCCGGCGGCTTGCCGTGCATGAAATAATTCGCGGTGTGCGGATGCATGATCGCGAGGCCGGTTTCATAAAGCGTGGTCTCGAGAAACTGGCCGAAGCCGGAGCGCTGCCGCTCCGACAGCGCCATCAGAATGCCGATCGCGGCATAAAGCCCGGTGGTGATATCGACCAGCGGCACGCCGATGCGCATCGGGCCGCTCTCCGGCGAGCCGGTCGCGGCGATCATGCCCGTCATGGCCTGGATGATCGCGTCATAGCCGGGGTTGCCGCCGCGCGGGCCGTCGGCGCCGAAGCCGGAAATCCGGCAATGCACGAGTTTTGGGAATTTCGCGCGCAGCACGTCGTTTCCGATCCCCCATTTGTCGAGGGTGCCCGGCTTGAAATTCTCGATCAGGACGTCGGCGCTTTCCAGCATCTTCATCAAGACGGCGCGGCCGCCCTCGGAGGCGAGGTCGATGCCGATCGAGCGCTTGTTGCGGTTGATGCCGACGAAATAGGCCGCGTCCTCCTCGTGGAAGGGAGGGCCCCAGTCGCGCACCTCGTCACCGGCCGGCGGCTCGACCTTGATGACGTCGGCGCCGTGGTCGGCCAGGATCTGTGTGCAATAGGGACCGCCGAGCACGCGCGTCAGATCGATTACGCGCAGCCCGGTCATCGCGCCGGGAGTGGCTGCTGCATCCATGAAAAGAACCTTCGCTTAAGCCAGGACTCAAATGGGATTCCTGAGCTAGCGGGGTTCAGGCGCGGCGGCAATGGCTTCTGGCGCACAGGCCGCATGAGCGGCCCGCCGGTCGTCGCGGCGGGCCACTCGTTGGCGTCGTTAGACAACGCTCAGGCGCACATCCACGTTGCCGCGGGTGGCGTTGGAATAGGGGCACACCTGGTGGGCTTTTTGTACCAGCGCCTCAGCGTCCGCGCGCGGCAGGCCCGGCAGCGAGACGGCGAGATCGATATCGAGCCCAAAACCACCCTCCGAGCGCGGCCCGATGCCGACAGTCGAAGTTACGGAGGCGTCCGCAGGCACCTTCGGGCCGCCCTGCGAGGCGACGAATTTCATCGCACCAATGAAGCAGGCGGCATAGCCGGCCGCGAATAGCTGCTCGGGATTGTTGCCTGCGCCACCACCGCCGCCAAGTTCCTTCGGGGTGGTGAGTTTGACGTCCAAGGCGCCGTCGAGCGTAGCGGCGTGGCCGTCCCGACCTCCAGTTGCCTTCGCGCTGGTCTTGTAAAGCACGTTCACAGACATATCCGATCTCCCTGTTTGCGATTTCGATCGCGCCTGTATTGCAAACAATTCGATTGTGCACAATATAAAATCTGCCGTCTCACATTTAATTGTTCGCAATTGAATACGGGGCGGCTCCGGCCCAAGGTGGGCCTGAAGGCCTGCCCGATGGTGAGATGACGAATGACCAGGAAACATGCGGCGGATTGGCCGCTGATGCTCGACAACCAGATCTGCTTTGCGGTGTATTCCACCGCGCACGCGTTCAACCGCGTCTACAAGCCGTTGCTCCACAAGCTCGGGCTGACCTATCCGCAATATCTTGTCATGCTGGCGCTGTGGGAGCGCGACGGTGTGCCGGTCAAGGATATCGGCGAACGGCTGTTCCTGGATTCGGGCACGCTGACGCCGCTGCTCAAGCGGCTGGAGGCGGCGTCGCTCGTCAAGCGCTCGCGCAGCACCGAGGATGAGCGGCTAGTGCTGATCGCGCTGACGCAGCAAGGCCAGGTGCTGAAGGAAAAGGCGAGAGCGGTGCCGCAGGGGATCCTTGCGGCCTCAGCCTGCTCGCTCGGCGAATTATCGGCGATGAAGAAGGATCTGGTCGCGCTGAGGGACCGGCTGAATGCGGCGCTGGGGGAGTAGGGGGGCTGAAGTAGAGGTGGCGCTCAAAGGCGCTTCTTGGCAAAGGCCCGGCCGGAATGGGACTTCAGGTATTTCTCGAAGGCAACCGCCTGCTCCTCGTCACTAAACGCGATGTAGGTTTTTATCCGCCAAGGTCCGTATTTCGAAGTATGCGTCGCCGGCGTTGTGCTTTGTCAGCCGAGCGCGCAAATCGTCAGTGATGCCGACATAGAAGTGCGCGGAATTGAGACTTTCGAGAATGTAGACGTATTTCATGGCGAGCCTCCGCGTGGATATGTCGCGGGAAGCATACAGCAGGATGAGTCGTCGTGGCCTGGTTCAGATATGGACGAGATTGCCGAGGCCCGCCTTCGCCCTTCGGACTACGCCGCGGCAGCCTTCGCTACGATAGGGCTTGCCGAGCCGAAGCTGGCGAAGCCAGCGAAGGCTGGTGGAGCCAGGCGGGATCGAACCGCCGACCTCTTGCATGCCATGCAAGCGCTCTCCCAGCTGAGCTATGGCCCCTTAAGGGACCCACGCGTCTCGAACAACTCGCGGGCGCAGAGACCCTGAACACAGTTCAGGGCCGATCTCAAGTCTCTTCATCGCCTCCGACGTCACCAATGATGTCGGTGACGTCCTCGTCGCCTTCTTCCTCGTCGGCGATGAAGGTGGAATCATCGTCATCATCGTCTTCGATGGTTTCATCGATCTCGATATCGTCTTCCAACTCGGGAACGATGGCCTTCACCTTGCCGGTGTTTTCCTCGGCATCGGCCTCTTCCAGCGAGACCAACTCTTCGGCCTCCGCGGGCTCCGGCATGTCGGGCGCGGTCGTAGCGGCTGCAGCCGCTGCAGCGCCACGGGCCACGCGCGGCGGCGCGATCGGAGCAATCGGCACGACCTCGCCGGTGTAGGGCGAAATCACCGGATTCTTGTTCAGGTCGTAGAACTTCTTGCCCGTCGTCGGGCAAATGCGCTTGGTTCCGAGATCGGACTTGGCCACGTGTGATCCTAGGGAATTTTTCTGAAAAACGGTGCTTCACTTGGCTAGTTGAGCGGCTGCTGTCAATAGCGGTGTGCGCGCATTTGCCGCCCGCGTGACGCGGTGTGCCCTATGTGATACCTGCCGCAGCGCGAGAGGACACAATCTTGACCCATTCCAACACCCCGACCCCACTGGAAGCCCGTTCCGCCGGTCCTTTGACCGGAAAAGTCCGGGTTCCCGGCGACAAGTCGATTTCTCACCGGGCTCTGATCCTGGGCGCACTAGCAGTCGGCGGAACCAGGGTTTCGGGCCTGCTGGAGGGCGAGGACGTGCTCAATACCGCCAAATCCATGCGGGCGCTGGGGGCAAAGGTGGAGCGGACCGGGCCGTTCGCCTGGTCGGTGCAGGGTGTAGGCGTCGCCGGCTTCGCCGAGCCATCCGCGCCGCTGGATTTCGGTAATTCCGGCACCGGCTGCCGATTGGTCATGGGGGCGGTGGCCGGCTGCCCGATTACGGCGGTTTTCGACGGCGATGCCTCGCTGCGCTCGCGGCCGATGCGGCGGATCCTCGATCCCCTGGAATTGATGGGTGCCCGGACCGGTGAGACCAGGGAAGGCGGCCGCCTGCCGCTGACGCTGCACGGCGCGCGTGACCCCGTGCCGATCCTCTACAAGACGCCGGTGGCCTCGGCGCAGATCAAATCCGCGGTGCTGCTGGCGGGGCTCGCCGCGCCCGGCGTCACCACGGTCATCGAGCAGGAAGCGAGCCGCGACCATACCGAGCTGTTGTTGAGGCATTTCGGTGCCGAGATCACCTCGGCGAAGGAAGGCAGCCACGGCCGCCGCATCGCACTGACCGGCCAGCCCGAGCTGCAAGGCGCCGACGTGGTGATACCCGCCGACCCCTCCTCGGCGGCGTTCCCGATCGTGGCGGCGCTGATCGTCGAAGGCTCCGACATCGTTTTCTCGGATGTCATGACAAATCCGCTGCGCACCGGGCTTTTCACGACGTTGCGCGAGATGGGCGCCTCGATCGAGGAGAGCGAAGTTCGCGGCGATACCGGCGAGCCGATGGCGCAACTGCGCGTGCGGGCCTCAAAACTGCGCGGCGTCGAGGTGCCACCGGAGCGCGCCCCCTCGATGATCGACGAATACCTGGTGCTGGCGGTCGCCGCTTCCTTTGCCGAAGGCACCACCATCATGCGCGGGCTCAAGGAGCTGCGCGTCAAGGAATCCGACCGGCTGGAGGCGACCGCCGACATGCTGCGTGTCAACGGCGTCAAGGTCGAGGTCGCAGGCGATGACCTGATCGTCGAGGGTAAGGGTCATGTGCCCGGGGGCGGCCTGGTCGCCACCCACATGGATCATCGCCTCGCGATGTCGGCGCTGGTGATGGGGCTTGCGTCCGATCGGCCGGTCAAGGTCGACGACACCGCCTTCATCGCCACCAGTTTTCCGGATTTCATTCCGATGATGCGCTCGCTCGGCGCGGAGTTCTCATGATCATAGCCATCGACGGACCGGCCGCATCGGGAAAGGGCACGCTGGGAAAGCGGCTTGCCCACCATTACGGCTATCGCCATCTCGATACCGGGGTGATCTATCGCGCGGTGGCGAAGGCGCTGTTGGACGCTGGCGTCGATCTGACCGACGAGGCGCGCGCCGTTGCCGTCGCCATGGAACTCGATCCCGAAAAATTCGGCCATCCCGAGCTGAAAACGCAGCGGATTGGCGATGCCGCTTCGGTGGTATCGGCCATCCCCAGGGTGCGCGAGGCCCTGGTCAGTTTCCAGCGCCAGTTCGCGGCCGATCCGCCGGGCGCCGTGCTTGACGGTCGCGACATCGGAACCGTGATCTGTCCGCATGCCGACGTGAAGATTTTTGTCGTCGCCGACCCGCAGGTCCGCGCGCGACGCCGGACGCTGGAAGCCCGCGCCCGTGGCGAGGAGGCGGACGAGGCCGCCGTGCTGGCGGATATCCTCAAGCGCGACGAGCGCGACAAGAATCGTCCAACGGCGCCACTGAAAGCCGCGCCTGATGCTCACATTCTGGATAATTCGAACCTTGACATCGAAGGCGGAGTTCGTGCCGCGATTGCGATCGTCGAGGCGGTCCGCGCGAGGCAGCAGGATTGTGCGTGAGGCCGCTTAAGGCTGGGTTCCATCGAAGGTTCCGTCAGCCTTAAGGGCCCGCAAATCGGGCATTTCCGGCTTGCCCAAGGCATTCAGCGGCTATATATCAGCAGCGTCCGGGCTACCATCGACATGGTCGAGGCCGTCCGAGCGGGCCGGCAAGGGTCTGAACCCCTGCCGTCATTGGAGGAAAGCCCGCTCCTTGGTTCTCGAAGTCGATACGCTGGTTTCAGGCCCGGGCTTCAAAGTTACGCGCATTCTTTTCGCAAAACCGGTACCCACTTTTGCGGAATGCGCGCCATCAACGTATCGAACGTGCAGGCTTGCTGCCGGCCCGCTTTTGCGAATTGCGCAAACAGCGGTCGTCAGGATTTGCGGACCTGACACCTCACGCGCGATACGCCCTTAACTCGCACGGCCGGCAAGACCCCGCATCTGGAGAACAAATGGCTTCGACTGCTGCTTCTTATAATCCTACCCGCGACGATTTCGCCGCGATGCTTGATGAGTCCTTTGCCGGCGGCAATTTGCAGGAAAGCTCGGTCATCAAGGGCAAGGTAGTTGCAATTGAAAAGGACATGGCCGTCATCGACGTCGGCCTGAAGACCGAAGGCCGTGTGGCGCTGCGCGAATTCGCCGGGCCCGGCCGCGAAAGCGATCTCAAGGTCGGCGACGAGGTCGAGGTGTTTCTCGACCGGATCGAGAATGCGCTCGGCGAAGCCGTGCTGTCGCGCGACAAGGCGCGCCGCGAGGAAAGCTGGGGCAAGCTCGAGAAGGCATTCCAGAACAACGAAAAGGTCAACGGCGTTATCTTCAATCAGGTCAAGGGCGGCTTCACCGTCGATCTCGACGGCGCCGTGGCCTTCCTGCCGCGCTCGCAGGTCGATATCCGCCCGATCCGCGACGTTGCGCCTCTGATGAACAACTCGCAGCCGTTCCAGATCCTCAAGATGGATCGCCGCCGCGGCAACATCGTGGTGTCGCGCCGCACGGTACTGGAAGAGACCCGCGCCGAGCAGCGCCAGGAGCTGGTGCAGAACCTCGAAGAGGGTCAGGTGATCGACGGCGTCGTCAAGAACATCACCGATTACGGTGCGTTCGTTGACCTCGGCGGCATCGATGGCCTGCTGCACGTCACCGATATCGCCTGGCGGCGCGTCAATCACCCGACCGAGGTGTTGACGATCGGCCAGACCGTGAAGGTCAAGATCATCAAGATCAACCACGAGACCCACCGCATCTCGCTCGGCATGAAGCAGTTGCTGGACGATCCGTGGCAGGGCATCGAGGCGAAATATCCGCTGGGCGCCCGCTTTACCGGCCGCGTCACCAACATCACCGACTACGGCGCGTTCGTCGAGCTGGAGCCGGGTATCGAAGGCCTGATCCACGTCTCGGAGATGTCGTGGACCAAGAAGAACATGCACCCCGGCAAGATCGTTTCGACCTCGCAGGAAGTCGAAGTGCAGGTGCTCGAAGTCGACTCGGTCAAGCGTCGTATTTCGCTCGGCCTCAAGCAGACGATGCGCAATCCCTGGGAAGTCTTCGTCGAGAAATTCCCGGTCGGTTCGGTCGTCGAAGGCGAGGTCAAGAACAAGACCGAGTTCGGTCTGTTCCTCGGACTCGAGGGCGACGTCGACGGCATGGTCCATCTGTCCGATCTCGACTGGAAGCTTCCGGGCGAGCAGGTGATCGACAACTTCAAGAAGGGCGACATGGTGAAAGCCGTGGTGCTCGACGTCGATGTCGAGAAGGAGCGCATCTCGCTCGGCGTCAAGCAGCTCGAAGGCGACCCCTTCGCGGAGCCGGGCGACGTCAAGAAGGGCGCGGTCGTGACCTGCGAAGTGCTCGAAGTGAAGGAAAGCGGCATCGAGGTGAAGATCTCCGGTACCGACTTTACGACCTTCATCAAGCGCTCTGAACTCGCTCGCGATCGCAACGATCAGCGCGCCGAACGCTTCGCGGTCGGTGAGAAGGTCGATGCGCGGGTGATCCAGTTCGACAAGAAGGCCCGCAAGGTGCAGGTCTCGATCAAGGCGCTGGAAGTCGCCGAGGAGAAGGAGGCCATCGCGCAATACGGCTCGTCCGATTCGGGAGCGACCTTGGGCGACATTCTTGGCACTGCGCTGAAGAACCGCGGCGACAACAAGTAAATCCTTGCTCACTCGCCTCAGCAATCAGGCCCCGGTTTCGACCGGGGCCTTTTATGTTTTCCGACAGCCGTCGTCCCCGGGTTCGCGCGGGACCACGACAGGAGAGATAGGCGCCGCCGAGCCTTGTTTTCTTCAAAAATGTACTTCAATTGATGTAACCGGCTAACCCGATAGTCACGCTGCAAATGCAAAACGGGCGGTAGATTTCAGGAGAAATTCGATGTCGCTGGATTCCGATGTGATCGTCGACCGCCGCAGGATCCGCCGCAAGCTGACGTTCTGGCGCGTCGCGGCCGCGGTCGTCGCGATTGCTGCCGTGGTCACCGTCGGCGTGATCGCGGGCGGACGATCTTCGCTGTCGACCGTTGGCTCGATTGCGCGCGTCAACATCGAGGGGCTGATCCGCAGCGACCAGGAGCGCGTCGAGGCGCTGGAGCGACTGGAAAAATCGTCCGTTGCTGCCGTCATCGTGCATATCAATTCGCCCGGCGGCACTACCGCGGGCTCCGAACAGCTATATGACGCGCTGGTGCGGTTGAAAGCGAAGAAGCCGCTGGTCGTGGTGGTCGAGGGATTGGCCGCATCGGGCGGATACATCACGGCCATTGCCGCCGACCATATCATTGCCCAGCAGAGCTCGCTGGTTGGCTCGATCGGCGTGCTGTTCCAGTATCCTAATGTTTCCGAGCTGTTGAAGACCGTGGGCGTCAAGGTCGAGGAAGTGAAGTCGTCGCCCTTGAAAGCGGCGCCGAACGGCTTTGAGCCGACCAGTCCCGAAGCGCGCGCGGCGCTGGATGCGCTGGTGAAGGACTCCTACGCCTGGTTCCGTGGCCTGGTGAAGGAGCGGCGTGGCATGGACGACGCCTTGCTCGAGAAAGTCGCTGACGGCCGTGTCTTCACCGGCCGCCAGGCGATCGACCTCAAGCTGGTCGACCAGCTGGGTGACGAACAGGCCGCGGTGGCGTGGCTGGTTGCGGAGAAGAAGATCAGCAGCGAGCTGCCGGTGCGCGATTACAGGCTCAATCCGCGCTTCGGCGATCTGACATTCCTGCGGACGGCGGCTTCCCTTACCCTCGATGCGCTCGGTTTTGGCTCGATTGCGCGCCGTGTCGAGCAAGCCGGCGTCGTGCAGGCGGTCGATCGTCTCGGTTTGGACGGCATGCTGGCGTTGTGGCATCCCGGCGGGGCCAATTGAGAGCTCGCAGGCGAGTTTTTTACAGTTTTCCCGTACCGCGGGAGTTGGGGCGGGCCCGGTTTTGGCCGTTTGTCAGGCATTTCACGTCCCCTTAAATTGATTTAGCGACTTGACAGTTCAAGGCATTTTCACGGAAATGCATGTCCGTAGCCTCCCGGACCCCACTCTCGATGATCAAATCCGAACTTGTTCAGCGTATCGCCGAGCACAACCCGCACCTTTATCAGCGGGATGTCGAGAATATTGTGAATGCGATTCTCGATGAGATCGTCGCTGCCCTGGCGCGCGGCGATCGTGTCGAGCTGCGCGGCTTCGGCGCGTTTTCGGTGAAGCATCGTCCGGCGCGGGCGGGCCGCAATCCGCGCACCGGCGCGCATGTGCCGGTCGATCAGAAGAGCGTCCCGTTTTTCAAGACGGGCAAGGAAATGCGCGAGCGACTGAACCGCGACAATGGCGGGGCAACCGAGGCGAGCGCGTGAGGCGCGCGGGCTTCGTGCGTATTGTGTCGTAACCGATGGCCGTGCTGCGGGGAGTCCTGTCGGGCATCTCGACCGCCATTCGCCATCGATATGAGAGACGGTCATGCGAAAATTCTTCACGGCGCTGGTCGTCATCCCACTGGGCCTGATCTTCATCGTTTTCGCCGTCGCCAACCGTCATTTCGTGACGGTGTCGTTCGATCCCTTCAATTCGACCGATCCATCGATATCCGTCACGCTGCCGCTGTTTGTCGTCATTATCGCGGTGGCCATCCTGGGCGTGATCGCGGGCGGCTTCGGGACCTGGTTCCGGCAGCGCCACTGGCGCCGCGCGGCGCGGCAGCATGAGGCCGACGCCCGTCAGGCGCGGGCGGAAGCCGAAAATCTGCGGGCTGCCGCGGCAGCCTCAAGGGCCGACCGCCGGCGGCTTCCGGCACCGTCAAATGGCGGCCTTTATGGGACCGGCGGGCGAGACAAGCAGGGCGTGACGTTGTAGAACGCGCCCCGTTAGCCCCGGTCCAGACGGATCCGGCGGCCCGAAAACCGCGCTTCGAGAAACCATGTCCCTGCTCGTCAAAATCTGCGGCCTGTCCACGCGCGAGACGCTCGACGCCGCGCTGCAGGCAGGCGCCGACATGGTGGGCTTCGTGTTTTTTCCGCCGTCGCCGCGGCATCTCGGCCTCGAGGCGGCGCGAGAACTCGGCAGGCAGGCCAAGGGCCGCGCCGTCAAGGTCGCGCTGGCCGTCGATGCCGATGATGCGACGCTCGAAAACATCGTCGAGACGCTGCAGCCGGACATTCTGCAATTGCACGGCAAGGAAACCACCGCGCGGCTACGCGATATCAAGGCGAAATTTGGATTGCCGGTCATGAAAGCGCTTGCGGTGGAGACCGCGGCAGATCTCGTGCCGCTCGCCGGCTATGCGGCTGTTGCCGACCGCATCCTGTTCGATGCGCGCGCCCCCAAGGGCGCCACCCGCCCCGGCGGTCTGGGAGCGGTGTTCGACTGGAGTCTCCTGGAGAATCTCGATCTCAAGCTGCCGTTCATGGTCTCGGGCGGGCTTAATGCCGATAACGTCGCGGAAGCCGTTCGCGTCACCCGGGCCGGTGGCGTCGACGTGTCTTCGGGCGTCGAGCGGTCGCCCGGAATCAAGGATCCCGAGATGATCCGCAACTTTATCCGCGCCGCGCGCGCCGCGGAACATGACGCAGCTCTCGCGATTGCAGGCGGGCAATGACCGTGACCGTTCACTCAGCAGCGTCATGCCCGGGCTTGTCCCGGGCATCCACGTCTGTTGAGCTGCGAAGCAAGCAAGGCGTGGATGGCCGGGTCAAGCCCGGCCATGACGAAAGGCGAATATGAATCCAAATCTTCCAAATTCCTTCCGCAGCGGGCCCGACGAGCGAGGGCATTTCGGCATTTTCGGCGGTCGCTTTGTCGCGGAAACGCTGATGCCGCTGATCCTCGACCTGGAAAAGGCCTATGCCGACGCCAAGGCCGATCCGGCGTTCCAGGCGGAGATGAACGGCTACCTGAAGGACTATGTCGGCCGGCCGTCGCCGCTCTATTTCGCCGAGCGCCTGACCGAGCATCTTCGTGGCGCAAAGATCTATTTCAAGCGCGAGGAGCTCAATCACACCGGCTCGCACAAGGTCAACAATGTGCTCGGCCAGATCATGGTCGCGCGCCGCATGGGCAAGAAGCGCATCATCGCCGAGACCGGCGCCGGCCAGCATGGTGTCGCCACCGCGACGCTGTGCGCGCGGTTCGGGCTTGAATGCGTGGTCTATATGGGCGCGGTCGACGTCGAGCGGCAGCAGCCGAATGTGATCCGCATGGAAATGCTCGGCGCCAGGGTGATCCCGGTGCAGTCGGGATCGCGCACGCTGAAGGACGCGATGAACGACGCGCTGCGCGACTGGGTCACCAACGTGCACAACACCTTCTACTGCATCGGCACGGTCGCGGGGCCGCACCCTTATCCAATGATGGTGCGTGATTTCCAGTCGATCATCGGCACCGAAACGCGCCAGCAGATGCAGGAGGCCGAAGGCCGCCTGCCGGACTCGCTTGTCGCCTGCATCGGGGGCGGCTCCAACGCGATGGGACTGTTCCATCCGTTCCTCGACGATCCCTCGGTCGAGATCTTTGGCGTCGAAGCCGCGGGCCACGGCCTGACGCAGTTGCATGCCGCCTCGATCGCCGGCGGCCGACCCGGCGTGCTGCACGGCAACCGCACCTATCTGCTGATGGACGATGACGGCCAGATCCAGGACGCGCATTCGATCTCGGCAGGCCTGGACTATCCCGGCATCGGGCCGGAGCATTCCTGGCTGCATGAGACCGGGCGCGTGAACTATCTTTCGGCGACCGACGATGAGGCGTTGGCCGCGTTCCAGCTGCTGTCGCGGCTGGAAGGCATCATCCCAGCGCTGGAGCCGGCGCATGCCATTGCGAAGGTGATGGAGCTCGCGCCGAAGCGCGCAAAGGATCATCTGATGGTGGTCAATCTCTCCGGCCGCGGCGACAAGGACGTGCCGCAGGTCGGCGATATCCTGAAGGGCAAGAAGAAGTGACCACCCGTATCGACGCAACCTTCGCCGAACTCGCGAAACAAGGCCGTTCGGCTTTCGTCACCTTCCTGATGGCCGGCGATCCCGATCCAAAAACGTCGCTCGACATCATCAAGGCGCTGCCGAAGGCGGGTGCCGATATCATCGAGATCGGCATGCCCTTTACCGACCCGATGGCGGATGGCCCGTCGATCCAGGCGGCGGGCCTGCGCGCGCTGAAGGGCGGCATGACGCTGAAGAAGACGCTGGAACTGGTGCGCGGCTTCCGCAAGGACGACGACACCACGCCGCTGGTGCTGATGGGCTATTACAATCCGATCTACATCTACGGTGTCGACAAGTTCCTCGCGGATGCAAAGACCGCGGGTGTCGACGGTCTCATCATCGTGGATCTGCCGCCGGAAGAAGATACCGAGCTGTGCCTGCCGGCGATGAAGGCGGGCTTGAACTTCATCCGGCTGGCAACGCCGACCACCGATGACAAGCGCCTGCCCGCGGTGCTCGCCAACACGTCGGGCTTCGTCTATTACGTCTCGATCACCGGCATCACCGGCAGCGCGGCCGCGGATTCCAGTGCGGTCGGCGAGGCCGTCGCCCGCATCAAGCGCCATACCAAGCTGCCGGTCTGCGTCGGCTTCGGCATCCGTACCCCGGAAGCCGCGCGCGCGATCGCCGAGAACGCCAATGGCGCCGTGGTCGGCACCGCGCTGGTCGATGCCTTGCGCGGCAGCCTCGATGCCGAAGGGCGCGCAACCGCCAAAACCGTTACAACCGTGGCCGATCTGGTGGCTTCGCTGGCGCAGGGCGTGCGAGGAGCGAAACAGGCCGCCGAATAAGCCACAATTGGGTGGAAATAGGCGTTCATCAGCGGCTTGCCGGGCTCAGTCCGGGCCGCCATATATGCGATCTAATGCGTCTTTGATCGCATTTCGGAGCGAAACATGAATTGGCTCACCAGTGTCGTCCGGCCGAAAATCCGCAACATCCTGCGTCGCGAGACGCCGGAGAATCTGTGGATCAAGTGCCCGGATTCCGGGCAGCTCGTGTTCTACAAGGACGTCGAGGCTAACCAGTTCGTGATTCCCGGCTCGAACTACCACATGCGCATGGGCGCGGTGGCGCGGCTGAAGTCGGTCTTCGACAACGAGACCTGGTACGACATCGCGCTGCCCGAAGTTGCGGCCGATCCGCTCAAGTTTCGCGACGAGCGAAAATACGTCGACCGCATCAAGGACGCGCGCGCCAAGACCGGACTGAACGACGCGATCAAGGTCGGCTATGGCAAGCTCGAAGGCGCTGGCGTCGTGGTCGCGGTGCAGGATTTCGATTTCATGGGCGGCTCGCTCGGCATGGCCGCGGGTGAAGCGATCGTGCGCGGGCTCGAGCTTGCGGTCGAGAAGAAATCGCCCTTCATCGTATTCGCGGCCTCCGGCGGCGCACGAATGCAGGAGGGCATCTTGTCGCTGATGCAAATGCCGCGAACCACGGTCGGCGTGCAGATGCTGCGCGAGGCCAAGCAGCCCTATATCGTGGTGCTGACCAACCCGACTACCGGCGGCGTCACGGCCTCCTATGCGATGCTGGGCGACGTGCACATCTCCGAGCCCGGTGCGCTGATCGGCTTTGCCGGTGCACGCGTGATCGAACAGACCATCCGCGAGAAATTGCCGGAAGGATTCCAGCGGGCCGAATATCTGCGCGACCACGGCATGGTGGACATGGTGGTGCATCGCCACGACATGCGTCCGACGCTGGCGCGGCTGTGCCGCCTGCTGACCAAATCGCCCGCGCTCGAAACCGCATCGAAGCCTGCGCAGCAGGTCACCGCGCCGGCCCAGATCGTTTCGCCTCCCGAGGCGGTGCCGGCAGCGCCCCACGCGTGAACGCGCCGGCCGCCAAACCGCAGCCCTCGTTCGATGAACTGATCGGGCGGCTGTCGGCGCTGCATCCCAGGCAAATCGACCTCAGTCTCGATCGCATGATCAGGCTGCTGGACCGGCTCGGGCACCCCGAGCGAAAATTGCCGCCGGTGATTCATGTCGCCGGAACCAACGGCAAGGGTTCGACGATCGCCTATTTGCGTGCGATCCTCGAAGCCGCAGGCCTGCGCGTCCATGTTTTCACCTCGCCTTTTCTGGTGCGGCTGAACGAATGCTTTCGTATCGGCCGGAGCGGCGGCGGCGTGCTCGTCGGCGACGACGAACTGCGCGGCGTTCTCGAGCATTGCGAGCGGGTCAACCAAGGCGAACCGATCACGATATTCGAGATCGAAACCGCGGCAGCCTTTTGCCTGTTCGCGCAGCATCCGGCCGACGTCGCATTGCTGGAAGTCGGCCTCGGCGGTCGCTTGGACTCCACCAACGTGGTCGAAGCGCCGCTGGCGACCGTAATTGCGCCTGTCAGCATGGATCACACCGAGTTTCTCGGCGACACGCTTGCATCGATCGCGGGCGAGAAGGCCGCCATTATCAAACGCCACAAGCCGGTGATTTGTGCCGAGCAGGCGCCCGAGGCAATGGCAGTGATCGAAGCGCAGGCGGCTCGCATGCGCGCGCCGCTGCACGCGGCGGGGCAGCAATGGCATGTCGGCATCGAGCGCGGGCGGCTGGTTTATCAGGATGACCGCGGCCTGCTCGATCTCGCGGCGCCAAAACTGTTCGGGCGGCATCAGTTCGACAATGCCGGGCTCGCGATCGCGACGCTGCGTGCGGTCGACACGTTCAAAATCGGCATCGCCGCATTCGAAGCCGGTATCGTCAATGCCGAATGGCCGGCCCGAATGCAGCGCCTGGTGTCGGGCGCGCTGGCGGAGCAGGGGCCGCAGGGATGCGAGATCTGGCTCGACGGCGGACATAACGCCGAGGGCGGGCGTGTCGCGGCCGCGGCGCTCGGCGATCTCGAGGAGCGAGTATCGCGTCCATTGGTCGTCATCGCGGGCATGATGGCCAACAAGGATGCCGCAGGATTTCTTGCCAACTTCGCAGGGCTGACCCGCCATATCATCGCGGTGCAGATACCCGGCCGCGACAACGCCATGCCGCCGGACCGCTTGGCCGACGCCGCGCGCGCGCTAGGCATGCGCGTGGAGGTCGCGGCGAGCGTCGAAGCCGCGCTGCAAACGCTGGCGCGCCTTGCCTACGAAGTGCCGCCGCGCATCCTGATCACGGGATCGCTTTATCTCGCCGGCCATGTGTTGGCCGTCAATGGCACGCCGCCTGCGTAAGGTTCCGCAGGCTCGATACAGGGACGATTGAGCGACCATGCGCTTTGCCGCGATTGCCGACGTGCACGGAAACTATCTGGCGCTGGAGGCGGTCATTGCGGATATCCGCGCGCAGGACATTACGGACATCGTCAATCTCGGTGATATGGCGAGCGGCCCGCTCGACGCCCGGCGCTGGCAACAGGCTGGATTCGGTAAGCGCAAAACAAAACGGCCGTCTATTCGCCGGCCGCCGTTGAAATCTATTGCGGAAAGCAGATCAGACCGCAGCGGTGATCCACTGCTGCAGCTTCTGCTTCGGCGCGGCACCGACCTGGCGGGAGGCCATCTCGCCGCCCTTGAAGATCATCAGGGTAGGGATCGACATCACACCGTATTTCGAGGCCGTCTTCGGGCTCTCGTCGACGTTGAGCTTTACGATCTTGACCTTGTCGCCCATCGCGCCTGAAATCTCGTCCAGGGCAGGCGCGATCATGCGGCACGGGCCGCACCATTCAGCCCAGAAATCAACTACCACCGGGCCGCTCGCCTTCAGCACCTCGGCTTCGAAATCGGCGTCAGAAACCTTGCCAACGGCCATGGGAATACCTCGTTCGGTTAGGAGAAAAGGGCGCAGCCAGAGAATCGCGCCCGAACATCATGGGACAAACCTATGAACGCGTCCTTGCCGGGTCAAGTTCGGTCACGCCAACATGATATTATGCCAGCCCGGCGTCCAGCGCAGGAGCGGAAATCTCCATCAATTCAGGTATTTCGGTCCAAAGCAGCGCGGCGCGGACGCTCCGCTGGGGATAAAGCTTGCGCAGTACGGCCCGGTACAGCGCGAGCTGGCGGACATAGCCCCGCGGGGCGTCCGCCATGGCCGTCGGCGGGGCGTGGTTGGTCTTGAAATCGACGATCAGGACTTCCTCCGGCGTTACCACCAGGCGGTCGATCTGCCCGGAAACCAGTGCCGCCGATTGCCCGGGACGGTCCAGCCGGCCGACAATCGAGACTTCCGCGCGGCTGCCGGGAGCAAATACCGGCGCAAAACGGCTATCCACGATCAGGGCCAGCACGCCCCCCGCAAGCCGCTCGCGTTCATCCTCGGTCCAGCCACCGGCGTTGCGGGCGAGGTAGCCGAGCGCAGCATCGCGGCGTCGCGCGGGGCCGATATCGGGCAGCGACTGCAGCAGCCGGTGCACCAACGTGCCGCGCTGCAGCGCCCGCGCGCGCAACGTGATGGACTCTGCGCTCCGGACGACAGGACTGTCATCGTCGGCCGGGTCGGACGGGCGCAACAGGCTGTCGGCGGAAGTTTCCAGCGGAGCCGGGCTCGTCAACCATTTTGGCAGTTCGATCGAGGCTGAGGTCGCCGATGCGGCCGGCCCAGTGGCCGTGACGAGATCGTCAGGACGGGCGTAGCGCATCACCCGGCCGCTTGCGGTCTCGATCTCCTGGAACTGCAATCCGGAATTGGCGAGGCCTTTCCTGACCAGATCGTACCAGGAGGAGGCGCGTACATTCTTCATGTTGCCCGGCATACAGCCGCCAATAATGAGGCGATCGGCGGCGCGCGTCATCGCGACATAGAGCAGGCGACGATATTCGTCCTCGGTTTCGCCCACCATCGCCGCACGTGCCGCGGCGACATCAGGAGGATCCTCGGCCTTTTTTCCCGCCCAGACCACAATGCCCGGCGAATGCGGCGCTGCATTGCCTTGCGGCAAATGAATAAGCCTTAAGCGCTGAGTATCCGAAGGCGAGGTCGTGGTGTCCACCAGGAAGACAACGGAGGCTTCCAGACCCTTGGCGCCGTGCACGGTCATGACGCGCACTTCGTCGCGCGAGATTTCCATGTCGCGCTTTACCTCGGTGTCGGCCGCGCGCAGCCACGCCATGAAGCCCTGCAGCGAGGCGGGGGCCTTGCGCTCGTAGTTCAGCGCGAGTTCCAAAAATTCGTCGAGCGCGTCATTGGCCTCGTGCCCGAGACGTTTCAGGATGCGCGCCCGGCCGCCATCGCCGCCGAGCAGCCAAGCATAGAATGCGAACGGCGTGGCGTCGACAAAGCGGCGCTCGCATTGCTCGAGCCGATGGCGCGCGCCCTTGAAGCGATCGTCTGTCGTCGCGTGTAGCGTCAGCACCTCGCGGAGCGATCCCTTGCGTTGCCACGCCAGCTTGAACAGGTCGTCGTCGGTCAGGCCAAACAGCGGGCTCTTCAGCGCCACCGCCAGCGCGAGATCGTCCTGCGGCAGCAGCAGCGCGTCGGCGAGGTTCATCAAGTCGATGATTGCGATGTGCTCGCTCAATTTCAGCCGGTCTGCGCCGGCGACCGGGATATTGGCGTGCTTGAGCGCCTGAATGACGGCGTCGAAGGCGTTGCCGCGCCGCCGCACCAGCACCAGCATGTCGCCATAGCGCAGCGGCCGGCGGTCGCCGCGGCTACCGGTCATCGTGCCGCTTTCGACCAAAAACTTGATCTCGGCCTGGATGCGTCTTGCCAGCTTTACTTCGGGGCTTGTCGCGGAGACACCGTCGAACGGCGCGCGCCAGCCTTCTATGTCCTGCTTGTCGTCGGCTTCCGCCAGTTCCCAGAGATCGACGAGGCTGGGACCGGCGTCGGACAATGTCTCGTGCACCGGATAAGTATTTTCCGCGTGAATGCTGCGATAGATCGCCTCGTCGCGAAACACATGGTCGACCGATTGCAGGATCGCCGGGCCCGAGCGGAAAGAGTAGTTGAACGATACCGGATCGAATTTCAGGCCGGCGTCCTCGAACTTCCTTTTCAATTCCCGCCGGCGCAGGTCGAATTCGCGCGGCGCGGCTCCCTGAAACGAAAAGATCGATTGTTTCTCGTCGCCGACCGCGAACACGGTGCGGACCACACCGTCGCGTGCACCGGCGCCGGAGGTGAATTCGGAAATGATGTGCGCGACGATATCCCATTGCCGCGGGCTGGTATCCTGCGCCTCGTCGATCAGCACATGATCGACGCCGCGGTCGAGCTTGTAATGCACCCAGCCCGAGGACACGCGGTCGAGCATCGCCAGCGTCTTGTCGATCAGATCGTCATAGTCGAGGAGGCCGCGTTCCTGCTTCTCGCGGCGGTAGTTTGCCGCAGCCGAGGTCGCGATATGCAAGAGCGCCTCGGTGCGGTCGCGGATGACAAGCGCGCGGCGTCGCTCGATCAGGGGACCGAGGCGGCGGATTTCCGATTCGAAGAGACGTCCAATAGCGGGGTTTTTGGTGACGAAGCTATTCGTCACTACTGTTGCCCGCGGAGAACGCTCGTCCGTCAGGAATACGTTGAGATACTCGTCGACCTGCGCGCTTCCGGTAAAGACAAAGGCTTCTCTCAAGCGATCGGCCTGTTTTTGATCAGCTTTGCTGCTGGTGCTGAGGATCAAAGCGGCCTCTTCCCATCGCGAGCGCGGCAAATTCGGTCCATCAAGAATTTCGCGTTCGATATCTTCGATGCGATCGTTCGCGGCGACACCGAGCGCTGCCGACATCTCTGCGGCCGCAGCGCCCGCGCCGCCGGCGGCATCGGTCCAGGCCATGAAATGATCGCGGCTCAGACAGGCCTCGCGCACCACGTCCTTGAAGGTGACATCAGCGGCGCTGGCCATCGCCGTCAGGAGTGCCCGGCCCGTGGCACTGTCGGGATTGCGGGAGGCTTCCAGCAGTACCGCCAGATTGGCGCGCTCCATCATCTCGTTCTGATCGCGCTCATCGAGCACGGCGAAACGCGCGGGCACGTTGGCCTCGAACGGGAATTGCTGCAGCAGCCGCGTGCATAGCGCATGGATGGTTTGAACCTTGAGACCGCCGGGCGTTTCCAGCGCGCAGGCGAACAATTTTCGCGCCGATGTCCGCAAGCGTGCGGTCGGATGCGCGATGCCGGCTTCGCGAATCGCTGCATCCAGCGCGTCGTCGTCGAGCGTCACCCAATGGCCCAGCGTCGTGAATACCCGCTCGGCCATGTTGGCGGCGGCGGCCTTGGTGAAGGTGACGCAGAGAATCTTTTCCGGCGGCACGCCGCCGAGCAACAGCCGGATCACCCGCTGCACCAGCACGAACGTCTTGCCCGAACCGGCATTGGCCGAGACGAACGCCGAGGCGGCAGGATCCGACGCTCGCGCCTGCGTGGCGCGGACGGTCTCGGGAATGGGGCGGGGCGCCTTCACCATTCCTCCAATCCCAATCCGCCGGCCGCCGACCATTCCTTGATGCGGGCGAGATCGTCGTAGCTGCCGTAGCGGTTCGCCCACATCGAGAGGTTCAGCGAGGTGTAGGCCTGGTTTTCGTCCTCGAACGCGCGGATCAAGGCTTCGAGTTTGGTTCGCGCTTCATCGGCGGCCTCGTCAGGCGGCTGTGGGGTATCATTGTTCCTGATCTTCAGTTCCAGCGTCCGCTGCTCGCCCGGCGGATTGTTGCCGCTGAGCCTGACATAGGTCAGTTCACCAACGGAGGAGCCGGCCGGGATATCGTCAAAGCCGCCTTCGCGCAGGATCGCCGCCTCCAGCGTCAACTGCGGCGACAGTCCCATGCGCACCTGTTTTCCGGTCGGCGGCTGTCCGGTCTTGTAATCGAGAATCGCGAAACCGCCGTCCTGTCGGCGCTCGATGCGATCGGCGCGCGCCGAGAGAACGAACGTGCGTGCGTTATCGAGGGGAATTCCGATCTCGCCGCGGATCTCGGCCTTGATTCCATCGATATGGCCGCGCCGGGCCAGCTCCCATTCCGCGAACCAAGCGGCGACGCGTTGAAATCTCGGCCACCACAGCGCACGGGCTTCCGGCCGCTCCATCAGCGGCGCGAAATGCTTTTCGCCGATCTGGCGCAGCGCGCGGACGGGGTCGTCAGGGAGATCAGCGGCAAAGCTTTTCGTGAACTCGCCCAGCGCCTCGTGGATCGCCGAGCCGCGGTCGGCGGCCGACAGCGGCATGTCGACGGGATCGAGCGGGTCGAGCTTCAGGATGTATTTTGCGTAGATGGTATAGGGATCGCGCAGCCAGTCCTCGATCGCGGTCACCGACAGTTTTAGCGGGCGTGTCTCCCGCGGCGGCTTGGGCGCGGGCTGCAGGATCGGCTGAACCTTGTCGGGCCTGTCAAGTTCGCCGGCGAAGCGAACATATTTCTCGCCCGCTTGTATGGCGGCCTTCCAGCGCTCGTCGCCTGCGACCGCCTCCAGGCGGTGCAGGAATCGCGATGCCACCGCCGGCGCGCCGCCGACTTTCGCCGAATGGGTCAGGATGACCTCGGGGGTTCCGAGCAGTTGCGCGAAGTCATGCGCGGAAAGACCGATGCGCCGCTCCGGCAGATCGAGGCCGAGTTCGTGCCGCATCGGCCGGCTAAGCCACGGGTCGATCCGCGGTGCCGGTGGCCAGACGCCCTCGACAAGCCCGCCGAGAATGACGCGATCGGATTCGGTCAAGCGCGCCTCTAACTGGCCAAAGATATGCAAGTGCGCGCGCGGTGATTCCGGCCGCCGCACCATGCGGTCGGCGAACGCCGTCTGGAATACATCCGGGTAATCGAACAGCTGGACCATCAATCCGCTCGGCCGCTCATTGCCGAGCAGATCGTCGAACGCGGAGGCCAGTGCCGATCCCGCGCGTCCTTCGAAGACAATGCTAATGCCGTCCTGGTCGAACGACAATGCGGCGAGAACTTCGCGATGGCACTGCGCCAGTTCGACAAAGTCGTAAGGTTTGGAGGACGAAAAACTTTCCAGCGGCGCCAGCGCTCTCTGCAATTGCGTAATCAGCGCCTGCGCCCGATCGAGTTCGGGGTCGCGAAGCCGCGCCCGCCGCTCCCGCGCATGCAGTGATGAGACTTCCTGACGCCGCAACTTGCCGAGCTCGTTGCGGAAGCGCTCGAAGTCGCGCGCAAGCCCGCTGCTTCCGCCTTGCGGCCGGGTGCCGCGCAGCAGCGCCAGTTCCAATACTTCGATCGCGGGCTTCAGCGAGCCCTGGGCTCCGCCGAGCCTGAACAGCGGATGTTTCAGTAGCGCCAGCAGCGTCGGCGGCTCCAGCCCTTTTGCCGCGACCTCCGCCGTGAGGCGGGCGAACACGCCGGCCGGTGTGTCCATCAGCGCATCGCCGCCGGAATCGTCGAATTCGAGATTCCAGCGGGTCAGCGATGCCATCACGCGACGGGCCAGCGCGCGGTCGGGCGTGACAAGTGCCGCGGATTTGTTGAGATGCCGGGCCTCGCGCATCGCCACCGCGATCGCCAGCGCCTCCATCTCCGGGTTGGGCGCCTCGATGACGGCGAGGTCCTTCATGCCGCCGGAAATCTTTGCGGCGATGCCGGGCTGCTCCAATCGGTCGTGCCACTGGGCCGTCGCGGTCGATGGCCGCATCGTCTCGGACACCAGCACGTCGCGTCCTTGCGGCACCGGGTGGCCCAAAATTTCGACATCGTCGCGGCGGAAGCCGAAGCGGTCGAGCAGCGCATGCATCGCAAATTGAGGGTGGTTCGACGCCGGCGGCATGGTAAATTTGCCCTGCGCGTCCCTGACACCACCGATCGTCTGCCACGATTCGTCGTCGAGATCGGTATCAAGGCCGGGCAGCACCACAGCGCCGTGCGGCAGTCCCGCCACCGCATGGAGGAATTTTGCCGTGGCTGGCATAGAACCGGTCGAGCCCGCGGCGATCACCGGGCCATCGGGGCGAGCCGTCAGGCGCGCAGCTTCCGCCGAGATCAGCAGGTCGCGCCGCGCCGCCGGTTCTATTCTGCCGATCTCGTTGAGGTGATCGGGCCACGCCTTGCGCGCGATGCGAAGGAAATCCAGAGAATGCTGCCAATATTGGTCGAGCAGATCCGGCACCAGCCTGTCGAGCGCCTCCCAAGGGACGCCGCGCGTCACCATGTCATCCATCAGACGCGCCAGATCACCGGCCAGTGCCAGGGTCGATGCCGGGCCGCCGACCACCAAGGGCGCCGACACCGGGCTCCTGGCCCATGCCGCGACCAGTCTCGCCAGCGTCAGCCGGCGCTCCAGTTCGCCGAGCTTGGGCGGAATGTCGAGCGGCGCGGCGCCGCCATACTGTTCGGCTTCCTCCGCGAACGCCAGTTCGTCCTCGTCGATGTCGCCGAGCGCGACGATGCGCGGCAGTACGGCCGCGTCCATATTCAGCACGTCGAGAAATATCTCGCGCGCCATCCGTCCGGCGCGTCGGGTCGGCAGATAGAGCGTCGCTTCCGCGAGCTTTGCCGGGTCGGTACGCGCCTCGAATCCATTGACCAGCCGGCCATCGACCAAAGCGGCGATGACCGTGCGCAGGAAGGGTACGGATACTGGAATGCTGAAAACACGCATGGGCCGCCTGATTCGTCAGGCGCCAATATAGGGAGCGATTTCCTGTAGGTCATGCGCAAGGAGGGCAGCGTCCCCGCTACTCACTGTCCTCGCTCGGGCGGGGATCGAACTGACTACGCCACGCTTTCGAGAAATGCCTCTTCCGCGGCGGCAACCGCGTCGGGGGTTCCGACGTGCATCCAGACGCCGTCGAGCCGCAGGCCAAACAACCGTTCCTGCTCATTGGCGCGGTCAAACATTTTTGTCAGCGAAAATTCGCCCTCGGGTGCATCCGCGAATAAAGACGGCGACATGATAGCGGCGCCCGCATAGACGAAGGGCACGACCTGATGTTCCCGCCGCTTGCGCAGCGCGCCGTCGGGCAACATTGCGTAATCGCCGCGGCCGCCATAGCCGATGCTGCTGGTGGTCGGCGCCATCAGCAAGAGAATATCCATGCGCGCGGGATCGAAGGTTTCGGCGAGCCGCGTCAGATTCGGCCGCACGCCGTCGATCCACATGGTGTCGGCGTTGACATGAAAGAATGGCGCGTCGCCCAATAACGGCAATGCCTTCACCACGGCGCCGCCGGTGCCTAGCACCTCGTCGCGCTCGTCCGAGATGATCACGCGCGGGCGCTCGCGCGTTTTGACGTGTTCGATGATCTGGTCGGGCAGATAATGCACGTTGACGACGGCCTCACCGACGCCGGCGCAAGCAAGCTTGTCCAGAACATGATCGAGCAGCGGCTGACCCGCCACGCTGACCAGGGGTTTTGGCATATGATCGGTCAACGGGCGCATGCGCAGGCCGAGACCGGCGGCGAGGACCATGGCTTTGGTGGGAGTGACGGACATTCCTGGGGTTTCTCGATCCGATATATTCGCTGCTACATCAATCTTAACACGCTGATTCGGTCAGCGCATGACCTAGACGCCATATTCATCGGACATGACGGCTGTACGACGGCAGCGAGGATGATGCTCAAACCTCGGCCGCTTGCGGGCCGCGCTTGGCCGCTTTCTTCTTCTTGTCGCCCTGCTTCAGGAAATTGACGCCGATCTGGTCGCCATTGACCCAGGCCAGCTCGCAGCGACGGTATGCGAGCCCGGTCGAGGACAGCAGCAAGAAGAACTCCTTCAGATGCAGTCCCTCGACGGACCCTTCGACCGTGAGTTTGGCGCCGATCTCGGAGACGTCTTCCATCGTGCAGTCGCGCCGCCAGGTGCCGTCGATGCCCATCATATGCGCCGGGATGCCGCGCTCGAATGTGACGCGCTCACCTTTGCGCCGTTGTTCCATCGCCATCGTCGAATTCCGCTTCGAAGAGCTCGGCTCCGCGCTTGACGCGGGCCACGTCAAATTAGGGCGGGGATGGCTAACAACCGGTAAATCAGGGAAGCGGCGGCGGCACATGGGCCGCGTACCAGTCGCGAAGGCCCGACAGCGCCGGGTGGGCCAGTGAACGAGTGAGGTAGGTCCAGATCCGGGGCTGGTGTCGCAGATATTGCGGCTTGCCATCGCGCCGATTCAGCCGGGCGAAGGTGCCGAGCAGCCGCGTGTTACGCTGCGCCGACATCATGGCGTAGAGCTCGGCAAAACCGGCTGGATCGAAGTTTTCCTCGGTCGCGCGCCGCGCCTTGATGTAGCGAGTCAGCAGCGCCAGTTCGAGCTGCTCCGGGAGGTCGATCCGCGCATCCTGCAACAGCGACGCCAGATCGTAGGCAGCGGGCCCCAGCACGGCATCCTGGAAATCGATGATGCCAACCCGCAAGATTCCGGCACGCTCGCCGAGCCAGATCAGGTTCGGCGAATGGAAATCCCGCATTACCCAGGTCCGCGGCGCGGCTGCGGGCTTTTGCAGCAGCGACCGCCACATTGCGATGAATTCGCTGCGCAGATCCTCGCTTGGTGCGACGCCGCGGTCCGGCAGATACCATTCGAGCATCAGCCCGATCTCGACCAGCCAGGCCTCGATATCGAACACGGGCATGTCGTAGTTGAGCTGAGGCGTCAGCGGCAGGCTTTCGGGCAGCTGCTCGCGATGCAGCGCCGCCAGCATGTCGGTCGCGGTTTCATAGCGCTCCACGATCGGCCGCGGCGGATCATCTTCGATAACGCCTTCCGTGCCGAAATCCTCCGTGATCAGGAATCCTGCGTCGAGGTCGGCGTGACGAATCGCCGGTGCGGAAAAGCCGAGACGCCGCAGGCCATTGGCGATGGCAACGAACGGATTGACGTCTTCGGCGAGATGAACCGCGGCGCTATAGGATTTGCCGTCATAAACCGCCGGTCCATCAGCACGCCGCGGCGAATTCATCAGGATGACGGTGCCATTGTCGTCGGTCAGCCGCGCGTAGGAACGCGTCGATGCGTCGCCCGGCATGCGCTCACGCCGGGAATCGATGTAGTCCGCGGCTCCGAGGAAATGGCGCAGCGCTTTCAGGCGCGCCGCGACCGCAGCGCCCTTGCCATAGCCGGTGATCTCAGCGGCGCGCGCGGTCGATCCCAGCGCCGGACGGTGGCTGAGCGCGATGTCGATGCGGTCTTCAGGCAACGCGTCAGGCGCGCGTTCGGGCCATTCGATCAGCGCCACCGTCCCTTCCGGCAATGGAGACAGCCCGATCTCTTCCAGCTCGCTCGCATCGATGATGCGGTAGAGGTCGGCATGGATCAATGGAAACGCAGGAAGGTCGTAGCTTTGCGCGAGCGTGAAGGTCGGACTGGGAACTTCCAGCGTTTCATCGCCGGCGAGATAGCGGATCAGCGCCCGCGCCGCTGCGGTCTTGCCGGCGCCGAGATCGCCGGAGAGCGTGATCACGTCCCCAGCACTGATCAGGAGCGCAAGATCGGCCATCAGATGCGCCGTCGCGATCTCGTTGCCGAGCGCAACCGAGAATGTCGTGGTCGCCATCATTCCGCGGCGTTGCGATGTGCGTGCTGGTCGATCGGGAAATCGCACGTCACCGTGGTGCCCTTGCCGACCGCCGAATCAACGCGGACCCTGCCGCCATGCAGCTCGACGAAGGAACGCACTAGCGACAGCCCAAGGCCGGCGCCGCGATGCCGCGATCCCTGCGGATGGCTCTCGAACCAGTTGAACACCTTGTCCTTGACCTCGGGTGGAATGCCCGGCCCGGAGTCGGTTACCGCGAAAACCACGCTGCGCTCCGTACGCCGCGCGCTGATGGCAACGGTCGCGCCATGCGGCGAGAACCCGACCGCGTTGGCGAGCAGGTTATAGAGCACCTGCACCACGCGGCGCTCGTCGCCGGTGAAATCGCCGATGCTGGGGTCGACTTCGACCTCGAGCCTGATGCGATCGGTCGCGAGGCGGTCCTGAATGCCTTCGGCGGCGGCCTCGATCGCCTTGCCGATATTGACCGGGCCGAGCTCGAGCTTCATGGCGCCGGCGTCGATCGTCGCCAGATCGAGGATGTTGTTGGTGAGCGCCAGCAGCGCGTTGGTCGATTTGGTGACGTAATCGAGATATTCCGCCTGCTTGACCGTCAACGGCCCGGTAGCGGGATCGGAAAGGAAATGGGCGAAGCCGATGATGGTGGTGAGCGGCGCGCGGAGTTCGTAGGAGACGTGGTGGACGAAATCGACCTTCATCTGGTCGGCGGCCTCCAGCGCCTCGTTGCGCTCGCGCAGCGCGCGCTCGACATTCTCGGTGTCGGTGATGTCCTGGAAGGTCAGCATGGTCGCGCCGTCGGGCAGCGGCATGGTCATGCAGTCCAGCACGCTGCCGTCCTTGCGCTCGAGCTTCAGCGCGACCTCCGCGCGGTTCTCGATCGCGGTGATCGCCTCGCGCAGCGCGCGCCAGGTCGGCGCGTCGTCGAACAGCGGCTTGCACAACGCTTCCACGGTTTCGATATGGGGCTGCTCCCGCAGCGCCTCCGCCGACAGTTTCCACATCTTCGCGAAAGCCGGGTTGAACAACTGCACGCGACCGTTGCTGCCGAACACCGCGACCGCTTCGTTGAGATTGTCGAGCGTTTCGTGCTGGACGCGGACCAGGCCATCGAACCGCCGCGCCATATCGAGGCTTTCGGTGACGTTGTCGAACAGATAGGTGACGCCGCCTTCCAGGTTTGGCGTGGTGACGACGCTGACGGCGCGGCCATCGGGCAGGAACCAGCTGTAGGTCTCGGATTCCACCGCGCGATAGGCTTCGTGCAGCTTGGCCTTCCAGGCCCTGAAATCCGGCTGCTCGGGCAGTTTGCGGGTGGCGCGCAGCCGGTCGAGGATGCTGGAGTCATCCGGATTGCTGTCGAGAAATACCTGATCGAGGCCCCAGAGGCGGCGATAGGATTCGTTGTAGAAGGCGAGCCGCCGGTGGGAGTCGAATACCGCCACGCCGGAGGACAGTTGATCGAGGGTGCGGCGATGCGCCTCCGTCATCCGTGTCAGCGCCGCGCGTAGCGAGGATGCCTCACTGGCGTCGATGGCAATCCCGGCGCTGCCGCTGTTGAGCCTCAGCCCCTGCACGTCATAGATGCGACGCTCGCCGCCGACCACGATCGGCAACCGCGCGCTATAGCTGGCGTTGTCGTTGAGCCCCCGGTTCATCTCGGTGCGCTGGTCGCTTTCTAACAGCTCGAGATTACGCTGGATGACGTCCGCTACGCTCGTGCCCTCGGCGGCCCGAACATAGGCCGCGTTGGCGTAGCGCAAATCGCCCTTTTCGCTCTTGGCCCAGATCGGCCATGGCGCCGCAGCGGCGAAGTCGCGCAGCAGCTCCGTCTCTTCCTGCAGCGTCTTGTAGCGGAGATTCGCTTCGGCGAGTTCCCGGCGCAAGCCGCCGAGTTCGCGAATCCGGACAATGGCTTGGCCGCCGATCGCACGGCCCATGGCTTCGATGGCACGGCCGCTCGACGTCGTGAGGTTGAGCAGAAAGCCCTGGCCGCCCTCGCGCAGCGCATCGACGGCGTGGTCCATCTGCAGCGACGGCTCCGGCGGCAGCCAGGTTCCAAAGGCAAGGATCCGTTGCGGAGAATTGTGCACGGCCTCCTGCGAGGTCACCAGCGCGATATCACCGCTAATCTGGGGCCGGTTGTCGCCTGCCGCCCAGGCGATCAAGACCTGCGGTTCGGCGAACAGCAAGGCACGCAGCCGGTCGGCCTGAACCTGAAGATCGGTGATGTCGGCGCGCAACCGCGATTCGGTGCGGGTGGCGCGAACGCGGGCGCGCATCAAGAGAATCGCGGCGACGACGGAGAAACCGACCAGCGCAAGCGCCGTGGTCAGCACCGCGAAGTCCTGATGATTGAGGTCGGACCAGACTGAAATCAGCTCCGAGAATGACAATTCGTCGCCCTGAGCCGCCGCCTCAGCGGGCAACAATGCCATTGTGGCAAGCGCCATCAGGCCGTGACGTGCCAATGAGGTGCACGACAGCAGGGTTCGACGCATCGCCGCGACTACGCCCGACATTATTTGCCCCAGAACGCACGACTTCAGGCCCGGCGCGTTCCCGCCGTGCGCGAATCGAGAGAGAATAGTCCCAAGGGGAGTCAGCGAGTAGAGTCCAGACCGTGAACGTGAATCGTGTTGCGAAAAAATGCGGGATTAAATTTCTTCACCCGCAATTCTAATGAAATCCGTATTTGAACGGACCTAGCGGCCGGTCGAGCCAAAGCCTCCGCTGCCGCGCTCGGTCGCCGAAAGCGAAGCCACTGGAACCAGTTGCGCCTGCACCACCGGTGCGATCACCATCTGGGCGATGCGCTCGCCGCGACGGATCGCAAACGGTGCCTCGCCATGGTTGATCAGCAGCACGTTGATCTCGCCACGGTAGTCCGCGTCGATCGTTCCGGGTGAATTCAGCACGGTAATGCCATGTTTGGCGGCAAGTCCGGAGCGTGGCCGAACCTGCGCCTCATAGCCCGGCGGCAGCGCAATCGTCAGTGCCGTCGGCACCATCGCATATTTGCCCGACGGCAGGATCAGCGGAGTTTCCGCAGCCACCGCCGCAAGCAGATCGAGGCCGGCGGCATCGGCGGTTTGGTAGTCCGGCAGCGCGAGGCCTTCGCCGTGCGGCAACTGCCTGAGCTCGACCTTTATCCTGGTACTCACGAAGTCTTCTCCACGGTTTTGGCGATCCGCGCCACCAGTTCGGTCGCCACCTGTTCCTTGGTCATGGCCGGCCATGAATCCACGCTGATCTCTTCGCCATCTCGCGTCAGCAGATGAACTGTGTTGCGGTCGCCACCCATCACGCCGGTGGCGGGCGACACGTCGTTGGCGACGATCCAGTCGCAGCCTTTGCGGGCGATTTTTGCCTTTGCGTTGTCGATCAGGTGCTCGGTCTCGGCGGCGAAGCCGATCACCAGCGGCGGGCGCTTGTCTTTCAGATGCGAGATCGTCGCGAGGATGTCGGGGTTCTCAACGAGCTGCAGCGGGGGCATGCCGACGGATGTTTTCTTCAGCTTCTGTTCGCCTTCATTGGCGACGCGCCAGTCGGCAACGGCAGCGGCGAAGATCGCGATGTCGACGGGCAGCGCGGCCTCCACCCGGTGCAGCATGTCGCGCGCGGATTCCACGCGGACGACGGAGACGCCCTGCGGATCGCGGAGCTCAACCGGCCCGGAAATCAGCACGACGTCGGCGCCGGCCGCCTGCGCGGCGGCAGCGATCGCAAAACCCTGCTTGCCGGAGGAGCGGTTGGCAATATAGCGCACGGGATCAATGGGCTCGTGGGTGGGCCCTGCGGTAATCAGGATGCGCTTGCCGGCGAGGGGCCGTGGTTGCGGCGGCCGCAGGATATGCTCGGCGGCGGCGGCGATTTCCGTAGGTTCCGCCATCCGCCCGACGCCGGCCTCGCCGGCTTCGGCCATCTCGCCGGCATTGGGACCGACGGTCGTAACGCCGTCGCGGCGGAGCTGCAGCACGTTGCGGCGGGTGGCGGGGTTATTCCACATCAGCGGGTTCATCGCCGGCGCCAGCAGGATCGGCCGGTTGGCGGCCAGTAGGATGGCAGTGGCAAGATCGTCGGCGTGGCCGTGCGCCATTTTCGCCATCAGGTCCGCGGTCGCGGGCGCCACCACGATCAGGTCGCACTCGCGCGCCAGGCGGATATGGCCGGCGTCGAACTCGCTCTCGGCATCGAACAGGTCGGTGTAAACGCGCTCATGCGACAGCGCGCTTGCCGCCAGCGGCGTGACAAATTGCTGCGCCGCCTTGGTCAGGACGCAGCGGACGGCGATATGGCGTTCCTTGAGCCGCCGGATCAGGTCCAGCGCCTTATAGGCGGCGATGCCGCCGCCGATGATCAAGGTGATGCGAGGCTGGCCGACTGCGACGGCGGCCCGCGGCGGGAGCAAGGGGGCCTCTGCAGGCGGTGAGGGGGGCGGGGCGGCAGCCAGCGGCGTACCCTCCAGGTACTCGCGGAGGATCACCCGGACCTCTTCCTCGACCGAGCGACCGTTGCTGGCGGAACGCAGCCGCAGGTAAGCCTTGATACCTTCGTCGAGCTTGCGGATGGTCAGGCTCGCCATGGCGGCCTCCAAAAAGGAATGATTGCAACGCTAGCACAGAGTGCATGCATTGCAATCACATCTGTCGGATAGCGATCAAGATTCCGATAAAGGTCAGGGCGATCGTCCAGAGGGCGACTGTGCGCCAGCGATTCTTGCGGCTCTCGGTCCGGCCCATCGAAGCGATGGTCTCCGGCGACAGCGTGACGCCTTCCCGGGTCATTTTCTCCATGCGCTCCAGCACGGCGGCCGCCCGCGAAGCGATCGCTGGCAGGTCTGCCAGCACACGGGCGAGCTCGCCCGCACCGGACATCGCGCCCTGAATGCGCCCGACCGGGCCAAGGTTGCGCTCGATCCATTCGCGCACCACGGGATCGGCGACCTTCCAGATGTCGAGTTTTGGATCGAACCCGCGCGCGACCCCTTCGACCACCACCATGGTCTTTTGCAGCAGGATCAGTTCGGGCCGGGTTTGCATGTCGAACAGGCCGGTGACCTCAAGCAGCAGGGTCAACAGCTTCGCCATCGAGATTTCTTCGGCCGTGCGGTTGTGGATCGGTTCGCCGATCGCACGAATGGCTTGGGCGAAATTCTCCACCGAATGGTGACCGGGGACATAGCCGGCCTCGAAATGCACTTCGGCAACGCGGCGATAGTCGCGGGTAATAAAGCCCAGCAGGATTTCCGCGAGGAAACGCCGCTCCTTCAGGCCGAGCCGGCCCATGATGCCAAAATCGACCGCCACGAGCCGGCCGGCCTCGTCGAGGAACAGATTGCCGGGATGCATGTCGGCATGAAAGAAGCCGTCACGCAGCGCGTGACGCAAAAAGCTCTGGATCACCTTGCGGCCGAGGTCGGGCAGGTCGACCTGTGACTGCGCGAGGCGCGCGTGGTCGTTCAACGCAATACCGTCGATCCACTCCATCGTCAGCACGTTATGGGTGGTGCGGTCCCAGTCGACCGTCGGCACGCGGAAATCCGGATCGTCGCGGGTGTTTTCCGCCATCTCGGAAAGCGCCGCCGCCTCCAGCCGCAAATCCATTTCCATCGCGACCGAGCGCGACATGGTGTTGATGACTTCGATCAACCGCAGCCGCCGCGCTTCGGCGGAATAGGTTTCCGCCTTGTCGGCGACAAAGAAGAAATCGGCGAGGTCGCGGCGGAAGCGCGCGGCGACGTTGGGCCGGAGCACCTTGACCGCCACCGGCTGGCGCACGCCGTTGCGGACCACCTCGCCGCGATGCACCTGCGCGATCGAGGCGGCCGCCACCGGCGGCCCCAGGCTCGCAAATGCCAGCGTCACCGGACGTTCCAGCGACAGCGCGATCGCGGCTTCGGCTTCCGTTTGCGAGAACGGCGGCAGCCGGTCCTGCAGGCTTTCCAGGTCGCGCGCCATCACGACGCCGACCACGTCGGGGCGGGTGGCGAGAAACTGCCCGAGCTTGAGGTAGGCCGGCCCGAGCCGCGTCAGTGCGCGCGACAGGCGTGGACCGGATTTTGAGCCGGGCCGCTCGATCAGGCGCGCCAGGCGAAGCGCGAGTTGCCCGGGCGCCGGTACCAGGCTCGGATCGACGACACCGAACACGCCCTCGCGCGCGAACACGTAAGCGGCGCGGGCCAGCCGCGCGATGTGAGTTGACGCAGAGATCACAAACGCCAGCCCGAATGCAATGCCACGATGCCGCCGGAGAGGCTTTGCCACTTTACCCGCGAAAAGCCGGCGGCGCCGATCATCTCGGCAAAGGCGCTGGGCCTCGGGAATTTGCGGATCGACTCGACGAGATACTGGTAGGACTTTGCGTCACCGGTCACGGCGCGGCCGAGCGGCGGGATCACCCTGAACGAGAACATATCGTACAGCCGATCGAGACCGGGGAAGTCGACGGTGGAGAATTCCAGGCACAGAAATCGGCTTCCGGGACGCAGCACCCGATAGGCTTCGCGGAGCGCAACATCGATCCGCGGCACGTTGCGGATGCCGAACGCGATCGTGTAGGCGTCGAAGCTGCGATCCGGGAACGCCAGTGCCTCGGCATTGCCTTCGACAAAGGAGACCTGGTGGTCGAGATGCTGCGCCATGGCGCGGTTGCGGCCGACCTCAAGCATGTCGCCGTTGATGTCGCAGACGGTGGCGCTGAAGCCGGAACCGGCGGCCTTGGCGGCACGGAACGCGATATCACCGGTGCCGCCCGCGACATCGAGCAGCGAGAACGGTGCATCGCTCTTCGGCGGATTGAGCGTGGTGATCATGATGTCTTTCCAGACCCGGTGCAGGCCGATCGACATCAGATCGTTCATCAGGTCGTAGCGCGACGCCACGCTGTGAAATACCTCATTCACCAGCGTCTGCTTGTCGCCCAGGGGTACGTTCCTGAAGCCAAAATGGGTGGTTTGGTCCGGCCGATCCATCAACACTTACTCCACTGCCGGACCATAGCGCGCCCGCCGCAATGGCGCTATCACGTCACCTTCATAAGGTGAATGCCTGAATGCCCGAATTGCCCGAAGTCGAGACCGTTCGCCGCGGCCTGCAACCGGCCATGGAGGGGGCGAAAATCGTCAGGGCGGAGGCCCGCCGCAAGGACCTGCGGTTTCCCTTCCAAAAAGACTTTATCGCGCGCCTCGAAGGGCAGACCGTGACTGGCCTCGGACGCCGCGCCAAATATCTGATGGCGGATCTTGCTTCCGGCGACGTGTTGCTGATGCATTTGGGGATGTCCGGCTCGTTTCGCGTTCTCAGGGATGACGATACGAAGAAGCCGGGCCAGTTCCATCACCCGCGCAACGAAGACCGCGCGCATGATCATGTGGTATTTCATATGTCGTCGGGCTCCGCGGTCGTTTTCAACGACCCCCGCCGCTTCGGCTACATGAAGATCATCGCGCGGAACGCGCTGGAGGATGAGCCGCTCTTGAGGGGGCTGGGCCCGGAGCCGCTCGGCAATGAATTCGATGCCGCGATGCTGGCGCGTGCCTGCGCCAATCGCAAGACCAGCCTGAAGGCGGCGCTGCTCGATCAGCGCGTCGTCGCCGGCCTCGGCAACATCTACGTCTGCGAGGCGCTTTTTCGCGCCCATCTGTCGCCGCGAAGATTGGCCGCAACGCTGGCGGCCAAAGCCGGACCACGCAAGGGAGTTGCCGGGGGCGAGCCGACCGATCACGCCAAACGACTGGTCACGGCGATCCATGCTGTGCTGAACCAGGCCATCAACGCCGGTGGCTCATCATTGCGGGACCATCGCCAGACCACAGGCGAGTTGGGCTATTTCCAGCACTCATTCCAGGTCTATGACCGCGAAGGGGAGAAGTGCCAGACCGCAGGCTGCGGCGGCGTCGTCAAACGCTTCACCCAGAACGGCCGGTCGACCTTCTGGTGTCCGAAGTGCCAGAGGTAATGGGGAGGAAAAGACCATGACCTGCAACTGGCGGGATCGCACCGCAACGAGTTTCGAGTGTCAGAAGCAGCCGGCGTCCGGCAGCCGCGGCATGGTCGTGAGCAATCATCCGCTGGCGTCCGCCGCGGGCGCGGAAATGCTCGCCGCCGGCGGCAACGCCATCGACGCCGCGATCGCGACGCTGTTTACGCTGACGGTGGTGGAGCCGATGATGGTCGGGATCATCGGCGGCGGCATGGCGCATATCCGTACATCAGACGGCAGCCATCGCTTCATCGACGGCCAGAGCTCGGTGCCATCAGCGGTCAAGCCCGACACCTACAAATCCAAGCCGGGCTCGGCGCATGACGTGTTCGACACCGTCGATGATGAAAATCTCAACGGACCGAAAGCGGTCGCCGTGCCGGGCTCGCTAAAGGCCTGGTGCGAGACGCAGCAAAGGTTCGGTACCATGAGCCTCGCCGATGTCATGCAGCCGGCGATCAAGCACGCTTCCCGCGGCTATGCCGCGACGCCATATCTGCACGAATGCATCAGCGATAGCGCGGACGAGATGCTGAAGGACAAGGCGATCTCGGCCATCTACCTGCCCAAGGGAGTGCCGCTGAAGGCCGGCGAGCGCGTGGTGCAATCGGAATATGCGGAGACATTGGCCAATATCGCGCAGCACGGCGAAGCGACGCTCTATCAGGGCCCGCTCGGCGACATCCTGGTCGACTACATGAAGGCGAAAGGCGGATTCATCACCCGTGATGACCTCGCCGCTTACAAGACCGTCGAACGCCAGCCGATCCGCGCCGACTATCGCGGCTGGGAGATCCTGGGTCCACCGCCGCCCGCGGCTTCCGGCGTGCATATCGCGCAGATGCTGAACATCCTCGAGGGCTACGACATCGCCAAGCTCGGCTTCGGCAGCGCCGAGACGATCCACTATCTCGCCGAGGCCTTGAAGGTCGCCTTCGCCGATCGCGCCGCCGCCAGCGGCGATCCTGATTTCATCCACGTGCCGGTCGAGCGGCTGACCTCGAAAGCCTATGCCGACGAGCGCCGCGGCGCGATCGATCCAAATCGCGCGCAGAAGTGGAGCGCCGGCGTGCAGCAGCTCGAAAGCGCGCACACCACGCACATGACGGCGGCGGATTCCTTTGGCAATGTGGTCGCGACCACGCAGACCATCAACAATCTGTTCGGTGCGAAGATATTGATCCCGGGACTCGGCGCGGTGCCGAACAATTACATGAATCTCTACGATCCCCGTCCCGGCCACGCGCTGTCGCTGGCGCCGGGCAAGCGCGTCACCACCTCGATGTCGCCGATGATGGCGCTACGCGATGGCAAGCTCCGTTACGCGCTCGGCCTGCCCGGGGGAAAACGGATCTTTCCAAGCGCAATGCAGGCGCTGATCAATCTGATCGACCATGGCATGACCCTGCAGGAAGCGGTCGAGGCGCCGCGGGTCTGGACCGAAGGCAATGCGCTGGAGATCGAGCAGGCCGTGCCGGAGAGCGTTCGCGCCAAACTCATCGCAATGGGCCACAAGGTGCTGGGGGTGCCGACGGTCGCCGGCGGCATGAACGCGATCCAGTTCCACGAGGATGGCAAGATGTCAGGTGCCGCCTGCTGGCGCGCGGACGGCACGCCGATCGGCATCGCCGGCGGGCTCGCGCGAGCGGGCGTGAGGTTCGGTCTGGCGTGACGAGCGCTCGCCGCGCTCGCTCGGCTAGACCATGATCGGTTCTGATTGAATCAGAACCGAAGCTCTAAATTCTTGTTTTGACGCGTTTTCTTCACGCGAACCGGTAGCCACTTCGCTCGAAAGCGCAATAAAGAAGACGCCTACTTCCGCACGCAAATCACACGCACAACCGACGCCTTGGCATCCGACGAGCCACCCGACGCGGTCGCGCCATGCGCTTTCAGGAAATCGCGCACGGTATCTGCGGGTACCAGTGCCGCCTGTGCCGCGGTGGTGGCGTTCGGCGGTCCCGCAAAGACCACCGGCTTCAGCAACGCGATCCCGGTAAATTTGCCGTCGCTGTCGAGCGCCGCGGCGCCGGAAAAGCCAAGCCCCGGCGCCGGCGACAAGCTGACGTCGCTGCCGACCTGCGTGGCCGCGGCCTTGACGCTGCTCACGGCCGAGCCGCCGCCCTGGTTCTGCGGATCGGCAATTCCGGTGAGTTCGAGCGCGGTCTTCGTGCCGCCGCCGGTGATGTCGAGCGGCTTCAGGCCGCGCGCGCCGTAGATGCGCAAGAGTGCGAGATCATGGTCCTTGTCCTCGGCAACACGATCGGCGCTGCCGTAGCCGCCGATCGTGACCGCAAGGCATTCGTCGGTGACGAGGCGGTCGGTGACGACAGCGCCGTCCTCGCTCACCACGACGCCGGTGCCGTATTCCACGGTCTTGCGCGGCGGGGGGCCGGCAATTTGTGCCCCGCTCGGAAACGCGTTGAAGGCGCTCGACATCGCGATCACGATGGGCTCGACGGTATTTTCAGTCGCCTGATCGTAGAGGATGGTGAGGATGCGGACCTCGTCGCCCTTGAACGTGCCGCGCAGGTAAAACTTCTTCAGGCCCTGCAGACCCGAGAGCACGAAGAAATCCGGCTTTACCACGGTGTAGTCGATATTGCGCCCGGCCGGCTCTTTCTTCTCCCGCTCGGCGAGCTTGGCGGTGGTTGGACCCGCCTCCTTGCGGCGCGTCAATTGAATCTGGATGGTGCCCGTTGGCGACATCCATTTCGCGCCATTGGCGTCGCTGACCTGCTGCGGCACCAGTTTTGTGGGGATACCGAGCCGCACGCC
Source organism: uncultured Alphaproteobacteria bacterium (assembly GCA_963786115.1). Taxonomy (GTDB): domain Bacteria; phylum Pseudomonadota; class Alphaproteobacteria; order Rhizobiales; family Xanthobacteraceae; genus Bradyrhizobium. Next base: position 169,592 of record CAWAYC010000020.1, read on the forward strand.
GGTGCCGGGCTCGGTAACGATCTTCCAGCCGACACCTTCCTGCTTTCGCCTCGCGGTGTCGGCGAGCACGCCACGCTCCTGCGGATTGAGCACGCCGGTCGGCTTGCCACCGCGGGCCTTCTGGAACTCCTTGATCGCGGCGACCATGCGTTCGCTGATGTCGCCTGATATCGCGCCGTTATATTGCCCGACCCAGGCGAGGTCCGATTGCAACCCCACCCGCTCCGTCTGCACCATTGCGTTTGCCGTGTCCTCCGGCTTCTGCAGCGCGGGGCGGACGGGAACGGTTGTCACCACCTTCGGCCTGGCGCCCGCCGTCGCCGGCGGCGTCATCTGGGCCTCTGCCGATGCCGTCATGATTGCGACCATCAATGTTGCTGAAAGCACCGATCTCATGACAAATCCCGGAGGGTACTGGAAGGCCATTGACGTCAAGCCAATTAAGCACATCTGCTTGGTCGCCAACAACCGCGCCGGGGTTCACCGAACCGGCCGATGGGAATAGCAATGCTGAGCGCCGACGAACTCGAACGTTACGCCCGCCATATCGTGCTGCGCGAAGTCGGCGGCCCCGGCCAGACCGCGCTGAAGGAGGCATCCGCGCTGGTCATTGGTGCCGGCGGCCTCGGCGCGCCGGCGCTGATGTATCTCGCCGCCGCCGGTATCGGCACGCTCGGCGTGGTAGATGACGATATTGTCTCGCTGTCCAACCTGCAGCGCCAGATCATTCATGCGACGCCGGACATCGGAAAGCGCAAGGTCGACAGCGCCGCCGAGCAGATCTATGCGCTTAATCCTCACGTGAACTTTGAAGCGCATGCGGTGCGGCTGGGTGCGAAAAACGTGATGTCGCTGATCGGTGGCTACGATCTGGTGCTGGACGGCTCCGACAATTTCGAAACGCGGTATCTCGTATCCGACGCCTGCTTCCTCGCCGGCAAGCCGCTGATCACGGCCGCTCTCGGCATGTTCGACGGCTCGCTGACGACGATCCGCGCGCATGAGAGGAACGCCGACGGCGAATTCAATCCGACCTATCGCTGCCTTTTTCCCGAACCGCCGCCGCCGGGCACGGTGCCCGCCTGCGCTGAAGCCGGCGTGATGGGCGCGCTCGCCGGCATTCTGGGATCGATGATGGCGCTGGAAGCGATCCGCGAGGTCGTCGGGTTCGGCGAGAGCCTGGTCGGCCGGCTCCTGATGGTGGACGCCCGCGCTATGCGGTTCGAGACGTTGCGCTACGCGCGCGATCCGGCGAACCCGCTGAACGGGGATGCGCCGACGATTACGGATCTCAGCGCGTACGTCTGAGCTGCGACCCCAATGCCGTCACAGCATGCTGAGCAGCACACGATCCGGCGGCTTGTGGTTGTCGAGGAAGGTTCTGATGTTGATGATCACCTTCTCGCCCATCTCGACGCGGCCCTCGATCGTGGCCGAGCCCATGTGCGGCAGCAGCGTCACCTTACCGGCCTTGGCCAGCCGCACGAGTTTCGGATTGACCGCGGGCTCGTGCTCATACACGTCGAGACCGGCACCGGCGACGTCACCGCTTTCGATCAGCTTGATCAGCGTGTCTTCGTCGATCACTCCGCCACGTGCGGTGTTGACGATATAGCAGTCCTTGCGGATCAGCTTCAGGCGCCGCGCCGAGAGCAGATGATATGTCGCCGGCGTGTGCGGGCAGTTCACCGAGATGATGTCCATGCGCGCCAGCATCTGGTCGAGGCTTTCCCAATAGGTCGCGCCGAGTTCGTCGGCAATGCGCGGGGCGACGGGGCGGCGGTTGTGATAATGGATCTGCAGGCCGAAGGCGCGCGCTCGCCGTGCCACCGCCTGGCCGATACGGCCCATACCGATGATGCCGAGCCGCTTTCCGCCGATGCGATGGCCGAGCATCCAGGTCGGCGACCAGCCCGCCCAGTTCTTGCCTTCGGTCAGGATCGAGGCGCCCTCGATCAGCCGCCGCGGCACCGCCAGGATTAGCGCCATGGTCATGTCGGCGGTGTCTTCGGTGAGAACCTTCGGCGTATTGGTCACGGTGATGCCGCGCGCAATCGCGGCGGCAACGTCGATATTGTCGACGCCGTTGCCGAAATTGGCGATCAACCTGAGCTTGCAGTCGGGCTGCTTGAGGATCTCTTCGTTGATGAGGTCGGTGACGGTCGGCACCAGCACGTCCGCCGTTCGAACCGCTTCCGCGATTTGCTCAGGCGTCATCGGCTCGTCGTCGAGATTGAGCCTGGCGTCGAACAATTCGCGCATCCGGGTCTCGATCGAATCCGGCAGCTTGCGCGTGACGACGACGAGAGGCTTTTTCTTAACCGACATATCCTGCTCTCATGAGGCTTTGCCCCGACCTTTAGCTGGCCAAAGGCTTCGCCGTTCAGGCCTCATTAACCTGGTTGTTCGACACTGCGGTTGCCGCGCGGTCCAAGCGTTTCCCGGCTGTTTCCTGAGCGGTTTCTTTGGGTTCCCCGATACTTTCCTCGTTGCCGAGGAAAGCGGGGCGTTCTGGTTCTGAACCTGCCGTCCTCTCTAGCAGAAGGCCGGGCCAAGACAAGAACCCCGGGAAACCTTGGAAACGACCGGCCGGGCGCACGCAGGGGCGCGGCACAGGGGGTTGGGGATTAAGGCGTAAGTGTTACGGGTCCAACTCGGGGAATTCGAGTTGAGGTTCTCGGCAGGAGACGAGTTGATGGCGTTGGGGCGTTTCGGTTCGGTCGTGGTGCTCGCGGGGTGCATGCTCGGAGGCTCGGTCACGACAGGGCTTTCGGCCAAGGATTCCGGCCCCTCCACCAGCGGCCTTCCGGTGCCGCGTTACGTCAGCCTCAAATCCGATCATGTGAATGTCAGGGCCGGTCCGACCAAGGACAACGATGTGGCCTGGGTTTACACCCGTTCCGGCCTGCCGGTTGAGATTACCGCCGAATTCGAGAACTGGCGCCGGGTGCGCGATTCCGAAGGCGCCGAGGGCTGGGTCTATCATTCCCTGCTGTCGGGCCGCCGTACCGCCGTCGTCACCATGAAGAGCAAGGACGAGCTTGCCTCGCTCTACGATCGCCCCGGTGAAAGCAGTGCGGTCGCCGCGCGGCTGCAGGCCGGCGTCGTCGCCCAGGTCAAGAAATGCACCAACGGCTGGTGCCGTATCACCGGCAACGGCTTTGACGGCTGGATCGAACAGCAGCGGCTGTGGGGCGTTTACGCCGACGAGAAGGTGGAATGAGATTTATTCGTCGTCCCGGCGGAACGCCGGGACCCATACGCCGCAGCCCGTCCATGAGGCGAACTGGTAGACGCCTTTCGCAAACAGCCAAAATTTAGGGTTGGGTCCCGGCGTTCCGCCGGGACGACGCGGACAGGGCGCGCTCAGCGCTTCTTGCGCAGCCGGACAACCATGTCGATGCGGGCGATCTCGTAACCCTCGGGGACCTCCGGCATCTTGTTCAGAACCAGATGCGGATCGGGAATGTCGACCAATTCGTGATTGTTCTCGAGATAGAAATGATGGTGCGCCGTGACGTTGGTGTCGAAATAGGTCTTGGTGCCGTCGACGCTGACCTGGCGCAGAAGACCGGCATCGGTAAGCTGGTTCAACGTGTTGTAGACGGTGGCGAGCGACACCGGAACCTTGGCCAGGGTCGCTTCCTCGTAGAGCATTTCCGCGGTCAGATGCCGCGCGCCCTTGCCGAACAACAGCCAGCCCAGCGCCATGCGCTGCCGGGTCGGCCGGAGACCCGCCGACTGCAGCATTTCATTGACATCGTGCCAAGGGCAACCGGTCAACGCCGGCTGGTGTGCGGCGCCGCGGACGGCCGGACTGGCGGCGTCATCATTCAAAGCCTGGATTTCGTCGTTCATATCTACTCTAGACACCTAACTCGGGCTTTATTCCCGCTGAATATAAAAGGAATTCAGTTAGATGCAAGTTTTTCGCAACTAGAGCCCTTCGGAAGGGTAAAGCCGGAACCCCTTGGGGACGCGGCGATTTACCTCTTATCGGCACTTTGCCGGCCCTTGAGCCCTATGTTAGAGAGCGCGCGGACCACATATGCGATTTCGGTAGAGACAATCGCCGATAGCACCCTTCGTAGCGCCATTTGCGGAAAAGCTCTTTCCGCAGGGAAAAACGGGTCCGGTTCACTCGAAAAGCGCTCCATCGGGATATTTGAGAGAGGCTGAATACGATGCTGGATCGGCGCGGCGGTTACGAATTCGAGGATTTGCTGGCGTGTGCCCGAGGCGAGATGTTCGGCCCCGGCAATGCCCAGTTGCCGCTGCCGCCGATGCTGATGTTCGACCGCATCAGCGAGATTTCGGAGACCGGCGGGGAATACGGCAAGGGCCTGGTGCGTGCCGAGCTCGACGTGAAGCCGGACCTCTGGTTCTTCGGTTGTCATTTCAAGAACGATCCGGTGATGCCGGGCTGTCTCGGCCTCGATGCGATGTGGCAGATGGTCGGATTCTATCTCGGCTGGATCGGCGGCGAGGGGCGGGGCCGGGCGCTCGGCCTTGGCGAATTGAAGTTCGGCGGCCAGGTTCTGCCGAACGTCCGCAAGGTTGTGTACAACATCGATATCAAGCGGGTGATGCGTTCAAAGCTGGTGCTCGGCATTGCCGACGGCTGGCTTTCCATGGATGGCGAGATTATCTATCGCGCCAAGGATTTGAAGGTCGGGCTGTTCAAGCAGGGCTCCATGCCGGGTTGAGCAACGTGATCGCGCACAGACACATCACAGAACAACATAACGGCAAGGCGAGGCGATCATGAGGCGGGTTGTCATCACGGGGATGGGTATTGTCTCGTCCATCGGAAATAACACCCAGGAAGTGCTTGCGAGCCTTCATGAGGCGAAATCCGGAATCACCCGTGCGGAGAAATATGCCGAGCTTGGCTTTCGCTCGCAGGTGCAGGGCGCGCCGACGCTCAATCCGGCCGATGTGATCGATCGCCGTGCAATGCGCTTCCTCGCCGAGGGTGCGGCGTGGAATCACGTCGCGATGGAGCAGGCGATCCAGGATTCCGGTCTCGAGCCTTCGGAAGTTTCCAACATCCGTACCGGCATCATCATGGGCTCCGGGGGGCCGTCGGCGCGCACCATCGTCGAAGCCGCTGATATCGCCCGTACGAAGGGACCGAAGCGGGTTGGACCGTTCGCCGTGCCGAAGGCGATGTCGTCGACGGCATCGGCGACGCTTGCGACCTGGTTCAAGATCAAGGGTGTGAACTATTCGATCTCCTCGGCCTGCGCGACTTCGAACCATTGCATCGGCAACGCCTATGAGACGATCCAGATCGGCAAGCAGGACGTGATCTTCGCCGGCGGCTGCGAGGAACTCGACTGGTCGCTCTCGGTGCTGTTCGACGCCATGGGCGCCATGTCCTCCAAATACAACGACACGCCGTCGACCGCCTCGCGTCCTTACGACGTCAGTCGCGACGGTTTCGTGATCGCCGGCGGCGCCGGCGTTGTCGTGCTGGAGGAGCTCGAACACGCCAAGGCGCGCGGCGCGCGCATCTACGGCGAGGTGGTCGGCTATGGCGCGACCTCTGACGGCTACGACATGGTCGCCCCGTCAGGCGAAGGCGCCGAGCGCTGCATGCGCATGGCGCTGGAGACGGTGAAGACGCCGATCGATTACATCAACCCGCACGCGACCTCGACGCCGGCCGGCGATCCGCCGGAAATCGAGGCGATCCGGAGAGTGTTCGGCGCCGGCGACAAATGCCCGCCGATCTCGGCGACCAAGGCGCTGACCGGTCATTCGCTCGGCGCCACCGGCGTGCAGGAAGCGATCTATTCGCTTCTGATGATGAACAACGGCTTTGTCTGCGAGAGCGCCCATATCACCGAACTCGATCCTGTCTTTGCCGACATGCCGATCGTGCGCAAACGCATCGATAACGCCAGGCTCGGCACCGTGCTGTCGAATTCCTTTGGCTTCGGTGGCACCAACGCCACGTTGGTGTTCAAGCGGATGGATGCGTGATTTTCAGTTGTTCGTCATGCCCCGCGCAGGCGGGGCATCCAGTACGCCGCGGCCTCTCGATTCAATCAATGACGCCTCTGGAATACTGGATCACCCGCTTTCGCGGGTGATGACATTGGGATGGGAGCAAATACGCAATGCAAGACCTTATGAAGGGAAAGCGCGGGCTGATCATGGGCGTCGCCAATGATCATTCGATCGCCTGGGGCATTGCCAAGACCCTGGCCGCGCAAGGCGCAGAACTTGCCTTTACCTATCAGGGCGAGGCGCTCGGCAAACGCGTTAGGCCGCTCGCGCAATCGCTTGGCGTCGATACGGTATTGCCATGCGACGTCGAAAACCTCGACAGCGTTGATTCGGTGTTTGCGGCGCTGAAGGCGAAATGGGGCCGGCTCGATTTTCTGGTTCACGCCATCGCCTTCTCCGACAAAAACGAGTTGAAGGGGCGCTACGCCGACACCACCCGCGAGAATTTTTCGCGCACTATGCTGATCTCCTGCTTTTCCTTCACCGAACTTGCCAAGCGCGCGGCCGAACTGATGCCTGAAACCGGCGGCAGCATGATTACGTTGACTTTCGGGGGCTCGACGCGAGTGATGCCGAATTACAACGTGATGGGCGTGGCGAAGGCGGCGCTCGAAGCTTCCGTGCGCTACCTCGCCTCCGATTTCGGCCGCAGCGGCATCCGCGTCAATGCGATTTCAGCGGGGCCGGTGCGTACGCTGGCCGGTTCCGGTATCGGCGATGCGCGCGCTATGTTCGCGTTCCAGCAAAAGCATTCGCCGCTCGGCCGCGGCGTCACGTTGGACGAGCTCGGCGGTTCCGCGCTCTATTTGCTGTCGGATTTGTCGGGCGGCGTCACCGGCGAAATCCACTATGTCGATTCCGGCTACAGCATCATCTCGATGCCGCGGCCGGAAGAGCTGAAAGCGGAGTAGGCGGCGGGTTATCCCGCAGCGATCGTCTCGGCGCGCTGGAAGGCCGGCCGCGCCGCACACCGCTCAATGTAGGCGTCGAATGACGGCCGCGACGGCACCATCTTGAACAGTCGCACCGCGAAATTCAGGCCCGAGCCGATCACGATGTCGGCGGCGGAGAACTGATCGCCGAGGATCCACGGGCCCTTTTGAAGCGCCGCGTCGAGCACGTCGAAGACCTGTGTTGCGCTCCCCCACGCCGCGGTGCTCGCAGGCACTTCGAGCTTGGTAAAGATCTGTATCAGTGCGGGCTCGATGCAGCTCGGCGAGAAGAACAGCCACTGCAGATATCTTGCCCGCTTCGGATCGGACGGCGCCGGCGCCAATTTGGCTTCCGGATAACGGTCGGCAATATAGCCGCAGATCGCCGCGGCCTCGCCGAGCGCGGCGTCGCCGTCCTTCAGTGCCGGCACCTTGCCCATCGGGTTGATCTTCAAAAATTCCGGCGCCTTCTGCGCGCCCGTGGTGATATCGGTCAACACCCGCTCGTACGGCAGTCCGGTCTCCTCCATCAGCCAGATTGCAGAAAACGAGCGCGAACGTGGCGACCAATAGAGTTGTATCATTGTGCGTTTCCTTCTTTCGTCCAGCGGTAATACTTCATCATAAATCCCGTCGCTGGCTCGACCTGTTCCTTCTCGAACACAAAGCCCTCGCGCTCGTACCAGCGCCATGCCTTTTCATTTTCGCGCACGCAGCGCAACCGGATCTCGTCCGGCAATTGCGCCCGCGTGAAGGAGAGCAGCATCCGCCCGACGCTACTGCCCTGGTACTCCGGCGCGACGAAGAGTTGATCGAGATAACGGTCGGGCAGGTGCAAGGCCAGCATGGCGGCAAGCGTCCCGCCATCGTCGGCAACATGGAGGCTCCAGCCTTTTTCGATCTCCATCGGGATGCGCGCGCGGAGTTTCGCCAGCAGGAAATTGCTGGTCTCTTCCAGTCCGGTTGACACCCAGCTGTTCATCCAGATGCGCGCGATCTCGTCATATTCGTCTGGGCGGGCAGGTCGGATCGTCGGCGGTGGCATCGGAAGGATCCTCGGGATACATGACGCGCAAGAGAAAAGGGCCCCACGACACTATCGCGGGGACTCCTTCAACTTCAATTGAGTCAGTGGCCGGTTCAGGTCCGTGGATTGCGCGATGACGATCCCGCATTGTGCTGCTCGCGCAACGCGTCGGCTGAGTGACAAACCACTTCGGAAATTTGCAGGAGCTTCCCGGCCAGAGGACTTGTCTTGCGCCAGATCATGCCAATGGTTCGCGAGGGCTGGGGATCCCTGAAGCGTGCGACAGACACTGACGCCGAGCGTGTCTCCACCGCCATGGCCATTTCCGGGATCAGGGTCACGCCCATCCCGGCGCGGACCATCTGGACAAGTGTAGACAGAGAACTCGCGTCCAGCACTTCCCGTGGCAGCGACGACTGCTTATTACAGAACGATAGGGCCTGATCGCGGAAACAGTGCCCCTCTTCCAGCAGAAGCAGCTTCATTTCGCGCAGCATTTCGCTACTGGGCACCGGTGTCCCCTCATCCTCGCCCGGCCGGACCAGCAGGAAATTTTCCGCAAACAGGGCGACCTCGGTCAGCGAAGGTTCGGACACCGGCAGAGCAACGATGGCTGTGTCGAGCCGGCCCTCAGCGAGCTCTCGTATCAGCTTCGACGTCAGCGCCTCACGCACGTGAATTTCAAGTTCGGGATGCGTGCGCGTGAGGTTCCCCATGACCGTGGGCAGCAGATAGGGTGCGATCGTTGGGATCATGCCGATGCGCAGCCGGCCGGTAAGCCGGGCCCGCGACGCGCGCGCGAAGTCTCCCAGTTCATCGACCGAGTGAAGGATGTCGCGGACGCGTTGGGCGAGCTCTTCGCCAAACTTCGTAAGCGCGACTTTTCGCGCGCTTCTCTCGAGCAGCGCGCCGCCGAGAGCTTCCTCGAGTTCCTTGATCTGCATGGACAAGGCCGGCTGCGAGATCGCACATGCTTCTGCCGCGCGTCCGAAGTGGCCGTGACGTATCAGTGCATCGAAATAGCGAAGCTGCCTGAGCGTTATTTGGATCATCAGAGTATCTTATCGTAACGATCACTAAAATCAACTTTACCTGATGAAATGCTTTGCCTAGATTGCGTCCAGCTGGAACAGAAAGCTACCTCAGGAGGCAATAATGGACGATACAACCAAATGCCCGTTCACGGGCGCGCGCGGACCCTCGAACCAGGACTGGTGGCCGGACGCGCTGGACGTTTCGGTCCTCCACCGCAATTCCACCTTGTCCGATCCGATGGGCGAGGCGTTCGACTACGCCAAGGAGTTCAAGACTCTCGACCTCAATGCCGTGATCAAGGACCTACACGCCTTGATGACGAACTCGCAGGAGTGGTGGCCGGCCGATTTCGGTCACTACGGCGGTCTGATGATCCGCATGGCGTGGCACAGCGCGGGCACGTACCGCATCACCGATGGCCGCGGCGGCGCCGGCGCGGGTCAGCAGCGCTTTGCGCCGCTGAACAGCTGGCCTGACAATGCCAACCTCGACAAGGCGCGCCGGCTGCTGTGGCCGATCAAGCAGAAGTACGGCAGCAAAATCTCGTGGGCCGACCTGATGATCCTCGCAGGCAACGTCGCGCTCGAATCGATGGGCTTCAAGACGTTCGGCTTCGCCGGCGGCCGCGCCGATGTCTGGGAACCCGAAGAACTTTTCTGGGGTCCCGAGGGCACGTGGCTGGGCGACGAGCGCTACAGCGGCGAACGCCAGCTTGCGGAACCGCTCGGCGCTGTGCAGATGGGCCTCATCTACGTCAATCCCGAAGGGCCGAACGGTAATCCGGACCCGCTTGCAGCGGCGAAGGACATCCGCGAGACGTTCTTCCGCATGGCGATGAACGACGAAGAAACCGTCGCGCTGATTGCCGGCGGCCACTCCTTCGGCAAGACCCACGGTGCCGGCGATCCGTCGCTGGTGGGGCCGGCTCCGGAAAGCGGTGCCATCGAGGATCAGGGTCTCGGCTGGAAGAGCAAGCATGGCACGGGCATCGGAGCCGACGCCATCACCGGCGGTCCGGAAGTCACCTGGACGCAGACGCCGACGAAGTGGAGCAACCTGTTCTTCAAGAACCTGTTCGATAACGAATGGGAGCTGACGGAGAGTCCGGCCGGCGCAAAGCAGTGGCGTGCCAAGAATGCCGAAGCCACGATCCCGGATGCCTACGACAAGTCGAAGAAGCATGTGCCGACCATGCTGACCACCGACCTGTCGCTGCGCATCGACCCGGCCTACGAGAAGATCTCGCGGCGCTTCTACGAGCATCCGGACCAGCTCGCTGACGCGTTCGCGCGTGCGTGGTTCAAGCTCACGCACCGCGACATGGGCCCTGTCGCGCGCTATCTCGGCCCGCTGGTGCCGAAGGAAACGCTGATCTGGCAGGACCCGATCCCGGCGGTGGATCATCCACTGATCGGAGAGCAGGACATCGCCGCGCTGAAGACGAAGATTCTGGCGTCGGGCCTGTCGGTGTCCCAACTTGTTTCGACCGCATGGGCGTCGGCATCGACGTTCCGCGGCTCCGACAAGCGCGGCGGCGCGAATGGCGCACGTATTCGTCTTAGCCCTCAGAAGGACTGGGAGGTGAACCAGCCGGCCGAGCTGAATACGGTCCTGCAGAAGCTCGAGACGATCCAGAAGGAGTTCGGCAAGAAGGTTTCGCTTGCCGACCTCATCGTCCTCGGCGGCGGCGCGGCGGTCGAAAAAGCCGCAAAGGACGCCGGCATCGATGTGAAGGTGCCGTTCACGCCGGGGCGGATGGATGCGTCGCAGGATCAAACTGACGTCGATTCCTTCGCTCCGCTCGAACCTCGTGCCGATGCCTTCCGCAACTATGTGAATGGCAAAAAGCATCAGTTCATGGCGCCCGAGGAAGCGCTGGTGGATCGGGCGCAATTGCTGAGGCTGACGGGACCCGAGATGACAGTTCTCGTCGGCGGACTGCGCGTCCTGGGCGCGAATGCCGGCGGATCCAAGCACGGCGTCTTCACCAGCAAGCCGAACACACTGACGAACGACTTCTTCGTCAACCTGCTCGACATGCGCACGCAATGGCAGCCCGCGGGCTCTGACGGCGTGTACGAGGGCCGCGACCGGAAGACGAATGCGGTCAAGTGGACCGGCACTCGCGTCGATCTGATCTTCGGTTCGCACGCGCAGCTCCGCGCATTCGCTGAGGTCTATGGGTCGTCGGACTCGAAGGAGAAGTTCGCCAAGGATTTCGTGGCGGCGTGGACCAAGGTGATGAACCTCGATCGTTTTGAGATCGCCTGATCTCTCGGGCCCGCCGTAGACGGGACCGTTGGCTCATCGCACTGACGAACAAAGGGCGGCTGGAAAGCCGCCCTTTTTGCGCACCCCAGAATCGCGCTCACACCCCGAGCGTGCCGGCCTTTGCGGCCGCATAGCGCTCTGTGACCTTGCTCCAGTTCACCGTATTCCACCACGCCTTTAGATAATCCGCGCGGCGGTTCTGGTAGTTGAGATAGTAGGCGTGCTCCCAGACATCGTTGCCCATCAAGGCGCGCTTGCCGTCCATGATGGGAGTGTCCTGGTTCGGGCGGGTCTCGATCGCGAGCTTGCCGTCCCTGGCAACGGTCACGAATACCCAGCCCGAGCCGAACTGGCGTCCGCCGGCGGCGTTGAAGTCGTCCTGGAGTTTTTCCAGGCCGCCGAGATCGCGGTCGATCGCAGCCAGCACCTCGCCCTCGGGCTTGCCGCCGGACGGTCCCATGATTTCCCAGAACATGGTGTGGTTGGCATGTCCCCCCATGTTATTGCGGACGCCGGTGCGGATGGCCTCTGGCACCGCACTTAAGTTGCCAAGCACTTCGACGATGGGCTTGTCGGCGATCTGAGGGTTGTCCTTGGCGAAGGTGTTGATGTTGGCGACATAGGCCGCGTGATGCCGGTCGTGATGGATCTCCATCGTCTTGGCATCGATGTGCGGCTCGAAGGCGTTGAAAGGATATTTGAGGGGCGGGACGGAGAACGGACCGGTCGCGGCGGGTGCGGCCGCAGGCGCCTGCGCGAAGGTGAGGCGCGGTGCGGCTACAACGGCGACGATACCTGCGGCGGCGCTGAAAAAACGGCGGCGCGATAGTGCAGACATGAAAATCTCCCTGGCTTGTGGCGAGCCTGCGTTGCTTCGACTCCGTGATGGGATGAGTCCCAAACCCAGATATGAAGTCAGAGCAGAACCCGATTTATCTATGGCGGATGGCGCTGCGGTGTAAGAATGCAAAAAAGCGTTAGCAGAAACAAAAAGGGCGGCTCAGAAGCCGCCCTTCGTCGTTCACATCCGAGTGTCGTTTACTCGCCGGCCGCTTCGCGCGGGGCAGCGTCGTCCGTCTTTTGCTTGGCCTCGAGGTCTTCGCCGGTCGCCTGGTCGACCGCCTTCATCGACAACCGCGTCTTGCCGCGATCGTCGAAGCCGAGCAGCTTGACCTTGACCTTGTCGCCTTCCTTGACGACGTCGGAGGTCTTCTGCACGCGGTTGGACGCGAGCTGACTGATGTGGACGAGGCCGTCCTTGGCGCCGAAGAAGTTCACGAAAGCGCCGAACTCCATCACCTTGACCACGGTGCCCTCGTAGATCTGGCCGATCTCCGGATCGGAGGCGATCGACTTGATCCACTTGATCGCGGCTTTCATCGCCTCGCCGTCGTTGGAGGCGACCTTCACCGTGCCGTCGTCCTCGATGTTGACCTTGGCGCCGGTCTTCTCGACGATCTCGCGGATCACCTTGCCGCCAGTGCCGATCACTTCGCGGATCTTGTCGGTGGCGATCTTGAAGGTCTCGATGCGCGGCGCGTATTCGCCGAGCTCGGCGCGGGCATTGGTGAGCGCCTTGGCCATTTCGCCGAGAATGTGGATACGCCCGTCCTTGGCCTGGCCGAGCGCGACCTTCATGATCTCCTCGGTGATGCCCTCGATCTTGATATCCATCTGCAGCGAGGTGATGCCCTGGTCGGTGCCGGCGACCTTGAAGTCCATGTCGCCGAGATGGTCCTCGTCACCGAGGATGTCGGACAGAACCGCAAAGCGCTGGCCTTCCAGGATCAGGCCCATCGCGATGCCGGCGGTCGGCCGCTTCAAGGGCACGCCCGCATCCATCAGCGCCAGCGAGGCGCCGCAGACCGAGGCCATCGACGAAGACCCGTTGGATTCGGTGATCTCGGAGACCACCCGCACCGTGTAGGGGAATTCGTGATGCGGCGGCAGCACCGGATGGATCGCGCGCCAGGCCAGCTTGCCGTGGCCGATTTCGCGGCGCTTGGTGCCGCCGAGGCGTCCGGTTTCACCGACCGAGTAGGGAGGGAAGTTGTAGTGCAGCAGGAACGTCTCTTTGTAGGTTCCCGACAGCGCGTCGATATACTGCTCGTCCTCGCCGGTGCCGAGCGTGGTCACGACCATCGCCTGGGTTTCACCACGGGTGAACAGTGCGGAGCCGTGGGCGCGGGGCAGCACGCCGACTTCGGCGATGATGTTGCGCACGGTCTTGCTGTCGCGGCCGTCAATGCGCTTGCCGGTGTCGAGGATGTTCCAGCGAACGATCTTGGCTTCGAGTTCCTTGAACACGGCGGCGACGCGCAGCTTGTCGTATTTCGGCTCCTGCCCTTCCGGGAAGTAGTGCGCCATCACCTTTTCCTTGGCCTTGCCGACCGCCGCATAGCGGTCCTGCTTGACCGGAATCGCGTAGGCAGCGCGCAGGTCCTGCTCGATCAGGCCGAGCATTTCCTTTTCCAGCGCGCTCTCGTCGACGACCTTGACTTCGCGCGGCTCCTTGGCGGCCTTCTCGGCCAGTTCGATGATCGCCTTGATCACCGGCTGGAAGTGACGGTGGCCGAACATCACGGCGCCGAGCATGATGTCTTCGTTGAGCTCCTTGGCTTCCGATTCCACCATCAGCACGGCGTCGGCGGTGCCGGCGACGACCAGATCGAGCTGGGTCTCGACCATCTCGTCGAGCGTCGGGTTGAGCACATATTCATCGTTGACGAAGCCGACGCGGGCGGCGCCGATCGGGCCCTTGAAGGGCGCGCCGGAAATCGTCAGCGCGGCCGAGGAGGCCACCAGCGCCAGGATGTCCGGATCGTTTTCCATGTCGTGCGACAGCGTCGTCACGATCACCTGGGTCTCGTTGCGCCAGCCGTCGACGAAGAGCGGGCGGATCGGACGGTCAATCAGGCGGGAGACCAGCGTCTCCTTCTCGGTCGGACGTCCCTCGCGCTTGAAATAGCCGCCGGGAATGCGACCCGCGGCGTAGGTCTTCTCCTGGTAGTCGACGGTCAGCGGCAGGAAGTCGACGCCTTCGCGCGGCGTCTTCGCCGCGACGACGGTGGCGAGCACCACGGTCTCGCCATAGGTCGCCAGCACGGCACCATCGGCCTGACGGGCGATCTTTCCGGTTTCAAGCTTGAGGGGACGTCCACCCCAATCGATCTCGACGGAATGAGTATTGAACATTTCGGTCTTCTTTCATGGTTTCCCGAAGTGACGGATCCCCAAAACGCAAAGACCATGCGCAAGATTGCGAGACACTGATCGGAATGACTGATCAGCGTCCGGCGATCCTGCCATGGTCTTCATGCTTCGGATGGCGTCCATCCTTTCGGGCATATACGGGCACCTTGCCCTGTCCAGCGGCCGGATTGCTGCCGGACTTCTGTTGAGCATGATCTTTTCGGAAATCATGCTCCTGGGCATGATCGTCTCCGAAAATTCGGAGTCCGGTTCTCGGAAGATCATGCGAAAACGCGCGCAACACTGCGCGCGTACTCGTGGAATCAACGACGAATGTTGTGCTTCTCCAGCAACGCCTTGTAACGCGCCTCGTCCTTCCTCTTGATGTAGTCGAGGAGGGAGCGGCGCGTCGACACCAGCTTCAGGAGACCCCGGCGTGAATGATTGTCCTTCACATGGGTCTTGAAGTGGTTGGTAAGGTTGCTGATGCGTTCCGACAGGATTGCGACCTGCACCTCGGGCGAGCCGGTGTCACCGGCCTTGTTGGCATTCGTCTTGATGACTTCCGCTTTGCGTTCTGCGGTAATCGACATCGTCAAACACTTCCATGGTTGCGAGCCGAACTGGCAGTCAGTCCGGTCAGGTTGAACACACGCTTGGGGATGAGTTCGCCATTGCCAATTTCGGCAAGCGCGAGAAGCCGGCCTGCCACCGTGACATAGACTGTGCCGCTACAATTGGGCGCATCCCGTCCGCGCAACAAAACGGCTTGGCCCCTGTGGAGCCTTGCCGCATCAGCCCGTGTGACGGCCAGTGCCGGGATGTCGTCCAGCGCGGTCTCAACGGGCAAAAGCGCGTCGGCGAGGCTGCCCTCGCCCGACGCGGCTCTATTGCATAAAGCCTCCAACTGTTCCAGCGGAATCATGTCCTTCTCGCCAAACGGGCCGACCAGGGTCCGCCGCAGCGCGCAGATATGGCCAAAACAGCCCAAAATCCGACCCATATCGCGGGCCAAAGCGCGAACATAGGTTCCCTTGCCGCACTCGGCCTCGAACACGGACTGGCTGCCATCACTATGTTCCACCAAGGTTAATTCGTGGATTTCGACAGGCCGCGGCTGCAATTCGACGGTTTCGCCGTCCCGCGCCAGGTCGTAGGCGCGCTCGCCCTGGACCTTGATCGCGGAATATTGCGGCGGGATCTGCTCGATCCGCCCGGTGAAGTTCGGCAGCAGCGCCCGGATCGAATCGGCCGACGGCCGGAGCTCGCTGGTTCGTACCGTCCGGCCCTCGGTGTCGTCGGTATCGCGCTCATCGCCCCAGGCGACCGTGAAGCGGTAGCGCTTGCGGCCGTCCATCACGAACGGAACCGTCTTGGTGGCCTCCCCGAGCGCGATCGGCAAGCCGCCGGAGGCGAGCGGGTCGAGCGTTCCGGCATGACCGGCACGCTTGGCCTGGAACAGGCGCTTCAGGATCGCGACCGCATGTGTCGACGTCATGCCGATCGGCTTGTCGAGCACGACCCAGCCATGGACGTCGCGCTTGTCGCGGCGCGGCTGATTGTTCGGCCTCGGCTGCTTCTGGCGCGGATCGTTGTTGCCGCGCCGCGCCCCCTCGCGCGCATCGGTAAAAATATTTTTTTCCGGGTCGGGCGATGGCGCAGTTTGCGAATCGATCACGTGATTTGCGGTGGTCGCAGTCATCATTCGTCGTCCGAATCGGGTGCGAGGTCTTTTTGCACCGCAGGTGTTCGCAGTAATTTCTCTATTCGTTCCGCTTCGTCGAATCGTTCGTCGACGCGGAAGCGGATATCAGGAGCAAATTTCAGGTTAACGCGGTGCGCGACCTCGCCGCGCAGGAATTTTTTGTTGCGGTCGAGTGCAGCGATTACGATCTCGGTGTCGCGTCCGCCGAGCGGCATGACGTAGATGGTCGCGAGTTTCAGGTCCGGCGACATTCGCACCTCGGGAACGGTGATGATGTGGCCTTCAAGATCCGGATCGTGCACGCTACCCTGAGACAGAATATCGGCAACCGCGTGGCGCACCGTCTCGCCGACGCGCAATTGCCGTTGCGATCCGCCGGGTGCGGAACTTTTTTTCTGGTGGTGGCGGGGCATTATCAAAATCCAATTGGCGTGATCACCCGCGAAAAGCGGGTGATCAGGCATTCCCTGTCCAAATTATTTCGGTGACTGCTGGATGCCCCGCCTTCGCGGGGCACGACAGTTCATGCAGCAACCATGCTCTTCGTAAGGCTTGGACTTACAGAGAGCGCTGGATGGTCTCCACGCGATAACACTCGATGACGTCGCCGGCACGCATGTCGCCGTAGTTCTCGAACGCCATGCCGCATTCCTGGCCGGACTGCACTTCCTTCACTTCGTCCTTGAAGCGCTTGAGTGTCGAGAGCTTGCCCTCATGCACGACGACGTTGTCGCGGATCAGGCGGACATTGGCGCCGCGCTCCACGGTCCCGTCGGTGACGCGGCAGCCGGCGACCTTGCCGACCTTGGAAATGTTGAACACTTCCAGGATCTGCGCATTGCCCAGCATGGTTTCGCGCAGCGTCGGCGCGAGCAGGCCGGACATCGCCTTTTTGATGTCGTCCACCAGATCATAGATGATGTTGTAGTAGCGGATCTCGATGCCGTTGCGCTTGGCCGCCGCGGCCGCCTCCTTGTTGGCGCGGACGCTGAAGCCGATGATCGCGGCGTTGAAACCTTCCGCCAGCGTGACGTCGGATTCCGAGATGCCGCCGACACCCGCATGCAGGATGCGCGCGGCGACTTCGTCGGTGCCGAGCTTTTCCAGCGATCCCAGGATGGCTTCCAGCGAGCCCTGCACGTCGGCCTTGACGATCAGCGGGAACTCCTTGCGGCCCGAGGTCTTGAGTTGCGACATCATTTGCTCGAGCGAGCCGCGCATGCCGGAGATCGAAGCGGCGGCATTTTCGCGCTTCTGGTGGGCGCGATAGCTCGTAACCTGACGGGCGCGGGCCTCGTTCTCGACCACGGCGAGGCGATCGCCGGCTTCCGGCGGACCGTTGAAGCCAAGCACCTCGACCGGCACCGAAGGTCCGGCCTCGTCAAGATTCTCGCCCTGATCCGAGATCAGCGCGCGGACGCGGCCCATCTCGGCGCCGGCGACGATGATGTCGCCGACACGCAGCGTGCCGCGCTGAACCAGCACGGTCGCGACCGGACCGCGGCCGCGATCGAGTCTGGCTTCGATGACGGTGCCTTCGGCCGGGCGCTCGGAGTTGGTCTTGAGGTCGAGGATTTCGGCCTGCAGCGCGATCATCTCGAGCAGCTTGTCGAGATTGGTCTTGTTCTTGGCCGATACCTCGACATCGACGACATCGCCGCCGAGCGATTCAACCTGGACCTCATACTGCAGCAATTCGGTACGCACGCGCTCCGGCCGGGCATCGGGCTTGTCGATCTTGTTGATCGCGACGATCATCGGCACCTTTGCCGCCTTGGCGTGATTGATCGCCTCGATCGTCTGCGGCATCACGCCGTCGTCGGCTGCGACCACCAACACAACGATGTCGGTGACTTTGGCGCCGCGGGCGCGCATCGCGGTAAAGGCAGCGTGGCCGGGAGTGTCGATGAAAGTGATCTTCTTGCCGCTTTCCGGCGAGGTCACCTGATAGGCGCCGATATGCTGCGTGATGCCGCCGGCTTCGCCGGAAACCACGTTGGCATGGCGGAGCGCGTCGAGCAGCGAGGTCTTGCCGTGGTCGACATGGCCCATCACGGTCACGACCGGCGAGCGCGGTTCGGTATCGGTGGAATCGTCGACGACATCGAACAGGCCTTCCTCGACGTCGGATGCGGCCACGCGCTTGACGGTATGGCCGAGTTCCTCGGCGATCAATTGCGCGGTGTCGGCATCGATCACGTCGGTGATCTTGTGCATCGCGCCCTGCTTCATCAGCAGGCGGATGACGTCGACCGCGCGTTCCGACATGCGGTTGGCGAGTTCCTGGATATTGATAGCTTCCGGAATCACCACCTCGCGGATCAGCTTTTCCTTCGGCTCGTTGGAGGCATGTCCCTTCAGGCGCTGGGTGCGGCGGCGGAACGATGCGATCGAACGCTCGCGCACGTCGTCGGCATTGAGCGCGGTGACCAGCGTCAGACGGCCGCGTTCCTTCTGCGGGCCCGGTTTCTGGGTCGGCTTGGGGGCGATCACGGGGCGCGCGGCGCCACCAGGGCCGCGGCGAATCTGGCGCGGACCTTCATCCTCATCGGAAGCGTCGGCAGCGACACCGGGCGCGCGGGCGGCCGGCACCGCGGGACGAGCCGCTGCAGGGCGTGCCGCTCCGGGGCGGGCCGCTCCAGGGCGGGCCGGAGTGGTGGTTGTCGTGGTGGTCGTCGCGGTGGTAGTCGCGGCCTTGGCCTCGGCTTCGCCAAACCGTTTCTTGGCCTCGAGTTCGGCCTTGCGCTTGGCTTCCTCATCCTGCCGGTGGCGCTCTTCGTCGGCCTTGCGACGGGCCTCGGCGGCCTCGCGTTCGGCCTGCTCGATGCCTTCGCGGCTGGCGCGCCGTTTGGCTTCCTCTTCGGCCTGCCGGCGCTCCTCGATATCGCGAACGCGGGCGTCCGCCAGCGCGCTGGCGCGCGCGGAACGCTCATCCTCGGTCAGCGTGCGCAGCACTACGCCCGATCCGGCGTTGCGCGGGGCAGCAGGCGGTGCGGCCGGACGGCCCATCGGCGCCTTGGCGGCCGGCGGGGGCGCAACCTTGGGCGCAGCCGGTTCGGGGGCATGCGTCTCCGTTGCGGGCGCGTCGCCGCCGACGCGGCGTTTGCCGCGCTTCTCGACCACGACCTGCTTGGTCCGGCCATGGCTGAAGCTCTGGCGCACGGTGCCCGTCTCGACCCGCGGCTTTAGCGTCAAGGTCTTGGTCGGGACACTCAAAGTCTTGTCGCCAGGGGTTTTGGTATCAACCATTCAGCAGTCCTAATCTCGTTACCTTGTGCGCATTCGCACAGTCAGTGAAGCAGTCGCGTCGAAGCAGTCTTCGTTAGTCAGAATTTCTGGCCGCTACCTTCGGTCTTGTCGGCGTCGGCCATCCGGTATTGGACCAGCATCTGGCAGCGCGACAGGAACGTCTTGCTCGCCGGGCCCGCGAGCAGCGCAGCATGTATCACATTTGACCGGCCCAGTGCCAAATCCAATTCTGCCGACGTCAAAACATTGACGGTCGGAATTTCCGGCGATTTACCACGTTTTTCGCCTCTTTGCCGCAGGATCGCGTCTAATTTGCGGATTCCGTCGGCTGCGCCGTCAGAGGCGTGGATCAGGGCCGCTATTTCCCGCTGCAGGGCGCCCTCGACCTTCGCAAAGCCGGAGACCACCTGGCCCGCCTTGGCGGCCATGGCCAGCGCCTCGGTAGCGCTGCGGACCAGCAGGGCCTCAGTATCGGCAGGAAGGGACGGCGCAACGCGGACGTCGCGCTTGAATCCCCTGCTAAATTGGTGTCGCCGTACCGCTTCCGCAACCGTTTGGCGGGATGCGGAAATCCACAGACCCCGCCCCGGAAGCTTGCGTTTCACATCCGGAACGACTTCGCCCGCAGGCCCAACCACGAACCGGATCAGCTCGTCGATCGGTCGCACCTCGCGGCTGACCACGCACGTCCGCATGGTCGCGGACTTTTCGGTCCGCGGTCCATGGTCCAGATCGGAGTCAGCCAAAGCGAGCATGCGCGGGGCATCTCCTCAAGACCGTCGGATCAAGCCGGCTGGTCTTCGGCGGCCTCAGCCGCCTCGGACTGCTTGGCGAGATCGGCTTCGGTGATCCAGCCGGCCTTGACGCGGGCCTGCATGATCATCGCTTCGGCGTCATCGCGCGAAATCTCGATCCCGTCGAGGAACCCCTTGTACTTGGTCGGCTCGCTGCCTTCCTTGCGCTCGGTCCAGCCGACCAGATCGTCGGTAGCGCAGCCGGCCAGATCCTCGACGGTCTTGATGTCGTTCTCGCCGAACTTCACCAGCATCTTCGTGGTCACCCCGGGCACGGTCTTCAGCGCGTCCTCGACGCCGAGTTCCTTGCGCTTGTTTTCCAGCTCGGTCTCGATCCGCTCCAGATATTCCCGGGCGCGACTTTGCAGTTCGTTGGCGGTTTCCTCGTCGAAACCTTCGATGCCCGCGAGTTCCTTGGAGTCGACCATCGCGAGTTCCTCAACCGAGGTGAAGCCTTCCGACGCCAGCAACTGGCCGACGACCTCGTCGACATTGAGCGCTTCCATGAAGACGCGGGTGGAATTTTCGAAATCGGCCTGGCGGCGCTCGGATTCTTCCTGCTCGGTCAGGATGTCGATGTCCCAGCCGGTCAGCTGCGAGGCAAGGCGCACGTTCTGGCCCCGCCGGCCGATCGCCAGCGACAGCTGATTGTTGGTGTCGGGAACGACGACTTCGATCCGCTCGCGGTCCTCGTCGATCACGACCTTGGCGACTTCAGCCGGCGCCAGCGCGTTGACGACGAAGGTCGCGATATCGGGCGACCACGGAATGATGTCGATCTTCTCGCCCTGCAATTCGTTGACCACGGCCTGCACGCGCGAGCCGCGCATGCCGACGCAGGCGCCGACCGGATCGACCGAAGAATCCCGCGAAATCACGCCGATTTTGGCGCGCGAGCCGGGATCGCGGGCAACCGCCTTGATCTCGACGATGCCGTCATAGATTTCAGGCACTTCCTGCGCGAACAGTTTTGCCATGAACTGCGGATGGGTGCGGGACAGGAAGATCTGCGGGCCGCGGGTTTCGCGCCGCACGTCGAAAATATAGGCGCGGACGCGGTCGCCGTTGCGGAACACCTCGCGCGGCAGCATTTCGTCGCGGCGGATGATGGCTTCGCCGCGGCCGAGATCGACAATGACGCTGCCATATTCGACCCGCTTGACGACGCCGTTGACGATGTCGCCGATACGGTCCTTGAATTCCTGATATTGCCGGTCACGCTCGGCCTCGCGCACCTTCTGCACGATCACTTGCTTGGCCGATTGGGCGGCGATGCGGCCATATTCCAGGGGCGGCAGCGTGTCGGCGATGGTGTCGCCGACCTCGGCGCCCGGATTGGCGCGCTGCGCATCCGCCAGCGAGATCTGGTTGGCCGAGTTCTCGACCTGATCGACCACCAGCATGTGCCGCGACAGGCGGAGTTCGCCCTTCTTGGGATCGATCTCGGCATGAACGTCGGTCTCGCTGCCGTAGCGGGCGCGCGCCGCCTTGGCGATGGCGTCCTCCATCGCCGCGATCACGATGCCGCGGTCGATCGACTTTTCGCGCGCCACTGCGTCGGCGATCTGCAGCAGTTCAAGTCTGTTGGCACTGACTGCCATGGCTAATCTCCTTCGGTAGGATCGATGTCGCCCCTGCGCAGTCTTGCTGCGGCGAGGCGGTGCTGTTTGGTATTGGTCGGCTCCGGCTTCTTGCCGGGCTTTCCTTTCGGTTTATGGCTCTTTGCGGGCTCGCTCGGCCTCGCATGCGCCGGCGGCGGCGGTTCCAGCCCGAGCTCGCGGCGCAATTCGCGCTCCGCGGCCTTGCCCCGGCGCATCGATTCCGCGATCAATTCGTCGGTCAGAACCAGCCGTGCCTCGGCGATATCTTCCATCACCAGCAGGACGTCAGCCTCTTCGTCCGAGCGCGTGTCATCCCGGTGCAGGCGCACGGTATCGCCTTCGACGCCTGCAAGTGTGCCGCGGAACCGCTTGCGGCCCTGATGGGCGACCGCCATCTCGATCTTCACGAGATGACCGGCGTAGCGCTCGAAGTCCGAACGCCGCACCAGCGGGCGGTCTATCCCGGGCGACGAAATCTCCAGGCGATACGCCCGATCGATGGGATCGGCGACATCGAGCACCGGCGACAGGGCCCTTGAGATCGCTTCGCAATCCTCGATCTGCATCGATCCGTCCGGCCGTTCCGCCATGATCTGGACGGTGCAGCCGGTCTCGCCGGATATCTTGATCCGCACCAGCCGGTAGCCCATGCCCTGCAGGACCGGCGTGGCGACCGCCGATACGCGCGCCGCAGCGCCGGGCTCGACGACGAGGCGGGGCTCGGCGAGCAGTTCGGCGTCCACGGAACCAGCGGTTGGAGCGGTCATATCCAGTGTCAAAGGCGGTCTGGCTTAAGCTGTCTGTTGTGTTGGTTAGCCAGGCCTTACCGGCCTGGCGCTACCCAAAACGCGCCCAGCAAAGCTAGCTACGTTCAGGTAATAAAAAAGAGCGGGTCCGGGAGGGCCCACTCTCAATACGCGATCGTATGAGAACCATAAGTTGTCGTCGATATAGCCGTTTTGCCGCGGTCCGGCAAGGCCCGTCCGGCCCGGCGCGGTAATTTTGGGTTCCCTGGAAGGAGCGATCTAACCCTTCGTTCACGAACGATACCTAGATTGCCCGAAAACCGGCCAATGCAGCCGGCTCAGGGAGATTTATGTCAACAGTCACCGCGCTGATTCCCGAGCTCGATGAGATCGTCAGATCCGGCGACCCGAAGCGCCGCGGGGAGGCCGTGCGCCGGCTCGGCGAATTGTTTCTGGAGGGCGCGCAGAATTTCCACCCCGATCATGTCGATCTCTTCGACGGCGTCCTGACCAGCCTGGTTCCGCACGCCGAGATCGCCGCGCGCGCGGATCTGGCCGAACGGTTGTCGCGGCTCGCCAATGCGCCGCGCGGGCTGGTCGGACGGCTCGCGCATGAGGACGAGATCGCGATCGCCGGGCCGCTGTTGCGCCGATCGCCCGTGCTCGACGAGCCGGTGCTGATCGAGATCGCGCGCGAAAAGGGCCAGGGCCATCTCTCGGCGATGACGGAACGGCCGAAGCTTTCGCCAGATCTCACCGACGTCATCATCCGCCGCGGCGATCGCGACATCGTCAGGCGCGCTGCCGGCAACGCCGGCGCGATGTTCTCTTCGGGCGGCTATTCGACCCTGATCAAGCGCGCCGGCCAGGACGGCGTTCTGACCATCAAGCTCGGCCAGCGCGACGATCTCTCGGTCGCGCAATTGGAGCATCTGCTGGCCGGCTCCATCGACGTCATCCGCCGTCGTCTCCTCAAGGTGGTCAAGCCCGAGCGGCAGGCCGCGATCAAGCAGGCGATGAGCGCAATAACCGCGGTGACCGAACGAGCCGAGGGCCGGGACTTTGCGCTGGCACAGCGCACGGTGCTGGCACTGCATCGCGACGGCGCGCTCGGCGAGGGCGCGCTGCTCAACTTTGCCAAGGCGCTCAAATACGAGGAGGCGGTCGCCGTGCTATCGGCGATGAGCGGCGTGAAAATCGATGCTCTCGATCGCCTGATCAGCGGCGACCGCTACGATCCGATCCTGATCGCCGGCAAGGCCATCGGGCTCGAATGGGCGACGGTGCGTGCGCTGATCCTGCTTCGGCTCGGTCCGAACCGGACGGCTTCGCCGACCGACCTCGAAACCGCGCGCGTCAATTACGCGCGTCTGATGCCGTCCACGGCCGAGCGCGTCATCGAGTTCTGGAAGGCGCGGTAATCGGCCTCGCGGCCGCAATTCAAAATTGCTCCCAAACGTCAAAATGGCGCGCTATGCTTTGCCGCACATAGAAACGCGAAGCCTCAAACAGGCTCAAAGGGAGATGGAAATGCTTGATGATGGCGAGATTCAATCCCACGCAGAGCGGATCCGCGACGACGGATATACCGTAATCGAGCGCGCGGCTTCGCCCGAACTGGTCGAAGGATTGAAACAGACATTGCTCCGCATCGAGCGCGAGCACAATCTCCTCCCCGCCAAGACGTCGTTCGAAGGCTTCAAGACGGTTCGCATCAACAATCTTCTCACCTATGACGATCTGTTCTGGGAGGTGCCGCTGCACGAAAATGTCCTGCCGGTCGTCGAGCGCGTGCTGGACAAGGAGTGCCTGCTGTCGTCGTTCTGCTCGCTGGTGCTTGGCCCCGGCCAGGAGGCGCAGCCGATCCACGAAGATACGCAGCTGATCCCGCTGCCGCGGCCGCACATTCCGATCACCATCAATGCGATCTGGGCGTTGTCGGATTTCAGGGACGACAATGGCGCGACGCGAATTCTACCCGGCAGCCACAAATACGATCGCTCGCCGGAATACGGCAAGGAATATGACGCCGTCACCGCGACCATGCCGGCCGGCAGCGTGATGCTGTTCGACAGCGCGCTGTGGCATGGCGGCGGGGCCAACACCAGCGATGGCAGGCGCTTCGCGTTTTCCTGCGCCTATTGCTGGGGCTGGATGCGGCAGCAGGAAAACCTGCAGCTCGGCATTCCCCGCGAGACGGCGCAGCGTTTTCCGCGCCGCTTGCAGGAACTATGCGGCTACAGTGTCTACAAGGGACAGTTCGGCCACATCGACAATCACGATCCGATCGAGCTGCTGGGTCGCGAGCGCGGAAAGCGCATGGTGTGGGAGGCGACCGACCTCAAGAAGGCGCGGGCTGCGACACAGTAATCAGTCGACGCGGCGAAACCGCAAATACGCCGCCTTGCGGCCCTCGCGCTCGGCTTTGGCGCCGTAGCGCGTCATGGTGTAATCCGGCCAGGGCAACTGCCAGTCGGAAGCGCGCTCGGCGGTCCAGAGGAAATCCGGCGAGCGGGCCAGATATGCCAGCGTCCACGCGCAGTAATCGTCGATATCGCTGACGAAACGAAACTCGCCGTCCGGCTTCAGCACGCGCGCCATGGCGGCAACCGTCTTGTCCTGGACGAAGCGCCGCTTCCAGTGCCGCCGCTTCGGCCAGGGATCGGGATGAATCAGGTCGATCCGGCGCATCGACTGCGGCGGCGCCCAATTCAATAGTTCGGCGGCATCGCCGGCGAACAGGCGAATGTTGCGGATATTGCAGGCTTCGATTTGCGTCAGGATTTTCGCCATGCCGTTGACATAGGGCTCGCAGCCGATGAAGCCGATATTCGGAAAGGCGCGTGCTTCCGCGATCAGATGTTCGCCTCCGCCAAATCCGATTTCGAGTCTGACATCCTGGAGTCCGCCATCGAAGAGGTCGGTGAGATCGGTCGGAGCGGGACTTTCGATATCGACCGACAGATGCGGCAGCAGGTTTTCGATCAGGTCGGCCTGGTGCAGGCGCAGCTTGTGGCCCTTGCGGCGGCCGAAGAACGACCCATGCGCGTGCCCGGCCGCGCCGTCGTCGGGGGACCCGTCGAGATCGTCGTGGTCGGGCACTGCGGCCATCATCGCAGCGTCTGGTACAGACGATGCAGCAGCCGCGCCCGCGGCTCGATCGATGAAATGTACATCTGTTCGTAGTGCGTGTGCGCGCCCTTGCCGTCGACGCCGAGGCCATCGAGCGTCGCGGTATGCGGCGCGGTGAAATTGCCGTCGGAGCCGCCGCCGGTCGAGGTATCGACCAGATCAAAGCCGATCTCGGCCGCGAGCGTCCTGGCGTGTTCGTAAAGCGCGGCGCCCGCATTGCTCTTCTCGTAGGGCGGACGGTTCAACTCGCCCACCACCTTGACGCTGACACCGTCGGTGCGGGATTGCAGGTTGAGGATTTTCGGCACAAGTTCGTCGGCATCGGCAATCGTCGGCACGCGCATGTCGACCTCGGCATAGGCCTCCTCCGCGATCACGTTGGGTTTGGTGCCGCCCCTGACCACACCGACATTGACGGTGACGCCGCGCTTGAGATCGTTCATCGCTTCCAGCGTCTGGATGATGTTGCCGAGTTCGCGGATCGCGCTGCGGCCGTCCTCCGGACGCGTGCCGGCATGGGAAGGCACACCCTTGATAAATATCTCGAAGCGCGCGACGCCCTTGCGCCCTGTGACGATCCTTCCGCCATCGCGGGCCGGCTCGGTCACCAGCACATATTTCGCTTTGCGTCCCTCCGCCTCGATCAGCGCGCGCGAGGTTGGGCTGCCGATCTCTTCGTCGGACACGAAGAGCTGGGTCACGCCAAGCGGCGAACGCGCGCCATTGGCGCAGATCTGCCGGAATGCGTGGTAGGCGAGATAGGCGCCGCCCTTCATGTCATAGATACCAGGTCCGAAGGCGCTGTCGCCTTCGACTTTGAAGGGCAGCCGTTCGATGAAGCCGATCGGATGGACGGTATCGAGATGGCTCAGCACCAGGATTCCCGGCTGGTTCTGTCCCCATGACGAGCGCGCGACTAGATGATCGCCGCACCCGCTACGTCCGGCGACCCGCTCGACGGTGGCCGGCAGGTCGCGATAACCCTCGGCGACGAGGTCGGCGAGCTTGTTGACCTGCTCGGGCACGTCGGTCGGCGTCTCGATCTCAACCCAGCGACGGATGCCCTCGAGAATCTTGGCGGCGTCGAAGCCGTGGGAGGCTGTTGCTGTCATTGGTGCATCTGCCCGGAAATAATTCACCCAATGTCATGCGCTCACGCCAGCGAGCGCGTCAATCGGCAGGTCGGGGAATGACGAAGGAAATCAGCGATTGTCAGGGCCTTCGCGGGCGGCGATCTGCTCCACCAGTTCGACGATACTGCGGCGAAGCTTGGCATCGGTGATCCGGGTGAACGCACGCGTCAGCGTCAGGCCTTCGGAGGTTGCGAGAAAATCGGAAACATAGGCAGGCGAAGAGCCCTCGCTGAAGCCCTCTGCGCCGGCCGAGCCACTTGGGCCGCCATCGAACAGGAAGGATACTGGTACCTGCAATATTTCGGAGATCTGCTGCAGACGACTGGCGCCGACCCGGTTCGTGCCCTTTTCGTATTTCTGCACCTGCTGGAAGGTGAGGCCCAAGGCTTCGCCCAGCTTTTCCTGGCTCATGCCCAACATGATGCGGCGCATGCGGACACGACTGCCGACATATTTGTCAACAGGGTTAGGCGCTTTGGTCGACATCTAGAAAACTCCTAGCGATTACGCGCCGGGGATGAGGCAGGAGGAACCGGAGCATGCCTCGGGCGCAGGTACCGTCAAATCCAGCTCAAAGGATTGGAACAACTGCAGACAATTTGAGCAAAGAGGTGACTGGATTTATCTTTGTGCTTCGCAACAGAGAATGCGAAGTACAC
This sequence comes from uncultured Alphaproteobacteria bacterium, assembly GCA_963786115.1. Classification (GTDB taxonomy): domain Bacteria; phylum Pseudomonadota; class Alphaproteobacteria; order Rhizobiales; family Xanthobacteraceae; genus Bradyrhizobium. The sequence continues at coordinate 197,083 of CAWAYC010000020.1, forward strand.
GGTCGATATGTCAACTGGTGGAACCGCGCATGTGAAAAATTTCCGCATGCCGTCATCGATCGAGATAGGAAAGTATGAACCTTACCGCTTCGCAGCGCGCCGCCGGACTACCAGCAACAATGAGGCGGACATCATGATCGCGATCGGAATATCGCCAATGCGTGCATAAAACGTCGGCGGCATGGCGGCCGGCAGTTTAGCATCCAGTACACCTTCGATGCCGAGCCCGAGACGTGCGACAATCCGTCCCGCAGGGTCGATGACGGCGGAAATGCCGGTGTTGGCTGCGCGGACCATGGGCAGTCCCTGCTCGATGGCGCGCAGCCGTGCCTGTTGCAGATGCTGGTAGGGGCCGGTCGAAATTCCGAACCAGCCGTCATTGGTCAGGTTGACGATCCAGCCGGGGCGCTCGTCGCGGCCCGCAACATCTCCAGGAAAAATCGCTTCGTAGCAAATCATGGGCAGCGCGCCCGGCGCGTTCGGGATGTCCATCGTGCGGCGACGTGTGCCGGGGATGAATCCGCCGACGACCTTTGTCAGCTGCACGAACCCGAACTTCTCCATCAGATCCTGGAACGGCAGATATTCGCCAAACGGCACCAGATGAAGCTTGTCGTAAACTGACAGCACGCTGCCGTCGTGGTCGATGACATAGATGGAATTATAGGCGCGTGTGACGCGGACGCCGGGTGGCAGATCGGGCGCGCGCACCGAGCCGGTGATCAGCACGGTGCCTTTGGGAAGGAGATCGGCGATCTGCGCCATCGCGTCGGCTTCGCGCGTCAGGAAGAACGGAAACGCCGATTCCGGCCAGATCAGGATGTTCGTGTCGCGCACGCCGGTGGATTGCGGCCCCGACGCGCGATCGGAAAGCGTCAGGTATTTTTGCATCACCTCCGCCTTGGCGGCGTAGTTGAATTTGACGTCCTGCTGCAGGTTGGGCTGCATGATGCGGAGTTTGACATTGGCGAGTGTCGCCGTCGGGTGCAGCGCCAGGCGGGCGGCACCAAAAACCAGCATGGCGGCGAGCAGCAGCAGCGCCGCCAGGGGGGCCAGCCAGGGTTTTCGTCCGCGCGAGCGTCCGTCAATCAGCACAGCCGGGCTTGCGAAGATCGCAACACCAAGGAATGTCAGGCCCCAGAGCCCGATCAGCGAAGCAGTCTGTGCCAGCGCCAGCGGCTCGGTCAGCGCGTAGCCGAATGCATTCCATGGAAATCCCGTCAGAACGTGGCCGCGCAGCCACTCTGTGGTTGTCAGGCTGATCGCCAGCGCCAGCACGCGTGTCGCGTCCTTGGTCCAGAACAGACGCGCCAACGCGAAGCCGAGTGCGGGGAATAGCGCCAGATAGGCGGGCAGGCCCAGCACCGCGAACGGCATCAGCCAGGCAAAGGTCGGCGCGTCGACCAGAAAGGCGTAGCCGATCCAGTAAAGTCCCGGCACGAAATAGCCGAGCCCGAACCAGAAGCCCGACATCGCCGCCGCAGGCACGCCGCGCCATCGCCCCGCTCCAGCGCCGTCGATCAGCCAGACCGCGACCGGAAAGGTTACAAACAGCACCGGCCATGCGTTGAACGGCGCCATGGCAAGGGCGGATAAGGCGCCGGCCAGAAGGGCGATGACGGCGCGCTTCCAGCCCCAGCTCAGGATAATCGCAAGACCGACCGCCCGGAGTTTGTCGAATAGCCTCACTGCGAACCGGCTCCGTCGCCGGAATGCGGGGGCGTATTGTCGTTGGCTTGCGGCGTGCCGGAATCCGGCGTCGCCTCGCGGCGGCGGCCCTCGCGCTGGGTACGCGGCGCGGGTCGCTCCTTGCGTGGCGCGATGCGCAGGCGCTTCACCCGCCGCGGATCGGCATCCAGCACCTCGATCTCGAAATTGCCCGGGCCCGAAATGACTTCGCCGCGCACCGGCAGGCGACCGACATGGGACACGAGGTAGCCGCCAAGCGTCTCCACCTCCTCACCGGCCTCGCCGGTAACGAAATCCTTGCCGATCACCGAGCGGACGTCGTCGAGGCTCGCGCGTGCATCCGCGATGAACGAATTGTCCGCCTGGCGTACGATCGATGGCGGTTCGTCGCTGTCGTGCTCGTCGTCGATCTCGCCGACGATCTGCTCGACGATGTCCTCGATCGAAACCAGGCCGTCGGTGCCGCCATATTCGTCCACCACCAGCGCCAAATGGATTCGCGAGGCCTGCATCTGAGCCAACAGATCGATCGCCCGCATCGACGGCGGCACATAGAGCAGCTTTCGGATGATGTTGGCTTCCGAAAGCGGCAGCGCGAGATCGACGGCGCGCAGATCGAGCCCGGCCGGAAAGGGCTTCTTGCGCCGCGCCTTGCCGGTGTCGGTGACGCGCGCTTTTGCCGTCATGAAGACGAGCAGGTCGCGGATGTGAACGATACCCTCGGGATCGTCGAGGGTTTCATTATAGACCACGAGGCGGGAATGCGCCGCGCTTTCGAACAGGCTCATCAATTCGCCGAGCGGAATGTCGCGCTTCACCGCAACGATGTCGGCGCGGTGCACCATGACGTCGGCGATGCGGCGTTCATGCAGGCCGAGGATGTTGCGCAGCATGGTGCGCTCGATCGCGGAAAAGCCGGCTTCATCCGGCGTCGAGGCATCGAGCACCACCTGCAGGTCGTCGCGGACCGATCCCGGCTTCCAGCCGAACAGCGTGCGAATTGCGCGCGTCAGCCAGTTCTCGGCGACCGGGCGCAGCACCTCGCCTTCCTGCACCACCGCCGGCAGATTGGGCGTGTTGCGCGGATTGTCGTGGGTCGGTTCGGAGTCCGCCATTTCAGTCCATCCGCTCCCTGTCCGCATAGGGGTCGGGAATGCCGAGCCGGGCGAGGACCTCACGCTCGAGACCTTCCATTGCTTCGGCGTCGTCGTCCTTTTCGTGGTCATAGCCGATCAAATGCAGAAAGCCGTGCACCGCGAGATGGCTCAGGTGATGGTCGAACGGCTTTTCTTCTTCGTCGGCCTCTTTGCGCGTCGTCTCATAGGCAATGGCGATATCGCCGAGCATGCGCGGCGCATCGTCCGGGCTGGCCGAACCGGTGGGCTGCAGCGCCGGAAACGACAGCACGTTGGTCGGCTTGTCGATACCGCGCCAGTTGCAGTTGAGCGTGCGGATGCCCTTGTCATCGGTCAGCATGACCGCAAGTTCGGCCTCGCCAACGTCGGCGTCGGCGATCTCGGCCGCGGCCTCGATGGCGCGATGGATCACCACTTCGGCGTCAGGCTCGGTCTGCCAGCAATCGGCGACGACGAGAACCTCGGTGGCGGGAAAAGCGGAAGACACGGTCGTTCCAGGGGTTGCGTTCCGGGGCTTTGGGTTACGGGCGGAACCTGCTTGCCGCAGGTCAGCGGCCGAAATTGGTTGCATCAAGATTTGGCGGTTGCCGGTCGTTGTGGCAATCCCTCATAGGCGGCGACGATCCGCGCCACCAGTTCATGGCGGATCACGTCTTCGGCCGTGAATTTCACCTGTGCGACGCCTTCGACGCCGTCCAGCAGCTTGACCGCTTCCGCAAGCCCCGAGGCCTGGCCATTCGGCAGGTCGACCTGGGAGGGATCGCCGGTGACGATCATGCGGCTGTTCTCGCCGAGCCGGGTCAGAAACATCTTCATCTGCATCGAGGTGGTGTTCTGCGCCTCATCCAGGATGATGACGGCATTCGTTAGCGTGCGGCCGCGCATGAAGGCGAGTGGCGCGATCTCGATTTCGCCGGCCTGCAGCGCGCGCTCGACGATGCGCGAGTCCATCAGGTCATAGAGAGCGTCGTAGATCGGCCGCAGGTAGGGATCGACCTTTTCGCGGAGATCGCCGGGCAGGAAGCCGAGCCGTTCGCCGGCTTCGACGGCGGGTCGCGACAGGATGATGCGGTCGACCTCCTTGCGCTCGAACAATTGCGCGGCATGTGCCACCGCGAGCCATGTCTTGCCGGTGCCCGCGGGGCCGACGCCGAACACCAGTTCATGGCGCTTCAACGCGCGGATATAGGAATCCTGCGCGGCGGTGCGCGCCCGCACCGGGCGCTTGCGCAGATTGATGGTCTCGAACGAGGTTTTGGCGGTCTTGGCGTCGAACTCGAACAGTGACCCCTGCGCGATCACGGCGCGAATCGCGCCTTCGACTTCGCCCTGCGAGAGGTCGTGCCCCTGCAAAGCCTGCGCATAGAGCGTCTCCAGCACGCGCCGTGCGGCATCGCAGCCGTCGCGCGATCCGCCGATGGTGATGTGGTTGCCCCGTGAATCGACGACGATGCCGAGCCGCCGCTCGATCAGCGCCAGGTTCTGTCCGTAGGGGCCGACGAGGGCGGAAGCGGCGCGGTTGTCGTCGAAGTCGATGACGACCTGCGTCTCGGGTGGAATTTGCATGTCGCGTTCAAGTTTGCGGCTGGGAGCTAGCGAAGGCGAATCCGATGCACTTTTTGGCAAGGGTTCAGGCTCCCATGGTCGTCTGCGAATGAGGCTTCTGTGAAGTCGACGGTACCGGCTGCGCGCCAGACGCGGCGAGTTCGCCCAGCAGGCTGTAGCGCTCGAGGCTGTCGATCCTGACCGGCAGCACCCGTCCGATGACGTCCGGTGAAGCCATCACGTGCGCGGGCTGCAGGTAGGCGGTTCGGCCGACGATCTGGCCTGGATTGCGGGCCGCGCGCTCGAACAGCACATCGACGGTCGTGCCAATCGCCGCCTGATTGAAGGCCGATTGCTGGCTGTCGATCAATTCCTGGAGCCGCACCAATCGCTCGTCCATTCCTGCCGCTGACACTGTCTCCCGCATGTCCGCCGCCGGCGTGCCTGGCCGCGGCGAATATTTGAACGAATATGCGCCAGCGTACCCTATTTGCGTGACAAGCGCGAGGGTGGCGGCGAAATCTTCCTCGGTTTCCCCGGGAAAGCCGACGATGAAATCTGATGAAAAAGCAATGTCTTGCCGCGCGGCACGAAACCGGTCGATGACCCGGCGGTAATCCTCGGCGGTATGCTTGCGGTTCATGGCCGCGAGAATCCGGTCCGAGCCGGACTGCACCGGAAGATGCACAAATGGCATCAGCGCCGAGAGGTCTCGATGCGCTTCGATCAGGCTATCGTCGACATCCCGGGGGTGGCTGGTCGAATAGCGCAGGCGCAGGACGCCGGGGATTTCGGCGAGCCGTTGCAACAGGCGGCCGAGCGGCCAGCTCCGTCCGTCCGGCCCCTCGCCGTGATAGGCGTTGACGTTCTGCCCGATCAGCGTGATTTCGCGCACACCGTTGTCGGCGAGCCGCGTCACGTCATCGACGATCTTTGCGACGGGGCGCGAGACTTCCGCGCCGCGCGTATAGGGCACCACGCAGAAGGTGCAGAACTTGTCGCAGCCTTCCTGCACGGTAACGAATGATGAAATGCCGCGCGCGCGGATCGCATCGGGCTTCGGCGGCGGCAGAAAGCCGAACTTGTCCTCAACCGGGAATTCCGTCTCCAGCGCGCGGCCATGGCTTTTCGCGTGCGCCAGAAGCCGCGGCAGATGATGATAGCTCTGCGGGCCGACCACGACATCCACGGTCGGCGCGCGGCGGATGATCTCTTCGCCCTCGGCCTGCGCGACGCAGCCGGCGACCGCGATCTTCATGTCGCGGCCCTGGCGCGTGGCGTCGTCCTTCATGACGCGCAGCCGACCAAGTTCGGAATAGACTTTCTCTGAGGCTTTCTCGCGGATATGGCAGGTGTTGAGGATCACCAGATCCGCATCCTCGACACTGGCCGTTTCGACAAAGCCTTCGCCGGCCAGCGTGTCCACCATGCGCTGCGCATCGTAGACGTTCATCTGGCAGCCATAGGACTTGATATGCAGCTTGCGCGGCGGCTTCATGGAACCTGCGTGCGGGTGGAATGGCGCCACTAACGGCGCCTGAGGGTCAAATATAGCTTAAAGGGCCGAAAATCCAGCACAGTGGCCTTGATTTCGGGGTGCGTGAGCGGCCCGGAATCTCGAGATTCCGGTCCGATACGGGCGAATTCCGCACTGACGACGGAAAATCGTCAATCCGCTGTCGCCTCGGTTCCAATCCGGTCAATCAGCCCGGGCAGCTGCCGCATGTCGTCAAACGTCGCCGTGGCCCCGGCGGCGCGCAGCACATCGGCATGACCCGATATGCAATGGCTGCCGCCATGAAAGCCGAGCACGATCATCCCGGCAGCACGGGCGCCGGTAACGCCAGCCACGCTGTCTTCGATCACGATGCAGCGTTCCGGCGATGGCCTTCATCTGTTCGGCAGCGAACAGAAAAAGATCCGGCGCCGGCTTGCCGCGCTTCGACCTGTACGGCCGAGAAAATGTGCGGCGACGAACCGATCGTACAGCCCGACGCAGGTCAGGCCGTGCTGAATCTTCTCCGGCGTTCCGCTCGATGCGACGCAGATCGGCAGCGTTGATCGCTGCGAGCGCTTCGTCGATATGGGGAATGGCTCCAAGTTCGTCTGCATATCGCTGAAGACGCGGCATAGCTTCATCTGCGCTTCGAAATCGGCTGGAAGACTGCGGCCGAGTTCCGCTTCGATTTCGATCAGTTGCCTGCATCGCGATCGACACGGCCAAGAAAGCGTTGGAGCACCTGATCTGACGCGATCGGATAGCCGTGACGCGTCAGCGTCTCGGCGTGCGCGCGGCAGGAGATGACTTCGCTATCGACCAGCACGCCGTCGCAATCGAAAATGACGAGATCGACGGTTGCGTTCAAGACTTGCACGCGATCAGGATTTGTCGTCGTCCAGCGGGACGCAATACAATTCCAGCCGGTGATCGACCAGCTTGTAGCCGAGCTTGCGGGCGATCTCGGCCTGCAGCTTCTCGATCTCTTCGGAGGTGAATTCGATCACCTTGCCGTCGCGCAGATTGATCAAATGATCGTGGTGGCTGTCGGGCATCTGCTCGTAGCGCGCCCGTCCCTCGCGAAAATCGTGCCGCTCGATGATGCCGGCGTCCTCGAACAGCTTTACCGTACGGTACACGGTCGAGATCGAGATCTTGTCATCGACCGCGACGCAACGCCGGTACAATTCCTCGACGTCAGGATGGTCCACGGCTTCCGCCAGCACGCGCGCGATCACGCGGCGCTGCTCGGTCATGCGCATCCCGGTGGCGGCGCAACGCGCTTCGATACCGGTATTTTTATGCGCGGACGTGGATTTCAGTGCGGTCATGGTCTTTGGCCTTGGAGGGTGGAGCGGTGCTGTTCTGCCACCCCACAGATGTTACGACAAGTCGCGACGCATCAGAAGAGCATTCAATTGTTCCCCGCCGGGCTGCTTATAATAGCGTTCGCGGCGTCCGACGACGGCGAATCCGGCCCATTCATAGAGCCGTCGCGCCGGCTGGTTATTTTCTTCCACTTCGAGAAAGATCGTGCGCACGCCACGGCCGGCTAGATGGCCGAGATGGGTCAGCAATAAATTGCGCGACAGGCCACGGCCGCGCTGGCCTTGATCGATGGCGATCGACAAAATTTCGGCTTCGTCCGCCGCCATGCGCGACGCCGCAAAGCCGATGATCCTGCGTCCGAGCCGTAGGCGATGAACCAGCGTGTTGCGCTCGGTCATCATTGTCTCGAATTCGCCTTCGCCCCAGCCGCGATGAAACGATGCGGCGTGCAGCTGCGCCAGCCGCCCGGCGTCGCGCAGGCTTGCAGGTTCGACCGCGGCGGTGCCGCCGCCCCACCATTCGGTCAGCCAGGACTTGGCAAGACCCATCATCATGATGCGGTCGGTCGCGAGGCGTCGTGCAGCGGATTCTTCGGCGGCTTGGCGTCGGGTGCGCGCAGATAATAGGGACGGGCCGGTGCCGTTTCGGGACTGACCGCGGCCCCGACCCAGGCAACCCAGCTGATATCTGGCGCCGGCTGCGGGTCGACCTTGAACGGCGGAGCCGCGTGCGCCGGCCAGCGATCGGCCAGGATGCCGGCTGCGTTGCCGACCAGAAGCGGCGCGCCCAGCCGCGACGCCTCCAGTGCTTCGTCGATCGGCGCCACCTTCGGCTTGATCAACTGACTGCCGTCGCCGTTCACCACCTGGTAATAGACATGGTCATGCCGTGCATCGATCACGGAGATGATCGGATGTTCGCCGTTTTCTGCAACAACGGGCGCGGCGAAAGCGGTCAGCGTGGTCAGCCCCACAACGGGCTTCTCGGCGGCCAGCGCGATTCCGCGCGCGGCGGAAAGGCCGACGCGCAGGCCCGTAAAACTGCCGGGACCGGTGGTGACGGCAATGCGGTCGAGCGCCGTGAAAGCGATGCCGGAAGCTTTCATCACGCGCGCGATCAGCGGCATCAAGGCCTCGGCGTGGCCGCGCTTCATCGCCTGCGATTCCTGGGCGATGATTTTGCTCGCGCCGGTGTCGAGCACGGCGGCGGAGCAGGCATCAAGTGCCGTATCGATAGCGAGGATCAGCATGAAGGGGAGGCGAATGGCGACGCGGGAATGACGAATAGGGTATCAGAGCGCGTTGCTATTCGCCATTCGCTACTCGCCATTCGCCCCTCCAATTCAAACCGGCCGGACTTCGATCACGTCGGGGATGAAATGCTTCAGGAGGTTCTGGATGCCGTGCTGCAGCGTTGCCGTCGATGACGGGCAGCCGGCGCAGGAACCCTTCATGTTGAGATAGACGATGCCGTCCTTGAAGCCGCGGAACGTGATGTCGCCGCCATCATTGGCGACCGCCGGGCGCACCCGAGTCTCGATCAGGTCCTTGATGTTCGCAACCGTCTCGGCATCCTGTTCGTTGAAGAATTCGCCTTCCTCGTCCGCCGCTTCGTCGCTGCCGGCAGTGCCGTCGGCGAGCAACGGCGCGCCGGACATATAATGCTCCATGATGGCGCCGAGGATCGCGGGCTTGAGATGCTGCCAGTCGCTGTCGTCCTTGGTTACGGTGACGAAGTCGAAGCCGTAGAACACGCCGGTGACGCCGGGCACGGCGAACAGCCGTTCAGCCAGCGGCGAACGTGAGGCCGCTTCGCGACTGGAAAATTCCATGGTGCCGGTGTCGAGCACCGTGCGGCCGGGAATGAATTTCAGGGTAGCGGGATTGGGGGTGGCTTCGGTCTGGATAAACATCGTTTTTCTCCGGCGTCGCCGGTTCAAGGCCGGCGCGTTGAGGCTCCCTTAGCAGATGGCGACGGCAAACGCACGGATCAAGGGCGCGCCAACAGGTTCTTCCGCCGGATCAAGGGTTTAGGACAGCGCGTCAATTTCCGCGTCGGTCAATCCGCCGGGCACGATGATCACCGGAATCGGGAATGCACCCATGGTTTTGGCCATCATGGTGATGATGGGCCCGGGGCCCTCGGGGCCGGGACTGGCCGCCAGCACCAGGATCGAGATATCGACGTCCTGGTCGATGGCGTCGAGGATCTGCTCGGTGGGGTCGCCTTCGCGGATCACGCGCTCGGGCGTGATCGCGGCGATGCCGTTGGCGCGACCGGCAGCGCGATCGAGCGCCTCATTGGCTGCCTCTTCCGCCTCGGCGCGCATGATGTCGGCGACGCCGAGCCATTGCTGGTTCTGGTCTTCCGTCTCAATGACCCGCAACATCACGACGCCGCCGCTGACCCGGATCGCCCAGCGGCTGGCGTAGTAGACGGCGCGGTCCCACTCCGAGCTGTCGTCAACGATCACAAGGCATTTCGGCTTGTGACCTGTCTCGTAACTTCGTCGCTGGGTGGTCATGCATGTCCCGGTGCTGAACCGACGCAGCGCATGCTGCCACGGCGCGGCCGCCTTCGACAAGCGGCGTCGCAGTCGCCGATTTGTGGCAGTGCGTTATTTTTGAGCGTTTTCTTTACGCGAATCCGTATCGGCCTCGCTCGAAAGCGCATTTTTAGCGCTGGCGAATGAAGCCAACGATGTCCTTTGCCGCCCTCATGGTTTCGTCGGCGATGACACGGGCACGATCGGCGCCGTCGATCAGGATCTGATCGACATGGCCGGGATCGGCGACCAGGCGTTTCATCTCGGCGGCGATTGGCGAGAGTTTTGCGACGCATAGCTCCACCAGCGCATTCTTGAAGCTGGAGAACTGTCCGCCGCCGAACTCGGTAAGCACATCGGCTTTGGCTTTGCCTGACAGCGCCGCATAGATGCCGACCAGATTGTCGGCCTCTGGACGCGTCTCCAGGCCTTTTTCCTCCGACGGCAACGGCTCCGGATCGGTCTTCGCCTTGCGGATCTTCTGCGCGATGGTGTCGGCATCGTCGATGAGATTGATACGCGAATTGTCCGACGAATCGGACTTCGACATTTTCTTGGTGCCGTCGCGCAAGCTCATCACCCGCGTCGCCGGTCCCGTGATCAGCGGCTCCGGCTGCGGGAAGAAAAGCCCGTCGTTGAAGCCGTGGCCACGAATCGAATCGCCGAAATCGTTGTTGAATTTCTGCGCGATGTCGCGGGACAGTTCGAGATGCTGCTTCTGGTCCTCGCCGACCGGCACGTGGGTCGCGCGATAGACCAGAATGTCCGCCGCCATCAGCACCGGGTAGTCGTAGAGCCCGACGGAAGCGTTCTCGCGGTCCTTGCCGGCCTTGTCCTTGAACTGCGTCATGCGGTTGAGCCAGCCGATGCGCGCCACGCAATTGAACAGCCATGTCAGCTCGGAATGGCTGGCGACCTGGCTCTGGTTGAATACGATATGCTTCTTCGGATCGATCCCGGCGGCGATAAAGGCCGCGGTGACCTCCCGCGTGTTGCGCGCGAGCTCGGTCGGGCCGCCCCATACCGATACTGGTTGGGCCAGCGCATGCATGTCGACGACGCAGTAGATGCAATTGTGGGTTTCCTGCAGCTTCACGAAATTGACGATCGCGCCGAGGTAATTGCCGAGATGCAGATTACCTGTCGGCTGGACGCCTGAAAAAACCCGTTCCACAAAAGCCATTGTCAGCTTCCTGAGCATTATCGTGTTGGCGCGTCGTTTGCCACGCACGGCGTGAGCGCGCAAGTCAGGCGGGGCGCTTTTGCCTGACCGCGCTGACCGCCTCGCGCCAGCCGGTGACGCCGAAAAACCCCAGAAACAGGCCGTAAATCGCGACCCCGCCAGCAACCAGAACAAGCAGGAGCACGATCTGCGCGAACCCGTGCATTCCGGCGGCCCCCGGCACCAGCCGCAGCGCCAGCCACAACGATGCGCCCATCGCCAGTGCGCTCGCGAAAATACGTGGCAGCCGCTGGCGCGCGGCCCCATCGATGGAAAACCCGAATGTCGTCGCACCCCTGTAGATCAAGCAAAGCGCGTTGCCCCAGGCACCGAGCGCGATGGCGGCGGCGATGCCGTTGGTGACGAACCAATGGCCGAGCATGAACGCCGAGACGATCGTCATCGCGATTGCGGCGAGCGTCGCCATCAGCGGCGCAAACGTATCCTCGCGCGCGAAAAACGCCGGCGACAGCGCCTTGACCAGCACGTGCGCGGGCAGGCCAAGCGCAAGCCAGGTCAGGGCCTGCGCCGTGGCCGCGCTGTCGCTTGCGGTGAACGCGCCGTGCTCGAACAGCACCCGCACGATCGGTTCGGCAAGCACGATCAGGCCCAGCGTCGCCGGCAGCGCCAGTCCAACGGCGAGTTCGAGGCCGCGCAATTCGGCATGCGCAACGGCAGCTCGACCATCACCGCGAACGGCCCGCGTCATTTCCGGAATCAGCACCGAGCCCATAGCGACGCCCACAATGCCGAGCGGAAGTTCGAGCAGGCGATTGGCGAAATACAGCCATGATACCGCCGACGGCGAGGACGAGGCGATGACGGCCCCCGCCACCATCAGCCATTGCGGCGCGCTGCTCGCGATCATGCCGGGGATCGCCTTGCCGAAAAAGCCGCGCATTTCGCCGTCGAACGAAATCCGCAGCGGCGTAGCGGTGCCGCCGCCGCCGCGTAAAACCAGCATCGATAATTGCAGCAGCCCGGCGATGCCGATGGTGGCGGCCACGATCAGCGCGGCATCCACCGCATCCTGCCGCCACGCCAGCAGGGCGGCCATCGCCGCGATCAGCGCGACGTTGAACAACAGCGGCGAGAACGCCGTCAGCGCAAAACGTCCCTGCGCATTCAACAGCGCCATCATGACGGTCACCGGCCCGGCAAAGGCGAGATAGGGCAGCATCAGGCGGGCGTTGTTGACGGCAAATTGCAGCGTCTCGCGACCTGCAAAGCCCGGCGCCAGCGCAGCGATGACGAGCGGCATCAGGAGACCGATCAAAACCGAAGCCGCGATCAGCGCGGCGCTGACGGTCGCGAGCACGCGGCCGGCAAACGCGGCTGCCGCGACCGAACCCTCGACATCGCGCACGCGGAGCCAGGCCGGCACCAACGCAGCGTTCAGCCCGCCCTCGGCCAGCAGCCGCCGGACGACATTGACCAATTGAAAGGCCACCAGGAAGGCATCCGCGACGGGGCCGGCGCCGAGCAGCGCCGCGATCAGGGAATCGCGCGCGAATCCGAGCAGGCGCGAGGCCAGCGTTCCCGTCGACACCGTGAGCAAGGAGCGGATCATCGCGTCTCTATAGAGCATGATCCGGAAAAGTGGGCAGCGGTTTTCCGAAAAGATCATGCTCAAACAAAACGATAGGGAGCCGGACGACGTGTCGAAGAAGCGCCGTCCTGCTCCCGCCTCGCTTGCTGGCGCCAGGCTGATCTGATAGGCCGCAGCGTTTCGTGTTGGCCGCAAACAGGACGGTGAGATGGCCCAGGCAAAATATGACGTTCTCGGGATCGGCAATGCGATTTTCGACGTCTTGGTGCAGACCGATGAGGGATTTCTAAAGCGCCACGGCATGACCAAGGGCGGCATGGCGCTGATCGACGAGGCGCGGGCCACTGCGATCTATCAGGACATGGGGCCGGCGACCGAAATGTCGGGGGGGTCGGCAGCCAATACCATCGTCGGCGTCGCCAATCTCGGCGCGCGCGCCGCCTATGTCGGCAAGGTCAAGGACGATCAGATCGGGCGGCTTTATACCCATGATATCCGCGCGGCCGGCGTCGCGTTCGGAACCGAACCCGCGTCCGACGGTCCCGCCACCGGCTGTTCCTACATCCTGGTGACGCCGGACGGCGAGCGCACCATGAACACCTATCTCGGCGCCGCACAGGATTTGACGCCTGCCGATATCGACGCCGCCGAGATCGCGGCCTCGCACATCGTCTATCTCGAAGGCTATTTGTGGGATCCGAAGAGCGCCAAGGAAGCTTTCGTCAAAGCGGCGACCATCGCGCATGGCGCGGGACGTCAGGTCGCGCTGACATTGTCGGATTCATTCTGCGTCGATCGCTATCGCGACGAATTTCTCGACCTGATGCGCAAGGGCACCGTCGATCTGATCTTCGCCAACGAGGCGGAGTTGCACGCGCTGTACCAGACCTCGGATTTCGACACCGCGCTGAAGCAACTGCGTGATGACACCAAACTCGGCGTCGTCACCCGCAGCGAGAAGGGCTGCGTGGTGGCATCGAAGGACGGCGTCGTCGCAGCGCCGGCGTTTCCGGTCGACAGGCTGGTGGATACCACCGGCGCCGGCGATTTGTTCGCGGCCGGGTTCCTGTTCGGCCTGGTGCGCAACGCCGGTTACGAAAATGCCGGGCGGCTCGGCGCGCTGGCGGCGACCGAAGTGATCCAGCACATCGGCGCGCGGCCGCAGGTGTCGTTGAAGCAATTGGCGGAGCAGAACGGGTTGCCGGTGTAGAACCGTTCACCCCGCCTCGTTTGCAAGGGAGTCGAAATTCGCGAAGTGGCAGGCCCCGTGGGCTGCATAAGCAAGCACGTCAAATCCGTTTCATAGTGCTGTCACCAACCACTCGAAGGTCGATCCTGCCGATCAGATCCGAACGGAGCGCCTCGGCGGCGCTCATGGCGGCCATCGTCTGTCGCAACGTGCTGACGTTCGATCCGAGCGACACGATGCCACCCAGCACCGCGGCAATCGACCCGATGGCGGCGACCTGATTGGACCCGAACAGGCCGAGTATCATGAGGAGCATCAATGCGACGCCGAAGGCGATCGCCGCCTTCGAAACCAGAATGATCTTTCGGCATCGCTCGGCAACCTCGGCAAGCTCCTCGAGCCGGGCTTCGATCCGTGAAATCTCCTCGATCGGGTTGTCCTCGGCCATCAGATTCAAGATCGAGTTCCGCAAGGGCCACTTTCGGAAGTAGCGGCAGGCCTGCTCATTTTCGCGCTCCCAAGTAACAGGCATCCATCAGGATCGACTGGACGTCTGCCAAGTGTCGTCACTAGCGGACCGGTGCGCCGCAGCAAACAGCATTTGCCGGCGCAAGTGCCCGCTTGCGGGAATTTGAAGCGCAACCGATCATCATTTTGTCATATTTTAAAAACCGAAAGTTGCACTTGAGCCACGGAATGTCTGTGTCGGATCGCGTACCATGCGGGTGGAATTTGAAATCGAGCGCAGTTCTACAACAACATTATCGATGGTCGCGAGTGCATCTATCGCGTCAGATAGATCAAGAAGCGACGGAGATGGAGAAATGCGATGAAGAGATTTCTCTTGGCTACGGTTGGTCTCGTAGCATTGGGCATGACCGCTCCGGCGTCGGCCGCTGATCTTGCCGCGGGTCCTTACACCAAGGCGCCGCCCCCGGTGGTTGCTATCTACGATTGGAGTGGCTTCTACATCGGCGCCAACGGCGGCGGTGGCTGGAGCCACAATTGCTGGGATGTCACGAACTTCCGTGGACCTATCGTCCCTTTCGGTGAAGGTTGTCACGATGCCAGCGGGGGCGCGGTTGGCGGTCAGATTGGCTACCGTTGGCAGAGCGCCGGTTGGGTGTTCGGTCTGGAAGCTCAGGGCGATTGGGCTGATTTGAAGGCATCCAATGTTAGCCTTTTCATTCCCGCTTGGACCAACAATTCCAAGATCGAAGCCTTCGGCCTGTTCACCGGACAGGTCGGCTATGCCTGGAACAACGTCCTTTGGTATGTGAAGGGCGGTGCCGCCGTGACCGACAACAAATTCCAAGGTACGGTGACCGCCACGGGCGAGCTGTTCGATTCGGCGAGTGAAACACGCTGGGGTGGTGTGGTCGGAACCGGCCTCGAATTCGGTTTCGCACCGAATTGGTCGGTGGCGGTTGAGTACGATCACCTTTTCATGGGTACCCAAGACATTACCACCACATCGGCAGGCGTTTTGGCTCGTATCCCGGCCGGCAGCATATTCCGCACCGACTCGATCCGTCAGGACGTTGATTTGGTCACGGCCCGCATCAACTACAGATTTGGCGGTCCGGTCATCGCGAGGTATTGATCCACTCGTCTCCGGGAAACTTGAAGCCCCCGCATCGTCCGGGGCTTTTTTGTATCCTTGGCGGAACGACAGATCGCGCAGGTTCGAGGCAATGATGCCCGCTTGCGTCACCGGCATCTTTTTTCACGCCGTCTTCGCCGCCTTCAAGCCGAGCTTCGCCTCGACCGCATCCCGCATCAAAAACTTCTGGATCTTGCCGGTCACGGTCATCGGGAATTCGTCGACGAATTCGACGTAGCGCGGGATCTTGTTGTGGGCGATCTGTCCGTGACAGAAGGCGCGGACTTCATCGGCCGTCAACGTCTCGCCCGGTCGCGTCGTGATCCAGGCGCAGAGCTCCTCGCCATAGCGAGCATCGGCAACGCCAAAGATCTGCACGTCCTGGATCTTCGGGTGACGGTAAAGAAATTCCTCGATCTCACGCGGGTAAAGGTTCTCGCCGCCGCGGATCACCATGTCCTTGATGCGGCCGACGATGTTGCAATAGCCCTCTTCGTCGATCACGGCGATATCGCCGGTATGCATCCAGCCGCTGGAATCGAGCACGTCTGCGGTTTTTTCAACCTCGTCCCAATAGCCCAACATGACGCTGTAGCCGCGGGTGCAGAGTTCGCCGCGTTCGCCGCGGGGCACGACGCGGCCTTCGAGGTCGACCACCTTGACCTCGACATGCGGATGGATGCGTCCGACGGTAGACACCCGTCGCTCCAGCGGATCGTCGGTCGCGCTCTGAAAACTGACCGGGCTGGTTTCGGTCATGCCGTAGGCGATGGTCACTTCGCCCATGTTCATCGATTCGTTGACCCGCCGCATCACCTCGATCGGGCATGGCGCGCCGGCCATGATGCCGGTGCGGAGCGAGGCGAGATTGAACTTCGCGAAATCGGGGTGGTCGAGCTCGGCAATGAACATGGTAGGCACGCCGTACAGCGCCGTGCATTTTTCCTGCTCGACGGTCTGCAGCGTTACCCGTGGATCAAATCCTTCGCCGGGATAGACCATGGTTGCGCCCGAGGTGACGGCGGCGAGATTGCCCATCACCATGCCGAAGCAATGATAGAGCGGAACCGGAATGCAGATGCGGTCGTGCTCGGTCAGGTGCATCGCGCGGCCGACGAAATAGCCGTTGTTGAGGATATTGTGGTGTGTCAGCGTGACGCCCTTGGGCGATCCGGTCGTGCCGCTGGTGAACTGGATGTTGACCGCGTCGTCGAACTGCAGGGTCTTGGTCAAGGTCGCGAGCGCGTCGCGGTGGTGCGCGCCGCCCATGCGCGTCACCTCCTCGAAGGCGATCGCGCCCGGCGAAATCGGACCGCCGACCTGGATCACCGCGCGCAGTTGCGGCAGGCGCGCCGCGTGCAGATCGCCGGGTGCTGCCTTCGCAAGCTCGGGCAGCAGCGTGTTCAGCATCTCCATGTAGTTGGAGGTCTTGAACGCGGTGGCCGTGACGATCGCGGTGCATCCGACCCTGGCGAGCGCGAATTCCAGCTCGCTCAGGCGGTAGGCGGGGTTGATGGTGACGAGAATGAGCCCGGCCTTGGCGGCGGCGAACTGGGTCAGCGTCCATTCCGGCCGGTTCAGCGACCAGATGCCGATCCGCGCGCCGCGCTCGAGGCCGAGCCCGAGAAAGCCCGCGGCCAGCTCATCGACCCGCTCCGCCAATTCCTTCCAATTCCACCTGATGCCGTGGCCCGGCGAAACCAGCGCCTCGCGATCACCCCAACGCTGCGCTGCCAGATCGAGGCTGCGCCCGATGGTGTCGCCGAGCAGCGGTGCGTCGGCGATGCCGCAAACGTAACTGTCCGCAATGTCTGTCAAAGCAATAACTCCCTGCGTCGAAGCGCGTATGCGGTTCACCCCTCTTCCTGACCCTCCCCCGCAAGGGGGGAGGGAACGGAGACACTGCCGGAAACTACGCCGCCTTCTGTCCGCTGCCGGCGTCGAGCCCGGCATAGACGCCGCGCTCGAAGCCCGCAAAGGCCTCCAGGCATTGCTTGTCGGCGAACGGCAACAGCTGCATCAGGATCACGCCGCTGACGTTGCGCGACGGATCGATCCAGAAATAGGTGTTGGCAAGACCGGCCCAGGCGAGGCTGCCGGGGCTGCGGCCTTCCGGGGTCTTGGCGGTGTTGATCAGGAAACTCAGACCCCATTTCTTGTCCATGTCCGGATAGAGATCGACATCGTTGGTGGCCCATCCGATTGCCGTCGTCATCTTGGTCATGTTGAGTTCGCCGATGTGGTTCTGGCCCATCAATGCGACCGTCTCGGGCTTCAGCAGTTGGTTGCCGTTGCCGCGGCCCTTGTTGAGGATCATCTGGGTGAACTTGATGTAGTCACCCGCGGTGCCGTAGAGGCCGCCGCCTCCCATGTGAAACTCCGGCTCCTGCTCGAGTTCGAACGGGATCGCCGCCAGTGTGCCGTCCGCGCCGCGCGCATGCATGCCGACCAGGCGTTTGCGCTGGGCTTCGCCGATCTTGAAACCGGTGTCGCTCATGCCGAGCGGCACGAACATGTGGTCGCGAAGATAGGCGTCCAGCCGTTTGCCGCTCGCCGCTTCGACTGCCTTGCCGACAAAATCGATATTGGTGCCGTATTCCCAGCGCGTGCCGGGTTCCGTCATGATCGGGGTCTTCAGCGCGTCGTTCTTGCAGGTGGTGATGCCCGGCAGCCCGCTTTTCTCCAGATACTGCACCATGTCGCCGTTCCACATGTCGTAGGCAAAGCCCGCGGTGTGGGTCATCAGATGGCGCAAGGTAATCGGCTTTTTCGCCGGCCGCAGCTTCGGCTCGCCCTTGGCGTCAAAACCTTCGAGCACCTGCGGCGTCGCCAGGTCAGGCAGCACCTTGCCGATCGGCTCGTCGAGCGACAGCTTGCCCTGCTCGACCAGCTGCATGCCGGCCGCGGCCGTGATGGCCTTGGTCATGGATGCGATCCAGAACACGCTGTCCAACGTCATGGGATCGTCTTTGGAAAGGTCGCGTTTGCCGAACGCGCCCTGATAGATCACCTCAGTGCCGGTCGCGGCGATCGCGACCACACCGGGAATCTCCTTCGCCTCGCTTTTCTGATGCAGAACCTGATCGATCTGGGCTTTGGCTTGCATGGGGTCACCTCCGGTTATGTTTTTTAGGCGGCGCAATCTTCCTCCCGCTCGTCGCGCATCGCAAGAAACAAGTGTGGGTTCTGGCTGACGTCGCGCGCTCGTGTTGGACGGTCGAGCTCTGAAGCAGACCGTGAGGTGTTACGACCAACACTGCGGCCCGGCGCCGCAATCGGCGGACCCGTTGCGCTATCGGTGACTGCCCTCGGAGCCACGATAACGTGAAGGCGTCTCGATTTCCGCGCTCGGTTTTCTACAGTAAGACATTCAAACTGCAACACAAACCCCGCGTCCGGATTGAGAGATTTGATGAAAATGATTGTAAACGTTCGATTCGCGGGAAAGCGGCGATGATCTCGACCTGGAGTGAGTGGAAGCGATATCCCCGGCCGGATCGTGGCGAGAACATCGTGGCGCCGATCAGCCCCGGTCTCTATGAAGTCCGTTATGCCGGCACCGGCGCGCTGCATTCCTTCGAGGGGGTCGGCAATGTCGCGCAGGCGCTGGCGTTGTTGCAGGTCGGTTCCAGATCATGGTTTGGCCGTCGCGGGCGAGCCACATTGCCTGAACTCGAATACCGCACCTGTGCGACGCACTCCAAGGCGGATGCCAAGGCCGCAGCGGAACGCATGATCGGTCGCCGCGAAACCTATATGAGCGGCGCGGCCTGACCGGATCGCGATAGCAGCCGCGCGCTTGCGGCCGGTGCATTGCGGCCGGTTTCGGCCTATATTCCACTGTAATACCGAAAAGATCCGAGGAGTAACGCCATGACCCCGCCCGTTGCCGCACGCGCTTCGCAGTCCTCCACGCCCTCCCTGCGCGACCGTCTCAAGGATCCCTCGCTGCTGCGCGACCGTTGCTACATCGACGGCGCCTGGATGGGTACGCCGTCCAGGCCCGTGACCAATCCCGTTAACGGCGTCGAACTCGCGAAGATACCCGTTATGAGCACCGCAGAGACGACGCAGGCGGTGGAAGCCGCCGAACGCGCGTTCCCGGCCTGGGCCAAGCTCACCGCCAAGCAGCGCTCCAATATTTTGCGCAAATGGTTCGACCTGATCATCGCCAACCGCGAAGATCTGGCGTTGATCCTGACATCGGAGCAGGGCAAGCCCCTGACCGAGGCGCTTGGTGAGATCGATATCGGCGGCGCCTATGTCGAATTCTTCGCCGAAGAGGCGCGTCGCGTTTATGGCGAGACCATTCCGACGCAGCGCGCCGACGCGCGGCTGCTCGCGATCAAGCAGCCGATCGGCGTCTGCGGCGCGATCACACCGTGGAATTTTCCGTGCTCGATGATCACCCGAAAAGTGTCGCCGGCGCTGGCCGCTGGCTGCACCGTCGTGCTCAAGCCCGCCAATGAAACGCCGCTGACGGCGCTGGCGCTGGTGGCGCTCGCCGAAAAGGCCGGCGTGCCGAAGGGCGTGTTCAATATCCTGACCGGCAACTCGTCGGCGATCGGCAAGGTCTTGTGCGAACATCCCGCCGTGCGCTTCGTCGGCTTCACCGGTTCGACCGAGGTCGGCAAGATCCTCTATCAGCAGGCCGCCGTCGGCGTGAAGAAGCTCGGGCTCGAGCTCGGCGGCAACGCGCCGTTCGTGGTGTTCGACGACGCCGATATCGACGCGGCCGTCGAAGGGGCCATCGTCTCGAAATACCGCAACATGGGCCAGACCTGCGTCTGCGCCAACCGACTCTACGCGCAGGACAAGATCTACGATCAGTTCGTGGAGAAGCTTTCGAAGAAAGTCGCGGCGATGAAGATCGGCGACGGCACCGAACAGGGCGTGGTGCAGGGGCCGCTGATCAACATGGATGCGGTGCTCAAGGTCGAGAAGCACATCGCGGATGCCGTCAAGGGCGGCGCCAAGATCGTCACCGGCGGCAAACGCCATTCGCTGGGCGGCAGCTTCTTCGAGCCGACGGTGCTCGCAAACGTCAAGCCGGATGCGCTGGTCGCGCACGAAGAAACCTTCGGCCCCCTGGCGCCGGTGTTCCGCTTCAAGGACGAGGCCGAGGTGATCGCGATGTGCAACAACTCGCCGTTCGGTCTCGCGTCGTACTTCTATTCACGCGATCTGGGACGGGTCTGGCGCGTCGCGGAAGCACTGGAGTCCGGCATGGTCGGCGTCAACACCGGACTGATCACCACCGAAGTCGCCCCCTTCGGCGGCGTCAAGGAGAGCGGCCTGGGTCGCGAAGGCTCGCATCACGGCATGGAAGAATATGTCGAGATCAAATACGTGATGATGGCGGGGGTGTAGCTTACTCTACGCCACCGTCGTCCCGGCGTTCGCTGGGACGACGCATCGATAGAGACGAAAACTACCTCCGCAACACCGCGATCGTGCGATTTGCAAAAGTGAGCCGCTCGGCCATGACGGAGACGAAATAGGTCAGGAGCTTGTGGCTGAGCTCGGGATCGTCGGTCTTGATGGCCTCGAACTGATGGGTGTTCAAAACGTAGAGCGTGCTTGCGACTTCGGCCTGGATGGTGGCGCTGCGCGGCGTTTGCGAGACCAGACCCATCTCGCCGATCGTCGTGTAGCGGCCGAGGCTCCGCACCCGCGTGGTGCGGCCTTCATCCGCCGGAATCATGATCCCGACGCGGCCGTCCAGAATGAAATGCATGGAATCGGCGACCTCGCCGCCGCGGACGATGACTTCTCCGGCATCGACTTCGACGCGCTGGCAGCGATGGATCAGTGCCGCGGCATCCTGCTCCGAGCCGAGAATCTGGGTGAACCAGTCGCGCAGGCTGGCTTCCTCCTGCTGAAGCCCCTGATGCTCGGCGATGATCTCGTTCTCGCAACTTTCCAGCGCGTGATCCAGTTCGGGCACGATGCTGACATCGGCGGTGATAAATCCACTCGATCGCAGTGCCTTTTCGGCCAGAGGCGGCAGATGCACCAGCACCAGCTTGATGTCGCGTTCGTCGGCGCTGCGCTTGATCTGGGCAAAGCTGTACGCCGCGGATGAATCGATGCCGGTGACGTGCTTGAAGTCGAACAGCAGATAGCGGCATTCCGGATATCGTGCGAGCAGCGCCTTGACGTGCTGGTAAAGGCGGTTGGCTGAGCCGAAGAACAGATAGCTCTGAAGGTTGAGGCCCTGGATCTTGCCGCCATGGTCGGCAAGAACAGCCAGGTCGTCGCGCGAGCGATCCAGCGAACTGCGATATTCCGAGCCGTCAAAGCCGTATTTGACCGCTTCGATCCGGGCCGCGCTGAACGCGAAGGTCGCGCAGCCGATGATGACACCGATCAGCACCCCGGCGATGAAGCCCCACTGCACGATGATGACGATGATCGCCAGCAGCGATACATATTCGGTCTTCGAAAGCCGCCGCCGCGACTCGATGATCCATTTGTGCAGCTGGTCCGCGCCGAGGTAGATCAGCAGCCCGCCGAGCACGAATTTCGGCATGTAGCCGAGCAGCTCGGGAGCAACAGCCAGCATCAGCACGGAAATGGCTGCGACCGTCAGGCCGGAGAGCCGGCCAGTGCCGCCCGTGGTGACGTTGAGGACGGAACGGCTGACCGAAATGCAGCCGGCGTAGCCTCCCAGCGCTCCCGACAGGATGTTGGCGAGACCGGTGATATTCAGCTCGCGCTCCAGATTGGCCTCGCGATGAACCGCCACTTCGATGCCGGTGGTGTTGAACAGGGTGCTTGATGCCGTGACGAAGATGACGGCGATCAGATCGCCCAGCATGTCCGGCAGGAGGTGCCAGGGGTAGCGCGCGAGGTCCTGCGGGCTCCAGGGCAGCATGATCTTGGACGGCGGCGGCGGCTGAAAGGTCCAGCCTGCCGCCTGCGCTTCTTCCGGCGAGATTCCAATCACCCAGAACGCAACGTGCGCAGCGATCACGCCACCGACCAGGATGACTGGAAGGCCGAATGCGCTGCGGGAGCGATGCCAGGTCAGATACAGGATAAGCGCCATCGCCAGGGCGGCGGACAGTTCGGACAGCGGGATAACCTCTGCGAACCGGCTGAAGGTGGTGAATTGCAGAGGTTGGCCTGTGATCACCCTGATGGCGCCGAGCACGATGAGAAGTCCGGTTGCGCCAAGAAATCCACCCACGACCGGATAGGGCACGTAGCGGATGGCGCGGCCCATCCGCGTCACGCCAAAACCGCACAGCACGATGCCGGTGGCAATCGTGGCAAGGCTGAGTGTGATGACCGCGGGCGCAAGCAACGGCGCCGAGGGATCGGCTGCGGCCATGCGCTCGGTCAGCGACGCGGCCAATATTCCCGCGACCGCCGCCGTGGAGCTTTCAGGACCGGCGATCGCAAAAGGCAACGAGCTGCCGAGGCCGATCACGCTGGCGACTACGGCCGACGAAATGAAAGTCGCGGCAACGCCGTAGGACAGATAGGGTGCCAGCGGCCCTGAAAAGATCAACAAAGCATAGGACAGGCCGAACGTAATGCTCAAGACGCTGGCGACGCTGCCGCCGAGGATATCATTGAGCGCGCGGTGCACCCTCGGACTGAAATGAATGGATTGCCTGACCACCCGCGAACTTGCCCCTCAAACCCGCCTTTCGTGACGCGTTTTATGCGAACCGGAGCCCACTTCGCGTGAAGACGCTTTGGCCATCAGTCGTAAACGACCTCGGCGCGTCGCGACAACAACTTTCTTGTGACACAGAACTCGCGCTGTCATCGGGGAGCGGTCAGCTGTTGCCTGCGTTTGCGCCGAAGGCGCCGTGACGGCCGGCGCCAGAGGCAAAGCGCGTCGCGCCGGACAGCGTCTCGCCTGAGGCGATCACCTCGAGTCCGCCGCGCATCTCGTTGGCGATGGCGTCTTCCTCCTCCAAATCCCATTGCCGCAGGGCCGACAGCCGATCGGCGCGCATGCACTTTTGCGGAAAGGCCGCGATGCTCTTCGCCAATGCGATCGCCTGGGCGCGGGTTTCGCCCTTGGGCACGAGGCGGTTGGCAAGGCCCATCCGAAACGCCTCTTCGCCGGCGACCGGGCGGCCGGTGAGGATCAGGTCGATCGCTTGGGAATGGCCGATCAGCCGCGGCAAACGGATGGTGCCGAGATCGATCAACGGCACACCGAAGCGGCGGCAGAACACGCCGAAGGTGGCATCCTCGGCGACGACGCGCATGTCCGCCCACAATGCCAGCTCCATACCGCCGGCCACCGCAAACCCTTCGACTGCCGCAATCACGGGCTTTGATAGCCGCAGCCGGCTCGGGCCCATCGGCGCGATCGAGTCGTGGCCGCCGATCTCGCGCTTCTTGTTCGGATCGCCCGAGGCCACGGCCTTGAGGTCGGCGCCGGCGCAAAAATAGCCGCCGGTGCCCGTGAACACCGCGACTGAAGCTGCTTCATCGGCATCGAACGCGAGGAAGGCGTCGTACAGCTTTCGCGCGGTCGCGCCATCGACGGCGTTGCGGCAATGCGGCCGGTTGATGGAAACGATGGTGATGGGTCCATCGCGCTCGACAAGCACGTTATCGGCTTCGGTCATGTCTCACTCCCTCTCGCGTTTTTTCTATGAGGGAGCTTGGCATTGGACTCGAGACTTAGGCAATCTTCAATTCGCCGCCTGTGACGCGATGATAGGCCTCAAGGTACCGCTTGCTGGTGGCTTCCACCACGCTCGCCGGCAGCGGCGGAGGTAGCGCATCGCCGTTCCAGCGGCCTGCGCGGCGCTCGGAATCGAGATAATCGCGCAACGGCTGCTTATCAAAACTCGGTTGCGGCTGCCCAGGTTTGTAGACATCGACCGCCCAGAACCGTGAACTGTCCGGCGTCATCACCTCGTCGATCAGGATGATGCGTCCGTCGCGATCCCTGCCGAACTCGAACTTGGTGTCGGCGATGATGATGCCGCGCTTGCGGCTGGTCTCTTCGCCAAACGCATAGACTGCGCGCGCCATCCTTTCGAGCGTGTCGGCGACCTCCTTGCCGACGATCTCGCGAACGCGCCCGACCGTGATGTTCTCGTCGTGCCCGGTCTCGGCCTTGGTTGCCGGACTGAAGATCGCGGGCTCGAGTTTTGTGCTCTCGGTGAGACCCGGTGCGAGCTTTTCGCCCGCCAGCGTTCCCTCTGCGGCGTATTCCTTCCAGGCCGAGCCCGAGATGTAGCCGCGGATCACGCATTCGATCGGGAAGACCGTGGTGCGCCGGCACAGCATCGCGCGCCCCAAAATATCGGCGCGATGGCCCTTCAGCGCGGGCACCTGCGCGATGATTTCGTCGGCATCGGCGCTGATCATGTGGTGCGGCACCACGCCTTCGAGTTGCCTGAACCACCAGGCGCTGATTTGCGTCAGCACCGCGCCCTTCATCGGGATGGTTTCGGCCATCACGACGTCGAAGGCGCTGATGCGGTCGGTGGTGAGCAGCAGCACGCGGTCGTCGCCGATGGCGTAGATGTCGCGTACTTTTCCTCGTCCGATACGTGGCAACGGCAAATCGCTGGCGAGCATCCCAATCATACGGCGAGGCTTTCATCAATGAAGCGCCGCTGCGCCAGGCGCAAGCGGCAGAGAACGAAAAAACGGATAGCTCACTCCGGTAGCGGAATGAACTCATGTTCCTGGGGAACCTGAGCAAAGCGGCCGGTTTTCCAGTCCTGTTTCGCCTGCTCGATCCGCTCCTTGCTGGAAGAAACGAAATTCCACCAGATATGACGCGGGCCCTCCAGCGCGTCGCCGCCGAGGAACATCATGCGCGTCGGCGTGACCGCTTTCACCGTAATGCGATCCCCGGGCCGGAAGATCAGCAGGCGCGGGCCCTCGTAGCGTTCGTTGGCAATTTCGACTTCGCCGTCGACCAGATAGATGGCGCGCTCTTCATGGTCGGGGTCGAGCGGCACGCTGGTGCCTTGTTCCGCCGTGACCTCGGTATAGAACCAGGGAGATACCATCTCGACCGGCGAAGTTATGCCGAACGAACTGCCCGCGATGACGCGCGCGGTAAAACCTCGTTCCGTGATCATGGGCAGATCGCCGGCGGCGTAATGCTGGAACGATGGGACGATTTCTTCCTTGCCGGCAGGCAGCGCGATCCAGCTTTGCAGCCCCAGCATCTTCTGGCCGTCGCGTCGCGGCACGTCGGGCGTGCGCTCGGAATGGGCGATGCCGCGGCCGGCGGTCATCAGGTTCATTGCGCCGGGCTGGATTTCCTGGATATTGCCTTCGCTGTCGCGGTGCATGATGGATCCGTCGAACAGATAGGTCACGGTGGCAAGGCCGATATGCGGGTGCGGTCGCACGTCCATGCCCTTGCCGGCGAGAAACTGCACCGGCCCGAAATGGTCGAAGAAGATGAAGGGCCCGACCATCTGCCGCTTGCCATGCGGCAGCGCGCGGCGCACCTCAAAGCCATCGCCGAGATCGCGGGTGCGCGGGACAATGACAAGCTCAAGCGCATCGCAGGTCTTGGGATCGCCCAGCACGGGATCGTTGTCGGGAAACCAGCTCATGGGGGACTCCTTTAAATTTTGCGGCGATCATAGCAGGAATCTCGAGGTCGCCTATAATCACTCTTCCTCGTCGTCCCGGCTTTCGGCAGGGACCACGGCCGAAGTATCGAGGGAGCCATTGTGATCATTCCGACAAAACCCGGCGCCGTGCTGGCAGAAACCACCGGCCCCGTCATCGAGACCGAGCGCCTGATTCTACGGCCGTGGCGTGCCGCCGACATAGCGCCGAACACGGCGATGCTGTCCGATCCGCCCACGGCGCGCTATATCACCGCCGACAATAAGCCCGTTACCAGTGAGCTGGTCGGATGGCGCAACGCCGCCGTGATGGCGGGGCACTGGGCCCTACATGGCTGGGGCATGTTCGTGGTCGAGGAAAAGTCCTCGCGCCAGTACGTCGGTCGCGTGGGGCCGTGGTTTCCGCCCGGTTGGCCGGGTTTCGAAGTCGGCTGGGGCATTGCGAAAGAGTTTCGCGGCAAGGGATATGCGCTGGAAGCCGCACGGGCGTCGATCGACTGGGCCTTTGCCAGCTTCGAGATTGACCGCGTCGTTCATTGCATCGATGTCGAGAACACGGCGTCGCAACGCGTGGCGCTGCGGTTAGGGGCGAGAAAAGATCGGGAATTCGATCTGTTTGGCCACCGCGCAGACGTATGGGTGACCGAACGCAACGCGTGGCAGGATCGTTCGCAAAATTGAACCGGTGGGCGATCTGCGCTAAAATCGTTTTGCGCATAGCCGCTCGGCCGGGCTGAATTGATGCTGCTTTCCACCTTCGATATCGCCTTGCGCGGCGCCAGCATTGCCTTGCTGCTGGTGCTTGCGGCGTCGCTGTTTCGGGATTTCAGGAACGTGGTCACCGGGCGGCTGGCCATTGCCTTCGCGCTGGGCGCGGCCGCGCACGCCGCGAGCTACGTCATCGGCGCGACGTCGCCGGTTTCGATCTGGCATGCGCCTGTCATCGCGCTGTCGACCGGAAATGTCGTGGTTTTCTGGTTGTTCACGCGCTCACTGTTTGACGATTCTTTCAAGCTGCGATGGTGGCATGGGCTGGTATGGGGCGGGGTCGTCGCGCTCAGCTTCATCAATTGCCTGTGGATCGCGCCGGCGGGCAATGCGCGGCTATCCATCGTCGCGATCAATCTCCTCGCGCTCGGGTTCATCGCGCTGGCGATCGCCCAGACCATCGCGTCGTGGTCGGCGGATCTGGTCGAGGGGCGCCGCCGCATCCGGGTTTTCATCGTCAGCGCCGCCGCGCTCTATGGCGGGATCAACGCGATCCTGCAGATATTCTTGTCGGGCGCTGGGACGGCCGAGACCGCCAACACGGTGAATGCCGCAGTGCTCGTCGGCATCGTAGCCGCGATTTCGTATGCCATGATGCGCGTCGATGGCGTCGAACTGTTTCCGGCCGCTCCGGAACCCGCGGCGGTGCCGGACCTTACGAACCGGTTCGCTGCGGCCGAAAATGCCGGTGATCAAAAGCTCGTCGATGCCCTGACGCAGTTGATGGCGGCCGAGCGGATCTATCGCCACGACAACATCACCATCGGCACGCTGGCATCCAAACTAAAAATCCCCGAATACAAATTGCGGCGACTGATCAACCGGCGGCTCGGCTATCGCAACTTCAATACCTTCCTCAACGAGCATCGGATCGAGGAGGCCAAGGCGGCGCTGGCCGATCCGGCGCAAGCCGAAGTCCCCGTCATCACCATCGCGATGGATGCCGGCTTTCAGTCGCTCGGTCCCTTCAATCGCGCCTTCAAGGCGACCACCGGGGTCACGCCGACCGAATATCGCCGTCTCAAGGCCTCCGCGGCCTGACAAGTTTGTCATTGTAATTACTCAATAATTTCGGAATCGGCGAGCCCTTGCGGGTTTCGGCCGGGGCAATTTCCAAATCCGGCGAGCAGTTCGCCGCCGGTTCGGTTTCTTGACCCGGCGCGCTGGTGCGCAAGTGCTGGAGGAAGCTGTGACCCGATCAAAGCTGTTTTTACTTCTAGCCGCGACCGCCGCGCTCGGTGGGCTGGCATTGACCGCCGCGCGGGCCCGCGACGTTCCCAAAGTAGCGACAGGTTTTGTTGCCAATGTCCTCTGTTCGGAAACCTTCGTCTCAGGCTTCGATTCGGACCGTATCTTCTCCGAAACGACGGCGGCTATGCCCGGTTCTGGCCTGATCGGCTGGGCACTCAGTTACAACGTCGATCGCGCACGAAAGGACGTCACGGTGACGTTGCTCGGCCTCGGCCGCAGCCACGCCGTCTACCGCGAAGGTTTCGGCTGCTATCTCGATCATGGTGGCGCGGCCGCTGATCTCTCACGGCCGTCGGAAGCCAAGCCGCAGCCTGCATTGTTGCCTGAAATTGCCGGACCTTCAATTGTCGTGCCCCAAACCCCGCAGCTCGCGGCCGCCCTCGATCGTGCCTTCGCTGAGCCCGACCAGCCGCCGTTCCGCCACACCGGGGCAATCGTCGTGCTGAAGGATGGCCGCATCATTGCCGAACGCTATGCCGAAGGCGTTGGCGTCGACACGCCACTCCTCGGTTTCTCGGCGACCAAGTCGGTCATCTCGGCCCTCGCAGGGATCCTCGTGCGCAAGGGCGCGCTGTCGCTCGATCAGTCTGCGCCGGTCGCGGCGTGGCGGAGCCCGGACGATCCCAGGCACGCGATATCAGTCGATCATTTGCTGCGGCATACCGCCGGCCTTGCGCTCGGTAGTTCGCTATCGGCCTCCCTTGCATCCGCGCTGGAGCCGGTCAACCGGATGAAGTTCATGGAGGCGGACATGGCCGCCTATGCCGAGAGCGTTCCGCTCGAGACCGCGCCGGGCAGCGCCTGGAACTATCATGACGGCAACACCATCATCCTCTCCCATCTGATCCGAGACGCAGCGGGCGGGAGCGCTGCCGAAATGCTGCGGTTCGCGCGGGCCGAATTGTTCGCGCCGCTCGGCATGCGCAATGTGACACTCGAGTTCGATGCATCGGGCAATGCGGAGGGTTCAAGTCAGATGCTCGCGACCGCGCGGGACTGGGCGCGTTTCGGCATGCTCTATCTCAATGATGGTGTGGCGGGGGGAAAGCGCATCCTCCCCGACGGCTGGGTGAAGTATTCGGCCTCGCCGACGCCGAATGCCTGGGTTGGTTACGGCGCTGGCTTCTGGACCAATCTCGGCGACAGCTTTGGCGCCGCCTACCGCATCGAACACGGCTGGCCACGCGATGCCTTCTTCGCCAAGGGTACGATCGGGCAATATGTGATCGTCATGCCCTCCGAACGGTTGGTGATCGTCCGGCTCGGCCGATCGCCCAATTGGCCACCGGAGGTCGACGGCGTATTTCGACTTGTCAGCGATGTCGTCGCGGCAACCAGCGACAAAGCAGCGCTGGTGGGCCGCGATTGAGGGAGGGCTCCTACTGCCGCCCCAACTGTGTCGCCTTTTCGACGCGATCGAATCGTTCCAGCGACAGGATCGCGTCGGCCAGTTGGTCCGCGCGCCCGTTCAGGACGGGGCGGGCAAGGGTCAAGAACTTCTGCTGCATCGCCGCCGCGTCGGGGAAAGTCGCCGGCTCGCCGGAGGGATCGGCATAGAGCCGCTCATGGGTGGCATCATCGGTTGTGATGCTGACGCGCGCGCCAAAGGGGTGGCTGCGGCCGATCTCAAGGCGATCATCCTGCACCACGTCGAACTTGTCGGCGAGCGCATCGAGCGCGGCATCGCCGAGCCTTTCGTAGTCGTCCCAGCCGAAGCGGCCCTGGTCCAGCGCCACCGCCCCGGTAAAGAACATCGAGAACTGTCCGCCGACGATCGAGGTCGGATGCCGCTTGGTGGCGGCGTCGCCGGTCAGCGTGATGCCGTTGCGATGCAGGCCGATCTCGACCCGCTTGATCTGGTCGGGCGTCAGATTGTGCTCGCGGCGCATCGCGATCAGCGCGTCGAGCGCGGCATGGGTATAGCGGCAGCTCGGATACGGCTTTACGCCGATCTTCATCGTTTCATAGGTGCTGCCGAGTCCGGCGGTGGCCTTGTCCGGATGCGCATTGTCGCTGTAGCCGACCAGGAGCCCATGCTTGCCTTCGACCGATTCGGTCGAGCCGACGAAATCATTACGCGCCAGCGTCGCGGATATCACGCCGTTCATTGCGGCGGCGCCGACCTGATAGCGCTTGTTCCAGGCGCCGTTGACCAGAAACTGCAGCGAGCCGGCGGCCTGGCTGCCCGAGACGCCGAACGCTGCGATGATCTGGTCCTGTGACAGCCCGAACAGTTTTCCCGCAGCGGCGGCTGCGCCGTAAGTTCCGGCAGTCGCGGTCGGGTGAAACCCGCGCGCGTAATGCGAAGTCGGATCGAGCGCGTTGCCGAGCCGGCAGCAGACTTCGTAGCCCGCGACGATCGCGGTCAATACGTCGCGACCGGACGCGCCGACCATCTCGCCGACCGCAAACGCGGCCGGCACCACCGGCGCGCTCGGATGCAGCGAGGAATCCGCGTGCGTATCGTCGAAATCAAGGGAATGGCCGAGGGCGCCGTTCAGCAGCGCCGCGACCGCGGGCGTCCAGGTTTTGGTGTCGCCGAACACGGTGGACTCGCCCTTGCCGTCCAGCGCCAGCGCTTCCAGCATCTTGAGCAGCGACGGGGTGGATTCCGCATCGCGCCGTGCGCGGATGGCGCTGCCGAGAAAATCGAGCGTCAGCACCTTGGCGCGCTCCAATACCTCCGGCGGGATATCGGTGAATTTCAAGTCGGCGACATAGGCTGCCAGCGTTGCGGTTTCATTGGCCATCGTGTTTCCTCGTTTTGCGGCGGAGGGAAGGCGGGGCCGATTTCAGCCTTTAAACCGCCTTCCGGCCGCGGGCACCAGCTATACTCGACGTCGTTTACCATGGGTATGGTCTGCAGATTCTGGAACGCCGCGCATGAAGGCCTTCTCAAAACGCATATTCGGATCGCTCCAGGCCCGCAAGACACAATTGGCACTCGCGGTCCGAATCGCGGTCGCCGCCGTCGCCGCCTATTCGATCGCGGTTGCGCTGCATCTGTTGCTGCCGCTCTGGGCGGTGCTGACATCCCTGATTGTCACCCAGATGAGCGTTGGCCGGTCGCTGAAGGCGACCCGTGACTATATGCTCGGCACGGTTGGTGGAGCGATCTATGGCGGCGCCATCGCGGTGCTGATCCCGCATTCAGGCGAAGGCAGCCTGCTGGCGCTGTTGGTGCTCGCGGTCACGCCGCTCGCCTTCGTCGCCGCTATCAATCCCAGCCTGAACTCCGCCACGGTTACCGCTGTGATCGTGCTGCTGGTCCCCACCATGAGTCACGCCAATCCGCTGGACTCTGCCTTTGACCGCGTCATCGAGGTCACCGTGGGCGCGCTCACCGGGCTGGTGGTGTCCTTTCTGGTGCTGCCGTCGCGCGCGATCAGTCAGATCCGCGTCAACGTGGCGCGCCTGCTCGAGCTGCTCGCCGCGGCATTCGCCGAATTGCTTGCCGGGCTGACGCGCGGGCAGGATAACGACGCACTGCACCGGATCCAGGATGGCATCGGCGCGGCGCTGACCGGCCTGAACGCCACCGGCGCCGAAGCCGAACGCGAGCGCTCAGTGCGCCTTTCGTCAGGGCCGGACACCGGCCCGTTGCTGCGCACCATCCTGCGGCTGCGCCATGATGTCGTGATGATCGGCCGCGCATGCGTGGTGCCGTTGCCGCCCGATTTGCAGGCGCGCCTCGCACGGCCACTGTCCGACGTCAGTAACGCGATCGTCAGCTACATGCGGTCGGTTGCCGCATCGTTGCGAAGCGGCAGCGGCTCCGCGGATATCCAGCCGGTCGATGCTGCCCTGCAGGCCTATGCCGCCGAAGTCACCGCCTTGCGGCGCGAGGGCTTGATCCGCGGCTTGCCGGTCGATGCGGCCGAGCGATTTTTCGCGCTCGGATTTTCGCTGGAGCAGATGCGGCAGAATCTGAACGATCTCAGCCGTTGTCACGCCGACTGGTGCGAGACGGCGGCCGCCAAGCCGACCGATGCCCAGGGCTAATCGATGTAGACACCGAGGAAGCTCAGGATCGCCGTATCGCGCCGCCACCCCGTCAGGTCCGCCGGGTCAGGCCCTTGCTTTCCATACGCCAGATCAAGAGGTCGATGCGGTCCTGGCCGAAGAACGGCTCGTTTTCGAAAACGAAGGTCGGCACGCCCCAATGGCCAGATGCGGCGTGGTCGTGTTCATTGCCGGCAATGACCTGCTCGTAGCGATCGGGATCGGCGGCGATCGCCGCATCCATTGCGGCCAGGTCGAAGTCGGCGCTTGCAGCGGCCTTTGCGAGATGGTCGCCCTCGTGCCAGCCTTTGACAGTGCCGTCCCAGAGCACGCGGCTGATGGCGTTGGTAAATGCCAGGGCGCGGCCTTCGAGCTGCGCCGCGGCTCCTAACCGCGTCAGGCGGTGGATGTAGGGCTGGTGCACGGCGACGTCGAGCGTCGTCATGTCCTGCACGATCGGGTCGGGCCGCGGGAAGCGAAACGGAATGTTGTCGTGCTTCGCGACGCGGCTGGAATCGAGCACGACGTAGCGGGCAAATTGCGGATTGGTGCGCTTGAAGAACCCGGGCACCCGCACCGCAAGCGGATAGACCGGGCGCAAATTGACCGTCGCGTCGTAGTCCGCGACCAGCTTCATGGTTTTCGGCAGCGCGAGGTAGCTGTAGGGGCTGCGAAACGAAAAGAACAAATCGACCGATAATATCATTTTCTATCCTGTCGTTTGCTGCAGCAGCACGCGTGCAATCAGGCAATGGAACGGCGTGATCACCGCGAGATAGGTCCGGCCGAGCCAGTTATGCGTCAACACCAGCGTGGTGGTGGTGACCTCCTGGCCGCCGCCTTTCGGCGCGACGTCCACGACCACGCGGAAATCCAGATGATAGTCGTTGAAGCCGGCGACCAGCCGCTCGGGCGTCTCGCTGACGACAGGAAATATCCCGATCATGCCGCCAGTCGCCGGCTCGCCTTTGCCCGACGTCTTCAGGCCGAACGGCGCGACGACCAGGTTGCGCAGCCTCAACAGCGCCTCGATCCAGCGTGGCCCGCGCGCGAACATCCTTTCGGCGGCCTTGCGGGCATCGAGGGCCGCCCCGTCGACCGCGACGCGATAGGCGTCGATGAACTGCGCGCCGGCGAGCAGGGTGGCCGGATCTATCTCGGGCGTGACTTCACGGACTGTCATGGGGCGACAATCTGCTCGCGAGATGCCGGAAGCGCAAGACGAGGAGGATCGCGTAGATCGCGGTCCCGACCGAAAGCCCGATCCAGACACCGACGGCGCCCCAGGGCGTCCAGAAGCCGAGTGCATAAGCGCAGGGGAATCCGACCAGCCAGTAGCTGATCGCAGCAAACAATAGCGGCACCCGCGTGTCATTCATTCCGCGCAGGGAGCCGGCTGCAACGGTCTGGATGCCGTCGGCGATAAAGAATGTCGAGCCGACCAGCAGCAGCGTCGCCGCCAGTTGTGCCGTCGCGTCGGTAGCCTCGCCCAGGAAAATCTGCGCAATCGCAAAGCGCCCGAAAATCACCAGCAGTGTCATCACCGACATGAAGACGATGCCGAGACCGATGGCGATGAAGCCGGCACGATTGACCGCCGCCGCATTGCCGCCTCCGACCGCGTGGCCGACTCGAACGGTCGCTGCCATTCCGATGCCAAATGGCACCATGAACAGGATGGCGGCGATCTGCAGCGCGATCTGATGCGCCGCGAGGGCCGTGGTGCTGATCAGGCCCATCAGCAATCCTGCGGCGCCGAACAGGCCGAATTCCAGGAGGAAGGCGATCGAGATCGGTCCGCCGACGATGACGAGTTGCCGCATCAGGGGCCAATCGATCCGCCAGATACGCCCGAGCACGTGATATTTCCGAAAAGGCCGGCGGCGGGAGGTGAACCACAGGCCTGCGAGGAATGTCCCGAGATTGACGATCGAGGTTGCAAGGCCGGCGCCGAACAGCCCGAGCCGCGGCAGCCCTGCCTCTCCGTAGAGCAACAGATAGACCAGCACCGCGTTGGCCGGGATGGCGGCGAGCGTAATCCACAGGATCGGCTCCGGCCGGTTGACCGCGCTCATGAAGCCGCGGATCGCGATAAACCAAAGGGCCGGCAGGATGCCCCAGACCAGGCCGAACAGATATTGCTGGGCAAGCTGCGCCGCCATCGATGCCTGGCCGAGCGCGAGCAATATCCGCTCGCCGCGAAAGGGAAGTGCCATAAGCGGCAGCGCGATCAACAATGCGGCCCACAGGCCGACCCGGAGCGAGCGCCGCACCATGCGCGGATTGCGCGCGCCGAACGCCTGGGCGGCCAATGGCGCCACGGCAGAGACCAGTCCCATTCCAAAAGTAAAGCTGACGAAGAATACGGTATGCGCCAGCGACGCCGCGGCGACCGCCTCGCTGCCGAGACGCCCGATGAAAGCGAGATCGGTCGTCATCATCGCGATCTGCCCGAGTTGTGTCAGCGCAAGGGGCGCGGCGAGGCGGAGCGTCTCGGAAAGCTCGATCGCGAGATGGTGACCGGGCGCGTCCGCGCCTGACGGCGCGATCATCGATCCCCGCTCGATTCTGCCTGAAGATGTCATGGAGCGACATTAGCATTGTCGCGCAACTTTGCCGCAAGCCTTGGGATCGTGCCTGGACCGGCGGGGTTCAATTCGCGGCGTTCATGCCTGCATCACGCCTCTTGCATGACTGGCCGTTGAAGGGAGTCGGACGGTGGCGCGCAGACCCGTTGCATAGGCGCGGCCCACGTTTTGAATGGTCACGGTCCCGCCGAGGCTGTCGACGATCCGTTTTACGATCGACAAACCGAGGCCGGCGCCGTCGCCAAGATGGCGACTGCCGCGAAAGAACGGCTCGAAAATACGCTCAAGGTCCTCCCCGGGGATTCCCGGGCCGGTATCCTCGATCGCGAGAATCGCAGTTTCGTTCTCGTGCCGCACGGAGATATCGATTCGCCCTCCGCGAGGGGTGTGCCGCAATGCATTGCCGACGAGATTGCGGATCAACACCTCGATCATCAACGGTTCGGCAATGATGTGAACCGGTTGGACCTGATCGAAGCCCAGATCGATCCCCTTTTCCATGGATTCCGGAAGCAGGTCGGCGACGACATCACCTGCGCATTTGTCGAGATACGCTGTTGCCGTCGGCCGGGCGCGGTCGAAGTCGACGCGTTCCAGCATCAATAATTGTTCGAGGAGGTGCTTGGTGCGCCTCGCTCCCTGTTTCAGGGCATCGAGACGTTCCGCGCTTTCGCCGGGCAACGCGACCTGGGCCAGATTTTCGGCCTGCAGCATCAACGCCGTGATCGGGGTTCGAAGTTCATGCGCGGCGTCGGCCACGAACCGGCGCTGCCGTCCGATCAGGGCATGAATACGCCGCAAAAGACGATTGATCGAGGCGATAAAGGGTTGCAGTTCCTTGGGAACTTCGTTCAGCTCCAGTTCTTCCAAATCATCGGCGCGGCGCGCATCGAGCCTATCCGCGAGAACCGTCATGGGACGCAAGGATTGTCGGACCAGAATGGCAATCAGCAGCAACATGAAGGGAATAAGTACGGCGAGCGGGACGATCGTACGCAGGGCAATTTCGCCTGCGATTTCTTCTCGCACGGAGGTCGGCTGACCGACCATCACCCGACTACCATCGGCCCGCGTCCGGATCAGCATTCGCCAGCGCTCGCGCCCCCGCGAGACGTCACGCAATCCGTCATCGAGTGAGCTCAGCAATTCACCCTTGGGCGGGTTATCGGCCGGGTTCCCTATTTCCTCGATCACCAGCCGATTGTCGGCATCGACACTGCGGCTGGGCGCCATGTGCCGGTCGAAGCGGCCGTCGACGGCAAGTGCGGCGACCTGCGTCAAAGTGGCGTCCTGCATCTCAATCGCTTCGTCGAAGGCGTAGCGAAAGGTGAGGAAACCAACTGTGGCGCCCACCACGGCGATCATGGCCGTCAAGCCGATGAACAGGCGGCCGCGGAGTGAGTGGGTCATGACGGCTTGTCGACCATCCATCCGACGCCGCGGACGTTTCGGATCGCCTGCGGGCCGAGTTTCTTCCGGATGGCATGAATCAGGAACTCGATCGCATTGCTTTCCACCTCTTCGTTCCAGCCGTAAATCGTCCGCTCCAGTTCACTACGCGACAGAATGGCCCCGGGGCGGATCAGAAGGGCCTGAAGAAGAGCGAACTCGCGTGCAGTCAGCAACGTCGGCTCATTGAGATTTGACGCCATATGAGTTGCGGGATCGAGCGTAAGCGGGCCATTGCTCAGGATCGGTGGTGCGCCGCTGCCCTGCCTGCGCAGGACCGCGCGCATCCGCGCCAGCAGTTCGCGGATTTCGAATGGCTTCACCAGATAATCGTCTGCCCCGAGGTCTAGTCCATCGATGCGGTCGTCTACGCCATCACGCGCGGTCACAATGATCACGGGGAGGCCAGCGCCGTTGGCGCGCAATCGGCGCAATACCTCGCGGCCACCGGTGACGGGAAGACCGAGGTCGAGCAGGGCGACGTCGT
Organism: uncultured Alphaproteobacteria bacterium; assembly: GCA_963786115.1. Lineage (GTDB taxonomy): Bacteria > Pseudomonadota > Alphaproteobacteria > Rhizobiales > Xanthobacteraceae > Bradyrhizobium. The sequence goes on from CAWAYC010000020.1 coordinate 233,510, forward strand.
AACTCTCGATTGCCGCGGCTTCGACAGCGGTAGCGCCGTCGGTGACCCAATCGACCGCATAGGCCGCATCCTTCAACGCCTGCACGACCGCTGCGCCAACCATCTGGTCGTCTTCAATTACGAGTACCCGCATGGCAGACCCAATCGACCAGCCAACATTCAACACGATACTTAGGGCGCCCTTAGCCTCGCTACGTGGCCGCCGCGACTGGAGTCACGCAAATAGCTGGCCGCTAAGTTGCAGCTAAGTCGCGGCCGCTACGACCCTTTGCGAATGCTCGGTCCGAAAGAGGACGTCTGTGCTGGAATCGAAAAGCAGCCGTGAGCTCATGCTCAATAAGGTGCCTGACATCACCCTCGCATTCTGGATCATCAAGATCATGTCCACAACCGTCGGCGAGACCGGCGCGGACTATCTGGCAAAGAATATCGGTCTCGGAACCGTGATGACCGATGGGATCATGTCATTCTTTTTGGCCGCAATGCTCGTGGTTCAATTGCGGACCCGGCGGTACGTTCCCTGGATCTACTGGCTGACCGTCGTCCTCGTCAGCGTGGTAGGGACCCAGATCACGGACGCGCTGACGGATGGATTCGAGATCAGCCTCTATTCCAGCACGGTCGCCTTCGCCATAGCGCTCGCGGCCACGTTTGCGATCTGGTACGCGAGCGAAAGGACGCTCTCGATTCACAGCATCGTCACGAACCGACGCGAGTTGTTTTACTGGGCGGCGATTCTCTTCACCTTCGCGCTGGGAACGGCTGCGGGCGACCTTGCGACCGAGGCACTCGGTCTGGGCTTCAATATCGGAGTTCTCGCGTTCGGCGCGGTGATCGCTGCCCTTGCGGCCGCCTACTATCTTGGCGCTGATCCAATCCTGACGTTCTGGCTGACTTACATCGTCACGCGGCCCCTGGGCGCGTCTCTCGGCGACTTCCTTTCGCAGTCGCGGGAATATGGCGGCCTTGGCTTCGGAACAGTCTCCACAAGCGTCGCCTTTCTCACCGTCATCGTCGTGCTCGTCGCGTGGATCAGCCTTCGACCATCTGCTGTCGAGGCAGAAAACGGTCAAGGCGCGTGAGGCGCTGCCGATTAGCTCCCGCCCACTCGAATATTGAGAGGAGAAGTAAGATGAGAACGACATGCCTGATCGCCGCCGTCACGATAGTCCTGTCGACGACCTTGCAAATCGATGCTTCACGACCGCCTCTGCAGCGTGTGACATTTGCCGCTTCGGCCGAAGCGGCGATGTCATCAAAGCTCGGCGATCTCACGGCGTTCCGGAGCATCGTGGTCGACACGGCGGCGTTGGTCGACAAAGGCGATCTGGCGGCCGCCAAGGCCCGGATCGGGGATCTCGAAGCAAAGTGGGATGACGCCGAGGCAGGTCTGAAGCCCCGTGCCGCCGCCGATTGGCATGCCGTGGACAAGGCGATTGACCGGGTCCTTTCGGAACTTCGTGCCGGCACGCCGGACCCTGCGAAGTGCAAGGCTGCGCTTGCCGATCTCCTGACCGTGATGGATTCGGCAGGAAAAACCTAAGCCCCTCGGCGTTGAGGACGAGGCACCGAAGCTATGAAAACAGGATAACCGATGCGATTTGAAAGCGGCGACAGGATCGCCAAGGTACCCGCCGTTACCTTGGGCTTCTGGGTCATCAAGATCATCGCGACCACACTTGGAGAGACGGGCGGCGACGCCGTTTCGATGACGCTGAACTGGGGCTACGCGCTCAGCAGCGCGCTCTTCATAGCCATTTTCGTCGTTGCCGTCGCGGCCCAGATTGCCGCGAGGAAATATCACCCGTTTCTGTATTGGGCCGTCATCGTCGCAACCACGACCGCGGGCACGACGATGGCGGATTTCGCCGACCGCTCGATGGGAATCGGATACCCCGGCGGCTCGTTGCTGCTGGTTGTGTTGCTGATGACATCGCTTGGCATTTGGTATTGGCGGGCCGGTTCGATTTCGGTGGATACCGTCGTCTCGCCGGGAATCGAGAAGTTCTACTGGACCGCAATCCTGTTCTCCCAAACCCTGGGCACGGCGCTCGGCGACTGGATGGCCGATTCCAACGGCTTGGGTTACGAAGGTGGCGCGCTGGTGTTTGCTGCGGGATTGGCGGTGGTCGCGGCGGCGTACTGCTTCACCAACGTGTCGCGGACCCTGTTGTTCTGGAGCGCCTTCATTCTCACGCGCCCGTTGGGCGCAACCTTTGGCGATTTCCTGGACAAACCCGTGGCGAATGGCGGACTTGCATTCGGCCGCTTTTATGCGTCCGCTATCCTCGCGGCGGTGATGGTTGCCTTGATCCTGTTGTTGCCGCAGCGGGCCGGCAGACATCGCGAGTGCGCCTAGAAAATCTGAGTATGTAAAGGGAGCAGGCTCTATC
>CAWAYC010000021.1:0-94767 GCA_963786115.1 uncultured Alphaproteobacteria bacterium
CTCGGTCGAAGTGACGCTGTCCCGCGTCCGGCGCGAGCGCATGGGTCACATCGAACTGGCCGCGCCCGTCGCCCACATCTGGTTCCTGAAGTCGCTACCGTCGCGCATCGGCCTTCTGCTCGACATGACGCTGAAGGATCTCGAGCGGATCCTGTACTTCGAATATTACGTCGTGCTCGAGCCCGGCCTGACCGCGCTCAAGGACCGCCAGCTGCTCTCGGAAGACGAGTATCTGAAGGCGCAGGACGAATACGGCCAGGACTCCTTCACCGCCATGATCGGCGCGGAAGCGATCCGCGAGCTGTTGAAGGGGCTTGATCTCGATAAGCTCGAGACCACGCTGCGCGCCGAGATGCAGGAGACCGACTCCGACATCAAGCACAAGAAGCTCGCCAAGCGTCTGAAGATCGTCGAGGCGTTCCGCCATTCCGGCAACAAGCCGGAGTGGATGATCCTGACCGTGGTGCCGGTGATTCCGCCGGACCTGCGTCCGCTGGTGCCGCTCGACGGCGGCCGCTTCGCGACGTCGGACCTCAACGACCTCTACCGCCGCGTCATCAACCGCAACAACCGCTTGAAGCGGCTGATGGAGCTGCGCGCGCCCGACATCATCATCCGCAACGAAAAGCGCATGCTGCAGGAGGCTGTCGACGCATTGTTCGACAACGGCCGCCGCGGCCGCGTCATCACCGGCGCCAACAAGCGTCCGCTGAAGTCGCTGGCCGACATGCTCAAGGGCAAGCAGGGCCGCTTCCGGCAGAACCTGCTCGGCAAGCGCGTCGACTATTCGGGACGTTCGGTGATCGTGGTCGGCCCGGAGCTGCGCCTGCATCAGTGCGGCCTGCCGAAGAAGATGGCGCTCGAACTGTTCAAGCCGTTCATCTATTCGCGGCTCGACGCCAAGGGTCTGTCGACCACGGTGAAGCAGGCGAAGAAGCTCGTCGAAAAGGAACGTCCCGAGGTCTGGGATATCCTCGATGAGGTGATCCGCGAGCATCCCGTGCTGCTCAACCGCGCGCCGACGCTGCATCGCCTCGGCATCCAGGCGTTCGAGCCGGTGCTGATCGAAGGCAAGGCGATCCAGCTCCACCCTCTGGTTTGCGCGGCGTTCAACGCCGACTTCGACGGCGACCAGATGGCCGTGCACGTTCCGCTGTCGCTTGAAGCGCAGCTGGAAGCGCGCGTCCTGATGATGTCGACCAACAACATCCTGCATCCCGCGAACGGCCAGCCGATCATCGTGCCGTCGCAGGACATCGTGCTCGGCCTCTATTACGTGTCGATCATGCGCGAAGGCCTGCCCGGCGAGGGCAAGATCTTCGGCGACATGGCCGAGCTCGAGCACGCCCTGCATTCGAAGGTCATCCACCTCCACACCAAGATCAAGTACCGCTGGGACGGCATCGACGAGACCGGCAAGACGTCCAAGCGCTGGATCGAGACCACCGCGGGCCGCGTCATGCTCGGCAACCTGCTGCCGAAGAACCCGAAGATCTCCTACGACATCATCAACAAGCTGATGACCAAGCGCGAGATCTCCGGCGTGATCGACCAGGTCTATCGTCACTGCGGCCAGAAGGAGACGGTGATCTTCTGCGACCGCATCATGGCGCTGGGCTTCTACAACGCGTTCAAGGCCGGCATCTCGTTCGGCAAGGACGACATGGTCGTGCCGCACAGCAAGTGGAAGATCGTCGACACCACCCGTACGCTGGCGAAGGATTTCGAGCAGCAGTACAACGACGGTCTGATCACTCATGGCGAGAAGTACAACAAGGTGGTCGACGCCTGGTCGAAGGCGACTGAAGAAATCGCCAAGGAGATGATGAAGGAGATCTCCTCGACCAAGAAGACGGCGAAGGGCGCCGATGCGGACATCAACTCGATCTACATGATGGCGCATTCCGGTGCGCGCGGTTCGCCGGCGCAGATGCGCCAGCTCGCCGGCATGCGCGGCCTGATGGCCAAGCCGTCGGGCGAGATCATCGAGACGCCGATCATTTCCAACTTCAAGGAAGGTCTGTCGGTGCTCGAATACTTCAACTCCACCCACGGCGCCCGCAAGGGCCTCGCGGACACCGCGTTGAAGACCGCGAACTCCGGCTACCTGACCCGTCGTCTGGTCGACGTGGCGCAGGACTGCATCATCACCCAGGATGACTGCGGCACCAAGCTCGGCATCAAGATGCGCGCCATCATCGACGCCGGCACCGTAGTTGCGTCGCTGGCGTCCCGCATCCTCGGCCGTACGGCGTGCGAGGACCTGCGCGAGCCCGCGACCAACAGGGTCGTGGTCAAGCGCGGTACGCTGATGGAAGAGACGCATGTCGACGCCATCCACCAGGCCGGCATCCAGGAAGTGAAGATCCGCTCGGCGCTGACCTGCGAACTCGTCAACGGCATCTGCGGCAAGTGCTACGGCCGCGATCTGGCCCGCGGCACGCCGGTCAACCACGGCGAAGCGGTCGGCGTCATCGCGGCGCAGTCGATCGGCGAGCCCGGTACGCAGCTGACGATGCGCACGTTCCACATCGGCGGCGCGGCGCAGATCAACGAGCAGTCGTTCGTCGAGTCGAATTTCGACGGCAAGGTGACCATCAAGAACAAGGCCATCGCCCGCAACAGCGAAGGTCATCTGGTCGCGATGGTCCGCAACATGGTGGTTGCGATCGTCGATGCCGACGGCGCCGAGCGTGCGACCCACCGCATCCAGTACGGCGCGCGCATGCACGTCGACGATGGCGACACGGTCAAGCGCGGCCAGCGAATCGCCGAATGGGATCCGTACTCCCGTCCGGTGCTCACCGAAGTCGAGGGCACGATCGGGTTCGAGGATCTCGTCGAGGGACAGTCGATCTCGGAAACGCTCGACGAATCCACCGGTATCGCCAAGCGCGTCGTCATCGACTGGCGTGCGTCGCGGGGCGGGGCGGACCTGCGTCCGGCCATCGTGGTCAAGGGCAAGGATGGCAAGGTGCTCAAACTCGCGCGTGGCGGCGATGCCCGCTACATGCTGTCGGTCGACGGCATTTTGTCGGTGGACACCGGTGCGAAGGTCAAGGCCGGCGACATCCTGGCGCGTATTTCGACCGAAAGCGCGAAGACCCGCGACATCACCGGCGGTCTGCCGCGGGTGGCGGAACTGTTCGAGGCTCGCAAGCCAAAGGACGCGGCGATCATCGCGGAAATCGCGGGTACCATCCGCTTTGGCCGCGACTACAAGAACAAGCGCCGCATCTCGATCGAGCCGATGGACAATACCGAGGAGACTCGCGAATACCTGATCCCGAAGGGCAAGCACATCCATCTGCAGGACGGCGATATCGTCGAAAAGGGCGATTTCATCGTCGAGGGCAATCCGGCGCCGCACGACATTCTGGCGATCAAGGGCATCGAGGAACTCGCTGCCTATCTGGTCAACGAAATCCAGGAGGTCTACCGGCTGCAGGGCGTGCTCATCAACGACAAGCACATCGAGGTGATTGTCCGTCAGATGCTGCAGAAGGTCGAGATCACCGATCAGGGCGAAACCGACATGATCTCGGGCGAACAGGTCGACAAGATCGAGTTCGACGCGCTCAACGTCAAGGCGAAGGAAGAGGGCAAGAAGCCCGCTACGGGAACGCCGGTCCTGCTCGGCATCACCAAGGCGAGCCTGCAGACCCGCTCGTTCTTCTCGGCCGCCTCGTTCCAGGAGACCACCCGCGTGCTCACCGAAGCCGCCGTTAACGGCAAGGTGGACCCGCTGGAAGGCCTCAAGGAGAACGTCATCGTCGGCCGGCTGATCCCGGCGGGCACCGGCGCCTCCATGTCGAAGATTCGCGAAGTCGCCATGAAGCGCGACAAGCTCATTCTCGACGAGCGCGAGAAGCAGGCGGCGATCGTGCCGACTGCGCCGGAAGCGGAACCACTGGCGTTGCCGCCGGCAGAATAAGCATCCGTAGATTTACGGAAATTAGGAAAAGGCCGGCTCTTCGCCGGCCTTTTCGCTGCTTTGTTCGCTTGCTGCGATGCAAGGAAGCGCTTTGTTCATCTTTCCTTCAGGGTGAAAAGCGCTTCTGTTAAATCGGCTGAGGCCGGACGCGCCGCGCCCGGAGACGACGGAACACACATGCTTGATCTTGCAATCGTTGGCGGCGGCCCCGGCGGCCTGATGAGCGCCTGGCACCTGAGGCGGAAACTCGGCGACCTCTGTCGCGTCACGATCTACGAGGCGTCCGATCGTGTCGGCGGCAAGATCCTCACGCGCAAATTCGATTCCGCGCCGGCGATGTATGAGGCCGGCGTCGCCGAAATCTACGACTACTCGATGACTGGCCCCGATCCGCTGCGCGAATTGATCCAGCATTTCGGCCTGCAGACCATCCCGATGGATTCCGAACAGGTCCAGATCGACGGCGAGTTGCTCCACGACGTGCCGGGCATGCGCCGCAAATACGGCGCGAAGACCGCCGCCGCGATCGAGGCGTTCCGCAAGCGCTGCGCCGAGATGGTATCGCCGGTCGAATATTACGAAGGCGTCGGCGCCCACGATAACGAGCATCCCTGGGCCTACAAGACCTGCGAGCAGGTGCTCGACGAGGAAGTCGAGGACGCGACCGCCAAGCGCTTCTTCAAGGTGATGGCGCGCTCCGACATCGCGACCGAAAGCCACAATACCAACGGGCTGAACGCACTGAAGAACTTCGTGATGGATATCGATGGCTATATCGGCCTCTATTCGATCCAGAACGGCAATGAGCAGTTGATCGAGTGCCTGCGCTCCGAGGTCGACGCCGACATCCAGCTCAATCATCGGGTACTTAAGGTCGGCAAGACCCAAAGCGGCCGCTACCAGCTCAACATGATGAACGGCAAGGGGCCGGAGACGCGGGATTTCGACCTCGTGCTGATGTGCCTGCCGCATTCCTGGCTCGCGACCATGCGCTGGGACGGCGAAGAGCTGCGCAAGTCGATGGTCAAGCATGTGGCCTATTTCGACAAGCCTGCACACTATCTCCGCGTCTCGATCCTGTTCGACGAGCCGTTCTGGGGCGAGAAGCTCCCCGGCTCCTGGTTCATGTCGGAAGCGTTCGGCGGCTGCTGCGTCTATAATGAGGGCTCGCGCCATGACGTCGGCAGGCACGGCGTATTGAACTGGCTGATCGCCGGTTCCGACGCGCTGGCATTTGCCAATCTCTCCGACCAGGAACTGATCGATGCCGCGCTGAAATCGCTGCCGGCCGCGTTCGGCGATGCCCGTGCGCATTTCCTGGAAGGCAAGATTTACCGCTGGCTGTCATCCGTGAACGCGCTGCCCGGCGGCCTGCCGGTGCGCGACGTCCTGACCAACCATCGGCCCGAGCCCAAGGAGCACCCGGGGATCGTGGTGGTCGGCGATTATCTGTTCGATTCGACGCTGAACGGACTGCTCGATTCCTCCGACGCCGCGACCGACATCATCTTGACCGAGATGATCCGGCTGCGCCGCTCCCGCGGGCAGGCGAGCAAGCCGCTGTCCGACAAGATCGACCGCGACTACTTCCAGAACTATCGCGGGCTCGGTCCCTACAGCGAGGCCTGGAGCCAGTTTACCGATCCGGCCTATCTGACCGATCTGATCAAGATCGTCTGGGGCAGGGCCAAGGGCTACAAGCTCCTGGTTGCGGGCTCCGCCAGCGGCGAGCTGGTCGGCGCGCTGCGCGAGCGCGGCATCGACGCCTGGGGCATCGAGAACAACCGTTTCATTCACGGAAAGACACCGAAGGGCTTGAAGAAATACAACAAGCTCGGCTCGGTCGCCGACATGCCGTTCCGGGACAACGAATTCGACTTCGTGTTCGAAACGAGCCTCTGCCATCTCGGCGAAAAGCAGCTGGCCCGGGCCGTTCGCGAAATCAACCGTGTGGTCAAGACCGGTCTGGTGTTCGGTTCGGTGACGTCGGACATGGCGCCGGCGCTGATCGACCGTTACGATCTGCTCCGCGGCGTCAAGAAGCTCGGCACCTGGTGGGAGTGGTCGGAACTGTTCTTCGGCAACGGATTCGATCTGTCGATGCACCGCCGCGACTGCACCGATGCGTTGTGGACGGCGACGCTCGCAGCCAGTAAGGGACCGGGGCAGTGGTACGCGGACTCCGACAGCCTGCGCTATTCGTTCTTTGACAAGGTCGAATCTGACGATTAGCGGGATCGCTAGCCGATCCATTTGTTTTGCCGAATTCACAATGATCGCATAGGATTGCTGCTGCAGCGTTTTTCGCTGCAGCATTTGATTTTGCGGTCATGCCGGCCGTGCAGCATCGGTTGGTTTCATGGCGCCAAGGCCTCCCATATCTGACGACCCGAAAACTGCTGCGACGGACAACGCTGAGCTAAGGAACAAGCTTGCAGCTGAAGCCGCTGCTCCCGTCACCGGCGGCAAGACGGCGGCTTTGTCGCCCGCGAAGGACGACGACGACGACGACGACGAAGACGAGGACGACGAGCTTGTGCTCGACGACGATGAGGACGACGAGGACCTCGTCGTCTTTACCGCCAAGGAAGCCGCCGGCGCTCTCGCGACGATCTATGGCTTCGTCAGACCGTACCTCTCCAAGTACAAGCGGCTATTGGCATTCGTCGCCTTCGGCGTCGTGGTCGAGACGCTGTTCAACGTCATCATGCCGCTCAGCCTGAAGTTCCTGATCGACGATGCGCTCGGCGAGGAGGATTTCCAGGCGCTTTACAAGATCCTTGGCGTGCTCGCGGCCGCCGGCATCGTCACCTCGATCATCGCGGTGTGGTACGAGCGCTGGGATGCGCGGCTCGCGGCCTACATCATTTCCGACGTGCGGGCGGGCCTGTTCGAACACGTCCAGAACCTGCCGTCGGCGTTTTTTGCCCGCACCAAGCGCGGCGAAATCCTTTCGCGCTTCTCGATCGACCTCTCGGCCTTCGAAGGCTCGGTCAAGAGCTTTGCCAACAGCGCGGCGCTGCCGTTCCTGGAGTTGATCGCCGGCATTATCCTGATGCTGTTCCTGAACTGGCAGCTCGCGGCCATCGCGCTGTTGGTGTTTCCGATCACGCTGATCGGACCGCGCATCCTCACGCCGAAGGCGGTGCAGGCGAATTACGAGCAGAAGCTCAATGAATCCTCGCTGCTGGGCATGGTGCAGGAGAACGTCGCCGCTCAGGCGGTGGTGAAGGCGTTCAACCTGCAGCGCCGAACGCTCGGCTGGTTCACCATGCGCAACAACGACGTGCGGCGGAAAGCATCGTCGGCGATGTTCCTGTCGACCATGGTGGAGCGCACCGTCACCATCTCGGTCCTGTTGCTGCACCTCGTGGTGCTCGCGATCGGCGCTTACCTCGCTACCAAGGGCCAGATCACCATCGGCACCTTCGTCACCTTCGAGAGCGCGTTCTGGGAGGTGTCCTACAACATCGCCCATCTCATGCATTTCATTCCGGTGTCGATCCAGTCGGCGGCGGCGGTGCGGCATATCCAGGAATTGCTCGACGAACCTTCCCGCGGCGCCGACCGTCCAGGCGCGCCGGACCTGCCGCGCATCACCAACGACGTCACCTTCGACCGCGTGAGCTTCAAGTACGAAGGCAGCCAGACCCCGGTGCTCGACAATCTCAGCCTCAAGCTCAATGTCGGAAAAAGCATCGCCATCGTCGGTCCCAGCGGCAGCGGCAAGAGCACGCTGCTCAACCTGATCCTGCGCCTCTATGTGCCCGACGAGGGCCGCGTCGCCATCGACGGCGTCGATATTCGCAAGGTGACGCGCGAATCGCTGCGTCGAAGCATGGCGGTCGTGTTCCAGGAGAACATGCTGTTCAACATGTCGATCCGCGAAAACATCCGGCTCGGCAAGGAAGGCGCCACCGACGAGGAAGTCGAGGAGGCCGCGCGCAAGGCCGAGATTCATCGCTACATCATGAGCCTGCCGCAGAAATACGATACCCCGGTCGGTGAGCGCGGCGACACGCTGTCCGGCGGCCAGCGTCAGCGCATCGCGATCGCGCGCGCGATCATCCGCAACCCGTCCATCCTGCTGCTCGATGAAGCGACTTCCGCGCTCGACCAGACCACCGAAGCAGCGATCAACCGCACGCTGCTGAAAGTCGCGAAAGGCCGCACCATGATCTGGTCGACGCATCGCCTGACCTCGGTGGTCGATATGGACGAGATCATCGTGATCTCGGCCGGCAAGGCGATCGAGCGCGGCCCGCACGCCGAGCTGCTGGCGCGTAACGGCGCCTACCGCAAGCTTTGGGACGACCAGGGCCGCGTGCCGCACAATGCGGCGGCTCAGGTCGACGATGACAATGAAGATGACGACGACGACGACGAGGAATGAGCGCGCGGCGTTGGTCTCGCGCTGACCGCCTTGCGTAGCCGTCGGAGCTTGCCTTCGCCGAAACAGGCGATGAAGCGCGCCCAGCGCTGGGCCCGCCAGTAGAGCCCGGTGTTGATCGCGACCGAGCGGAAGCTGATGGCTTTCGCCATCGACCAGGCGTCGCATTCCTTCTTGACCGGATCGTCGTAGAACGATGCGATCTTGGCCTCGCTCATGCCTTCGCTGGCAAGCCAGGCGGGGATATGGACGTTACAGAGCTGGCTGACGTCGGTGAACACCTTGTCGGTGCCGGTGCCGGTGACAGGGCAGGTGGCTGCAAAGGCGTCGCCAACCAGGACGATGCCTGCCTGGCGATAGCCCGTCGAGACATAGAGGTCGGCCGGGCGAATCTTGATTTCGCCGGCAACGGCGAATTCGCCGGTGATGCGGGAAAGCCGCGGCAGCGCGGCATTCAGCGTCTCCACAGGGTTCCGCCGCATCGCGCGCAGCCAGGGATCGTCGGCCTCGCGATAGGCGAACAGATTGGCCCGCATCCGCTTTCCGACCGGGAATAGCGTGATGTAGGGGATGCCCTCGCTCGCCCGTTCCGAGAAATAGGTCAGCGCCGGAAAATCGAAGGCCGGCCGCCCCACCGGCACGAGGTCGAATCCGAGCGAAATCGAATGACAGGGGCTCAGAATCTGGCGTTCGATGCCGAGTGTGCGGCGGAGGCCAACATTCAGGCCGTTGGCAAGCACGACAAGGCGGGCCGAAATCGTCTCGCCGTCGGACAGCGTCACTTTCTGCCGCTCCGCACTGGTCGAGACGTCGATGACCTTGGTGTAGATGCGTTCGGCCGGTGCGGCGATTTCGGCCCGAATCGCGTTGATGAGGTCGTCGTACATGATGCCGTATTGGCGGCTCGGCTTCCTGTCGAGCAGATAGCCGAATCGGGCGATCCAGTTCTCGCCATCATGATTCGCTGAGCGCAGCACGCCTTCCGCGATTCCCGTCCGGCAGAATCGGTCGAGCTGCTCGTGGCCGCTTAATTTTTCGACCCGAAAATCGAACGGGTAGACCTCATGCGGATCGATCAGGGCGCAAGCGATTCCGGCGCGGCCGAGCATGGCAGCCGCCGTCGAGCCGGCAAGACCGCCGCCGATGATCGCAATGTCAGTGTATCGCATGGGGAAATTCCGGCCTCGAACCCCATCTTTGCCGCCGGAATGGCAAATAAAGGCTTAGTTTGACGGCTGGCATTCTGCGGGAACCCGCAGCGAAGGGTTTTTGGAGAAATTTACCCGGGTAAAACTGGCGACTCTTCGCCGCCTGAAGCCGGGGACCAAATCGTAATTTGTGCGCGTGCCGAATTCGCGCGAAGCCTCGAAAGAGCAAGTGGCAGAGGCGTTTCTTCTATTATCGTTTTGCTTGACTTCACTAACTGCCGCTTATACAACCCGGCCACTCAACGACAGGCGGTGAGCAACGCCAGCGTCGGAACGGAACACCCTTTCAGACCTTTTACGGGATTGAGACGGGCACCAACCTCGACGAATGCCGCTCAAACGCTGTCGATCATAAGCTAGGCAATGCCAAAGCGATTTTAGTTCTCTTGAGCACGTCCTCTGGAGAGTGAACTCGGATGCATGACCTCGGTGGCGGGCTGAACAGCGAACGCTGATCGGTTCGGGAATCGCGGTCCTCTGTGGCGTCGAAGCGCTTTCCGCTCAGTGATGGGTGGTTGGCGCGATTTCGTTTTGCGTGAATGTACTCACGTGAGGCGAGGCCGGACGGGCGGCTAGTCCCGAGAAGGATTTGCGAAGCCATTCAAGGTTTCGCGCGAACTAAAGGGTGAAGGCTGACATGCCGACGATCAACCAGCTGATCGCAAAACCACGTGAAGTGCAGAAGTCGCGCAAGAAGGTGCCGGCGCTGCAGCAGTCGCCGCAGAAGCGCGGCGTTTGCACGCGCGTCTACACCACGACCCCCAAGAAGCCGAACTCGGCGCTTCGTAAGGTCGCCAAGGTGCGCCTGACCAACGGTTTCGAAGTGATCGGCTACATCCCGGGTGAAGGCCATAACCTTCAGGAGCACTCGGTGGTGATGATCCGCGGCGGCCGCGTCAAGGACTTGCCCGGCGTTCGCTACCACATTCTCCGCGGCGTGCTGGATACCCAGGGCGTCAAGAACCGTAAGCAGCGCCGTTCGAAGTACGGCGCCAAGCGTCCGAAGTAATCAGGAACAGAATCGATGTCTCGTCGCCATTCTGCTGAAAAGCGTGAAGTGAACCCGGACCCGAAGTTCGGGAACATCATCATCACGAAGTTCATGAACTCGATCATGTATGACGGCAAGAAGTCCGCCGCCGAAAGCATCGTCTATGGCGCGCTCGCCATGATCGAGAGCAAGACCAAGCAGGGTCCGCTGCCGGTTTTCGAGCAGGCGCTGGAAAACGTCATGCCGACCATTGAGGTGCGTTCGCGCCGCGTCGGTGGTGCCACCTACCAGGTGCCGGTCGAAGTCCGCTCGGTGCGCCGGCAGGCTTTGGGAATTCGCTGGATCATCACGGCGGCGCGCGAGCGCAACGAGAAGACGATGACGGAGCGGCTCTCGGCCGAGTTGCTCGACGCGTCGAACAACCGGGGGAACGCCGTCAAGAAGCGTGAAGACGTGCATCGGATGGCGGAAGCCAACCGCGCCTTCTCGCACTATCGCTGGTAACGGCGACACACGGAATCTAAGGAACAACCCATGCCCCGCGTTCATGCCATAGAGAACTACCGCAACTTCGGTATCATGGCGCATATCGATGCCGGCAAGACCACGACCACCGAACGCATCCTCTATTACACCGGCAAGAGCCACAAGATCGGCGAAGTGCACGAAGGTGCCGCGACGATGGACTGGATGGAGCAGGAGCAGGAGCGCGGCATCACCATCACGTCCGCCGCGACCACTGCGTTCTGGAACGGCAAGCGTCTGAACATCATCGACACTCCCGGCCACGTCGACTTCACCATCGAAGTCGAGCGTTCGCTGCGCGTGCTCGACGGCGCCGTATGCGTGCTCGACTCCAACCAGGGCGTTGAGCCGCAGACCGAAACCGTCTGGCGTCAGGGCGACAAGTACAAGGTTCCGCGCATCGTCTTCGCCAACAAGATGGACAAGACCGGCGCCGACTTCTTCAAGTGTCTGGCCGACATCGTCGACCGCCTCGGCGCCAAGCCGATCGCGATTCAGCTTCCGATCGGCGCCGAGAACAACTTCAAGGGCCTCGTCGACCTCGTTGCGATGAAGGGCATCATCTGGAACGATGAATCGCTCGGCGCGAAGTTCGACTATATCGACATTCCGGCGGACCTGGTCGACCAGGCCAAGGAATACCGCGAGAAGCTGGTGGAAGCCGCCGTCGAGCTCGACGACGACGCCATGGCCGCCTACCTCGACGGCAAGGAGCCGGATGAAGCGACGCTGAAGCGGCTGATCCGCAAGGCGGTGCTGACCGGCGCTTTCTATCCGGTGCTGTGCGGCTCCTCGTTCAAGAACAAGGGTGTGCAGCCGTTGCTCGACGCCGTCGTCGACTATCTGCCGTCGCCGGTCGATGTGCCCGCGATCAAGGGCCTGGACGAAGACGGCAACGAAGTCGTGCGCAAGGCCGACGACAAGGAGCCGCTGGCTCTGCTCGCGTTCAAGATCATGGACGACCCGTTCGTCGGCACCATCACCTTCTGCCGCATCTATTCGGGTGTGCTGCAGAGCGGCACCGGTGTGATCAATTCGACCCGCGAGAAGAAGGAGCGTATCGGCCGCATGCTGCTGATGCATGCGAACAACCGCGAAGACATCAAGGAAGCCTATGCCGGCGATATCGTTGCGCTGGCAGGCCTGAAGGAAGCGCGCACCGGTGACACGCTGTGCGATCCCGACAAGCCGGTGATTCTTGAAAAGATGGAATTCCCGGAGCCGGTGATCGAAATCGCGATCGAGCCGAAGTCGAAGGCCGACCAGGAAAAGCTCGGCGTTGCGCTGGCGAAGCTCGCCGCGGAAGATCCGTCGTTCCGGGTGTCGACCGACCAGGAGTCCGGCCAGACCATCCTCAAGGGCATGGGCGAACTCCATCTCGACATCAAGGTCGACATTCTGAGGCGCACCTACAAGGTCGATGCGAACATCGGCGCGCCGCAGGTGGCGTTCCGTGAGCGCGTGACCAAGAAGGCCGAAGTCAAGTACACGCACAAGAAGCAGACCGGCGGTACCGGCCAGTTCGCGGAAGTGTCGATCGTGGTCGAGCCCAACGAGCCCGGCAAGGGCTATGAGTTCGAGTCCAAGATCGTCGGCGGCGCGGTGCCGAAGGAATATATCCCCGGCGTCGAAAAGGGCCTCAACAGCGTGATGAACTCGGGCGTGGTCGCCGGCTTCCCGGTGGTCGACGTCAAGGTTCAGCTGGTAGACGGCAAGTATCACGACGTCGACTCCTCGGCGCTGGCCTTCGAAATCGCATCGCGCGCGGCATTCCGCGAGGCGCTGCAGAAGGGCAAGTCCGTTCTGCTCGAGCCGATCATGAAGGTCGAGGTGGTGACGCCGGAAGACTACACCGGTTCGGTCATCGGCGACCTGAATTCGCGGCGCGGCCAGATCCAGGGTCAAGACATGCGCGGCAACGCCAACGTCATCAACGCGATGGTGCCGCTCATGAACATGTTCGGTTACGTGAATAACTTGCGCTCGATGAGCCAGGGTCGCGCGACCTTTACGATGCAGTTCGATCACTACGCCGAAGCTCCGGCGAACGTGTCGGCTGAAGTCCAGAAGAAGTTTGCCTGATTATCGTTGGTTCGCAGCTAACGATTGAACGGAGAGTCAAATGGCCAAAGCAAAGTTTGAACGTAATAAACCGCACTGCAACATCGGCACCATCGGTCACGTCGACCACGGCAAGACGTCGCTGACGGCTGCGATCACCAAGGTGCTGGCGGAGACCGGCGGTGCGACGTTCACGGCGTACGACCAGATCGACAAGGCGCCCGAAGAAAAGGCGCGCGGCATCACGATCTCGACCGCGCACGTCGAATACGAAACGAAGAACCGGCACTATGCCCACGTCGACTGCCCCGGCCACGCCGACTATGTGAAGAACATGATCACCGGCGCCGCGCAGATGGATGGCGCGATCCTGGTCGTGTCGGCTGCCGACGGCCCGATGCCGCAGACCCGCGAGCACATCCTGCTCGCCCGCCAGGTCGGCGTGCCCGCGCTCGTCGTGTTCCTCAACAAGTGCGACATGGTCGACGATCCGGAGTTGCTCGAGCTCGTCGAGCTCGAAGTCCGCGAGTTGCTGTCGAAGTACGACTTCCCCGGCGACAAGATCCCGATCATCAAGGGCTCGGCGCTCGCCGCTCTTGAAGACAAGGACAAGACGCTCGGCCACGACGCGATCCTCGAGCTGATGAAGAATGTCGACGAATACATTCCGCAGCCGGAGCGTCCGATCGACCAGCCGTTCCTGATGCCGGTCGAAGACGTGTTCTCGATCTCGGGCCGCGGCACCGTCGTCACCGGTCGTGTCGAGCGCGGAATCGTCAAGGTCGGCGAGGAAATCGAAATCGTCGGTCTGCGCGACACCCAGAAGACCATCGTCACCGGCGTCGAAATGTTCCGCAAGCTGCTCGATCAGGGCCAGGCCGGCGACAACATCGGTGCGCTGCTCCGCGGTACCAAGCGCGAGGAAGTCGAGCGTGGCCAGGTTCTCTGCAAGCCGGGTTCGGTCAAGCCGCACACCAAGTTCAAGGCCGAGGCTTACATCCTGACCAAGGAGGAGGGCGGTCGTCACACTCCGTTCTTCACCAACTACCGGCCCCAGTTCTACTTCCGCACCACCGACGTGACCGGCGTCGTGCATCTGCCCGAAGGCACCGAGATGGTGATGCCGGGCGACAACATCGCGATGGAAGTGCACCTGATCGTGCCGATCGCGATGGAAGAAAAGTTGCGCTTCGCGATCCGTGAAGGCGGCCGCACCGTCGGTGCCGGCGTCGTCGCAAGCATCATCGAATAAGCGAATAGGGATTGGCTGATAGCGGGGGGACTTGTTCCACTCGCTGTCCGCCACCCACTGCTCGCCACACGCGACGAAGAAAGAGACAACGGCAATGAACGGCCAAAACATTCGCATCCGGCTCAAGGCGTTCGACCATCGAATCCTCGATACGTCGACCCGCGAGATCGTGAACACGGCGAAACGTACCGGTGCCCAGGTTCGCGGACCCATTCCGCTGCCGACCCGCATCGAGAAGTTCACCGTCAACCGTTCGCCGCACGTTGACAAGAAGAGCCGTGAGCAATTCGAGATGCGCACCCACAAGCGCCTTCTCGACATTGTCGACCCGACCCCGCAGACAGTCGATGCCTTGATGAAGCTCGACCTGGCCGCCGGTGTCGACGTCGAGATCAAGCTCTAAGTTTTGGATTTGAGTTCGCGAATTAGCGAACAGAAAGAACAGGAAGCACGCCGATGCGCTCCGGAGTGATCGCACAGAAGGTCGGGATGACGCGGGTCTTTACGGAGACCGGTGAACATATCCCAGTGACCGTGCTAAAGCTGGGTAATTGTCAGGTGCTGGGCCACCGCACGACCGAGAAGAACGGCTATGTCGCGCTTCAGGTCGGCTCGGGCACCCGCAAGACCGTCTATTTGCCCAAGGCCGAACGCGGCCAGTTCGCGGTCGCCAAGGTCGAGCCCAAGCGCAAGCTCGCCGAGTTCCGCGTGTCGGAAGACGCGCTGATCCCGGTCGGCGCCGAGATTCAGGCGGACCATTTCGTGGTCGGCCAGTTCGTCGACGTCACCGGTACCTCGGTCGGTAAGGGTTTTGCCGGCGGCATGAAGCGCTGGAATTTCGGCGGTCTGCGCGCCACCCACGGCGTCTCGGTCTCGCACCGCTCGATCGGTTCGACCGGCGGCCGTCAGGATCCGGGCAAGACCTTCAAGAACAAGAAGATGCCCGGTCACATGGGTGTCGATCGCATCACCACGCTCAATCTGCGCGTGGTGCAGACCGACGTTGAGCGCGGCCTGATCCTCGTCGAAGGCGCCGTTCCCGGCTCCAAGGGCGGCTGGATCTCGGTGCGCGACGCCGTCAAGAAGCCGTTGCCGAAGGAGGCTCCCAAGCCCGGCAAGTTCAAGGTCGCCGGCGGCGAGCAGGCTGCCGAGGCAGTGGCTGAGAAGGAGGGTGCGTGAGATGGAACTGAAAGTCACGACCCTTGAAGGCAAGGAAGCCGGTTCGGTGCAGCTCTCGGACGAGATCTTCGGTCTCGAGCCGCGCCAGGACATCATCGCGCGTTGCGTGCAGTGGCAGCTGAACAAGCGGCAGGCCGGCACCCACAAGGCGAAGGGCCGCGCCGAGATCTGGCGCACCGGCAAGAAGATGTACAAGCAGAAGGGCACCGGCGGTGCTCGTCACGGCTCGGCCCGCGTGCCGCAGTTCCGCGGCGGTGGCCGTGCGTTCGGTCCGGTCGTCCGCTCGCATGCGACCGACCTGCCGAAGAAGGTGCGCGCGCTTGCGCTCAAGCATGCCCTGTCGGCGAAGGCCAAGGACGGCGGCTTGATCGTGCTCGACAGCGCTGCGGTGAAGGACGCCAAGACCAAGGCGCTGATCGGTCATTTCTCGGGCCTCGGCCTGACCAATGCGCTGATCATCGATGGGGCCGAGTTGCACAACGGTTTCGCGATCGCGGCCCGCAACATTCCCAACATCGACGTGCTGCCGATCCAGGGCATCAACGTCTACGACATTCTCCGTCGCCATAAGCTCGTGCTGACCAAGGCTGCGGTTGATGCGCTGGAGGCGCGCTTCAAATGAAGAATATCGATCCGCGCCATTACGACATCATCGTTTCCCCGGTTGTGACCGAAAAGGCGACACTCGCCTCCGAGCACAACAAGGTCCTGTTCAAGGTCTCCGGCAAGGCGACCAAGCCACAGATCAAGGAAGCGATCGAAAAGCTGTTCGACGTCAAGGTGAAGAGCGTCAACACGCTGGTGCGCAAGGGCAAGACCAAGGTGTTCCGCGGCAATTTCGGTTCGCAGTCGGACGTGAAGCGGGCGATCGTGACCCTCGAAGAGGGCCACCGCATCGACGTTACCACCGGACTATAGGGCGACACAGCGATGGCATTGAAGAAATACAATCCCACGACGCCGGGCCAGCGCCAGCTGGTGATGGTCGATCGTTCGGCGCTCTACAAGGGCAAGCCGGTGAAGGCGCTGACCGAGGGCAAGATTAGCAATGGCGGCCGCAACAACACCGGCCGCATCACCGTGCGCTTCCGCGGCGGCGGCCACAAGAAGGCCTACCGCACCGTCGACTTCAAGCGCGACAAGGTCGATAGCCCCGCGGTTGTCGAGCGGCTGGAATATGATCCGAACCGCACCGCGTTCATCGCGCTGATCAAGTATCAGGACGGCGAGCTGGCCTACATCCTGGCACCGCAGCGTCTGGCTGTGGGCGATACGGTGGTCGCCGGCAACTATGTCGACGTCAAGCCGGGCAACGTCATGCCGCTCGGCAATATGCCGGTGGGCACCATCGTCCACAACATCGAGCTGAAGATCGGGAAGGGCGGTCAGATCGCCCGTTCCGCCGGTACCTACGCCCAGATCGTCGGCCGCGACCAGGACTATGTCATCGTCCGTCTGAATTCGGGCGAGCAGCGCCTGGTGCACGGCCGTTGCCGCGGCACCATCGGTGCCGTGTCCAACCCCGATCACATGAACATCTCGATCGGCAAGGCCGGCCGCACGCGCTGGCTCGGCTGGCGCCCACACAACCGCGGCGTCGTCATGAACCCGATCGACCATCCGCACGGCGGCGGCGAAGGCCGCACCTCGGGCGGCCGTCACCCGGTCACTCCGTGGGGCAAGCCGACCAAGGGCAAGAAGACTCGTTCGAATAAGTCGACCAACAAATTCATTCTCCTAAGCCGCCACAAGCGGAAGAAGTAAGGAACGCCGGACATGGTTCGTTCAGTCTGGAAAGGCCCGTTCGTCGAAGGCTCTCTGCTCAAGAAGGCAGATGCCGCGCGCGCGTCCGGCCGTCACGACGTTATCAAGATCTGGAGCCGTCGCTCGACGATTCTGCCGCAGTTCGTCGGCCTGACGTTCGGCGTCTACAACGGCCAGAAGCATGTGCCGGTGTCGGTCAACGAGGAAATGGTAGGTCACAAGTTCGGCGAGTTCTCGCCGACCCGTACCTTCCACGGCCACTCTGGCGACAAGAAAGCCAAGAAGGCTTGAGGAATAAGCGATGAGCAAACCAAAGCGCGAACGTAGCCTCGCGGACAATGAGGCCAAGGCAGTCGCCCGGATGCTGCGCGTAAGCCCGCAGAAGCTCAATCTGGTGGCGCAGCTGATCCGCGGCCGGAAGGCTTCGGCAGCGCTCGCCGACCTGCAGTTCTCGCGCAAGCGGATCGCAGTCGACGTCAAGAAGTGCCTGGAGTCGGCGATCGCGAACGCCGAAAACAACCATGACCTCGAGGTCGACGATCTCGTCGTCGCCGAGGCCCATGTCGGCAACGGTATCGTGATGAAGCGCTTTGCCCCGCGCGGCCGTGGCCGTTCGGGCCGTATCTATAAACCGTTCTCGCACCTGACCATCGTGGTTCGTCAGGTCGAGGCCGAGGCTGGCGCTTAAGGGCGCGGGAGAAAACGATGGGTCAAAAGATCAATCCAATCGGGCTGCGTCTCGGCATCAACCGGACCTGGGATTCCCGCTGGTTCGCTGGCAAGGCCGAGTACGGCAAGCTGTTGCATGAGGACGTCAAGATCCGCGAGATCCTGCACAAGGAGCTCAAGCAGGCCGCCGTTGCCCGCATCGTGATCGAGCGTCCGCACAAGAAGTGCCGCGTGACGATCCATTCGGCGCGTCCCGGCGTCGTGATCGGCAAGAAGGGCGCCGACATCGACAAGCTGCGCAAGCGCGTTGCCGACATCACGGATTCCGACGTCGTCATCAACATCGTCGAAATCCGCAAGCCCGAGCTCGACGCCACCCTGGTCGCCGAATCGATCGCGCAGCAGCTCGAGCGCCGTGTCGCGTTCCGCCGCGCCATGAAGCGCGCGGTGCAGTCGGCGATGCGTCTTGGCGCCGAGGGCATTCGTATCAATTGCTCGGGCCGTCTCGGCGGCGCCGAAATCGCGCGCATGGAGTGGTATCGCGAAGGCCGCGTGCCGCTGCACACGCTGCGCGCCGACATCGATTACGGCGTTGCGACTGCGTTCACCACGTTCGGCACCTGCGGCGTCAAGGTCTGGATCTTCAAGGGCGAAATCCTAGAGCACGATCCGATGGCCCAGGACAAGAAAATGGCCGAAGGCGAGACTTCGCGGCCGCGCCGCGACGCCGCCTGAAGGCAATAGAGAAGGTTTGAGGGCTTACAGCCATGATGCAACCAAAGAAAACGAAGTTCCGGAAGGCGCATAAGGGCCGTATCCACGGCGTTGCGACTTCGGGCGCGACGTTGTCGTTCGGCCAGTTCGGATTGAAGGCGATGGCGCCCGAGCGCGTCACCGCCCGTCAGATCGAGGCCGCGCGGCGCGCGCTGACCCGCCACATGAAGCGCGCCGGCCGCGTCTGGATCCGCGTATTTCCGGACGTGCCGGTGTCGAAGAAGCCCGCCGAAGTCCGCATGGGCTCCGGCAAGGGCGCGCCGGAATTGTGGGTGGCTCGCGTCAAGCCCGGCCGCGTGATCTTCGAGATCGACGGCGTCACGGTGCAGACCGCGAAGGAAGCGCTGACGCTCGCCGCCGCCAAGCTGCCGATCAAGACGCGCTTCGTCGCGCGCATTGCGGAGTAATGGTCATGGCCCAGATGAAGATCGAAGACATCCGAGCGATGAGCGAAGACCAGAGGGAGGACGCCGTCCTCAATCTGAAGAAGGAGCGTTTCAACCTGCGCTTCCAGCGCGCGACCGGGCAGCTCGAGAACACCTCGCGGCTGCGCGAAGCCCGCCGCGATATCGCCCGTATCAAGACCATCGCCGCGCAGACGCGCGCGAAGAAGAAGTAAGAGGCCGGATATGCCGAAACGTACGCTGCAGGGCGTGGTCGTTAGCGACAAGCAAGCCAAGACGGTTGTGGTGCGCGTCGATCGCCGCTTCACCCATCCGATCTACAAGAAGACGATCCGCCGCTCCAAGAACTATCACGCGCACGACGAGAACAACGAGTTCAAGCCGGGCGACATGGTCTGGATCGAGGAGAGCAAGCCGATCTCGAAGTTGAAGCGCTGGACCGTGGTCCGGGGCGAGCAGAAGAAAACAGCCTGAGGCTCGTCCGGCTCTGCCGGGAAGTTTCCAGGGAAATTTTAGGCGCTAATTCGAGCGCATCAGAAAGAGGACGAGGTGCATCAATGATTCAGATGCAGACCAACCTCGACGTGGCCGACAATTCAGGCGCACGCCGTGTCATGTGCATCAAGGTGCTGGGGGGCTCCAAGCGCCGCTATGCCACCGTGGGCGATGTTATCGTTGTGTCGATCAAGGAAGCTATTCCGCGCGGCAAGGTGAAGAAGGGCGACGTGATGAAGGCCGTGGTGGTGCGGGTCCGCAAGGACATCCGCCGCGCCGACGGCTCGGTCATCCGCTTCGACCGCAACGCCGCCGTCCTGATCAACAACCAGTCGGAGCCGGTCGGCACCCGTATCTTCGGGCCGGTGCCGCGCGAGCTGCGCGCCAAGAACCACATGAAGATCATCTCGCTTGCGCCGGAGGTGCTGTGATGGCTGCCAAGATTCGCAAGGGTGACAAGGTCATGGTGCTGAACGGCCGCGACAAGGGCCGTACCGGCGAAGTGTTCGAGGTGCGTCCCGCCGAGAACAAGGCGCTGGTGCGTGGCGTCAACATGGTCAAGCGCCACCAGAAGCAGACCCAGAACCAGGAAGGCGGCATCATCTCCAAGGAGTCGCCGATCCATTTGTCCAACATCGCTTATGTCGGCAAGGACGGAAAGCCGACCCGCGTTGGATTCAAGATTCAGGCCGATGGCAAGAAGGTCCGCATTGCCAAGAGCTCGGGAGCAGAGATCGATGGCTGACACCGCTTATGTGCCGCGCCTGCGCGCGGAGTATGACCAGAAAATCCGCAGCCAGCTGACGGAAAAGTTCGGCTATGCCAACGTCATGCAGGTGCCGCGTCTCGACAAGATCGTCCTCAACATGGGCGTCGGCGAGGCCGTCAACGACCGCAAAAAGGCGGAGACCGCTGCGGCCGACCTGGCGCTGATCGCCGGCCAGAAGGCGGTCGTGACCTATTCGCGTGTCGCAATCGCGACTTTCAAGCTGCGTGAGAACCAGCCGATCGGCTGCAAGGTCACGCTGCGCAAGGCCAAGATGTACGAGTTCATCGACCGCCTGGTGAACGTGGCGCTGCCGCGCGTGCGAGACTTTCGCGGCCTGAACCCGAAGAGCTTTGACGGCCGCGGCAACTATTCGCTCGGCATCAAGGAGCACATCATTTTCCCCGAAATCGACTTCGACAAGGCCGGGGAAACATGGGGCATGGACATCACGGTCTGCACCACGGCGACCAC
Source organism: uncultured Alphaproteobacteria bacterium (assembly GCA_963786115.1). GTDB lineage: Bacteria > Pseudomonadota > Alphaproteobacteria > Rhizobiales > Xanthobacteraceae > Bradyrhizobium. The sequence continues at coordinate 20,887 of CAWAYC010000021.1, forward strand.
CGATGACGAGGCGCGTGCCTTGTTGACGGCATTCAATTTCCCGTTCCGGCAGTGAGACGCTGACAAGCCTCTCAAACGCGGAAACCCAGGAGCCAAGCATGGCAAAGAAGAGTTCGATCGAGAAGAACAACCGCCGCAAGCGGATGACCAAGAACGCCGCGCCTGCGCGCGCGAGGCTGAAGGCGATCATCGCCGACAAGACCAAGCCGATGGAAGAGCGGTTCGCGGCGACGCTGAAGCTGGCCGAGATGCCGCGCAATTCGTCGGCAACGCGGATCCGCAACCGCTGCGAGCTGACCGGTCGTCCGCGCTCGAACTATCGCAAGAACAAACTCTCGCGCATCGCGCTACGTGAACTCGGCTCCAAGGGCCTGGTTCCCGGGCTCGTGAAGTCGAGCTGGTAACGGAGGGGCGGACATGTCAACGCACGATCCGATCAGCGATTTGATCACCCGCATCCGCAACGCGCAGATGCGCTCGAAGTCCAAGGTCTCGACCCCGGGCTCGAAGATGCGCGCCAGCGTTCTCGAAGTGCTCAAGTCTGAAGGCTACATCCGCGGCTACGCGAGCGTGGAGCATTCGTCCGGCCGCAGCGAGCTCGAGATCGAGCTGAAATATTTCGACGGCGAACCGGTTATTCGCGAGATCGAGCGGGTGTCGAAGCCGGGCCGTCGGGTTTACGCCTCGGTGAAGAACCTGCCGCGCGTGAACAACGGTCTGGGCATTTCGGTTTTGTCGACGCCGAAGGGAATCATGGCTGACCACGACGCGCGCGACGCGAATGTGGGCGGCGAAGTTCTCTTCACGGTGTTCTGAGGAAGGATTTAGCCATGTCACGTATTGGCAAGCGCCCGGTGACGATCCCGTCCGGTGTGACGGCGACCGTCGAAGGGCAGACGGTGAAGATGAAGGGTCCGAAGGGCCAACTTCAGTTCATCGTGCATGACGACGTCGAAGTGAAGTTCGAGGACGGCGCGGTGAAGGTCGCCCCGAAGTTGAAGACCAACCGCGCGCAGGCGATGTACGGCACCGCGCGTGCTCAGGTCGCCAACCTCGTCGAGGGCGTCACCAAGGGCTTCGAGAAGAAGCTCGAGATCACCGGCGTCGGCTACCGCGCCGCGTTGCAGGGCAAGAACCTGCAGCTCGCGCTCGGCTACAGCCACGACGTCGTTTATGCGATCCCGGAAGGCATCACCATCGTGGTGCCGAAGCCGACCGAGATCACCATCACGGGCACCGATTCCCAGTGTGTCGGCCAGGTCGCCGCCGAGATTCGCGCCTATCGTCCGCCGGAGCCCTACAAGGGCAAGGGCGTGAAGTACGCCAACGAATTCATCTTCCGCAAGGAAGGCAAGAAGAAGTAACGGAGCCGGACATGTCACTCAAGGTTACGAATGCCCGGCGCAAGCAGCGTGTGAGGAACTCGCTGCGCCGTTCTGCCGGTGGACGTCCGCGTCTGTCGGTGTTCCGCTCGTCGAAGCACATCTACGCCCAGGTCATCGACGACCTGAAGGGCGAGACGCTGGCTTCCGCCTCGTCGCTGGAGAAGACCATGCGCGAGACCGGCAACACCGGCGCCAATATCGACGCGGCCAAGGCGGTCGGCAAGCTCCTGGCGGAGCGCGCCACGCAGAAGGGCGTCAAGGAAGTGGTGTTCGATCGCGGCGGCTATCTTTATCACGGGCGCGTCAAGGCGCTCGCGGATGCGGCCCGCGAAGGCGGACTTAGCTTCTAAACTGATTTGAACGGATACAAGGACAGAGGCTTTAGCCTCCTAGAGATTGGAAAACACCATGGCAGGTGAACGCGAACGCGGCGGACGCGAACGGAGCAGGGATCGCGAGGAGCGCGACAGCGAGTTCGTCGACAAGCTCGTCCACATCAATCGCGTGGCGAAGGTCGTCAAGGGCGGCAAGCGCTTCGGCTTCGCGGCGCTGGTTGTGATCGGCGACCAGAAGGGCCGGGTCGGTTTCGGCCACGGCAAGGCGCGTGAAGTGCCGGAAGCGATCCGCAAGGCGACCGAGTTGGCCAAGCGCAACCTGACGCGCGTCGCGCTGCGCGAAGGCCGCACGCTGCATCATGATATCGCCGGCCGTCACGGCGCCGGCCGTGTCTATCTGCGCGCGGCTCCCGCCGGTACCGGCATCATCGCGGGCGGTCCGATGCGCGCGGTGTTCGAGACGCTCGGCATCCAGGACGTGGTGGCGAAGTCGATCGGCTCGTCGAACCCCTACAACATGGTTCGTGCCACCTTCGACGCGCTCAAGCATCAGGATTCGCCGCGCTCGGTTGCGGCCCGCCGCAACATCAAGGTGTCCACTCTGCAGGCGCGCCGCGTCGGCGGCGATGCCGAAGTGGTGGCTGAATAAACAACAGGCGCTTCCGCGCTTTTCGGAGTTATGACGATGGCCAAGGCCGCAAAGACGATCAAGGTCGAGCAGACCGGCAGCGCGATCCGCCGCCACCACTCACAGCGTGAGACGCTGATCGGCCTCAAGCTCAACAAGATCGGCCGCGTGACCGAGTTGCAGGACACCCCTGCGGTTCGCGGGATGATCGCCAAGGTTCAACACCTCGTCCGTGTCGTCGACGAGAAATAAGGAGACAGGGCGATGAAGCTCAGCGATATCGCCGACAATGCCGGCTCGCGCAAGAAGCGCATGCGCGTCGGTCGCGGCATTGGTTCAGGCAAGGGCAAGACTTCGGGCCGCGGCGGCAAGGGCCAGACCGCGCGTTCGGGCGTGCGCATCAAGGGCTTTGAAGGCGGACAGATGCCGCTGCACCGGCGCCTGCCGAAGCGCGGCTTCAACAACATCTTCCGGCTCGATTTCGCCGAAATCAACCTCGACCGGCTGCAGGAGGCTGTCGACGCCAAGCTGATCGACGCCAACGCCACGGTGAACGCCGAATCGCTGGTGAAGTCGGGTGCGCTGCGCCGCGCCAAGGACGGCGTGCGGCTGCTCGGCCGCGGCGAGCTCAAGGCCAAGCTCACAATCGAGGTGCACGGCGCGTCGAAATCCGCCATCGCAGCGGTCGAGAAGGCGGGCGGCACGGTGAAGATCCTGGCCCCAGCCAAGAAGGAAGACGGCGAGGCCGCGTAACATCTGCGTCATTGCCTGCCGGCGGCAGGCAATTCCCGCGGATAGAACGATGGACTTATCGAAGCCGAGCACCAAATAATGTCCGGCGTCTGCCGATCGTCCGGTCCGGACGTCGGCGCAAGGGCGGCGGGAGAAAGCCAAGACATGGTCTCAGCAGCGGAACAACTTGCGGCAAACCTCAATTTCGGAGCCCTCGCCAAGGCCGACGAGCTTAAGAAGCGCATCTGGTTTACCCTTGGTGCGCTGCTTGTTTATCGCCTCGGAACCTACATTCCGCTGCCCGGTATCGATCCCAATATCTGGGAGCAGGTGTTCCGCTCGCAGGCCGGCGGCATCCTCGGCATGTTCAACATGTTCGCCGGCGGCGGCATCCACCGCATGGCGATCTTCGCCCTGAACATCATGCCGTACATCTCGGCATCGATCATCATCCAGCTTCTGACCACGGTCTCGCCGCAACTCGAAGCCTTGAAGAAGGAAGGCGAGTCGGGCCGCAAGACGCTGAACCAGTACACGCGGTACCTGACGGTGATTCTCGCCGCGTTCCAGTCCTACGGCATCGCGGTCGGCCTCGAAGGCGCCGGCAATGTCGTCAGCGATCCCGGCCTGTTCTTCCGTCTCTCCACCGCGATCACGCTGACCGGCGGCACCATGTTCCTGATGTGGCTCGGCGAGCAGATCACCTCGCGCGGCATCGGCAACGGCATTTCGCTGATCATTTTGTCCGGTATCGTCGCCGAACTGCCCTCGGCGCTCGCCAACATGCTGGAACTCGGCCGTCAGGGCGCGATGTCGACCGGGCTGATCCTGGTCGTGATCGTCATGGCGGTCGCCGTGATCGCCTTCATCGTGTTCATGGAGCGCGCGCAGCGGCGGCTTCTGATCCAGTATCCGAAGCGCCAGGTCGGCAACAAGATGTTCGAGGGCCAGTCCTCGCATCTGCCGCTCAAGCTCAACACCTCGGGCGTGATTCCGCCGATCTTCGCATCCTCGCTGTTGCTGCTGCCGACCACGGTGGCGAACTTCAACGCCGGCAAGGGACCGGAATGGTTCCAGTGGATCACCACCCAGCTCAGCCACGGCCGCCCGCTGTTCCTGCTGTTGTATCTCGCGTTGATCGTGTTCTTCGCGTTCTTCTATACCGCGATCGTGTTCAACCCGACGGAAACCGCCGACAATCTGAAGAAGCATGGCGGCTTCATTCCCGGCATCCGCCCGGGCGAGCGCACCGCCGAATATATCGACTACGTGCTGTCGCGGATCACGGTGCTGGGCGCGATCTATCTGGCGATCGTCTGCCTGATTCCGGAAATTCTGATTTCCTACGCCTCGGTGCCGTTCTACTTTGGTGGCACCTCGCTGTTGATCGTCGTCAGTGTGACGATGGATACGGTGGCGCAGGTTCAGGGGTATCTGCTCGCCCATCAGTATGAAGGGCTGATCAGGAAGTCCAAGCTCAGAGGCCGCCGCCGCTGATCGCGGCGCGTGATGGCCTGAAATCAACTACAGGGTGTGCGGGATGGCGCTCACCAAGCCGGGGGGCGATTAGCTATGAGATTGATCCTTTTGGGGCCGCCGGGCTCAGGCAAGGGTACCCAGGCGCAGCGGCTGATTCACCGTTACGGCATCGTCCAGCTCTCGACCGGCGAGATGCTCCGCGCGGCGGCTGCCGCCGAAACGCCGATCGGTCTGCAGGCCAAGGACATCATGGCCGCGGGCGGCCTGGTGCCCGACGAGGTTGTGGTCGGCATCATTTCCGACCGCATCGATCAACCGGACGCGAAGAAGGGCTTTATCCTCGATGGCTTTCCGCGAACGGTGCCGCAGGCGGAAGCGCTGGATGAGCTCCTGAAGAGGAAGCACCTCAAGCTGGATGCCGTGATTGAATTGCGCGTCAACGAAAGCGCGCTGCTAGAGCGCGTCGAGCGACGGGCCGAGGAGACGCGTGCGCGCGGCGAGGAAGTCCGCCTCGACGATACGCCGGAGGTGCTGACCAAGCGCCTTGCAAGCTACCGCGCCCAGACCGAGCCGCTCATTCACTACTATTCTGAGCGGCGCAAGCTGCTGACCGTCGATGGCATGATGACCATCGAGCACGTTACGCGGGAAATTAACCGAATCCTGGCCGCGATCGGCGCGGTGGGGGAACCCAAGACTGACAAGAAGGCCGACAGGAAGCCGGCCACGGCGGTCGCCAAGAAGGCGTCTCCCGCCAAGCGGGCGGCAGCGAGCGCCAAGGCAGGGGGCAGAAAGGCCGCCGGAAAGACCAAAAAGGCCGCCAAAGCGGCCCGGAAAGCCCCGAAATCGGCTTCCAAGGGGGCTAAGAAGAGCGCCCGGAAGCCCGCCAAGGCCAAGGGTGCCAAGGGAACCGGGGCGCCCAAGAAAGCTAGGAAGAAAGCTGCGAAGAAGGTCACCAAAAAGGTCACGAAAAAGCGAGCTAAACGCTAGGGACGGTTGACGAAACCGAGTTGAATCCTTTAATAAGCCCCGCATCCAAGTCGGATAGTTGTTGACGATGCCGGGCCCCGAGGAATCTGAGGGGAGGGCGTCGTGTTCGCGTTTGCGGACACCTGCCCGAGATAGCAAAGCAATAGCCCGGTCCGTGAGCGGCCGGCGACAGGAGAGAAGTCCGTGGCCCGTATTGCCGGCGTGAATATCCCAACCAACAAGCGCGTGCTGATCGCGCTTCAGTACATCCATGGTATCGGCCAGAAGAACGCCGCCGAAATCATCGAGAAGGTCAAGATCCCGACCGACCGTCGCGTCAGCCAGCTGAGCGACCAGGAAGTTTTGCAGATTCGCGAAGTGATCGACCGCGACTATCTGGTAGAGGGCGACCTTCGTCGTGAGGTCGGCATCAACATCAAGCGGCTGATGGACCTCGGTTGCTATCGCGGCCTGCGGCATCGCCGCGGATTGCCGGTGCGCGGTCAGCGCACGCACACCAATGCGCGCACGCGCAAGGGCCCGGCCAAGTCGATCGCCGGCAAGAAGAAGTAATCTGGCGAATAGCGAATAGGGAGTGGCGAATAGTTTTATTCGCTACTCGCCATTCGCTACTTGCGTTTTTAGGTGTAGCCGCTGGCATTACGGCGGCGTCGAGATCACAGGAAAGGTTTTGGAATGGGCAAGGAAGCCACCCGCGTACGCCGCCGCGAGCGCAAGAACATCGCCTCCGGCATCGCGCACGTGAATTCGTCGTTCAACAACACCACCATCACCATTACCGACGCGCAGGGCAATACCATCGCTTGGTCCTCGGCCGGCACGATGGGCTTCAAGGGCTCGCGCAAGTCTACCCCCTATGCGGCGCAGGTCGCGGCGGAAGACGTCTCCAAGAAGGCGCAGGAACACGGCATGCGCACGCTGGAAGTTGAAGTTGCGGGCCCCGGCTCGGGCCGTGAGTCGGCGCTTCGTGCGCTGCAGGCGGCGGGCTTCACCGTCACATCCATCCGCGACGTGACAACGATCCCGCACAATGGCTGCCGCCCGCGCAAGCGCCGGCGGGTCTGATGTTTGGTCGCGGGGCGGCAACGTGCGCTCCGCGATTGTTTTTGGAATTGACCGCGCGGGCTTAATCCCGCGACCTCCAACGCTAGTGATTTGAAGGCAGATCGACTGGCCCATGGGTGACACAGTGACGATCCAGAAAAATTGGCAAGAACTTATTCGACCGAACAAGCTGCAGGTGACGCCGGGCTCCGACGCCAACCGGTTCGCCACCGTGGTCGCCGAGCCGCTCGAGCGCGGCTTCGGCCAGACGCTCGGAAACGCGCTGCGCCGCATCCTCTTGTCCTCGCTGCAGGGCGCGGCGGTGCAGTCGGTGCATATCGACGGCGTGCTGCACGAGTTCTCCTCGATCGCGGGCGTTCGTGAGGACGTCACCGACATCGTGCTCAACATCAAGGACATCTCGATCAAGATGCAGGGCGAAGGCCCCAAGCGCATGGTCGTGAAGAAGCAGGGTCCGGGCGTCGTCACCGCCGGCGACATCCAGACCGTTGGCGACGTCGTGGTCCTCAATCCGGACCTGCAGATCTGCACGCTCGACGAGGGCGCCGAGATCCGTATGGAATTCACCGTCGCCGCCGGCAAGGGCTACGTTGCCGCCGAGCGCAACCGTCCCGAGGACGCGCCGATCGGCCTGATCCCCGTCGACAGCCTGTTCTCGCCGGTCCGCAAGGTTTCCTACAAGGTTGAGAATACCCGCGAGGGCCAGATCCTCGACTACGACAAGCTGACCATGACGATCGAGACCAACGGCGCGATCACCCCTGAGGACTCGGTGGCCTATGCCGCGCGCATCCTGCAGGATCAGCTCAACGTGTTCGTGAACTTTGAAGAGCCCCGCAAGGAAGTCGCGCAGGAGATCATCCCCGATCTCGCCTTCAATCCGGCGTTCCTCAAGAAGGTCGACGAGCTCGAACTGTCGGTGCGTTCGGCAAACTGCCTGAAGAACGACAACATCGTCTACATCGGCGACCTCGTGCAGAAGTCGGAAGCGGAAATGCTCCGCACCCCGAACTTCGGCCGCAAGTCGCTGAACGAGATCAAGGAAGTGCTGGCCCAGATGGGTCTGCATCTCGGCATGGAAGTGCCGGGCTGGCCGCCGGAGAATATCGACGAGCTGGCCAAGCGCTTCGAAGATCACTACTGATCGAACGTCATCGTCGTGGCCGGGGAGAATCCCGGCCATTCCGTTACCGGGCGAACGCAGGCGGCCCACCTGAGAAACGTGTCCGACGAACCGTCGCGACCAACATAAATCAAGGAATAGATCATGCGTCACGGCAAGGTTCATCGTAAGCTCAATCGTACCGCCGAACATCGCCGCGCGATGTTCGCAAATATGTGCGCGGCGCTGATCAAGCACGAGCAGATCGTCACCACGCTGCCGAAGGCCAAGGAATTGCGGCCGATCGTGGAGAAGCTGGTCACCCTCGGCAAGAAGGGCGGCCTCGCTTTGCGCCGCCAGGCGATCTCCGAGATGCGCGACAAGGACCAGGTCCGCAAGCTGTTCGACACGCTCGCCGTCCGCTACAAGGACCGCCAGGGCGGCTACACCCGCATCATCAAGGCGGGCTTCCGCTACGGCGACAATGCCCCGATGGCGGTGATCGAATTCGTCGACCGCGACGTCGACGCCAAGGGCAAGGACTCCGGCCCGGTGCAGGAAAAGGAAGCCGAAGCGGCTTAAGGCCTTTCGGAATTGGTTTTCAAAGCGGCGCCTCCGGGCGCCGCTTTTTTATTGGGCGTGCAACGGAGACATCCGCTGATTGCGGTCGCGTCGACCGCACCCGATATCTTCTTCAGCAATGAAGGAGATGGCACATGAAAATCGACCTATCGGGAAAAACCGCGCTGGTGACGGGCTCGACGGCGGGCATCGGCAATGCGATCGCCAGAGGCCTTGCAGCGACCGGCGCAAGCGTGGTGGTCAACGGCCGCAGCCAGGCCAAAGTCGAAGCCGCCGCAGCTGGCGTGGCTAAAGCTTTGCCCGGAGCCAAGGTGCGTGGCATCGCCGCCGATGTCTCCACCGCTGCCGGCTGCGAGGCCTTGCTGGCCGCGTTGCCGGAGGTCGATATCCTCATCAACAATGCCGGGATTTTCGAGCCGAAAGGGTTTTTCGATATTCCCGATGAGGACTGGAGCCGTTTCTTCGAGGTCAACGTGATGTCCGGCGTGCGGCTGTCGCGCGCCTACATGCCCGGCATGCTCAAGCGCAATTGGGGCCGCATCGTCTTCATCTCCTCCGAGTTGGCACTCAATATTCCGAAGGAAATGATCCACTACGGCATGACCAAGACCGCGCAGCTTGCGATCTCGCGAGGGCTTGCGGAAATGACCCGCGGCACCGCCGTGACCGTCAACTCGGTGTTGCCGGGCCCGACCATGTCGGAGGGCGTGGAGACCTTCGTGAAAGATCTCGCCAGGCAGAACGGTCAGTCAGTCGAGGAGGCTGCGTCGAATTTCGTCAAGCAGCATCGTCCGACGTCGCTGCTGCAGCGTTTTGCCAGCGTCGAGGAGATCGCCAATATGGTGGTCTATGTTTCCTCGAAGGAAGCTTCCGCCACCAACGGCGCGGCGCTTCGCGCCGAAGGCGGCATCATCCAGACCGTCGCGTGAGGCCCGGCGCGCCGGCCTTACGTGCTATCCTTTGGCCCCGTCAAGGAAATCGGTGAAGCCGGCGGGACCGTAGGCGCCGAAGCACAATTGTTCCAGAACTCCAATCCCCGTCTGGTCGCCCTGGCGGGCGCGCACCACCTGTTGCACGTGTACATTCTCCCGGGCCAGCGGGTTGAGCGTCATTGGATCGAACGACTCGCCGCCGATCTCCAGCTCTCCCTTCCACACACCCTGGCCCCATTGCGGATGACCGTAGCCGAGGCCTTTCATCTGGAACTTTAGGATCGGATCCAACTCGATGGTCGCTGTCTGGCCGTCGATGTCGACAAGGTCGATTTCAGCGAATCCGGCCAGCCGCGTGTTCGGAACATATCTCACGCGGTGTCGCGCGGTCGCCATGCGGCGGTCGAACCCGTCGACGACGCCGGGGATCTCATCCTCGCTTCGGTAAAGCGGCGCGGTAAAACCTTCGCGGACGAGAGCCTCGCCACGCGTCCCGTCGAAAAAAATGGCGTGCGATATATGGTCGTCCCAGAACAACGGGGCCCAGAGGAAGAACACGCTCGGAGGCGGCATCGGCGCGCCCCCGACGTCCCGTTCACCGACGTTGCGAAAGCCCCAGGAGCGATCCTTGGTGCCGTAGCATGATTGATCGTCCACCGTGATCTCACCGTCTGGATGGCGAACGACGCCGCGCCAGCGGCCGAATTGGTCGAACCGGGTCGAGTCCATGACGCGACGGTCGTTCGACCAAAGGGTCTGGCGCGCCTCCTGGACAGCGGCCGTGCGCGCGGAGAAGGTCAGGTCGCACGCCAGGCCTGTCGCGTTGTCGTCAAGCACGACCCGGGTCCGCCGCATCGGTTCGAGGACTTCCAGCCGGAATGGGCCGACCTGCATCTCGGTGCGTTCGATCGGGGCGCGCCGCGAACCGTAGAAGCAGTGCTGCCGTCCGCCGCGCTCCACGACGCTGAAGGCGCAATCGAGGACCTTGCGGTGCGGATAAATCGCCATGCCGATACCGAAATAGTACGAACCGTCAGCCGTATAGCCATTGAACCAGGTTCGGTCATAGACATTGCGGTCGCTGGTGAAGGGAACTGCAATCGGTTCGGGCGTCTGGTGGATTGGAAAATCGTCAAATTTGTTCAGCACGCGTATCCCTTTCGGTGTTTCCCTCAGAGCATGATCGGTTCTGATTGAATCAGAACCGAAGCTGTGGATTTTTGTTTTGACGCGGTTTCCACCGCAGATAGTCTACGCAATTTACGTAAACTTGATTGCTATGCGAACCGGTCTCCACTTCGCTCGAAAACGCTTCAGTCCTGCCAGAAAGCAAAGCTGTTGTGATCTAGCGCCTGTGCGCAGGCGCCTCGGGTCATTTTCAGGAATAGAGCGTCGCCGCGCTCGGAGCGCTGGACGCTGAGAGCGGAGACAACGCCCATCACAATCCCATGTAGGGTGTAGCGACGATAATCCTGCCAACAATGATCCCAGCCGTAATCCTGCACGCCGCGGCGGATCAGTTCCGAATGATAGAAGCGTACCAGCTCGATTTCGTGAAGCCTCCGCTCGGACGGGTCGATGCCGGCCGACAGGAAATAAGCCACGTCCACTATTCCAGGTCCGACAGTCAACGTCTGCCAGTCCAGCGTCGCCATCGGGTGGGTGCTGCCGCGCACGTCGAACAGGATGTTGTCCAGCCTGAAATCCGCATGCTGCAGGGTCCGCGGCGTCGACCGATCGGACTGGTGGCGCGATATCGCATCCGGGAGCCGGTCGACCAGCGCCATGAATTCCGGTTCAAGCGCATCGCGATATCGATCCTTGTAGAGACCGATGATGGCAGGCAGCGTCGCGCGGAAATTTTTGCGCCTGCTTGAAGCGACAGCAAAACAATCCACCGCCTCCAAAGTCGGGTCATTCCACCGCGGCGCATGCAAGGCGGCGGCTTCCGCCATGGCCGTCCGGCTGTCCGCGAGAGAACATCCGGCGAGCTGGTCACCTTGGCGCGCGGGCGCCAGATCTTCCAGGATCAGCGTGAAGTCGTCCGTCACCGGATCGATTTCGGCGAGGATCGGTCGCGGGGTGTGAATGGCGACGGTGGTCGCCAGCTCGCGATAGAACGCGACTTCGCGGACGTAAAGCATATGCGCGGAACCGGACTGGCGGCTCGCAGGATCTGCGGCGGGAAATTTGCCGATCACGGTGGCGGGCGCGTTCGGCTGATCACCGTCATAAGTGAGACGAAATCGATAACTGTCGCCGACGAGGCCATTGCCGACCGGCTTGCAAGCGAGATCAACGACGCTGACCTCCTCGATTACACCGGCCTGGCGCAGCGCCCGCGTCATCCACTCCGGATCGATCCGCGACGGATCGGCCGTGAGCAAACTCATCGGCTTCCTCCCATTGGGGCTCACCGCCGCTCCAGCCGCTTCTTGTGTCGGCCGGATTGAAGACGGGGTGATTGTTCAGCAATGTATATAGCCTGTTGTGTCTTTGGCAAAAGCGATGCGCCGGCCATGGCAGCGCGCAAGTCGGTTCTAAAATGACAATCGGTCAGGCGTAGGGATATTGTTGGAGCTCAGCCCGTTTCCGTCATGGCCGGGCTTGTCCCTGCCATCTACGTTTTCTTGGGTGGCGCCGCCAAGACGTGGATGCCCGGGACAAGCCCGGGCATGACGCGGCTGATGTTGAAACGCGCTACCAACCCTCCAGCACGATCTTACCCCGCGATTTTCCACTCTCCAGCAGCGCATGCGCACGCTTCAGATTGGCGGCGTTGATGGTGCCAAAGGTCTGGTCGAGCGTGGTGCGCAGCACGCCCTTGTCGATGAGGTCGGAGACGTCGTTCAGCAGATGATGCTGCCCGATCATGTCAGGCGTCTGGAACGAGGAACGCGTGAACATCGACTCCCAATGGATGGAGACGGCCTTGCCCTTGAAGGCGCTGACGTTGAATTCCGGGGGATCGTCGATCAACCCGAATTTTCCCTGCGGCGCGATGAAGTCGGAGATCGCCTTGTAATGCTGGTCGGTGAAGGTGAGGCTCGCGACGAGGCCGACCGGCGGCACCTTCAGTTTCTCGATCTGCTCCTTCATCGGTTTTGCATGATCGATCACGGCGTGGGCACCGAGATCGAGACACCATTTCTGCGATTCCGGCCGCGTCGCGGTGGCGACCACGGTCAGGCCGGTGAGGCGGCGCGCGAGCTGGATCAGGATCGAGCCGACGCCGCCGGCGCCGCCCATGATCAGAAGCGTGCGCGGATCGACGCTCTTTCCCGGCACCGCGCCTAGGCGATCGAACAGCAGTTCCCAGGCGGTGATCGAGGTCAGCGGCAGCGCGGCGGCCTGCGCGAAGGACAGCGTCTTCGGCTTCTTGCCGACGATGCGCTCGTCGACCAGATGGAATTCCGAGTTGGTGCCCTGGCGCTGGATCGAGCCGGCATAAAACACTTCATCGCCGGGCTTGAAGAGGGTGACGTCGGACCCAACGGCATCGACGATACCGGCAGCATCGTAGCCCAGGATTTTTGTTTCACCCTCGGGCGGGGCGGCGCGCTTGCGCACCTTATAATCGACCGGATTGGCCGAGATCGCCTTGACCGCGACCAGGATATCGCGACCCTTCGGCGCAGGTTTCGCGGTCTCGAAATCGATCAGCGCATCCGCCGCATCGATCGGCAGCGACTTTTTGTATCCGACGGCCTTCATGGCTCATCTCCCTGTGCTGGCGTTTCCACCTGCCAGCGTAAATGTCCGGCTGGCATCCACTTGGCAAGTACTGTAAATTGAGGGAACTAGTCCCTGTTCGTATACTATTGGAAAAAAACCTGTGAAACGGCGAGATTTTGCCCATCGCCCAGGCTGTGCGGTCGAAGCGACGCTCGATCTGATCGACGGCAAATGGAAGGGGGTCATCCTGTTTCACCTCCAGGCGGGCACCCAGCGCTTTGGCGAGTTGCGGCGGCGGATGCCCGGCATCACCCAGCGCATGCTGACAAAACAGCTCCGCGCGCTCGAGGACGATAACCTCGTGATCCGCAAGGTCTATGCCGAAGTGCCGCCGCGGGTCGAATACACCCTGTCGGAAACCGGCGAAAGCCTGCGGCCGGTGATCGATACGCTGAAGGCCTGGGGCGAGAGCCACCAGGCGCGGCTATCCTGCGCGCCGGCGCCCGAGACCACCAAGGCGACCGATCGCGCCGCCTAGTTTCCCTTCTCTCGCTACCGGCTGCCGCCTATATCAGGGGCGCCGAATATCAGGATTTTTTGCATGATGTTGATTCGCTCTCTGGCTGTTCTGTTGATCTCCGCAGCTGTCGCGACACCGGCGCTGGCGCAGGATCGCCGCGTGCCGTCCACGGCCGCCGAGCTAAAACTTTCCTATGCGCCGATCGTGCAGCGCGTTCAGCCGGCAGTCGTCAACGTTTATGCGGCGAAGACGGTGCAGAATCGCAATCCGCTGCTGGACGATCCGATCTTCCGCCGCTTCTTCGGCGTGCCGGGCCAACAGCCGGAACAGATGCAGCGTTCGCTGGGGTCCGGCGTCATGGTCGATCCGTCCGGCCTCGTCGTTACCAACAACCACGTCATCGAAGGCGCCGACCAGGTAAAGATCTCGCTCGCCGACAAGCGCGAATTCGAGGCCGAGATCGTGCTCAAGGACAGCCGCACCGATCTCGCGGTGCTGCGCTTGAAGGACACCAAGGAAAAATTCGCGACGCTCGATTTTGCCAATTCCGATGAACTGCTAGTCGGCGACGTCGTGCTCGCGATCGGCAATCCCTTCGGCGTCGGACAGACCGTAACGCACGGCATCATCTCGGCGCTGGCGCGCACGCAGGTCGGCATCACCGACTATCAGTTCTTCATCCAGACCGATGCCGCGATCAATCCCGGCAATTCCGGGGGCGCGCTGGTCGACATGTCCGGGCGGCTTGCCGGGATCAACACCGCGATCTTCTCGCGCTCCGGCGGCTCGCAAGGCATCGGCTTTGCGATCCCCGCTAACATGGTGCGCGTGGTGGTGGCCTCGGCGAAGAGCGGCGGCAAGGCGGTGAAGCGGCCGTGGCTCGGCGCGCGCCTGCAGGCGGTGACGCCCGAAATCGCCGAGACGCTGGGATTGAAGCTGCCGAACGGTGCGCTGGTCGCCAATGTCGCGCCGAGCAGTCCGGCATCGCGGGCGGGCTTGAAACTGTCCGACCTGATCGTCGCGATCGACGGGCAGACGATCGACGATCCCAATGCGTTCGATTATCGCTTCGCGACGCGGCCGCTCGGCGGCAGCGCGCAGATCGATGTGCAGCGCGCCGGCAAGACCGTAAAACTAACGGTGCCGCTGGAGACCGCGCCCGACAGCGGCCGCGACGAGATCGTGCTAACCGCGCGCTCGCCGTTCCAGGGCGCCACGGTCGCCAATATCTCGCCGGCCCTGGCCGACGAGTTGCACCTCGATTCCTCCACCGAAGGCGTCGTGGTGACCGATCTTGCCGATGACGGAACGGCCGCAAGTGTTGGATTCCAGAAGGGCGATATCATCCTCGCAGTGAACAATCAGAAGATCGGGAGAACCTCCGACCTCGACAAGGCGTCGAAGGCGTCGTCCAGGATCTGGCGCATTACCGTGGTGCGCGGCGGCCAGCAGATCAACGTGACGCTCGGCGGATGAACCCGAAGCGACCGCGTGAGGCCAACAACCTCTTTGCCGCGGCAGGGATGGAGCAGGATGCACCGCGTCCGCTGCCGGACAGGCTGCGCCCGCGCTCGCTCACTGAGGTCGTCGGCCAGGACCATATCCTCGGACCGGATGGCGCGCTGACGCGCATGCTGGAGACGCGCACGCTGGGCTCGCTGGTCTTCTGGGGCCCGCCGGGAACCGGCAAAACCACGGTGGCGAGGCTGCTCGCGGACGCGACCGAGTTGCATTTCGAGCAGATTTCGGCGGTGTTTTCCGGGGTAGCCGACCTGAAGAAGGTGTTCGACGCCGCGCGCGCCCGCCGCGAGACTGGCAAGGGCACGCTTCTGTTCGTCGACGAGGTGCACAGGTTCAACCGCGCGCAACAAGATTCATTCCTGCCCGTGATGGAAGACGGGACCGTGGTGCTGGTCGGCGCCACCACCGAAAATCCGTCCTTCGAGCTCAACGCCGCGCTTCTGTCGCGGGCGCGCGTGCTGGTGTTTCACTCGCTCGATCCGGCCGCAATCGAAAAGCTCTATGCCCACGCGGAGCAGGTCGAAGGCAGGAAACTGCCGCTGGACGTGGAAGCGCGCGCCGTGCTGGTGCGGATGGCCGACGGCGATGGCCGCGCCGCGCTGACGCTGGCGGAAGAGGTATGGCGCGCCGCGCGCAAGGACGAGATCTTCAATGCCGTGCAATTGCAGGAGATTTTGCAGCGCCGCGCCCCGATCTACGACAAATCCGCCGACGGCCACTACAACCTGATCTCGGCGCTGCATAAATCGGTGCGCGGTTCCGATCCGGACGCGGCGCTGTATTATCTCGCGCGCATGCTGGATGCGGGCGAGGATCCGCTGTTCCTGGCGCGGCGCGTCGTGCGCATGGCGGTGGAGGATATCGGCCTCGCGGATCCGCAGGCGCTGGTGATCTGCAACGCCGCCAAGGACGCCTTTGATTTCCTGGGGCATCCCGAAGGTGAACTGGCGATCGCCCAGGCCGTGATCTATCTCGCCACCGCGCCGAAATCGAACGCCGCTTACATGGCATTTGGCGCGGCGATGCGGACCGCGAAAGAGGGCGGCTCATTGCTGCCGCCGAAGCACATCCTGAACTCGCCGACCAAGCTGATGAAGTCGGAAGGCTACGGAGGTGGCTATCAATACGATCACGACGCCCCGGACGCCTTCTCCGGCCAGGACTATTTCCCGGAAGCCCTGGGCCGCCAGACCTTCTACGATCCGCCCGATCGCGGGTTTGAGCGCGAAATCCGCAAGCGACTGGAATACTGGGCGAGGCTGCGGAAGGAGCGCGAGGGAGGCCAGCGCGAATGAGCCGCTTCGAGAATTTTCTTTCCATGCTCGTCAAGCAGGCAATTCGGGCCGCGCCGTTACTGGTGCTGCTCGCGTCCATGCTTCCAGCCGCCGCCGAAACCGTCGAGGTCGCGCCGGGCGTGCAGGTGACGAAGAGAACGTATGCCGCGTCGATCAACGAGCAGCCGTTTTTCGGATTTGCGGTCAAGAATGAATTGCAGCGGGCGGCTGATGAAACCTTCGTAAGTGCAATCATTCAGGCCGCGGGATCGCGGGAAAAGGCGTTTGAGGAAACGACGAAGCGCGGCTGGAGGGCGATTGCTGCCGGCAAAAGCGGTGAAGCCGCCCAGCGATTTAATCAGGCTTTTCTGCTGTCGCCTGAACAGAGCGGCGTTTATCACGGGTTCGCAGCGGTCGCTCAAAGCCGCTTTAAAGACCTGGATTCCGCAGACGAACTGTTCAGGATCGCGCGCAAGCAGCCTAATCCGTTGAAGGCACTAAGCGCCGATTACGGACGCTTTCTGCTGATCGCAAAGCGGCCGCGCGATGCGCAACCGGTGCTGGAGCAGGCTGTCAAGGATAGTCCCGATTTCGGCGATGCCTGGACCAATCTCGCCTGGGCGCGGCTGCAAAACGGTGACGCGCCTGCGGCTTGCGCCGCGGCAGATGAAGCGGCCAGACAGCGGCCTTCTGCCGATGCCAATCGCGATCTCGCGATGCTGAGAAATAGCGCCCAATGCAAATGACGCTAATCAACGATTTCGCGCTTTTGTGGCTGGGCGGCGCCGGTCATTCTCCCGCCTTCACGAAATTCAGGATTGCGTCGGTCAGTCGGGTGTCGGCGGTGTTGATCGCATAGACCTCCGACATGTGATTGTGCTGCGGCAGCATGAATGCGCGGACGCAGCCGCTAGGCCGTTTGCAACTTGCCTGTTTCACGAGTTCAAATTGTTCGACGAAGCGTGGCGGGTCCAATTCGGCCGCGGTCAGCATCAGGGGGATATTCGTCGTCAGCAAACCCGACAACGACGAACGCTCGGCGTAGCGTGAGGGATCGTCGCCGAAATAGGCGCGCTCGGGATCGGCGGCCGGCGTCGCGGTCAGGTCGTAGATGCCGGACAGCAAAATCGCGCCGGCAAGGCCGCCGCCCTTCACCTTGTGAAATTCGGTATGCGCCACGTAGCTTGCGACATGCACGGCGCCTGCGGATTGTCCCATTAGGAAGACGCGTGCGGGATCGCCGCCGCGCTCGCTGATCTTGTCCGACGTCCATTGCACCACGGCGCCGAGGTCTTCCGCGCCGGCCGGCCATGGAGCTTGCGGTGCCAGCCGATAGGTGGCGTTGACGCCGATAAAGCCGTTCTTCACCGCCCACAGCATCACGTTGTCGTAGAACGGGCTGCCCGGCGCGCGTTTGTCGCCGCCGACAAAGCCGCCGCCATGGACATAAATCAGCACCGGTCTTTTCGCCGAAGGGGTCTCCGGCACGAAGACGTCGAGCAGGTTGCGGTCGGCCGGGCCGTATTTGATGTCGCGTTCGATTTTGACGCCCTGATACGGCTCGCTCTCCTGCAGCGGCGCGTAAATGGCTGCGGTCTTGGGCAGATCGATGACCTGGCCGAGTTCGAGCAGTTTCCAGGCCAGTTCCTCGGACATCGGGCCTTCAGCCCACGCCGTGGTCGCGATCATTGCCGCGGCAATCGCCAACGCCGATTTCGCCAGTGCCATTTCAGCGCTCCCCGCTGTTTTCCGGTGGTTTGGCCCCAGCATGGCCGATCTCATCGCCAATTTGTACCGATTTCACGGTGACGATTCGCGGCATTTGCGCTACGCAAAGGCACACCTTTGGAGCCGAAAATCACCATGAGCCGTCGCGTCAAGAGACCACTAGCGAAGTCGCGCACGTCTGGCGACCGCCCCAAGGGAGCGCCGCCATTCCGGAATCGAAAGCCCGGCGACCGCATGCAAGGCGACCGGCCGCAGGCTGCGCGCCCCGGCAGCAAGCCGCCGCGCTTTTCGGAGGCGCGGCGAGACAAGGCTCCGCCCGTCGCGGCGGAGCCGGCGAAGGCCGCCGAGCAGCCGTTGCCGACGAAGGTCCAGACCGTCGTCGTGACCACGGACGAAAACAACATGCGCGTCGACCGTTTTCTCGAGGCGCGGTTTCCCGGCCTGTCGTTCTCCCACATTCAGCGCGTCGTCCGTAAAGGCGAGTTGCGCGTCAACGGCAAGCGCGCCGACAGCAAGGATCGGCTGGAAGAAGGGCAGAACGTTCGCATCCCGCCGCTGAAGCTTGATGCGCCGAAGGTCGCAGGCGAGCTCTCGGAAGCCGCGACGAAGACGCTGCAGGCGCTGAAGGACATGATCCTGTACGAAGACGCCGATGTCATGGTGCTGAACAAGCCCGCAGGCCTGGCAGTGCAGGGCGGCTCCGGTATCACGCGAAATGTCGACGATATGCTGGAAGTGATGCGCGACGCCAAGGGCCAGAAGCCGCGGCTGGTGCACCGGCTCGATCGGGAAACGTCGGGCTGCCTGCTGATCGCCAAAACCCGCTTTGCCGCCACCGCATTGACCGGCTCGTTCCGTCATCGCTCCGCACGAAAAATCTACTGGGCGCTGGTGGCCGGCGTGCCGAAGCCGAAGCAGGGCCGCATCTCGACCTATCTCGCGAAGGAAGAGAGCGAGGACGACACCATCATGCGCGTCGCCAAGCATGGCGACGAGGGCGCGAGCCACGCAGTGACGTATTACGCCGTGGTGGAGACGTCTGCGACAAAGCTTGCATGGGTATCCCTGAAACCGGTCACGGGCCGCACCCATCAATTGCGCGCGCATATGGCGCATATCGGCCACGCGATCGTCGGCGATCCCAAATACTTTAATAAGGAGAACTGGCAATTGCCGGGCGGATTGCAGAACCGGCTGCATCTGCTGGCGCGCCGCATCATGATCCCGCATCCGCGCGGCGGCGTGATCGACGCCACCGCACCGCTGCCGCCTCATATGCTGCAATCCTGGAACCTGCTGGGGTTGGAGGCCGACCGATTCGACCCGATCGAGAACGCGCCCGAGGAGTGATCGGGCGGTCGCCGTCGAGGAGCAAGAACTATCAAAGCGAGCTAGTGCTAATCAGTTATCGTTCGGGCTGTCGTGCTTTCCTCAACGGTCTTTAGCTCAAGGCTTCACGCATGATCGGCAACCTGCTCCGGACCGCGCTCTTCTCTTTCCTCGTCAGCTCGGCTGCAACCGTTGGCGGCGCGGCAGACGCGCAAACACTCGCGCTTGTCGGAGGCAAGCTGTATCCATCGCCTGACGCCACGCCGGTTTCGGAGGCCGTGGTTCTGGCGTCCAACGGCATCATCACCGCGATCGGCAGCCGGAGCGAAGTCCAGATCCCTGCGGAAGCACGGGTCATCGATTGTACCGGAAAGAGCGTCGTCGCTGGCTTCTGGAACAGTCACGTCCACTTCACGGAAGGACCATGGCGAAACGCAGCGAGTGCACCCGCAGCGTCGCTGGAAGAACATATGCAGGCGATGCTGACGCGGTGGGGTTTCACCACCGTATGGGATCTTGGTTCGGATCCGAATGACTCCTTGCCGCTGCGCCGCCGCGTCAACTCGGGCGAAGTGCCGGGTCCCGGCATCTTGCTTGCCGGCAATATATTCCCCAAGGGCGGTCATCCCGTCTATGTGCCGCGTGAGGTGCCGCTCCCCGAAGTGGCCACGCCGGAGGAAGCCGCGCAATTGTCGCGCGACTACCTCGGAATGGGCGAAGACGGCATCAAGCTCTTCACCGGTGCGTTCATGGGCGACAAGCCCGTCGTGAACATGGATCCGGCCATTGCCAGGGCCGCGGTCGATGTCGCGCATGCGCAGGGCAAGCCAGTGTTCGCCCATCCGCAGAATAAAGTTGGTGTGGAAACCGTGATCGCAGCCCGGGTGGACGTTCTCGCCCACACCATTCCCGGCGAACCGGGCGGCTTTACGTCGGAGCAACTCGCGCGTTTCAAGTCGCAAGGGGTCGCATTGATTCCGACATTGTCGCTTTTCACGACCGTCGTGCTCGACCCGGCCGTGACGGCCCGCGTGGTCGCGGCGACCGTCAACCAGCTCAAGCAATTTTCCGACAACGGTGGCGTCGTTCTGTTTGGGACCGACGTCGGCTTCACCAAGCTCTATGACACCTCGCTCGAATACGAACTCATGCACCGGGTGCTTCCGGAGAGCGAGGTGCTCGCCTCCCTGACGACTAGTCCCGCGCGGTACTTCAAGGTGGAGAAGAAGGGCAGGGTTGAAAAGGGATTTGACGCCGACCTCGTGGTTCTCGACGGCGATCCCATGGCCGATGTCAGGAATCTCGCCAAGGTCACCTACACCATCCGTGCGGGCAAGGTCATCTATCAGAAGCCGTGAGGGGTTGCGGTTCGGCCGTGCCGACCCAACATCTCCTCAATGAAACGACCATCGATCGTGATCGGCGCGATAGTGTTGGCGTTGTTTGCGGGCAGCGCCTCGGCGCAGCAGCTATTGATCCCGCCGGGTGGATCGCTGCTCAATCCGCCGCTGCCTCTACCGCCGCCGCCGCCCAGGATCTACGTGCCGCCGATCCCGCAGCTGGATGTGGTGTCAGGGCCGAGCCTCCGCCCCCCGCCGCGGCGATCCTTTGGCGACCGAATCTCCAGATGTCTCGATGACGCCGCGGCCGCCGGGCTTAACCAAGCCGCACGCGCGGCCTATTCGCGCGCGTGCGCCAATCAGGACTATTAGCGATTTCGAGCAAAGTGGCCCCCCGGTTTCTTCCCATTGGCTTTATTTGCATGGCGCGAAAGCCTATCTTGCAGCCAAACCAAGATGGACGAAGGCGCGCAGCCTTGGTTCCGCGAACCGGTGCCTACATTGCTCAAAAACGCTATGAGATCGCATGCGCGAATTATTCGATGAAGTTGCAGGAAAGTCCCCGCTCGATCCGCAGGAGGCCGTGCGGCGCACCACCCGCACGCCGCAGCGCAAGCGGTTCTACGCCAATGCTGCCGTTGATGAGGCCGATAGCGGTTTTGCCATCACGCTCGACGGCAGGCCGATCCGCACGCCGTCCGGCCGCCGGGTCGTAGCGCCAACGCGCGAGATCGCGGATGCGATCGCGTCCGAATGGAATGCACAAGGCGAGACCATCGATCCCCTGACCATGCCGCTGACGCGCTTTGCCAACAGCGTGATCGAGGGGGTGGTCGATCGCGTCGATATCGTCGCCGACGATGTCGCGAAATATCTCGGCTCGGATTTGCTGTTCTATCGCGCCGGCCATCCCGAAGCGCTGGTCGCGAGGGAAGGGGAACATTGGGACCCGATCCTGTTCTGGGCGGCGGACGAACTCGGCGCGCATTTCATCCTCGCCGAAGGGATCGTGCATGTCGCCCAGCCGGAAGCCGCGATCAAGGCGGCGCGCGAAGCCTTCCCGGCCGACCCGTGGTCGGTGGCGGCGCTGCACGTGGTGACGACCCTGACCGGATCGGCGCTGCTCGCGCTGGCCTTGACGCGCCGTGTACGGGACCAAGAGCAGATCTGGGCTGCCGCCCATGTCGATGAGGACTGGAACATCGAGAAATGGGGCGTGGACGAGGAAGTCGCCGCCCGCCGGGCCGCCCGTCTGGTCGATTTCAAGGCCGCGGCAAGCATCCTGAAGGCTCTGCAGTCCTAGCTGAGTTAAGGAGAGGTTTACGGCGCTGGGCTAGCTTCGCCATCTGGCCGAGACCTCTCAAATGGCGATATCCATCAATCCAGTGCTGCCGGTGCTTGCTGCCCAGGAGGCAGGCAGCGTTGCGCCCGATCTCGTGCTGCAGCCGGGAAGCGTGGTCAATGCGCAGGTGCTGAAGGTCCTGTCCGCCGATCTGGTGCGGATCGCGATATCGAGCCTTTCGATCGACGTGCTCTCCGAGATACCGCTCCAGGAAGGGCAGACGCTGCAGCTCGCGGTATCGCAGACGCCGGATGGCGTCCGCCTCGCCGTGGTCGGGCAAGGGGCGGATGCGGCTGCCTCGTCCGGCGATGCCGTCACGCTATCGTCCGAAGCCTTGGTCGACACGGCGGCCACTCGGCCGACGATTACCGCGCAGCCCAGGAACGTATTGACGCCGCTCGAGCGCGCGACGGTCTCGGCGGCGGCGCAACGTGCCGCGACCGGACAGGAAAGCCTTGCGCCTTTGTTCGCCAATCTCGGCGCGGTCGCAGCGACAGGCAATTTGCCGCCGAAATTGCAGCAGGCGATCGCACAGGTGCTGGCGCAACAGACCAGCCTCGATCAAAATCTCGATGGCGGCGACATCAAGGCCGCCTTTCAGAAATCCGGACTCTTCCTCGAAGCTTCGCTCGCGTCGGGGATTGTTCCATCGAGCGGCGTTCCGGATCTCAAGGCCGCGCTGATCGTGCTGCGCCAAACCCTGCAATCGCTCGATACGACGAAGGCCGCGGCAAACCCGGCGGCGGCCGCGACGGAAGCGCCACCGCCGCGTATCACGGTGATGCCGGGCCTCGCCCCGTCAGCGCTTCCCGACCTCGATGTCCAGGAAATCCTGCTGCCGCAGGCGCGCGTGCCAGTCGCCAACGAGTTGCTGGCGCCAGGCGCCAGCCGCAGCGCGCTTGGCGCTGCCCTCGAATCCGGGCCTTCGGCCGGCGCGACGCTAAACCTGATACAGGAGGCGCTGCAGGAACTCGGCAACCCGGCGCGGCAATCCGCAGTGCCGAAAGCTCTCCGCGACGCCGACGTCACCTTTCACACCAACACGCCGCCACCGCCATTTCGCGGCGGGCTTCCGGCGGCGCAGCCGATCGCGTCGCCATCGATCGCGCCGGATGCGCCGCTGGCGACGTCGGCACATCATCTCCTGCAGGATACAGACGCCGCGATCGCGCGGCAGACGCTGCTGCAGGTAGCCTCGCTGCCGGACCGCATTGATATCGCCAGCCCAAAAATCGACATCACCGCGCCGCGCTGGAATTTCGAAATTCCGTTCGTCACGCCGCAGGGCACGGCGATGACGCAGTTCGAGATTTCGCGCGACGGCGGCGGTGCCGAAGTCGAGGCGGGGAAACGGGTGTGGCGGGCGCGGTTCTCGCTCGATGTCGAGCCGGCAGGCCCGATCCATGCGCTGGTGTCGCTCACAGGCGACACCACCTCGGTTCGGATGTGGGCCGAACGGCCCGCGACCGCAGCCCAATTGCGCGCCGGCGCCGCGCAATTGAGCCAGGCGCTGAGCAAAGCCGAATTGCGGCCCGGCGACATCGTGATCCGCGTCGGCGCGCCGCCGCAGGCAACGCCGCCCCGCGCCGGGCATTTCCTGGATCGCGCGCTATGAGCGTCGAGACAAGGAACCAGCTGGCGGTCGCGCTGCATTACGACCACACCGGCGCACCACGGGTGGTCGCCAAGGGCAAGGGGACGATCGGCGCAAAGATCATCGAGCTCGCCAGGGCCCACGACATTCCGATCGAGGAAAACGAGGTGCTGGCCGGCGCGCTCTCCAACGTCGAGCTCGGCGACGAGATCCCGGCAGAGCTTTATAAAGCCGTCGCGGAAGTGCTGGTATTCGTGCTCAGGCTGTCGGGTCGAATCCGCTAGCTGGCATTTCCATCGTCATCGTTTTACCACGATGCCATCGACATCGTTGCTGCGTTCCTCCACCAGTTCGGATGCCTCCCGTGATCAATCGCCGCCATACGCTCGGTCTTCTCGCCGCCGCAAGCATTTTGCCATCCCGCAGTCTCGCCAATGTCTCCTACCAGCGCAGCGAGTTCCGCGAGGGTCTTGCCCGGCGGTTTTTCGACCTCGGGACGGAAGGCACCTTCGTCGCCTACAAGGTCGATGACTACCTGATGATCGCCAGCGACAAGGCTCGCTCGGGCGAGGGCAAGCTGCCGGCCTCCACCTTCAAGATCCCGAATTCGCTCATCGCGCTGGAGACCGGCGTGGTCGAGGACCCCGACAAGGACGTCTTCAAGTGGGACGGGGTGAAGCGCGATATCGAGGCCTGGAACAAGGATCACACTTTGCGCTCCGCGATCGCCGTTTCCGCCGTGCCGGTCTATCAGGAGATCGCCCGGCGCATCGGACAGGAGCGGATGCAGAAATATGTCGACCTGTTCGAATACGGCAACCGCGATATCGGCGGCGGCATCGATCAGTTCTGGCTGACCGGTAACTTACGCGTCGACCCGGTCCAGCAGATCGATTTCGTCGACCGGCTGCGACGCGGCGTGCTGCCGGTCTCCAAGCGTGCCCAAGAACTGGTACGCGACATTCTCCCGGTGACAAAAATCGGCGACGCCACCATCCGTGCCAAGAGCGGCTTGCTCGGCGCCGAAATCGGCAAGCCGTCGTTGGGCTGGCTGGTCGGCTGGGCCGAGAAGGGCGGTTCGGCGACGGTGTTCGCAATGAACATGGACTGCAAGGAGCCAAGCCACATCGCCGCGCGGATGACGGTGACGCAGCAATGCCTCGCCGATATCGTCGCGATCTGACGGGCTGACCTGCGCCGTCCCGGCTGGTGCGGGAACTCGCGCCGGGCTAGCGTCTCCGGCAAGCAAGAAAAATGCACGGAGGAAATCATGCACTCAACGGTCTGGCTGTCGTCGCTCGCCATTGCCGCCGCGGGCGGCTGGTTCGCGGCCACGATGTTCGCAGCTCCCGCGACCAGCAAGCAGCCGCGCTTCCCGCAGCTCACCATGGACCAGCTCGACGAGAAGCAAAAGCCGCTCGGCGAGCAGATCATGAAGGTGTCGAGCGTCGGTCTCGGCGGGCCCTACAACCCGATGATCCGCAGCCCGGTGCTGGGACAGCGGCTGTATGACTTGTTCTATTATCTGCGCTGGCAGACCTCGGTGCCGACAAAACTCAACGAATTCGCGATCCTGATTATCGGGCGGCAATGGACCTCGCAGGTCGAGTGGTTCGCGCATGCGCCGCTGGCGGCGAAGGCCGGATTGTCCTCCGACATCATCGCCGAATTGAAGGCGGGCAAGCGTCCCTCGAACATGGCCGAGGATGAGGCCATTGTTTACGATTTCGTCACCGAGCTCACCACGACGAAGAAGGTTTCCGATGAAACCTTCGCGCGGGCCAAGAAGGTGTTCAACGATCAGCAGATCGTCGACCTGACCGCGGTCGCCGGCAATTACGTGATGGTCGCGATGCTGCTCGCGATGGCCGAAGAGACCGTGCCGCCCGGCAAGGAAGAGCCGTTCAAGGCCGGCGAGAAGTAGTTTCTCCATCATTCGACGTCATGGCCGGGCAAATGCGCGAAGCGCGTCGTCGCGCGGGACGACCCGGCCATCCGCCTCCTACTTCACCACGCCAAGAACGTCATGCCCGCGGGACTGGGCCGTCAAATCCGGCGTCTGCCGATTCGGCCGAGATGGGTGAAGCCGAAACCGGCCGAATATTTCAATCCGTAGCCGAGCGTGCGGTCGATGCCGATATGGGCGAGCCAGATCATCGCGATGGACAGCACCAGCGGCTGCGAGAGCGCAAATCCGGCGGTCATCATTGCCATCGGCCCCATGTAGGTGTGCGCGGCGTTATAGATGATGGCGCCCGCCCGCGGGCCGGCCAGATAGCCCGCAAAACTGATATCGGGCGCCAGGAACAGGATGACGTAGACCCACCACGATCCCTCCCAGACCGCGTAGAGCAGGGTCATCCCGACGAATAATGCCAGTCCTTCGAGCCGCAGCAGCGTTCGCAAGCCCCCGGTAACGGCGCTGGTGGGGTCGGTGGAATCGGTCATGAGGTCGCCTTCCTGGAGGGTGCGCATATATGGCCTGCGGGACCGGGGTACCAGATGCCGCGAAGGCGTTTCCACACGCCAAAAGGCCGTGTTAGAAGGCCGGCCAAATCAAGCGGGAAATACCGATATGAAAGACATCCTGGATACCCTCGAAGAACGGCGCGCTGGCGCCAAGCTTGGCGGCGGCGAAAAGCGCATCGAGGCGCAGCACGCGCGCGGCAAATTGACCGCGCGGGAGCGCATCGAACTCTTGCTTGACAAGGGCTCGTTCGAGGAATTCGACATGTTCGTCGAGCACCGCTCGACCGAATTCGGCATGGAAAAATCGAAAGTGCCGGGCGACGGCGTCGTCACGGGCTGGGGTACCGTCAACGGCCGCAAGACGTTTGTGTTCGCCAAGGACTTTACCGTGTTCGGCGGCTCGCTCTCCGAGACCCACGCGCTGAAGATCACAAAGCTGCAGGACATGGCGATGAAGGCGAGGGCGCCGATCATCGGGCTCTATGACGCCGGCGGCGCGCGAATCCAGGAGGGTGTCGCCGCGCTTGCGGGCTATTCCTACGTGTTCCGCCGCAACGTCATCGCCTCAGGCGTCATCCCGCAGATTTCAGTCATCATGGGACCCTGCGCCGGCGGCGACGTTTATTCGCCTGCCATGACCGACTTCATCTTCATGGTGAAGAACACCAGCTACATGTTCGTCACCGGCCCTGATGTGGTGAAGACCGTCACCAACGAGGTGGTGACCGCGGAAGAGCTCGGCGGCGCCTCGGTGCATGCCACGCGCTCCTCGATCGCCGACGGTGCCTTCGAGAACGACGTCGACGCGCTCCTGCAGATGCGCCGGCTGATCGACTTCCTGCCGTCGAACAACACCGACGGCGTGCCGGAATGGCCGAGCTTTGACGACATCGGCCGGGTCGACATGTCCCTGGATACGCTGATTCCCGACAATCCGAACAAGCCCTACGACATGAAGGAACTGATCCTGAAGGTCGTGGACGAGGGCGATTTCTTCGAGATCTCGGAAACCTTTGCGAAAAACATCGTCACCGGATTTGGCCGCATCGCCGGCCGCACCGTCGGCTTCGTCGCCAACCAGCCGATGGTGCTGGCGGGCGTGCTGGACAGCGACGCATCGCGGAAAGCCGCGCGCTTCGTCCGCTTCTGCGACGCCTTCAACATCCCGATCGTGACGTTCGTCGACGTGCCGGGCTTCCTGCCGGGTACCGCGCAGGAATATGGCGGCCTGATCAAGCATGGCGCCAAACTGTTGTTCGCCTATTCGCAATGCACGGTGCCGCTCGTCACCATCATCACCCGAAAAGCCTATGGCGGCGCGTTCGACGTGATGGCGTCAAAGGAAATCGGCGCCGACATGAACTACGCCTGGCCGACCGCGCAGATCGCCGTGATGGGCGCCAAGGGCGCGGTGGAAATCATTTTCCGCAGCGATATCGGCGATGCCGAAAAGATCGCCGCCCGCACCAAGGAATACGAAGACCGCTTCCTGTCGCCCTTCATCGCAGCCGAGCGCGGCTATCTCGACGACGTCATCATGCCGCACTCGACCCGGCGGCGCATCGCCCGCGCGCTGGCGATGCTGAAGGACAAGAAGGTAGAGATGCCGGCGAAGAAGCACGACAATTTGCCGTTGTGAGGCAGGGCGGTCTACCGAGAAATCGGTAGGGTTGGCAAAGCCAACGGGTCGCGCGAATGCGCCCGATGACAGGCTCCGCGTGCCCACTATCCGTGCGGCGAACGGGTTTGGTGGGCACGGCGCAAACGCGCCTTCGCCCACCCTACGATTCGATCGTCGCTTGTACTGTTGACCCCTTCACTTCATCCCCATGCAGCTCGCATAGAACGTCGTCGTCGCCGGCCAGTCCGAGAACATCGCGCGCACGCCGACCTGTTTTGCCAACACATCGAGCACCGTCAGCGTGTCGCCGTCGCGGTCGATCGCTGATTTGATCGATTTGTGATAGAAGCCGCCGCCCTTGTGGAGCGGCCCGTCGCGCTCGAGCGACCAGCCGATCAGCTCGAGGCCGGCGGCCTTCGCGGCCTTGGCGTATTCGGAGGGGACGATCTTGCCTTCGGCGTCCAGCGCCAGCATGGCGTAGATCGGCGGTCCCAGAATATTCACGCCTGATGCCTTCAGTTCAGGCATCGACGGCTTCCAGGTTTCGGGCTTGTTCGGATCGAGGCCCTGTTTCTCGTAACGCTCTTCGAGATAGACCGCCTGCGCCGCAAACGCGGGTTCGGTCTTCACCCAGAACAGGATGTCGGCGAGATTAAAACTCTGGGCGAACACGTTATCCGGTGGAATGCCGGCCTTCTTGTAAGCATCCAGCATCTGCGTGGCGTATTTTTCCTGGGTGTAGTCGCCGTCGAACGGCATCGGCACCTCGGCGGCCTTCAGCTCGGGCGTGAACTTGGCACCCAGGCTCTTGATCAGCGTGATGCTCTCGTCATGGGTCATCAGCGTGCCTGAGTTGGCGTAGAGGTCGGTGCGCCAGCGCGGCGTGCCGTTCTGATATTCCTCTGGCGTCTTCGCATCCGGATTGAAGCCGTCCATCTTCGCCGTCAGCCGTTTGAAGTCGGCGAGCGTGATGTCGCTGGTGCAGCATTTGGCGGATGCCTTCTTGCCGGTCGCGGGATCGGCCGGTGAAAACGGCTGCGAGCATTTTGCTGATAGTTCGGGCACGGAGAGGATGTTGGTCGTGGTGTGCAGGTCGCATTGCGAGTGACGGCAGACCAGCTGGCGGTCTTTTGTAAAGGTCACGTCGCATTCGATCACGCCGGCGCCCATCCGCGCCGCGGCCATATAGGCTTCCTTGCTATGCTCGGGGAATTGCAGCGCCGCGCCGCGATGACCGATCGAAAAATCAGTCTTGTGGAACGGCCCGGTGCACTGGCTGAGCTCGCGCTTCAGCGGCCCGTCCTTCATCTTGTCGACGAGATAAAACGGCCGCGGCCCGACCTGCGCCTCGCGCGGCTGCGCGACTGTTTGCGCTGCGGCGGGGAGGACCGGGGCCAGAAGGCCGAGGGTGAGCAAGAGCGCGGACAGCAGGGCGGAGCGGCGGTTGATGGGCATGGCTGGCACCTCTGATAACGCGTTGCACGGTACCCTAATATCATGGAGCATGTGACGATTGCGTGTGGCTGGGTGATGCTTATGCCCGCGCCGCGAGAACATCTGGCCTGACGAAGCAACGATAAGCTCTGGAGGAATGAAATGCCCGCTGCCTGTTTTGTCGTCCGCGCTACCGTCTCCGATGCCAGCAAGCGCGAGGCATTCGATGCCTGGTATTCCCGCGAGCATCTGCCCGACGCGCTAAAATCGTTCGGCGCGCAAAAGGCGTGGCGGCACTGGAGCCTGACTGAGCCCTCGCTGCATCTTGCGACGTATCAGTTCGCCGACCAGGCTTCGATGGAGCGTGCGGTTGATGGCGCTGACATGAAGCGGCTCATTGCCGACTTCAACCGCGACTGGCCGGACGTGACGCGAACGCGGGAGATGCTGGTGCTGGCGGAGGAGGTCGCGGCTTAGGTGCTGGTTTCCCCACCAGGGAGATACATCACGTCCGCCAAACCTGAACGCGAAATTCAGCGAACATTCATCTCGCCGCGCAGAAGCTCTGGCGTGCATCACGCCATCCAGCACGAGGGAAGATGTCATGGAACGCCGGGATTTCTTGAAGATTGCGTTTGGCGTTGCCGCAGGCGCGGCGGCATTCGCCGCCAGTGTTCAGGCCGCGCCGCTGGCGCCGCAGCCGCTGACCGGGGACGGGCGGCTCCCGGCCGGTCCAGATGCCCATCCCGCTATCACCACGGGCGATGAAGTCGATCGTCTCAAGCCGGAGGAAGTATATTGGCACCGGCACTGGGGCTGGCGTGGTCGGCATTGGGGCTGGCGCAGGCGCCATTGGGGTTGGCGCCATCGGTACTGGCGCCGTCGCCATTGGCGTCGTCACTATTGGCGTCGTCGCTACTGGTGAGCGCGGCATGCCCCCGGAGTCAGATGATCCGTCGTTCAACAAAACAAAAGCCCCGCGCGAGCGGGGCTTTCTCGTTTGTGCGTGGAACTACGCTTAATAGGCGCGGCAGCGGCCGTAGCGCCAGACGGTGCCATAGGGGCAGCGGGGACCGGGCCTCACCACGACCGCCGGCGGACGCACATAACGCGGTGCGACGACCACGGCGCCGCGATTGGGCTGGCATCCACCATAAGGGCCACGATGCCAGCCGGGGCCGCATCCGCCCGCGGCGTTCGCGGCGCTGAAGCCAGCGAAGGTGCCGGCGACCAAAATTGCTGCGAATAGGTATTTCATGCTTTCTCCCGTTTATGGCCGCACCCGCGGCGCTCGCGGGCAACCTAGTAACAAAGTCCTGAATGGAACGTGAATGTTTCTGGCGGCCTATTGCGCGGCAAGAAAGCCCAGCAGCAGCTCGTTATATTTTGCCGGCGCCTCCAGGAAAACCAGATGTCCGGTTCCCGGAATCACCTCCGCGCGTCCATTCGGCATGATGGCAAGAATCTAGAGCTTCGGTTCTGATTCAATCAGAACCGATCATGCTCTAATCCGCGCCGTTCGGAAACAGCGCGGCAAACCGCTTCTCGCCAATCCGCGAAAAGTTCACCACGCGGCTGCCCGGCGCGGAATCGCGCGCGGCCCATTTCAGTTCCGTGAACCTTGCCATTATCGCGGCACCGAGCGTGCCGGCGAGGTGATGGCGCCGTTCGCTCCAGTCGAGGCAGGCCTTGCAGACGGGACGGCGCGGATGGAGAAGCGTATCGGCGTCGATCTGCAGCGCGCTTGCAATGAAACGCTTGCCGTCACCGGTGAGTTCGATTTCCTGTTTGCTCTGGCGCACCAGCCGTTGCTTTTTCATGCTGTCGAGCATCTGCACGCCGAGATCGCCGGCGAGATGGTCGTAGCAGATCCGGGCGCGCCGCAGCGCCGGATCCTTCGGCCCGGTGCGCACGCGCATGTGGCCGGCGCGCGCGGCGAGGCCCGCAAGCCCTTCCAGCACGCTGGCGACGTCAGGGCCGGTGAGGCGGTAGTAGCGGTGGCGGCCCTGCTTCTCCGGCTCGATCAGCCCGCCGGCCTCGAGCTTGGCCAGATGTGAACTGGCCGTTTGCGGTGTGATGCCGGCCTCCTGCGCCAGCTCGCTCGCAGTCAGCGCGCGGCCGCTCATCAGCGCGGTCAGCATGTTGGAACGGGCGGGATCGCCAACCAGGGAGGCGACCATGGCGATATCGGGTCCGGCTTTCATAGTTCGATCATAGCCGAAGCATTGACGTCGGGCAAGCCGGTATTCTCGTGAACGTCATTGCGAGGAGCGCCAGCGACGAAGCAATCCATTGCTCCGCTTGCGGGACCATGGATTGCTTCGCTGACGCTCGCAATGACATGGATAAGCTTCGGAGATTCTTATGACCGTCACCGTTTTCATCCGCTACCAGCTCGATCCGTTCAAGCGCGCGATGTTCGAGGAGTATTCAAAGCGCTGGCTCGGCATCATCCCGAGATGCGGTGGCGACCTGCTCGGCTACTGGATGCCGCATGAGGGCACCAACAACATCGCGTTTGCGCTGATCTCGTTCGAGAGCCTCGCTGCCTATGAAGGCTATCGCGCACGGCTCCGCGCGGACAAGGAAGGCATGGCGAACTTCAATTTTGCGGAAGAGAACAAGTTTATCCTGGCGGAAGAGCGGACCTTTTTGCGCAAGGTTGTCGCTTGAAGCGGTGCTGGCGCCGGCGGCGCCGCGCCACTATCTTCACCGCCCACACCAAGGACAGGGAGAGAAACCATGCCGGTCACGACCGCGGACAAACGCGCCACTTTCAAGAAGATGCACGAGTCCGGATGCTTCATTCTGCCCAACCCCCACGATGTCGGCAGCGCCCGCGCGCTGCAACATCTTGGCTTCAAGGCGCTGGCCTCGACCAGCGCGGGTTTCGCCTGGACGATCGGCAAGGCCGACAACCGCGTCACTGTCGATGAGGTCTGCGATCATCTCACCGCGATCTGCGCGGCGGTCGATCTGCCCGTCAACGCCGACTTCGAGGGCGGCTTTGCCGTCGAGCCGGAAAAGGTCGGCGTTAATGTCGCGCGCGGGGTCAAGACCGGCGTCGCCGGATTGTCGATCGAGGATTCCACGGGGGATGCGGCCAAACCGCTCTACGAGTTCGCGCTCGCGGTGGAGCGCATCAAGGCGGCGCGCAAGGCGATCGATGCCGACAACAGTGGCGTGCTGCTCACCGGCCGCTGCGAAGCCTTTCTGTGGGGGCAATCCGATCTCAACATGGTGATCGATCGGCTGAAGGCCTATTCCGAGGCCGGTGCCGATTGCCTCTATGCGCCCGGCATCAAGACCAGGGAGCAGATCAGCGCGATCGTGAAGGCGGTGCATCCAAAGCCGGTCAATCTTCTGATCGGTGCGTCCGGGCTTTCACTTAAGGAGGCTGAAGCTCTCGGCGTGCGTCGCATCAGCGTCGGCGGTTCGTTGGCGCGCGCGGCCTGGGCCGGCTTCATGAGGGCCGCACGCGAGATGGCGGAGCAGGGCACCTTCACCGAACTCGCGAGCGGTTATCCCGGCGGCGAACTGAACAAGATGTTTAAATGAAGCAGACCTGCAGCGGGCAATTCGAGCCCGCTGCGTGTCCTGCTGTAATCGTCAGTAGCTACTTCTTGTCGGCCGGCGGATTGGCGGAACGATCCACCTCGGTGGCGGTCGGCTTGTCCTGCGGCAGGGTCGGACGGGTGGTCGCGGCGCCCGTGGTCGTGCCCGGCTCGGTGTTGTTGCGCGGCGTCACGTCACGCATACCGGGAGGCGCCGCGGGGCTGGCAGGCTGGGTCTGCGCTGTCTGGGCCGGCGGGGCGGTCGTAGCCTGGTGAATGCTGGTATTGTTCAAGCTGTAAAACACGGCGCCGAGCACCACCGCGATAGCGACCGCGAACATTGCGATCTTGGCGCCGCTGGCCGGACCCTCGGCGAGCTCCGGATCGGCCTGCAACTCGTTATCGAGACTGTTGAAACGCGCCTGACGTCGGACATCGTCCTCGCCGGGGTTCGTGCCGTAGGGGTCGTTTGGATTTGGTTGGTATGCCATGAAAGGGTTCCTCCAATAGCGCATACGACAATTGCTGGCGTGAGAGGATGTTCCGCGTCAGTCTTGGGGCCTGTTCAATAAGGAACTGCAATTCCGGTTCCAAAGTTCCAAGAGGGTGAGATGTGGACCTTTCCGCCAACTGACTCGGTCTTGCACGTCTTGTCGTTCATTGCTGTGGCGGCGCAGGCAATGACGGCGGCGCTGGCGGCGGGAAGGCGCAGCATGGATTGGGCCGGCGTGTGCATGCTCGCTTGCATCACCGCGCTTGGCGGCGGCACCATCCGCGATGTCCTGCTCGGACATTATCCGCTGCTGTGGGTGCAGCACCCGTCCTTTCTTTTGCTGGCGGCGGGTGCTGCGCTGGTGACGATCGTGATGGCCCAACTGGTCTATCGGCTGAACACCGCTTTCCTTGTTCTCGACGCCATCGGCCTCGTGGTGTTCACCATAGCCGGTTGCGACGTTGCCTGGCAGGTCGACGTCTCGTTGCCGCTTGTGATCGTGGTGGTGGCGGGGATGATCACCGGCTGTGCAGGCGGCGTGCTGCGCGACATCCTCTGCAACGAGGTGCCGCTGCTGTTTCGCGCCGAACTTTACGCCACCGTCTCCATCGTGACCGGACTTTTTTATTCGGTGCCCTTCGCCCTGAAGCTCAACCAGGAGGTCTGGACTCTACTGACCTTCGTGCTCGGCCTGACGCTTCGCCTGCTCGCCATCCGCTACAGATGGGAAATGCCGAAATTTGTCTTCAGCAAGGATGAGCGCTAAATCCGCTTGATCTCATCTGGCCTTGCGTGCGGCGCCGACCTCTCTGGCTGTCACCGCCGGCGCGGCATTGCCCCAGGAATTGCGGATGTAGGTCGCGACATCGGCGATGTCCTGATCCGACAGTTTTGGATAGGCCGGCATTGATCCCTTGTTGGGCGCACGCGGTGTCGTCACAGTCTCTGCGCCGTCGAGGATGATGCGCAGCGTGCTTGACGGATCGGCCGATTGCAGGTTGGCGTTGCCGGGCAGCGGCGGATAGATCCGCGGCGCGCTTGAGCCATCGAGTTCATGGCAGGCAACGCAGGCACCGCGATAGATTTTTTCGCCATTGGCCATTTGCGGCGGCGGAGGCGGGGAGACCGCAGGCTCCGGCGCGCCGGCGGGAAGATCCTTCAGGTAGACCGCGATCGCGCGGACATCCGCGTCGCTCATCTGCGACGTCGAGTTGACCACGACCTCCGACATCGGTCCGCCGGCGTGGCTCTTGCCGTTGCGGCCGCTCTGCAGATATTCGACGATGTCGTCCACGCTCCAGGACTTCAGCCCGCTGCGCTCGGCGCCATCGAGCCGCGGCGCGAACATATCAGCTACGCGTCCGCCGCCATAAGCCTGGCCGCGTCTGTCGGCACCAAAAATATTCTTCGGCGTATGGCAGGCGCCGCAATGGCCCAGGCCTTCGACCAAATAACGGCCGCGATTCCACGCGGTGCCCTTTTGCTGGTCCGGCTGCAAAATGCCGGGCTTGAAGAACAACCAATTCCAGCCGCGCATGACGACGCGGTAGTTCAGCGGCCAGCGCAGTTCGGGTAGCGGCACGGCGTTGCGGACCGGCGCCAGCGTCGCGAGATAGGCGCGGATCGCCAGAATGTCGTCGCGGACCAGCTTTGTGAAATTGGGATAGGGGAAGGCCGGGTAATAGCGCGAGCCGTCGGGGGCCACCCCAAGGCGCAGCGCGCGGTGAAAGTCGTCGTCGCTCCACGCCCCAATCCCGGTGTCGCGGTCCGGGGTGAGGTTCGGCGAATAGATCGCGCCGAATGGCGTATCGATCCGCTTTCCCCCGGCGAAGGGTTTTGCGGGGTCGGCGGTATGGCAGCTGGCGCAATCGCCGGCGATGGTCAGCGCCTTGCCGTGCGCGATCGCTTCCGGATCCGGCTCCGAGCGCGCCTCGCTGCCGGCGAGCGCACTGCACAAAAGTCGCACAGGTGAGAATCGCGCGCAACCTCCGAAGTCGTGCCCGCATCCCGTCACCTCTTCGCTACGGATCGGACCTTACGCCATTTCGCGGCGGGGCGCCCGGACGACACAAACCGCAAAGAGACGGCATTATTCCCGGCAGGAAATTGCGATCTTGGGACGAGAGGCTGCATCGCCCATATTTGTGGTGCGTCCGCTTCAAAAACCGACATAGACTGGTTCTAACGAACTCAGATGACTAACTAAAACAAGCCGATGTGACCGGCTCAAGAGGGCTTAAATGGGAATCAACCAGGGTCCGATCAGTCTCGATCAAAAATACACCCAAGGCACCGGCCATATCTTCCTGACCGGCATTCAGGCGCTCGTCCGCCTGCCGATGGCGCAAATCCGCCGCGACCGCGCCGCCGGTCTCAATACCGCAGGTTTCATCTCCGGCTATCGCGGCTCGCCGCTCGGCGGCTATGACCAGCAGCTGTTTGCCGCCAGAAAGCATCTCGAACAGTACAACATCAAGTTCCAGCCCGGCGTGAACGAGGACCTCGCGGCCACCGCGATCTGGGGCTCGCAGCAGCTCAACCTCTCGCCCGGCGCCAATCACGACGGCGTGGTCGGCATCTGGTACGGCAAGGGCCCCGGCGTCGACCGCTGCGGCGACGTCTTCCGTCACGGCAACGCGGCGGGCTCGGCCAAGAACGGCGGCGTGCTTTGCCTCGCCGGCGACGACCACGGCGCCAAATCCTCCACCGTGCCGCATCAGTCCGACCACGCCTTCATCTCCGCGCTGATGCCCTACCTCTATCCCTCCAGCATCCACGAAATGATCGAGATGGGCCTGTTGGGTATCGCGATGTCGCGCTACTCCGGCTGCTGGGTCGGCATGAAGGTGATCACCGAGACGGTGGAGACCACCGCCGAGATCGACCTCACCGACGAGATGACGCCCTTCATCATCCCCTCCGATTTCGAGATGCCGCCCGGCGGCCTCAATCTGCGCTGGCCCGACGACCGCTACGAGCAGGACCTCCGCCTGCAGGACTACAAGGGCTTCGCCGCCATCGCCTTCGCCCGCGCCAACAAGGTCAACCGCATCACGATGGACTCGCCGAATGCGCGATACGGCATCATGGCGTCCGGCAAGAGCTATGAGGACATCCGCCAGGCGCTGCGCGAGCTCGGCATCACGCCGGAGGTCGCGGCCAAGATCGGGCTCCGACTTTACAAGATCGGCATGCCCTGGCCGCTGGAGCCGGAAGGCGTGCGGCAGTTCGCGGTCGGCCTTGAGGAAATCTTCATCGTCGAGGAGCGCCGCGAGATCGTCGAGAACCAGGTCAAGCAGGAACTGTTCAACTGGCGCGACGACGTCCGCCCGAGAATCGTCGGCAAGATGGACGACCACGACAAGCGCTTCCTGACCTTTGCCGCCGAACTTTCCGTCGCCTCGCTGGCGAGCTCGCTGACCGAGCGATTGCTACGGCTTAATCTCAACCCCGAAATCGCCGAGATGCTGCGCGCCAAGGCCGACTGGTTCAACGGCCGGCAGGCGACGCAGATGCAGGCGGTCGCGCCGATCACCCGCGACGCCGTATTTCTGCTCGGGCTGCCCGCACAACACCTCGACCAAGGTGCCGGAAGGCAGCCGTGCCTTTGCCGGCATCGGCTGCCATTTCATGGCGCTGTGGATGGACCGCAATACCGAGACCTATACCCACATGGGGGGCGAGGGCGTGCCGTGGGTCGGCGTCGCGCCGTTCACCAAGGAAGAGCACGTGTTCGCCAATCTCGGCGACGGCACTTACTTCCATTCCGGCAGCCTCGCGATCCGCCAGGCGATCGCCTCGGGCGCCAACATCACCTACAAGATCCTCTATAACGACGCGACCGCGATGACCGGCGGCCAGCATGTCGACGGCGAGTTGTCGCCGCAGCAGGTAACCTTCCAGCTGCATTCGGAAGGCATCCGCGACATCTACCTCGTCTCGGAAAATCCCGACGTCTATCCGGCGGGCGACATCGCGCCCGGCGTCAAGACCGCGCATCGCGACGAACTCGATTCCGTGATGAAGACCTGCCGCAAGATCAAGGGCACCTCGGCGATCGTCTTCGTGCAAACCTGCGCGGCCGAAAAGCGCCGCCGCCGCAAGCGCGGCCTGATGGAGGATCCGCAGCGCCGCGTACTGATCAATCCGGCCGTCTGCGAAGGCTGCGGCGATTGCTCGGTGCAGTCGAACTGCATTTCGGTCGAACCGCTAGAGACAGAGATGGGCCGCAAGCGCACCATCAACCAGTCGAGCTGCAACAAGGACTATTCCTGCCTGAAGGGCTTCTGTCCGTCCTTCGTCACCGTCGACGGCGGCAAACCGCGCCGCCGCGCGCCGGCGAGCCTGGGCGATATCGGCGATCTGCCGGAGCCGGCCTCGCTGCCTTCGCTGCAGCGACCCTACAACATCGCGGTCGGTGGCGTCGGCGGCACCGGCGTGCTGACGATCGGCGCGCTGCTCGGCATGGCCGCGCATATCGAGGGCAAGGCCAGCATGATCCTCGACATGTCCGGCCTCGCGCAGAAGGGCGGCGCGGTACTGAGCCACGTGCGACTTTCGGAACACACCGCCGACGTCACCTGTTCGCGCATCGTCACCGGCACCGCCGATCTCGTGATGGCCGCCGACGAAGTGGTGGCGGCCGCCAAGGAAACCATCTCGCTCTGCGAATCCAGCCGCACCGTCGGCGTCATCAACACCCACGTCATTCCGACCGCGGATTTCATCCTCAACCGCGACTTCAATTTCCAGAACCGCAAGGTCAACAGCGTCCTTGAGACCGAGCTGCGCAAGGATTCCTCCTTCTACGATTTCACCAAGCCAGCCGAGGCGCTGCTCGGCGATTCCATCGCCACCAACATCATGATGATGGGCTACGCCTATCAGAAGGGACTGTTGCCGCTGTCGGCGAAGGCGATCGAGCAGGCGATCGAGGTCAACGGCGTCGCGATCAAGATGAACACGCAGGCCTTCCAGCTCGGCCGCCTCGCCGCGGCGGACCCGGCGCGGCTCGAAGCCATGATGAAGGATCAGGACGAGCCTGTGGTGAAGAAATCGCTGGAGGCGATGACGCTGGACGAGATCGTCGCCCATCGCAGCGCGTTTCTGACCGGCTATCAGAGCGGAAGGCTGGCACGGCGCTACGGCAACCTTGTAAAACAAGTGCGGGATGCCGCGACCAAGGGCGGCTATGGCGATGCGCTGCCGCGGGCGGTCGCGATCAACTACGCAAAACTGCTCGCCTACAAGGACGAGTATGAGGTCGCGCGGCTCTTCACCGACGGCAGGTTTGAAAAGCAACTCCGCGATCAGTTCGAGGGCGAATTCAAGTTCAACTTCAATCTCGCGCCGCCCATCCTCGGTGGCGGCGTCGATGCGCTGGGACGGCCGAAGAAACGCGCGTTCGGATCGTGGATGATGCCGGTGTTCCGCGTGCTCGCGAACATGCGCTTCCTGCGCGGCACGCCGCTCGACATCTTCGGCTACAGCGCCGACCGCAAGCTGGAGCGCGATCTGATTACAGGCTACGAGAAGGACGTCGCCACCGTGCTCGGCCTGTTGTCGCCGGTGACCCTCGACATCGCGGTCGAGATCCTGTCGCTGCCCGACAGCATCCGCGGTTACGGCCCGGTGAAGGAGAAGTCGGTGCAGGATGCGAAAGCGCGCTACGCGCAACTCGCCGCCGATCTCGTCAACCCGCCGCCCGCACCGCGGCAGCTGGCGGCGGAGTAGGGCGGCGTGCTGCAGTGAACGCCTTGCGTAGCGGTCGCGCCCTCCGGGCTCGTCATGCAAGGCGATCGATGATCGCGTAAAGGCGCTCGCAGGAAGCCGCGAGACGCTTGTGCGGAGCTGTCGCGATGCCCAGCAGCAGACCCGATCGTGCCGAAGCCGTCGACGCGTACCAGAGCGACAGCGGGGTAGGCGCCAATCCGAACGACAGCGTCTCGCGGGCGATCGCAAGGTCCGGAGCGCCGTCCGGCAATCGCAGCAGCACGGCCAATCCGGCAATCGCGATATCCTTGGCGCGTGGCCGAAGGCATTTTAGCAGCGCGTCGCGTTGCGTTGCATAGACGCGCTTGGTGCGTCGGAGATGCCGCATATAGTGGCCGTCGCGCATGAACGCCGCGGTCGCGAGTTGTACCGCCGGCCCAGGCGCCGGCGAAAGACACGCTGCGACTTCGGCAAACCGGGTCGCCAGCTGCAGGGGAGCAACGAGAAAGCCGAGGCGCAGGGCAGGGGTCAGCGTCTTGCTGAAGGATCCGATGTGTATGACACGCCCGGCGCGATCGAGCGAGGCAAGTGCAGGCGTGGCCCGGCCCTTGAGCTGAAGCTCACTCAGATAATCATCCTCGACCACCCACACCCCTTCCTGAGCGGCCCAGTCGAGGAGGCGTAAACGCCGCGCCAGCGACAATGTGAACCCGAGCGGGGCCTGCTGCCCCGGAGTTACGACAACCAGCGCGGCATCTGGAGCATGGTTCAGGCCGTAATCGACATCCATGCCATCCGCATCAACCGGGATCGGCGCGAGCGACAATCTTGCGAGCTCCAGGCCGCGCCGCGTGAACGGGAAGCCGGGATTCTCGATCCAGGCTTCCCGCCCTTCAAGGCCGAGTACACGGAGCGCCAGTCCGAGGCCGCTGCCGAAGCCGCCGGTGATGATGATCTGGGAAGGCGAACATTCGATCCCACGCGCGATGGCAAGATACGCAGCTATTTCCCGCCGCAGTTCCAGCTCGCCACGCGGGTCCGGATAGATGGCTGGCGCGCTCAATTCTGCGCGAACGGCGGATGAGCGAATTCTGGCGAGGAGCTTGGCGGGGATGGCTTCCTGCGCGGGCACGCCCATCTGGAAAGCCGCCGGCCCCGCGGTGAGCTCTTGATACATCTCCATGAACGAGCCGGGATCGGGCGGTTCTTCCTGTCGAACGGTAGTGGAAAGTCGATCCGCGACGTGGGTGCCGGTCGCGCGCGAGGCCACGATGAGCTGAGCCGCGGACAGTTTTTCGTACGCCGAGCGAACGGTGCCTCGGGCGACGCCAAGTTGGGCGGCCAGGTCCAGCCAGGATGGTAGACGCGCTCCCGGCGCGAGCACGCCGCTATCGATCGCGGCCGTGATGCCTTTGCGGATTTGCTCGGTCAGCGGCGTCCTCGCTGACCGATCGAGCTTCAGGTTCAGCGGCTTGGTCATATTCCGAGTGGTACACGATTTTTGTCAATTCCTGGTACTTTTTTATGAACCAGAGAGCCGCATTTGTTCGGGGCAAAGGAGAACGCAGTCATGAGAATACGATCCATCATCGGCACGGCCTACGCCGTTGTCGCCATCGCCTTCGCAACGCCCGCCGTGGCACATGGTGTCGGCGAAAGGGTCACGCCGCACTTCGAACAGACGATACCCAACATTCCCGGCAAGTCGCTGGTTGCCGTGGTCGTCGACTATACGCCGGGCGGAGCGTCGCCTTCGCACACCCACGCGAAATCGGCTTTCATCTTCGGCTATGTCCTGTCGGGAGAAATCGAGTCGCAGGTGAATGACGGACCCAAGAGGATCTTTCGCGCCGGGGAAAGTTTCTACGAAACTCCGGGCTCCCGCCATCCCGTCAGCCGCAATGCGAGCAAGACCAAACCTGCAAAGCTGCTCGCGGTGTTCGTCGTCGATACAGACGACAAGGAACTGACCACTCCCGTCAAATAGTCCGACCATCAAGGAGAAAGAAAATGAGTAAGCGTCTCGACTACAACCAGATCGCACCGGCAGGCGTGAAGGCGCTGGGCGGCGTCTACGGCTACGTCATGCAGAGCAGCCTTCCCGCTGTGCTGATCGACCTGGTCTATCTGCGAATCTCGCAGATCAATAACTGTGCCTATTGCCTCGACATGCACACGCGCGAACTTCTCAAGAAAGGACAGAAAATCGAAAAGCTGGCGCTGGTACAGGCGTGGGCTGAAGGCGGAAATCTCTTTGACGCGCGCGAACGTGCCGCCCTGGCATGGGCCGAAACGGTGACGCGCGTCGCAGAGACCGGCGTACCGGATGAAGCGTACCAGGCTGCCCGTGCGGTCGTTCGAGGAGCGGGAACTCGTCGATCTGACGATCGCGATCAGTCTGATGAATGTCTATAACCGTATGGCGATCAGCTTTCGCAATACGCCGCAGGCTGCGATCGGGAAGGCCGCTTGACGGACTCGGAAAATTTCACTCGCAACCGATCATCGGCGTGACGAGCGGCGGCCACGGCGCCGAATCGTCTTCGCGAACTCGGTGTCCGTCCGACAAAATCGTAACAAGAAAGGAGACTCTCATGATTTCCGGCGTCAAAATTCCTGACAGCAAGATCGCGCGTGAGGCAGCGGAGCTGGCGCGACAACACGAATCCGAGATGTTGTTCAACCACTCGGTTCGTGTCTTTTTGTTCGGAGCGATGAAGGCGCGACCCGACATTTCACAAGCCAAACGCATGCACTCGGATTCGCAACACTCCTTGGCATAGCTGAACTATCGGGCGCGTCTATTCGAAGCCGGCCTCATTCAGCCTTGATGCCCGCCTTGCGGGAAAATCAGCAAGGCTTCGGCTCGCTGATTGCGCGGAACGGCGATTGGAATGCCGCAAGTCTGTTGCGCCGAAAAACGAATTTCGCCAGCCAATTCAAGGTGATTTGGGTCGTCCAGACGGGGCGCGAAAGATATTCCTATTTTCCACTAACCCAAATCAGTTCAAAACTCACGCCATCCCGCCTCCTGCAGAGGGGCGTACGCGTCGTCACGATACGTGGGTGCGGGCTGCGGTGGATGCGATGGCGTTGCGCGCGAGAGAGATTGCAGGGCGGCGAAAGCTGTGAGCGATTGATCCGCGCAGGACGAACGACGTTGTTGCGTACGGCAAAACCGTGTGGTCCCGGCGCCCGTTGCTGGCGTCAAGCTTTGTGAAGGCGAGAGTGCCCGACCGGGTTCAACCTTCGCTGCCAATTCGCGAAGCGACGGAGGCAAGACGAATTCGTCTCCGGGGAGAGCGCGGCATAAGCCGTAAAGCCATTGCGCAGGGAATGTCGGATTGCCTCCGCTGAACCTGTATGCTCGTGTGCGCATTCTTTTGCACATATTGCACACGAGACCGCGGGTGCAGCGCGCATCCGGCATTCCCTGCGCCCTCTCTTTTGAGAGGTGCGGAAATTACCTGCAAACCTCGGGCGCGTCGCGTCGCGAGAACGCGTTGCGATATCCGCTCTGTCGATCAAACCCAAGCCGCCGGACGGTCCCGGGGCCCGCGTTCCGACCTGATACGATTTTCGATGATAATCATCCCAACTCGGGTCCACTCTCCACGGTCTCGCCCCACGGAAAATTTCACCGCTTGCCAAGGCCCTCCCGACAGGTCAGAAAACCGGTGGACAGAAGAAACGGCAGCGGAGAACGAGTTGAC
The DNA here is from genome assembly GCA_963786115.1 of uncultured Alphaproteobacteria bacterium. Lineage (GTDB taxonomy): Bacteria > Pseudomonadota > Alphaproteobacteria > Rhizobiales > Xanthobacteraceae > Bradyrhizobium. The sequence goes on from CAWAYC010000021.1 coordinate 63,436, forward strand.
CATCAAGGGCAAGGCCTACATTGCCGGGATCTATGAGCATCCCACCCGGCACGCACCCGATAAATCCACCGCACAGCTTCACGCCGAGGTCGCCAAGGGCGCGATCGAAGACGCCGGGCTGACAAAAGCCGACATCGACGGCTATTTTTGCGCCGGCGACGCCCCAGGCGGGCTGTGGCCGATGGTCGATTACCTCGGCCTGAAGGTACGCCACGTCGATTCCACCGAAACCGGCGGCTGTTCCTATCTGATCCATCTCGGCCACGCCGCCGAAGCCATCGCCGCCGGCAAATGCTCGATTGCGCTGATCACGCTGGCCGGCAAGCCGCGCACCGGCCCGATGCCGCCGCGCGCCGCCGGCGCCGAGGTCGATTTCGAGTCCGCCTACGGGGCCACCACGCACAATGCCTACGGCATGTGTGCCATGCGCCATATGCACGACTACGGCACTACCAGCGAACAGCTTGCCTGGATCAAGGTCGCTGCGTCGCATCACGCGCAATACAATCCGCACGCGATGCTGAAGGAAGTCGTCACCGTCGAGGACGTGCTGAACTCGCCGATGATCTCCGATCCCTTGCGTCGGATGGATTGCTGCGTCGTCACCGATGGCGGCGGCGCGCTGATCGTGACCACGCCCGAGATCGCCAAGAGCCTGAAGAAGCCCTTGGTGCGCCTGATCGGCCACGGCGAAGCCATGAAGGGCCCGCGCGGCGGCAAGGATCTCGATCTCACTTACTCCGCGGGCGTGTGGTCTGGCCCGCGCGCGTTCGAGGAGGCCGGCATCACGCCGAAGGACATCAAATACGCGTCGATCTACGACAGCTTCACCATCACGGTGCTGATGCAGCTCGAGGACCTCGGCTTCTGCAAGAAAGGCGAGGGCGGCAAGTTCGTCGCCGACGGCAATCTGATTTCCGGCGTCGGCAAGCTGCCGTTCAACACCGACGGCGGCGGCCTCTGCAGCAACCATCCGGTCAACCGCGGCGGCATGACGAAAATCCTCGAGGCCGTCCGGCAATTGCGCGGCGAAGCGCATCCCAAGGTGCAGGTGCCGAATTGCGATCTCGCGATCGCGCACGGCACCGGCGGCCTGCTCGGCGTTCGCCACGCCGCCTCAACCTGCATTCTGGAGCGCGTCTAATGGCTGAAGCCAAGAAATATCCGGCACCGGTGACCAATCCCGAAACCGTTGCGTTCTGGGAAGCCGCCAAGCAAGGCAAGTTCATGATCAAGCGCTGCACCGCCTGCGGCGAAGCGCATTACTTTCCGCGCTCGATCTGCCCGTTCTGCTTTTCCGACAAGACCGTGTGGGAAGAAAGCTCAGGCGAGGGCACGATCTATACCTACAGCCTGATGCGCAAATCGGCGACCGGGCCCTACGCCATCGGCTACGTCACGCTGAAGGAAGGTCCGTCGCTGCAGACGAATTTTGTCGATTGCGATCTGGAGAAATTGAAGATCGGGCAGAAGGTGAAGGTGGTGTTCAAGCCGACCGACGGCGCGCCGCTTCCGTTCTTCACGCCGGCCTGAAAAGTACCCTCTCCCCCAGCGGGAGAGGGGGCCTTCGCGGAACGCGAAGGCGGGTCAGGGTCCCTGTCCGCGCAGGCAAGTGCATCTGCGGCGCCAACCCTCACCCAAGCGAATTGTTGCCGCTGCCGTTGAGCCCTCTCCCACAGGGGGAGGGGCGCAGCAACCGGCACTGCTGAAGAAAATAGGTTCCAGGAGAAAACCGTAAATGCCGATCAATTACGAACAGCTGATGGCCATGAAAAATCTCGGCCAGAAATATTCCTATGGCGATCGCGAGGTGATGCTCTACGCCTATGGCATCGGCATGGGCGCCGATCCCATGGATGAGAAAGAGCTCGCTTTCGTCAATGAAGGCACGCTTACCCCGCGTCCCCTGAAGATCGTTCCGACCTTCGCATCCGTCGCTGCCTGGGGCTCCGGGCCGGGAGAGATGAACCTCAACCGCGTGATGGTGGTCGATGGCGAGCGCGACATCACCTTTCACAAGCCGCTCCCGATCGCGGCACACATCACCGCCGATTCAACCGTGCTCGACGTCTTCGACAAGGGCAAGGACAAGGGCGCGGTGATCCGCCACCAGACGGTGCTGAAGGACGAGAAGGGCGAAAAGCTCGCGACGCTGGTGGCCTCGCGTTTCGCGCGCGGCGACGGCGGCTTTGGCGGCCCTACGGAAGGCCAGCCCGAGCCGCACCAGGTGCCGAAGCGTGCACCCGACAAGGTCGTCGATATCACCACGCGCCCCGATCAGGCACTGATCTATCGGCTCTGCGGCGACCGCAACCCGCTGCATTCGGATCCGGAGTTCGCTAGGAAGGGCGGCTTTCCGCGGCCGATCCTGCACGGCATGTGCACCTACGGCATCACCTGCCGCGGTGTGTTGCAGACCTATGCCGACTACGATCCGTCCGCGTTCAGGCAACATGCGGCGCGATTTTCCTCGCCGGTCTTTCCCGGCGAAACCGTGACCATGGACTTGTGGAAAGACGGCAACGTGATTTCGTTCGAGGCGAAAGTGAAGTCGCGCGGCGTCACCGTGATCAAGAGCGGCAAGACGGTGCTGGGATAGAACGACGTGTTGCGGCCAAGGCGGTCCGCTCCCTCGCCCCGCTCTTGCGGGGAGAGGGGTCTCCGCCTCGACCTTCCCCCGCGAGCGGGGCGAGGTGAAAGCCGGCGACAACGGGGGTAAAGCAACAAGAATTAAAGGAGAGAAACACCATGGGATTACTCGACGGCAAGGTGGCAATCATCACCGGTGCAGGCGGTGGACTCGGTGAGGCCTACGCAAAATTGTTCGCGCGCGAGGGCGCGGCGGTCGTGGTCAACGATCTCGGCGGCCCGCGCGACGGTTCCGGCACCGATGTCTCGATGGCGCAACAGGTCGTCAACGCGATCAAGGCCGAGGGAGGCCGCGCGGTCGCCAACGGTTCCGACATCTCGACCATGGCCGGCGGCCAGTCGGTATTCCAGGACGCCATCAAGAATTTTGGCCGCGCCGACATCCTCGTCAACAACGCCGGCATTCTGCGCGACGAGACTTTTGCCAAGGCGAGCGAGGAGAACTGGGACAAGGTGATCAAGGTGCACCTCAAGGGCACCTTCTGTTGCACCCAACCGGTCTTCAAGTGGATGCGCGAAAATGGCGGCGGCGTCATCGTCAATACGGCGTCGACCTCCGGCCTGATAGGCAATTTCGGCCAGACCAATTACGGTGCCGCCAAGGGCGGTATCTGGGGTCTGTCGAACGTGCTGGCGATCGAGGGCCGCAAATACAACATCCGGATCTGGACGCTGGCCCCGGGCGCCTTGACCCGCATGACCGCAGACCTGCCACGCTACAAGGAGAACCCGGGCGCCGCCCTGGGGCCGGACGGCATCGCGCCGGCCGTGCTATACATGGTCAGCGATCTGTCGGGCGACCAGACCGGCAAGGTGCTCGGCGTCTCCGGCCCGCGCGGCGTGCGGGAGATGCGGATGATGGAAATGGAAGGCTGGAAGCCGCCGTTCACGGGCTGGAAGGCCGAGGATATCGCCAGCCACGCCAAGGAGATCTTCTTCTCGGAGGAGCAGATCAAGATGGGCGCGCGGCGGTTCTGATGTTACCCGTCGTTCCGGGGCGATGCCTCGCATCGCCCCGAAATGACGAAGGATAGAGAGGCAGACATGAAGCTCACCGCCCAGGCGGCAGGTACCTTTGCGATCGCGCCGACGCCGTTCCATGACGACGGCCGCATCGATGAGAAATCGATCGACCGGCTGACCGACTTCTACACCGAGGTCGGCTGCGACGGCGTCACGGTGCTCGGCATCCTGGGCGAAGCGCCGAAGCTGGACTCGGCGGAGGCCGAACAGGTGGCGATCCGCTTCGTCAAGCGCGCAAAAAACATGCAGGTGATCGTCGGCGTCTCCGCACCCGGTTTTGCCACCATGCAGTCGCTGGCGAAGGCTTCGATGGATGCCGGCGCCGCCGGCGTGATGATCGCACCGCCGCCCAGCCTGCGTACCGATGACCAGATCACGGGCTACTTCAAGCAGGCGCAGGAAGCGATCGGCGACGATATTCCCTGGGTGCTGCAGGATTATCCGCTGACGCTGACGGTGCAGTTCACGCCCGCGGTGATCCGCAAGATCGTGATGGACAGCCCGTCATGCGTGATGCTCAAGCATGAGGACTGGCCGGGGCTGGAGAAAATTTCGATGCTGCGCAACTTCCAGAAGGACGGCTCGCTCCGGCCGCTGTCGATCCTTGTCGGCAATGGCGGCCTGTTCCTCGATTTCGAAATGGAGCGCGGCGCCGACGGCGCGATGACCGGCTACGCTTTTCCGGAACTCCTGATCGACGTCGTCAAGTTGCAAAAGGCCGGCAAGCGCGATGCCGCGCACGATCTGTTCGATGCGCATCTGCCGCTGATCCGATACGAACAGCAGCCCGGCGCGGGATTGTCGGTGCGCAAATATGTGCTGCAAAAGCGCGGCATCATTTCTTCCAGCGCACAACGCAAGCCGGGTGCGACCATCACTGCTACGGCCAGGGCCGAAGTCGATTATTTGCTGTCACGGGTGGCGCGCGTCGATCGTCGCGCCAATCTGCAGCCCCAATCCAGCGCGGCGGGCTAGGCTCATGGCTGAAATCGTAGCTCCGCGTCCGGCATCCACGATCCTGCTCCTGCGGGATGCTGCCGACAAAAACGAAATCGAAGTCTTCATGATGGTCCGCCACTATGAGATCGACTTCAACTCCGGTGCGCTGGTGTTTCCCGGCGGCAGCGTCGACAAGGGCGACAAGGAGATCATTGCCAATCCCGCGCTTTACGCGGGCGGCGAGGGGCTCGACGAGAACGCGCTCAGTTTTCGTATCGCGGCGATCCGCGAGACCTTTGAGGAGAGCGGCATTCTGCTGGCGAGGCCGAAGGGATCGAAGGCGCTTGTCGATGCGAAGCGCACCAGCGAGATCGAAGCGGCCAACCGCGCCGCGCTGTGCGACGGCAAGATCAGCTTCCTGAAAGTCCTGACCGACAACGGCATGCTGCTGGCGCTCGACGAACTCGTGCCTTACGCGCACTGGGTCACGCCGGAAGGCATGCCAAAGCGCTTCGATACCTGGTTCTTCCTCGCCGCCGCGCCGCCCGATCAGCTCGGCGCCCATGACGGCAAGGAATCCACCGATTCGATCTGGGTGTCGCCACGCGAGGCGCTGGAAGGCGGCGAGACCGGACGGTTCAAGCTGCCATTCCCGACCACGCGCAATTTGATCAAGCTCGGCAAGCAGTCCACCGTGAAGGTGGCGCTCGATGACTCCAGAGGTAAGCAGATCGTCACGGTGACCCCGGTGATGACGAAAACTGCAACCGGCCGTCAGCTCCGCATTCCCCTCGAGGCCGGCTATGACGGCGAAGTGTTCGAGGTCGGCGCGGTCGGCTAGTAGGCGCGGCGCACTCTTTCCCGTCATGCCCGGGCAAAAGCGCGAAGCGCGTCTTCGCGCTGGATGTCCCGGGCATCCACGTCTTGGGAAGGTGCGGCAAGAAAGTCGTGGATGGCCCGGCCATGACGACATACTTCGTTGGCCGACGAAGTATTCTTTCTCCCAACCATGTAGCTTCCCTCCGGCCACCAACGAGCCGGAACAGCCGACATGGACGAGACCCGCCAGCGCCAGCCCAACATCGCCTTCGAGCTCACGCTGCTGCTCGTCCTCGCGACGCTCTGGGGCGCGTCCTACAGCTTCATCAAGGTCGGTGTCGCGACCATTCCGCCGATAACCTTGATCGCCGCGCGAACCGGCATCGCGGGGGCCTTGCTGCTGGCGATCATGCGCTGCCGGGGCATCCGGATGCCGCGCGACGCCGCGACCTGGCGCCGCTTCCTGTTCCAGGCCTGCCTCAACAGCGTGATCCCCTGGACGATGATCGCCTGGGGTGAGCGCTCGCTGGACGCCGGCCTTGCCACCATTCTCAACTCGACGTCGCCGATCTTCACCTTCTTCCTGACGCTGGCCGTCACGCGGCACGAGGTGTTGACCTTTCGAAAGCTGCTCGGCGTCGTCGCCGGCTTGGCCGGCATCTGCCTGATCGTCGGCGTCGAGGCGCTGGCCGGCCTTGGCGAGCAACTGGTGGCACAGGTCGTCATGGTATTGGCCGCGATCTGCTACGCGGGCGCCGCGATCTTCGGCCGCGGTTTCAAGGACCTCGATCCGATGGCGCCGGCAGCAGGCTCGTTGCTCGCAGGGGCGGCAATCCTGATACCGGTTAGCCTCGTGGTCGACCGGCCCTGGACACTGGAGCCGTCGATGAACTCGGTGCTGGCGCTGCTCGGGCTTGCGGTTTTCTCAACCGCGATGGCGCTTGTGATCTATTTCCGTCTGATCCAGACGCTGGGCTCGGTCGGGACCACGGCGCAAGCTTACTTGCGCGTGCCGATCGGCGTTGCGCTGGGCGTGCTGTTTCTCGACGAAAGGCCGTCCGCGACGGCATGGATCGGGCTCGCCTGCGTCGTGATCGGAGTTGCCGCGATGACGATCCCGGTGCCGAAGGCGAAGCCGATCAGGCAAGCCGCATGAGCGCCCAGCTCACGCGAGCGCTGCTGGCGCGGCCAACCAGGCGCTGCAGCGGTGCAGGCCGGTGCGATCCGAATCATCGGCGCGGTTAGCGACGGCCGCTCGAAATATTTCCCCGAGGTGCCGACCTCGCGGTCTTGTCCAAGCCGGTCAGGGAAGCCGGAATTGCCGCCGGCTGAGGCGGTCAGCGTCCCGAATCGGGGCAGCGGCCCCCACAGGCGAGTTCCAGGGCGGACGGTCGGAATCGGACCGCTCGGACCGGGCTTCGGCATGTTCCCCCGGAGCCGAAATCCATCGTATATTGGGGTCGTTTGGAGCTTAGCCCCGATACATGACCCCTGACTTGCCGAAATTGCCCATGAAGCGGCCATTCTCGCTTTCGATCGGTCAGTTGACGTTCGGCAGCTTCCTGCTCGTGCTGGCGGTGATCATCATCACCTCGACGGCTAGCGTGATCGCGATCCGCCATCTCGATTCGACCTTCGCCGAGCTGCAGCGGCTGCAGAGCGTCGGCGACCTCGCCGAGGACATCGACCGCAGGATGAACGAACTGCGGCTCGCGGCCCGCGATTTCGTCACCGATCCGGACACCCAATCGGTCCAGGTCGGCGACGCCGCCGGCGCCCTGATCGAGGTCCTGAAGAAGACCCGGCTGGAACTTGCCCCCGAACAGCAGGACATGATCGACGGCGTCACCGAACGTCTCGCCACCTATCGCAGCGGCATCGAGCGCATCTCGATGCTGATCAATCGCCGGGCCGAATTGATCGTGGCGTTGCCGCCGCTGCGCGACACCTTCAACAAAGCAGTCACCGACAGCGCCGATCCCGATCTTGCGAGGGCGCTGTCGGAGACCCAGAGTCGCATCGCTACCGGCCTGCTCGCGCACAATCCATCGGCGGCTGAACAGGCCGCGCGAAGCCTGCGGACGATGACGATCTCCGATCCGGCGCTGCGTACCGTGGTCAACCATTACGCTGACGCGATCGTCGCGATATCGATCCGGGAGCGTCAGATCGCCGATATCGACAGGGAGGTTCTCGGTACCGAAGGCCGGCTGATCCAGCGTGTCACCGAATTGTTGCGCGAACTCTCGTCGCGCCGGGGGCATATTCTCTCGCGCGATTTCGCGCGCACGCTGACCGAAGCGAAATGGCAGAGCATCGTGCTCGGCTCCGCCGGCGTGCTGATCGGACTGTTCGCTGCGGCGCTGGTGGTCCGCCGCACCGTGCGGCCGCTGGCATCGATCGCGAACTCGATCCGCGCGGTGGCGGCCGGCGAGAAGAACGCCTCGATCCCTGCAACCGACGTCGACAACGAGATAGGCGACATCGCGCGTGCCGCCGAAGTGTTCCGGCAAACCCTGTTCGATGCCGACGCGGCGCGCGAGGCTGCGGTGCGCTCGCTCGCCGAGCAGCGCCTCGCCGAAGAGAGCTATCGCAAGCTGTTCGAATCATCGGTCGACGGAATCTACGTCACGACACCGGGCGGCGAGCTGCTCAACGCCAACCCGGCGCTGGCGCGGATGATGGGTTACGCGACGCCGAAGGACCTGATCAACGGCATCGGCGACATCGCCGAGACTGTCTACCTCCATCCCGTGGCGCGCGCCGAATACAAGGCGCTGATGCAGCGCGACGGCATCGTGCGCGAGTTCGAATACCAGGTGCGCGCCCGCGACGGCGCGGTGCTGTGGCTTTCCGACAGCGCCACAGCCGTGCGCAACCAGCAAGGCGAGGTGATCCGCTACGAAGGCACGGTCCGCGATATCACCGACGAGAAGCGCGCCGAGGACGCGATCGCCGAAGGCCGGCGCCTGCTGCAGATGGTGATCGACACCGTGCCCGCGGTGATCAATGTCAAGGACAGGAATTTGCGCTATATGCTGATGAACCGCTACATGGCCGGCATTTTCGGCATCGAGCCGCAGGATGCGATCGGCCACACCACCTCGGAGCTGATGTCGCGCTACGGCGCCGGCAAGACCGACGAGAACGACAAGCGCGTGCTGTCTGCGCGGCGCCAGCTAGGCTTCTACGAGGAGGAATACCAGGACTCCTTGGGTAACATGCGGCAATGGCTGGTCAACAAGCTCCCGATCCTCGATGCTGAAGGCGAGATTGAGAACATCGTCACCGTCGGGCTCGACATCGGCGACCGCAAGCGCAGCGAACAGGAGATGCGCAAGGCGCGCGATGCCGCGGAGGCTGCGCTGCGCAACTTGCGCGAAACGCAGAACTCGCTGATCGAGGCGGAAAAGCTCGCAGCGCTGGGGCGGCTGGTCGCCGGCGTCGCCCACGAGGTCAACAATCCCGTCGGCATCAGTCTGACGGTCGCCTCCGCGCTGGAGCGCAAGACCGCGACCTTTGCCGCCGAGGTCGCGCGCGGCGATCTCCGCCGCTCCAGCCTCGGCGATTTCCTCGAAACCAGCCGCGACGCGTCCTCGCAACTGGTGGCCAATCTCAATCGCGCGGCCGAACTGATCACTTCGTTCAAGCAGGTCGCCGCCGACCGCAACTATTCGGATCAGCGCAACTTCGATCTCGGCGATCTCACCGAGCAGGTGGTGATGTCGCTGCGGCCAGGTTTGCGGAAGCACAATCTGACGCTCAACGTCGATTGCCAGCCCAACCTCATCATGAACTCCTATCCCGGCCCGTACGGGCAGGTGCTTACCAATTTGTTCCTCAATTCGGTCGCGCATGCCTTCCCGGGCGGCAGGCCGGGCGAGGTCGATATCCAGGTGCGCGCGTCCGGCAAGGACAATGTCGAGATCATTTTCTCCGACAATGGTTGCGGCATGAGTCTCGATGTGCGCCGCCGCGCGTTCGATCCGTTCTTCACGACGCGGCGCGATCAGGGCGGGACCGGGCTCGGCCTGCACATCGTCTATACCATCGTGACCACGCGGTTGGGTGGCCGCCTCGATCTCGATTCAGAGCCGGGCGGCGGTACACGTATCCAGATAATTTTGCCGCGCGTCGCGCCGCTCGAGCAAGCGGCGGAGTAGTTGGACGCACCCCACATGTCGTCGCCCGGCTCGGCCTAAGGCTCGGCCGGGCGATCCAGTATTCCAGAGACATCAATGCTTGAGCCGAGAAGCGGCGGCGTACTGGGCCCCGCATAAAGCGGAGCATGACAGCGGAGGGATTAATTCACATCCGCGAGCTTGCGCAGCGTGGCGCCAAAGATCTGGCTGGCTTTCCCGACCAGCGCGGTGCCGGTCATCGTTGCCTCTGTGTCGGTGAAGATGCCGGAGACGCCGATGCCGACCGGATTTGGCCCGCCGAACAAGGGAATGTCGCTATGGCGCGGGGAGGTGTGGCGCTGCACCAGCACCTCGCCCTTGAACACATCGCCTTTCACGGTGTAGCTGCCGGTGTAATACAGATAGGCATCGCCGCCCAGAATCTGGCCGTTGCGAAACAGAATCACGCCGCTGCCCTTGCCGACGCGTCCGTCCAGCAAGGTGACGTGAATCGAGTACAGCCCGTTCTTCATGACGCCCCGAAGTCGGCCACCGTCGCCCACGGAAGCCTCAGGCACTTTTTTGGCAAAGCGCGGCTTCCGGCGCAACGCGACAACATGGCTTCCGCGCGCGGAACCGTATGCGCCCGGCGTTGTCCGGGCCTCAACCGCGGCAGCAAAATCTCATGACTGGGAATTGGCCTAATCGGGTTGGCCCGCGAAATGCATGGTTGTTTTCGGCACGGGCCGGTGAGTGCTGGAAGAAGAAAGGCTGAAGCAAGCAATAGAGCAAGAAAGCGAGAGACAGGTGAGCAACTGGATCAATTCCGGTGGCCATGTTCCGTTGCCACGGACTGGAGCCAATCTCGGTGGGAGTACGGGCCTCCGTCGTGCAGGCCGTTTGAGAGCGACACTGACGATCGGTTGTGCGGCGCTGATATTGGCGCTGGCATCCCATCCCGGCCATACCCGCGATCCCGACGGTCGTTACGCCAACTCGCCGCTAAAACAATGGTTTGACAGTTTGAAAAGCGGCAAGGGCCCGTGCTGTTCGGATGCCGACGGCTCGGCGGTCTCGGATGTCGATTGGGAATCGAAGGAGGGACACTACCGCGTTCGCCTCGATGGCCAGTGGGTCGACGTCCCCGACGAAGCCGTGATTACCGAACCCAATCGCGTTGGCCGAACCATGGTGTGGCCGATCCACGGTTATCTTGGCATCTCCATTCGCTGCTTCATGCCCGGCAGCATGACGTAGCGGAAGTCGATCGATCGCGACTATTCACACATATTTCTTGTCGCGCTCAAGCAGCTCGATCGAGATGCCCTGCGGTCCGCGGATGAAGCAGATGCGCACGCCGGGACGGATCGTGGTCGGTTCCTTCGTGAACTCGACGCCCTTGGCCTTGATCTCGGCGGCGACCGCATCGATGTCCTTCACCGCCAGTCCGAAATGATCGAGGCCCTGATAGGGCGACACCGGCGGAGCGTTGACGCCGTCGCCTGACGCGACCGGCGCAATGAACACCTTGGCGCCACCGAGCTGCACGTCGAGGCGGTCGGGGCCGCGGATGATCTCGCCGCCCAGGACATCCTGGAGCCAGGCCGCGGTCGCTTCGGGATCGGGGCTGCGCAGATGGATATGGTCCCAGGTGACGACGGGCATTTGATCTCCCCTTGATCGTTGGCAGGCGTGAAATGCACGGGCTGCTTGTTGCATCTTCAATCTATCGGCCGAAAATCCGCAATGCCATCCTCTCGCGGCGAGCAGCCGCAATTTTGCCGAGCCTCCATGGAACGGTCGCGCCAGTCCATGGTTAATCGACAAGTGGCGGTATCCGTACAGCGGCGGGTCGTCCCTTCAAGCCGTACGGTGTAGCGCCGGAACGGCTTTTCTCGTGCGCGAGTGGCAGTACTTCGCCGCGGGGTGAGGGCACGGCCATGCGGATCGGCGGATGGTTTGGAAGTCCTGGCGGCAGGCTGCTCCTGCCGTTCGTCATCGCTGTGGCCGGATTGGCAACATGGCTGATCCTTGCCCGACCAAGCGATGCCCAGAACGAAGCCGCAGCCAGTCCGTCACCGGCCAAGGTTTCAGCACAAGTTGCGTTTGCTGGAGAGTCCGCGGCCGACGAGCCGGCTCCGGCCGTGCCAGCGCCGGCCGACACGCCCGCCGCGGTTCCACCGGAAACCTTGACGGCCGAAAGGCCGCCGCTCGACGGGCTGAAGATTGCCTCGCAGTCGTGGCGGCGCGGCGGGCTCGGCTCTAAGGCGCTGGTCACGCTGACGCTCCGCAACGCCAATGACTACCCGGTCAAGGACATCGAGATCGCCTGCGCCTTTGCCCGCCGCGACGGTAGCCACCTGACAGATCGTACGCACGTGATCAGCGACACGATTAATCAAAAGAGCCGGAAGACCTATGCCGGCATGCTGGTCGGATTCGTGAACATCAATGCAAATAAGGCGAAGTGTTCGCTAGTGACAGCTAATCGGATCTAAATGGTCCGTCCCGAAAAAGTGACTGCTCCCGTTGAACCTGGGAGTTGGCCTTAGGAACTAACTGCCTAGATGGTGGTTAGCGTACGAACCGCGTCATTGCGCGGGGGGAGCAATAGTTCGATGCCCGTGGCGCGTTATTTTCTGTATGTCGGCGGCGCGCTGCTTGTGCTGCTGTTGGTCATTGACGCGATGGTGCCGCGTGACCCCGTGGTCGCGAGCAACGGCGCGCCCGTGATCGAGCGGCCAGTCGTGCGGATTAGTTCCATCCAGAAATTGCCGGAACGGGTCGTCTACGATACCAGCCTCCCGACCATCGTTCCTGCGAACGCCAATGTGCAGACCGCCGTCGCGCCATCGGCTGAGTCGCGGGTGCGCAATACGTTCGCGCAGTTCGCGCCGGAGACCAAGCAGGCCGCGCCCGACCCGAAGCAGATCGCCAGCGCCGCGGCTCAAAAGCACGATATTCAGGCGCCGAAGAAGCGCAGGATCGCCAGGGTCCATTCAAATCCGCCCGCCTACGGGCAGGTGGGATTTGGCTGGCAGCAGCCGTCGATGCGGGTCGCGCAACAGCAACAGCGCTTCGGCTTCTTTGGCATGTCTTCCTGGAACAGCACCTGGTAATTGCCGTTGCTTGACCGGCGAGCTTGGCTCGCCGTCGTCGCGCGACCCTGTCCGCCGCTCAACGAGCGAGGGCGGAACCGGGGAGGTGGCTTACTGCGGCAGCTTCGGAATCTTGTCGGCAAACCCGTTGTAGCAAGTCAGCCGCTCGTCCTCTTCCTTCACGAAGCGGCAATCATTGACCCCCTTTGCAGTGGGCGGCTTCGGCTTCGGCTGCGGCGCGAAGATGGCGTCGTAGCAGGTCAGCCGCTCCTTGGTCGCGTCGTCGATCTCCTGGCAGGCCTGCAGCTTCTGCGCGACCGATTTCGACTTGGCCGCTGCTTCCGACTTCTTGCCGGCCGGCTTCTTGCCGACCTGTGCCAGCGGATTGCCCCCGACGGCGGGCGGGGTCGATGTCGCGGCCGGAGGCGCCGCATCTTTGGCGGTTCCCTGCGAAGTTCCTTGGGCCAGCGCCGCGGCAGGATACAGGAGCGCGAGCGCGATAATGATCTGTCTCATGTCGAAAATGTCCGATTGGGCGTTGCTGAGGTGGCGCGCTCGGCGGGATTCGAGCTCCTGAACGGTCGGAATCGAGATCCGTAGCGCAATGGAACCGCTACAATAGCTTGGGCCGCAGCTGTTGCAATGGCGTTGCAAGGTGCGGCGGGGCTGGCGCGGGCACCGAGCGGGCCGGGGCGGGCCATCAGACCTCCCGATCCTCGAGCCCATATTCCCGGTAGATGGCAGCGTGGTCGGCCGCCGGAAACAGTCGGCACTTGGCCTGCGCGAGGTGCAGGTTGACCGTGCCGTGCTGGCAGCCGGCGGCCAACAGCTTCCTGATGTCGTCCATATGCTTGCGCGGCTGGTGTTTTGCTTCAAGCTGCTCCAGCGCGACCAGCGCCGTCGCCAAGGCTTCGGTGACGACCCAGTCGTCGTGGCCGGTGATTCCCTTTTTCGACATCTCGGCATCCCCAAAATTCTGCGACAGCGCAAGGTGGAGCGGTGTCTCACGTCTTCAGATGCTTGGTGAAAATCCTGATCACATAGCCTTTGACCGGAGGGGCGGCGTCGAACATATCCGATGCGATTTGCTCGATCCTATCGCGCAGCGCCAGAAATTGCGCCTGCCTTGCCAGGCTTTCGGTGCCTTTCACCCCGGCCAGCTCATCCATTGCGGCGTCGCTGATCTGGCACTGCACGGTCTCGCCGTCGTTTTGCATCGTGAAACCGAACGCCAGCCGTTCGGTGTCGTGTCCGATAATTCGCCCCCGGGTTAGCGTCATCGCGCCACACAATCCCCCTCCGTTTGTGGTTTCTGGGGCGCATCACCCTGCAAAGCGCCCCCGACTGCAATCACCGAAACCTGTGGCAAAAGTCCGGCGCTAGTCTAGCGCTCATTCCCCGATGCCCCCTCGCATTTTCATCCCGCCCCCGATGCATTCCGCTGCAATTCATTCGGCCCATTCGGGATCGGTCGTGAAGGCAATGGTGAGCCGGCGATCGGGGCTATCATTGCCGATCGCTTCACCGATCTCGTCGCGAATGCGGTCCCAGTCCTGCAGCCTCTTTGGCGGCCAGTCCGTCGGCACTATGAAATACAGTTCGATCTGCCTGCCTCGGCCGACCTTGGCCACGTAGGCCCGGTAGGACAGGAAGCCATGGCGCTGCACGATCTCGCTCGCGACCTGATCCACATGCTGCTTGAGATCGGAGGGCGTGACCAGCAGGATATCGGCCAGCGCCTGCTTTATCGTTTCTGCCGGGACTGGAATGATTACCAGACATACCAGCGCCAACGCCGCCGGGTCGATATAGGGCGACACCCACTCGAGGCTTGACCCCTGGATCAAGAAGCCGAAGACGAAGGCTATGAGCAGTGCGGCACTAAGAGCCGCGGACATCAGCCACGCCTTCCAGTCGAGCGCGACGAAATCCGATTGGATGGTCCGGTTCGCCGCTCGCCCAAAGATGGCCATTGCGACCGCAATGATCAACGTCACCACTGCGTAGATGATGGCATGATCAAAAGCGAGAGGCCGCCCGCCTGCCATGATGCTGCCGACCGCGTTGATGAGACCGTAGATTGCAGCCCCTGTCACCAGAATGCCGTTCAGGCCGAGAACCATGGGCTCGAGATGCCAGAAGCCCATGGTGAAGTGCTTGACCAGCTTGCTCCTGGCCGAGCCGCTCGCCGTTGATGATTCGATCAGGTTTGAAACGAACAAGGCGACCATCGTCATGGCGGCGTCTGTCAGTCCGTAAACGCCGTCGAATACGATCGCGTAGGAGCCCGACAGGAGGCCGAACAGGATGCCGACACCCGCCAGAAGGATCGTGACGGCAATGGAAATGCGAAGGACGCCTTGTTCCGTTTTCACTGTCCCGTCCTTTGGTTCGCCCCCGGTACGGTCAATAGGTGTCGGATCGGTAAGTTGGAACGGCCTTCGGAATGGGGTCGAAAGGCGTACTCCTGCGCACACTGGTCGCTGCTTCGAGTGCAAAAACGGCAGGTTTTGAAGTGCCCGGTTCTGTACCGAAGTGGCGCGCTCGGAGAGATTCGAACTCCCGGCCCTCGGAATCGAAATCCGATGCTCTATCCAGCTGAGCTACGAGCGCGTGTCGTCCGGGTCGATTATCAGACTTGGCCGGCGAGGGCCAGCAGCCCGCGCCATGTCGGGCAGCCCTTTTCAGAAGCAGGGATGCCGCTGGCCGTCCTGGCCGATATAGGCGGCGGCGCTCTGCTTGCAGAGCCGGGAGGTGGGGCCGTCATAGAAGGCAAAGGTGCCGGGCGTGAGGCCGGGGCCATAATTGTGGATGTAGCTGATCGGGTAGGGCAGCTCCGGATAATGGTAGTGATGACGGTGGCGGTAGTGGCGGGCTTCGGCCAGGGTCGGGGCGAGGGCGACCGCGGCGAGCAGGGCCGCCGCTGCGAAAAGCTTCACTTGGTTCGTCATCTCTAGTCTCCGGATATCCTGCCGAATCTGACCATTTCGGCCGGTCTGGGTTCCATTTAACGCGGAATGGGCTAAAAAGCTGCGGGATTTCAGTCACACGGCGTCAATTTTTGGCCGTCTCGCAATGCTTAACGAAATCCCAACACAGTCCCGCCAGAGTTTTCGGGCTTGGTCCGGCTGAAGGACCGGCCGTCCTCAGAGGTTACCGAGAGCTTCTGTTCGAACCATGCGCATCACACCTCTCGCCCTGCTGGTCCTTTTGCTCGCTTGCGCCCCCGCGCGGGCCGATCTGCACATCACGCGCGATCATGGCGGCTATGTCGAGGAATACAAGGCCAAGTACGCGCGCATCCGCGACCGCAAGGAGCGCGTCATCATCGACGGCATCTGCAATTCGGCCTGCACGCTGGTGTTCGGCATCGTGCCGATGAACAAGATCTGCGTAACGCCGAAAGCGAGCATCGGCTTCCACCTGGCCTATTACGACAAGGCCTTCACCTTCGGCATCAAGGTCACCAGCGCCGAGGGGACGTCGGACCTGGTGTCCTATTATCCTGATACCGTGAAGGACTGGATCCGCCGGAACGGCGGGCTCACCACCGAGATGAAGAAAATCAAGAACGGTGCGGAGCTCTGGAGGATCGTCGATCCCTGCCCGGACGAGTGGTAGGGCGGTCCTCCTTGCACGAAGGGCGGCGCGTCAGGGTAGCGTGTAGCCGGCAGCGCACTCCGGACCAATCTGGATTCCCCCCAGCATCCCGACAGCAGCTCGGCCGCCGCTTCGCGGTGGCGAGGAGGGCGGAAACTCGGGAACGATGACAGCCGACGAATTCCATCCTCGGATTGGGTCTGATCCGGATGTGGCTGTAGTCCTAAGCTCGACGTTGATTACCGCACGCCATAGCGTGTGAAGTCGTCACCGATCTCTGCCTGGATTGTCTTTGCCGCCGAGATATCGGTATCGCTGCCAGCCTTGTCGCCCTGCTTCAACTTGGCGAGCCCGCGCCCGTAGAGCGCACTCGCCAGCTTCGGATCGAAGCCCAGCGCGGAACTATAATCATCGATGGCCGCGCCAAGTTGACCCATCTTCAGGTGGATCAGCCCACGTGAGTCATACGTCCCGGCATTGTTCGGCCCCGACTGGAGCGCCTTGTTGCAGTCCTCCAGCGCGGTCCGCAATTCGCCGAGGATAGCGCGGGTCCAGCATCGTCCGCTCCATACGGCTTCCAAATCCGGCTCAAGACGAATTGCCTCGTCATAGTCCCGCGCCGCGCGATCGTACTCATTCTTTTTCAGGTAGATTCCGGCGCGGTTGGCGAAGGCTCCGCCGTAACTGGGATTTAGCTTGATCGCCTCATCGAGAGATTTGATTGCGAGGTCGTATTCGCCCTTCCGCACGTAAGCTACGCCGCGATTGTTGAAGGGCTTGGCGTGAGTTGGATTGAGCTTGATCGATTCATCGAAATCCTGGATGGCGCGGTCGTAGTCCCCCTTTGTGGTATAGGCATTGCCACGATTGTTGTGGGCGACAGCCAAGGCAGCCGTCGTGCCTTCGCCCGCATCGATGAGCGCCGTGCAAGCATCGATCCGAGGTTCAAGCGACGTGCGATCCAGGCTGTTGCACAGCTCAATATTCCCGAGATAGTTATTGTTCTTCGGGTTCTGCGCCGCCGCCAGTGCCCCCGGTAGCTGCGTCGCGGATGTCCCGAGCTTTTTCTTAACTTTGCTCTTGCCCTCTTCGATGAGGGTAGCAAATTTGAAGGTCCCATCATCCGAAATTTCGATGTGTGGCGTGGTGCCTCGAATGCCCATGGTGGCGACAGGGGTATCGACCTTCATATTACCAGTCTTCGCGATATTGCCGGCAACGAAAGTGAGCGTTCCCGTGGTTAGATTGAACAAGGTCGAGTTGGACTTCCCGTTTGGGTCGTACACGAAGTCGTTCAAAGTCATGCGGGCGTTGCTTGAAAGATTAAACGAGCTGCCATCCGTGAAGTTGATGCCGAGCCGGCCATCGGCCCCGGTCTGGACCACATCGCCCAGATAGACGAGGTCGCCAACGTTCGCCTGACCGGCTTGACCGCCGAGATTTGCCTGAACGACCACCGCACTCGCGTGTTCAATGGTGACCGAACCCGTGGCAGCTACAACTTTCCCAATGGGGCTTGATGGCACATCCTGAACAGGCGGCCGGGCAGAATCGATTTGCGCTTGAGCCGGACCAGGCAAAAAACTGGCTAGCGCCAAAACGAAACCTGTCACCAATACGGTAATCGTATGTGTGCACATGATCCCCCCTTTCCTGAGAAGATCTCGTTCGTGTAGCAGACCACCGTTCTTTGAACCGTGGACTAACCGTTGCACTACATGTACTACACCTAATGCCGCTTAGTCGCTGCAGATCAGCTATCCAAATTGAGTACCTCGTTTTGGTGATTACCCTCATCCCGAGGGTGGTGCGCCGCCACTAAAAGGTCGCATTTCGGACACAAAGTTGAACTCAACAATCCGAAGGGAGTGCCGTGGCTCGCGGCGGGACGATAAGTAATTCCTCGGCGTCGCGCTGAACACGTCTCCTTCCTGAAGAGATTGGGTTATTTGAATCAGGACGTTTCGGCGGGTTAGCCCAAGGCTGCCGGCGCTAAAGATGTTTGTACCTCGTGGCGTTGGGCAAGCCAGAGCAAAAAAACTGTCGTCACCACGCTGGGCCTGAGTTCCTCAGCAGGCGAGGTCGAAGCCAATGTTCGTTGCGTCCCGCGTCGAGTCCGGGGACCAGTGCAAGGCCGCTGCGGCCGCGCTTCCCCAAGTCATCGGCAATATTCAGACAGCGCTCGGCTGCGGTACCCTCACGCGTGCAAATGGCGTTGCCGTTCAAGTCGTGGTCGGCGATCCTGTTTACCAGGGTGACGTGATCGAGACCGCAGCCGATGGGTTGATCGGAATTCGCTTCATCGACGGCACTGCGTTCAACCTGTCCCACAGCGCTCGCGCGGTGCTGAACGAATTCGTCTGCGACTCCAACGGCACCCTGCATTCGGCTCTATTCGGGGTGACCACAGGGACCTTCGCTTTCATTGCAGGCCGGGTGGCACAGAGCGGCTCCCTCAGGATCGACACGCCTATTGGAAGCATTCGCGGCCGGGCCTATGCCGGCGGGTTCGGCATGTTGTCCCTCGCAGCACTTACCTTCTCAATGATGAAGGAAGTCCAGGCCGCGGACCCGAACGCCACATTCCTGGATGACGACAGCATCGAATACAAAGACCTCGCACACGGCAAATTCGAGCTCGTAACCAAGGAGGCGATCCCGCGACACATAATTGTCGAGGATCCTGGAGAGACAATCGTCCTGAACAAAATAGGGTCCTCGGTCAGCGTGAACGAGGTCGCGAATAGTCCGACGCGAATGGCGGAGTTACAGGAGGCTCAGCAGGACGTGCTCGCCAACTACGCGAAAGGGCTGGGGCCAAGCGGATCCAGCACCCCTTCTTTCTTCGAACCGCTGCCAGTGCAACCCATCAATTTTACTGAGACGAGCGACGACGCAGCGCAAACCTCGCTCGCACCGCCACCCTCGATGGGCGTCTTGGTACCTGAGATTATCATCGTACATCCGGCGCCTCCGCCGCCTCCGCTGCCTGAGCCGCCGACGCTGACCTTGGCGAAGGGGCCGACCGAAAACGATACGAGGGTATTCGACGACTTCACCGTGACGAGCGGAACTTTCGCTGCCAGCAGCCCAAATAGCGGCGCCGTACTGACCTACGGCATCAGCGGGGGGACCGCGACCCACACGGTACTGGGCGGGGTCGCATACGACGTATCGGGGAGCAGTCCCTATGGAACGCTTTTCGTCAATAGTACGACCGGCGCCTACGCCTTCGTTCCGAACAATGACGCGATCAATGCGCTGCAGGCGCCCACGACCGACCCCTTCATTATCACGGTGTCGGACGGCACGCTCTCCGCGAGTCAGACCTTTACGATCACCATCAACGGTGCCAACGACGCGGCCATCATTGCCGGCACCGCGGCCGGCTCGGTGATCGAGGCCGGTGGCGTCGCCAATGCCGCGCCCCACACGCCGCCCGTGACCGGCACGCTCACCGACACCGACGTCGACAATACCCCCAACACCTTCACGGCGGTTAGCTCGCCAACGGCGAGCGCGGGCGGCTACGGCACCTTCACGATCACGAAGGCCGGCGTGTGGACCTACACGGTCGACAACGCCAACCACGCGGTGCAGGCGCTCAATGTCGGCGACACGCTGACCGACACCTTCAGGGTGACCACCATAGATGGCACGCCAGAGGTGGTGACCGTCACCATCCACGGCGCCAACGACGCAGCCATCATTTCCGGCGGCACGGGCGGCTCAGTGATCGAGGCCGGTGGCGTCGCCAATGCCGCGCCCGGCACGCCGACCGCGACCGGCACGCTCACCGACACTGACGTCGACAATACCCCCAACACCTTCACGGCGGTTAGCTCGCCAACGGCGAGCGTGGGCGGCTACGGCACCTTCACGATAACGGCGGCCGGCGCGTGGACCTACACGGTCGACAACGCCAACCACGCTGTGCAGGCGCTCAATGTCGGCGACACCCTGACCGACACCTTCAAGGTGACCACCATAGATGGCACGCCAGAGGTGGTGACGGTCACTATCCACGGCGCCAACGATGCGGCCATCATTTCCGGCACCACGACTGGTTCAGTGTTCGAGGCTCGCTGTGATAGGCACGACACGCCGACCGCGACCGGCACGCTCACCGACACCGACGTCGACAATATCCCCAACACCTTCACGGCGGTCAGCTCGCCAACGGTGAGCGCGGGCGGCTACGGCACCTTCACGATGACGGCGGCCGGCGTGTGGACCTACACGCTCGACGAAGCCAACCACGCGGTGCAGGCGCTCAATGTCTGCGACACGCTGACCGACACCTTCAAGGTGACCACCATAGATGGCACGCCAGAGGTGGTGACGGTCACCATCCACGGCGCCAACGACGCAGCCATCATTTCCGGCGGCACGGCAGGCTCAGTGATCGAGGCCGGTGGCGTCGCCAATGCCACACACGGCACGCCGACCGCGACCGGCACGCTCACCGACACCGACGTCGACAATACCCCCAACACCTTCACGGCCGTCAGCTCGCCAACGGCGAGCGATGCCGGCTACGGCACCTTCAAGATGACGGCGGCTGGCGCGTGGACTTACACGCTCGACAACGCCAACCACGCGGTGCAGGCGCTCAATGTCGGCGACACGCTGACCGACACCTTCAAGGTGACCACCGTAGACGGTACCCCGCAGGTGGTGACGGTCACCATCCACGGTGCCAACGACGCTGCCATCATTTCCGGTACCACGACCGGCTCAGTGATCGAGGCCGGCTGTGATAGGCACGGCACGCCGACCGCGACCGGTACGCTTACCGACACCGACGTCGACAATACCCCCAACACCTTCACGGCGGTCAGCTCGCCAACGGCGAGCGATGCCGGCTACGGCACCTTCAAGATGACGGCGGCCGGCGTGTGGACCTACACGCTCGACAACGCCAATCACGCGGTGCAGGCGCTCAATGCCTGCGACACGCTGACCGACACCTTCAAGGTGACCACCATAGACGGTACCGCACAGGTGGTGACGGTCACCATCCACGGCACCAACGACGCGCCCCGCAATGATTTCTGGTCGTCGCATGGAGACTCATTCCACTTCAAGGACGAGATTTTCGGTCACCAAGGTTCAGACGCCCTCGGCCCCGCAGTTGTGGATTTTGCCCCAGCGTCGACCAGTCATCCCGAAGACGCTGCAGGAATAGCGCCAACGACTGAGCAGCCTCTGCCCGGGCAACACTCGACTGACCATTTCAGTACCGTTCCGGATCATGCGGCGAGCGTTGTCATTACTCATGCACCGCACGATCTGATAGTGTGACGGAGTTGCCTACCGTTGCCCGCAATTTCATCCGAGGCGTGGCCGGAATCCCGACAGATTGGCGGTGACGTACTCGACAAAACAGACATTCTGTGAATCAATCCATATTTGGCCGCGTGCCAAACGAGTCCGCTTCCTGGCCCGGATTCTCGATTGCCGGATCGCGAATGTTCAGGCAATCAGGGCCCAAATGAAAAATGATCTAGATGAACTTGCCGCGCGCGCGGCGCCGGCATTGTTCGTCGTGCTCTGGAGCACCGGCTTCATCGCCACCAAATACGTCATCAACAACGCTGAACCCCTGAGCTATCTGGCGATCCGCATGGCGATCGTGGTCGGGCTGATGGCGGCCATCGTTGCGATCGTACGTCCGAAATGGCCCGACCGTATCGGCATTTTCCACAGCGCCGTCGCGGGCATGCTGGTGCACGGATTTTATCTCGGCGGTACGGCCGTGGCGATCGCCCATTCGATTCCGGCCGGGCTGTCGGCGCTGATCCCGGGCCTGCAGCCGATCCTGACCTCGACGCTTGCCAACCGCTGGCTCGGCGAGCGCGTCACGCCGCTGCAGTGGGCCGGGCTGCTGCTTGGGCTCGGCGGCGTCGTGCTGATCCTGCATAACCGGCCGATGAGCGGCGAGGCGGCCTGGGGCTGGTTTGCGTCCGGCGTCTCACTGGTCAGCATCACCTTGGGGACGCTCTACCAGCGGCGTTACTGCAACCACATCGATTGGCGCGCCGGCAATCTCGTGCAGTACATCACGGTCACGGTGTTCTTCGGCATCGGTGCGTGGCTGTTCGAGAACAACGTGGTGCACTGGACCCTGGAGTTCACGCTTGCGCTGGCCTGGCTGGCGGTGGTGCTGTCGATCGGATCGATCGGGCTGCTGTACTGGCTGATCCGGCACCAGGCGGCGACATCGGTCGCCAGCCTGTTTTATCTGGTGCCGGCGGTGACGGCGCTGATGGCCTATGTGCTGTTCGGCGAACGTCTGGACGCGGTGGCCATATCAGGCATGGCCGCCTGCGCCGCCGCGGTGTTTTTGGTGAACCGCCGGGCCTGAGCAACCCGTTAGGCTGTTCCGCTATAGCGTTTTCGAGCGAGGTGGATACCGGTTCGCGTGAAGAAAACGCGTCAAAACAAGAATCTGGAGCTTCGGTTCTGATTCAATCAGAACCGATCATGCTCCAGTACTGGCGTGTGCACACATGCACCCGACGGGCAAATCAGTCTTCGTGACAAAAACCTGTCCAGCCCTATCAGCAAAAATATTTCACTTTCGCCGTCGGGCAAATCAGTTCTACCAGCTCGCCCCGTCCTTTCCCGGCAAGAGGGGCGCTTCGCGGTCGTCACGAACGCGGGATGGGATGCGGTGGACGCGGCAGCGTTGGCGCGCAAATGGAGTTGCAGGGCAGGCCTTGCCTGTGAGCGATCGACCGGCGCGCGGACGAACGGCGCTTCAACGCCTTCGCCAAGATTTTGGCTGGCAGCACATGGCTGGTCGAAGCGTTGGTTGAGGTCGCTGCGTACGGCGAAGTCGTGTGGTCCTGGCATCCGTTGCTGATGCTAAGCCTTGCGGAGGCGAAACCGGCCCAACCGGGTGAGGTCGCCGTCAATCCGCTTGGCGACGGTGACAAAAAGGAATTCGTCGCCGGGGAGAGCTCGAAGGAAACCGTTAAAACCATTGCGCGGGGAAAGCCGGGTGATCTCCGGCGCAACCGTGGTGACTACCGTGTGCTTACTACCAATGCACACGGGCCGCGGGTGCTCCGGGCACCCGGCTTTCCCTGCTCCCTCTTCAAGTGAGGGACAATGTTCGTGCAAAGCCTCGGGCGTTTCGCGCCGCGAGAATGCGAAGGTGCGCGTGTTGCGCATCAATGCCCCACCACACACGGCCGTCATGCCCCGCGAATGCGGGGCATCCAGTATTCCAGAGACGGCTGTGCTGGAAACGAGAAGCCGCGGCGTACTGGATACCCCGCATGCGCGGGGTATGACGGCTTTTTGTTTTGCGCGCGTCGAAGCCTTAGCGAAGGCGGCGAAGCCGGGCGACGACCAACGGAGAGTGGCTTTTTGAAATTCGAGTTACGGCTGGGACGATGGAAGTGGAAGATCGATCGAACCTAATCGTTCACGTCGTCCCGGACAAGCGAGCACAGCGAGCGCCGATCCGGGACCCATACGCCACAGCGGCAATTGTCGCGCACACGGGTCGACGGCCTTGTATCACCGAAAACTCAGGCCGGTGGTCATGGGTCCCGGCGTTCGCCGGGACGACGCGTGAAGCTGATCAGCGCTTCGACTTCTTGGCCTTCTTCTTCTTGCCGGCTTTCTTTGCAGCCTTCTTGGCGGTCTTCTTGGTCTTCCCAGCCGAATATTTCTTCGCCGCTTTCTTCGGCCCCTTCTTGGCAGCTTTCTTGGCAGCCTTCCTGGCTTTTTTCTTCTTCTTCGGCGCTACCTTCTTCGCGACTTTCTTGGCGGCCTTCTTGACCTTCTTCACCACCGTCCTGGCGGCCTCGGTGGTCGCGGTCGCGGCGCTGGCAACCGCGTCGGTCATCTGCTCGATTACGGGCTTGTCGTCGTCCATGTGTCATCCCCCACGTTTGAACGAAGCCATAACGATAGCGGGATTCGCGAACGCGTCAATTCGGCATCACTCGCGCAGGCGTTGCGGGGCCTCGCGCAACCGTCGAACACTGGCGTGGGTCGGCCGTATGATGGGGAAAGCTCCTCGACGGCGTGCGGGGGGCCTGATCGCTGGGCACGTTTCGCCGGACTATTGCGCGGGTTTCGCCCGGGTCTTGTCGAGCGTGGCCAGCGCATCGCTCAGGATCGACCGGATGCGATCGACGCCCTGCGGGTCGACCAGGGAGGGATCGAGATAGAAATCCAACCCCTTGACGCGCTCGACAATGACGTCGCCCTTCGCGGTGTCGTCGAGCAAATTATCGACCGAATAGGGGATTACCTCGCGGCTGATGCCCTTCATGGTAATCGCCGGCAGCGGGTGCGCGGTGATCACGTCGCTGGCCAGCGCAAAGGTTTCGTAGCTGATGACGATGCCGCCCGGCTCGGCGATCGACTGCAGCCGCGCCGCCAGATTGGCCTCGGCGCCGATGATCGTATAGTCCATCCGGTCGGCGCTGCCGAAATTGCCGACGTTGCAATAACCGGAGTTGATGCCCATCCGCGACTTGAATGGATGTTCGATGCCCGCCGCGCGCCACTTCGCATTGAGCTCGAGCAGGCGGCGCTGCATTTGCCAGGCCATCCGCACGCAGGCCTGGGCGTCCGCCCGGTCGCCTCTGGTTTCGGGGTCGCCGAAGAAGATCAGCATGGCGTCGCCGATGAACTTGTCGATCGTGCCGCCGTGCTGATGCGCGATGTCGGACATTTCGGTGAAGTACTCGTTGAGCAACGCCGTGATCTGCTCCGGCTGCAGCCGCTCGGTGGTGGCGGTGAAATTCTGGATGTCGGAAAAGAAGATCGTCAACTTCTTCCGCTCGGTATGAATGGTGACGTCCTTCTGGCCGCTGAAGATGCTCTTGTAGACCTGCGGGGGGATGTACCGCGAGATCTTCAGCGAAAGGGAGGCGAGAAAATCGTTGTTCTGTTCGAGCTCGCGATTCATGCCCTTGATCTGCTCGGCCTGGCGGCGCTGGAGGAGCAGGAAGGAGGTGCCGCTGATCGCGGCCAGCGCGAAATAGGCCAGGAGATATTTGAACGAGAACAGATTCGCGGCGATCGGCTGGGTGATCGAGAGTTCCTGAATGCCGCGAACGTCGCCGACCTTCCAGTCGTGCTTGGGGCTTTCCGGATGGCTGTTGTGGCAACTGACGCAGGCTGGTCCCATCGTGACAGGTGCGACCAGCCGCACGCGGTCAGAGAACAGCGAGCTTGCGGCGTCGACGATCTTCTGGTCCGGGCTTTCGCGCAGGCTCTGCAGCGCGGCCTTCTCGAACTGATCAAGTTGATGCGGCGCGCGGTTCTTGAACGGAAAGTCGGAGACGAAGCGGTAGATGATATTCTGCTGCTGTTCGCTGATGACCTTGCCGAGTTCCAGCGAAAGCGTCGCGGGGATCGGGATCGCGCCCGGAATGGTCTCGTAATTGTGGACCACCTTGGTTTCGCCGGGATGGGCCAGCACCCGTCCGACGACGTTGGAGGCGTAGTAGGAGCGGACGCTGCTGATCAGGGAATTGAGGTCGCTCGCCTGGCGCCGCAAGGCGGCCTCCGCCAGATTGGTCAGGTCGAGCCAGACCGCGACCGGCAAAGCCGCAAGCAACAGCGCGATCAGGAAACCGGTGAGCGCCGAGGAGCGCGCGTCTTTGGAGCGTTTGTTTTCCATGGCGGCAATTCCGATGTTCCAGCGTCTTTTCGCGCCAAGGTTTCATCGGAATTGGCGCGTGTAAAGCGCGCCCCACGCCGGCGCGGCGGTCTCACCGACCGCCGGCCTTGTATTTGTCAATCGGCTGGCAGTGAAACCGCAAGCCCGTCACTTCGGCTGCGGCACGATCCGGAGGTACGGCTTCGGAGCCTTCCAGCCCTGTGGATAGATCGTCTTCGCCTCGTCGTCGGTGACCGAGCCGGCGATGATGACGTCTTCGCCCTGTTTCCAGTCGGCCGGCGTCGCGACGCGGTGCTTCGCGGTCATCTGCAGGGAGTTGATGACCCGGAGGATTTCCTGGAAATTGCGGCCCGTCGTCATCGGATAGACCAGCACCAGCTTGATCTTCTTGTCCGGGCCGATGACGAAGACGTTACGGACGGTCTGGTTGTCCGCGGGCGTGCGGGTCAGCGGATCGCCGGAGGTCGAAGCCGGCAGCATGTCGTAGAGTTTCGAGACGTTGAAATCGGTGTCGCCGATCATCGGATAGTTCGGCGCAGCGCCTTGCGTCTCCTTGATGTCCTCGGACCATTTGCCGTGGCGATCGACGGGGTCGACGCTGAGCCCCATCAGCTTGACGCCGCGCTTGTCGAATTCCGGCTTCAACTTTGCGAGAGTGCCGAGCTCGGTGGTGCAGACGGGGGTGAAATCCTTCGGATGCGAGAACAGAAGCGCCCAGCTGTTGCCGATCCAGTCGTGGAATTTGATCTTGCCCTCGGTGGTTTCGGCTTCGAAGTCGGGGGCGACAGCGCCAATCTGGAGTGGCATGGTTTTACCTCATGTAATTGAAGTTGTTATGTAATTCGTTCTGGAGGTGACTTCTTGATTATAGGGGCTGCTCGGTTCCAAGTGAACGGGTCGCCGCAAAATGTGAAATCCTTCTCCGCGAGCAGGGAAGTCCTAGCATCTTCTTCCGCTCTGCGCCCGTGCAGCGAAAAAGTTGCTCCGGCCGTAATCGCCCGGATTGCCCCGATGTCGCCTTTTATGGCCCCCATCACCTCCCGGCTTGCTCTATCGGTGAACCGTGACAGGTGTCACAGCGACCAATTAGCAACCATTTAAATATCTCGGAAAGCGAGTTTCGAATCGTTAACTGCTCGTTTACGCCCGCATGGAAATGCTGAACCTGAAGAAGAAGTTTGGAAGTGTAATTATGTCTGCCCCCATTACCCAGCCGACCGACGCGATCGGCGCCCTGCAACCGTCCTGCCGTAACACCGCTGCCCATGCCCTCACCATCGTCCGCGATGGCGTGATCACCGGCGAGGGCCCGACCACGAAGGGCCGCATTCATTTTTCCCGCTCGCTGGATGCCGATGACGCCGCCTGGTGCGCGCGCATCCTGACCGCGTCCGCCGTCGAGCATCAGCCGATAAGCCGGGCGGAAGCCGAAGCGCTGTTCGAGATCAACGAAGCTGCCGCCGAACGTCTCGACGGTGGCCGTTTCGACGACCTGCTGGCCAAGGCGGTCGCCCATCATGCGGCCTCGGCGTCCGGACTGCAGGTGCCGCCGCGCACGGTGGCGCTGTCCCCGGATGTCGACATCGAGAGCTGGGCGCCCGCCAGGGCGATCAATATCAACACCCCGGCGCTGGAATGGATTGCCGGGCAGATGCGCGGCAAGCGCCGCAGCAACCACACGCTGGCTGCGATGGTCGCGACGCTGCTTGGCGCCGCAGCCTTGCCGCTCGCGACCCAACTGCCGAACGTGCTCGACATCGGGATGATGTAGGTTCATCCGAATCGCTGACCGACGGCGGGGTTATTTCCCCGCCGTTTTCTGTTTGCCGCCGTCGGCGTCCAGCCCGAGCGTGCGGCCCGGAAATCCGGCGGCATCGAAATAGCGCTGCGTGCCGACGCGCTGGAAATTCAAGACGGTGCGCAGTCCGTTGGCCGCCGGTCTTGACTTCACGGTGCCGGAATAGGCCTGGGGTGTCGCTCCGTTCGGCATCGCTTCGGTCATGACGCGGCCGACCAGAACGCCCTTGGGTTTTGGTGTGAGCCCCATGATCCTTGCCGCAGTGGCCCCGACATCGGCATTGCTGACGGGCAGGGCATCGACATAGCCCGACTTGAAGTCCGGGCCGATCGCCGCCGTGAAGTTCAGCGTGTCGCCGCGGCTGAAACTGCCATGCATGCCCTGGCCCTGCCGCAGCACGGTGTCGGCGATCTGGACCGAGCAATTGGTCGGCTCCTCGCAGCCTGACGACCACGAACGGAAATTGACCACGATCGACGGGTTGGGTGTGACCGCCTTGCCCTTCAGCCCGAGCTGCGACATCGGCAGCGTGCCGGGAAAACGGCCCAACTCGTCATCCACGAAGATGCCGCTGACGTAGTCCTGCTCCAGCAGCGCCTTGACCGTGCGACCCGCCAACTTGCGCTCCTTGCCGGGAATATAGATCAGGTCGGATCCGCCGTTGGTCGCGATCACGAGGTCCGGCTTCGATGGATCCTGTCCCAGCACGCCGTTGCCGGCCTTGGGGTGGGCGTTTTCGGCGACGCGGGCGTTTTTGTCGTTGGGGTCGAACAGCGGCAGGTTCAGCGCCTTTGCCAGATCGATCGCGAGGAAGCCCATCGGCAGGAAGTCCTTCGGCGTGTCTTCATAGGAGATCTTAGCCGAGGGGCTCGTCTTGCTCTCCTTGGAGATCGTCGAGAAACCGTGATCGGAGGAGACGATGATATTGGTGTTCGCGGCAAGGCCCAGCTCGTCGAGCGCCTTGCGGAGCTGCTCAAGGTTGTTGTCGGCATTCTTGATGCCGGCCATCGAGGTCGGTCCATTGATGCCGGGCGTGATGGTATTGAGGCTGTCGCCGGTGTTGTGCTGGCTGCCGTCCGGATCGCGGGACCAGAACACCAGCACGAACGGCTTATTGCGGGTCTTGAACATCGGCAGGACGACCTTGCTGGCGACATCGGCCATGTAAGCCTGTTGCGCGACGTTCGCCGCGGTCGTGCCGGGCGTCTTGGCGTCGCCGGCCTTGCCGTTGTCGCCGCGCGACGGCGTCGCCAGCGGAAGATTTGCCTTGGTCAACGCGTTCTTGATTTCCTCGGATAGCGGAACGCCATTCTTGCCGCCGGTGGAATCGTCGATCACAATGGTGTTCTTGCCGCGATCGGTGTGGTCGAACAACAGTGTCGGCCCGAGTTTGCCGATGGCAGCCGTCGAGAAACCCTCGGCGCGCGCCATCTTCAGGATGGTCTCTTCGTTGAGATAGTCGCCGTTGAAATGGTCGTCGATATCGCCGAGCACGGCGTCGTTTTCGATGAAGGGGACGACGGTGTCGCCGGCCGGCACCGATGAATAGCCGGTGTAGATGGTGTTACTGAACGTGCCGGTATCGCCGAGATAATGTCCGCTCGCTATCGCCGAGCCGTTGGCCATGGTGAAGGTCGGGAACAGCGAATGCGAATTCCTGAAGTTCACGCCCTTGTCGCGGAGCTTGGCCATCGCCGGCGCGCTCTGCGGCGTCACGATGCGCCCGCGCAGGCCGTCCGGGATGAACAGGATCAGGTTGCGGGGCGCGTTGTCTTGCGCCGACGCCGCGCCCACAGTCAGTGTGATCAGGCTTGCGGATAACAATACGATTGCGCGGCGCATGAGTATTTCCCCGTTCGAAGCAATTCCGGCTTGAGCCGCTGCTTCCGTTTAGTTTTGCTATGCGACAGAATTGTTACAGTGGCGCGGAGATATGGCGAACGGCCGATTGTGCCAAACGGATGCAGGTAAACAAGCCCATCCGTACGCGAATCGCGATCACGATCGCCTTCAGTTTTGATCTCGAAGCCGTCGCCGCGGACGAAATGAGCGATTTTGAGCGACAACGGCTGGTCACGGCCGTTGTCGTCCCCTCGAATGCCGGGCTATTTGATGCGTCGGATTGGCCGCGTTCGGGCTGGCCAGGGCAAGAGGCAGAAAATGCTCAAACGAATTCTGATCGCAAGCCTGGTGATGATCGGCAGCGCGTTCGCCCAGGAGCGCTCGATCACGGTCGCCTCGACCACGTCGACCGAACAGTCCGGGTTGTTCGGCTATCTCTTGCCGCGCTTCACCTCGGCGACGGGGATCGGCGTCAAGGTGGTCGCCGTCGGCACCGGACAGGCGCTCGACATCGGGCGGCGCGGCGATGCCGACGTGGTGTTCGTGCACGACCGTGTGGCGGAAGAGAAGTTTCTTTTCGAAGGCTTTGCCCTGAAGCGGCG
Source organism: uncultured Alphaproteobacteria bacterium (assembly GCA_963786115.1). Taxonomy (GTDB): domain Bacteria; phylum Pseudomonadota; class Alphaproteobacteria; order Rhizobiales; family Xanthobacteraceae; genus Bradyrhizobium. The sequence goes on from CAWAYC010000021.1 coordinate 93,579, forward strand.
TGACGTGATGTATAACGATTTTGTGGTGATCGGACCGAAGTCCGATCCGGCCCATATCGCCGACGGCAAAGACGTTGCGGAAGCGCTGCGGAAAATTGCCGCCGCCAAGGCCACGTTCGTTTCGCGTGGCGACCGCTCCGGGACCCATGAAGCGGAATTGCGGCTCTGGAAGGAAGCGGGCGTCGATCCCGCGTCCGCAAAGTCCTCCTGGTATCGAGAGATTGGGCAGGGGATGGGCGCCGCGCTCAACATGGCGTCGTCGGACAATGCCTATCTGCTTTCCGATCGCGGCACCTGGCTGTCGTTCAAGAACCGCGGCGATCTCACGGTGCTCACCGAGGGCGACAAGCGGCTGTTCAACCAATATGGCGTGATGCTGGTCAATCCGGTCAGGCACACCGGGGTGAAGGCGAAAGAAGGCCAGGCCTTCATCGACTGGCTGATCTCCTCCGAGGGACAAAAGACGATCGCCGAGTACAAGGTCGGCCGCGAGCAGCTATTTTTCCCCAACGCGTCCCACTAGCAGGAAAGCCACCGTGCTGACGGTGACGCTGAGCGCGAGCAGGATCAGACCCAGCCCGAGCGCTAGCGCCAGTTCTCCCTTGCTGGTTTCCAGCGCGATCGCCGTCGTCATGGTCCTGGTATAGCCGCCGATATTTCCGCCGACGATCAGGATGGCGCCGACTTCCGCGATGGCGCGGCCGAACGCGGCCAGGAAGGCGGTCAGCAGGAATGCGCGGCCGAGCGCAAACAGCAGCATCACGCTGCGAAAGCGCGACAGCCCGTCGGTTCGCACGAGATCGGCATATTCCGCCCACAGCGCCGATGCAGGGCGATGCACCAATGCAACCACGATCGGCGTCGCGAGGATCACCTGGGCCGCGATCATGGCGGTCGGCGTGAACAGCAGCGCGGCGAAGCCAAATGGTCCGGAGCGCGAGAGCAGGAGATAGAGCGCGAGCCCGACCACGACCGGCGGCAAGCCGAGGAACGCGTTGGCGATCACGATGACGGATTGCCGTCCGGGAAACCGACTGATGGCGAGCAGCGCCCCGATCGGGGCACCGATCGCCAGCGCGATCAGGCTGGCCGACAGGCTGACGCGCAGCGACAGCAGGACGATGCCGACCAGTTCGGAATCGAGGCGGCCAATCAGCGAAAGCGCCGTCGCGGCAGATTGCGTGAAATC
>CAWAYC010000022.1:0-85535 GCA_963786115.1 uncultured Alphaproteobacteria bacterium
AGAATGCGGCGGAAAGGACCAGGGCGGCCAGAAACGCTATCAGCTGAGGGGTCCGGATGATGATGTTGCCGACCACCAGCAGGCTGGTTTCGACGACCGAAGGCGCGCGGATCGGCTCGCCGCCAAAGATCAGCAGCAAGGTGTTCTGGACCACGAAGGAGAGGCCGAGCGTCAGCTGCACCGCCATCAGCAAGTTGCTTGCGGTAAGTCGCCTGAGCAGGAACGCATAGAGCCCCGCGCCGGCGAGGCACATGACGGGAAACGTGATGAACACCGACAGGTACGGGTCGAGGTTAAGAGCGGCGAACAGCGCGTAGGCCAGATACATTCCGACCAGCAGAAAGTCGCCGTGCGCGAAATTGACCATGCCGCTGACGCTGAAGATCACGGCCATGCCGAGCGCGATGAGGGCATATGTCCCTCCGACGAGAACGCCCTGCGTCAGGGCTTGCAAGAACAGATCCATATCAAAGGCCCAGATAAGCGCGCCGCGTGACGGGATGGTCGCGCAGCTCCGTCCCGCTCCCTTCCACCGCGATCACGCCGCGCTCCAGCACGACGCACCACGTACTGTACGCGAGCGTGAGGTTCAAATTCTGCTCGACGCAAAGTATCGTCAGCCCGTTCTCGTGGAGCTTCTTCAGCGCCGCGAAAATGATCTGCGAAAACAGCGGCGAGAGACCGAGCGACGGCTCATCCAGCATGAGGATGCGAGGCTGCCCCATGAGACCGCGCCCGATCGCAAGCATCTGCTGTTCACCGCCAGACAAAGTTCCGGCCATTTGCGATCGGCGTTCTGCAAGGCGCGGAAACAGCTCGAAAACCTTGTCGAGTTCGGCCGATCGCTGCTTGACGGCTCTGCTGGTGCTGCCGCCAAGCCTTAGGTTGTCGAGCACCGACATTTTCGGAAACACCAGCCGCCCTTCCGGCACCTGGATCAGCCCCAGTTCGGTGATCTTGTGCGGTGGAAGCCGGGTCAACTCCCGCCCCTCGAACCTGACTTGACCCGACGTCGGGCGCATGACGCCGCTCAAGCAGTTGATGACGGTGCTTTTTCCGGCGTTGTTCGCCCCCAGCAGTCCGACGAATTGCCCCTGCTTCAGCGTGAAGTCGACGCCGTGCAAGACGGAGACGGGCCCGTACCCGGCCTTGAGCCCAACGATTTCAAGCATGAAGATCCTCGCCGAAATACGCATCACGGACGAACTGGTTCTCGATGATCTCCTTGGGAGGTCCGTCGGCGACCTTCTGACCAAAATTCATGACGACGATTCGATCGGCGATGCTCATCACGATCGGCATGACGTGCTCCACAAGCACGAAGGTCATACCCTCGCTACGGAGCCGGCGAATGACGTCAAGAACCACTTCCGCTTCCGAGAGCGTAAGACCCGCCATGACCTCGTCGAGCAAGATCAGCGTCGGCTCCGTCGCGAGACACTTGGCGACTTCCAGCAGCTTGCGATCCTGAAGCGAAAGCTCCGGAGTGACGCTAAATTTCCTTTCGCTCAGCCCCACAAGCGCCAGCGTCTCGTCCGCTTTTTTGAGCGCATCCGCCATCGAATGACGCATCAGCGCCGCTGCGGTCACGGCTTCATGCACGGTCAAATCGGCGAAAACCTGAACGATCTGGAAACTGCGCGCCAGCCCGAGCCGCGCCATTCGCGCAGGCGCGAAGCCAGTGACGTCCTGCCCCTCAAAGGCAACACTGCCCCCGTCGACCGGCTGAAAGCCCGAAATGAGCGAAAACAGCGTTGTCTTTCCGGCGCCGTTCGGACCGATCAGCGCGACGATTTCCTGCGGCGTGACGTCGAACGTCACGCCATCGACTGCGGTAAGCCCGCCGAAGCGCTTGGTGACGCCGACAACGCGAAGAAGCGGCTTCAATGAGTTCGCGGATTTCATGTCGTCTGCCTTCAAGATCCGTTAGCTCGCGAACTCACTGCGAACGGCTTCGGTGTGCTGACCAAGCCCCGGCACGGCGCCAAGAGCTCTCGCCTCATCGCGGAACGTGGCCGGCGGCGCAACGACATCGACCGGACCAACGGGCGTTTGAACGCTCGCACGCCTCAATTGAGAATGACGCGACAAGGCCGCAACGTCATTGACACGGGAAAACGCCAGGTCGGCGCGGGTCAGCCGGGCAATAGCTTCCTCTCGAGAGAGCGCGGACATCACGGAATTGATGATGACGTTGAGCTCATCCTTGTTGCGCGTTCGGTCCTGGTTGGTGGCGAAACGGGCATCATCGACAAGGGCTGCATTCTCGAGAACAGCCTCGCAAAAGCGCTGCCATTCGCGGTGGTTCTGAACGCTGACGAGAATCGCGCCGTCACGCGTGTTGTAGGCGCCGTACGGCACGATCAGCGGATGACCCAACCCCGTGCGCGGCCAGTCGCGGCCTGCGTGCTCGTAAGTCAGGAGCGGAACGGTCATCCAGTCCGCCATGCTCTCGAACAGCGAGACATGGATCGACGCCCCCTCCCCCGTCTTGCCGCGACGGACCAGAGCCTCGAGAATCGCGGCATGTGCGTACATTCCGGTCGCAACGTCACAGGCCGACACCCCTACACGTCCAGGCTCCTGCGGACTGCCAGTGACGTAGGCTATGCCGCTCTCTGCCTGAACCATCAGGTCATAAGCGCGCATATCCTTCATCGGGCCGGTTTCGCCGTAGCCCGTGATATCGCACGTGATCAGTTCGGGGCGCTCGGCGCGCAGCTTTGCAGAACCGAAGCCTCCCCGCTCCGCGGCACCGGGCCCGAGATTTTGGATCACGACGTCGGCCCGGCGAAGCAGGCGCTGGAGAAGCGCGGCGTCTTCGGGCTTGCGGAAGTCGAGAACGACCAATTCCTTGCCGCGGTTGACCCAGACGTAATAAGTGCTCTCGCCCCGGATGGCACCATCGTATCCGCGCGTGAAGTCACCTTCGGGACGCTCGATCTTGATTACTCTGGCGCCCGCATCCGCGAGCCGGCATGACGCGAACGGGGCTGCGACGGCCTGCTCGATCGCGACCACGAGAATGCCCGACAACGGCTGGGTCAAGGCAGAGTACTCCTTTGATCTTCTCGCGTTCGCAACCGCTGTGAGATCGCCGACGTGAATTGAACTTGTCGGGATCAAACGCTGCAATCGTGAACGCCTACTTGACGGCGCGTAGCACACCTCGCTTGCGGCATTCAATACCATATTATATCATTCAGCATGTTGAATAACGGGAACATCGAATGCACGTCGTCGAGAGTGTGCGGACTGCGATCGCGATCCTGCGATTTCTTGCATCTCAATCGAAGCCCTTCGGCGTCAACGCGATCGCCCGCGAGGTCGGGGTGAGCCCGAGCTCGTGCTTCAATATCGTGAAAACCCTCACGCTCGAGGGACTTCTGGAGTTCGACGAACGCGACAAGAGCTACTCGCCCGGGCCGGGGCTCGCGACGCTATCGCCGGCAATCAGCAACGATCAGCAACTCTTCCAGAGAATCGAGCCCGAGCTCGTAAACATCGCGAAACGATTTTCCTGCACGGCTTCCTTCTGGCGATTGACACAGAAGCGGCTGGTGCTCGTCAGCTCGGTGCGGGGTGCGGCAGCGTTGAATGTACATCTGGACCCGGGGCAGCGGCTGCCAGCCCTGATCGGGGCGATGGGGCGCTGCATCGCCGGAGATTTGCTCTCGGACCGGTCGCAGATCGAGAGCGCGTTTCGGGAACTGAACTGGCAGAATCCTCCTTCGTTTCGCACATTCCTGCGAGAGGCGGCAGCAGCGAAGGAAGATGGATGGGCCATCGATATCGACAACTACATGCGCGGGTTAACAATCGTCGCCGCGCCATTGCGGGGCCGCGATGGGAAAATTGGTTACTGCATCGCCAACATCGTTCTCAGCGGATCGAGACCGCGTAACGAACTCGAAAGGCTGGGAGCCGCCACGGCGACCCTCGGTGCGACCCTCGGCAGAAGATTGTTCCCGGTAACCGGGGGAAAGGCGTGACGTTCAGCAGGCCCGAACCGCGGCGCAACTGCGCAAACGCGTTCAACCTCGCGCTGCCGGCGCTCAAAGAGTTTTCCTTCCAAAAATCAAACGACAGGCGCTGCGGTTAAGCAACGCCCCGTCAGATCAGATAGAATCGGGTTTTTCCAGGATCGTTATCGCACAGGCTGCTTCATCGAAGCCGATGACACCGCCGCCATTTTCGGCAAGCGCAATTCGCGCCTTCCTCGCTTGCCGCTCCCCAGCCTCTCCGCGCAACTGCAGGACAAGCTCGTGGATCATCGACAAGCCCGTGGCCCCGATAGGATGCCCCTTGGAGACCAGCCCCCCGGAGAGGTTTACGGGACGTTCCCCGCCGAGAGCGGTTGCGCCAGATGCGATATAGGCACCGCCCTGTCCCTCCGCGCAAAACCGAAGCATCTCGGCCTGGTAGATTTCGCAGAACGATGTCGCATCATGAACTTCGGCGATATCAATATCCGACGGCGAGAGCCCGGCGATTTTGTAGGCCTTGTCGGCGGCAATGCGTGAAAGTCCGGGCTCATCGAGCGACCGGTATTTGCCGCCCGACATCGCGCTGGCCCGAATCTTGACCGCCCGTTCTCGCACCCGGCCTGGCAATGCAGCGAGGTAATCCTTCGAGCAGACCAACGCGGCTGCAGCACCATCGCCGATCGGCGCGCACATGCTTCGTGTCAGCGGATAGCTGATCTCACGGTCCGCCAGCACCTCATCGACCGTCATCTTGAAACGGTATTGCGCAAGCGGATTGAGGCTCCCGTGGGTGTGGTTTTTGGCGGCACCGGCCGCGATCTGTCGTTGTGTCGTACCGTAACGCTTCATGTGATAGGCCGCCTGCATCGCGTAGGTATCCATGAAGATCGTGCCGCGCTTTTCGCCGGGCGCGAAAGGCATTCCGCATATTCTTCCGGCTTCATCATAGTAGGTGAGCCACTCGTCGGGATCCAGGCGATCGATGCCGCCGTCGAAGATCTCCTGGGTTCGTGCAGGGTCTTCCGGTATGAACGTCTTCTCGACACCGATGGCGAGTGAAAGCTGGGCATCGCCCGACGCGATGTCCTTCCAGGCGCCATGGAATGCCTGGGAGGCAGTTGCGCAGCCACCTTCGACGTTCATTGTGGGGACGCGCTCCGGAAACAGCCCCTCCCGGACCAGGGGTGAGAAACAGACCTGTCCGCGGATATTGCGCTGTCCGAACGAGCCCATCCCGCAATTGGCGAACCATGCCATCGAAATGTCGCGTCCGTCCTCGATCCCGGCGTCCGCCACAACAGCGAGGTAGGCTTCGCGCGTCAGCGCCTTGAAGCTGGTTTCGGACTTCTTACCAAATGCGGTACATGCAGTTCCGATCACATAGACTTCCGGCATCATTTCCTTCATTTTTTCAACTCCCAAGCTTCCTGCGGATCAGCCCAAACGCACCGGGAGCGATTGCAAGCCTCGGAGAACGAGCGAGTCGTTCCACTCCGGAGCGACGGTGGTCGCCAGCGCGATGCCGGGAAACCGCTCGATCAGGGAACGCAGCGCGATCTGTCCCTCGAGTTTGGCGAGCGGTGCGCCGAGACAAAAGTGGATACCGTGACCGAACGTCAGGTGCGCGTTTGGCGATCGGCCGACATCGAAGCGGTCAGAATCCGCAAACTGCTCCGGATCACGGTTGGCGGCATTGACAAAGGCAAACAGGCGCTGACCTTGCCGCAGCTGCTTGTTGCCGAGTTCGACGTCGGCCGTCATGACACGCACCAGCGCACCGCTTGGGCCGTCGTACCGGAGCCATTCCTCCACTGCCGAATTCCACCAGCGAAGGATCGTCCTTGATACGCTGCCACTGGTCCTGGAATTTCATCGTATAATAGAAGCCATTGCCGAGCAGATTGGTCGTGGTTTCGTGCCCGGCGAACAATAGAAGTATGCAAGTCGCAATTACCTCGTCGTCCGTCAGCGCCTCGCGCTCGTCACGTGCCGCCACGAGCTGGCTGATGATGTCGTCCCGCGGATCGACTGTGCGTTTCGCAAGGATGCCGCGAAAGTAGTCCGCCATGGACTTCGCCCCAGCTTCGGCGCGAAGATACTTGTCGGGCGTCGCGCGCGCAGTCCCTATGAAAAGCGCGATTTCATCCGACCATTCCTTGACGAGGCGAAGATCCTCCCTCGGTACGCCGAGCAGATCCATCATCACCGTTGCCGGCAAGGCATAGGCGAAGTCGGCGATCCAGTCGACAACTCCGTTTGAACGCGACTTCTGCTCCATCTCGTCGAACAGCAGTCCGACGATCTGTTCCACATTCGGCTCGAGCGCCTTCACCGAGCGGGACGTGAACGCTTTGGTGAACAGTCGGCGCAGGCGCGTGTGCTCGGGCGGGTCACGGAAGACCATCCACTTTCCGAGGTAGGTCATCAGATGTGCGTAACTGCTCCGGCGGTCAGCCGGCGCGGCCGCAAAAAACGGGGACAATCGGTCCGCCGACATATCGGAATGGGCCGTCGTCACATGCTTCACGTCCTCATAGCGTGTAATCACCCATCCCTTCATGGCCGACGACCAGTGTATGGGATCGCTCTCCCGCAGTTGCGCGAAGAGAGGGAACGGGTCGGCATTCGTCTTGGGATCGGCGAAATCAAGGTTCAACATCGAGGAAAACTCCACATCCTTTCGGGGCGGCGCGCGACGATGCGGGCCTTCGCCAGCATCGTCTCGGCTCAGCAGCCTGGTTCTTTGCCTATTTCTGAAATCTCGCTTCGCTTGGCCTCGTCAGTGCGGAAAGGCCCTGCTCTTCAATGGTTCGGGCGATGCGTTGTCCCCGCTCCGTGCTCCGCTCCAATTCCGAGAGAACCTCGCGAGGTGTGGCGGGCTTTCCGTCGATTCTCAGATGCGGCATATCCATCAGCGCGGACGGCATGCTTGCACAGAAGGCGGCAAAACGCGCGGGGGCGGCGCCGTCCGCTTCGCCCCAGAAATCGACCAGAGCCGTCTTGAGCGTCTTTCCTGCAGGGTTCGTTGGCAGGGTGCTGGCGAAGACGACGTATTCGGGCGTCTCATACCTGGCGAGGTGTTGCGCACAATGATCGCGGATCTCTTCCGCCGTCACGCTCTGGCCGGGCTTGAGCACCACCACTGCTTTCAGGCGCTCCGAGAAGACGTGGTCGGGCACTCCGACGACCGCCGCCCGCAGCACTTTTGGATGCAGGTACAGCTTGTTCTCGACCTCGATACAGTAGACGTTCTGGCCGCCTCGCACGACCATGTCCTTCTTGCGGTCGAGCAGCCAGAGGTAGCCGTCCTCGTCGATCTTGGCCCAGTCACCGGACAGAACAAAGCCATCTCGCCGGAAGACCTCGGCGGTCTTGCCCGGCTCCTCCCAGTATCCCGCGTTTGTCTGCTGACCGCGGTACGCAACTTCACCGATGACATTGGGTTCGACGATTTCGTTGCCGGAATCGTCGAAGATCGCGATGTCGGTGTTCGGAGTGGCCAGGCCGCAACTTGTGATTTTGCGGATGGCGTCTTCCGTGGGCAGCGCAAAGCCGACGGCGGTGCTTTCCGAGACCGAGCCGGCGTTCACCATGGCGATTGGCGCGAATTCCTTGTTGAGCTGGTTGATGAAAGTCTCCGATGACGCGTGCCCCCCAAAAATGATCTTCTTGAGCGTGGAACAGTCATGGTTTCGAAACTCTGGATAATTCATCATCATCCAAAGCATGATCGGCGCCGCCACCGCCCACGTTGCCCGCTCGGCTTCTATGAGCTTGATAGCGTCGAGCGGCGCGAAGGCCGCCATGATCACGCATTTCCCGCCACTGAGCAGCGCGGGTAGGAAGTCCGCGTAAACGGCGGTGTTGTGATACAGCGGCGGCATGCACAAATTGACGTCGCTTTCGTCAAGCCCCTTGGCTGCGATCACAACGTTCTGAGCACAGCCGAGCGCATTGATGTGCATGGCCATCGTGCCCTTGGGCACCCCGGTTGTGCCGGAAGTGAAGGAGATCGCACACAGGTCCCATTCATCGACCGCCTCACGCGGCGCCGGTTCGGCGCCGGCCTGGGTCAGCACGGAATATGCAAGCGTTCCCGGCAGCATTTGCTCGCCGGTCGCAAACACGGCCTGCACGCTTTCAAGACTGGCTCGCACCGACTCGAGCTTGGTGTTCCATACGTCCGGCGAGACGACGAGTCCCTTGGCTCCGACCTTGTTGATCTGCGCCGCCAACCCCTCTGCAGTGAGCCCGAGATTGACCGGCACCGCGACACCGCCGAGCTGGATGATCGCGAGATAGCTAATGACGTATTCCGGGCACCCTGCCATGAGCAGGCAGAGACGGTCGCCTTTTTTGAAGTCAAAGTCATGCCGAAGCCGCGCGGCGACGCGATCGACCTGTGCTCCGACGTCACGCCAGGTCATCCTCTGGCCGCCGGGATAGAAAACGTAAGCTTCGCGATCGGGCCAGCGCGCGATATTGGCAGCGAGACACTCCGAAACATTGCCAGGCCGATCGCGATAAGCCCAAATCTCTGTGCCTTCCCACCAGATCGCACGCCCGACCGGCGCCCTGATCTTGATGACCTTTTCGGCAAGCTCCGGATAAACGTCGCGCCACGACCTGCATGCGCCCTCTGCCGGCCCTTTAACCTCCCAAGCTCCCATGTTCCCTCCTCTTTGATCGGGTCAGTCGTCCGGCCCGCGCGGTCCATACCAATAGGCGGGCTTAATTGACCAAACAAGTGTTTGTTTGTCTATCGACCTCGACGGGACGGCACCCGTCAGGTAAGACGTCCACCCTGCCAGTAATCCGAACCAAATCGATGATCGCGAAAACTCGACGCGCCCGCCCTGCCCCGCAAACTCGACGTGCAAAAGCGGCACGCCGTCCGCACACTGACGGCAAGCGGCAGGAGCTTTCGGAAGATCGTCGACAGGTGCTTATCAGCGAGGCAGCGCGGCTGTTCGGCAACAAGGGCTACGAGAATACGTCAATGCGGGACATTGCCGCGGCTGTCGGCATCCTGCCCGGGTCCTTGTATCATCACTTTCCGTCCAAGGAGGAATTGTTCACGGCAGTGTACTCCTTTGCCGTGGCGCAGTCGCTTGACGCCGTGAAAATGGCTCAGACCGGGCGGGTAGATCCGTGGGCGCGCCTGGAGGCGGTCTGCATCGCGCATATGCAAGGCTTGCTGGATAAGAACCGCTTCGCAGCCGTATTGGTCTCACACCCTTTGGCCGACCGCTTGCCGGAAGAGGTGATCACTCTCCGAGACCGGTACGAAGCGGTGTTCAAGGATTTGATCGCGGAGCTTCCGCTGCCCGCAGGAACCGACCGACGCATCTTCAGACTTGGGCTGCTCGGAGCAATGAATTGGGCAATCAGCTGGTATCGCCCCGGCGGCGAGACGCCGGCGAGTATCGCGCTGAAATTGCTGAAAGCCGTCCGTCACGGATAAGCCCCGCGTAGCCGATTGACACCGTAGCCAAGCCCCACTGCTTCTATCGTGCCTGGCTCTCCGTCTGCATGCCCGCGCTATCCCATCAGGATCCGCGGCAACCACATGGCGATGCCCGGAAAGATACAGATCAAGACGACGGCGACAATCATAATGCCGACAAAGGGCAGCGTGCCCCACAGCACATCGCGAAACGGAATGTCCGGGGCGATATTCTTGATCACGAACAGATTGAGGCCGACAGGTGGATGGATTAGTCCCATCTCCATCACGATCGTCATCACGACGCCGAACCAGATCAGGTCGAAGCCGGCGCTGCGCAGCGGCGGCAGGATGATCGGCGCGGTCATCAGGATGATGCTTGCCGGCGGCAGGAAGAAACCGAGCACGACGACCATCAGGAGAATGGCCATCAGCAACAGCCACGGCGACAGGTGACTGGCGACGATCCATTCCGCGGCACTCTGGGAGACGTGCAGGTAGCTCATCACCATCGAATAGAGCAGCGACATCCCGACAATCATCAGCAGCATCGTCGACTCGCGCACTGAAGCGACGAGCAGCGGACGCAGGTCCGAAAAGCGCCAGGCCCTATAGATGATGGCGATCAGCGCGAGCGCCAGAATAGCCCCCAGCCCCGCCGTCTCGCCCGGACTGGCAAAGCCGCCGTACAGCGCGCCCATCACGCCGAGCAGAAGGATGAGGAACGGCAGGATGCGCGGCAACGCCGAAAAGCGTTGGGCCATGGTATAGGTGTCCCGGCGGAGGATTGGATGTTCGACGCCGGCGCGGTAGGCGTCGCGATATTCCTTGCGAAAGCGCGCCACAGCGTAGACCGCAAACATCCCGCTCAGCAGCATGCCGGGTCCGAGGCCCGCGAGAAACAAGCGCCCCAGCGATTGTTCGGCTGCAACGGCGTAGAGGATCATGGTGATCGAGGGCGGCAGCAGGATGCCGAGCGTACCACCGGCGGCGATGATTCCGGCCGCGAGGCCTGGTGAATAACCACGCCGCCGCATCTCGGGGATGCCGGCGCTGCCGATCGCCGAACAAGTGGCCGCGCTTGAGCCCGCCATCGCCGCGAACAGGGTACAGGCCACCACATTGGCGACGCCGAGGCCGCCGGGCACGCGATTGAGCCAGACATAGAGTGCACTATAAAGGTCGGCGCCGGCGCGCGACCGGCCGATCGCCGCGCCCTTGAGGATGAACAGCGGAATCGTCAGCAGCGTGATATTTGCGATTTCCTGATAGACGTTCTGCGCCACTGTGCCGAGCGAGGCAGCCGGCATGAAGCCGATCATGAAGGCGACCGCCACCGCGCCGAGCGCAAACGCGATCGGCACCCCGGCAAACAAGATCACCAATGTGGCGCCGCCGTAGAGCGCGCCGATCGCAAGCGGGCTCATGCGCCGGCTCCGCGTTTGCCGCCCAACGACTGGAAGAGCTGCATGACGAGCCGCAGGGCCAACAGGCTCATGCCCGCCGTCATCAACGAATAGGGAATCCAAAGCGGCGGCGCCCAGGCGGAATCGGTGACCCTTCCATCGTCGATGGCTTCGAGCAGCAGCAGCCACGACTGCCAGGCGAAGAAGCCGCAGAACAGCAGGCAAATGATGTCGGATAGGATCTCGCGGAGCCGCTCCAGCCGCTGCGGCAGGAATCCTTCGATCGCCTCGATCGCGATATGCCCCCGCATCGCCTGCACATAGGGCGCCGACAGGAAGGTTGCGCCGACCAGCAGGAACACCGCCATTTCGTCCTGCCAGTCGGTCGAGGAATGCAGCACATAGCGGACCGCGATCGAGTAGGTCAGCACCAGTCCCGCCGCGATCGTGGCCAGCGCGCAAGCGGAAACCAGCACGCGATCGATCGCGTCGAAGACGCGGACGAACCCGCCCAGCACATCTGGGCTGCGCACGTCCGTCCGCTCCCGCAGGCCGGTCAAACCTCCTCCGCCATCTTCAGGAACCGCGCCGTGTTCGCCGAGCGTCCGGCGAAATCCTTCCATGCGCTATCGCGCGCCACGGCGCGCCATTGTTCCAGGGCGGACGCATCCATCGCGACGACCTGGGCGCCGGCTTTGGCATAGACATCGGAAAGACGTTGATCGTCGGCCTTGGAGCCTTCGAGCCCCATCGGCTCGATGGCCTCACCCGCCTCCACGATCGCCTTCTGCAGCTCTGGAGGGAGCGAATCGAAAACCGCCTTCGACATCAGGATCGGTTCGAAGACGAAGAAGAAGTTGGTGCCGCCGGCCGGAGTCAGGCCCTTGCTGAGTTCCTCCAACTTGAACGAGATCAGGCTCGTCGCACTGGTTGCGGCGGCGTCGATCGCCCCGGTCTGCATCGAAATGTAGATTTCGTTGGACGGCATGTTGCTCGTTGCCGCGCCCGCGGCCTTGAACATCATGTCCATCTCGCGGCTGCCGCCTCTGATCTTCAGTCCCTTGGCGTCGTCGGGCTTGACTACCGGCTTGCCGCGTGAGGCGATGCCGCCGGACTGCCACATCCAGCTGATGATCTTGACGCCTTTGGCTTCGAGAATGGCAGTCAGCTCCTTGCCGATGGGCGCCGTCTTCCACCGATAGGCCTGCTCATAGCTGGTCACAACGGCCGGCATGAAGGTGATGTTCAATTCAGGAATTTCGCCGCCTGCATAGGTTGTCGGGTAAAGGCTGAGGTCAAGTGCGCCCTTCTTTAAAGCGTCGAACTGCGCGAAGGTCTTCATGAGCGAAGCGTTCGGGTAGATCTCGAATTTCAACGCCCCCTGGCTGCGCTTTTCGGCCTCTTCGGCAAATTTTCGGCAAAGGCGGTCGCGAAAATCACCGGTGCCGCCGGTTGAGCCGGGAAACTGATGCGAAATCTTCAGCGTGCGCGCATCTGCGCGCGCGGTCCGCGCAAGGCCGATGATCGCCGGTGCCGCAATGGCGCCGAGCGCCGCACGTCGGGTAATGCCATTCATGTCTCAATCCTCCCTTTGTTGCCTTTCCGTCGGCAGGTCTATTGCCTGTCTTGCACGATCGGTTCTGTGTTGACTTGGTTGCTTAGCCTCTTCGCCTTCTCTTGTTCACACCGGCTGCGCCGTCGTTATGCTCTGCGAGGCGACGCACCACCGCCTCATAGAGCGAGGCGAGCGGCGCGCGGAGAACCTCGGCCGGCAATTCGTCCAACACTTCGCCGACGCGCCGCGCCACCAGGCTGCCGACATGCTGCGTGTGTCGGCGTTCGATCCGGCCGCTGGCTCCCGGCCTGTCCGCCAGCCACGCCTGATGGCGGTCGATTTCAGCGGCGAGAGCCTCGATGCTCGCGGGATCATGGAGCGATGTCGGCACGATCGACGGCGTCCAGCCCTCGTCGCCATCGCCGCGCAGTTTGATCACGCCCGCGAGTTCACTCGCCAATTGCCGTGCGCCGGGCTGGTCGGACTTGTTGACCACGAGGATGTCGGCAGTCTCGAGAATGCCGCCCTTCATCGCCTGAATCTGGTCGCCGGCTCCGGGCATCAGCACGAGAAGGATGGTATCGACGACATGACGCACGGCGTATTCGACCTGCCCGACGCCTACGGTTTCGAGGATCGCCTCGGCGAAGCCGGCGCGCTCCACGATCTCCAGCATATCCGGCAGATTGTCAGCGAGGCCGTCGTGGCTGCGGCGGCTGGCGAGCGAGCGGATGTAGACGCGGGGGTTCTGCGTGAGGTCCTCCATGCGTATCCGGTCGCCGAGGATGGCGCCCCCGCTGACCGGGCTGGTCGGATCGATCGCCAAGACCGCGATATCGCCCTCCCTCTCCAGACGGCGGCGAACGAGCGCGGCGATCAGGCTGCTCTTGCCTGCGCCGGGCGGGCCGGTGACGCCGATGCGAGCGCACAGGCCTGCGCTGCCCTGCGCCGTCAGCAACACATCCGCGACCGAGGCATTCGCCGCCCGGGTCAGCGCTTTCGACATCGTGCGCCGCTGCTCGCTGCTGCGCGCGTTCATGACGTCACAGCCGGCGCAAGAAGGTCGTTGTGTTCGCCGAGCAGCGGCGGCGGCCGGAACGCCTCGGCCGCGCCGGTCTTCACGGGATTTCCGATCGAGCGGATGGTCCCCCCCGGAATGGCGATTTCGACGACCATGTTGCGGGCCCGGGTCTGCTCACTCGTCAAAGCGTGATCGAGCGTGCTCACTTCGGCAGCCACCACGCCGAGCGGCACGAGCCGGCTCATCCAGTCCTGCGCGCTGGAACCCTGCAGTACTTCGGCGATCGCGTCGATCACCGCGTCCCGATTGGCGCGCCGCGCCTCCATCGAGGCAAATCGTTCGTCGGTCAGCCATTGCGGCTGGCCGGCTTCGAGACTGAACCTGCGCCAGAAATCGTCGTGGGTGATGAACAGGGTCAGCCAACCATCGAGCGTCGGAAAAACCTGCGCGGGGACCATATAGGGATGCGCCGAATGCGCGTATCGGCGCGGCTTGACGCCCGAATTCAGCCAGGCGGAGGCGATGTAATTCAGCTGCGACAGCATCACGTCGTACATCGCGACGTCGACCTGCCCGCCCTTGCGCTCCACCAACTTGGCGACGAGTCCGAGCGCGCCCATCATGCCCGCGGAGTTGTCGACCGCCGAATAGCCGGTCTTGGTCGGCGGGCTGTCCGGCTCGCCCGTCAATTCCATCACGCCGGTCATGGCCTGGATGACATAATCGTAGGCAGGACGGTCGGCGTAGGGACTGTCGATGCCGAAGCCGGTCAGCGCAACGCAGACGAGCTCGGGATTGACGTTGCGCAAGGCTTCATAGGTCAGGCCGAGCTTGCGGATCGCCGACGGCCGCAGATTGGTGACCAGCGCCTGGGCCTCGCGCGCCAGCGCGTGCAGTTGGGACTGTCCCCGCGGCGAACCAAGATCGATCATGACGCTGCGCTTGTTACGGTTGAGACAGGCGAAATATTCGTTGTGCGGCCCGATGAAATTCGGGCTGACCTTGCGCGCGATATCGCCCGTCGGCGGCTCGATCTTGATGACATCGGCGCCGAGATCGGCGAGCAACAGCCCGCAATATGGGCCGGCCAGCATATGGCCGATCTCCAGGATCCGTATGCCCTGCAACGGACCGGTCATTTGAGCGTCTTGGCGATCGAGGCGACGACGTCGGCCAGCGGCATCTCGCTGGTATAGATCTGCTTCACCCCCAGCGCGAAAAGGTCGGGCCAGTCCGCGGCCGGTATCGTGCCGCCGAGAAACAGCGGAATGTCCCCGGCGCCGATCGCCTCGAGGCTGGCGCGCGTCTGCTGCACGAGATCGCGGTGACTGCCCGACAGCACGCTGAGACCCACCGCGTCGACGTCCTCGTCGATGGCAACGCGTGCGACGTAGTCCGGCGTTTTGCGCAGCCCGGTATAGATCACCTCGGCGCCGGCGTCGCGCAGCGCCAGCGCGATCACTTTCGCTCCGACGTCATGGCCATCGAGGCCGGGCTTGGCGATCAGAATGCGCTTTCCCTTGAGCAGCGCTGCGGCAGATACGTTCATCATAGCCCGACTGGCTCCTGGAATGTTCCCCAGCGGCCTTTCAGCCGCTCGACGATTTCGCCGACCGTCGCGTAGGCGTGCGCACAATCGACGAGATAGGGCATGAGATTTTCACGATCGTTCTCGGTGGCCTTCGACAAGCGCGCAAGTTCACGCTCGACCGCGGCGTTGTCGCGACGACCGCGCAGCGCCTCGAATTTTTCGGTCACGCGCCGGGCCACGGCGGGATCGAGCCTGAACACCTCGCCGGCCGGCGCGCCCTCGCCCGAGCGGGAAAACGCGTTGACGCCGACGATGATCGTCTTGTTGCTGTCGACATTCTTCTTACGCTCGAGTGCGCGCTCGGCGATCTTCGATTGCATCCAGCCGTCCTCGATGGCCTTGACGACGCCGCCATAGGTGTCGATCTCGTCCATAACGCGGATCATTTCCTGTTCCATCCGGTCGGTGAGGCATTCGACCAGATGGCTGCCGCCGAGCGGATCGACCGTGTTGGCGATACCGCTCTCGAAAGCCACGACCTGCTGCGTGCGCAACGCAAGTTCGGCGGCGAATTCGGTCGGGATCTGGAACGCTTCGTCGTAGGCGGCGGTGAAGATCGACTGCGCGCCGCCGAACACGGCGGCCATGGTCTCGATCGCGACACGCATCACGTTGTTGTAGGGCTGCGCCGCCGTGAGCGAGGAGCCGCCGCAGACCACACCGAAGCGGAACATCAGGGCCTTGTCGTCGGTGACGCCGTAGCGTTCCCGGAGCAGCCGTGCCCACAGTCGGCGTCCCGCGCGAAACTTGCAGATCTCTTCGAAGAAATCCATGTGCACGTAGAAGAAGAAGCTCAGGCGCTTGGCAAACTTCGCGACGTCCCCGCCGCGTCCGATCAGCTCGTCGACGTAGGCAAGCCCGTTGGCGAGCGTATAAGCCATTTCCTCGACCGCCGTGGAGCCGGCGTCGCGCACATGCGCGCCGGCGATTGAGATCGGATTGAAGCGCGGCGTCACATCGTTGGCGTAGAGGATCGTATCCGCGATCAGCCGCATCGACGGACGCACCGGAAAGATCCAGGTGCCGCGCGCCACATATTCCTTCAATATGTCATTCTGGATCGTGCCGGTCAGTTTCGAGCGCGGCACGCCCTGCTTGTCGGCACAGGCGATATACATCGCATAGATGATCGCGGCCGTGCCGTTGATGGTGAAGGACGTCGATATTTTCGAAAGATCGATACCGTCGAACAGAATCTCCATCTCCGAGAGATTGGAGAGCGAGACGCCGACCTTGCCGACTTCCGGACGCGCAATCGGATCGGTCGGGTCGTAGCCGCATTGCGTCGGCAGATCGAGCGCGACCGAGAGGCCGGTCTGGCCCTGTTCCAGCAGGAACTTGTAACGCTGATTGGAATCCTCGGCGCTACCGAACCCGGCGTATTGCCTCATGGTCCACAGGCGACCGCGGAAACCGTCGGGAAAAATGCCCCGCGTAAACGGATATTCGCCGGGCAGGTTGCCGTCGGCAGCATGATCGCTGGCGGTAGCCACCAGCGGCAGCTCGATGCCCGACGGCGTCATCGGCGCCGAAGCCGTCTCGTCCCGCGGCGATTGCTTCGTAGTTGAACCGGACACCAGCGCCTCCCACTATTTCTTATTTTCTGGAACCGGCCACCCTGGCGACCGCGGCCCAGCGATCATCGTGAACCGAGGCCGCGGCGAACCGCGCGCTTTCGCGCGCCGCCCGCTCTTCCGCAGAGCCGCCGAAACGGTGCATGATCGCGAGCGACTTGACGGCACGCATCACCTGCGGCGGCTGCGTCATCTGGGCCACGTAGGACTGGACGAAATCTGTCGCCGCCGCCCCCTCAGGGGCCACGGCGTCGACGAGCCCTTGCCGCTGCGCCTCTGCTGCACTGAGTATTTCCGCCGTGGCCAGCAGCCTGAGCGCACGGCTCGGACCGACGATCTTGAACAGATCCGTGCCTCCGCCCCATGCGGTTGCGATGTTCAGCTTCGCCTGCAAGAAGCCGATCCGCGCATGCGCCATCGCGACGCGCAAGTCACAGGCCATGGCGAGCTCCGCGCCGCCGCCGAGCGCATCGCCGTTGAGCACGGCGACCACAGGAACCGGAAAGCGGCGGATGGTATCGAGAGCCGCGCGCGTGCGCGCTGCGAAGGCGAGCGCACCTGCCTCATCGCGCAGGGATTCCAGTTCCTTCAGGTCGCCCCCGGACGCGAAAGCCTTGTCGCCCGCACCGGTGAGAACCGCGACGGAGATGTCGTCGCGTTCGGACCATTTGGAAAAGGTCGCCCCGATCGCCGCGATCAGGGCATTGCTGAGCGCATTGCGCTTCTCCGGGCGCGACAGGGTGACGTGCAGCACGCCTTCCTCGAAGGCCGTGGCGACCAGCTCGCTCACAAGTCCTCCTGAATCTGTTTGCAGATGGCCGCCAGCCGCCGTTGATGATCGGCGATCTGCTCGGCCATGCGGTGCATCGGACCCGCGACCGCGATGCCATAGGTGTCGCCGGCGAATTTCACGGACATGGCCACAGCCATGACGTCGGCCACGTTTTCACCGCGCGAGATCGAATAACCGCGCGCCGCACAGCGGTCGATCTCCTCGGCGAGCCGGGCGCGATCGGTGATGGTCGCGTCCGTCATCGCGTCGAGGGGCAGTTTGGCCAATACGTCGGCGCGCGCCCGGGGCTTTATCGTCGCCAGCAGCGTCTTGCCGATCGAGCTGGAATGCAGCGGCTTGAGATCGCCGGGCCGCGCCGTGTAGCGGATGTTCTGCGGACCTTCGAGCACGGCGAGATAGATCACATGGCCGCCCTGCTCTTTGCCGAGAATGGCGGTTTCCTGCGTCTGATCGCGCAGCGCCTCGAGCCGCGGCATGATCCGCCGTAGCCAGGGCTCGCTCGCGGCGATGGCGGAAGCAACGTCGTACATCTTGCGCGTTGGATAGATCTGCCGGCGGGACCCGACGCCGAACAGAAAACCTCGCCCCTTCAGCGCCCGCACCAGATTGAAGCAGCTCGACAAAGGCGCATCCAGCGCCGCCGCCACCTCGGACAGGGTGAGCGGCCGCTGTTCCCGGGCGAAAAGCTCGAAAACGTCGAGAGTTCGACTGGCGGATTTCACATCCATGAAGCAATTTTCATCAGGTTGCGATGAATGAGTCAATCGGCTAAGCGGGGCTTGGGGTCGGCAAGGGAGGCAAATTTGGCGGGAGTTTGGACGAACCGGGCCGGCATCGGACCGGGAATCGCCGATCACGCCCGGCAGCGATCGGACCTCCGCCTCCACAATTCGATCCGGGATTAGGCGCGATGGCGCTGCCGGCAGCCGAAAACAAAGCGCTGATTCTGCTGGTGACGATCTTCCCGCAATGCGCGGTCTCCATGCTGAGCATGACCCCGCCCGTCATGGCCAACCAGATCGCCGGCGCGCTCGGCCTCTCGCCACAGATCGCCGGCGTCTATGTCGGCCTTGTCTACGCCGGTGCGATGCTCAGCAGTTCCTTCTCGGCCTCGCTGATCACGCGGCTGGGCCCGCTGCGCACCAGTTTTGCCTGCGTCGTGACCGGCGGCGCCGGCTTGGCGCTGCTCGCAGTGCCGCATGTTGCCGTCTCTCTGCTCGCGACCGCCATCATCGGACTGAGCTACGGCCCGCTGACGCCGGCAAGTTCGCACGTGCTGGCACGTTACCGTAACGGCGCGGGCATGGCCTTTCTCGTTTCGGTGCGCCAGACCAGCGTGCCGATGGGCGGCGTACTCGCCGGCTTCGTCACGCCGCCGCTGGTTCTCGGATTGGACTGGAACGTAGCCTGTGTCGCCATCGGCGGCGCTACCGCCGCGCTCGGTGCAGCGCTTTGGATTGCGCTGTCCATCGTTCGCAACGAGCCGCCCGACAAGCCACACGGCCATAGCGCGAGCCTTTTCGAGCCGGTCCGTTTCATTTTCCGCCGCCCCGGTCTCACCTCGCTGGCGACGAGTTCGATCTTCTACGCGGCGATGCAGTTAGTTCTGAGTTCGTTTCTCGTCGTCTACCTGACGCGCGGCGCAGGCCTGGATCTTGTGCTCGCCGGGGCGATGCTGAGCACCAGCCAGCTTGCAGGCGTGGCGGGCCGCCTCGGCTGGGGCTTCGTCGCCGATCGGGTGGCGTCACCGCGCCTGCTGCTGCTTGGCATCGCGCTGTTGATGGCCATCGCTGCCGGGTTGATGAGCCTATTTACCGCGGCATGGCCGGTGGGCGCGATCGCAGCCGTCGTCATTTTGCTTGGTGCCACCGCAAGCGGCTGGAATGGCATATTCCTGGCAGAAATCATGCGCGACGTCCGCCCCGCGGAAGTCGGCCTCGCGACATCGGGAAGCCTGATGTTCACCTATCTCGGCATCGTGCTCGGACCCTCGCTGTTCGGCGCGCTGGCGGGCGCCGCCGGCTTTCCGAAAGCATATATCGCCATGGGCGCGGCAGTGCTGCTCGGCGGCATCCTCGGAGCGTTCAAGCGCGGAAGTCCGCCAGATGATGCTCGAGCCGGACCGTCAAATTCGCTGGGCTGATCCTGTGACCTCGACAAACGAAACGGAGGAATTTGTCTTCCGCCGCCAAATCGTGCGAAAAGCCGGTTTACACCGAGGCACAAACCAAAGGGGGCTGAAGCAATGTCCTTCAAACTAAGCAGCCAAAGCTTTCGCGACGGAGACTACCTTGCCGAAGCTCATATCCTCTCGAAAGATTTCGGCTTCGGTTGCGCGGGAGGCAATCAGTCCCCTCATCTGACGTGGACCGGGGCGCCAAGCGGAACGAAAAGCTTCGCCGTAACCTGTTACGATCCGGACGCGCCGACCGGTAGCGGCTTTTGGCACTGGCTCGTCGTCAACATACCGGCCACCACGACCGAATTGCCGCTCGACGCCGGCAACCCGCACTCCGGCAAGCTCCCGGCTGGAGCGCTTCAGACGCGAACGGACTTCGGAAAACCCGGTTACGGCGGTCCGTGTCCGCCGCCCAACGATCACCCTCACCGTTATATCTTCACGGTGTTTGCGGTGTCGCAGGAGACGCTCCCGGTTACGTCGGATACGTCGGCTGCGGTAGTGGGGTTCAACCTCAACTTCAACACGCTCGCGAAGTCCGCGTTAATGGGCTTGTTCAAGCGCTGAAAGTGGCTGCGACCGCGACGTCCTTTGGGAAAAGGCTATCAGGAACGCGAATCAAATTTCTCTACTTTGCCTCCGATCCCTTTTCCGTTTTCCCGTGCGCGGTGAAGGGGTCGTGGAGCGGCAGGCCAGTCAACGGCGATCAGCCGGCCCGTCTCCGATAGCATGATGAAGGCCGTCCGCGGTGCGACGACCGACAATGGTCCCGTGACGGATGAAATGCATCGCGTCGGCAACTTTCACGGTCATGCGGAAGTTCTGCTCGACCAGGATGATAGCGAGACCCGTCTCCTGCTTGATCGTGACCAGACGCTGCGCTGGATCAGCAGCGGTGCAAGGCCAAGCGACGGCTTATCCAGGGATAATGCCGATCGGCATTGCTCGTGGTCAGCAACTCGGCATTTCCGGAACTGATTGTTGCGTCCTATCCACGGCGCTTCACAGCGGACCTTCGCGCTACGGCCGGGCGCGGCCACTCAGACTGACCGTCGCCGCCCGTCAGATCCCACCGGAACAGGCCTGTGTCAGGGCTTCGTGCCCGCGTGTTGGTTCCTGAACGCCGCCTCTCCGGCGTCCGACACCTCGACCCACTTCCTGTCGGGCGCTGCGTCTGCGACGTAGCTGTCGTGCCAGTTCCACCACTTGTAGGTCGGGGTCTGAGGATAGCCCTCGGGCGAGTCCTCCCAGACCTCCTGCCGGCCCAGCGGCGTGATGTCGAGGTAGTTCCAGGTGCCCCCCATCTGCTCGTCGCCGCGGTTGTTGATGAAGTAGGTGCGGAACACGCTGTCGCCGTCGCGGTAGAACACGTTCGTGCCGTGCCACGCGTCCACGCTGAAGTCGGCGTCGAAGCTGTCTGTGAGGGTGAACCACGGCATCTTCCAGCCCATCCGCGCCTTCAGCCGCGCGATGTCCGCCTGAGGCGCACGCGAGATGAAGACAAGGGTGGTATCACGGGCATTCAGGTGGGCGACGTGGGCGACCTGGTCGGCCACCATGGAGCAGCCCCGGCAGGCGTGGTCGGGCCAGCCGAACACTCCCGGCTCGAAGAAGGCGCGGTAGACGATTAGCTGACGCCGACCCTCGAACAGGTTGAGCAGGCTGGCCTTGCCCGCAGGCCCCTCGAACGAATACGCCGTCTCCACGGCCATCCACGGCATTCGCCGGCGTTCGGCGGCGAGGGCGTCACGGGCACGGGTCTGGGCCTTTTCCTTCACGAGTAGCTGCACGCGGGCCGCCTCCCACGCCTGCGACGACACGACAGGTGGTGAATGCATGGCAGGCTGTCTGACTTTCCGTCCGTTCTCGGCTAACGTAGTCATGGCTTTTGAAACCTCCTGATTTGGGCGAATTCCCGCACCTCGTGGCTGAAGCCCGATTCCGTCCGCGGCTCATCGCGCGTTGTTGGTCGTGAGACAGTTTGGCACCGGAAGTTCGAACGGCGGGAGTAACAAGTGTGGCGGTATTCGGATGGAGTTGCTGATTGCGGCCGCGGTGCCTGCGCTCAAAGCGGATGATCGCCTCGGCACGCCTTGAACCGCGTGGCGTTGCGCGACGATGATCCTGCGCTCCCGCTTCGAGGTATCGCCGTGGTCCAGCACGGCCGCTTTCCGGAACGCGACACGAATGGAGCGCGCTTTTTACGCCGCAAACGCGCGCGCCTTTTACGGTGTGGCGATCAAACCGCTGGCTGTTGCAACTACCCAGCGATTGCCCCAACGCACGATAGATTCGATACGCCCGACCCCAGGAACTGTGTCGCCGCGTGCTGCCATTCGAACCCCATCGGGCCCTTCGAGAACAGCTGTTCCGCCTCGAACATCAAGAACTGTCCACCCCTCAATAGTCGTCGGCCTTGTCTCCGGTACCGGCACCATAGCGGCCCGCGACGTGACCGAGCCGGTTAGATCCTCGACACCTGAAGAGGCTATGCTTGAGGAGACCGCACGTTCGTGAGCCACTCCCGGCGATGCTACGAGAGGCTTGACCGAAGTGCTCGCGGAGGCCGTGCTCAAGCCTGGTGGTGTTCGCAAACCTAACGTGGATGCCGTCTTTCGGGCCCCTTCGATCTTACCTGACTTTGTTTCGGCAATTCGACGCGAGGGCGTTTCTGTCTGAATGATTGGATTGAGGGCTGAAACATTTGAAGAACCATACCAACCGAAACCGCCAGCCCACCCTACTCCAAAGCCGACAACCAACGCGCCTGCGACAAGCCAAACGGTGAGTTTTCGATCAATGTTTGGCTTCAATAACCCCAGCACCTCATCTCGATTGGGACTTGAGTAATCCCACGGGTCCGACGTCGCAGGCTGCGTTGGGACTTCGCTGCGGCCTTCATTTCCAGCCGACTCGATCTCTTCCAAGGTATTCGCCTGGTGCGATTGCATGATCGGATCCCTTGTGGTTCCCCGATGATCATCCCTGGAACTAAACCAACTATTAACGGCGAATCAGCCGCAACACGAATGATGATTAAAATGAATTGCAGAGAGAGCGATCGTTAATCGCAATGGCGCCGTATCGCCGAGCGGCTTCATGAACCGCACGGGGGCGATAAGTTCAGCTGCCTTAAGAGTGGATCAAAACAGCGGCTTCCTCAGCTCCAGGCCGGCGACCTTCACGGGCGCACCGATCTTACCCTCGGCTTCCTCCGCTCCTTGAGCGGCCGACTTTCTGAGCGGCCGACTTGCCGGCGTCATAGATGAATGCCCGCTCCTGCAGGAGACGTGCTTGTAGGTACCGGGCCCCCAACCGATCGACGCGGGATATCAGGCCCCGCTGCTCAGACGAACGTGGAGGCGGCGTTCGCCGTTCTCGTTTCGCAGCGGCCCGGTAATCGAAACAGACGCCAGTTCCCCGCCGGCGCGGACGCGATCGAACAAACGACCATAGGCTGCGCTTTCGTCGGATGTCGGCGTGGCGCGCTGCCGTTGCGACCAGTCCCATTGCACCTTGTCGGTCGCATCAAGTGCAACGAGGCGGATCGACCAGCCGGATCCGACAAGCGTAAGCGCATCACCTTCGAGACGCACCGTGCCGGTAACCGTCACTTCGGCGCCGCGAAAATCGTAGCTTCCCTTGGCCATATCGCTGAAGGTCGCTTTCCAGCTGTCGATGTCAGGCAGACCGTCACCGTTCAGGAAGACCTCGGCGGTCGAGTCCTCCGCGTTGGCGACGGCCTTGACCGCGTCAACGTCCTTGAGCGCTTTCAGCGTCTGGTACGCGCCGCCCCAGCAGGCGGCGAGTCCGTATGGACATCGGGACGTCAGACCGACGACGACCCTCGTCCCGCTTGCCTGGGCTTCAATGCGCTCGTCGCGCGCCGACAGAGTTTCGGCGTGGCGCGGCGGGGGCCGATCCCCTGCAGCGATTTCGGGCAGCGCGCGGGCTGCCGAGGAAGCCCGTCCGATCCGCACGAAATGTGCGACGGACGGAACGCCGTCCAGGCTGAGGAGAAACAGCATGTAGAAGCCGGGCGGGCAGTCCGCGGGACCACCTGGTAGCGTAACCGCCGCCTGGTGGTCGCCGGTGATGCTGAACCCGAGTTCCACGAAGCGCTGGTTCGTGTCCATGGAATGTGTGACGGACCCCGGCTTCACGACGGTCGCGCGCACCGGTGCCGCGCCGGAAAACTTCACGGCAAAGGTCGCGCCGTAGTCAGCCTGGTCCGGCGCCCCCTCGATGCTCGGGCGGGCGCCGCGGAAGAGATAGGGTGGATTGAAAATCTGCGCGCTGGTGTGAACGTCCTTGCGCTGGATCGGCTGTCCGTTCGGATTATATTCGCCACCGCCGGCGCTCAGGACGCGGCCGTCCGGCAGAAGCAGCGCCGTCGAGTGGTAGCATCGATCCTCGACCTCTGCCGCGAGCGGCGTCCACTTCCCGGTCGCCGGGTTCCACAGCTCCGCTTCGTGGACCGGCTCGCCTTTGCTCAAGTCGTTAAATCCGTTGTCGAAGCCGCCGCCCTTTGTGCCTCCTGTCACCAAAACCGTTCCGTCGGGAAGAAGCGTCGCGTTGTGCTGGCGCCGCGGCTCCGACATCGCGTTCGTCGGCCGCCAGGCGGCGGCGGTCTGGCCGAAATCGATCACTTCGCACGCGGCGCTCGGGATCTTGGTGATCTCGTCGTTGCCGCCGCCAATGTAGAGGATCCTGCCGGGCGCATAGGTTACCGAGGGCGCGTACTGTTTATCGCCGTTGGCCCGGTCGGGTGCTTTCGACCACGCACCGTCGCCGTTCGGATCGAGAAACTGCGATACGGGATCGGTGCCGGCAACAAACACGCGGTTGCTGCCAAGCATGTGGATGCGCGGATACAGCGATAGCACGGCGCCGTTCAGGTCCCGCCAACCGGCGCCTTCGCTCCACACTTGCGGGATGTGGTTGTTCTGCTGTGACGCCGTCCCCTCACGGAAGCTGCCGGAGGTAACGAGCATGCTCCCGTCGATCAGCAGGACTACGCCCGGATACCATCGGCCGTGATTCATGGGCGGCAGAGGTGTCCAGGGTTCTTCTTCCTTCCAGTCATAAAGGCAGGCCTGATTAACGCCCTCGCCGTCGAACAGGTGACCGCCAGCCACGAACAGCCGCCCATCGGGGAGAAAAGCGTGTCCGGAGCAAAACAGGTTGACGGGCGATCCGTCCGGCATCGTTGGCGCAGGCGCCTTCGCCGGATTTTCCGCACTTGCCGGACTTGTCGGATCGAGCACATAGGCGTCGCACAGGTGCTGATCCATGCCGCCCTGGAGGTCGACCCTTCGGCCCCAGAACAGGACCTTGCCATTCGGCAGCAGATGCGTGTGCACCGGCACGTTGGGCAAGGTAATGACAGGCTCCCAGGACCCTAGCTGTTCACGAGCTGCGGCGGCTTGCTCATCGGTGTCGTTTCGATTGTCGGCGGTGTTGCTCCCGGATGTCATGTCCGCACATCCTTCCATTGGTCTGGATGGATTGAATTGCTCGCTCTCATGCAGGCGCTCCCTATTCCGACCACGAAACGGAACGCAACTTGCGGGCGCATCTCGGTTCATCCTGATCGACGTCTGATCGCAAAGCTTACGCTTTGCCAATTCCCGTAACTCGGGTCAGCGCTGATTGCGGCCAATGGCCGCGCGCACAAATTGTCTCGATTGAGACTTTTTCCTTCAAAATCAATCGTCAGTTGAATTCAGCCTCAAGTTGACTTCGCTGAATTCGATCATTTAGGATAAGCGTGATAAGCATATTGTGCAAAGACGATACTGGTCAAAGACAAATTTGATTGGGAGTCTGCCATGGCTGTCGAGACCGATTTCTCATTCGCTCAAGAAATACCTGGATTAGCAGTAGCGGGCGTTGGTCCTCCCCCCGACCTCCTTGGCCTGCTGAGACCGTTCGTCGGGAAACCGGCCGGCGGCAAGGATGCGCAGCGTTCCTGGAAGGGAACCGGCTTCAACATGATCTGGCGGCCCAATTTTGGCGGCGAGTTCGGGCCAAAGGATTTCTTCCTTCAGCTGAATTTCACCGATGAGCAACTCGATTTCACCGAGATCACGGGGACCGGAATCGCGAACCGCTCGCTGTTCGAGAAAACCGTGGTCCTGGGCGGGGCGGCTTACACGCAAGCGATCAAGGACAGTTTCGACAAGTCCGGTCAGCATTTCGAGCCTGGCGTATGGGCAAACGTGCCCGCGATCGCAAACCCCGCGGAGCCGCCAACTGTCGTCCGCATGGGCTCGATACCTCACGGCACCACGATCAATTTGCAGGGCGTCGCCTTCCAGGTCGGCCAGCCGCAATTCGACGTTTCCAGCATCACGCCTTTCCAGATCGGAAGCCCTGACGACGGGCAAAGTGGCCTGGTACCGTTTCCCGAAGAGGATTTTACGCAGGATAGCCCGTCACGCACGGACCGGGTGCGCGTCGCAAGCCTCACACCTGAGAAATTGAAGAATCCCAATCTGTTTCTGTCGGAGGCGATCGCCAAGCAGACAATCGTCAAGACGACGGTTCTGCAATTGTCGTCCGTCGCTCCGGATCCGACGATCAGACCACCCAGCCCTGACGTCGGTGGCGGTGTGGCCAATATCGCGTTTCTTGAAGGAAAGGGCAGCCCGCCTTCCGGCGGCCCCAACGCTGTCGCGAAACCTGTCACCACCACGTTCTGGATCGAAGAACTCGCCGACGGGAGCTGGCAGCTGCAGTATACGCAGCGCGTGCTGCTCAGTTTCAACGGGCTGAGCTGGCCGCACGTCACGGTCGCAACGCTTCGGCCAGTCTAGCCTTTCCCAAACAAGCCCGCCGCCGCGAGAGGACAAGGCCTCCAGCGCGGCGGGCGCGGTTCTCGCCGCCCCGGTCTGACATCCGGCCGCGGTTTTTCTGCGCAGTTGCGCGTGGTTTTCTTCCAAATGTTGTGCCATGTGTTTGGTCCCTTTCATGGCCCCTTTGGCGGCGCATTGCGTGATGAGACCCGAAATGGCAGATGCCGATCTAGACGTTGTAATCCGGACCCTTGCCAAACAGCAGAACAAGAGCCTGATGGCCGCCGCGAAGAAGCGGCACGACCAATTCATGGTCCGGTCCGCCAAGGCGAAGGACAAGGAGGCCAAGGCGCAGTATCGGCATCTCGCCAAGAGCACGCTGTCGCATGCGACGGCGACGGCAAAACGGCTGCAAACTTCCGCGGTCAACGCCGCCGACAGTTATGCCAGGGCGGTCAAGAAAGCCGCGGAAGAAGGCCCGCCGAAGAAGGCGGCGAAGAAGAAAGAAAGCTGAGGCAGGCAGCCAGCTTTGGCGGCTCAGGCCTGTCCCGCGCCGAGCATTTTTTTCAGTTTCATCACCGCGCTGTCCGGCGTCGTCAGCACCGGCCGGCCGGTGGCTTGCGCGACCAGAGAGGCCGCCGGCGCCAGGCTGTATTGCGCGAGCGCGATCAGGTCGCAGTCGCGGAGCGTTTTTGACGCTTCCACCACGAGGCGATCGTGCTCCGTGCGGTCTCCGCGGTCGAGCGCGGCTAAACCGCCTTCCGCCAGTTTTGGCACCAGTTCGACGGAGCGTGGAAACTCCGGCGGCATCGACGCCAACGTCGGCGCGAAGGTCGAGAGCAGGCCGATTCTGCCGCCCTGGGCTGCGGCCTGCTCGATCATCGCTTCGTTGGGTTTTAGCACCGGCATCGGCGCGTGCGCGCGGGCCACGGCCTCGATGCAGGGGCCGAACGCCGAGCAGGTGAACAGGATGGCGTCAGAACCGGTGCTGACAGCGTAACGGCCGAGCGACAGAAAGCGCTCGGTCATCGCCTCCGTCAGTCGTCCGTCGCGCGCCAGATCGGCCGACAGGCTGTCGTCGAGCAAGTTCATCAGCCGGGCTTCCGGCCAAAGCTTTGCAAAAGACGACTCGATCGGAACGATCGAGTGTTTCAGGGCATGGATAAGGGCGATGCGCATCTGACAGGGTCTCGGTTGGGCGCGGCATGTATCGACGCACCGCGCCGTCGCCGCGTCTTACTTGAACGGAATGGCGTACATCAAGCCGCCCTTGCTCCAGGTCGCGTTCAAGCCACGATCGAGTTTCAAGGGGCTCGCCTTGCCGACATTGCGCTCAAAAATCTCGCCGTAATTGCCGCCGGCCTTGATCGCCTGCACCATCCACTTGTTGTCGAGGCCGAGCCGCGAGCCGAGGTCGCCGGAGGCGCCGAGCAGGCGCTGGATCGCGGGTGTCGCTGATTTTGCCATCTCGTCCGCGTTGGCCGCGGTGACGCCGAGCTCTTCGGCCTCGACCAGCCCATAATGCAGCCAGGTGATGATGTCGCTCCAGACTTCGTCACCATTGCGCGTGAAGGGACCGAGCGGCTCCTTGCTGATCGTGGTCGGCAGCACGACATAGTCGGCCGCGTTCGGCGCTGCGGTCGCCACCGCGCCGGCCAGCGCGGAGGCGTCCTGGGTCATGGCATCGCAACGCCCGCCGAAAAAGGTCTGGTACATGGTGTCGACGCGATCGAACACCAACGGCTTCCACTCGATGCCGTTGGCGCGGCCGTAGTCGCCGAGCGTCACCTCATGCGTCGTGCCCTGCGCGACACAGACGGTGGCGCCGTTGAGGCCCTTCAGGTCCGTCACCCCGGCGTCCTTCTTCACGACAAAGCCCTGGCCGTCGTAGAAATTCACCGGCCCCTGTCGCAGGCCGAGTGTCACGCCGCGCAAATAGGTCTGCGTCGAATTGCGGTAGAGCACGTCGATCTCGCCGGACTGCAGCGCAGTAAAACGGTTCTGCGCGGTGAGCGCGACATATCGCACCTTGGTCGCATCGCCGAGCACACCCGCCGCCAGCGCGCGGCAATAATCGACGTCGAGCCCCTTGTAGTTGCCTTGCGAGTCCGGCGCCGAGAAGCCCGCGAAGCCGGCGCTGACGCCGCACACCAGCGTGCCGCGCTGCTTTACCGTATCCAGCGTACCGGCGGTCGCGACCGACCAGGACGCGGCAAACAATCCAAAAGCAACCAAGCCCTTTTTCATCCCTGCCTCCTGCTATAGCGTTTTCGAGCGAAGTGGATACCGGTTCGCGTGAAGAAAACGCGTCAAAAATAATGACCAACACTCTTCAATGCTAAGTCGACGGCACGACCGAGCCGGTCGACGATCATGTCGATATCGTCCGATGTCGAAATATAGGGCGGCGCCAGCAGCACATGATCGCCACTGCGGCCGTCGACGGTCCCGCCGGACGGGTAACAGGCCAGGCCATTTTCGAACGCCGCGGCCTTGATCCGCTGGTGGAGCTTTAACGCCGGATCGAACGGCGCCCGCTTGCTGCGATCGGCGACCAGCTCGATCGCCCGGAACAGGCCGCGCCCGCGAATATCACCGATATGCCTGTGATTGCCGAAGCGCTCGGTCAGGCGACGCTCGAGCTGACTGCCGCGCTCCTTCACTCTGTCGAGCAGATGCTCGTCGCGGATCACGTGCTGCACCTCCAGCGCCGCGGCACATGCCATCGGATGCGCGAGATAGGTATGGCCGTGCTGGAACGCGCCGGAGGCCTCGCGTATCGTATCGACGATGCGCCCGCTGGCGAGCATCGCACCGATCGGCTGGTAGCCGCCGCCGAGCCCCTTGGCGATGGCCTGGATATCAGGCGCGATGCCTTCCTGCTGCCACGCATGCAGCGTGCCGGTACGGCCCATGCCGCACATCACTTCGTCGAGGATCAGGAGCGCGCCATGCCGGTCGCAGATCTCGCGCACGGCGCGGAAATACCCTTCCGGCGGCGGCACGCATCCGGCCGTGGCGCCGACCACGGGCTCGGCGATGAACGCCGCCACCGTATCGGGGCCAAGGCGCCGGAATTCCGCCTCCAGTTCGGCGGCGAGCCGCGCCACGAAATCCGCCTCGGATTCGTTGTCGCGCCTTTCATGATAGGCAAAGGCCGGCGTCACATGGCTGAACGCGTGCGAGAGCAGTGGCGCATAGGGTTCGCGCCGCCAGGCATTGCCGCCGGCGGCCAGCGCGCCCAGCGTATTGCCGTGATAGCTCTGGCGGCGCGCGATGAAATGCTGGCGCTGCGGCTGGCCGCTCTCGATGAAATATTGCCGCGCCAGTTTGATACTGGCCTCGATCGCTTCCGAGCCGCCGCTGACGAAATAGGCATAAGCGAGACCGCCCGGCTCCTCGCCAACGAGTTGCTCGGCCAGCGCCTCCGCGGGTTCGGAGGAGAAGAAGCCGGTGTGGGCGTAAGCGAGCTTTGCCATCTGTCTCGACATCGCCTCGAGCACACGCGGATGCTGATGGCCGAGACAGGAGACCGCGGCGCCGCCGGAGGCATCGAGAATTCTACGGCCATCCTCGGCGATCAGCCAGACACCCTCGCCGCCGATCGCCTTCGGCGGCGTTTCGCGCAGGCTTCGGTGCATCACGCGGCTCTTGCGGACAGCCATGGCGATCAGCCTTTCTCGGAAACATATTGCGACATCAAGGCAAGCCTCGCCTCGGTTTCCTCGAGGCGTCGCTTGGCCGGCGCACCGCCCAGCGTGAACGTGACCGCGGCCAGCGATTGCGCGATGGCGATGGCGCCGGTGAGGCTTGGAAAGAATCCGGGGGAAGCCGCCGCCTCGAAGGTGAGCAGATGGTCGGCGCCCTCGGCCATGGGCGCGGTGCGCGTGTCCGCAATCGCGACCAGCGTGGCGCGCGCGCGGTGCGCTGCGCGCGCCGACAAGACACTCGCCGTCGAATAGGGCGCAAAGCCGATGATGACGACCGCATCGTTGGCGCGGAAGGCGCCGAGATCGAGATCCTCCGGCCCCGAACCGCCGACCAGTTGCACGGCGTCGGGCCTGAACAGGCGAAGCTGATAGTTGAGCAACTCCGCGACGCTGCGGCAGCTGCGAAAACCCGCGATCCAGATGCGCTGCGCCGCGTGCAGCGCCCTTGCCGCGCTGGCGACCGAGCCGACCGAAATGCGCGCAAGGCCGGCGGCTTCCGCCTCCAGCTTGTCGGCGACCAGCATGACGTCGGCGTTGGGACCCGGGCGCCGCCCGCGCGCGCGGCCGGAGAATGGCGAGGCTTGCGCGGGCCGGCGCGCTTCCGTCAACGCCGCGCGCAATTCGTCCCAGCCGGAATAGCCCAGGGCCTTGGCCAGCCGCGTGAAGGACGCGGGATCGGCGCCCGCGACGGCGGCCAGCTCGCGCATCGAACGCGTGGTGGCGTCATAATCGTTGGCGGCCACGAACCGCCCGACCTCTTGCAGCCGGGTCGGCAGCGACGGCAGTGCGCTGCAGAGCTCGTTCAGCGGGGACGATTTCGACTGCGGCTGAGCCATGAAACAAATGTTGCACAAAGCGCAGTTTGGTGCAACGTTTGAACTGCGCTCCCGCGCATGGCCGATGATCGCTTGCTCTGAGAAGGATCCTTGTGCTGTGACGATATCCACGCCCGATCGCCCGCGCCGCCGGCGCTTGCGCTTCTCCCTGAGCCAGGAGCAACTCTCCGGACTGCTCTGGCAGATCGTGGTGGTCGGGATCGCCGTTCTCGTCGTCGCCTGGCTCTGGTCGAACGCCGTTCACAATCTATCGGTGCGAAGGATCTCGACCGGCTTCGCCTTCCTCGGCCGCGAGGCCGGAATGCCGATCGCCGACAGCTGGCTCGCCTACAGCCCGAAAAACACCTACCTCCGCGCCTTCCTCGTCGGCATCGTCAACACGCTGCGCGTCGCCGTGATCGGTATCGTATTGGCGACCGTGGTCGGCACGCTCGTCGGCATCGCGCGGCTGTCGTCGAACTGGCTGCTGTCACGCCTTGCCGCCATCTATGTCGAGTTGCTGCGCGACCTGCCGCTGCTGCTGCAATTGCTGTTCTGGTACGTGCTGATGCAGGGCCTTCCGCCAGCCCGCGCGGCGTGGAAGCCGATCGAGGGCGTATTTCTCTCCAATCGCGGCTTGGTGCTGCCATCGATTCCGATCGATGAAGCCAATCTCTGGGTGCTGGCCGCGGCGGCAGCCGGGCTGATCGCGCTTTACGCGCTGCGCCGGCGACTGATCGCCCGGCAGATGCAGGACGGCCAGTCGCGCCGGCTGTGGCCCTATGCGCTGATCCTCATTATCGGTCTGCCGGCACTGGTATCGGCCGCTCTCGGCGCGTCCTGGACCATCGAGATGCCGCAGTTGCGCGGCTTCAATTTCGTCGGCGGGCTGACGCTGTCGCCGGAATATTTCGCGTTGCTGGTCGCGCTCGTCACCTACACCTCGGCCTTCATCGCCGAGATCGTGCGCAGCGGCATCCAGGCCGTTTCCAGGGGCCAATGGGACGCCGCCCAGGCGCTCGGCCTGCGGCGCGGCTTTGTGCTCCGGCACATCGTGCTGCCGCAGGCGCTGCGCGTCATCATCCCGCCGATGACCAGCCAGTATCTCAACCTGACGAAAAACTCCTCGCTTGCCGTGGCGGTCGGCTATCAGGACATCGTGTCGATCGCCAATACGACGCTGAACCAGACCGGACAGGCCATCGAATCGATCGCACTGATCATGGCGGTGTTCCTGACCATCAGCCTCGGCATCAGCTTCTTCATGAACTGGTACAATGCGCGGATCGCGCTGGTGGAGCGCTGAGCGATGACCACGCTGACATCGGCGCCGGAAAACCCATTGCCCTTCGGCGGCGCGCGACCGCGGCGGCCCGGCGGCGGCCGCGTGATCAGATGGCTGCGCGCCAATCTGTTCTCCTCGATACCTTCGAGCATCATTTCGCTGCTGCTGATCTTCCTGCTTGCGAAAGCCTGCGTGAGCTTCGTGCAGTGGGGTATCACCAATGCGATCTGGATGGTGTCCGGCAACGACAGCAGCGCCTGCCGCGCGCTGCGCGGCCTCGGCGCCTGCTGGGCCGTGATCCCGGAAAAATATCGCTTCATCCTGTTCGGCACCTATCCCTTCGACCAGCAGTGGCGGCCGGCGCTCGCGACGCTGACGTTCGTCGCGCTGTTCCTTGTATCCAGCCGGCGCAGTTTTTGGCGCAAGGAGCTGGTATTGGTGTGGGCGGGCGCGCTGACCGTGATCGGCTTCCTGATGTGGGGCGGGGCGTTCGGGCTTTCCTTCGTCTCGCAGGATCGCTGGGGCGGACTGCCGGTGACGCTGATCCTCGCCACCTTCGGGCTCGCCTTCGGTTTCCCGCTTGGCATCCTCGTTGCGCTCGGCCGCCGCTCGAAATTGCCGGCGATCCGCTCGCTATGCGTGCTATATGTCGAGATCATCCGCGGTGTCCCGCTGATCAGCCTGCTCTTCATGGCAAGCGTGATGTTTCCGCTGTTCATGCCCGACGGCGTCAATATCGACAAACTGCTTCGCGCCCAGATCGCCTTCATCCTCTATGCCGGCGCCTATCTGGCCGAAGTCATCCGCGGCGGCCTGCAGGCGGTGCCGCGGGGACAGCACGAGGCGGCCAATGCGCTCGGCCTTTCCTACTGGCAGAAGAACGGCCTGATCATCCTGCCGCAGGCCATCCGCCACGTGATCCCGCCGCTGGTGAATACCTTCATCGCGTTCTTCAAGGACACCAGCCTGGTTCTGATCATCGGCATTTTCGATCTCCTGACGACGGCCAAGACCGCGATTATCGATCCCGCCTGGCAATCGTTCAGCGTCGAGGTCTATGTCTTCGTCGGCCTGATCTATTTTGCGTTCTGCTTCGCCATGTCGCGCTACAGCCGGCGGCTGGAAACGCAACCGGGAGCGAGGTGATCTGAAGCCGGTCTGGTGAGTTTCCTGAGTAACGGGGGTCAGAGCGCCACCGGCAATACTATCAGGACCACGTCAGCGGCCCCAATAGAACTTCGGTCTTGATTGCATCAAAACGGAAGAGCTTCGATCAACCGGACACGCCATCAAAACAACCATCCCTGACCGGTTGCGTCCCGCGACGGGAGTATCTCAACCGTCGCCGTGCGACCGGCCACGAGGGTGGCGTTGGCGGGAATGTTATCAAGCGAAATACGCACCGGAACACGCTGCGCCAGGCGCACCCAATTGAATGTTGGATTGACGTTGGCAAGCAGGTTGGCTCCCTCGCCGCGATCGCGGTCCTCGATGCCGCCGGCGATGCTTTCTACATGGCCGGTGAGCCGCGCGGCGTCGCCCATCAGACGGATGGCGACCGGATCGCCGACATGAATGCGCGGCAGCTTGGTTTCCTCGAAATAACCCTCCACATGCAGGGTGTCGGCATCGACCAGAGCCATCACGCCCTTGCCGGCCGTCACATACGTTCCGGGACGGATGTCCATGTTGGAGATGGTGCCGTTCACCGGGGCATGAACATCGCTGCGATCGAGATTGAGCTGGGCCACCGCGCGGTCGGCGACCGCCTGATCATAGGCGGCCTTGGCCTGAAGCTGGGCGGCCAGCACCTGTTCCTGTTTTTGTTGTGAGACGGCGTCGGTACTGAGCGCGCGATAACGCTTCAAATCGCTTGCAGCCTGATCGAGCGAGGCGAGGCGCCCGGCGACCAGCGCATCTGCTTGCTGCAACGCCAGCGCAAAGCGCGCCCGATCGATACGCAAAATGACATCGCCGCGACGTACCTGTTGATTGTCGCGCACCAGGATTTCGGTGACGAAGCCCGACACATCAGGGGCAACCGCGACGATATCGGCCCGGACGCGGCCATCGCGCGTCCAGGGCGCGTCCATGTAGTAGGCCCACAGATAGCTTCCGACCACGAGAGCGGCAACAACCGCAACAGCAGTGACGGCGAAACGGCGAAGCAGTCCGGCAACATATTTCACGACAGAAACTCCGAGGACAGGTAAATGACGCCCCCCAGCACGCAGACGAACAAAGCGAGATCGAACAGCGCGCGATGCCATACGAAGCGATAAAGACCGACTCGTCTGAAAGCCGGACGCAGCATCGCGCACAGCGCGGAGGTGACGAGAAGCCATAACAGCAGCGTGGGGACGAGCACCCCAAAGACGTCGATTTCGTATCTCATGCGGCGATGCCCCTGAAGCCTGCAGGACCGGGAGCCTCGAGCTGATAGGCCGGCGCGTCCGGAAACAGCCCGCGCCGGATCCCCACCAAACCGATCAGCGCATCTTCCCGCACGCTGTCGCCCGACCCGCTTATGGCTTCAGCCAGCGCCGCATCGATGTGCGTGAGCAGTTCGGACGGCATCGGCCCACCCTCATGTTGGCGGAACGCGGCGGCAAGCCGGTCCAGCATGTTGTCCATCGCGCGCAGCGTCCGTGACGTCAGCCCGTGGCGGGCGCGGCGCAGATCGACGATGTTGAGACCGACGCGCAACTCGCTGAGGCCATCGATCTGGCGAAGGTAGCTTTCGGGGATCGCAGCGAGGCGCGGAGCAAGCAGCCCAAGGCGGTTCAGCATCACCCCGGCGAACGCCGTCCTGTCGCGTTGGCCACGGCGCTCGGCCGCGACGGCCAGCGCCGTCCAGCTCGTCGTCATCAGGCGCCTTGCACTCCATTCGGCGCCGACAGATCGCGCCAGTCTTGTGACCATCACCGCCACCGCCGTCCCAACCACGAACGCCAGCGCGGAATTGGCAAACGCCGCAAAATCAGCGCTGTAGGCCGACTGCAACGCCATCAGGCTCGCAGTGTTGGCGGCGAGCGCCATGCCGATGAAAGCTGTCGATGGGCGTGCGATGAGGACGCCAAATGCGAGGAGGGTTGGCGCCAGCGCCACGATAAGCATCTCGATATTCGAAATCCGCGGCAGCACGGCGAACAGATAGACCGCGACGATGGCCATAGAAACGACCGACCACAAGGTGAAGCCGCGGATCCCGGGCACGGGATCGTCCTGGGCCGCAAAAAAGGAACACGCCACCGCCGCCATCATCGGCGCCGACGCGCCGTCCGGCCAGCCGGTTGCGATCCAGATGCCGCAACAGATCAAGATCGAGATCATGGCGCTCGCCGCGGACCACAACGCCATGCCGTGATCGCGGTGCCTGATCGGCGCGGCGCCGGCCTCCGGACGGAACGCCAATTCAACGTTTGACGCGTCGTCACCGGCGGCGATGGCTCGGCTGAGCGCCCGGCAATCGTGCGACAGGTCGACCAGTTCGCGCAGCCGTATCAGCAGGCTGGCGATCATGATCCGATCCCACGACGCGCCGACGTCGAGTTTGGGTTGCAGCGCGGCAATCGCGGCGCGAAGGCGGTCGGCCGGTTGCCGCTCATGGCCGTCGGTGGCTATCCAGCGAGCCAGATCGTCGAGCAGACGCACAAGCTCCGGCGACAACGTTTGCAGCCGGTCCCCGAGAGCTGCGATGCGATCGCCGATCGATGCCAGCATCGGCAGCAGCATCAGCATGTGCAATCGCAGCGCGCGCAGGCCGGATGCGACGCCGGCGTCGACCAGCCTGTCGTGAGCCAGATGGCTTGCCAGCATGTCGATCTCGACAGCGTCGGCCGCGAGGCGGAGCCGCTGGTCCCGCGACGCCTGTTCGGTGCCGCGTCCGCCGAGCACGTCCCGACTGAGGCGCCGGGCGTCGCTGAGCCAGTTTTCGATCCGGCCCGCAACCGCGGGACCGACGCTGCGCGGAAACACGACGGTCGAAACCAGGCTGGCGCAGATGATGCCGAGTGTAATCTCCTCGACCCTGGCCAGCGCTGTATCAAACATGCTCGCCGGATCCGAGACAGCCGGGAAGCCGATCAGGGCCACCGAGTATCCGGCCAGCATGAAGATATAGCTGCGCGGCGTACCGTCGATCAGAGACAGATAGAGGCAAACGCCCAGCCAGAGCGCGATGACTAGACAAAGCAGCTCCGGCGCATTGACCAGATTAGGCACGATCGCCACCGTGGCCGCCGCACCGATCAGCGTTCCCAGCACCCGATAGAACGACTTGGAACTCGTCGCGCCGGCGAGCGGCTGCGAGGTGATATAGACCGTCGCCATCGCCCAATAGGGGTGGGGCAAATCCACCCAGAGCGCGATGACCAGCGCCAGCATTGCCGCCGCGAAGGTCTTGAGAGAAAAAACAATGGCGGCGTGACGGACCAGAAAAGGCTGATCCGTGGTCACGACTGTTTCTCCGCGGCCTCAAGCACCCGGCTGGCCCGTTGCTCGATCCTCTGCAGAGCCTCGAACGTCACCGCAAGATCCTCAGCCGAGATATCCTTGAGGAGATAGCTCCGGACGCGACGCAATACCCGGTTGATGTCGTCGGCCCTTGTCTCGCCCAAAGCTGTGAGATGCAGCATTTTTGCCCGCCGGTCGGTCGGGTCTTCGCGGCGTTCGACCAGCCCCTCGGCCTGCAACAGATCGATGAGCCGAACCAGAGAGGGCCCTTCAATGCCCATCTCCTCGGCCAGCACGCCCTGTCGAGCGCATTTCCCGCGACGCGAGAGAACTGTCAACGGGAGGGCCGTGGCTTCCGACAGGCCGTGAGCCGCAAGGGCCTGATCCGCCTCGCGGCGCCATAGCCGCCCAATCCGCGCGATCAGGAGGCCGATTTCGGCATGAATACTTTGCTGGGATGGAGCCATGTGAAATTAGATAGCATACTAATCATTAGGATACAACTATGTTAGGATCACGAAAACGACGAAGGAGACCCAAGGGGGGTCGCGTCATGAAATCTCGCCCTGAGCCAAAAATGTCCGCTCATCACAACGTCATGACGGCGCGAAGCGATCTGCCCGGCGCGGGCCATACGCAGACGCTTGCGCTGATCCCGACGTTCATCGTGGTGGCGGTCGATGCCACAGGAATGGGAATCATCCTGCCGCTGTTGCCATTCTATTCACAGCGGCTTGGCGCCACTCCGTTCATCATCGGCTCTCTGATCTCAGCCTATGCCGCCTGTCAGTTGGTTGCCGGCCCCGTGGTCGGGACACTGTCGGACCGGTACGGGCGAAGAAATGTTCTGATCGGCAGCCAGATCGGCACCCTTGCCGGGTTCGTGCTGCTTGCGTTGGCCAACAGCCTGGTATTGGTCTTCCTGGCACGAATTATCGACGGTCTGACCTCAGGCAATATTTCCGTCGCGCATGCCTATGCAGCTGAGCACAGCGCGCCGTCGACCCGAAAGCAAGCGCTCGCCACGACGAGCGGCGCGATCGGGACCGGCTTGCTGGTCGGCCCGGCGCTCTCCGGATTTCTGGTTCAGTTCGGCGTCACGGCCCCGATATGGGCGGCTGCGACGTTGTCGCTGGGCAGCATCCTTGCCACTGCCACACTGCTTCCTCCGGACCAACCCGGGTCGGAAGTTGAGGACATACAGCACGCTCCCGAGCCCGAGACTGCACGGGTTTTGCCGTTGATGCCGTACGCCTGGAGCCTGCTCGGCCTGCTGATTTTGTTTTTCTTCGCCAACTCGATGTTCCTGTCCCAGATTGCGCTGTTCCTCGCGGCGCGATTCAGTTGGCAGGGGCACCCGTTCGGGGCCAGGGAACTCGGCGTCGTGTTCGCATACGCCGGCTTCATCAATATGCTGGTCCAGGGCATGTTGATCACACCGGCCAGTCGGTACATTTCCGACAGAACCGTCGTCGTGGCCGCTTTCGCAATGATGGGAGCGGGATTTTCGGGACTCGCCATCGTGGGCAGAACCGACCTTCTTGCCGTTTCGCTGACGCTGATCATCTTCGGCACGATGTTTGTTCGAACGACGCTCACGGCGGAATTGTCACGAAGCGTCTCGCCCAATCGTCAGGGCATTATCATGGGCCTCAACCAGTCGCTGATGTCGAGCGCTAATATTGTCGCGCCGCTTCTGAGCGGCGCGCTGATCGATCGCCGGCTATACGCCACGTGGGCGTTTTCGATGGCCGCCATCGCAACGTGCGGCGCCATCACCGCCACCGGACTATATGCGTCGTCCGCACAAAGAGAATTCTCGGAAACATTGGATTCTTCGGTCGGGGCCGCAAACGAAGTTCGCCTGCCGCGCGGACGAGGATGTTGATCCATTCCCCGAGAAACAGAGCCATGACGAGAAGCGTGGCGCCGAAGTAGACGGCACCGGATAATGTCGATGCAATGAACGCCGGCCTCGGCCTCCTGCTGCAGCACCTGCGCACCCGCCGTGCCCAGACTAGCTAGGGCGTGGACTCATTAGCACGTAACCAAATTCGGATTGGCGCGAGTTTGATGAAGGCCAGATAGTTGGCTGCGAGCTTGTCATATCGGGTCGCGGAGCGCCGACACCGCTTGATCTTGTTGAAGAACCGCTCGACGAGGTTGCGCGCGCGGTACAGGTAAGGACTAAAGCAGATCGGGTCCTTGCGATTGCGTTTCGGCGGAATGTTGGCCCACGCACCTTGCTAGTTGACGAGTGCCCTGATCCAATCAGCGTCATAGCCGCGATCTGCAAGCAACATAGACTTCGCTTGCAACCCTGCCAGTAGCTCAGTGCAGAGTCGATTTGCTCGCGCGCGCGGTCGCGGAGATCGCGTGGAGCGAAAAACGTTGCACAATCTACGCGCGTATGCCTATTGAAGCCCTTGGGGCGAGGAAACAGCGAGGCAATTGCCAGCCGTTCGTTGTTTGCCGTCGATTTGGAACTGGGCGCTTTCCAATATTAAGACGGGGCATATGAGGTCAAAAATCGGGGCGCTGCCCCTTGTGTTTATTGGATTTTTGCTGGCGAGTTGCGCGAGTCCACGCGGCCTCGATGAACCGCCCTTGCAGATCCTGGCATTGAAGCCGGGTTACGGCCGTGTCTACTTCACCCGGCCGGGCGAATTTGCGGGGTCGGCTATTCAGCCCGAGATTCGGATGAACAATGAAGTCGTCGGCAGATCTGTGCCCGGCGGGTTCTCTTATGTCGACCGCCCCCCGGGGAAATACGCCGTAACAACGGCAACGGAGGTCGAAAATGCGGTTACGTTCCAATTGGCAGCGGGCGAGACGAAGTACATCAAGACAACAGTGACACCCGGCATACTCGTCGGCCATGTCACGCCGACGCTCGAATTCCCCGAGCAGGGACAATCCGACATAAGCCGCCTCAGATACGTCGGCCCCAATTTCTGATCCCTTGCGCGGACCAACTAAACTGTCATGCCGCGGGTCCGAGCAAAGGACCGCGTCATGAGCTCCCCCGCCAAAGTTGCCCTCGTCACCGGCGCTGCGCGCGGGAATTTGCCGACTTGATCGCGACCGACATCAAGAAATGGAGCGAGGTCGTGGAGAAGGGAGGCATCGAGCGGATTTAGTCGCCTCGCGTCGGCCTAAGGCGTGGCGACGGCCGGCATCGACTCCATGGATGGGCGCGCGGCAAAGTCCGCTATGGGTCCACACGCAGACAGCCTCGCTGACCACGGCTGACATTAGCTTCTAGCCCAAAGCGGACGTGGGGCGGGGCACTGAAGACTTCCGCTTTTGGACTCGTAGCGGACCAACACATTAGACCCGTGATTTTACCCTCGCTGCAGTCATGGTAGGGTGGTCTTGTTCCCGGTGGCGAGCCAAAAGGCGACAGCCGATGAAGTGTCTTCGGATATACGCAACCCCGGACGGTGAATCTCACTTCGGCGAGGTGGAAATCGCCATGACGGCAAAGCTGACCGTCGCTCCCGGTGCTAAGCCGTTTCAAGCGTCCAAGCGCTATCTCGCGTCAAGCATGGAGTTTACTCAAATTCCTGCCGGTATGCGACAGGTTGATTGGCACACCGTTCCGGCGCGGGTATTGTCTGTCAGACTGACCGGGGCGGTCGAATACGAGACGAGCGACGGCGAGGTGCGGCACGTCTCTGCGGGCGAGTTCGTGTTAGTGGAGGACACACACGGAAAGGGCCATCTGTCTCGTCACTCCTCAGACGAGCAAACCGTTCTTTGGATCAGGCTACCCGACGGCCTCGATTTGCCGCCCGCATAGTCCGCAGGGAGCGCTATCGCCCACGACGCTGAAAGTCTGCAAATGTGCAGGTTTTCGGATGCCGGGATGCCGAGACCATCCTCACGCTCGGAGAGCCGGCGTCCGAAAAGCGCCAAGGCAGGAAATCGCGGGATGTGGGGCACCGACGGTGCAGCGGGCGCTATGGGGATTTGACGCCGGCGTCAGTGTTGGGGAAGTTGAGCCGACGCTGGCGATCGGATCGCTTTAGCTGGAATGCTGGGCGGGCGTGCTGGCGCGAACAAGCGGATCGCACGTTGCTCGACAGGATTTTCGGTGCGATCACGGGCCAGTCTTGCTGATCGGCGCAAGCCGGTGTGCTGCCGGGCGAGAGCCGGCCAGAATGGCGCGCTTCGGTGCGGTGCTGGATCAGCGATGACGGCATCATGAGGTGTCGATTCTGATCGCGGCCGGCGCGGGCGTGGGTCGGTGCTTTGGCTCGCTGCCGCGCGCGAAGATCTCGATGATGAGCATGCGCCCGCCGCAGCAGGGGCATGGTCGCGTCAACATGCAGGGTTCGTCGGCCGCTTGGGCCTCTGAGGTATCCTGCTGTTCGGAGCGGACCGGCACGGCGAGCAGCTCGCGCGCCCGCGCGATGTTGGCGGCGCGGCTGCCACTGGCCAGCAGTCCGTAGTGCCGGATGCGGT
This sequence comes from uncultured Alphaproteobacteria bacterium, assembly GCA_963786115.1. GTDB lineage: Bacteria > Pseudomonadota > Alphaproteobacteria > Rhizobiales > Xanthobacteraceae > Bradyrhizobium. Next base: position 41,081 of record CAWAYC010000022.1, read on the forward strand.
GGAAGCCCCCGGGCAGCACGTGCATCAGGAAGCGTCGGATGAACTCGTGGGTCGACAGCGTCATGGTCTGATAGCGGCCAGGCCCCTCGATCCGGTAATTCTTCCACCGGAAGGTGACGCCGGTGTGGTCGGCCGCGATCAGGCGGCGATTGGAGATGGCGACCCGGTGGGTGTAGCGCGATAGATAGGCGAGCACGGCCTTGGGGCCGCCGAACGGCCGCTTGGCATAGACCACCCAATCGATCTTGCGCAGCGGTGCCAGATACGCCTTGAAGGCTCTGATGTTATCGAGGCGGGCGTGGACGCCGAAAAACTTCAGACGTCCGGCCCGGTGGGCGGCGACGAGCTTGGCCAGGAACAATCCCCGGAACAGGCACGAGAGAACCTTCACGGGCAGGATAAAGTCTGTCCTGCACGGTACCCACCGCGTGCCATCAATGGAGATGCCGCCGCCCGGCACGATCATGTGGATATGGGGATGATGCGTCAGCGCCGAGCCCCAGGTGTGAAGCACCGAGGTGATGCCGATGCGGGCGCCGAGGTGCTCGGGATCGGCGGCGATGGTAGTTATGGTCTCGGCCGAGGTCGTGAACAGGATGTCGTAGATCACGGCCTTGTTCTGATAGGCGATGTCCGCGATGGCGGCCGGCAGCGTGAACACCACATGAAAGTACGGCACCGGCAGCAGATCGGCCTCGCGCGCGGCGAGCCATTCCTTGGCGGCCGTGCCCTGACACTTCGGACAATGGCGACTACGACAGCTGTTGTAAGCGATGACGGTGTGCGGGCAATCTTCGCAGCGCGCCACATGGCCGCCGAGCGCCGCCGTGCGGCAGCGCTCAATGGCCGACATCACCTTCATCTGGTCGAGGCTGACGTGACCGACATTGGCACGACGCCACGCCGCTCCGTGGTCGCGGAAGATATCCGCGACCTCCAGCACCGGGCGAGACATGACCGCGGGCCGTTACGTCGGCGGCTGGTCTTTCCTGTTCTTCTTGGGCTTCTTGCAAGGCTGCGACAGCAGGTCGAGCGGGCTCTTGATGCCAGCGATCATGCCGGTGGCGACGCGGGCGTAGCGCGCCGTCGTGTCCAATTTGTCGTGCCCCAGCAGCGCCTGGATAACGCGAATATCGGTGCCACGTTCAAGTAGGTGGGTGGCAAAGGAGTGTCGAAGCGCATGGAGCGTTACGCCCTTGCGGATTCCGGCAGCATCGGCCGCCTCATGGAACAGGCGGTTGAGTTGGCGGGTTGTCATCGGCTTACCGGGCCTTTGGCCTGGAAACAGCCAGCGCTCCTCCACGGGAGTTGTGGAATCGAAACCTCGCCGGCGCGTCTTCCACCATTGCCGCAGCAGCTCGAGCGTGTCGGGCGACAGCATGACATTGCGGTCCTTGCGGCTCTTGGACTGCTCGACCCGAATGATCTTCTGCGCGCTGTCGATGTGCTTGACCTTTAGCCTGACCACCTCGCCGGCGCGCAGGCCGCAGCCATAGCCGAGACCAAGCAGCACGCGCACCTTGAGGCTGCTCGCGACCGCCAGCAGGCGCCGGGTCTCGTCCGGGCTCATCACCAGCGGAATCTTCTGCGGCTCACGGAGGTGATAAATCTCGGCCGCAAGATCCAGTCGCCGCAACGTCACGCGAAACAAGAACCGCAGCCCGGTCATGATGCGGTTGCGATTGCAGATGCTCGCGCCCGTCTCGGAAAGATGCAGTTGAAACCGGCGGATATCCTCCGCCGTGGCCGTGTCCGGGGACCGCTTGAGAAATGCAGCGAACCGCTTGCAGCTGTGAATATGGCCCCTCTGCGTCCCCGCACAGAGCTTGCGTGCATTCATGTCCTCGATCATGCGCTGGCGCAACGGGCTGACCGTAACCGTACTCATGGGCAACTCCTGTCTTGGATGAGGTTGACGACACCTCGATCCTCAAGACAGGCCGACAGGCCCGCTATCGATCGATCTCTCATTTGGTCACCGCGCCCTCGGGTAGGCCCCCGCTTCAGCGGGCTATCGCGCAGCGATTTAGTGCTTTGGCACATCGCGTCATTTCGTTGCGCTGCAGAATTTAGTCGCTCGCGCATAGCGGACATCGAGCAAGCCTCACCATCAAGCTCGATTTATGAGTACGCTCCCTAGCGCGTGCCCGGCGCGCCGATAGGTCGCCCCGGACGGCCGCATCCCAACCCCTCACCGGCCAATTGGCGCCGCTACACTTCACTACATCGTGAGTGGATTCCAGCCGTCGATTCCGAAGGACTTGTCTTCGAACGCGCGCCCATGCTCACGTTGGCTTTGGCGAACACCCCCCGCAAAGGAGAGTCTGATGGCCCACACCGTTGCTGACCAGATGGTCGAAACGCTCGCCGCCGCCGGCGTGAAGCGGATCTACGGCATTGTCGGCGACAGCCTGAACGGCTTTACGGACTCGCTGCGGCGCCATGGCGACGGCATCCAGTGGCTGCACGTCCGCCATGAGGAGGTCGCGGCGTTCGCCGCCGGCGCCGACGCGCATGTCACCGGCGAACTCGCCGTCTGCGCCGGAAGCTGCGGCCCCGGCAACCTCCATCTCATCAACGGCCTTTTCGATTGCCATCGCTCGCGCGTGCCCGTCGTGGCGATCGCCGCGCACATTCCCTCGCCCGAAATCGGTTCGGGCTTCTTCCAGGAAACCCACCCCGAGCACTTATTCCGCGAATGCTCCAGCTATTGCGAACTCGTCTCCAGCCCCGAGCAGATGCCGCGCGCACTGGAGATCGCGGTGCGGCGGGCGATCGCCGAGCGCTGCGTCAGCGTTGTCGTGATTCCCGGCGACGTCGCGCTCAAGCCGGCGGCGAACGCGGTCAAGCCGCTTCCCCTGGGGCTCGCGCCGGCGGCGCCCACCGTTTTGCCGCCCGACTCCGCGCTCGACCAGTTGGCGGATCTCCTCAACAAGGCAGAGCGCGTGACGCTGTTGTGCGGCAGCGGCTGTGCCGGATCGCATGACGAATTGATGCAGCTCGCCGAAAGCCTGAAATCCCCGATCGTCCACGCCATGCGCGGCAAGGAGCATGTCGAATGGGACAATCCCTACGACGTCGGCATGACCGGCCTGATCGGCTTCGCCTCGGGCTATCACGCCATGGAATCCTGCGATGCGCTGTTGATGCTGGGCACCGACTTTCCCTACCGGCAGTTTTATCCAAAACAGGCGCGGATCGCGCAGATCGACGTCAGGGCGGAAGCGATCGGCCGCCGTGCGCCCGTCGAGCTGGGATTGATCGGACAGGTCGGGCCGACGCTGCGCGCGCTGCTGCCGCGGCTGACCGCGAAGACTGACCGCCGCTTTCTCGACGGCGCGCTGCGTAATTATTCCGAAGCGCGCCGCGGCCTCGACGAGCTCGCCACCGGCCGTCCCGGCGGGACTTTGCACCCCCAGCACATCGCCCGGATCGCGAGCCAGTTGGCCGGCGATGATGCGATCTTCACCTGCGACGTCGGGCTGCCGACCGTCTGGGCCGCGCGCTATCTCGCGATGAACGGCCGCCGCCGCCTGATCGGCTCGTTCTGGCATGGCTCGATGGCGAACGCGATGGCGCAGGCGATCGGCGCCCAGGCGGCGAGCCCGGGCCGGCAGGTCATCTCGCTGTCCGGCGACGGCGGCTTTACCATGCTGATGGGCGATCTCTTGAGCCTGTCGCAGCTCAAGCTGCCGGTGAAGGTGATCGTGTTCAACAACGGCGCGCTCGGCTTCATCGAGCTCGAGCAGAAATCCTCCGGATTCCTCGACACCGGCACCGAGCTGGTCAATCCGAATTTTGCCGCGATGGCGGAGGCGATCGGCATCAAGGGCGTGCGCATCGAGGATCCCGCCGACGTCGAACAGAAACTCGCCGAAGCGCTGACCCATCCCGGCCCCGTCGTGATCGACGCCGTCGTCAACCGCATGGAGCTCGCGATGCCGCCCAAGGTGACGGCCGAGATGGCGAAGGGCTTTACGCTCTATATGGTGCAGGCCGTGCTGAACGGGCGGGCCGACGAGATCGTCGAGATCGCGCGCAGTAATTTGCTGCGGTGAACAGGGGCATGCCTGCCTATGTCGCCCTGTTGCGCGCGGTGAATGTCGGCGGGACCGGCAAATTGCCGATGACCGAGCTGAAGGCGATGTGCATCGCCGAAGGCTTTGCCGATGTGCAGACCTATATCGCGAGCGGCAACGTGGTGTTCACGAGCAAGCTATCCGCCGCCAGGGTGAAAGCTGCGCTGGAGAAGCGGCTCGCAGCCTATGCGGGCAAGCCGGTCGGGGTGATCATCCGCAGCGCGGAGGAGATGGCGGCGGTTCTGAAATCCAATCCATTTCCGAAGGCCCCGCCGAACTATACGGTCGCGATCTTCCTCGACGAGGCTGCGCCCGCCGACACCTTGAAGAACATCAAGGGACAGCAGGACGAAGAGGTGCGGTTGGGCGAACGCGAGATCTATGTCGCCTATGGCTCAGGCATGGGAAGTTCAAAGCTGAAAATGCCGGCGGCGGCGAAAGGCACGGCACGCAACATCAACACTATCGGCAAGCTGGTCGAACTGGCCACTCGCAGGTAGACCGCAGGGATAGCAACGCTGCGCGGCGGAGCCGTAGATGGGCAAAGGCGCGCTAGCGCCGTGCCCACCATCCAACACTTCGCTCGGAATGGTGGGCACGCGGAGCCTGTCATCGGGCGCGCGTTCGCGCGACCCGTTGACTTTGCCCACCCTACCCTCAGCGAATCCTACGCCGCCTTGATGCGGGCCAGGAAGCGACCGACTTCGTTGCTCAGCGCCTCGGATTCCGCGGCGAGGCCGTCGGAGGATTCCAGCACGTCGGAGGCGGTTTCGCCGCTCTGGTTGGCGGCGTTGGAGACGCCGACGATGTTGTTGGAGACGTTCTGCGTACCGGCCGCGGCCTGCTGGATGTTGCGCGCGATCTCGGCCGTCGCCGCGCCCTGCTCCTCGACGGCGGCTGCGACCGTCGTGGCAATCTCCGACATCTTGTCGATGATGTTGCCGATGCCCTTGATGGTGTCGACCGCTTCCTGGGTCGAGCCCTGGATGGCCGTGACCTGCGCGGTGATGCCTTCGGTGGCACGCGCGGTCTGGGTGGCGAGGTTCTTGACCTCGGATGCGACGACCGCAAAACCCTTGCCGGCTTCGCCGGCCCGCGCGGCTTCGATGGTCGCGTTCAGCGCCAGCAGGTTGGTTTGCGTCGCGATGGTGTTGATCAGCGCCACGACCTCGCCGATGCGATTCGCCGCATTGGCAAGCTCGGTGACCGTGACTTCGCTGCGCGCCACCTGCTCCACGGCTTGCGCGGCGATGCGGCTGGATTCGCCGACCTGGCGCGAGATTTCGGTGATCGAGCTCGACAGTTCCTCGGTCGCTGCGGCGACCGTCTGCACGTTCTCCGCGGCTTGCGCCGAAGCAGACGCGACAGCGCCGGTCTGCTCTTTTGCTTGCGCTGCCACGAGCGACATCTTCTCCGCCGAACCCTTCATGCGCGACGCGGCGGTCGATACCGCGGCCAGCGCACTGGTCGCGCCCTGATTGAATTCCTGCGTCAGCTGGTCGATCACAGCGGCCTGCCGCTGCTTCTCTTCCTGCTCGCGCGCCTTTTCGGCGGCGGCTTCATTGGCCTGCACGATGCCCTCGCGGAACACCGACAGCGCTTCGGCCATCTGGCCGATCTCGTCGCCGCCGCTCCTGGCCTCGATCTCGGCCGACAGATCGCCCGCCGCGAGCCGCGTCATGGTCTTCTCCAGCCCGACCAGGCGCGCCACCAGATTGCGGCCGATATAGAACCACACGAACAGCGCGGCGCCGACGACGCTGACGGCGGCGATCATCAGCATCACGAAGGTGCCGAAGCCGATCGCCTCGTCCGAACGGTCGGTGGCTTCCTTGGTCTTGTTGGTGACGGCCTTGACCTGAGCGGCGACTTCATTGGCAAGCTGATCCGTCAGGTCCCGCGTTTGTTCCAGGAGTTGCTGGCCGAGCTGGCTGGCGGCGATTTCCTTGCGCCGCACATCGAAGATGCTGTCGCTCTCCCCGATCCACAGCCACGCCTCCGTCGCAGCGCGAAGCCCTTCGGTCGGGTGCAGGGTCTCGACAATATCGAGCTTCTCCTCGACCCTGGCCGACATCGCCCTGAAGTTTTTCTCCAGCGCCGCGATGCTGTCGACATTCGGGGCAACCGCCGCCCGGTCCATCAGGCTCGAAGCCAGGTTGACGAAGCCGATCAGGTCGGCAAAGCCCTGCGACACCGGCACCTGGGTCGAGACCAGCTTGAGCAGGGTCATCATCGACTGATTGGCGTCGCCGCCGATGGTCATCGAGGCCATGGTGATCTCGGCCTGCGCCTTTTCGCTGGCAGGCAGCAAGACCTCGTTGATCTTCGCCTGGGCGGCTTGCCCGGACTTGACCACCTGCTCGCCGCGCGCGCCGAGCTTGAGGCGATCGGCGACCGCGCCGTCGAGCGCCGTCAGCTTCGCGTTCATGGCGGAGATGAGAGACTTCAATTTCGCGATCGATTCCTTGTCCGACCGGGTTGCAGCGACGGCATCCATCCGTCGGGCGATGCTCTCCTGCCGCGACTTCAGTTCGGCGACCTCCTGCTGCTGCTGGGCCGGGGTCTTGACGGCGAGCAGGGTCGGCGCGGAGCCCGCCAGCGCCTGGGTTTCGGTCTGCAGCCCGAGCGTGCCGACGATCTCCGGAATATTGCGGCCGGCGACACCGTGGAAGAGGTCGCGAACTTGCGAGAACATCAGCCAGGCGGCAACGCCGGCGATCACGGTGGTTCCCGATACGGCCGCGAAGGCGAAGAAGAGCTTTGCCCTGATTCCGAGTTGACGTTTTTTCACGGTGAAGTTCCTTGATTCCTGAGCGGCGGCTTACTTCGCTGCAACCTTGTATTGCTGGATCAGTTCTTTGGCGCGGACGTAGAGGCGCTCACCGTCGATGCCGAGCTTGGCCAGGTTGGCTTTCCATTCGGCGACCGCCGGCGCGGTGACACGCTGCATCTCGGCGCGCCGATCGTCGGAGAACGAGAGCAAAGTGACGTACGGGTTGTCCTGCAATTTTTTCCTGGCCACGGCTTCCTGCGCCTCGCGAATCCGGGCGCTTTCCATGGCGAGACTGGAACCGTGCTTCTCGATGATCTTCTTGAGATCGTCCGGCATCGCGTCCCATTTGGCGCGGTTCATGACGATCATCAGGGTCGGTGCGGCAAGCCGGGCGTCGATCGCGACGCTGAGCTGGTCGATGAGGAACTGGCCGCCGGCTCCCCTGGTCGTGGTCGTGGAATCCCAGCCATAGGCGATCGAGTCGACATAGCCGCTGGCGATGGTGTCGCCGATCATGTTGAGGGGAACGCCGAGCGGAACGGCGCCGAGCTTGGCCAGCGCCCCGCCGACCGTGGTGCTCGGCGTGCGCATGCGCAAGCCGCGGAAATCCCGCACGCTCTGGATCTTCTTGCCGGTGGTGAAGATCGGATAGGGCGGCATCACGTAGAGGCCCAGCACCTTCACCGAAGCGTAGTCCTTGTCGAGCAGGCCCTCCTTGTAAAGCGTCATCATCGCTTCGGTGCCCGATGCCGAATTATCGAACATGAAGGGCAATTCCATCACCGAGGATTGCGGGAAGCGGCCGGGATTGTAGCCCGGCACGGTCGCCGCCATTTCGATGGCGCCCTTCTCGACCATGCCGAACAGTTCGGCCGGCTTGCCGTAGCCACCCATCGGCTTCAACGCCACCTCGATCCGTCCGCCGGACTCCTCTTCGACCGCGCGCGCAAAGGGAACGAGCACCTGATAGTAGGCCGCGGTGGTCTCGGTGTCGACGCTCGCGAATCGCAAGACGATGTCAGCCGATCGTGCCGGGGTCGTGAGGCACGCGACGAGGCCAAGCAAGGCGATGGCTGTCGATTTCAACTTGGTGCGGGAGGACATTCGATTTCCTTCGTCGCCGACAGCCGGTCGAGATTTTGCCAAGCGCCAACTGTGGGTTGAGTAGTGATTCCAGGCGGGTCGCACACAAACGGTAGCGACGACGGATTAATCGTGGGTAAAGCTGTGTGGCGGCGAGCAGGCGAATTTGCGTCGGCATGTTCGACGCAGTCAGCGCGGCGCGAAGCATCGGAAAAAAGCAGCGCAACTGTGCGTTCGACGGCGGCCGCTTTCCGTCTTGCGGAATCCGCTCGGATCGGCGGTCGCGCCATCAATCAAGGCGGCTTCAGAACAAGCCCGGGCTCAAGTCGACGCCATAGGTTGCGATGAGCACCGACACGAACAGGGCGGCGAGCGCAAATAGCAACATTTGCTTGAGAATTGCGGCCTGGAGCGATTTGGCGGGAAAGGCACCGATAATCTTTTTCGCCAGAGCAGTCATTTGCGACCTCCAGAGCGCAGCCTCACGTGTAGGTCGCGTTGGACTGAGAAAGATTCAAAGGGAGACGACGCGGATCACAGGCTCGGGACATCCTGCGGCGCGATGGATTGCAGGCCGCCGAACCGGCGCTCGCGGCGATGGAACGAGGACAGCGCCTCAGCGAGATCGTCCGCCTCGAATTCCGGCCACATCCGTTCGGTGAAGTGCAGTTCGGCGTAGGCGCCTTCCCAGAGCAGGAAATCGGACAACCGCTTTTCGCCTGATGTGCGGACGATGAGGTCGACGTCGCGGAGATTTGCTTCGCCGGTAACGAACTCGGAGAATAACTCGCGGGTGAGATTTCCGATCCCGGCGGCACGCGCTGCGGCGTTGAGGATCGCATCGCGCGCCGAATAGTCGATCGCGATGCGCAGATGCAAGGTGTCGCCGCGCCCGGTCGCGGCCTCCGCGCGCGCGATCGCATTCGCCATGCCGTCGGGAAGACGGTCGCGGCGGCCGATCACGGTCAGGCGAACGCCGTTGCGGACCAGCGCCTCGATCTCGTTGGCGAGATAGAATCTGAGCAGTCCCATCAGCGCAGTGACCTCCGCCCGCGGCCGTCGCCAATTGTCGCTGGAAAACGCGTAGAGCGTCAGCGTTCCGACACCCTGGTCGGGCGCCGCCTCGACGACGCGGCGGATCGCCTCGACGCCGGCTTCATGACCGCGCAACCGTGACAACCCGCGGCGCGTCGCCCATCGCCCGTTGCCGTCCATGATGATGCCGACATGCAGCTTCGCAGCTTGCGGCTTGGCGGCGAGATTACTTTGCATCACAAAGTCTCCGGTCAAAAATAGAGATGGCGATCAGGCCGGCAGGATGCCGAACCGCGCCGGCGCGGCGCCTTCCTTGCCCGCGGCTTTGGCGGCGTCGCGCACCAGCCGCTCCAGCACGGCGAGGTATTCGAGAAAGCGGCGGCGGCCGGCTTTCGTGAGGCGGCAAGTGGTGTGCGGCCGGTTGCCTTCGTAGCCCTTGGTGACTTCGACGAGCCCTGCCTCCTGCAGCACCTGCAAATGGCGGCTCAGATTGCCGTCGGTCAGCCCGCAGAGTTGCTTGAGATCGGCGAAGGCCAGGCCCTTCGGGTGAGCCATCAGCGAAGTCATCAGCCCGAGCCGCGCCTTCTCGTGAATCACCCGATCGAGACCGTCATAGGAGAACGGCGCGGTGTTGACGTCAATCTTCGACATCGTTTTCTCCGGAGGCAAAATACAGCAGAGCGGCCATCAGCAACTGGCCTGCCGCGAACGGCAGGCCCATGGTCCAGGGCGACAGCGTGTGGCTGTGGCTCGCGATCATCATGACGGTGAAGCCCGACAGAAAATACCAGGCGCCGGCGAGCGCGATGGTCCGCGGCAGCGAGCGGACGGAGGCGAACACGCCAAGGCTGACCAGCACCTGCCACAGCCCCGGCAGCATCCACAGCGTCTCGGGCGCGAACTTCCACAACAGGATCGCGAGCAGGACACCGGCAACTCCCGCCGGGAGGCACTGCTCGACCGCCTGCCGGATCATGGCGTCGGCAAGCCCCGAATGATGCCGGCGCGAGCGCGCCTGCATCTCGATCCAGATCAGCGCGGCGGACAGCAGCGCGGCCGCCGCCCAGCCCGCGAAAAACGCGATCGGACGGGCCGTCGGACCATCAAGCCAGAGGAATTGCAGAATGGCGGTGAGCAACGCCACCCCGCCGGTGGCAGCAACCGTGGCCGGACCATAGCCGCGAAACGCCGTGCCGGCGGCAATCTGGCTGCGAATGGCGAAAATATCGGCCAACGCCTTGTCGAGGTCGCGCATCTCTCACCCGAGCTTTGTATTGCAAAGCATACCGGATTGCAAAGTAAGCGCAAGGGCGACGGCGTCCTTATCGCCTGCGAGCAGCGAGCTGGCACGGTTCATTGCGCCTGACGCGGCACCTGGCGGCGCCGTCGTCAACGCCTCATGATGTGACACTGCGTCCGCGCGAAGCCGGATCTTCTGCCACATGTTGCCTATCACAATTCAAGGCAGATCTTTCCGAAGTGACTTTGCGAAATCTGATGCCTGAACGCAGCCGCGATCTGATCCAGCGGAAATGTTGAATCGATGACCGGGCGGATACCGTTGGCGTCGATCGCGGCGATCATTTCCTGTTGCTCCTGACGAGAGCCTACCGTGATGCCTTTAATCGTCACGTTCTTGGACATGGCCAAGGCCGTGGGTACCTCTCCCGCAACCCCGGTCAACACGCCGATCATGGAAATATGCCCGCCGATCCGGCAAGCCTGGATTGATTGGGCCAGTGTTCCCGGCCCGCCGACCTCGACGACCGCGTCAACTCCTTGCCCAGCGGCCAGAGCTGCTGCGGATCGACCCCATTTCGGATCGCTCTTGTAGTTGATCAAGTGGTCCGCGCCGAGGTCCTTCAGACGGGCCAGCTTTTCGTCGGACGACGAGGTGGCGATCACCGTCGCGCCGGCAGCCTTGGCGAACTGGACCGCAAAGATGGACACGCCGCCTGTCCCCTGGGTCAGCACGACGTCTCCAGGCTTGATCCGCGCCTCGACCATCAACGCGCGCCACGCCGTAAGGGCGGCGCAGGGCAAAGTGGCCGCCTGGGCAAAGCTCCACCCCTTGGGCAGGCGGGTGAAGGTATCGGCGGACATGGCGACATATTCCGCGGCGAAACCGTCTGCGCCATCCCCCGGCACACCCATCAGCCGTTCCCGCGTCGGGCCGCCTGAAACCCAATTCGGGAAGAAGGTGGAGAGCACATGATCTCCCGTTTTGACGGTGCTGACGCCATCGCCGACGCCCACGATCTCGCCGGCACCGTCGGACATCGGAATACGGCCGTCGGCAGTCTTGATCCTCCCGGAGACGACGGCGAGGTCGTGAAAATTCAATGAACTGGCAAGTATCCTGACCTTGACCTGCCCGGGCCCGGCGATCGGTTCGGAGCGGCTTTCGACGACGATCTTATCCAGCCCTCCTGGAGCTTTAACGGCTGCGACCTTCACGGGATGTTTGCCTCCAGGCTTTGGAGTTCGGGTTGTGGGCCTACCAAGGAGCGCTGTCCGGCTTAGAGCGCATTATGGACTCAAGTCAGACGTGTCGCCACATCAGCTTTGCGCCGATTTTGTTGCAAAAGTCTGCTGCAGTGGATTGGACGGCCCTCGGCCAGGTCCGGGTGAGCAGTCGCCTTCAAGGAAACACCTTCCTTCCATCGGCGGCCTGCTGTAGCGTCCTTGAAGAGCCGTTATCGGGATGTGCCGAAATCCCACGAACTATCAGCGGCGTTCGTGCCCACGGCCGGGCTTTGCAAACCTTCTTCATTTTCACTTGCAAGACTGCCCCCGTCATTGGCGGGGCAGGCCTATTTTTATCAATGCAACATCAATGGAGGAAATTGCCATGCACTTCGCTTTGGTCGGCCAATACACTCCACAAGCGCTCAACAGCATCATGGATAATCCGACAGTCAGTCGCTACGAGGCGGCCAAGAACCTGATGGAAGCGGCCGGCGGCAAACTGATCGCGATGTACAGCACCCAAGCGGATGGGCCCGGCGTGTTGGCCATTTTCGATGTCCCTGACCCTGCTGCGTCGGCTTCGATCTCCGGCGTTGTTGTGGCGTCCGGTGCTCTTACCAACGTGAAGCTCACTCGTCTCTACACGCAGGATGAAATAGTCCCCGTTCGAAAGAAGGCAAGCGAGCTTCGTGGTGTGTACAAGCCGCCCGGCAAGTAAACAGAACGGGTGGCCGCCTGACGTGGCGGCCACCGGCAATCTCTCTGCACTCCGCTTCACTCCCTTTCGTTCGCTTCCAGCGATTTTCAGCACGCTGCGCCAGCGTCGAAGATGAAAGCACAGCGCCATATCGACGCTGACCTTCCCGGGCCCTCAGCGCCGCCTCGTGAGGAAGCGGCGCTTCAGACACCGTGACGTCATTCGCCCGGCGCGTCGGTGTTGAACACCTCGCCTTCGGGCACCCAGCTTGTGCCGTCGAACTTCGCGACCTGCATCTGCGTATATGGCGCGTAGCGTTCCGGTCGGGTCGAGATCGAGATGCCCGGCAACAGCAGGGGTGCGACGACCTTGTTCAAGTTGGTCGCCTGCTTCAGCAGATTTTCGCGCGTGAGGTTATCGCCGCACATCTCGATGATCTTCACAGTCATATAGGCCGAGATGTAGCCAGTGACGTTGCTGCCATCGGCGATGTCACCACGCGGATACCACTTGGCGAGGAATTCCTTGAACTCGTTGACGTCGGGCGCGTTCTGCCAGGTCGGATCGGTCGGCACCTTGAATGCCAGCGCCGTCAACACGCCTTTCGAGGCCTCGGCGCCGGCCGGTTCCATCACCCCTTTGATTGACGAAGACACGCTGACGACGAAATTCAGCGGCTTCCAGCCCAGTTCGTACACTTTCCTGATCGCTTGTGCGCCGAACTTCGGCGTCGCCATCGTGAACAGCGTGTCGGCGCCCGATGCTTTCAGCGCGACGATCTGCAAATCGACGGTCGGCTCGGAAACCTCGTAGGTGACTTCCTTGACGATCATCGTCTTGGCCTTGTCGCCAAGACCGTCTTTCAATCCTCTGACATAGTCCTTTCCGGCGTCATCATTCTGCGAAAATACGCCGAGCTTGGCGTCGGGCTTGTTCTTGAGCAGGTATTTCGCAAAAATCATGCCTTCCATCTGGTAAGGCGGATAAAGCTGCGTGGTCCAGGGGAAATTCTTCGGGTCGTCCCACTTGGCGGCGCCGGTCGAAATGAAGATATGCGGCACCTTCTTTTGGTTGAGGTATTTTTGGATCGCTGAATTGGTTGGCGTGCCGATAGTGCCGATGATCGCCAGCACCTCGTCCTGCTCAACGAGACGTCGCGTCTGTTCAACTGTCTTCGGTGGCGAATAAGCGTCATCGAGGCTGAGTAGCGTGATCTTGCGCCCGTTGACGCCACCTTTCGAATTGATCATCGCGTAGTAGGCGTCCTCGATACGACCCTGCGTGCCATAGGCCGATGCCGGCCCGCTGTAAGGCATGGTCTGCCCGATCTTGATTTCTGTATCCGTCACGCCGGGGCCGTATTGCTTTTGCGCGGCGGCCGGATGGATCGTGGCCAGCAGCAGGGTGCCGGCTGCGGCGAGGACAGTGCGAGTCGTCATGGCAAATCTTCCCGTTTAGGATGGCCGCACTCTGTGGTGCGTGTCGTAACGTATTAGTTCGTTTGAACACCTCTTGTCGATCCGCCCTGCTGTGGCGCGCGGACGCATCGTCTCTACCGCGCCGGGACGTCAGCGCTTCTGGATAACACCTGGGAGTTGTTGGGAGTCCGGCGCAGCCGTGGTTTGACCCTATGCGCACGCCGTCGCAGAATTTGCGTCGCAACATATTCCGTAGGGCGAGAGTCGCGTCACTGGACAGGTTGCCCGCAGATGGTCAGGCCAATCCATGCCGCACTCCGTTGAGCCGGCGTCGACACTTTGCTCCCGGAATTTGGCAAAGGCCCCGGCGATCGGTATCGCAGGGGCCTTTGCAAGGGAGACTAAAATCCAGCGCTACTGGACGGACGATCAGCCTCCAGATTTTCGAGAAGAAAATCCGTTGGAAGCAGGGGCCTTGGTGAAAGCTTCTGTGAACGGCTTACTCGAAGGTATCCTTGGCAAGATCGGTATCCGCCCTGCGCGCTAGTGACGTGTAGCGCGCAGCACGAACGGGGTTTGGGTGAACCTGGCCACGAAGCCTTCGAGATGCACAACTCTCTGCCTCGCCAATTCGCTGTAGAGTTCGTGAATCCTCCGCAACTCGGCAAAAAAGGTCTCGAACGCCTGCTTCGCGAATTCCGTCTGAACCTCAAGCGCCTTGTCGGGCGACCGCACGGCCGCAAGCTTCTCCAGGAACGACAGGGTCTGTTCGACCGATTTCCCGGTATAGGCGCCATAGGCATTGGCGATCGTTGCAATGCTGACCGCGACGGGCTCGGCCGAGACGGCAGGAACAATCGGGACGATATCAGTCGCGGAAGTTTCAAGTGGAGAGAAGTCGATCGACGCGACTGGTGCGCTGATCTCCTCGTTGATCTGTTCCAGGGCATCCTGCAATTGATCCGGCCTGGGCTCCGCCTCGAGGCCTTGTTGTTCGCCAGCCTGCTTCCGCGGCTCGGCCTTCTTGCCCTGCCGCTCTGGCTTCCCCTTGCGCTGGCTGGACTTCACGATCGATTTATTCCCACCCGCATTCAACATTGGTGTCGCTCCAGATTTCAAATATGAATCCAGCCGCAAGCCTCCGTCCTGTTTGCGCTGGATTCGCGGTTGTGCCTTGTTCCTCGCGTGACGGTCATGTGGCTACATTTGGAAGAATGAACTCCAGCGGGCATCGCGCGTCCCTGTCCGAATTTGGGCACCCGTCTCGGACATGGCCGTCACAGTCAATCGATAACTTCATTGGGAAGGCCGAGTAGCGGTGGCGGGAAGGCGAGACCAAGCGTCTTGTTGGTCTTTAGACGCCTATAGGCGTCTCTGGGCCGATAGATTTCGCCCCGTTTCTTCGGTTTTTATGCGTTTCCTATTTCGATTGCTCTACTTGTCGCGTCGTGAACTGGTTTACCGTGACTTTCACCCCATCACTGGTACCGTCGGGGCCGGTAGAGTCGACCGTGTAGTAGTAGGTCGTTCGTGGCATGAGGCCTTCGACACGCACTCGGAAAATCGTGTTCGGGTGGGCCATGTTCAGCCGCATTGGGGATTTGGCCATCTGGCTAAGGTCCTTGGGATCCGTGCCATAGTGCACGACGCCGAAGTGTTCCGCCGGGCCCTCCGGAGTGGTGCTCATCCACCTGATAATTGCCGATCTTTCTGTGGCCAACTCGACCGCCGGCCCAACGATGATCTGCACACTTCTTGCGCGCTGGTCCCCAGGGATTTGCTGGGCAATGATTGGATTTGAGCCAATCAGGCTGGCAGTCACCGCTATGAGCGTCAGGAACAATTTTCTAAAGAACATGGAAGTCCGATGATACTCTAGCGTCGTGTCGCTCGCCGGCTCGATTGCCAGAGAATGCCTTTCGGGGCCTGCAAAACGGACGTGCGGGAGGCACCAGCCCACCACTTACTAGAGCGGAGGGGGAGTGAGATCCGGTGGGAATGGGGCTGCGGAGACCGGAGGCGGTGGGGGCGAGAGGGCAATAGGTGGGAGACAACTGCCGGTGTACTTGTCGGCGTCCGCGTACGGTGTTGTGAAGCCGTCCGTGAGGGTACCGAGGAAAATGACAATCAAGTCTTCCTCACGATCGGTCAAGCCGAGGTTCCCGCTCGTCATGTCGATGTTCTCTTTGACTTCAGGCTCGGGCCAGCATGTCACCTTTTCGATGGTTCCAGGTGGGCAGTGACCAGATTGGACGGGATAAGCGAAAACATCCCGAGTGTTGTAGAAATGGACGAGTTCCTTCAGGCTTTTCACATAGCCATTATGAAAGAACGCCTTCTGGAAATTGGGACAGTTGGGCGGCGTCATCGCTGCGTTACGCGCGGAGGAGACTTGCATTTGGCCGTCCACGCTAGGCGCATACTGAATCCAGTCCGTGTTCGGATTGTTGCCTGAAAGGCTTCTTAGGAAGAGACCCATGCCCAGATCCTTGAAGCCAAAGCCCGCGGGGTTGGGCGTATAGTGGAAACCGTCCGGCTCCGTTTCGTAATAGAAAGGTATGCTCGGGTTGCGGGGAAGACCTTCATTGGCTGAACCGAAGCAGGTGAACAAAGGCGCCCCGCCTGGGGCGGAACTGGTGTCGGTTTGATCGCTCTTCAGCGTGGTCCCTCTGCCATCCAAATGGCACGAATTGCAGTTGCCTTTGCCCCGGAACAGATTGTAACCGGCTTGCTCGTCCGAAGTCAGAGTGTAGCTGCCGGCCAGGAAGGCATCGAATTTCGACGAGAAAGCACTGACATTCGCTGAAGCCTCAAACGCCCTAAGCGCCAATCCCCAGTGGTCGAAGACATTGTCTGCCTTCGTTCGGTCACCGCGTCCGAGGGCAACGGGCATCGCGGCCCGGTCGGACGCCCGGGTCCCGCTCGAACCGGCCAGATGCTGGTGCAAGGCGTTGCGGGTCCCGTTAAACTCGGTGGCCCCTTCGGGGGTGCTGCAGATCGCTTCGGTATCCGCTGGCCATGTGATGTCAAAGGATCCCTCGCCCCAAACTAGCTCGAACAAGGGCCGGTATTCCGCGCGGGAAAGCCGATACGCAATGCAGGCAGTGTCGGGAAAGCCGTGCTCGTTGGGATCGACCGGCGGAAACTGCGCCTGCTCAGCGTCCGGACTGCTCAACTTGTATCCGGTTGAGCGCGAATCCCAGAAATTTCCTCCGAGAAAAACTTTCAGTACTCGGTCGTACTGGAGCGCGGGGAAGTAGGGCGAGTAGGTGTATGACTGAGGTTTGCGCTTGCCCCATCGGAAGTGCATGGATCCGGGCATCGCAACGGGACCCAAATTTATGGAAGGGATGGGTGCCGTGAAGCCGGTATAGGGCATATGGCAGAAACTGCAGGCCACATCCCTGCCGACCGACATGTTGCGATCATTGTTTAGGAGTTTTCCAAGTAATACCAACGCCTGGTAGCCCGTTCCCTGCAGTATTGGTGGCTGACCTCGTGGAATCGAAGGTGGCAGCGCACGCCATTCAGCAAGCGCCTCCTCGAAGATGATCTGCACTTCGCGTTGCACTCTTTTTACTTCCGAGCACAAATCAGGGGGTATCAGGCCAGGCGGGTAGGGAAAGTAGACCGGCGGATTGCCCAAGACTTCTGTATTCGGACATTGTTCTTGTTGTTCTGCAGAGGCGGCATGACAGAGGGTCGAGACCGCAAGTCCCGCTGCGCAGCTCGCCGCCAGCGATATCAACTTCCTGGGCTTCATGAGCTACTTCCTCCAGGTCCGCCTGCCCCGCGGCATGCGTTTCCAGAAAGAAATTTCGCGAGCCTGAGCAGCTTACGAGCGAGCGAACGAGCCGCACAAGAGCCCTACGCCAGTGGCGGCCGGCAAATCGGCTGTTGGGCACTCACCAGACATCAGCGTTCCGACGAACGTCCGCTTTTCGTCGTCACTACCGGGCATTGGCCGAAATGATAGTTTTTGGGCCTCTGACTTACCTCGCCGTATTCTCGGCGGGATTAGACCGCGCTCGATGATGGCGGCATGCCGTAGCCCTACACCTTCACCAGGCTCTCGAACCCGCCATAGATCATCCGCTTGCCGTCGAACGGCATCGATTTTCCGTCCATCATGGATTTGAGGCGCGGATCGGCCATCACCCTGGCGTTGATCCTGTCGCGCTGGGCGCGAGATTTGCAGGTGATCCAGGAGAACACCACGGTCTCACCCGGCTTCAGCTTGACGCTGCGCGGGAACGAGGTGAGCTTGCCGACCTTGACGTCCTCGGCGACCCATTCGCGATAATCCAGCGCGCCGTATTCGCGCCAGATCTTGCCGGCCTTCTTCGCCATCCGGGCGTAGGCGGCGAGGTTCTTCTTCGGCACGGCGACAATGAAGCCATCGACATAGGGCATGGGCGGTTCTCCCGTTCTTCTCCGTCATTGCGAGCGCCAGCGAAGCAATCCAGAGCCCCGAAGGAAGCATGGATTGCGTCGTCGCTGGCGCTCCTCGCAATGACGAACGCTAACCATCAACCATGACAACAGGATGCCTGAACCGGTGCAGGTTGGTATTGGTCACGAAGCCGCACCCAATCCATCGGATATGGCAGGCCGTCTTCATGGCGACCGAGCGGCGTCAGGTCGAGATAGTGGTAGGCGGCGTTCATCATGTCGAGGCCGCGCCCGAAGGTGGAATAGGTATGGAAGATGTCGCCGGCGTCATCGCGGCAGAACACGCTGATTCCCGGCGCTTCCTCGCTGCCCCAGGCGGTGGTGGTGAAATTGTAGACGCCGGCGCCTGATTTTCTTTGCTCCGGCGTAAACGACACCGCGAAGTCGTAGTTGAAATCGCCGCTCGCGGACGAGACCCAGTCAAACGTCCAGCCCATCCGATTCCTGAACGCCTCGAGCTTTTCAAGCGGCGCACGCGAGATCGCAACCAAGGCGGTGTCGCGCGCGGCAAGGTGCGGGATCATGCGCTCGAAGCCATCAGCCCAGAACGAACAGCTCTTGCAGCCCTCGTTCCAGTCCGGCGCAAACATGAAGTGCTGCACGACAAGCTGGCTCTTGCCCTTGAACAGGTCGGCGAGCGTCACGTTTCCGTTTGGGCCGTCGAACGTATAGGTCTTGTCGAGCTTGACCCACGGCAGCGCGCGGCGCTCCTCGCTGAGGCGTTCGCGGGCTTTGGTGTATTCCTTCTCATGCGCCAGGTGCGCCTTGCGGGCCTCGATCCATTCCTCGCGCGAGACGATTTTGTGGGGTTGCATGGCATACTCCTCTCGATGTTTCAGGCGGCGAGTTTTTCGAGCTTGTCGAGCAATTCGTTCCAGCCACGTTCATGGCCGTTGCGGGCGGCTTCATCGAAGAATTGCGCGTGATGGAGGGTAAGCAGCGTTCCGCCCCGATCGCTTTTGAGGGTGATCGTCACCAGCGATTCCCGCTCCGGCGTCGAGTGCCACGCCCAGCTGAACACCAGCCGCTCGCTCGGCATCACCTCGCGATAGACGCCGGAGACCTCGAAATATTCGCCGCGCTCGTTATCGAAGCTGAACCGGAAACGGCCGCCGGCCCTGGCATCGATCTCGGCCCGCATCGTCTCCGGCCTGATATTGGCCGGGCCAAACCAGCGGATTATTTTTTTCGGGTCGGTCCACGCGGCGTAGACTTTTTCCGGGCTCGCATTGAGCCGGCGCTTGATGGTGAGGCTGGGCCGCGCGGCGATACCGGCGGCGCCTGATCTGAGGTCCATTGGTCTTCCTCCACAAAAGCGGCAAGGCGGTCGAGGTTTTCGGACCAGAAGCGCTGGTAGCGGTTCAGCCAGTCCATCGCCTGCTCCATCGGTCTGGCTGTCAGGCGGCACGCCACGGTGCGGCCGGTCTTCTCGCGTGCGATCAGGCCGGCATCCGACAGCACGTCGAGATGCTTCATGATCGCGGGCAGCGACATCGCAAACGGCTGCGCCAGCTCGCTGACCGAAAGGCTCTCTTCGTCGCCGAGCCGCGCCAGCAGTGCACGCCTGGTGGGATCGGCGAGCGCGGCAAAGGTGAGGTCCAGCACTTCTTCTTGATACTTAACCATATGGTTTAGTATAGGAGCGAGCGATTGGGAGTCAAGCAGGCGGGCCAATCACGTGTTTGTGGCCAGGCCCGTTACCCGATCTACGAAGTTTTTTGCGCGGCAAACTGACTCGTCAGGCAAATCAGTAAAAAGCTGTCCAGCCCCCTTTCAAAAAATATTTCGCTTTCGCCGTCGGGCAAATCAGTTCTACCAGCTCGCCCTGTCCTTTCCCGGCAAGAGGGGCGCTTCGCGGTCGTCACGAACGCGGGATGGGATGCGGTGGACGCGGCAGCGTCGGCGCGCATGGTGATCGCAGGGCGAGCAAAACTCGTGAGCGGTTCACGGCGCGCACGACGAACGGCGCTGACGCGTACGGCAAAATCGTGTGGTCCCGACACCCGTTGCTGGTGCCAAGTCGAGCGGAGGCGAAGTCAACTCAACCGAGCTTGATCAGCCCTAATCCGCCGACGACGGTGACAAGAAGAATTCGTCGCCGGGGAGAGCGCGGCATAAGCCGTAAAGCCATTGCGCAGGGAATGCCGGATTGCCTCCGCTGAACCTGTATGCTCGTGTGCGCTCTTCTTTGTGCATCTTGCACACGAGACCGCGGGTGCAGCGCGCACCCGGCATTCCCTGCTCCCTCTGTTTGGAGGGACAACGAAATGAAAACCTCGGGCAAATTGCGCCGCGAGAAGGCGAAACCGCGTCTCTTTCCACGTCATTGCGAGGAGCCCTTGCGACGAAGCAATCCATTCCTCCTTTTACGCAGCTCGATGGATTGCTTCGCGGAGCCTGTCATCCGGCGGCGCTTTGCGCCGACCGAGTGGCTCGCAATGACCCGGAAGGAGCGTGCCACGTTCTCTGCCTCATCGCCTGCGAATGCGGGCGATCCAGTACGCCGCGGCCTCTCGACTCTTTCACTGCTGTCTCTGGAATACTGGATCGCCCGGTCCCGTCTACGCCAACCGCCTTCGTCCGAAGGCGGACTTCGGCGGTCAAGAGGCCTCGCCGGGGCTCTGCGGTGGTGGCGCGCCGAAGCTTTAGCGAAGGCGGCAAGCCGGGCGAAGACGACCGACAGGGACTTTGAAACGCAAAGCTCGGGCACATTGTGCCGCGAGAATGCGGGGGCGCGCGCATTGAGCATCAATGCCCATCACAAACGAGTTCGCCGTCGTCAGCGCAACACATGCGCGGGGTATGACGAGTGTGAGTCCTGGTGCCCGCTCTCAATATTCCCGGTATTCGCGGTACACCCGCGCGTGGCGTCGCGGATATTCCAGCTGGCCGAACGCGAAGCGCGGGTTGACGCCGCAATAGGCGACGCGCCCGGAGGCGGTCGCCATGCATTGTGCGTAGCTCTGGTAGGAACAATCCCCCGGATAGCCCCAGCCGCCACCCTGGATGCAGTAGGGGGAGGCGGCAGCCGGCGCGGAGCCGGCGGTCGAGCCCACGCCCACCGCGGTCAAAGCCAGCATCGCCAACATCATCTTGCGCATGATCGTTTTCCTCACCTTGGCCAAAACGGCCGTTGCGTCGCTCTCAACGTAGTCGAGACACCCGCTTGCAAGGTTCAGAACGCGCCTGCGGCCGGAAGGTTCGAAACAGCGGCCCTATTCCACCTTGAGACCGGCAAATTCGACCACTTTCTTCCATTTCCCGGTTTCGGCGACGATATCGGCGCCGAACTTTTCCGGGGGCTGGATCAAGGGGTCGCCGCCGAGTTCGACCAGGCGCTTCTTCATGTCAGGTTCGCCGAGGATCGTGTTGATCTCGGTATTGAGCCTGGCGATGATCTCTTTCGGCGTGTTCTTCGGCGCACCCATGCCGAACAGCGCGCTCGCCTCATAGCCGGGAACGGTCTCGCCGATGGTCGGCGTATCCGGCAGCTGCGAAGACCTCTGCGCCGAAGTCACGGCCAGTGCGCGCAAGGCGCCGGAGCGGATGTGCTGGATGATCGAGGGCATGTTGTCGAAGATCACCTGCACCTGACCGCCGAGCATATCGGTGATCGCGGGCGCCGCACCGCGATAGGGCACATGCTGCATCTTGGTGCCTGTCATCGCCATGAACATCTCGCCGGACAGATGCACCGAGGTGCCGTTGCCCGAGGAGGCCATGTTCACCTTGCCCGGATTGGCCTTCACATATTCGATGAATTCGGCGACGTTCTTTGCGGTCACGTCCTTGCTGACCGTCATGACGTTCGGCACGCGCTGGAACGAGGCGACCGGCGCGATGTCGCGGGGGAAGTTGAACTTGAGGTTCGCGTAAAGCGAGGTGTTGATGTAGTTGGCGGGATTGACCAGCAGCAGCGTGTAGCCATCGGGCTCGGCGCTGACGACCGATTCGGTTCCGATGTTGTTGCCGGCGCCCGGCTTGTTTTCGATGACAAATTGCTGGCCAAGCTTTTCCGACAACCGCTGGCCGATCAGGCGGGCAATGATGTCGGTGGCGCCGCCGGGCGGGTATCCGACAACCCACTTTACCGGCCGCGCCGGATAATCGGCTGCCGATGCCCGGCCGATCGCAAGCGTCGAGATTCCGGTGCCGATCAGAGAAAGCGCGGAACGCCGTGAAATCATCAAGTCTCTCCCAAGCCGACCGGGTTCTGGGCCCGGTTCGTTTCTAATTGAACGAGATGCGGCGGGCGTTGTAACAAACAAAGCATGGGGCGGCCAGTGCGACACTTCGGCCTTGGACCGCGACGAAAGGATAAGGCATGTCGGTGAAAGTGGACGCGCTGGACCATCTCGTGATCAATGTCGCCGACGTGGCGCGCTCCGCCGAGTGGTACCGCCGGATCCTCGGCATGGAGGTACGGGTGTTCGATCCCGGCCAGGGCAAGACGCCGCGGACATCGCTGGTGTTCGGCAACCAGAAGATCAACGTGCGGCCGCGCGACGCCGACAAGGTCGAATGGTTCACGGCCGACCACGAAACCGCGGGCAGTGACGACCTCTGCTTCCTCACCTCGAGCACGCCGGAGCAGGTGGTCGCGCACCTGCAGGCGAACGGTGTTTCGATCGAGGAAGGCCCCGTCGCCAAGCAAGGCGCCCGCGGCACGCTGCGCTCGGTCTATTGCAGGGACCCCGACGGCAGCTTGATCGAGATTTCGTCGTATGATGGAGATGCGAGCTAGCCATCCGCCGTCATTCCGGGATGGTGCGTGAGCACCAGACCCGGAATCTCGAGATTCCGGGCTCGATGCTTCGCATCGCCCCGGAATGACTTGGCTGCGATTTGATCGCGCAGCGATCGGATGGCAGAACTATTGTGGCGAGAACAAGCAAAGCGGCCGTGAAAGCCGCACGGGAGGATAAATGACGAATTCACAGACAGCGCCGGGCATCGTCGGACCGTTCGCAGGGCTCGACGTGCCGTGGCTGCTGCGGATGCGTGCCGAGGTACGCCGCGATCATCCGTTCCTGATCTGGGCACCATTCGGCGCGCCGGCACGGAGCTGGTCCTACGGCGAGTTTCATGACCGCGTCGGCGCACTCGCCGCAGGCCTGGTCAAGCGCGGTATCAAGCCCGGCGACTATATCCTGATCCACCTCGACAATTGCATCGAGGCGATGCTGGCCTGGTTCGCCTGCGTCGAGCTCGGCGCCATTGCGGTGACGACCAACACCCGCTCTGCGGCCGCCGAAATGGAATATTTCGCCGGGCATTGCGGCGCTGTCGCCGCGATCACCCAGCCGGCCTATGCTGAACTTATCGCCGCCAATTGCCGCGGCCTGCGCTGGATCGCGGTCATTTCGCATGACGCAGGCGCGCGCACCGACACAGGCCGCGCCGCGCGGCGACAGTTTTGAAGCGCTGTTCGCCGACAGCGCCGACCGGCCGCGCCGGGCGATCGATCCGCTCGCGCCCTGCAGCGTGCAATATACCTCCGGCACCACGTCGCGACCCAAGGCGGTGCTGTGGACCCACGCCAATGCGCTGTGGGGCGCCAAGGTCAACGCGGCGCATCAGGATCTGCATCAAAGCGACGTACATCAGATTTATCTGCCGTTGTTCCATACCAACGCGCTGGCCTATTCGATGCTGGCGAGCCTGTGGGTCGGTGCGACCTGCGTGATCCAGCCGCGGTTTTCCGCCAGCCGGTTCTGGAGCGTCGCGCTGGAGCACGGCTGCACCTGGACCTCGACCATCCCGTTTTGCATGAAGGCGCTGCTGGAGCGCGAGATCCCCAAGAATCACAAATTCCGGCTCTGGGGCGCGGCCGTGAACGATCCGCCGCCGTTTGCCGTGTTCGGCGTCAAGATCATCGGCTGGTGGGGCATGACCGAGACCATCACCCACGGCATCGTCGGCGAGGTCGACCAGCCCAATACGCCGATGTCGATCGGCCGCGCCGCCGCCGAATATTCCATCCGCGTCACCGATGACGACGGCCGGCCCACGGAAGTCGGCGACACCGGCAACCTCCTGATCAAGGGCATTCCCGGATTGTCGCTGTTCGCCGAATATCTGCACAATGAGAAAGCCACCCGCGAGAGCTTTGACGAACACGGCTTCTTCATCACCGGCGACCGCGTCACGCTCCTGGACAACGGCTTCATGAAGTTCGGCGATCGCGCCAAGGACATGCTGAAGGTCGGCGGCGAGAATGTCGCGGCCTCCGAGATCGAGCAGGTGATCGCGGTGGTGCCCGGCGTGCGCGAGGCCGCGGTGGTGGCGAAGAAGCATCCGATGCTGGACGAGGTGCCCGTGGTCTTCATCATTCCGCAGGGCGGCGTCGACCGCGCGCCGCCGGACTTGCACGACACCGTGATGGCCGCCTGCCGCAGCTCGCTCGCCGACTTCAAGGTGCCGCGCGAAATCCGCTTTGTCGACGAGATGCCGCGCTCGACTCTGGAAAAGGTCGCAAAGGCGGAGCTGCGCAAGATGCTAGACTGACGGTCTTGCGCCGACGCGGTGAAGGCCGGCCTCAGTAGTGTCCGAACGCGACCGGACGGAACGCCTGCAGCAATTGCTGGTCGAGCTTCTCGCCCATCTCTTCCATCATGCAAAACGCTTTCGCATGGGTGAATTGCAGGCGGTAGGCTCGCTTCTCCACCAGAGCGGCGTAGATGTCCACGATCGTGGTCAGTCGCACGATGTCGCTGATCTGCCCGTCGCTCAGGCCGTTGGGATAGCCGGTGCCGTCGAGGAATTCGTGATGGTGCAGGATCACGTCCAGCATTTCCGGCGGGAAGCCGCCCTGGGCCACGAGCGCGTCATAGCCGCGGCGCGGGTGCTCGCGCATCAGGCTCATTTCCTCGACCGTCAATCCCGAGGGCTTGTCGAGGATCGCGACCGGCATGAACGCCTTGCCGACGTCATGCAGCAGCGCGGCGCGGGCGAGACGGCGCTGGTCGTCGTTGCGCATGCCGAGATGCTGCGCAAAGGCCACGGCGAAGCCGGTGACGAACAGACAATGGCGGTAGGTGTCGGTGTGATGACAGCCCACGGTCGTCAGCCATTCGCGCAGGGAAGAGTGCCTGATGGCCTTGAGGATCTTGTTCTCCGCCGCAACAACGTCGTCGAATTTCAGCGGCTCGCCCGCCGGAAGCTTTTCGAAGATCTTGACCATCACGGCGTGCGCGGCTTCGACGCCGCGGTTGAGCAGCTTGCCGCGATCGGTCTCGTCATAGCCGTCGGCGTCGGGGAATGCGGCACGGATGCGCTGCAGAAGGCCCGCGGCGTCGAACGGCCTTGCAATCGTGTCGGTTGCGCCGAGCGCCCACGCCTGCATCGTACCGTGGTGAAGGGCATCAGCCAGCACGAACAGCCGCGGCATATCGCGATAGGCGTCGGTCTGCAGCTTGTTGCGCACGAGCTGGACGCTCTCGGCGGAGCGCAGATTGATGTCGACGACGACGCCGGAGAGATCGCGGGAGGGCGTCGCGGGAATGTCCGCCGTCGAGATGGTGTCCACCTGCCCGAGGGACTTGAGGATGCTGGCTAACTCGCTGCTTTGATCGCTTCGATCCGATGCCAGCAGCAACCGGCGCTTGGACGAAGTCTTGTTGGCTAACGCTGTCATGAGTAACCCTGGCCCGTGGCGGTGACGACCAAGGCTACCTGACAAGGGGTTCCCCGCGGCTTAATGGGCATGATGAATGACGGCCTGTCGAGGACGTTACAATTTTACGGATTCCCTCCTGTTCCCTGTGCAGGGACATGACCTTGGAACAAAAGTCTGCCGGAGAGTTCCCGATGGGAGGCAAGGCAGTTTGGAGTTGCTCGGTGAGACTAAAGTCTTGAAGTCGCTGCATTGCGGAATGATTTTGTCACGGCATTGTCAATGCGTGTCGCGTAACGCCGGCACCGCCTTCCGTTTCCGCATTTCCCTTGCGCAAATGGATCGCGCTAGAATGTTTTCAATACAAGTCGCCTAAAGTGCCGGGGAGGCCGTGATGCCAAAACTCAATCGTGACGGGGTCAATATCTATTACGAGGTTCACGGCAGCGGCCCGCCGTTGCTCCTGACCCACGGCTATTCCTCGACTTCGGCGATGTGGCAGGGCCAGGTCGAGGCGCTGTCGAAGCATCACCAGCTCGTGCTGTGGGACATGCGTGGCCACGGCCAGTCCGATTATCCTTCCGATCCCGCTGCCTATAGCGAAGCCCTGACGGTTGCCGACATGGCCGCGCTGCTCGATGCCGTCGGCACCAGGAACGCAATCGTCGGCGGGCTTTCTCTCGGCGGCTACATGTCGCTGGCGTTCTATCGCACCCATCCCGATCGCGTGCGGGCGCTGCTGATCATCGATACCGGACCGGGTTTCAAGAAGGACGACGCCCGCGACGCCTGGAACAAACGCGCCTACGACACCGCCGACCGCTTTGAGCGCGAGGGGCTCGAGGTGCTCAAATCCTTCAGCCGCGAGCGATCCGATGTGACGCATCGCGATGCGTCGGGCCTTGCTCGCGCCGCGCGCGGCATGCTGACCCAACGCGATGCAAGCGTGATCGAGCAGTTGCCCCACATCAAGGTGCCGTCGCTGGTCGTGGTCGGGGCCGACGATACACCGTTCCTCGCCGCCTCCGATTACATGGCGGCCAAGATCCCAGGGGCGCAGAAGGTGGTGATCCCGGCCGCGGGACACGCCGTCAACATCGATCAGCCTCAGGCCTTTATCGACGCGGTGCTGCCGTTCCTTGGTGGCCTCGACGCCAAGGACGCCAAGATCGCGCAAAGGACCGCGTCATGAGGACCTTTGCCGTCGCCTTGCTGATGGTCTCCGGCGCCTCACTGCCCGCCGCCGCACAACAACTGCCGCCCTACCCGCCGCCCTTTACGGCGACGTTGTCGAACAACACGCCGCTTGCCTTCGGCATGGATGCCGGGGAGGCCGCACGTGCGCTCGGCACCCCGCTCACTTACGTCAAGGGCCGTCCCGGCGATGAAATCTTTCTCACCTTCCGCGACATCGGCGGCAGCGGATTGTTTCCGCAGAAAGATCGGCTGTTTCTGCTATTCCGCAAGGGCCGACTGGCCGGCTGGAAAGGGGACTGGGGCCATAACTGGATGTGGCAATAGCCGCCCCCTCTTCACCTCACCCCCCGAACTCTCAACGAAAATGGATTGAAAACGTGGGACAAGATATCAAGCTGACAGCTTCGGACGGTTTCAACCTCGGCGGCTATCGCGCGGACCCTGCGGGTGCGCCGAAAGCGGCAATCGTCGTGATCCAGGAGATTTTTGGCGTCAATCATCATATCCGCTCGGTATGCGATCGGCTGGCGAAGGAAGGCTATGTCGCGATCGCGCCGTCGATCTTCGACCGCATCGAACCGAACTTCCAGTGCGGCTATTCGCCCGATGAGATCGCCAATGCCCGCAAATTCGTGGCCAATCCGGACTGGGCGGCGATGCTGCGCGACACGCAGGCCGCGATCGACGCGGTCAGGGATGTCGGCCCGGTCGGCATCATCGGCTTCTGCCTCGGCGGCAGCATCGCGTATGCGGCAGCGACCAAGCTGTCAGGCCTGGCGGCGGCGGTCGGCTATTATGGCGGCGCCGTCGTCCGCTTCGCCGACGACAAGCCGAAAGTGCCGACACAGCTGCATTTCGGCGAAAAAGATGCCGGCATCCCGCTGACCGATGTCGAGACCATCAAGGCCAAGCGGCCCGATGTCGATGTGTTCGTCTATCCCGGCGCGCAGCACGGCTTTCATTGCGACGAGCGGGCGAGCTACGACAAGACCAGCGCCGACATCGCCTGGCCGCGCAGCCTCGAGTTTCTTGCCAAGCACTTGCGCTAACCGTCATTGCCGGGCTTGACCGGCGATCCATCGCCATCGAAAGGCTCCTTTCGATGGATCCGCGGGTCAAGCCCGCGCGTGACGAGATGGTGTGCTCAGAACCAGCGCTCGCCGACCAACACGGTGTCGCCGGGACTGATCGAGGTGCCGAGCGGCACCACGAAGCGGTCCGAGCCCGAAGCGTCGGTATGGGTAACCGTCACGCTGTCGCGCTTGGCGCGCGGTGAGAAGCCGCCGGCGATCGCGACGACGCTCTCGACGGTCATGTTGGGTACGTAAGGATATTGCCCGGGTGCGGCGACTTCGCCGAGGATGAAGAAGGGACGATAGGCTTCGACCTCGACCGCGACCGAGGGATCGCGGATATAGCCGGCGCGCAGCTTGGCCGATATCGCGGCCGCCAAACCGGCCGGCGTTCGTCCGCGTGCCGGTACAGTCCCGATCAACGGCATGGTGATCGCGCCGGCGGCATCGATCGCGTAGGTGTTGGTGAGACCTTCCTGGCCATAGACCACGACGCGCAGCCTGTCGCCGGCGTCAAGATGATAGGCCGCGTCGTGTCTGACAGGCTCGACGGGCGCCGCATAGATGGCGGGCGCAGGCGCGTAGGCGCCGCGCGGCGAGGCCGCAAACGCCGAACGCAGCGCGCTGATCGCGCCGGGGCTTGAATCCGCCACCGCGACCGGAGCCGGCGCGTAGGTCTGGCCGTAGGCCATGGCATCGAGATCGCCTTGCGGGGTTGCCACCGCGACAGGTCCGGCCGTGCGCATGCAGCCGGAGAGCGCAAGCGCGGCCATGACGGTAGTGATCGGCAGTCGAAACGCGCGCGCAACCCGCACCGAAACCATCCCCTGGAAGCGAGAGAGCCTTAGTCTTGCATCGGTTATGGTTAACAAACGGTTTTTGAGTGAGGAGAGACTCTCCGCTCCCGCTGCTGCGATGTGCGATCAGGCTGTCACACCGACGCCGATCGGGCACGACACGCCAGTGCCTCCCAATCCGCAATAGCCGGCCGGATTCTTGGCAAGATATTGCTGGTGATAGTCTTCGGCGAAATAGAACTCGCCCGCCGGCGCGATTTCGGTGGTGATGGCGCCAAGGCCTTTTGCCGCAAGTGCCTTCTGATAAATCGCCTTCGACGCATCGGCCGCCTTACGCTGGGCGTCACCAACCGTGTAGATCGCCGAACGATATTGCGTGCCGACGTCGTTGCCCTGACGCATGCCTTGCGTCGGGTTGTGATTCTCCCAGAACGTCTTCAACAGCTGCTCGTAGGAAATCCTTTTCACATCGAACACGACCAGCACCACCTCGGTGTGACCGGTGCGGCCCGAGCAAACCTCCTCATAGGTCGGATTCGGCGTGTAGCCGCCGGCGTAGCCCACGGCCGTGGCGTGGACGCCGTCGCCGAGTTCCCAGAACTTGCGCTCCGCGCCCCAGAAGCAGCCAAGCCCGAAAACCGCCTGCTCGAGACCTGCGGGGTAAGGCGGCTGCAGCTTGCGGCCGTTGACGAAATGGGTGACGGCGGTCGGGATCGGCGTGGCGCGGCCCGGCAGCGCTTCGGCTGCAGCGGGCAACGCGGTGGTCTTGCGCATGAAGAACATGGAGCACCTCCAGCGGACAGGCGGGAGCGGCAACGGCCTCAGCCAGATGACTCGTATATATATTCTAACGCCCGTTCTGGCAGCCCCTGTTACGAGCCCCACCGGCTGATGCAGCCACCTCAGTCCCGGGAATAGCCGATCAGCGGCTTGCGGGGCCGGAACAAGATCATCAGCAGGATGCCGAGGATGCCGAGCACGGCGAAAACCGGCTGATCCAGGATGATCTTGACGACGCCGTTCCAGAGCCACGGCGCGGTGGCCTCGGCCCAGGTCCGGAACGCCTGCTGGCTGGACTGGTGAATATCGTTCCAGAACTGGCCAAAGCGGGTGAAACGCAGGTTCTGATCGGCGACGAACCGCGCACCGTCATAGACCACGAAGACGAACCCGCCGGCGAGCAGCAGCAGGCCGATAAGCCGAAAGAACCCGCGGATCATGCATCACCCCATCCCTGCCCCGCCCAACGGCCCATCAGCCAATAACGGGACCACCCCGGAAATTCAACCTCATCAGCACGTTATCGGCCGTTCCGGCCCGATTCCGGCCTGCCCGGCGGGGCCGGAAGGCGTTGACGCTGCATGGCGCGCCCTCTATAAAGAGCGGCAATGGCGGCGGGCGCAATCCCGCCGCCGCTGTTCTTTGGATAGCGCCGCTATCGGCATTTTCTCGCCGGAGCAAGGCATCCTCAAGAATACGCAATTGGAAACACAGCAGCAGATCACGCAATTTGAACGGCCGGCGCGCTCAAGCCCGACCAACAGAGCGATCACCGCCGAAGGATAGTTGAGAACATGGCCAATACCACTTCCGCCAAAAAGGCGACCCGCAAGATTGCCCGCCGCACCATCGTCAACAAATCGCGCCGCACCCAAATGCGCGGCTCGGTTCGTACAGTCGAAGAAGCCATCAAGCGCGGCGACCGCGATGCAGCGTTGAAGGCGATGGCGAGCGCCGAGCCGGAACTGATGAAAGCAGCGCAGCGAAATATCGTTCACAAGAACAATGCCAGCCGGAAGGTTTCGCGCCTGACGCATCAGATCGCCAAGCTTGCGAAATGAACTGACTTAAATCGATATTCGTCAAAGCCCGGCTCAGCCGGGCTTTTTGTTTTTGCGCTTCCGAATTTTATCGCGTCGAATTGTTTCGTTGCTGGACAAAGATGGTGTGTCATCTTCGTCCATAGATTTGCGGAGCTGCATTTTTGCCGCACGGGAAACACTGTGCACCTGCGAGAAAACGTTGCGTTACGTTGATAACATCGCATTGCGTTTCGCCGTTGGACCGAAAGTGCGGCGCGGGAGTTACCCGAAAAAACAATCGCGAAAAACTTCGGCTCGCTAATCACTTACCCACATAGCAAGTCCAAGCGGTTGGAAAATCGGCTCCCGAAAGATCGAACGTAAATTTTTTATGAATATTTTTTGCTGTGACACCGCGACCTGTCACACGCGCGATTCTGTACGCTCTATCAAAACCTTGCTCTCGGGTGTCTCGATTGCAGCGGGGCAACACATGCGAAGAGTCACCTGATTACGCAGAGTCAATGGATTGTCAGAAATTACTCTTGGTGTATTCCTTTAGTCGTTCGCGGCGCCCACGGCTCTCCAGACCAGCGCGGTTTGAGACCCAGGGGCGGACGTGCAGATCGGCGGCGATAGGCACGTTAGCGACGTTTCCAAGCGATGCTGGGTTAGGCAACTCATAGTCAATATGGGGCGGTTGTTCTGTGTCAAAATTTCTCAGGCGGAGTGCCGATCTCTTCGGTGCTTCGAAAAAGAGAGATGCACACCAGCCGACGGCCGGAGCAGGGACTGGGAACGCCGCACAGGCGAACGGGTTGACGAGGGCAGACTGAGGCACGCGGCGGCGCAGCTCCGAACACTCCAAGATGTTCGATAGCGGCAGACGAAATTTGAAAACTTTGCGAACTGGATACTCGCCGCGTATATTCGCGGCGGGAGGGGGAGGTAGTATGCTTTACGAGACCGTTTCGGCGTTCGAAATGCCAATTTCGACGGATACCGGATTCGCTACGTTCGATTGCATGTTTACGCAGCCCTTTGCGCACATCTCCGGAAGACCACTGAGTACGCGCTGACCTCGCGGGCTCCCTTTTTCTCCATCACATGATCTGACCGCGGCGCTTCGCCGAACGGGAGAGCCATGTCCGGAGCCAAGGGACTCGCCTGAGGTCGCGCCGTAGCAAGGAATATGCACGGCGCTTTCGAAAACAGCACCGCTACTCTTTGAGAAAAGTCTACAGACAATGACAAACACGGAACAGGATCGTTGGTCGCGGGTGAAGGGCCGGTTGCGGACGAGCGTCGGCGAGGATGTCTATACGAGCTGGTTCGCACGCATGGATCTGGAAGGCGTGCAGGATGAAAGCGTCCGCCTCTCGGTTCCGACGCGTTTCCTCAAGAGCTGGATCCAGGCGCATTATGCCGATCGGGTGCTGTCCTGCTGGCAGGCGGAGATGCCGGAAGTGCACCGGATCGATCTGACCGTGCGCTCGGCAATGCGATGCGCCACACCGACCAGGGAAACTGCCGCGCCGGTCGAAGCGCGGCGCGCCGAACGGATCGACGGCCGTCCCGCGCCGGAACTGCGCTCGACCGCGACCGTGCCGGTATCCGCCAGCCACGATGCGCTCGGTGGCTCGCCGCTCGATCCGCGCCTGACCTTTGCAAGCTTCGTGATCGGCCGCTCCAATACGCTGGCGCATGCCGCGGCGCGCCAGGTCGCCGAAGGGCGGCGCGGCGATCCCGTGATGTTCAACCCGCTCTACATCCACGCCGGCGTCGGCTTGGGCAAAACCCATCTGCTGCAGGCGGTGACCTGGGCCGGTAATTCGGGCAACGAGCGCAAGGTCCTCTATCTGACCGCCGAAAAATTCATGTACGGTTTCGTTGCGGCGTTGAAGACGCAGACGGCTTTGGCCTTCAAGGAAGCCCTGCGCGGCATCGACGTGCTCGTCATCGACGACCTGCAGTTCCTGCAGGGCAAGTCGACCCAAGCCGAGTTTTGCCATACGCTGAATGCACTGATCGACGCCGGCCGCCAGGTCGTGATCGCGGCCGATCGTCCGCCGTCCGATCTCGAAAGCCTCGACGACCGCGTGCGTTCGCGGTTGGCCGGTGGCCTCGTCGTGGAAATGGGATCGCTCGGCGAGGAACTGCGGCTCGGCATCCTGAAATCGCGGGTCGCGGCTGCCCGTGTCCATCACGCGAGCTTCGAGGTGCCGGAACAGGTGCTGGATTATCTTGCACGCACGATCACCCATAACGGCCGCGACCTCGAAGGTGCCATCAACCGCCTGCTCGCGCACTCCAAGCTCAACGCCCAGCCGGTGACGCTGGAAATGGCCGAGCGCGAGGTGCGCGACCTGATCCGCCCGCAAGAACCGAAGCGGATCAAGATCGAGGACATCCAGCGGGTGGTCGCCCGGCAATATAACGTGAGCCGCTCGGACCTGCTGTCGTCCCGGCGCACCGCCAACGTGGTCCGCCCGCGCCAGGTCGCAATGTATCTGGCAAAAACACTGACGCTGCGCTCGCTGCCCGAAATCGGCCGCCGGTTCGGCGGGCGGGACCACACCACCGTGCTGCATGCGGTGCGCAAAATCGAGGCACTGGTTACCAGGGATACGACACTGTCCGATGAGGTCGAATCGCTGAAGCGGCAGTTGCAGGAATAGACTTTCCTGCCCTTTCCGGGGCCGGGAGCGCCTGCAAAACGTCGGGGAACGGCTTCTCGCTCCCCTTGCACTTAAGCCCTATCCGCGCCACCTTGCGGTCCCCCCGGCAGTTTGATCAAATCCCATTTGATCCGGCTTTTCGGGTTTCTATTGCCGCGGCGCGCCTTCTGGCCGCCCGGCTTTTCCATCTCAGAGCATGGTCCCGAAAAGTGGGTACCGGTTTTCGGAAAGACCATGCTCCACCAACAATGCAGAGCGGGGTGACGGTTCGAAAAAACGTCGCGACGCTCCAGGGATCAGGCGGGTATTGCAATGAAGGTCACCGTCGAGCGCGCGCAACTTTTGAAATCGTTGGGCCACGTCCATCGCGTGGTCGAACGCCGCAATACCATTCCGATCCTCGGCAACGTCTTGATCCGCGCCGAAAATGCCCGCCTGTCGCTGAAGGCGACCGACCTCGACCTCGAGGTGACAGAGACCTTGGCGGCGGAAACCGGAACCGGCGGCTCGACCACCGTGCCGGCCCATATGTTCTACGACATCGTGCGCAAACTGCCTGACGGCGCGCAGATCGTGCTGGAAGCCGACGGCGACCGTTCCGTGCTCGCAATCCGCGCCGGTCGCTCGCGTTTCACGCTGCAAACGCTGCCCGAAAGCGATTTCCCGGATCTTGCCGCGGGCGACATAACGCATTCCTTCACGCTCGCCGCCGCCGGCATCAAGCGCCTGATCGACCGCACGCAATTTGCGATCTCCACCGAGGAGACGCGCTATTATCTCAACGGCATCTATCTGCACACGGCCGAAAGCGCCAGGGGCGCGAGCTTGCGCGGCGTGGCCACCGACGGCCATCGTCTGGCGCAGATCGACCTCGCGCTGCCCAAGGGCGCCGCCGGCATGCCCGGCGTGATCGTGCCGCGCAAGACGGTCGGCGAGGTGCAGCGGCTTATCGAGGACAACGAGGCGGAGGTCACGATCGAACTGTCGCAGGGCAAGATCCGCTTCACGCTCGACAATGTGGTGCTGACCTCGAAACTGATCGATGGCACCTTTCCGGACTACGGCCGCGTCATCCCGCAGAACAACGACAAGGAACTGATCGTCGACAAGAAGGATTTCGAGGCCGCCGTCGACCGCGTCTCGACGATCTCGAGCGAGCGCGGCCGTGCCGTGAAGCTCGCGCTCTCACCCGGCAAGCTGGTGCTCTCGGTAACCAATCCGGATTCCGGCAGCGCCACCGAAGAACTCGAAGTCGAATACGCCTCCGACGCGCTCGATATCGGCTTCAACTCGCGCTATCTGCTCGACATCGCCGCGCAGATCGAGGGCGAGGTGGCGGTCTTGAGGCTCGCCGACCCCGGCTCGCCGACGCTGGTTCAGGACAAGGAGAGCAAGGGCGCGCTCTACGTGCTGATGCCGATGCGGGTGTGACGGATTCCCTCTCCTCTCGTCATGGCCGGGCTTGACCCGGCCATCCATCAAACCAAATGACCTATTGGGTGTACATCCTCGCCAGCAAACCCGGTGGAACACTATATGTCGGCGTGACCAACAATCTGGTGCGACGGGTCTACGAGCATCGCGAAGGCTTGGCGGAGAGCTTTACAAAAAATACGGCATCAAGACGCTGGTCTATTTTGAGGTGCACGACACAATCGCGGCGGCGCTTCAACGTGAGAAGAACATCAAGCATTGGTCGTGCGAATGGAAGATCGATCTCATCGTTGCCAACAACCCCGAATGGCGAGATTTATATGAAGATATTGTCCGCTGACGCGGACGATGGATTGCCGGGTCAAGCCCGGCAATGACGAGTGTCATGACCCCCTCCCGCATTCACCGCCTGTCACTGACACATTTCCGCAATTATCGGACGGCGAGCCTGTCGGCGCGTGGTGACGTCGTGGTGCTGGTAGGGCCGAACGGCGCCGGCAAGACCAATTGCCTGGAGGCGATCTCGTTCCTGTCTCCGGGGCGCGGGCTGCGACGGGCGACGCTCGATGACGTCGCCGACAACCAGGGCGACGGCTCCTGGGCGGTGTCGGCCGAAGTCGAGGGCGCGCTGGGGCTTGCGACGCTCGGCACCGGCATCGACCCGCCTGGCGGTGAAGGCAACGGCATCAGTCGGCGCTGTCGCATCGACCGCGAGCCGGTGAGTTCGGCAACCGCATTCGGCGACCATTTGCGCATGGTATGGCTGACGCCGGCCATGGACGGGCTGTTCCTCGGCGCCGCATCCGAGCGGCGACGGTTTTTCGACCGGCTGGTTCTCGCCATCGACAGCGAGCATTCCAGCCGCATCTCGGCGCTGGAACGTTCGTTGCGCTCGCGCAACCGACTATTGGAAGTGCGCAATTACGACGACCATTGGTGCGACGCGATCGAGCGCGAGACCGCGGAGCTCGCGGTCGCGGTCGCCGCAACCCGCGGCCAGACGCTTGCGAAACTTGCTGCGATGCTGCGGGCGCGCGGCGAGGCTTCCGGTTTTCCTTCCGCCGAAATCATGCTCGACGGCTGGATGGAGAACGCGCTGCAGAGCGAGCCAGCAACCGCGGTGGAAGACCGCTACCGCGAAATCCTGCGCGCCGGCCGCCCGCGCGATGCCGCCGCCGGCCGCACGCTCGACGGCCCTCACCTCACCGACCTGCAGGTGGTTTACGCGCCGAAAAACATGCCGGCGCGTGATGCTTCCACCGGCGAGCAGAAGGCGCTCCTCATCGGGCTGGTGCTGGCGCACGCCGCCCTCGTCGCCGAAATGACCGGAATCGTGCCGCTGCTGCTGCTCGACGAGGTGGTGGCGCATCTCGATCCCAACAGGCGCAGGGCGCTGTTTTCCGAACTCGCAAAACTCGGCGCACAGGTCTGGATGACCGGCGCCGACCCCGCGGCTTTCACCGATATCGGCGCCGCAGGCGAGATTTTCGACGTGGAGTCAGGCCGGATCACGCGGCGCGGCTGAGCGGTCGTCCATAGCGTTTTGGAGCGAAGTCGACACCGGTTCGCGAGAAGAAAACGCGTCAAAACAACTGGTCTAGCGCGCCGGCGCTGATCCGCCGAGCACGCGATCAATCACGGAATTGATCAGGTACTCCGAGCCCTTTTCGGTGAGATGGACCTGATCGCTCGCCGAAATATCGGCGGCGCTGTCGCCGATGCGGGTCAGACAGCCATCGGCGTTGCACATGGCGTCCCACGCCGAGATGAATTCGGCACCGGCCGGAACGACCTTGTCACGCAATGTCGCGCCCGACCCATCGGGCTCCGCGCGATCGGAGCGTTGCGGAATCAGGCGATGATGCAGCAGGAAGAAGCGAAGCACCTCGTTGGGCAGGCCGCGCTTCCACCACGGCACCGATCCAAGCACGACGACGCGCGCGTTGGTCGTCTTCTTCAACACCGCGACGGTTTCGGCGACGCCGTCGAGATACCGGTCCCAGGTGCCGTGCAGCAGCACGATTTCGGGCTTAAGCCGTTGGGCGAGGGCCAGCACCTTGTCGTTGATCGCGCGGCAGTTCGGCGTGCCCGCCACGTCGACGTTCAGCGCCGGAACGCAGGACGTGGAAGTAAACTGGGCGATGCCGAAGTTTTTCGCTTCCTGGGACTTGCGCAGGCCGGGCAGCAGCGCGCCGGCGGTCGAGTCTCCCCAAACCAGAACCAGCGGCCGGCGATCGCGATCGACGCAAGTCTCCGCGAACTCCATTTCGTGGCTGAGATCGAGCAGGCATTCATGGAACCGCCAGCTTGCGGATTGCGTCGGCACATTGGCCATCGCGCGAATTTCCGCCGGCAGCCGGAAGTCCAGGCCATGTCCGGAGACGACAACCGCGCACGAGGCGGCGATCAGTACCATGCCGGCACACAGCGCGAATATCTTGCGCGGATTTGGACGGCCGAAGCGAAATGGCTTCTCGACAAACTGATACGTCGCCCAGGCGAGAAGCGCGCTCGCGAGCAATATCAACTCGCGCTCCGCCAGCGACAGCGGGCCGAACTTGATGATGGCGGAAAATACCAATAGCGGCCAATGCCAGAGATAGAGCGGATAGCTGATCAGTCCGATCCACACCAGCGCCGGACTCGCGAGCACGACGCGGCACAGCCAGGCCTTCGGGGCGGACAAAAGGAGTGCCGTGCCGCAGACTGGCAGCAGCGCCCACCAGCCCGGAAAGGCGCGGTGCGGATCGAGGATCGCCGCGGATGCCGCAATCAGCGCCATGCCGGTCCAGGCCCGCCAATTGCTGGCGGCATCGCCTTGGTCGATCCGGCTCCAACCGCGGAACAGCACGGCGCCGGCCAGCAATTCAAAGGCCCGCGTGAACGGCAGATAGAAGGTCGCGACCGGATCCGGGCCGATCATCGCCACGTTGAGAACAAAGGACGCGATGCCGAGAACCAGCGCCATCGCCACCATGCTCAGCCGCAAGCGGACGGCGAGCATCAGAAGCAGCGGCCAGAACAGGTAAAACTGCTCCTCGATGCCGAGCGACCACAGATGCAGCAGCGGCTTTCTGGCGGACTCGATGTCGAAATAGCCGGACTGCAGCAACAGCGCGATGTTGGCAAAAAACGCCGCGCTGGCGAAGGCGTCGCTGCCCAGTTGCGCAAAGGCCGAGGGCAGCATCCACAGCCAGCCTAGCGCCAGCGTTGCTGCCAGCACGACAATCAGGGCCGGGAAGATTCGCCTGATCCGTCTGCTATAGAAGCCGAGCAGGCTGAAGCGCTTCTGATCGAGCTCGTGCGCGATGAGACCGGTGATCAGAAACCCCGAAATCACGAAGAACACGTCGACGCCGACGAAACCGCCCGGCGCGGCTTGCGGAAAGGCGTGAAAATTCAGCACCAGAATCACGGCGATGGCCCGGAGGCCGTCGACGTCGGGCCGATATTGCAGGGAGGGCGAAGACAACGGGCGGCCAACCTGGAAACGCGGACGGGCAGCCGGATTAGAATGCCGGCTGCGGAGACGCCTTCTCTAGCAGGTCGCTGGCACCCGCCATAGACGGCCCGACCAAGACCCCAAACAGGCAACCTTCGAGCCACGGAACAAGCCTCCGAATCGCGCTTTTCAGAGCCCCTGGAATCGGTCTTTGGCGGCCTTGAAAGAGGGCCAAAAAACACCATTTATTCAATAGCTTGCGGATCGAGACTTTGCGCTAGGCGCGATGCTTCTTTCATGGCACAAATAGAGTAATCAGCGCCTGATATTGCGCCGCTGATTCGGGACACCCTCGAAGGCTTCACATGACAGAACCTGCCCGGCAGACCCCTGCCGACACTGAGCATCCCATTCCCGTTGAATACGGCGCGGAATCGATCCGGGTGTTGAAGGGCCTCGATGCCGTGCGCAAGCGGCCGGGCATGTATATCGGCGACACCGATGACGGTTCCGGCCTGCACCACATGGTCTACGAGGTCGTCGACAACGCGATCGACGAAGCGCTTGCCGGCCACGCCACCGCGGTGGAAGTCGTCCTCAACGCCGACGGCTCGGTCACCGTGCGCGACGACGGCCGCGGCATTCCTGTCGGCATCCACAAGGGCGAAGGCATTTCGGCCGCCGAGGTCATCATGACCCAGCTGCATGCCGGCGGTAAGTTCGACCAGAACTCCTACAAGGTTTCCGGCGGCCTGCACGGCGTCGGCGTCTCCGTGGTCAACGCGCTCTCAAGCAAGCTCGTGCTGCGGGTCTGGCGCGACGGCAAGG
The DNA here is from genome assembly GCA_963786115.1 of uncultured Alphaproteobacteria bacterium. GTDB lineage: Bacteria > Pseudomonadota > Alphaproteobacteria > Rhizobiales > Xanthobacteraceae > Bradyrhizobium. The sequence goes on from CAWAYC010000022.1 coordinate 79,953, forward strand.
AGCATTTCCTCGAATTCGCCCATGGCGATGCCGTGGCGCCGCTGAAGGTAGTCGGCGAGGCCAATGGCAGGCGCGGCACCGAGGTGACGTTTTTTGCGTCGCCCGAAACCTTCACCAACGTCGAATATGATTTCGCGACGCTGGAGCATCGCCTGCGCGAGCTCGCGTTCCTGAATTCCGGCGTCAACATCGTCCTCTCGGACATGCGCCACGCGGTCGAGAAGCGCGAGGAAATGCGCTATGTCGGCGGCGTCGAGGAGTTCGTCAAATATCTCGATCGCAACAAGAAGGCGATGGTGCCCACGCCGATCATGGTGCGCGCGGACATGAACGGCATCGGCGTCGAGGCGGCGCTGTGGTGGAACGACAGCTATCACGAGAACGTGCTGTGCTTCACCAACAACATCCCGCAGCGCGACGGCGGCACCCATCTGGCCGGCTTCCGCGGCGCGCTGACCCGCCAGGTCAACGGCTATGCCGAAGCCAACGCCAAAAAGGAAAAGATCGCGCTGACCGGCGACGATTGCCGCGAGGGTCTCACCGCGGTGCTCTCGGTAAAGGTGCCCGATCCGAAATTTTCCTCGCAGACCAAGGACAAGCTGGTGTCCTCGGAAGTGCGCCCGGTAGTCGAGAACGTGCTCAACGAGGCGTTGGCCGCCTGGTTCGAGGAACACCCGACCGAGGCCAAGGTCATCGTCGGCAAGGTGATCCAGGCGGCCAACGCGCGCGAAGCCGCCCGCAAGGCGCGCGAGCTCACCCGAAAGAATCCCTTGAGCGTCTCTTCGCTGCCCGGCAAGCTCGCCGACTGCCAGGAGAAGGATCCCGCGAAATCCGAACTGTTCATCGTCGAGGGCGATTCCGCAGGCGGCAGCGCCAAGATGGGCCGCAATCGCGAATTCCAGGCGGTGCTGCCGCTGCGCGGCAAGATCCTCAATGTCGAGCGGGTACGCATGGACAAGATGCTGTCCAGCGAGCAGATCGGCACCCTCATCACCGCGCTCGGCACCGGCATCAGCGACGATTTCTCGGCCGACAAGCTGCGCTACCACAAGATCATCGTGATGACCGACGCCGACGTCGACGGCGCCCATATCCGCACGCTGCTCCTGACCTTCTTCTACCGGCAGATGCGCGAGCTGATCGACCGCGGCCACCTCTATATCGCCCAGCCGCCGCTCTACAAGGTGACGCGCGGCAAGTCCGAGCAATATCTGAAGGACGAGCGCGCTCTGGAAGATTATCTGATCTCGACCGGGCTCGACGAATGCGTGTTCAAGCCGGCCTCGGGTGCGGAACGAGCCGGCGGCGACCTGCGGTCGATGGTGGAGGATGCACGTATCATTCGGAACGTCCTGCGGAACCTGCACAGTCGCTACAATCGCCAGGTGGTCGAGCAGGCAGCGATTGCGGGCGTGCTGAGCCCGAAGATCACGAGCGACATCAACACCGCCAATGCGGCTGCCGATTACATCGCCAGGCGCCTCGATACGCTGGCCGACGCAGTCGAGCGCGGCTGGAGCGGCCGCTTCACCGAAGGCGAAGGTTTCTTCTTCGAGCGCACCGTGCGCGGCGTCAAGGATTTTGCCATCATCGATGATGCCCTGCTCGGCTCGGCCGACGCGCGCAAGCTCGACGACTATGCGCTGAAATTGCAGGAGGCCTATCCGAAGCCGGGCGTGCTGCGCCGGAAAGACGCAGAAACCGCCATTCATGGCCCCGTCAGCCTGTTCGAAGCAGTGACCGACGCTGGCCGGAAGGGCGTGACGATGCAGCGCTATAAAGGTCTGGGCGAGATGAATCCGGAGCAACTCTGGGAGACCACCCTCGATGCCGAGGCGCGCTCGCTGTTGCAGGTGAAGGTCAAGGAGGTGGACGAGGCCGACGACATCTTCACCAAGCTGATGGGCGACGTGGTCGAACCGCGCCGCGAATTCATCCAGGAGAACTCGCTCAGCGCCAACGTCGACGTGTGAGAACAGGACGCCCTGTGTCGCCGATCCAGTACATCGTTGAAGGCGGCCACCGGCTTGCGGGCACGATCGAGCCGTCCGGCAACAAGAACTCGGCGCTGCCGATCATCGCGGCCGCGCTTCTGACCGAGCATCCGGTGACGCTGGAGAACGTGCCGCGGATTCGCGACACCGAGACACTGGTCGAACTGATCCGCTCGGTTGGTGCCGCGGCCGAATGGACCGAACGCAACACCCTTGCGATCCACGCCAAAGACATCCGCGCCGCCGATCTCGATCCGGAACTGTGCGCGCGGATTCGCGCCTCGATCCTGCTGGCGGGGCCGCTGCTCGCCCGCTGCGGCGAGGTTGCTCTGCCGCCGCCCGGCGGCGACGTCATCGGCCGCCGCCGTCTCGATACGCATTTCCTGGCCTTCGAGCAGCTCGGGGCCACCGTCACCGCGACGCACCGGCTGGAGTTCCGCAGCCATCGCCTGAAGGGCGCCGACGTCTTCCTCGACGAGCCCAGCGTCACCGCCACCGAAAACGCGCTGATCGCGGCCGTGGGCGCCCACGGCACGACTTATCTGCGCAACGCCGCGTCGGAACCGCATGTGCAGGACCTCGCGCATTTCCTGGTTGCGCTCGGCGCGCGCATTGAAGGCATCGGCACCAACACCATCATCGTACACGGACCGGCGACGCTCGGCGGTGGCCGCTACGCGATCCAGCCCGACCACATCGAGGTCGGCTCGCTGATCGGGCTTGCCGCGGTGACGCGCTCACCGCTGCGCATCGCGCGCGCCGGGGTCGAACATCTGCGCTCGATCCTGATGGGCTTTGAGCGGCTCGGCATCATCTGCGGCGTCGAAGGCGACGACCTCGTGGTGCCGTCCGGCCAGACCATGAAGATCCAGGACGATTTCGGCGGCCACGTACCGAAGCTCGAGGACCAGCCGTGGCCGGCCTTCCCCGCCGACCTGATGTCGATCGCCATCGTCACCGCTACGCAATGCGACGGCGTTATCCTGATGTTCGAAAAGATGTTCGAATCGCGGATGTTCTTCGTCGACAAGTTGATCTCGATGGGCGCGCGCATCGTGCTGTGCGACCCGCACCGGGCGATCGTGGCCGGTCCGAGCCGGCTGCGCGGCGCGCTGGTGACGTCGCCCGATATCCGCGCCGGCATGGCGATGCTGCTCGCGGCAGTAGCCGCCGACGGCATATCGACGATCAACAACGCCGACCAGATCGAGCGCGGCTATGAACGGATCGATGAACGGCTCAACGCGCTGGGCGCGAAGATCACTCGCGTGCCGGCGCGGCCGAGCGACGGCGGATAGTTGCGCCTATACCGAAAGCGCCGCGGGCGGCGCCAGTTTCGCGCGGATATCAATACTTTTGAAATTATAGCGATTCTAAGTTGAGGGCATGGTGCGACAGCGCACACCGGGCGAAATTAGCCTACCAACCTGATTGCCCTCTTTCGAAATCGAGCCCGTTCAATGAGCAAGACCCAGTCGCTCGGACAAGCCCAGCGAGGCTTCATCGGTCGGATCCTGGCCCTTGATACCAAGGCCTGTGGTTCGGTTATCGCTCCCGGGGAACTGGAAAGTCGGCTGATCGAGATGGGTTTCGTGGAAGACGCGCGCGTCGAAATCCTGCACGAAGGCATGTTCGGCCGGGACCCGATCGCCGTCCGCGTCAACAACGCAACCGTCGCGATACGCCGGCGCGAGGCTATGGCGATCATCGTCGATTGAAATGGACGCTCGGCTCGCATCATTGAATCTTACGCTTGTTGGAACGCCCAACAGCGGCAAGACGGCGTTGTTCAACGCCCTCACCGGCAGCCGGCAACGCGCCGCGAATTATCCGGGGGTGACCGTCGAGCGCAAGTCCGGCACCTTCGTGACGCCGGCGGGCCGCAGCGTCTCGATCCTCGACTTGCCGGGTACCTATTCGCTTCGGGGCCGCAGTCCGGACGAGCAGATCACGCGCGATGTCGTCCTCGGCGGCCTGCAGGACGAGACGGTGCCCGACTGCATCGTCTGCGTCGCGGACGCGACCAACCTGCGGCTCAGCTTTCGGCTTGTCCTGGAGCTGAAACGCGTCGGGCGGCCGATGCTGCTGGTCCTCAACATGATGGACCTTGCGCGCCACCGCGGCATCGCGATTGACCTCGATCGCCTGTCGTCGGAACTCGGCATTCCCGTCACGACGGCGGTTTCGGTCCGCAAGGGCGGCACCGCCGACCTTCTGCATCACCTGGACGCGTTTGGGCCCAACGCTTCTTTCGGCGAAAACTCCTGGCGGCCGCTTTCAGCGACCGAGCTGCGCACGCTGCAGCGGGAGGCCGATCGGATCATCGCGGCGGCCGTAACTCCTCCGGCCAAGCCTGACACGCTGACCACGCGGATCGACGCTGTGGTGCTGCAGCCCGTGGCCGGTCTTCTGATCCTTCTGGCGATCCTGTTCATCATGTTCCAGGCCGTCTTCAGCTGGGCGCAGCCGATCATGGAACTGCTGTCGGAAGGTTTTGCGTCCCTCGGTCAATTGGTCCACTCCATGTTGCCGGACGGCTTGCTGCAGAGTTTCCTGCAGAACGGCGTGATCTCCGGCGTCGGCAGCGTCGTGGTCTTTCTTCCGCAGATCGTCATCCTGTTTCTGTTCATCCTGCTGCTGGAGGATTTCGGCTACATGGCGCGGGCGGCGTTCCTGATGGACCGCATCATGGGCGGTGCCGGGCTGCATGGCCGCGCCTTTATCCCGTTGCTGTCGAGTTTCGCCTGCGCCATTCCGGGGATCATGTCGGCACGCGTCATCGACAACCGGCGCGACCGGCTGACGACGATCCTGGTCGCGCCGCTGATGACATGCTCGGCGCGCATCCCGGTCTACACGCTGATTATTTCCGCCTTCGTTCCGCAACAACAGGTATTCGGCCTGATCAATCTGCAAGGGCTCGTGATGTTCGGCCTCTACGCCGCCGGCATCGCGAGCGCGCTGGGGATTTCCTTCCTTGCCAAGCTTGTCATGTGGCGGGATTACGAATCTTCGCCCTTCATGATGGAATTGCCTGATTACAAGCTGCCGCGTGTGAAAAGCATCGCGCTTGGCGTCTATATGCGCGCCAAGGCGTTTCTCTATCGCGCGGGAACCACGATCTTCTCGATGATGGTGCTGATCTGGTTCCTTGCCTCTTTCCCGCAGCCGCCGGCGGGGGCCGCGGGTCCCGCCATCAACTACAGCCTGGCTGCGATGATCGGGCACGCCATCGAGCCGGTGCTCGCGCCGCTCGGCTTCAACTGGCAAATCGCGGTCGCGCTGATCCCCGGCATGGCGGCACGCGAAGTCGCGGTCGCGGCCCTCGGAACGGTTTACGCGATCGAAGGCGGCAAGGAGGCCGCGGAGCAGATTGGACAGGCGCTTGCCAACAACTGGAGTCTGGCTACCGCGTTATCGCTGCTCGTCTGGTACATCTTTGCTCCGCAATGCGCCTCGACGCTTGCGGTGATCCGGCGCGAAACCGGCAGCTGGAAATGGATGACCGTGACATTCAGCTACATGCTGGTGCTGGCCTACATCGGGTCATTCCTCGTCTATAACATCGCCAGGGCGCTCGGCGCGGGCT
>CAWAYC010000023.1:0-65193 GCA_963786115.1 uncultured Alphaproteobacteria bacterium
CGGATTAACTTGACCTAGCGCCGACTCGGTCCTGATATGAGTGTTTCAGAGTCGGCAAACGAACAACGGCGTTCTGCTCGAACTGGAAGCAACCCCCTTGCGTCAAATCGTCAGAACTCATCTTCTGTTCGGTTTCGTTCTTGCCGCTTTCGGCTGGATGCTGCGTTTGACCCAGCATCACCGCGCCGCCTCAGCGACTATCTGTAAAGGCCGAGCCGATGAGTTAGTTCAGTGCGAACCAGCTCGGGCCGCCGCAAGGCGATCCCAGCGATCGCGCCCGCCTACGAGATGATCAGCTTCTGCATTGTCTACCTCAACTCCGATTTCGCCGATGCCATCGGCTATTCCGGTAAGCCGATGCGACTCCTGCTCGGCATCAGTCCGAAAGGCGTGCTGACCGGCCTCAAGCTGGTGAGCACGAGACCATCGTTCTCTTCGGGATTCCCAGGAGCGCGTCGTCGACGCCGCCGACGAACTGATGGCGCGGACATGGGCCGCGTCGTCCGCGGCGCATCCGTTGCCGCAGGTCGACATCGTCAGCGGTGCGACAGTGACGGTCCTTGTGATCGGGGACGGCGTCGTCCGGCTCCGCGACCAATTTGATGAGAGCAGCCGCCTCGGCAACCAGGGCAGCGCGGTAGCCGGCGCCGCGCCGCAAGTCGGCGAGGCCATCGATTACAGCAAGGGCTCGGCGCGCGATTGGCGAAGCCTGGTCGGCGACGGCTTCCGTCCGCCGCCTGACCCTGACCATGGCCGACGTCAACGAGGCCTTCGAGAACCGCAATGCCGCCGCAGCCGGGCGCCCTGGAGGGCGATCCGGACGCGAGTTTGTCGACCTCTATGTCGCCGACGTCACGGTGCCCGCGATCGGTCGCAGTTTGCTCGGGGACGACGGATACGACCGTCTGGCCGCAAGGCTCGAGCCCGGCCAGCAGGCTCTCGTCGTTGCGGGAACGGGCCGTTCTTCCTTCAAAGGCGCAGCTTACGTTCACGGCGGAATACTCGACCGCATCGAACTGATCCAGGAGACCAACAGCATTCGTTTCCGGGATCGCGACACCGCGCGCGGCTGGAAGATCTCGCCGCCGAAGGCGCGCCCGATTTTCCCGAGATCGCGCTTTTCGTCGTGCCGCCGGAGTTCAATTTCGACCCGACGGAACCCTGGCTGCTGCAATTGCTGGTGCAGCGCGTCGTCGCGCACTCGGAAAAGGGCTGGGTCACGTCGATCTCGATCGTGCCCGACATCTACATGAAGCGCGAGCCGGTAAATCCCGGTCGCGCAGCGGTCAGCCGCGCCGCCTGCGAAAGCGCCGGGAAGTCTCCGGCGCCGTCCTTGACAACCCGCGCGCCTCGCGATACCGCGGCATCCTCGGCTGAAGACGAGCCGCTATGGATGAAGATCTGGCGCGGTGATACCGTCAAGATCGGCACGACGCTGTTCGCGCTCGGCGCGCTGACCCTGATTTTCTTCTTCCAGAATCAGCTGGTCCGCCGCCAAGGTCTATACCTGGGTGCGCCGCGGTTACCTGCTGTTCATTCTCGTTTGGCTCGGGTGGTATGCGAACGCCCAGTTGTCGGTGGTCAACGTCCTGACCTTCGCCAATTCGCTGCTGACCGGCTTCAGCTGGGAATATTTCCTCTCCGCCCCGCTGATCTTCCTGCTCTGGTGCTCGATCGCCGCCGGGCTTCTGTTCTGGGGCGAGGGCCGTTCTGCGGCTCGCTGTCCGTTCGGCGCGCTGCAGGAATTGCTCAACAACATCGCGCAGGCGGTGAAGGTTCCGCAATACCGATTGCCTTGGGGCCTTCACGAGCGGCTCTGGCCGATCAAATACATCATCTTCCTCGGCTTGTTCGGAATGTCGCTGTACTCGACCGCGTTCGCGGAGCAACTCGCCGAAGTCGAACCGTTCAAGACCGCCATCGTGCTCAAATTCGCGCGAGAATGGCCTTACGTCATCTATGCGCTGACGGTGTTGTCGGCTGGACTCTCGTCGAGCGTTTCTGCCGCTACATGTGCCCGCTCGGCGCGGCGCTCGCCATACCCGGGCGCGTCGGGATGTTCGAATGGCTGCGCCGCTGGCCGGAATGCGGCTCGCCATGCCAGCGCTGCGCCGAATGTCCGGTGCAGGCGATTCATCCCGAAGGACACATCAACGTCAATGAATGCATCTACTGCATGCATTGCCAGGAGCTCTATTTCGACGACCACCGCTGCCCGCATGATTCAGGTGCGGCTGAAGCGCGAGAAGCGCGAAGCGCTGTCGTCTCCCTCGATGCGCAGCGGCGGCAAGGGCCCGAGCACGATCATCACCGCCGGCGGCAAGCCAGTTGGTCTGCCGCGCGCCGAAGCCACCACCCCATCATCAACCTGACAGCCCAGGAGGCTATTATGGCGACGACGAAAATGGAAAGTCCGTCAGTCGACGCACCTTGCTCGGAACGACGGCGGTCGCCGCCGGCGTGGCCTTGCAGGCGGCATTGGCCTCTCGAGCGACGGCCGCGGCCTCGTCACGTCAGCGGATGCGCAGACCAAGGCGGCGCCGAAGGCGCCGGCGCGTTCCGCCGTGCAGAAGACCGAGGTGGCGCCGGGCGACCTCGACGAATATTACGTCTTCTTCTCCAGCGGCCAGTCCGGCGAAATGCGCATCGTCGGCCTGCCATCGATGCGTGAACTGATGCGCGTTCCCGTGTTCAACCGCTGCAGCGCGACCGGCTGGGGACAGACCAACGAAAGCCTCAAGGTGCTCACCGAAGGGTTGCAGCCCGAAACCCGCGAATTCCTCAAGACCCGCGGCGGCACCTACCTGAACGGCGACCTGCATCACCCGCATATCTCCTTCACCGACGGCACCTATGACGGCCGCTACGCCTTCATGAATGACAAGGCCAACACGCGCGTCGCGCGTGTGCGTCTCGATGTCATGAGGTGCGACAAGATCATCGAACTGCCAAACCAGCATACGGTTCACGGCCTGCGTGTTCAGAAGTATCCGCACCGGTTATGTATTCTGCAACGGCGAGGACGCCGTGCCGCTGCCGAACGACGGCAAGATACTCGACGACAGGAAGCAGTATCGCTCGATCTTCTCGGCGGTCGACGGCGACACGATGAAGGTCGCCTGGCAGGTGATCGTCGACGGCAACCTCGACAACGTCGATGCCGATTACCAGGGCAAATACGCGTTCTCGACCTGCTACAACTCGGAGGAGGGCGTCACGCTGGCCGAGATGACCGCCAACGAGCAGGATTGGGTTGTCATCTTCAACCTCAAGCGGATCGAGGAGGCGGTCAAAAAAGGCGACTTCAAGGAAATGAAAGGCGTGCCCGTCATCGACGGCCGCAAGGGTTCGCCCTACACGCGCTACGTTCCGGTCTCGAACAATCCGCACGGCATGAATACTGCCCCGGACGGCATCCATATCGTCGCGGCCGGCAAGCTTTCTCCCACCGTCACCGTGATGGACGTGCGGCTGTTCGACCAGCTGTTCGACGACAAGATCAAGCCGCGCGATGTCGTCGTCGCCGAGCCCGAACTCGGTCTCGGCCCGTTGCATACCGCCTATGACGGCAAGGGCAACGCCTACACCACGCTGTTTCTCGACAGCCAGATCTGCAAGTGGAACATCGATCTGGCGAAGCGTGCCTTCAAGGGCGAGAAGGTCGACCCGATCATCCAGAAGCTCGATGTTCATTATCAGCCCGGCCACAATCACTCCTCGATGGGTCAGACCAAGGAGGCCGACGGAAAATGGCTGATCTCGCTGAACAAGTTTTCCAAGGACCGCTTCCTGAATGTCGGCCCGCTGAAGCCGGAAAACGACCAGCTGATCGACATCTCCGGCGACAAGATGATTCTTGTGCACGACGGTCCGAGCTTCGCCGAGCCGCACGACGCCACCATTGTTCAGCGTTCCAAGATCAACCCGATTTCGATCTGGGATCGTGCCGATCCGATGTTTGCGGATGCGGTCAAGCAGGCCAAGGCCGACGGCATCAACCTGGAAGGGGATTCCAAGGTTATTCGGGACGGCAACGACGTGCGGGTCTACATGACCTCGACCGCACCGGCGTTCGGCCTCGAACAATTCCAAGTCAAGCAGGGCGACAAGGTCACGGTCTACGTCACCAATATCGACGCGGTCGAAGATCTCACCCACGGCTTCTCGATCGTGAACTACGGCATCCAGATGGAAGTCGCCCCAATGGCGACGGCATCGGTCACGTTCACGGCGGATAAGCCTGGCGTCTACTGGTACTACTGCTCCTGGTTCTGTCACGCCATGCACATGGAGATGAAGGGCCGCATGTTGGTCGAACCGAAGACGGTATGAGACAGGGAGACGACGTGTCGCTTTTCCTGCGCATTGTTCCGGCGGCGATCTTTGCCGCCGGCGTTCTCGGCTCCGCCACGGCCGCGGAGCTGAAAGCCAGAGCGGACCAGCCGCTTCAGGCTGTGCTGGACCGTGCGCTGGAGGGCGATGTCGTCAGGCTCGAGCCGGGCATCTACAAGGGCGGGATCAGGATCGACCGGCCGCTGACGTTGATCGGGCAGCCGGGTGCGGTGCTCGATGGCGCCGGCGTCGGCAACGTGGTCACCGTAACCGCCCCGGGCGTCACCGTTCGCGGCGTGACGATCAAGGGCTCCGGCCTCAGCCTTCAGACGATGGATTCCGGCGTGTTCCTGGAGAAGTCCGCCGAACGGGCCGTGATCGACGGCAACCGCTTCGAGGGGAATCTGTTCGGGATCTATGTCCATGGCGCGGCCGGCTCGAGGGTCGAACGCAATGTCGTCGAAGGATTGCGGGAGGGCCGCCTCGCCGAGAAAGGCAACGGCGTATCGCTGTGGAATGCGCCTGACGTCACCGTGGCCGACAACACCTTTCGCTACGGCCGCGACGGCATCTTCACGGTTTCGAGCCGCAAGGATCGGTTCATCAACAATCGTTTCGAGCAGGTTCGCTTCGCGGTTCACTACATGTACACCAACGACAGCGAGGTCAGCGGCAACGTCTCGGTCGGCAATCACGTCGGCTACGCCATCATGTATTCGAACCGGCTGGTGATCCGGAACAACCTCTCCGACCATGACAGGGATTACGGTCTATTGTTCAATTACGCCAATTACGCCGAGATCGATGGCAACCGCGTGGCCGGCGGTCCGCTCGACAATGCCGCGAGCCGCCGCGAAGAGTTGCCGGGCGACGAGCGCGGCATGGTGCCGGAAGCCCGGTCTTCCCAGGACGCCCGCAGCGGACCGGAAAAATGCGTATTCATCTACAACACCAACCACAACAAGTTCCGCAACAACTGGTTTGAACGCTGCGGCATCGGCGTGCACTTCACGGCCGGCTCAGAAGGCAATGAAATCACCGGCAACGCCTTCGTCGGCAATCGTAACCAGGTGAAATATGTCGGCACCCGCGACCTCGACTGGTCGAAGGGAGGCCGCGGAAATTACTGGAGCGACAATCCGGCGTTCGATCTCGACGGCGACGGCATCGCCGACACCGCCTATCGGCCCAACGATCTCGTCGACCGTGTGCTCTGGACCGCGCCGTCGGCCAAGGTCTTGATCAACAGTCCGGCGGTGCAGGTGTTGCGCTGGGCGCAGGCGCAGTTTCCGGCGCTCTACCCGGGCGGCGTGGTCGACACTCATCCGCTGGTCGCACCGCCGCCGAAACCATCACCGGAGCGGAGCGGCAGATGAGCGCCACTGTCTCCGTGAACGGCATCGAAAAGAGCTACCGAAAGGTGCGCGCCTTGCGCGACGTCTCGTTCGACCTCGTCCCCGGCCGGTTGAGCGCGCTGGTCGGACACAACGGCGCGGGCAAGACGACGCTGATCAAGCTCATGCTCGGGCTGATCCACGCCGATCGCGGCAGCATCCGCGTGCTCGACGAGAATCCGGCGGCGGGCGAGTTCTCGGCGCGGCGGCTGCTCGGCTATCTCCCGGAAAATGTCGCCTTCAATGCCGCGCTGACCGGACGCGAGACGCTGACATTCTATGCGCGGCTGAAGCAGATCAAGCCGTCGACGGCGTGGGCGCTGCTCGATCGCGTCGGGCTGACGGATGCCGCCGATCGCAGGGTCGGGACCTACTCCAAGGGCATGCGGCAGCGACTGGGCCTCGCGCAGGCGCTGCTCGGGCAACCGCGGGTGCTGCTGCTGGACGAACCGACCACGGGTCTGGATCCGGCGTTGCGGCAGACCTTCTACGAGATATTGAGTGAACTGAGGAACGATGGCGCGACCGTACTGATTTCCTCGCACGCGCTCAACGAGCTCGAGGATCGTGCCGAGCATGTCCTGATCATAAATCGCGGCAAACTCGTTGCGCAGGGAACGCTGGCCGAATTGCGCTCGATCTCGCAATTGCCGATCCGGGTCTCGCTCGATTTCTCGGGCGACATCGGCAACACGCCGGTCGGCTGGATCGCGACCGAAAGCATTGCGACTCCCGGACGCCACACCGTGCTGGTGCCGGACGAAAAGGGAAAGATGGACCTGCTGCGGGCTGCCGCGAACGATCCGCGGGTGAGAAACATCGAGATCGCCGCGCCGACGCTGGACGATCTTTACGCGCACTTCCTCAACACCCAGGAGAAGGCCGCGTGAGAACCGTTGCGATCATCGCCTTCAAGGAGATGCAGGAAGGTCTGCGGAACCGCTGGGTGCTGGCGACCACGCTGCTGTTGGGCGCGCTTGCGCTGTCGCTCACATTCCTGGGCAGCGCGCCCACCGGCAATGTGGGCGTCGGCGCCCTCGATGTCGTCGTCGTCAGCCTGTCCAGCCTCACGATCTTCCTGCTTCCCCTGATCGCGCTTTTGATCTCGCACGATGCGGTCGTCGGCGAGATGGAGCGGGGCACCATGATCCTGCTGCTGAGCTATCCGGTCGGCCGCGGCCAGGTCATCCTCGGCAAGTTCTGCGGCCATGTCCTGATCCTCGCCTTCGCGACGGTCGTCGGCTATGGCGCGGCGGCCGCGGCTCTTGCATTGACCGGCGTCTCGGTATTGGCGGCAAGCTGGTACGCCTTCGGCTCGATGCTCGGGACCTCGATCATGCTCGGCGCGGTGTTCGTGTCGATCGGATATCTGATCTCCAGCCTGGTTCGCGACCGTGGGACGGCCGCCGGATTGTCGGTCGGGATCTGGCTGCTGATGGTGCTGGTGTTCGACATGGCCCTGCTCGGCATCCTGGTGATCGACCAGGGAAAGGTGATCACGGCGCCCGTGCTCGAAGGGCTCTTGTTCCTCAATCCCACGGATCTGTACCGGCTGACCAACCTGACCGGCTTCAATGTCAGCCAGTTCTCCGGCATGGCCGGACTTTCCGGCACGGCCACCACGGGAATTGGCGCGTTGTTGCTCGGCCTGTTCGCGTGGATCGCGGCGCCACTCGGGCTCGCCACGGTATTCTTTGCGCGGAGGGAGTTATGACGATGCGAATCCTCTGTGGGTTGCTCGCAATGCTTCTTCTTGCCGGCTGCAACGAGAACGCTGCAACTTCGGTGATGCCACCGCCGGCGGCGCTGAATTCCGACGCGATGGGCGTGTTTTGCGGAATGAACCTGATGGAGCATCCGGGTCCGAAGGGGCAGATCATCACCGCAAGCCGCATCGATCCGTTCTGGTTCACCTCGGTGCGGGATACCGTGGCTTTTACGCTGATGCCGGAGCAGCCGCGTGACATCAAAGCTATCTATGTCTCTGACATGGCGCGGGCGACGAACTGGGACGAGCCGGGCACGACCAACTGGGTCGACGCGCGCAAGGCGTTCTTCGTGATCGAAAGCCGCAGGCGCGGCGGCATGGGCGCGGCCGAAGCGGTGCCGTTCGGCGATCGCGCCGCTGCCGATGCGTTTGCTGCCGAGAATGGCGGTCGCGTCGTGACGTTCGCGGAAATTCCGCCCGCCTATGTGTTGGGTGGCGATGCTGCCGCCGACCAGAGCGGGCACGATCGTTCCGACAAGCGGATCGACTGATGAGGAGCGCCTGATGCCCAAGGGAAATTTCACGCGCAGGCGGATGATTGCGATCATGGCGACGGCGGCCGGTTCGGCCCTGGTCGCCGGCGGACGCATCGCGCGCGCGGAAGATGCCGTCCGCTGGCGGGGATCCGCGCTTGGCGCGCAGGTCTCGCTCGAAATCTACCATCCCGACCGCGCGGAAGCGGAAAGGCTCGTTCAGGTTTGCCTCGCTGAAGTGCGCCGGCTGGAGCAGCAATTCAGCCTCTACCAGCCCGAATTCGGCCATCCGCACGCTTAACCGCACCGGGATCCTCGTCGCGCCGGCGCCGGACATGGTGTCCCTGCTCAGGACGTCGTTGTATTTTTCCGAACTGACCGGCGGCGCGTTCGATCCCACCGTCCAGCCGCTCTGGTCACTCTACGCAAGACATTTTTCGTCGGATCGGCCCGATCCCGACGGTCCTTCCACGGATCTGCTGGCTGACGCGCTCGCGAGGGTTGGAAGCAAAGGACTGCTGGTCAACGATACCCGCGTGGCGCTGGTCAAGCACGGCGCCGCAGTCACGTTGAACGGCATCGCGCAGGGGTATGCGACCGACCGCGTCGTCGACATGCTGCGCAAGGCAGGCCTGTCCACGTCACTCGTCGATATGGGTGAGGTCCGCGCGATCGGCGCGAGACCCGACGGCGCTGCCTGGCACGTAGGTCTCGCCGATCCGGACAGGCCCGGCGTGCTCGCGGGAACGGTCGATCTGATCGATCGCGCGGTTGCGACCACGGCGGGCGCCGGTTTTCGTTTCGACGCTTTGGGCCGCTTCACGCATCTGTTCGATCCCGCAACGGGGCGCAGCCCGTCGGCGTTCCGTATGGTCAGCGTCGTGGCGCCGACCGCAACCGAAGCGGACGCCTTGTCGACGGCGTTCAGCCTTATGTCTTTGCCGCGAATCCGCGACGTCGTGTCCGCGCGCCAAGGGCTGCAGGCCCGCGTGCTGACGTCGGAAGGAAAGCTGTTGACGTACAATTCCTGACATCGCCCCCGCGGCCATTTTCGCTGGCCGCGGACTACATCATGGTCCGCGTAAAATCAGGAAGCGGCTGGGCATGCCGCTTCCTTTCTTGTTTTGTCAGTGACTCAAGGCCGCGTTTTCATCCAGCCCGCCCGAGCAATGGCCGCAGCACGTGCCTCCGGCCTCCAGTTCAAGGATGGGGGCGGGGATCGCGGCCTTGCGTGCTTCCTTCGCATCGTTGTTGAGTTGAACCGGAGGCGGGTCCTGCCTGGCCCGCAGCCGCTCGAAAATCCGCATCGTCCCTCTCCTGTGAGCCGCCAATCACAAGGCACCCTACGGCTCGTTCAGTGATTCGTCTTTGCGTTTTCTCAAATTGGCGGACGCTGCGCCGCAGCAGATCGATCGCGCGACAGGCCCGATCGACCGCTATCCGTCAGTTGCATTCGTGCCGCTTCTTGCCTCTCGCATTTTCAATTGGAAGCGGGCATCAGGAGATCGTCGATCGGAATCGGAAAACGGCGGACCCGGGCGTGTTGCGGTTGGTCGACGTCTTCGTCGACGGCCTTCGCGTGCGAAGCGCCGCGGATACCAAAGTCAGTGTGAAGCCGAAGCCTCAACCGCATAAATTCCGCAAGGGCCCTAAATAGAAGGCGCTCTCGATGGGTCGAGCGGCATCCACAGCCTGCAAATAGACCCGACGGGCAAATCAGCAAAAAGCTGTCCAGCCCTCTTTCAAAAAATATTTCGCTTTCGCCGACGGGCAAATCAGTTCTACCAGCTTGCGCCGTCCCAACCCGGCAAGAGGGGCGCTTCGCGGTCGTCACGAACGCGGGATGGGATGCGGTGGACGCGATAGCGTCGGCGCGCAAGGTGATCGCAGGGCGAGCCTTACGGCTTGTGAGCGGTTCACGGCGCGCAAGACGAACGACGCTATTCGCGTACGGCAAAACCGTGTGGTCCCGACACCCGTTGCTGGTGCCAAGTTGAGCGGAGGCGAAGTCAACTCAACCGAGCTTGATCAGCCTTAATCCGCCAACGACGGTGACAAGAACGAATTCGTCGCCGGGGAGAGCGCGGCATAAGCCGTAAAGCCATTGCGCAGGGAATGCCGGACTGCCTCCGCTGAACCTGTATGCTCGTGTGCGCATTTCTTTGTGCATTTTGCACACGAGACCGCGGGTGCAGCGCGCACCCGGCATTCCCTGCTCCCTCTTCAAGTGAGGGACAAACGAAGTTCATACCTCGGGCAAATCGTGCCGCGAGAACGCCGATGCGCGCCTCTTCCTCCGCTGTCATGCCCCGCTTCATGCGGGGCATCCAGTATTCCAAAGACGCCGGTGCTGGATACGAGAAGCCGCGGTGTACTGGATACCCCGCATGCGCGGGGTATGACGGCCTTTTTGTTTTGCTGGCGCGCCGAAGCTCTAGTCTAGCGAAGGCGGCAAGCCGGGCGACGACCAACGGAGAGTGGCTTTTTGAAATCTGAATCAGAAAATTACCGCGTCACGGCGCCGAACTGCTCATACCCCGATCGCATTTCGCGCCACCACATCGCGATAGAACGCTGCGGAGAGTTTTGGCACCCGGGCTTGCGTCTCGAAGTCCACCCGGTACAGCCCAAAACGTTTCTCGAATCCAAAGATCCACTCGAAATTGTCCATCAGGCTCCACAAAAAATACCCCCGGACCGGGACGCCTTCGGCGGTCGCTCGCTGCAGTTGCGTCAGGTAGTTGCGCAGGTACATGATGCGGTCGAGGTCGTAGACCTGGCCGTCGGCGGCGAGCTTGTCTTCGGAAGAAGTGCCGTTCTCGCTGATATAGATGGTGTCGAGATTCCAGATTTTGGCCGCGAGCCGCGGCACCCAATAGATCGTCTCCGGACCGATCCGGAGCCACTCGGAATTCATGTGCGGAAACGAAGCGGGGAACGGCAGCACGTGGAAACCCGGCGCACGGTCGGATGCGACGACGTAGAACTGCGGCGCGTAGATGTTCAGCCCGACGAAATCGTTCGGCGAGGAAATGATCTTCAGTTCATCGGCGGTGAATTTGGGCGCGGCGGCGCCGGCATATTGCAGAAAGTG
Source organism: uncultured Alphaproteobacteria bacterium (assembly GCA_963786115.1). Lineage (GTDB taxonomy): Bacteria > Pseudomonadota > Alphaproteobacteria > Rhizobiales > Xanthobacteraceae > Bradyrhizobium. The sequence continues at coordinate 11,062 of CAWAYC010000023.1, forward strand.
ATCGGTGTATTTGCCCTCCAGGATCACGCCGAGAAAGCCGGCGTTCAGTTCGCGCGTCGCGATCTCGGCCGCGCGGATGTTTTCCGGCGTGTCGATCGCAGGCACGCACGCCGCGATGTTTTCGGCAGGCCCGACCTTGGTGCCGCTGCGCCCTCTGGCGCGGATTGCCTGCACGGCAAGGCCGTGGCCGAGCACGACGTGGTGGCGCGCCTGGTTCAGTTCGGCCGGCGGCAATTTGAGCCCGGGCGCGTCGATGCCCCAGCCATAGCCGAAGTTCACGAAACGTCCGGCTTCGTTGACTGTGAAGATATTCTTCACGCGGTCGGTCAGATGTTCAGCCACGTATCCGGCATAATCCGCGAATGCCCTGGACGTCTCGCTGGATTGCCAGCCGCCGAAGCGATCCTGCAGCGCCTGCGGCAAGTCCCAATGATACAGGGTCGCATAGGGTTCGATGCCTTTGGCCAGGAGTTCGTCGAGCAGGCGATCGTAGAAATCCAGGCCCTTCGGGTTCGGCGCGCCGGTCCCCTCCGGAAACACCCGTGGCCACGCGATGGAGAAACGATAGGCCTTGACGCCGAGATCGCTGATCAGGCGAACGTCTTCCTTGTAGCGATGATAATGATCGTTGGCGCGATCAGCATTGGTACCGTCCTCGATCTTGCCCGGCGTATGGCTGAACGTGTCCCAGATCGAACGGCCGCGGCCGTCTTCATTCACGGCGCCCTCGATCTGATAGGACGATGTCGCCGTGCCCCAGACAAAACCGTCCGGGAAGCTGGCGGGAGCGTGCCGGCCGGCCGCCGGTTGGGCCTCGTCCGCCGACTTCGCGGGCGGCGCCGCCGCCATGCCGAGCGCGGAGAAGCCCGCCAGCTTCGCAAAATGCCGGCGCGAAAATTTTCCGAACATCGACTTTCTCCACTGCCTTGGCCGCCTTCCGCGCCTGGCGTTCCACTACGGATCGAATTGAAACGCGGAAATCCTGTCGATCTCAAAGGCGACCGTCGGAGGAGACTCAGCGTTCACGAATCCGACGCCCCTAAAATTCTTCGAACCCATCGCGAGGTTCACGATCATGTACATCGGATCGTCGAAGCCCATCGGGACCTTGATCTCGGAAACCGGCTTGCGGTCGATGAAGTAGGTCAGCCGCTCGCGCTCCCACAGCACGCCGTAATCGTGGAAGACGACGGAGGCGTCGGGCACCAGGAAATCGAAGCCGCAGGATTGAACGACGCCAGTGGCCCGAATCCGCCAATGCGTCGTCATCACGAGATCGCCGCGTTGCTGACCGCGGCCTTCCATCACGTCGATCTCGGGCGGCCAGCCGCCGTCGTCGGCGAGAAGCCAGAACGCCGGCCATACGCCAACTCCGATCGGTATCTTTGCGCGGATCTCGAAGTAGCCGTGTTTCTGCGAAAACGTCCCCTGCGTGGTGAGGATGCCGGAAATGTATTCATTGTTGAACAGTACCGCCCTCAGTTCGGGCGGCGTGCGGCTTGCGATGATCGAGAGAACGCCATCCTGAACCTTGAAGGGATTGAGCCCGAGCGGCGTCGTCGCGCGTCCGCTATAGCGTGGGTCGACATAAATCTGCTGTTCGCCGTTCCAGGCGGTCTTGCGCTTGAAGTCGGAGCCGTCGCCGCCCCAATACCGCGCGTCGGGCCACGCCGCGCCGCCGGCGTAGTGCGGCACCCACTTTCCTGTCGACAGGGGGTGTTCGTCGAAATCGTCATGGAACGTGCGATGCAGCGACACCGTCGTGAGCGGGCCGACATCTGGCGTGTCGACGCGGCGGCATGTCTCTTCGGCCGGATCACGGCTGACCGGCAGGGTGATCCGCACCGGCGTGCTGTCAAGACCGCCGCCCTGTGGCGCACTCTGGGCGAAAACCGGTGCGAGCGTGGCGAAGAAGATCACGAACATGATTTTCGCGGTCAATTCGCCAACCTCCGGTCCGCAAGCGCGAAGTCATCCCATGTTAATCTTTCATGAAGCCGGGGGGCAAGACGCGTGTGCGCCACACGGATGCTCGGTTGATCCGCGACGGCCTGACATATTGTTGCAGCCACCGCGGCGTACATGCTTTTGCTTCGAAGCCTGCCGGTCGATATAGTACCCGTCAGAGACTGCATTGCTTCCGAGAGGTCATGTGACTGCACAAAACCCTGCTGCCGGCAAACCGGTCGATCCCGCCACTCTCGTCAATGTGCCACGGCTCGTCACGGCTTATTTTGAGGGCAAACCCGACGCGGCCGACCCGGCCCAGCGCGTTGCCTTCGGAACCTCGGGCCATCGCGGCTCGTCGCTGAGGAACTCCTTCAACGAGGACCATATCCTGGCGACGACGCAGGCGATCTGCGACTATCGCCGCGACATCGGCCTCTCCGGTCCGCTGTTCATTGGAATAGACACCCACGCCTTGGCCGAGCCGGCGCTGGCGAGTGCGGTCGAGGTGTTTGCCGCCAACGGCGTCGAGATCATGATCGACGATCGCGGCGGATACACGCCGACCCCGGTCATCTCGCATGCGATCCTGAGCTACAACAAGGGCAGGGCCGCCGGCCTCGCCGATGGCGTCGTGATCACGCCATCACACAATCCGCCCGAAGACGGCGGCTACAAATACAACCCGCCGCATGGCGGCCCGGCCGACACCGACGTCACGGCGATCGTCGAAAAGAACGCGAACCGCTACATGGCGGCGGGCCTCAAGGGCGTCGCGCGGATGCCCTACGACCGTGCGCGGAAGGCGCAATCGACGCATTTGTACGACTATATCAGCCCTTACGTCGCCGACCTCGGCAACATCGTGGACCTGGCGCTGGTGAAATCATCGGGCGTCAACATCGGGATCGATCCGCTCGGCGGAGCCGCGGTTCACTACTGGCAGCCGATCATCGAGCGCTACGGCATCACGGCCACGGTCGTGAACGACGCGGTCGATCCGACCTTCCGCTTCATGACCGCGGATTGGGACGGCAAGATCCGGATGGATTGCTCGTCGCCGTTCGCCATGGCGAGCCTGATCCAGATGCGCGACAGATTCGACGTGGCCTTCGCCAACGATACCGACGCGGATCGGCATGGCATCGTGACGCGCTCGAACGGCCTGATGAACCCCAACCATTTCCTCGCGACCGCGATCGCCTACCTGTTCGCGCACCGGCCGCAATGGGGCAAGGACGCCGCGATCGGCAAGACCGTTGTTTCCAGCTCGATCATCGACCGCGTGGCGCGGAAGCTCAATCGGAAACTGGTCGAGACGCCGGTCGGCTTCAAATGGTTCGTCGATGGCCTCGGTAGCGGCGCGTTCGGTTTTGCCGGCGAAGAGAGCGCCGGTGCATCGTTCCTCAAGCACGACGGGTCGGTCTGGACCACCGACAAGGACGGCATTGTGATGGGCCTGCTGGCGGCCGAGATCATCGCCAGGACAGGGCGCGATCCCAGCCAGTTGTTCAACGAACTGACCGCCGAACTCGGCGTACCCTTCTACGAGCGGATCGACGTCGCGGCGACGTCGAAACAGAAAGCCTTGCTGAAGGCAGTCGGACCAGAGCAGCTCAACATCAAGGAGCTGGCCGGCGAGCCGGTACGTGCTGTCAGGACCAAGGCGCCGGGTAACGATCAGTCGTTCGGCGGCATCAAGGTCGAGACCGACTCGGGATGGTTCGCGGCAAGGCCGTCTGGCACCGAGGACGTTTACAAGATCTACGCTGAAAGTTTTCGCGGAGAGGATCATCTGAAGAAGATCCAGAGCGAAGCGCAGGCGGCGATCGCGCGGGTCTTTTGATGTCATCCATGGCTGATTTTCACGGCGTCTTTCCCTATCTGGTCTCACCGGTCGATCCGGCAGGCAAGGTCCGCACCGATGTGCTCGGCCGTCTCTGCGACGACCTCATCAAGTCGGGCGTGCACGGGCTGACGCCGCTCGGGTCGACCGGCGAGTTCGCCTATCTCGACAGCGCGCAACGCACCGGCGTGGTGCAAACCACGATCGAAGCCGCCGCGGGACGCGTGCCCGTCGTCGCCGGCGTCGTCTCGACGTCGACGGCCGATGCGGTCGCGCAGGCGAAGGCGTATCAGAAGCTCGGCGCCAACGGCATCCTCGCAATCCTTGAGGCGTATTTTCCGCTCGCGGAGGCGCAGGTCGAATCCTATTTTCGCGCCATTGCCGACACCGTTGATGTTCCCGTCGTGATCTACACCAATCCGCAATTCCAGCGCTCGGATCTGACTCTCGATGTCATCGAGCGGCTCGCCGCTCATCCGCGCATCGGCTACATCAAGGATGCCTCCACCAATACCGGCCGGCTGCTGTCGATCATGAACCGCTGCGGAGAGAACATCAAAGTGTTCTCCGCCTCGGCGCACATTCCGGCGGCGGTGATGCTGATCGGCGGTCTGGGGTGGATGGCGGGGCCGGCCTGCATCATCCCGCGGCAAAGCGTTGAGCTCTATAATCTTTGCCGGCGTGCCCGCTGGGAGGAAGCGATGGCGCTGCAACGGAAGCTGTGGCGGATCAATGAGGCCTTTGCGCGTTTCAACCTCGCGGCCTGCATCAAGGCCGGGCTCTCGATCCAGGGCTACGACGTCGGCGACCCCATCCCGCCGCAAGCGCCGCTGACGCCGGATCAGCGCAAGGTGGTCGAGGCTGCGTTGCTGGATCTCGGCTGACCGGCCTGCGAGTTGTCTCATCGCCAAAATCCGCTAAAACCCCGGCCAATTCCAAAAAGACTTGAAGGACAAACTGATGAATATTCTTCCCGGCAATCTACGTTTTGGTGCGGGCCAGCCGGTCAAGCGTCTGGAAGACCAGAGACTGCTCACCGGGAAGGGACAGTTCATCGACGACAAGCCGGAGGACGGCGCGTTGTGGCTGCATGTGCTGCGTTCGCCGCACGCCCACGCCAGGATCGTATCGATCGATAGCAAGGACGCGGAAGCGATGCCGGGTGTCGAGGCGATCTATACGGGTGCCGACCTGATCAGGGACGACATCGGCGCCATCCCGACGCTCTCGATCTTCAAGCGGCCGGACGGCAAGCCGATGACGGTGCCGCCACGGCGCCTGCTCGCCCACGACGTGGTGCGGTTTGCCGGCGAGGCGGTCGCGGCCGTCGTCGCGACCTCGCGGGTGCTGGCGCAGACCGCGGCGGAAGCGATCGTGGTCGAATACGAGATGCTGCCGTCGGTGGTCGATCCCGTCGAGGCGGTCAAGCCCGGCGCGCCGGCGGTCTGGCCCGAGGCGCCCGATAACGTCGTGGCTGCCATGAGCTATGGCGACGCCGCCAAGGTCGAGGAAGCCTTTGCAAAGGCCGCGCACACAGTCTCGCTCGATCTCGTCAGCCAGCGCCTGGTGCCGTCGGCGATGGAGCCGCGCTCGACGATTGCCGAGGTCGACAAGAAAACCGGACGGCTGACGCTCCATGTGCAATCGCAGACCCCGGCTTCGACCCGCGACGTGCTCGCCGACGCAGTGCTGAAGCGGCCGAAGGAAAGCATCCGCGTGCTGGTCGGCGATATTGGCGGCGGCTTCGGCCAGAAGACCAACCTGTATCCGGAGGACGGTGTCGTGGCCTACGCCGCGACAAAACTCGGCAAGAAGATCCGCTGGCGCGGCGACCGCACCGACGAATTCGTCGGCGGCACCCACGGCCGCGATCTCACCTCAACCGGCGAATTCGCGCTCGATGCCAAGGGCCGCGTGCTGGCCTATCGCGTGCGTTCGATCGGCGGCACCGGCGCGTACTCTTCCGGTGCGGGCAACATCATTCCGCTGGTGCTCGGCCCGTTCGTGCAGACCGGCGTCTACGATCTGCCGCTGGTTCGTTTCGAGGTGAAGTCGGTGATGACCAACACCGCGCCCGTCGGCGCCTATCGCGGCGCCGGCCGGCCCGAGGCGGTGTTCATCGTCGAGCGGCTGTTCGACGCTGCCGCACGCCAGATCGGGATGGACCCGCGCACCATCCGCAAGGTCAACTACATCAAGCCGGCGCAACTGCCCTACACCAACGCGGTCGGCCAGGTGTACGACTCGGGCGCGTTCGCGCATATGCTGGAGCGCGCGTCCGATCTCGCGGACTGGAACGGCTTTACGGCGCGCAAGAAGGCGGCGAAAAAGAAAGGCCTGCTCTACGGCCGCGGCCTCACCAGCTATATCGAATGGACCGGCGGGCGCGCGCACACCGAAAAGGTCAGCCTGCACGCCACCGCCGAAGGCCGCGTCATCCTGCATTCCGCCACCATGGCGATGGGGCAGGGCTTGCAGACCACCTACACCCAGATGGTCGCCGATACGCTCGGCATTCCCATGGACAGGATCGACGTGGTGCAGGGCGATACCGATCTCGCGACCGGTTTCGGCAGCGTCGGCTCGCGGTCGTTGTTCGTCGGCGGCACGGCGGTCGCCGTGTCCACCAACGACATGATCAACAAGGCGCGCGAGAAGGCCTCGAACATGCTCGAGGCTTCGGTCGAGGATATCGAGTACCGCGATGGCTTTCTCACCGTGGTCGGCACCGACAGGCGCGTCAGCCTGTTCGAGATCGCAAGGAAGGAAAACGGCGCGCGACTCAGCGTCGATTCCGAAGGCGAGGTCGACGGGCCGAGCTGGCCGAACGGCACGCACATCTGCGAAGTCGAGATCGATCCCGAGACCGGCGTCAGCAAGGTCGTGCGCTACACCACGGTCGACGACGTCGGCGTCGCCGTCAATCCGATGCTGGTGACGGGACAGGTGCATGGCGGCGTGGCGCAGGGCATCGGACAGGCGCTCTATGAAGGCGTGGCCTACAGCGAAGAGGGGCAGTTGTTGACCGCGAGCTATCAGGATTACTGCGTGCCGCGCGCCGACGACATTCCGCCGATCCAGGTGACGCTCGATGATTCCGCGCCGTGCAAGACCAATCCGCTCGGCGCCAAGGGCTGCGGCGAATCCGGCGCGATCGGCGGCCCGCCCTGCATCGCCAATGGCGTGATGGATGCGCTGAGCGAGCTCGGCATCAAGCAGCTCAATACGCCGCTGACGCCGGCCAAGGTCTGGCAGGCGATCCGCGACGCGAAGGCAGCGGGGGCACAACCGAGATGAACGAGAGACGGGGTGACAGTCGCGCTGCACCCCGTCGCTCGTTTGTTCGCGTCGGCACTGGAACCGGCGTCGCGTCAGCCTCGCGACAGCCTCATGCGAACATCGCGGGAACTCGCCGCTTGCGATAAATCCGCGAATCAAGCCCAATGTCTAAATCAGCTAGCGACAGCTCAATCAGATTTTCGAGGGGCGCTCTCATGTTGGTTGAAGGCTCAAGGCCGACGACGTCCGCTCGTGTGATCGTGGTCGGCAACGAGAAGGGCGGGTCGGGGAAGTCCACCGTCGCCATGCATGTCGCTGTGGCGCTGATGAAATCGGGCCAGGCCGTGGCCACCATCGACCTCGATACGAGGCAAAAGAGCTTTACCCATCATATCGAGAACAGGCGGGCCTGGGGTAAGCAGACGGCACGTGAGCTCGAAATGCCTGAGCATTTCTGTTTCGGCAAGCTCGATCATCCGACCGCGGAAGACGAGGCAGCGGGCTCGCGGGCGCTTGAGAAGACGGTCGAAATGCTGGCGGGCCGGTATGGCGTTGTCGTCATCGACACCCCCGGCCATGACGGCTATCTGACGCGCGTCGCGCATTCGCTGGCTGATACCCTGATCACGCCGCTCAACGACAGTTTTGTCGATCTCGATGTGCTCGGCACGGTCGATCCCGAAACCTTCCGCATCACCGGCACCAGCCACTACGCCGATATGGTAGAGGAGGCGCGCGGCCGGCGCCGCCAGCTTTATCAGGGCACCACCGACTGGATCGTGCTGCGAAACCGGTTGTCGACGCTCGGCTCGCGCAACAAGCGCGTGGTCGGCGAGGCGCTGCAGCAGCTTTCACAGCGGCTGAATTTCCGTTGCGTCGACGGACTTGCCGAACGCGTGATCTTTCGCGAATTCTATCCGCGCGGACTGACCGCGGTCGACGATCTCGATGAACTCACCCTCGGCACGCGGCCCACCATGTCGCACGTCACCGCGCGCCTGGAAATGCTGAAGCTGCTCACGACGATCGGGTTGGGCAACGTGACAACCGACGTTGAAATCGCCGAACGGCAGCAGGCGGTGGCTTAAAGTCCCAGCACCATCTTCGCCACGATATCGCGCTGGATCTCCGAAGAGCCGCCGAAGATGGTGTAGGCACGGCTGTTGAGATATTCCGGCACCACCGGCAGCATCTCTTCCGGTATCCCCGGCGCTTCGTTGAGCTTGTACAGCGGCCGCCCGGGCTCGACATACAGCCCGTCATGGCCGATTACGTCGACGCCGAGCCGCGTCACCGCCTGGCGGATTTCGCTGACCCGCAGCTTCAGCAACGACGACACCGCACCGGGGTTTTGCCCGGTCTGCAGCGCCGACAGCACGCGCAGCTCGGTCATCTCCAGCGCGTCGATGTCGACCTCGATCTCGGACATCCGAAGCGCGATATCGGCATCGTCGATGGCGCGGCCGGTGGCCCCGGATTCCGCGAGGTCGCAGACCGTCTTCAACGCGTCGCGCAACTTCGCCGACGCGATGCCCGAGCCGCGCTCGAATTCGAGCAGATATTTGCCATAGGTCCAGCCCTTGCCCTCCTCGCCGACGCGGTTGGAGACGGGCACGCGGACGTCGTCGAAAAACACCTGGTTGACCTCGTGGTCGCCGCCGATGGTCAGGATCGGCCTTGTCGTGATGCCCGGGGTCTTCATGTCGATCAGGATGAAGCTGATACCGTCCTGCTGGCGTTCGGTCTCATTGGTCCGCACCAGTGCGAACATGCGGTTGGCGTGATGCGCATGCGTGGTCCATATCTTGGTGCCGTTGATGATGTAGTCGTCGCCATCGCGCACCGCGCGCGTCTTCAGCGAGGCGAGATCGGAGCCCGAGCCCGGCTCGGAATAGCCCTGGCACCAGTAGTCCTCGCCGGCGAGAATCCGCGGCAGATAGAAGTTCTTCTGCTCCGGCGAGCCAAAGCCGATGATGACGGGGCCGACCATCTTGACACCCATGACATTGACGTTGGGCGCGCCGGCGCGGGCGGACTCGGCCTCAAAGATCCAGCGCTGCGCCGGCGTCCAATCGGGTCCGCCATGTTCGACCGGCCAGCCCGGCGCGCCCCAGCCCTTCTGGTGCAGCGCGCGCTGCCAGGCCATGCCGATGTCGGGATCTGAAAATACCGACGGCGTCAGCGCGGTGGCGCGTTTCATTTCCGGGGTGAGATTGGCGGCGATGAAGTCGCGCACCTCCTTCTCAAAGGCGCGCTCTTCGGCGTTGAAGCTGAGATCCATGTTGCGCTCCCTTAGGTCATCGCCCGCCCGCCGAGGGCGGCGTGGCGGCGATAATGATGGGCGCTGCCGCCGAACAGCGTGTCGAAGGCAAGCAGCCGCTTGAAATAGGATCCGATGTCGAGCTCTTCGGTGACACCCATCGCGCCGTGAAGCTGGACCGATTGCTCGGCGACGAAGCGCGCGCACTTGCCGATCTTGGCTTTCGCGCCCGACGCGGCGCGGCTTCGCGCGACCGGATCGGCATTCGCCATCAGCGCCGCCCGCAGCGCCATTGAGCGCGCCTCGTCGCATTGCATCGCCATGTCGGCGAGCCGGTGCCGGATCACCTGGTTGGCGGACAGCGGCCGTCCGAACTGTTTTCGGATTTTTGTATACGCGAGCGTGGTGTCGAGCAGTGTCTGCATGATGCCGACGGCCTCGGCACCGAGCGCGGCCATCGCGCGGTCGACGACTGCTTCGATCGCGGGCAGGGCGTCGCTGCCGTCGCCGAGCAGGGCATCGGCGGAAAGGCGGACATCCGACAGATCGAGATTGCAAGCACGGCCGCCGCCGAGCCGCGGGAAATCGCGCAAGGTGAGGCCCGGTGCATCGGACGGCACCAGGAACAGACTCACTTTGCCCGACGTACCGTTGCTGCCCGCGACGCGCGCCGAGACGATGAGCTGGCCCGCGGCGGCACCGTCAAGCACCGCGATCTTGTGGCCATCGAGCTGCCAGCCGTCCGCCGTCTTCTTCGCCGCGGTTGCCACCTCGGCCAGATCGAAGCGCGCCTTGCGCTCCGAATGCGCGAAGGCCAGGTAGAGTGAGCCGTCGGCGATTTTGGGTAACAGCTCCTGCTTCTGCGCCTCGGCACCGCACTCCGCGATCAGCCCGGCACCGAGCACGACCGTCGAGAGATAAGGTTCTGCGACGAGGCCGCGCCCGAAGGCTTCCATCAAGATGCCGATGTCGATCGCGCCACCGCCGAGCCCGCCATAGGCCTCGGGAACCGGCAGCGCCAGCCAGCCAAGATCGGCGAACTGTTTCCAGATCGCGGTGCTGAAGCCTTGCGGCTCGCTCGCCATGCGGCGGCGATGATCGGCATCATAGGTTTCCGCCACGAAGCGGTCGGCGCTTTCGCGCAGCAGGCGTTGCTCGTCGCTTGGGGTAAGGTCCATCGGATCTACTTCGCTCCAGCCGGCTTCCTGACGGACGGATGAAGTCCCGCGGGATCCACCACCATTCCGAACTCCTGCAGATTATGCGCGTGACAGAGCTGATGCAGCGCAAACGCCTGTTCGATCGCTGCCGGCTGTCCCATGACGTCGACCGAGCGGTTGACGGCTTCCTTTGTCAGCTTCAGCGCAAACGACGGTTTGGCGGCGATCTTCCGTGCCAGGGCCATCACGAATGACGAGAGCTCCGCGCGCGGGACGACGTGATTGACCATGCCGAGCCGGTGCGCTTCCGCCGCGCTCCAGATATCTGCGGTGAACAAGAACTCCTTGGCCTTGCGCGGACCGAGTTCCCAGGGGTGCACGAACCATTCAACGCCGCAGACGCCCATGGTAACCACGGGATCGCAGAATTCGGCATCGTCGCTGGCAACGATGATGTCGCAGGCCCAGGCCAGCATCAGCCCGCCCGCGATGCATTTGCCGTGCACTTCGGCGATCGTGGGTTTGGCGAGATTGCGCCAGCGCCGCGTGATCTGCAGATAGATCTCCTGCTCGCGCGCGAAGCGGCCATGGGCGTTCGCTTCCGCAAACCCGCCCCAATTTCCGACCGGCGGAAAATCGGCGCCGGCCGCATTCTTGCCGTCGGGGCGCAAATCGTGGCCCGCGGAAAAATGCGGGCCGTTGCCGGCAAGAATGATGACCTTGACCGCGTCGTCCTGCACCGCCTGATCGAAGGCGGCATTGAGGTCGTAGGTCATCTGCAGGTTTTGTGCGTTGCGGGCTTCCGGTCGGTTCATCACGATCCGGGCGATAGCAGGTTCCGGACGCTCGGCGATGATGGTCTCGAATTTTTCTTTTGTTTTCATGGATCCTCCCCGGGATCGAGATGAACCATGATGACTAGTTCGGATACAGATAGGCAAGAGTAATCAGCCGCAAAAATGAATATGGAGCCCTCGCGCAGGCTTACCTGGCGAGACCGTTCTGATACGCTGGCGGAAAATTCCACCGGGAGAAATTCAATGCGTAGACTTTGGACCGTGCTGGCTGCGCTGGCGACGTTGAGCCTGACCAATTGCGGCTACAACACGATCCAGACCACTGACGAGCAGGTCAAGTCGAGCTGGTCTGAAGTCGTCAACCAGTACCAGCGCCGCGCCGATCTGGTGCCGAACCTCGTCAACTCCGTCAAGGGTTTTGCCCAGCAGGAAAAGGACGTGCTGCTCGGAGTGACCAACGCCCGCGCCAAGGTCGGCAGCGTCCAGGCGACGCCGGAGGTGCTCAACGATCCCGCGGCATTCCAGAAATTCACGCAGGCCCAGGGTGAACTGACCAGTGCGTTGTCGAGGCTGCTGGTCGTGACTGAAAACTATCCGCAGCTCAAATCCGACACGCTGTTTCGCGACTTGATGGCGCAGCTCGAAGGCACCGAAAACCGTATCACCGTGGCGCGCAACCGCTACATCAAGGCGGTCCAGGAATATAACGTCGGCATCCGCGCCTTTCCGAACAACCTGACAGCAATGGTGTTCGGCTACAAGGAGAAGCCGAACTTCTCGGTCGAGAACGAGAAGGAGATATCGACTGCGCCGAAGGTCGATTTCAACCCGACGCCGGCGGCGCCATCGAAATAGCTGCGTAACGGACCAAAAGATCTGACCGCGATGAACGCTGCAAGAGCCGTCCTGCTTGCGCTGCTGGTGGGCTGGGTGTTTCCGGCGCTGGCCGAGGTCGCGGTGCCGCCGCTCACTGGCCGCGTGGTCGATCAGACCGGGACGCTGTCCAGCGGCGACATCGCGTCGCTGACGCAAACCCTGAAAGATTTCGAGGCGCGGAAGGGCAGCCAGATCGCGGTGCTGATCGTGCCGACCACGGACCAGGAGCCCATCGAGCAATTCTCGCTCCGGGTAGCGGAAGCCTGGAAGATCGGCCGCAAGAAGATCGACGACGGTGCGCTGCTGGTGATTGCCAAGAACGACCGTCACTTGCGCATCGAGGTCGGCTACGGCCTCGAAGGCGCGCTGACCGACGTCACCACCAAGCGTATTATCGACGAAGACATTACGCCAAAATTCAAGAGCGGCGATTTCGCTGGCGGGGTCTCTGCGGGAATCGACCGGATGATCCGGGTCATCGATGGAGAAAAACTGCCGGCGCCGGAACCGGTCCATTGGGAAACGCCGGCACTGCTTGATTATATCAACCCGGCCAATCCTTTTGTCATTTTTGGGCTGATCATCCTCGCGGGCGTGCTGCGCAGTGCGCTGGGCCGCTTCATCGGCGCGCTTGCGACCGGCGGCATTGTCGGAGTATTCGCATGGTTCGTTGCCGGATCGCTCGCGGCCGCGATCCTGCTTGGTGTTGTTGCCTCGGTCGTCACTTTCCTTGTGCAGAACATGGGCTCGACAGGTCCGGGTCCAGGGGTCGGGCGCCGCCGATACGGCAGGGACGGTGGCTGGGTGGTCGGCGGTGGCGGCGGCTCCTGGTCGGGCGGCAGCAGTTCAAGCGGCAGCGACAGCGGCGGGTTCAGCGGCGGTGGCGGCAGCTTCGGCGGCGGCGGCGCATCGGGGAGTTGGTAAGCATGGGGATCGGGCGTATCGGCAGACATCTGCTCCAGCACCACTGGCGTCGGCGTCGCGATTTTCCGCCGGCCATGCTCGCGAGAATCGAGCAGGCGATCACGGCGGGCGAAGCCACGCATTCCGGCCAGGTGCGCTTCGCGGTGGAAGGCGCGCTCGACGGTGCGCCGCTATTCCGCAATCAACCGGCGCGGGACCGGGCGCTGGATATTTTTTCGGGGCTGCGGATCTGGGACACCGCGCATAACAACGGCGTGCTGATCTATCTCCTGCTCGCCGACCGCGACGTTGAGATCATCGCCGACCGCGGCATCGACGCGAAGGTGGGCGCTGCCAGCTGGGAGAATATCTGCCGCGAGATGGAGATCGAGCTCCGCGCCGGTCATTACGAGCGCGGCGTGATCAAAGGGATCGAAGCGGTATCACGGGAGCTGGCGAAGCATTTTCCGCGCACCGGCGGCGGCCCCAACGAGTTGCCGGATGCCCCGGTGGTGATCTAGGTCCAGCCCCTCCACATCATGGCGGACGAAGCGATCCCATCCAGCAGCGCTGGAAGGCAATGGATTGCTTCGCCGCAAGCGTACCGCGCAATGTCGGTGAAGGCGCCTAGGCCTTAGCCGACGGCCGTTCGCCGACTCGCTTGAACCACGCGGCGATACTCGAATTCGCCGGATCCAGCGGCTGGCCGACCTGGTTGCCGAAATCGAGCCAGCAATAGAGCAGGATGTCGGCCAGCGTAAAACGCTTGCCGCAGAGATATTCCCGGCCGTCCACCATCTGGCCATTCAGCCATTCCAATCGATTCGCCGCGATCTTCTTCAGCCCCGGAGAGGCTTCCGGCGCACAGGGAATTCGCTTTTCGAAAAACTTCAGCGCTTCGCCAAAACGATAGCCGTTGGCGAGCGGCTCGGCGATGTTGAGATCGACGCGGCGCGTCCACATCCGGCACTCGGCACGCTGTTCCGGCGACGCGCCGATCATCGGAGGCGCCGGATGCTTCTCCTCCAGGAATTCGCAGATCGCGGTGATTTCGGAGAGATAGCTGCCATCATCGAGCTCGAGCGTCGGCATCTGGCCGTGCGGATTACGTTCCAGATGCTCTGGCTCACGATTTTCGCCCTTGCGCAGATCGATGGTCTGCTTGGGTATTTCGATGCCCTTCTCGGCCATGAACATGCGGACAATGCGCGGGTTGGGCCCGACCGAGTCGTAAAGCTTCATGCGTCTCTCCCCCTTGCTTGCAGGCATTATAGTTACGGCCTTTGAACAGGCCGGGCGCGGCTTTGTCAAATGGGGAGGCCCTAGCTGTCGTCGAGCTTGTTGAGGTCGCGCACCGATTGCATGATCGGCTCGAAATTCGCGCGTGCATCCAGCGCGTCGAACAATTCCGCGGTGTCCGACAGCAGCCCGTGCGAACGCTGGATCGCGATCCGCACGTCTTCCTGCGGCGCATCGGACAGGCGCCCGTGGCCGGACAGCAGAATCTTTGAGTTCAATCCCTTCAGCCGCTCCAGCGACTGGATGTAGTCGGCAATGCTGCCCGAGCCGAACACGCCGCCCATCACGCCGCCGGGCATCAGCGTGTCGGCCGCGAACAACAGCCCCTTGTCCTGATCGAACAGCGTGATGCAGGCCGAGGTGTGGCCAGGCGTGTACATCACGTTGAGGCGGAAATTGCCAAGGTCGATCAGATTGCCTTCTTCCAGCCAGATATCGATATTGATCGGTACGTTGGGCTCGCTGAACATCTTTCGCAGCATCGAGAAATCGTCGCGCAGCATGATCTTGTTGGCGGCGAGCCGATGCGCGGCGATATAGGTGCGGCCATGGAAATGATAGGCCGCGCCGATGTGGTCGAGATGTTCGTGGCTCAGCACCACCATGTCGATCTTCTCAGGTGTGACGCCGAGATGGTTGAGGCAGGTCAGGAGATGCGGATAGTTCGTCGACAGGCCGACGTCGATCATGATCGTGCGCGAGCTGCCGCGCACCAGATAGGCGTTCGCTGCGCGGTTCTTGAAGCGGATCTGGTAGACATCGTCGGCCGCCTGGATCAGCGTGCAGACGTCGCTGTCGAGGAGGGTCTTGAAGGGGCTCGGCCGGCGGTCGCTCATGAATTCGCCACGTTTCTGAAGGTAACGGCGTTCGAGGCCCGCAACCGCTTGGAAAGCGCATCCATAATCATCAGCGCGAAAGCCGGCTGCTGGCTGACCAGGTAGACGAAGCGGGCGTGATTGATCCGCATCACTCTCGTTTTCGGCGCGGCGGCGATGGCGGTCGCCGAGCGGGACGATCCGTCGATCACGGCCATCTCGCCGAAGAACTCGCCCTTGCCGAGCGTCACGATGACGTTCTTGCTGACGCCG
The DNA here is from genome assembly GCA_963786115.1 of uncultured Alphaproteobacteria bacterium. Taxonomy (GTDB): domain Bacteria; phylum Pseudomonadota; class Alphaproteobacteria; order Rhizobiales; family Xanthobacteraceae; genus Bradyrhizobium. The sequence continues at coordinate 26,517 of CAWAYC010000023.1, forward strand.
TTCATCTTGGCGATCTCGACCTGGCCCTCGAGCACGACGAACAGCTCGCGCCCGGTCGAGCCTTCCTCAAAAATGACGTCATCTACATCAAATTCATTGATGCATTTCTCGATCGCCATCGCCGTCCCCCGCCTTCTGGCTGGTTGGTTGGTACATGTTAGTCGGGAAATGGATTTGCGCAAACGGAGCGGTATGGAATTGCCGCAGGGCAGCATGGGCCAAAATCCGGCCCCGATGAGGTCCTAAAATTTCGGTAAGCCCCCGACCGGTAACGATTTCGCAAACTATGAAAGTTACCAAATGGTCAACCTATTCTGGAGACTTGAACGTGAGTGAACAACAGGGCGAGCCAATCAGCGGTGAAACCGGCTCTGTCGGCGCCGGGCCGGCGGCTCCCGGCATGTCGGATGCGCCGGTGATGGCGCATGCCGTGGCCGACGTCGCATCTCCGCAAATTGCCCCGGACCAGGAACAAACCGTCCCCAAGGCTGACACGCCCAAGGCCGACGCGCCGAAGGCCGAGACGCCCAAGGCTGAGGTGGCCAAGGCTGAGGTGTCCAACGCTGAAGCCGGAAAGGCTGAGGTTCCGAAGGTCGAGATTCCCAAGGTAGACGCCGCCGCCAAACCGGAAGCGCCAAGCTTCCCTGGCAAGCTCATGATTATGTCGCCCGGCGATCGCGTGTGGGATGACAGCGCCGCCGCGAAGGCGCAGGTCGAGGAAAAGACCGCAACGTCCGGCAAGCGCCGGGTCGCCGCGATGGCGGCGGTGGTGGTCCTGGCGACGGTCGCAGGCGCGCTCGGTGGCGCGCTGGCGACCGCGGGTTTCGGACATTTCGCGGCCGGCGATGATCAAGCCTTTGCGAAGAACAGCGCACTGGAAGCCTCCATCGCCCGGATCGATGCCGACATGCTCGCGCTGAAGGCCAGCGTCGAGCATACCGCCAAGTTGGGTATAAGCCAGTTCAGCAAGACCAGTGATCGCCTCGACAAGGTCGAGAAGGCGCAGGCCGAGCCGGCCGCCAAGCTCGCCAAGCTGAGCGAGGCCGTCGACAAGCTTCGTACCGCGCCGCCGGCCGCTGCGCCTGCAACTGCCGCGGCCGCCGCCAAGGATGTCACCGGAACTGTCACGCCGCTCGAAGTCGGCCGGTTGCCGACGGTTGAAGGCTGGGTGCTGCGCGATGTGTCGAACGGCGGAGCGCTGATCGAGGGACGCCGTGGCATATACGAAGTCTATGCCGGCGATCCCGTTCCCGGCCTCGGCCGCGTCGACGCCATCCGCCGCCAGGATGGCCGCTGGGTGGTCGTGACCACCAAGGGCCTGATCGTCGCGCGTTAAGGACGCGAGCCGGAACACGGAAGGGGGCTTCACCGTGATGTGAGGCGCCTTTTTACTTGAATAGGCTTGTTTGCGCGGTGTTAGTGAGGGCATGAGCCGCGCGCCGCATTCACTCGCGATCCTGTTGGCCCTGCTGTGCGGCGTCTGTCCGGCTCGCGCGGCTCAGAATGGCGCGCTGGAGCGGGGCGCGGCCATCATCGATCCCGCGACGCTGCGCGAGTTCGACCACGGGCGATTTGGCCTCGGCCGCTTGCTGCAGCCCGAGCGATCGGCCGATATCCCGCTCACCAACAGCCAGCTGTTCGCCTTGCCGTCGATGGTGCCGGTGCGCCGGGCGATCGATGCGGAATTCGATCGATACGTCGCAAGGCACAAGGCAAGCCTCCCTGGCGAAACGATTGGCGTCGGCGAAAACTTCGATTTCCAGCTGTTCGATCGCGAGCTGCTTTATTCCTCCGATACGCGCTTCGTGCTGGCGGGCATCGTCAACCGCATGGACCGCGCCTATGTCTCTCCGGCGAACTGCGGCGAGATCCGGCTGATCTATCGTCTGACGCGGATCGACGGGCCGACCGTGGGCGAAAACGCGGTTTCGCCGCGGCTGCCGATGACGCTCAACATCGTGCTGCAGGCTAAAGGTGGCTCCAGCAGCGCGTCGCTCAGCTGCTCGGAGATCGCGCGACGATGGCTCGCTGCCGGCGATCTGTCGCTGACCGGCGATGAGCTTGCCCAAAAACTACTGGCAACGGACGGTCCGCTCGATCTGGTCGGCCCTCAAAACATCGGTCGCATCGAAACCAATCTCCAGATCGCGCATGCGCCGAAATCGGCTGTCCGCGATTTCCGCACCGACTATCTTCTGAAGGTGTTTCGCTACGACGCGCCCGCGCAACGCTTCCTGGAGACGCCGCTGGAAAACCAGATCGACCACGAGCGCATCGAGGCCGATGAAAATCTCAAGCGGGATTTCAAGGCATGGCTGCTTGATCCCAGGCACTTCAGTGAATTCGATCGGGGCACGGTGCTGATCCCGGAAAGATTCCTCAGCCTCCGCGCGGTGGCGCCGACGCCGGTCGGATTCGATGTCTCGGACTTGCAGCCCGAATTCGGCCTGATGCACGGCGAGGGCGGAGCCGGCCCCGTGTTCAGCGAGAGCGATGTCGTCGCCGCGCTGAAGAAGGTGGCCGACGATGGCGTAGAGCTGCAGAACATCCGCTCGCCCGGCGGTTTCGAGCGGCGGCTGAACGACATCACCTGTTCCGGCTGCCACCAGACCCGCGGCATCGGGGGCTTCCATTTCCCCGGCGTCGATTGGATGGCGGCAAAGCCTTCCAATTCAACCGTGGTGCCGGCATCGCCGCATTTCTTCGGTGACCAGGTCCGCCGCCGGGATATCCTCGCTGCGTTGCGCGACGGTCGGGAGCCCGATTACTCCCGCGGCTTTTCCAGCCGGCCGCAACTGCGCGGCAGCACCGAGCTTGTCGGAACCGAGTATGATGATGGCTGGGGCGCGCATTGCTATCTGCCGGGCGCAAAGCCGGCCGACAACGACAAGAGCTTTCGCGCCTGGAGCTGCGCGGAAGGGCTCGCCTGCCAGGCCGCCGGCAAGACCTCGCGGATGGGCATGTGCTTCGTGAAGGCGCCAGCAAGCCGCTCGCTCAGCCGGCAAGATTGACGGTAAGCTTACTAATCGTGTTTCATCGCGCCAAAGAAGTCTGCGGGAAGGAAACATGGACGAGGTCGTCATCATCGGCGCCGGCATTGGCGGATTGACGCTCGGGCTGGCACTGCACGCCGCCGGCATTCCCTGCCGAATCTTCGAGTCCGCGTCCGAGATCAAGGCGGTCGGCGTCGGTATCAACCTGCTGCCGCACGCGACCAGGGAACTCGGCGCGCTCGGCCTCGAGCCGGCGCTGGCAAAAGTCGCGATCGAAACTACGGACGCCACCTTCTTCAACCGCTTCGGCCAGTTGATCTATCAGGAGCCGCTCGGCCGCGGCGCGGGCTACGATCATCCGCAATTCTCCATTCATCGCGGCGACCTGCAGAGGGTGTTGCTCGATGCCTTCCGCTCGCGGTCCGGCGCGGATGCCATCATCACCAACCGACATTGTCTCGGGGTCGAGCAAGACGAAGCCGGCGTTAACGTGACCTTTTCCGGTGGTCCGGGAGGTGCCAATCGTTTCACCGCACGGGGCCGCGTCGCGATCGGCTGCGACGGCATCAATTCCGCGATTCGCAAGCATTTTTACCCCGACGAGGGCGAGCCCCGCTATTCCGGCGTCAACATGTGGCGCGGCGTCACGCGCTGGAAACCGATGCTGTCAGGCGCCAGCATGGTGCGCGCCGGCTGGCTGTCGCACGGCAAGATGGTGATTTACCCGATCTGCCAAGCCGGCGCCGACGGGCTGCAACTCGTCAACTGGGTCGCCGAAATCGAGACGGCCAAGTACCGCAAGCGCGACTGGAACCGGGCCGGCTCGCTCGATGATTTCATCGACGCCTTTTCCGACTGGCATTTTGATTGGCTCGACGTGCCGGCGTTCATTCGCGCCGCCGACAGCGTGCTGGAGTTCCCGATGGTCGATCAGGATCCGCTGCAGCGGTGGAGCTTTGGCCGGATAACGCTGCTCGGCGACGCCGCGCACCCGATGGTGCCGCGGGGCTCCAATGGCGCCGGACAGGCGATCCTCGATGCCTGCGCGCTGACCACGGCTCTGCGCGAGAATGAAAGCCCGGTCGCAGCCCTCGCGGCGTATGAAAAGCAGCGGCTGGAGGCAACCACGCGCATCGTCCTCACCAACCGCATCAATCCGCCGGACGCTATACTGCGCGAGGTGTTTGAGCGCACCCACGACAAGCCGTTTCGCACGATCGAGGACGTTATCAGCCGCGAGGAACTTGTCGCTCTGTCCGAGGGCTACAAGCGTATCGCCGGCTACTCGAAGGAGGCGCTGCGAAATTGAGATCCAGCCGCGGCGGTTGAACTCGCGATAGGCTGAGCAAGGCGGTCGACAAGAACCGCATCCGCGTTATTGGGAGATGGAACAATGACGACTTCTCAAGGCAACGCGTCAACCGTCGACGTTGCCGGCTACATCGACCAGCAGCCGATCGGCGGTTTCCAGATCAGGTTGCTGTTGACCTGCGCCGCGGTGTTGTTCCTTGACGGCTTCGACACTCAGGCAATCGGCTATGTAGCGCCGGCGCTTGCCAAGGAATGGACGCTAAGCCGCGCGGCGCTCGGCCCGGTGTTCAGCGCCGGGCTGTTCGGGCTGATGATCGGCGCGCTGATCTTTGGGCCGCTGGCGGACAGGGTCGGACGCCGGAAGATCATCGTCTTTTCGACCGTTGCATTCGGCGTCGGCACGCTCGCGACATCCTTCGTCAACGACGTCAATACGCTGCTGGCTATTCGATTTCTCACTGGCCTCGGCCTCGGCGGCGCGATGCCGAATACGGTGGCGATGACGTCCGAGTTCAGTCCGCACCGACGCCGCGCCACCATGGTGATGATTATGTTCTGCGGCTTCTCGGTCGGCGCCGCGCTTGGCGGCCTGCTGGCGGCGGCGTTGATTCCGCACTTCGGCTGGCGCTCGGTATTCGTCGTGGGTGGCGTTGCGCCCCTGTTGCTAGCGCCGGTCCTCGCCGCGCACCTACCCGAATCGGTGCGCTTCCTGGCGTTCACGGGCCGCGCGGATCAACAGGTCGCCGAATTGCTCGCCCTCATCAATCCGAAGGCTGCGCCACCCGCTTCGACAAAGTTCGTGGTGCATGAACCGGTTCTCGCAGGGCTTCCGGTGTTGCATCTGTTCAGGGACGGGAGAGGGCTGCCCACGCTGTTGCTCTGGGTGGTGTTCTTCATGAGCCTGCTCGATCTATATTTCCTGTCGAACTGGCTGCCGACCGTGCTTAATGATCTCGGCGCCTCGGTGTCAGCAGCGGCGCTGATTGGATCGATGCTGCAGGTCGGCGGTGTGGTGGGGACGCTTGCGCTCGGCAGCGTCGTCGATCGCTTCTCGTTTCGTGCGCTGGCGCTGGTGTATTTCGCAGCCGTGTTCGCGGTCGGCTCAATCGGCCAGCTCAGCCACTCCGCCGTGCTTGTCACGATCGCGATCTTTGCCGCGGGCTTTTGCATCGTTGGCGGCCAGATCGCCGCCAACGCGCTGACGGCGACCTTCTATCCAACCTCGGTCCGGGCTACCGGGCTCGGCTGGGCGCTTGGCATCGGCCGGGTCGGCTCGATCATCGGCCCCCTGATCGGCAGCGCGTTGATGACCGCGAAATGGAGCACAAGCGGGCTCTTCGTGGCGGCGGCGGTCGCCGCGCTCTGTGCGGCGGTTGCGGCATTCTCGTTGAGCCGGCTGGCCGGCATGAGCGGCGGCAAGGGCACGGCCGATCAGCCGTTATCGTTCGATGCTACACTTCACCCGGCGACGACCATCGGGAACTGAGGGGATCACGCGATGAATCCGCCTGAGCAGGACAACAAGGCGCGTAATCGCAAGATCGCGCAAAATGAAGAACGACGGCAGCAGGTGGGCGCCGTTCGCGTCAGTAGCTGGGCGATTGCAGTCGCCGTGATTGCCGGCGTGATCGTTTTCGCCGTGGTCTGGCTGTGGCTTGGCCGCTAGGAGTAGCGCTTCAGACGCTTGCCCGGTAACAGATCGTAGGCCGGCTTCCAGCCGGGCAGGCTCGCGATGCGGCCAAGCCACGCGCTTATCGCGGGGTGGCTGACCGCGAAATCAGAGCCGGTCTCATCGCCTGGAGAGGTCAGATACGCCATCATTGAAAAATCGGCGATCGTCGGCCGCCTATCCTCAGGCAAGCAGGGCACAGTACCCCCGACTGGATTTTGCAATTAGGCGCTCACGCCACCGTGCCGGACGCCCGCAGCTTCCCGATCGCGGCTTCGTCATAGCCCGCGTTCCTGAGGATCTCGTCGCTTTGCTCGCCGATGGCGGGGGGCTTGCGCGGCTGAACCTTCTTGCTGCCGTCCACCCAGATCGGGCTACTGATGGTCAGCATCGTGTCGTTCTCGAACGGCACCAGCACCCCGTTGTCGATCATCTGCCGGTCGTTCGGGATGTCGTCCAAAATGCCGACGACGCCGAACACGAGGCCATTGCCGTCGAGGATCTTGCGCCATTCGGCGAGATCCTTGGTGGCAAAGGTCTCGTCGAAAATCTTGATCAGCTCCACCGACCGCTGGTGCCGATCCGCCTTGGTCGTAAAGCGCGAATCCGTGACGAGATCCTCGCGCCCGAGGCAGCGCGCCAGTGTCGGCCATTGCTTGTCTTCGTTGAGCAGCGAAAGGATCAGCCAGCGTCCGTCCTTGCACTGGTAGTGGTTGGTGACCGCGTTCAGGGCCCGCTCGCGCGGGTGCCGCTCGCCGAATTTGGCGCCGCATAGTTTCGCCTGCGCCAGCACGGAAGCCGCCCAGACGCCGTTGGCCATCAGATTGGACGAGACATGCGAGCCCTTGCCGGTGCGTTCGCGTTTGTAGAGCGCGGTGACGATCGCACTGTAAAGCGCCATCGCGCAGGGATGATCTCCCATCCCGGCAATCGAACGCGCCGGCGTGGTCTTTTCGTCGGCGCGCACCAGGTCCATCAGGCCCGAGCGCGCCCAGTAGGCGTTGCTGTCGAAGCCGGGCTTGTTGGCTTCCTCGCCCTTTTCGCCATAGCCGGTGAAGGAGGCATAGATCAGCCGGTCATTATGTGGTGCGAGATGGTCATAGGTGATGCCGAGCCTCGCGCGCACCTGCGGCGGATAATTGGTGATGAAGACGTCGGCCTCGCCGGCGAGGCGATGCAGCACCGCCTGCCCCTCGGGCCTGGAAAGGTCGAGCGCCAGGCTCTTCTTGTTGCGGGCTTCCAGAAGCCACGCGAAATTGTGTTCGCTGCGCGGATAGCCCGGCAAATTCGGCAGGTTGCGGTAGGGATCGCCCGATCCGGGCGGCTCGATCTTGATCACGTCGGCGCCGAAATCCGACAGCACGGTGGCGGCCGCGGGCGCTGCGATGAAACTCGCGCAGTCCAGAACCTTCAGGCCTTCGAAGATGCCTTTTTCCATTTCCATAGTGCCGCCGCTCCCTTGAGGCTTGTTGGTTTTTTGTGGCGCGGAATTACCGCTGCGAAGGATGGAGATCAAATGCCATTTGACCCGTCTTGGGCGGATCATGCAACGGGTGTTTCGTCAATGCTTGCGCAGAGCTCCCCGCAATGACGGCCTGACGCTACTCCCCACCCGCCATCAGCGCCGCATTTCCGCCGGCCGCCGCCGTATTGATCGTTACCGTCTGCTCGCTCGCGAACCGCGCCAGATAATGCGGACCGCCGGCCTTGGGCCCGGTGCCGGACAGCCCATGGCCGCCGAACGGCTGCACGCCGACGACCGCGCCGATCATGTTGCGGTTGACGTAGATGTTGCCGACCTGCAGGCGATCGACCACATCCTCGATTGTATCATCGATCCGGGAGTGGATGCCGAGCGTGAGCCCGTAGCCGGAGCGTTCGATCGACCGCAGGACATGATCTATTCTGTCGGCGCGGTAGCGCACCACGTGCAGGATCGGTCCGAACACTTCCTCGGTGAGCAGGCCGGCGTCAGACAATTCAAAAATATGCGGCGCGACGAAATTGCCTTCAGGAGCTGTGCCGGCAAAGTGAACGCGGGCCTCCTTCTTCATTCGCGCGATGTGCGCATCCAACCGCTGTTTTGCTTCCGTGTCGATCACCGGCCCGACATGTGTCGCTGGGTCCGTGGGATCGCCGATCCGTAATTCGCGTGCGGCGCCGGCGACCATCTCGATCATGCGATCGGCGACATCGTCCTGAACGAACAACAGCCGCAGCGCCGAGCAGCGCTGTCCGGCCGAGCGGAACGCCGATGTCACCACATCGTCGGCGACCTGTTCTGGCAGCGCGGTGGCATCGACGATCATGGCGTTGATGCCCCCGGTTTCCGCAATCAGCGGCACGATCGGACCATCCTTGGCGGCGAGCGTGCGGTTGATCGAGCGCGCGACTTCGGTCGATCCCGTGAAAACGACGCCGGCGATTTCGATGTGCCCAACCAGCGCAGCTCCGATCCGGCCGTCGCCTTGCACCAGATGCAGGGCGGAAGCGGGCACGCCGGCCTCATGCAACAGGGCAACCGCTTCCGCCGCGATCAGGGGTGTCTGTTCGGCCGGCTTTGCGACGACGGTATTGCCCGCCATCAGCGCCGCCGTGACTTGTCCCAAAAAGATCGCCAGCGGAAAATTCCACGGCGAGATAGCGACGAACACGCCGCGGCCGCGGAGCACCAGCACATTGCTCTCGCCGGTCGGCCCCGGCATCACCTCGCCATCGCCGAACAATTTTCGGCCCTGCGCGGCATAATAGCGGCAGAAATCGGTGCCCTCGCGCACCTCGGAGAACGCGTCGTCGAGCGTCTTGCCGCCCTCGCGCTGCAGCAGCGCGATGAAATGCGCCGCGCGCTGCTCCAGCAGATCCGCGGCTTTGTCGAGGGTTTTCGCGCGCACTTCCGCCGGCGTACAGCTCCACGCCCTGAAGCCCGCGCGGGCGGCGGCGACGGCTGCGTTCGCCTGCTCCGGTGTTGCACCGATCGCGGTTCCGGCGGCGGGCAGGTCTTCCGCTGCGATCGCCGAGGTGAGCTCGCCCAGCGCCGCGCGCTCGCCGAATTCGACGCCGCGTGAGTTTTGACGCTGCGGCGAAAAGAGATCGCGCGGCAGCGGGATGTTCGGATGCCGAGCGTTGTCAGGCTTGCCGACAATTTCGGCGGGGCGGCGCAGCAGCGCCTTCACCGGCACGGCTTCGTCAGCGGCCAGCGCCACGAACGACGAATTGGCGCCGTTCTCCAACAGACGCCGCACCAGATAAGCGAGCAGGTCGCGGTGGCTGCCGACCGGTGCATAGGTGCGGCAGGCGATATCCGGGCGATCCTTGCCAAGCTGGGCGTACAGCGCTTCCCCCATGCCATGCAGGCGCTGGAACTCGAAGCCACTTTCGCCGCTGGCGAGTTCAAGAACGGTGGCCACCGTCAACGCGTTGTGGGTCGCGAACTGCGGAAAGATCCGCGGTCGCCGCGTCAGCAGCATCCGCACGCAGGCGATATAGTTCAGGTCCGTCATCGCCTTGCGGGTGAAGACGGGATAATCGTCAAGCCCGCGCTCCTGGGCGCGCTTGATCTCGGTGTCCCAATAGGCGCCCTTGACCAGCCGCACCATCATCCGCCGGTTCAGGCTTTGCGCGAGATGGTCGACGTAATCGATCACGTCGGCGGCGCGCTTCTGATAGGCCTGGACGGCGAGGCCAAATCCATCCCATCCGGCGAGCGAGGGTTCGGCGAACGCGGCCGCGATCACATCGAGCGAAAGTTCCAGCCGGTCCGCTTCCTCGGCATCGACGGTCAAATTCAGATCGTAGGCCTTTGCCTGCCTCGACAGATCGATCAGCCGCGGCACCAGTTCGGTCATCACGCGCTGCCGGCTCAAGACCTCGAACCGCGGATGCAGCGCGGAGAGTTTTACGGAGATGCCGGGACGGTCGGGCAGGGGACGATCGTCAGCGGTGCGGCCGATCGCTGCAATCGCACTCGCATAGGAATTGAAATAGCGCTCGGCGTCGTCCGCGGTGCGTGCGCCTTCGCCGAGCATGTCGAAGGAATAGCGTGGCGCTCGCGCCGCGCCGGATTGCGCCCGCGCCAGTGCGGATTCGATGGTTTCGCCGAGCACGAAATGGTTACCCATCAGCCGCATCGCCTGCCGCGTCGCGGCGCGTACCGCGGGCGCGCCGAGCCGTTTCGTCAGCCGCCCGATCGTGCCTTGTGGCGTCTCGCCGGGCTGGATCACGCGGGCCGACATCCCCAGCGCCCACGCCGACGCGTTGACCAGGAAAGCACTGGACTTGGTCTCGTGATGGAGGAAATCGCCCTGGCCGAGCTTGTCCTCAATGAACTGGTCGGCGGTGCGGGCGTCCGGCACGCGCAACAACGCCTCGGCGAGCACCATCAGCGCCAGGCCTTCCTTGGTCGACAATGCGAACTCGCGCAGCATGTCTTCGACGCCGCCGAGCGGGTCGTCGTTGGCGCGGATGGCCTCGACCAGCCGGGTCGCGGTGCCGTCGATCCGTGCCTCCCGCTCCGGGCCCAATTGGGCCCGGTGGAGCAGCCGGGCCGCGATCAGGGCATCGTCGGGTGCGTAGGGCGCGCTGAAGGGTGGAAGGGCTGGCTCATCGACAGGCATGGCATTTCCTCAAGGGCCAATAAATTTACTCCCCCATCAACCGTAGTTCGATAGACAAATTTGCAATTTCGCCTTAGTAGTTGAGGGCAAGAGCGGAAAAATCCTTAGATATGATAGATATCGACAATATTGACCGCAAAATCCTCTCCATTCTCCAGGCCGATGGCCGGATCGCCAACGTCGAACTGGCCGAGAGGATCGGCCTGTCACCGACCTCGATCGGCGAGCGGCTGAAGCGGCTGCAGCGCGACGGCTATGTTGAAGGCTACGGCGCCCGGCTCAATCCGCACCGGCTCGGGCTTGGCCTTCTGGTGTTCGTCGAGGTGATGCTCGACAAGACCACGCCCGACGTCTTCGAGCGGTTCGCCAAGGCCGTGCAGTCGGCGCCGGAAGTGCTGGAGTGCCATATGGTCGCCGGCGGCTTCGATTACCTGGTGAAGGCCCGTGTCGCCGACATGGCAGCCTATCGCCGGTTTCTCGGCGAGATATTGCTGGCGCTGCCGGGCGTTCGGGAGACGCGGACCTACGCCGTGATGGAAGAGGTCAAGCGCGATGCGCCGCTGCCGGTCGGCTGATCCACAGCCGCCCAGCCGAGATATTGGCATCATGAGGCATCCGCGCTAATTCAGGGACGATGAGAGACGCCGATCAACCGACACAACACGACCGCACGCGGGCAGGGTTCGCGCGCCTGCTGGCGGCGTTGCTGGTCACACTCTGGGGAGCCTTTCAGGTCGAAGCGGCCGAACTGAGCCGGGAGGTCGCCGCGCTCTACAGTTCCGTATCGATCTATCCGCCGTCGGCAAACTCGATGACGGTTTGCTACGGATTCGTCTGCCGGCGACGCGAGATCCTCGATTTCGCGCCCGGTGACCGCAGCGCGCTGACGCAAATCATGGCGGGGGGCCGCGGCTCTGCGGCAGCCGAACGTGCCGCGGTGCAGAAGGCGGTGATCTGGCTCGACCGGCGCATGGGGCCGATCATCGGCACCAACAAGAGGGTGGCGAAGGCCGACTTCCGCTATTTCGACGACAAGCACAATTATGACTGCTGGGACACTACCCGTAACACCACCAGCCTTCTGCTGGTGCTGCAGGAGTGGAACCTGTTCAAATACCACGTGGTGGGCGACCCGCATTATCGCGGCAACACGCTCGTGCTGCAGACGCCGCACAACACCGCGGTACTGGTTGACCGTGCCACCAAGGTCGAATGGGTCGTGGATCTCTGGCCCCGGGGCTATCTGCAGCCACCGGACGTCATGCCCGTTACCAAGTGGGTGACGGAAGATTGAGCGATTGAAACCCTGTCGCGCCCGACCATGCGGCCGGCACATCAAATGGCAAACAGCGGCGGAAAAAAAGAGGGCGAGCAAAAGCGGTGCTCGCTCCGCCGAACGTTCACAGTTTGTGAGGTTTGTTTTCAAGCCCACTCCCGGATCACCTCCGAGAGCGCGCCGCTAGCCGATTGCGCGGTTGGCGCTAAACCTTCAGGTTCTCGGCCGAAGTCTTGCCGCGATTTGCGATCTCTTCGTATTCGACCGTCTGCCCCTCATTGAGCGTCGAAAGACCAGCTTTCTCCACCGCCGAAATGTGAACGAACACATCCTTACCGCCACTCGAGGGCTGGATGAATCCATAACCCTTGGTCGGGTTGAACCACTTCACCGTACCTTTAGCCATTAACGTCGTCTCCGCGGAATCAAAAAAGAAATCGGACCGGCCGGTCCCCGCACATACCGACATGCCCGCAAACAGGATACGCAGATTACAGCACGCTTGATAGTCGTAAACGGCACGACAATTCTGGCGGAAACGAGCCGTACCTTGGCCCTTTTGCGCTTTTTTTGCCTGTTTACGCATCATTTTAGGCGCGCGAGCAGAGGAATTCGGCAGGACGCCCCCCTCTCCCGCTTACGGGGGGAGGGCGGGGTGGGGCCCCCGCCATATGACGGATATCAGAATTCCCCGAGCGATTTTCCCCCGCCCGCCGCGCCCTTCGATCGCGTCAGCCTCCCCCCGCAAGGGGCCCGCAAGCGGGAGAGTTCAAGCGGCGTAGCGCCGCAGATCTCAATACGTCGCGGCAAGATAATCCACGATCGTGGCGGCGTCCTTCTCGTCGATCGGCGCGCCGTAGACCTTGATCATCTTGGTCACTTCCGCCTGCCAAAAATCCCTTTTGAATTTCTCGCCGCGCGGCTGTGTCCTGATGTAATCGGCGGAGTGGCAGGCGGTGCAATTGTTCTGCGCCACGTCGACGTTGGGGCCGGGCTTGAACGCGGCGGTTTCTTCGGAGAGCGTGTAATTTACAGGCGCGGCAAAGGCCGCGGCGGCGCCGACGGCAACGATGGCCGCGAGCGCGGGGAGAAACTGGCGTTTCATGTTAGCTCTCCTCACGCCGCAGTAACGCGAACGGTTTCGACGACGTTGCGCAGATAGCCGGCCGGATTCCACAAGGGATCCATCGGCTGGGTGTCACCGGCATTGTTGGTGGCGCGCACCTTGAGTTCGTAATTGCCGACCGCGAGCTTCACCGGCAGCTTCCATTCGCGGAACGAATATTTGCCGAGATCCTTGCCGAGTTTCGCCGGCGTCCAGGTCTTGCCGCCGTCGGTCGAGACCGCGACCTCTTTGATGCCCTTGCCGCCGTCAAAGGCGATGCCTTTCAACGTCGTGCTGCCGGGCTTCAGCCTGGCCCCGTCGGTGACATTGGTGATGAAGGAGCGCACCGTGAAGCGATTGATCGGAATCGTCGCTTTCGGCGCGGTGCCCGGTTCGACGCTGTTGTTGGGCGTGTGCGGAATCCGGTAGGCGGATTTCATCCAGAAGCCGTCGAACACATCATCGATGACGGTGATTTCGTTGAGGTGCTTGACCCAATAGGTGCCATAATAGCCGGGCACCACGAGCCGAAGCGGAAAACCGTTGAGCAGCGGCAGATCATCGCCGTTCATGCCATAGGCCAGCATCACCTCGCCGTCGCGGGCGTGATCGATGTCGAGCGCCTTGACGAAATCGGGGGTCTTGTCGCTGACCGGCCCGTCCATGCCGTTGAAGGTCACTTGCCTGGCGCCCTGCTGCACGCCCGCCATGTCGAGCACGGTTTTCAGCGGCACGCCACGCCAGCGTGCGTTGCCCATCGCGCCGTTGCCGAGCTGGCCTCCGGCGATCCGCGGGTTGAAGAAGCCGCGGCTGTTGCCGGAGCATTGGTTGACGGCGACAATTTCCGTCGCCTTGAGCTTCTTGATGTCCCTCAGAGAAAGCTTTTGCGGGCGATCGACCTTGCCCTTGATCTCCAGGGTGAACTTGTCGGCATCGATGGTGTACGGGATGTCGGCTAGATGATAGCGGACGAAAAACGCGTTGTTCGGCGTGATCGGACCGTCATTGAAAATCGAGAACGGGGTTTCGAGCTGCGGCGGCCGCTGGGTCAGGCCGATCATTGGGCGCTTTTGCGGATATTTCACCAGCGGACGCTCGCCATTGTCGAATGGCAGCGTCACGGTATCGAGCGCGAACGCCCTCGGTGACCCCAAGCCTGTCGCCAGCGCAGCCATGCCTGCGCGTTTCATCAATTCTCGTCTATCGAGCATCGCTCGCTTCCTCCGAAGCTCTTCCGTCGAACCGGTCATCACCGGATTGAAGCGAACAAATGTCGTATCCGCGACCCCTGAGTCAATTCATGCTTTCGCATTGGGCACGTGAGGATGCGTTGCAGCAAGACACACAAAACCCCGGCCGCAGGAGGCCCGCCCGGAAAAGCGGGTTCGAGGAAATTGCATGTGATGACAATTTTCTCAATAGACGTTCGGGTATGAGAAAAATCACAGCGATGGCGAAGTCGCGTGGAAAGAAGAAGTCGACCAACAACTCGTCATGCCCGGGCTTGCCGGCTTCGCTATGGCTTCGCCGGCCTGATGCTGGAGCGCCCGGCGGAGCCTTGGCGTAGCCGGGACCCGGGCATCCATCAATCTTCGCAAGAACATTTTTCGAAGAGGATGGATTGCCGGGTCAAGCCCGGCAATGACGCCGTAATCCTGGCAGCGGCCGTTTGACGAGCGAACCGAAAACTCGCGTCGAATAGTCCGGGCATCAAGCCGCCTCGACATGCTCATCATGAATCAGCTTAGCCAGCCCTCGCGTTTCCACGACAGTGCGAACGATCATCGGCTCGTCGCGCCCGCGGATCGCAACTTCCCGCTGGGGCAGTACGTCGCCGGATAGCCCGGCTGTGGCGCGTACCTCGTCTGAGATGACGGCCTCGCATCCGAGGCTCTTGGTCATGTCCTGCAATCGTGCCGCGACGTTGACGGCGTCGCCAAGCGCGGTGAACACCATGTGGTCACGATAACCGATGTCGCCGACGATGACCTCGCCGCCGTGAATGCCGATGCCGAAGCGGATCGGCTCGTGCAAATCATGGCTGAGGAACTGATTCAATTCGTCGACATTGGCGGCGATCATCGCCGCTGCCCTGAGCGCCTGGCGGCATGCCTCATGGCGGCCGGTCGAAAGCCCAAACAGCGCCAGCATGCCGTCGCCGACGAACTGGTTGGGCTTTCCGCCGCATTCCATCACCGCCTGCGACACCGCGCCGAGGAAGCGGTTGACGATGAAGACGGTGTCGAAGGGCAGGCGTTTTTCCGCCAATTGCGTCGAGCCGCGCATGTCCACGAACATGTTGACGAGATAGCGCTCCTGCCCGATCCGCGTCGGGCTGGAAGCATGGGCATTGGCCGACATCATGTGCGGCAGGAACAGCTGGAAGAAGGACAGGTCCGTCGTCGGCCTGAGCTGGCAGGCGAGGCGGATCGACGGGTCAGCCGTGCCGACGCGGCTGAGCACGAACGCCTCGCGCTGGGAGGGCTCGGGCAGTCCGCTGCAGTCGCCGATGATGCGGATACGGCAGGTGGAGCAGCGCGCGCGGCCGCCGCAAACACTGGCATGCGGGACATTGTTGCGCAGGCTCGCCTCGAGCACGCTGAGCCCCTTCGGCACCCGGACCTTTCGCCCGTTGCCATAGGAGAGGTTGATCATGCCGCCGCGCCGCTCATAAGCGGCACGCGCCCCCTTGGCGAGCAGCACCAGGACGACCAGCCCGAGATACCCCCTCATGAGGTAATCCGTGATGCTGTCGAGCGCCTCCTGCTGGGCGACGGTGCCGACCTGATCGCTCGATATGTACTCCGCGCGCCACTCTCTTGAACTGCTGTCCGCAATGACCGTTCGGCCGCCCTGATAGATCCCGAGGAAGGCAAGGGTGGGGATCAGCACCGCGGCGGCGAGCAGGAACGGCGCGGCCCACCGGAAGAACGCCTTCATCCTCAGCCAGAAATAAAGGCCGATCGAGCCGTGCACCCAGGCGATCACCATGACCGCGAACATCTGCCAGAGCCTCGTCGGCGACGCCACGAAGAAAAGATAAAGTTCCTGCGGGTAGAGTTTTTCATGTCCGAACAGGGTCTGACCGAGCCGTACGCCGACAATATGCGCGATGATGAGCGCGGGGACGGAGAGGCCCAGCACCAGCTGGATCGGCTCCATTGCCTTCCACTTGAACTGCCGCCGTTCGTACAGTGCCCAGATGCCGAGCCCGGCGTGCACCAGACATGCGGTGTAGAACACGACCGCGATGGGACGAAATTGCCAGAATAGCGTGTGGATGTAGACGCCCCTCGCGAGCGCCTCCATCGAGACATTGCCGAGCGCGTGATTGAGGAAATGGCTGACCAGATAGCCGAACAGCACCATGCCGCTGACAAGCCGGACCTGCCGCAGGCCGATGCCACGGATCGATTTTGCCAGTTGTTCGCGAGATAAGGTGGCCATGGTTTTCATAAGGGTAGGTATCGGCGATGATAGTGCTTAATTCCGGCGGTGAACACATTGTGACTTTAGGCCCGGCCTTGAGCCGGGACCGAGAGCCGCGGGTGCACGTATTGGCCAGAGCATGGCCGGTTATGGGCCCCTGCTTTGACCTGCCATTTTCCTTCACGGCACGTTGACACTCCCTTGTCAGTCGAGGAAAAGCGCGCCCGTGACGATAACCGCGCCCCCATCCGATAAATTCCGCATCAAGCCGGACGATCCTGCCACACCGCGCTGGCTCGGCGTGGTTGCATTGATTGCCGCGATGACGCTGATGCGCGTGCTCTATGCGAGCCTGCTCGATCTGCGCACGGACGAGGCCTATTACTGGACCTGGTCGAAGGAGAGCGCGCTTTCCTTCCTCGATCATCCGCCCATGATCGCGTGGTTCATCCGCTTCGGCACCGCGATGTTTGGCGACACCAGTTTCGGCGTGAGGTTCGCCGGCATTCTGGCGATGCTGGTTACCCAGCTCTTGCTGGCCGATATCGTGCGGCGCGTGACGCATGATTTCCGCGCCGTCGTGCTGGCGCTCCTGATGCCGGAAGCCGCGCTCTATTACGGATTGTTGATGGCGAAAGTCGCGCCCGATACCGCGATGATTCCATTTGCCGTCGCGATGCTGTGGGCATTGGTTCGGCTGCACGAGAGCGGCGATGGCCGCTGGTGGCTTGCGGCCGGCCTGTTCGCGGGGCTGGCGCTGTTGTCGAAATTTACCGTGGTGATGCTGCTGCCTGCGGTGCTGGCGTTTGCGCTGGTGCCGGACTGGCGGCGGCGCTGGCTGTTCAGTCCTTATCCGTACCTCGCCGCGCTGATCGCGTTTCTCGTATTTTCGCCGGTCCTGATCTGGAACTACCAGCACGACTGGGCGTCCTTCCGCTTCCAGCTCGTGCGCGCGGTGGCGGACCATGAAGTGTCGCTCCGCACCGTCGGCGAATTCTTTGGCATGCAGTTCGGCCTCGTCGGCTTCGTGCTGCTGCCAGTGGTGCTGTCGGGTGTCACGCTGACCGCGTGGCGCGGCTACACCAAGCGCGAGCCGGTCGCCATTCTGCTGTCGACCGCAGTGATCGTGCCATTTGGCTATTTCCTGTGGAAATCCCTGACGCTCCGCGTCGGTGATACCTGGCCGATGTTCCTCTGGCCCGCCGGCTTTGCCGCTACCGCCATCAACATCGCGATGCTGCCGCGCGAGGGCTGGCCGGCATGGATGATCCAGTCGACGATGAGATGGGCGAGGGTGGCCGTGATCTCCGGCATCGCCTTCGTGGTCGTCGTGTTCTTCTATTACGTCGCCGCGCCCTGGAACCTGATCGGCCGGACAGATCCGATCGGCGGCGAGGCCGGCTATGAGCAGGTAGCCGCCCGCGTGCAGGATCAATTGCAGAAGACCGGGGCGACCTGGATCGCCACCACCGACTATCGCACCTATGCGATGCTGCGCTGGCATTTCAACGGCCGCGTTCCGGTCATCCAGATCAACGAGCGCGGCCGCTTCCAGGGTTTTTCCGATCCCGGCATGGACCGCATCCGCGACCGCGTTGGACTCTATGTCGGACGGGAGCCCGACGACCGGCTGGCGTTGTGGGATATGACCACGGCGAAACGAGAGCCGCTCGAGCGGGTCGAGCGAGGCTGGCGCGGGACCGTGATGGATACCTATGCGCTGGAGAAACTGACCGGCTGGACGCCGGAGCTCTCGCCGCCGCCGGACTCGCCGTTGTTCCGCTGGCGGGCGCTGGCGAGCGCGACACAGCCGCTGATTGTTGCGGCCAAAGCCAATGATCGCGATAAGCGACCGGGCCGGGCGATCTGATCGCGATGGGCGCGCCGAGCGGCGTCGCCGTCGGTCAGCCGAACGCGGCCGAGCTCTATCTGCAGCCCGGCGATGACATGGTCATCTCGTTCGAAGGCCTGATGTCGCTGCGAATGAAGATCGTCGCGCCGAAATAGCGCTCAATCGTCCCCGTCGCGCTTGCGCAGCAGATCCTTGGCAAGGTCTGCGAGCGCCGGGCGCGGCAGCGCCGTGAACGGCATCGGGCGCGTGACGTCGATCGCGGCGAGTCCGAGGCGGGCCGTGAGCAATCCGTTGAGCACGCCTTCGCCCAACCGTTGCGAAAGCTTGGCCGCGACGCCGTGGCCGAGCACCTGCTGGATCAGGCTGTCGCTTGCCGCCATGCCGCCGGTGATGGCGAGGTGCGTGATGACGTGGCGCATCAGGCGGATCGTGCCGAGCGCGCCGGGACGTCCGCCATAGAGCCGCGCCAATTGCCGGATCATCCGCAACGACGCCACGAACACGAACAGAACGTCGATCAGTGCGCGCGGGCTGACCGCGGTAACGATCGAAACCCGCTGCGCCGCCGACGAGACCAACCGGCGCGCTTCCTGATCGAGCGGCGTCATCAATTCGCGCTCGGCCAGCTTGATCATGTCGGCGCCGTCGATGATGTCGTCGGTGTGTCCCTGCAGCGCGGCGCGGGCGCGCGCCAGTTGCGGATTCTGGTGCGCCAGCTTGAGCAAGTCACCAACGATCTCCCGGCTGGCCGCGCGATCGTCGCTGAGCAACACTTCGGCAGCGCGTAGATGCAATTTCTCGATTGTCGCCAGTCGTGCCAGCCCAAAGACTTCGCGTCCGATCACGACGGCCAGCGCTATCGCCGCAACCGATGCGAACCCAAGGCCAAGAAAGCCAAAGCTCTCGCTGCGCGCAAACAGATCCTCGATCAGGTTGACGACGCCAAGCCCGAGGCCGAGCAGCACAAGTCCGCCGGCCGCGGCCCAGAATATCGTGCCCCAGCGGAAGCCGCGCCTGACAGGGACGAGCGGCGCGTCGATCGGCACCGGCAGCAAGGCGGGGTCGGCTTCCGGCGTGATATGGACCGTGCCGCGGGCAGGGCGGCCGGTGTCATCCGGATCAATCACGAAGACGCCGGGATCGTCGAGCTTGAAGGTCGCCGGCCGCCGATGAGGCGTTTTCTCGCTCATTGCAGTCTGTCTCCGATCAGGAACTGGAGGGCGCGGTCAAGGCGGATGTGAGGCAGAGCGGGCTCCTCGCCGCCTTCGCGTTCCAGAAGCGGCGGCCGGAAGCGCAGGAAACGGTAGTCGGCCTTGTCCGAAGGCGCGCTGGAGAGGCCGCGAAAGCTGCCCTGAAACAGCTCTTCGGGATCGGCAGGGAGGTCGCCCGGGAAGGTCGCGACCTCGGTCTCGCCGTCAAGCGTTCCGCCATTGGCGACTTCGCCCGGCGCGGGCGTGCCCAGGATCGACGGCAGCTTGTCCCGTCCGCGGGCAACCGTCGCCTCGCGGGTGGCGCGCACCGCGGCGAGCGCCACCACGTCGATCGCGGCGCCCGCATATTCGGCGCTGTCGGCGGCTTTGGCCACGATCCGCCGCAACACCGCTTCCAGCCGGTCATGGCTCTGATGATGCAGATGGTCGGCCTTGGTGGCGGCGAACAGGATGCGATCGATCCGCGGCCGGAACAGATGGCTGAAAATGGTGCCGCGGCCGATCCGGAAACAATCCAAAATGCCGGCGAGCGCTGCCTCGAGATCGTGCAGCGCTTCCGGTCCGGCATTGAAGGCGGCGAGCGCGTCGACCAGCACGATCTGGCGATCGAGCCGGGCGAAATGATCGCGGAAGAATGGCCGTACCACGACGTCCTTGTAGGCTTCATAGCGCCGCCGCATCATCGCCCACAGCGATCGATCAGGCGCGCTGCCGTCCGCGGGCACATCCAGCGGGGCAAAGGTCAGCGCCGGCGAGCCAGCGAGATTGCCGGGCATCAGGAAGCGGCCGGGCGGCAGCAGGCTCATCGCAAAGCGTTCGTCGCGGCAGGCACGCAAATAATCCGTGAACAGCTTTGCGGCAGCGAGCGCCGCCTGCTCGTTCTCGCGGCCTTCGGCATCAAGTGTCTTCAGGTGCTCATGCCAGGGCTGAGCCAACTTCGCCCGTGGCCCTTCGCGCGACAGCGCGAGGCTCTCGGCGGACCATTGCTCAAAACTCTTGTTGAGCAGCGGCAGGTCGAGCAGCCATTCGCCGGGGTAGTCTACGATATCGAGCGTAAGCGTACGATCCGCGCCATTTTGACGCTGATAGTCGATCACGAGCCTGAGTTCACTGATGTCGACGGTCGAGTTCGGCCAGCGTCGCTCCTCGATCAGGCTGCGGACATGGTTCTCGTAATCGAAGCGCGGCACCGCGTCATCGGGCTGCGGCTCGAGCCGGGCGCGGGCAATCCGCCCGGTCGCAAAGGGCTCGAACACCGGAAAGCGGCCGCCGCGTGTGAGGCCGTGGATCAGCGCGGTGATGAACACGGTCTTGCCGGCGCGGGACAGGCCGGTGACGCCAAGCCGCACGGTGGGGTTGAAGAAGCTGTCGCCGTAATCCAGCAGCGCCCGCGCCGACAGGCGCGCTTCCTCGACGATATCGGCAAAACTTGGGGGCATGGAGGCGTTAGGGGAAACCCCGGGGGAGGGCCAATTTTGGCGGGACGGTGGTCTAGAAAATGGCGATTGGCGGGCTAAAATCAAGCTTCATACTTCCGACGCGTTTGCGCGCGACGGACTTGAACGGTTCGTTGACCTCGTGAGACCCATATCTTATCGCTCCCTGAACCGGCGGGTTCGACATGACGATCTTCAGGCTGAAGCAAATCGCCTCGACCTCCATCCACGCGGCCGGCGCCGCCCTCTGGAACTACGACAGGGCTGAGCTGATTGCCGACGGCATCGTGCATATCGTCGGCATCTGCTTCGGGCTGATCGCCGCCACCGCGCTGATCGTGCTGACGGCGGTGTATGCCAGCGCCATCGATGTCGCCGTGGTCTCGGTCTATGTCGCCGGGCTGTTGGCGATGCTGGTGCTGTCGGCGACCTATAATCTGTGGCCGGTATCGCGTGCCAAATGGGTGCTGCGGCGCTTCGACCACTCGGCGATCTATATTCTGATCGCGGCGACCTATACGCCGTTCATCATGGAGCTGAAGGACAGCTATTTCGCCATCGCGCTTCTGATCGGGGTGTGGTGCGTCGCGATCGTCGGCATCGTGCTGAAGCTGACGCTGCCGGGCCGCTTCGACCGGCTCTCGGTCGGGCTTTATCTGGCGATGGGATGGAGCGGCATGATGCTCTATGACGCGGTGGTGAAGGCGCTGCCGGCGATGGCGATCGGATTGGTGGTCGCGGGCGGCGTGCTGTATACCCTTGGCGTGATCTTCCATGCTTGGCGGCGGCTGCGTTTCCAGAATGCGATCTGGCACGGATTTGTGCTATTGGGCGCGGCCTGCCACTACACGGCGGTGCTCGATCTCGTCTTGGCGAGCTGAAGTTTAACAGGGAGGGTCGCCATGCAGGTGACGGATAAGGTCGTCGTCGTCACCGGCGGCGGCAATGGCATCGGCAAGGCGCTGTGCGAAGCCTTTCATCGCGCTGGCGCCGCCAAGGTCGTCGTCGTCGATATCGATCCGGACGCCGCGCGGGCTGTTGCCACCCCGATCGGTGGGGCGGCCTTCAAATGCGATGTCGGAAAGGAAAAGGACATCCTTCACGTCATCGAGGAGACCGAGCATCAATTCGGCCCGATCGCGCTGTTCTGCTCCAACGCCGGCATCGGCGGCGGCTTCGATCCGTTGTCGGTGAATGCCGGTGGCAACTCCGATGAGCCCTGGTCGCGAAGCTGGGCCGTTCATGTCATGGCGCATGTCTACGCCGCGCGGCATCTGATCCCGCGCATGAAGGCGCGCGGCGGCGGCTATTTCCTCAACACGATCTCGGCGGCGGGCCTGTTGTCCCAGGTCGGCAGCCCGGCCTATTCCACGACAAAACACGCCGCGGTCGGTTTTGCCGAAAACCTCGCGATCTCGCACCGGGCCGAGGGCATCAAGGTCTCGATCCTGTGCCCTCAGGGCGTCGATACCAACATGCTGCGATCCATCCCGAAGGGTCCGCAATCCGGCGACGGGGATCTCACGCCGGAGCAGGTGGCGCAGGATGCGCTGAAGGGGATCGAGCAGGAGACGTTTGTGATCCTGCCGCACCCCCAAGTGCTCGGCTACATGCGCAAGAAGACCGAGAATTACGACCGCTGGATCGCAGGCATGGCGAAAATCCAGGCGAAGATGCGCGAAGCTTACGGAAAGTGAACTGAAGGCCGCTCAACCACACGACGTCGTCATGCCCGGGACATCTAGCGCGAAGACGCGCTTCGCACTTTCGCCCGGCCATGACGATCGTATGAAATCTCAGCTCTTCTGCGCGTAGAGCAAAGGCACAGCGGAATCCACCGTCACCTCGATCAGGCTGACGCCGTCATGCGACAGCCCGCGCTTCAGCGCGCCCGCGAGTTCGGCTGACTTGTTCACCCGCACCGCGTCGCAGCCCATGCCTTCCGCGATCTTCACGAAATCGATGTCGGGCAACTCAAGCCCCGGAACGTTGCGCACCTGCATCACCTGACTGAAGGATCGCATCGCGCCGTAGCCTGAATTGTTGATCACGACCACCGTCAGCGGCAGTTTGCGCTGCGCCGCGGTCCACAGCGCCTGGATCGAATACATCGCCGAGCCGTCGCCGATCAGGCACACGGTCCGCACGCCCGGACGCCCCATCGCCATGCCGACCGCGGCCGGCAGGCCGTAGCCGAGGCCGCCACTGGTCATGGTGTAAAAACTGTCCTGGCCGCGCATCGGCATGAATTTTTGCATCGCAGGCCGATGCGAGGGCGCTTCCTCGACGAGCACCGCGTCGCCGCGCATCGCGGCCGAGAGCGAATGCAGCAGGTATTCGACAGCAATCGGATCGGTGGCGGACGGGGCCGGCGGCAGCGTGCGGCCTGCCGGCGCCGCGCGCCTGGTCTCTGGCAGTAACTCGAGCAGCATGGCAAGTGCCGGCTTCATCGTCGCGACGATGCTGGTGCCCACGGGCGTGACCGCGGCCGCCGTCGGATCGTCTGTGACCTGGAACAGCGTGGTTGCACCGTCGAAGATCGACGCGTGGCCCTCGACGTGGAAGGTGAAGACCGGCGCGCCGATCACCGCCACCAGGTCGTAATCGCGTAGCGCGTCCGAGAGCTGTCCGGGCGAGGCGTGCAGGAAACCGGCGAACAGAGGATGCCGCTCCGGAAACGAGCAGCGCGCCGAGAACGGGCTGACCCAGACCGCGGCTTTCGCCTTCTCCGCCACCTGTACCATCAGCTCGACGGCCTGGGCGCGATCGACGCCGGGGCCAACCACCAGGGCCGGGCGCTTGCTCTCCGACAGCGCCTTGATCAGCGCCCGCATCGCTGACGGATCGGGGCCGATCTCACGGCTGACGTTGCGGGCCTCGATGGCTTGCGTCGGCCGCGTCCAGTCGTCGATCGGCACGGATACAAACGTCGGCCCGCAGGGCGGCTGCATCGCCACGTAATAGGCGCGTGCGATTGCCGCCGGCACGTCTTCGGCGCGCGCCGGCTCGACGCTGTATTTGACATACGGGCGGGGGAATTCCGAGGCACGCTCGGCCTGGAGGAACGCCTGCAGCGGCAGGATCGAGCGTGCCTGCTGCCCCGCGGTGATCACCAGCGGTGTCTGGTTGCGGTGCGCGGTGTAGATATTGCCGAGCGCGTTGCCGACGCCGGCCGCGGAATGCAGGTTGACGAAGCCGGCGTTGCGGGTCGCCTGCGCGTAGCCGTCGGCCATGCCGATGACGGTGGCTTCCTGCAGGCCCAGCACGTAATCGATGTCGTCGGGCCAGTCGCTCAGGAACGGCAGCTCAGTCGAGCCGGGATTGCCGAACACCTTCTTGATGCCAAACGCGCGCAGCAGCCCGAAGGTGGCATCCTTGACGGTGGTTGAGGTGCTGGCGGCTTTCGCAGGCTTGCGGGACGACATCATGTGCTCCCAAGGCTAATTGTATACTCCGTCATTGCGAGGAGCAAAGCGACGAAGCAATCCATTCCTTTCGCGCGGATGCATGGATTGCTTCGCGGAGCCTGTCATCGGGCGCGCATTCGCGCGACCCGTTGGCTCGCAATGACGCTCAAATCAACCTTACCACGTGGCCGTCCCCTTCATCGTCGGCTGGCCTTGCGAATTAGCGGTCCACAATTCCATGCCGGTGGCGGTATCGTTGGCGTTGATCGAGAACTCGCTGCCTTCGAACAGTGGCTGTACGCCGCGATAGCTGAATTTCTTCGGCGCCGCGCCGCCATGAAGCTTGGCGGCGAACTCGACGATGAAGGCAGCCTGCAGGGGGCCGTGGAAGACCAGGCCGGGATAGCCCTCGACCTTGGTGACGTAGTCGCGGTCGTAGTGGATACGGTGGCCGTTGAAGGTCAGGGCCGAATAGCGGAACAGAAGCACGGGATCGGCCATGTGGCTTTCGCGGTGCTTTGCGACGGGCGGCGGCGGTGGCGCCTTGGCTGGGGTAGTCGGCTGCGCGCCTCCCATGTCGCGATAGACGATATCCTGCCGCTCGCGGATCGCGGTGCCGCGCGAGGTCGTCACCGTATGCTCGACCGAAACGAAACACAGCACGCCGGTCGAACCGGTCTTCATCGTCACGTCCGAAATCCGCGAGGTGCGTTTTGCTTCATCGCCTACGCGCAGCGCGTCGAAAAATTCCAGCTCGCCGCCGGCCCACATCCGGCGCGGCAGCGGCACCGGCGGCAGGAAGCCGCCGCGGGTCGGATGGCCGTCGGGGCCGAGTTGCGACATCGGAAACACCGGCTGCGCCAGGCACCAATGCACCGTCCACGGCGCGGCATCGCCCGTCCCCGGTTCACCGACCTCCTGGAACAGCGTCGCGCGCAAGCCCTTCACCAGTTGCGCGGTGACGATGTCGGAGGCCTCGGTGCTCCGGCCGATCCATTGCCTGAGATGGTCCAGGTTGGGTTTTTCTGTGAGTGCTTCGGTCATGACTGGCTGGTCCGGGCGCGAGCTTGAGGAAGTTTAACATGCTGGCCGATCGCTGGGACCGCGCCATAGTGCCTGGGCTCACCGACAAAAATCGCGGCGGGCGCGGCGTAATTCACCTTGCCGTTCGGCGTATCGACCTCGATGCGGCGCAGATGCGGATGAACCGAGAGGTCGGCCATGGTATTGACCTCGGCGAACGCGATGTCCGCGTCCGCCAGCCGCTTCAGAAGATCGACCCGCGTCATTGTCGCAAAACTGTCGGCGACGACCTTGTCGGTAAGCTGGCGGTTACGCACGCGCTCGACCATGTTGGCGAAGCGAGGATCGTTCGGCAGGTCGGGCTTGGCAAGCACATCGGCGCAGAGTTTTTTCCATTCGCGCTCGCTCTGGATGGAGATCAGGATGCCCTTGCCGTCCTCGGAGTTGAACACCCCGTAAGGCGCGATCGAGGGGTGGGCGAGCGCCATCCGTTTCGGCGGATTGCCGGCTTCCGAATTGAGCAGCGGCACCGCCATCCAGTCGGCCATCACGTCGAACATCGAGATCCGGATATCGGCGCCCTTGCCCGAGCGTCCTCGCGCGATCAGCGCCTCGAGGATCGCGGCATGTGCGGTGGCGCCGGTCGCGATATCGACGACGGAAATGCCAACGCGTGAAGGTCCTTCAGGTCCGCCGGTGATCGACGCCAGCCCGCTTTCGGCCTGGATCAGGAGATCATAGGCCTTGCGGTCGGCGTAGGGGCCGTCGTCGCCATAGCCCGAAATGGTGCAGCAGATCAGCGCCGGATAGTCTTTCTTCAAACGCTCCAGCGAGAAGCCGAGCTTGTCCATCGAGCCGGGCTTGAGGTTCTGCAGCAGCACGTCGGCACCCGCGATCAGCTCTTCGAGCGCAGCGCGTCCCTCCTTGGTGGCGAGATCGACGATGACCGAATCCTTGCCGCGGTTGAGCCAGACGAAATAGCTGCTCTGGCCTTTTGCGGCGGCGTCATAGCCGCGGGCGAAATCGCCCTCCGGACGCTCTACCTTGATCACGTGAGCGCCGGCATCCGCCAGCCGCGAAGAGCAGAACGGCGCGGCGACCGCCTGTTCGACAGCAATGACGGTCAATCCCTCGAGCGGCAGCATGTCTTTGTTCTCAGTAGGAGCGGGGCATGCCGAGCACATGCTCGGCGACGAACGACAGGATCAGATTGGTCGAAATCGGCGCGACCTGGTAGAGACGGGTCTCGCGGAATTTGCGCTCGACGTCGTATTCTTCCGCAAAGCCGAAGCCGCCATGGGTCTGCACGCAGGCGTTCGCCGCCTCCCAGGAGGCATCCGCGGCCAGCATCTTGGCCATATTGGCTTCGGCCCCGCAATCGAGCCCCGCCTCATATTTGCGCGTCGCCTCCTTCACCATCAGTTCGGCCGCGCGCATCGCGGCGTAGGCTTTTGCGATCGGGAACTGGATGCCTTGATTCTGGCCGATCGGGCGGCCGAACACCGCGCGCTCCTTGGCGTAGGCGGTGGCCTTGGCGATGAACCATTTGGCGTCGCCAATGCATTCGGCGGCGATCAGGATGCGCTCAGCGTTCATGCCGGAGAGAATATAGCGAAAGCCCTTGCCTTCTTCGCCGATCAGGTTTTCCGCCGGCACCCGCATGTCCGTGAAGAACACTTCGGTAGTGGCATGGTTCATCATGGTGCGAATGGGGCGGATCTCCAGCCCGTTGCCTTTCACTTCGCGCATGTCGACGATGAACACGGAAAGACCGTCGGTGCGCTTCTTGGCCTGCTCCTTCGGCGTGGTGCGGGCGAGCAGGATCATCAGGTCGGAATGTTCGGCGCGGCTGGTCCAGATCTTCTGGCCATTGACGATATAGCCGTCATTGCCTTCGCGCTTGGCAAACGTCTTCAGCGAGGAGGTGTCGGTGCCGCTGGTCGGCTCGGTGACGCCGAACGCCTGCAGCCGCAAGTCGCCGCTCGCGACCTTCGGCAGCCATTTCGCCTTTTGCTCGTCGCTGCCGTGCCGCAGCAGCGTGCCCATGGTGTACATCTGTGCGTGGCAGCCGCCGCCATTGCAGCCGGCGCGCTGGATCTCTTCGAGGATCGCGGCTGCCGCCGAGAGCTTCAGCCCGGCGCCGCCATACTCCTCCGGGATCAAGACCGAGAGATAGCCGGCCTCCGTCAGCGCGTTGACGAATTCGCTCGGATATTTCATCTCGCGGTCGAGCTTGCGCCAGTATTCGCCGGGAAACTGGGCGCAGAGTTTGGCGACGGCGTCGCGGATGTCGGAATGTTCGTCGTGTTGTTCGTGTGCAGTCATCGGAATTCACCGTTGGTGGGAGTGCGTTGATTTAATTGCTTGACGGCTTTCAGTTGTGAAACCACCGTGAATTCCCTATGCTTAAATGTTATAGCGTATGGACCTGCATTCCAAGATTGGCAAGTATGGATTTCCGTCAGCTTAGGACGTTCAGTTGCGTGGCCGAGCTTGGCAGCCTCAGCAAGGCCTCCGATACGCTGCGGGTGGCGCAGCCGGCGCTCAGCCGCCAGATCAAGCTGCTCGAGCATGAACTGCGCGCCGATTTGTTTACGCGCAACGGTCGCGGCATGGTGCTGACGGATGCCGGCCGCCTGCTGCTCGAAAGGACCGCCGGCATCGTCCGGCAGATCGACCAGATCCGCGACGATATCCAGTCTTCGGGAGGGCAGGCGTCCGGACGGGTGGTGCTGGGGCTGGTTCCGACCGTGAGCTGCGTGCTTTCGGCACGATTCGCCCGTCGCTGTGTCGAAACCTTTCCCGGGATCAGCTTGCGGATCGTCGAAAGCTACAGCGGCCATCTCGTCGAATGGCTGCATCGCGGCGAAATGGACCTTGCGATCATCTATGGGCGCTCGGCGGATCTGCACCTCACCGTTCAGAGCCTCGGCCGCGACCACATCGTGGCGGTCGGCCCGCGCGGTTGCGGACTTTCGCGAAAGAACCAGGTGGATATCGGTTGGCTGCTCCGGCAACGGCTCGTTCTGCCAAGTCATTCGCACGGGCTCCGCGCATTGATCGAGCACGAGGCCGCGATGAAGAAAATAGAGCTCGACGTCCAGCTGGAGGCCAATTCCTTCAGGGTTCTTACCAGCCTCGTCGCGGAAGGGTTAGGATTCGCGTTCTTGCCGCCCTCGTCGGTGCGCAGCGAAGTCGCGGAGGGCAGGCTGGAAATTGCCGCCATATCGAAGCCGCTGACACGCGAGCTCATCGTTGCCTCCCCGATCGATCGACCCGCCTCGATTGCCACGGCTGCCGTCACTGCGCTTCTGCGCGACGAAATCAACGCATGCCGCAAGGAAGGCCTCTGGGATATCCGGCTTGCCTGAGATGTTGGGGTGCAACGCACACCCAAGCCCAGGCTCTAGTCCAAGCCCTAAAGCAAGAGCGTCCGGCCTTCCCATCTCATCTCGTTCAGGCTGTCATGCCGCAATTTTATAGGGCCGTCGCGGCTCACGTCGCCCTGCCGTCACCGGAACTCGGCCGGCAGGTCGAGCGCGCGCATGGTGGCGGTACAGAAGGCGCAGAGGGTCTCCGTGGCTTCTTTCCGCGAGAAGATTTCGACGGTGGCGACGCCGATCGAGCCTGACATTTTCAGGGTTTTGGCGCGGGCGATCAGTTCGCTGCCGTCGGCGGGGCTCAGGAAGTTGACCTTGATCTCGACGGTGACCCCGATCCGCCCCTTGGGCAGGCCGGATGTGACGGCGACGCCGGCCGCCTGATCGGCCAATGCGGTAATTACCCCGCCGTGGAAATGGCCGAAGAACTGCACCAGGTCGTCGCGGCGCGCCAAGACGAGTTCAGCGCTTCCCGGCTCCACGGCGACGATGCGGAAGCCGGCGGCGCCGGTAAATCCCTTCGCATTGATGGCCTCGGCGAGTTCAGGCGGATTGAGTTCGCTCTTGCTCACGCCGGGATGCGCACCGGCAGGGACTCGATGCCGCGCACGAAGCTGGAATAGACCCGCTTCGGTTCGCCCACCACCTCGATCCGGTCAAAGCGCTTCAGCATTTCCTGCCAGACGATCTTGAGCTGCAATTCGGCGAGCCGCATGCCGACGCAGCGGTGAATGCCGAAGCCGAACGACAGATGGGTACGCGGGCGCGCGCGATCGATGATGAACTCGTCGGGCCGTTCGATCCCTTCTTCGTCGCGGTTGCCCGAGACGTACCACATCACGACGCGATCGCCCTTCCTGATCTGCTTGCCGCCAAGCTCGGTATCGACCAGCGCGGTGCGCCGCATGTGCGCGAGCGGCGTCTGCCAGCGGATCACCTCCGGCACCATGGAGTCGATCAAGTCAGGATTCTCGCGCAGCTTCTGGTACTGATCGGGGTGTTCGTTCAGCGCCAGCACCGAACCGCTCATGGTGTTACGCGTGGTGTCGTTGCCGCCGACGATCAATAGGATGAGGTTGCCCATCAGGTTGTCGGGGTCCATGTGCCGCGTGGCGTCGCTATGTGCCATCATCGACAACAGGTCGTTGCGCGGCGGCGCGTTGACCCGCTCGTTCCAGAGTTTTGCAAAATACGCCGCGCACTCGTCCATCTCCGCGCGTCGCTGCTCCGGCGAGTCGACGATGCCCCCCTTAGGCAGCGCGGTCGAAACGTCCGACCAGCGCGTCAGCTTGCGCCGTTCTTCCCAGGGGAAGTCGAACAGCGTCGCCAGCATCTGCGTGGTCAGCTCGATCGAGACGCGCTCGACGAAGTTGAAGGTCTCGTTGCGCGGCAGATTGTCCAGCACCTTTGCCGAGCGCTCGCGGATCAGCTTGGCGAGTTCGTCCAGATGTGTCGGCGTGAACATCGGCGACACGGTCTTGCGCTGCGCGGAATGTCGCGGCTGATCCATCGCGATGAAGCTCGGCCAGTCGTAGCCCGGCGGCACGTCACGAATCGAGATGCCGCCGAGCGATACGTCGGATGAGAAGATGCCGTGGCTGGTATCGACATGCATGATGTCGTTGTATTTGACGACCGACCAATAGGGCTCGATCGGCGCGTTGGTGCAGTAGTGCACCGGCTCTTCCTTGCGCAGCCGCTCGAACCACGGCCACAGCGTGTCGTTCTGGAACAGGCGCGGCGCTCCGGGATGGAAATCCTTCAGCGGCGTCGAATAGGCCTCCTCGCGCGCCAGGCGCTGAAGCTCTTTTCGGTCGGCTCGGATGGCGGTCTGAACGTTCATCTGATCGATCCCCGGTGCTTGGGAGGGTTGACTCAGCCGGCAATCCGGACCGGCAGGTCCTCGTAACCCTTGACGAAACTGGAATACACCCGCTTCGGCTCGCCGACCACCTCGATCCTGTCGAACCGCTTCAAAATCTCTTCCCAGATGATCTTCAATTGCAGTTCGGCAAGGCGGAGGCCGACGCAGCGGTGGATGCCGAAGCCAAACGAGATGTGGGTGCGCGGCCGCGCACGGTCAATGATGAAGTCATAGGGGCGCTCGATCACGTCTTCGTCGCGGTTGCCCGAGACGTACCACATCACGACCTTGTCACCCTTCTTGATCTGCTTGCCGCGGAACTCGATGTCGGCAAGCGCGGTGCGGCGCATATGCGCCAGCGGCGTCTGCCAGCGGATCACCTCCGGCACGAAGCTGTCGATCAGGTCCGGTTTTTCGCGCAGCTTCCGGTACTGATCCGGATTCTTGTTCAGCACATAGAGGCTGCCCGACAGCGTGTTGCGGGTGGTATCGTTGCCGCCGACGATCAACAGGATCAGGTTGCCGAGAAAATTCTTCGGGTCCATGTCCCGCGTTGCCTCGCTGTGCGCCATCATCGACAACAGATCGCTCTTCGGCGGCTGGTTGATGCGCTCCTTCCAGAGCTTTGCGAAATAGGTCGCGCATTCCAGCAGCTCTGCTTGGCGCTCGTCCTCGGTGGCGACGAGGCCGTCGGGGCCGGGGATCGTGGTCGCAATGTCGGACCAGCGGGTCAGCTTGCGGCGATCCTCCCAGGGGAAGTCGAACAGCACGGCGAGCATCTGCGTGGTCAGTTCGATCGAGACCCGATCGACCCAGTCGAATACCTCACCCCTCGGCAGATTGTCGAGGCACTCGGCGGAGCGCTTGCGGATATTGATTGCGAGCTGGTCGAGGTGGGTTGGCGTGAACATCGGGGCGACGGTTCGACGCTGCGCGCTATGGCGCGGCTGGTCCATGGCGATAAAGCTTTCGCGGCGCAGATCGGTCGCTACGTCGCGGATCGTGATGCCGCCGAGCGAGGACGCCGACGAGAACACCGAATGATTGGTTTCGATGTCCATGATGTCGTTGTACCTGGTCACCGACCAATACGGACCGAACATGCTGTCCTTGCAGTAGTGCACGGGTGCTTCCCGGCGCAGCCGGTCGAAATACGGCCAGAAGGTATCGGTCCTGAACAGTTCGGGGTCGCCGGGATCGAATTGGTCGAGCGGGATCGAATAGGCCCGCTCGCGCGCGGCCTCTTGTTGGGCGTCCTGGGCGAGTTCGATGGTCCCGTGCATTCTTTTCTCCCTGTTCTCTACCCGAGGGGGTGAGCCCCCGCGGGCGCTATTTGGGACGAATTACAGCCTGTCGCGCGCCGCAGGGCAAGGGAGAGTTTGGAACATTTGGCCGCAGCGACGCGATTGTCCGGCCAACGCTCCTTTCCAAGCCGTTTTCGGCCCGTGACAAGCTCATTTTCAAGGAATATGGCTGTGCCCCACAAAGCCGATCATTTGCTGGAGGCCGCCCGACCATGATTCCCAACGCGCAACGGATGTTCAATTTCGATCTAGGCGAGACCGCGGACGCGATTCGCGAAACCGTTCACCATTTTTCAAATAACGAGGTCGCCCCGCGCGCCGCCGAGATCGACCGCAGCAATCAGTTTCCGCGCGATCTCTGGCCGAAGATAGGCGCGCTCGGCCTGCACGGCATCACGGTGGAGGAGGAATATGGCGGGTCCGGGCTCGGCTATCTCGAGCACTGCGTCGCGCTCGAGGAGATATCGCGGGCGTCCGCCTCGGTCGGCCTGTCCTATGGCGCGCATTCCAATCTCTGCGTCAACCAGATCCGCCGCAATGGCAATGAGGCGCAGAAGCGGAAATACCTGCCGAAGCTGATTTCGGGCGAACATGTCGGCTCATTGGCGATGTCGGAGCCGAGCGCCGGAAGCGACGTGGTGTCAATGAAGACCCGTGCCGAGAAGAAAGGCGACCGCTTCGTGCTCAACGGCAGCAAGATGTGGATCACCAACGGCCCGGTCGCCGACACGCTGGTGGTCTACGCCAAGACCGATGCCAGCGCCGGTCCGCGCGGCATCACCGCGTTCATCATCGAAAAAGGAATGAAGGGATTTTCCACCGCGCAAAAGCTCGACAAGCTCGGCATGCGCGGGTCCGACACCTGCGAACTGGTGTTCGAGGATTGCGAAGTGCCGGAGGAGAACGTGCTGAGCGAGGTCGGCCGCGGTGTCAACGTCTTGATGTCCGGTCTCGACTACGAGCGTGCGGTGCTGGCCGCCGGTCCGATCGGTATCATGCAGGCATGCATGGACGTGGTGATGCCCTACGTGCATGAGCGCAAACAGTTCGGCCAGCCGATCGGCACCTTCCAGTTGGTGCAGGGCAAGATCGCCGACATGTACACCACGATGAACGCCTCGCGCGCCTACGTCTACGCGGTGGCGAAGGCTTGCGACCGCGGCGAGACCACGCGCGAGGACGCGGCGGGTGCGATCCTCTACGCGGCGGAAAAGGCCACGCAATGTGCGCTCGACGCCATCCAGTTGCTCGGCGGCAACGGCTATATCAATGACTACCCGACCGGACGGCTGTTGCGTGACGCCAAGCTCTACGAGATCGGCGCCGGCACCAGCGAAATCCGCCGCATGCTGATCGGCCGGGAGCTTTTCGATAAAATGGCGTAGGGGGGGGACGATCGCTCAAGTCGATCGGCGACCCCGGAAAATCCTGATCGCGCGCGTGGTCAGGTTTCTGCCGGCTTCCGCGACATCGCCGCCGTCGCCACCTTGACCTCCCAAACCGCCTGCACGGCGGCGAATGCGGCCGAGATCGCCGCTTCATGGCGTCGCCCCGTCAGGCAGGCGAAGCCGAGGTCGCAGGTCAACGCCACCCTGTCGGCGATCACGAAGTTCCGCTGGTGCGGAAGGCGCTGCTCGAGCACCGAGTCGCGGGCGAGGCTGAGGCAGATGCCGGATTCGACGAAGTCGATCATGGCCTCGACCTCGTCGGTATAGGCGCCGCGTTTAGGGATCGGACCCAGCGGTCGGAAAATGCTGTCGAGCAGCCGCTGATGCGCGAACGCCGGCGGCGTGGCAAGCCACGGCAAACGGGCGAGGTCCGCCCATTCCTTTCCCATCACCTTGTCGGCCCATTTCGAAGGCGCGATCACGCGGTAGTCATAGCTCAACAGCGGCGCGAACTGGAATGTACCGCTTTCGATCGTGCGTTCGGAATAAGTGGGATTCAAAAGCGACTGGGGAGGCTTCGTGTCAATGTAGTATCCGACGTCGAGTTCGCCCTTGCCGATCTGGGCGAGTACCTCGCCGCTTATGCCATAGCGCAGGGAGACCTCGGTCTTCTGCGCCGATGCGGCGAGGGTGCGGATGAAGGGCCCGAGCCGGGTGATTTCGGGATCGAGGATGGTGCCGACGCGGAGCGTTTCACGCTGCGAGTCCTTCAGCGAACCCGCCATCGTCCTGAAATCGGTGGAGGCGGATACGGCCTTGTGCGCCAACGGCAGCAGGGCGGCCCCCGCCTCGGTCAGGGTGAAGCCGCCCGGCGTGCGGTTGAAAAGCTGCAGGCCGGTGCTTTCCTCGAGCCCCTTCAGCTGCAGGCTGACGGCCGGCTGGGTCAGGCTCAGCAAGCTGGCCGCCCGCGAAACAGTGCCCTCACGGGCTACGGTGATGAAGCAACGCAGCGACTGGGTGCGCGGGAGCTGGTCCATTTGAAACGCTTATAGTATTTCTGGAAAACATACTGGCATGATTAACTCTCATAGGTAACAAATTTTTTCGGCAAAACTCTACGTTGTTCTCCGAGCGGCTGTATCACTCCCGTGTTTGCACAAGCATGCGCCTGCCGGCGGGTGGTCACTCCGTCAGGTTGTTGACCTTCTTCACCCAGGCCCGCACGTCGGCGAGCACACCGGGCAGCACCGCTCTTACCTCCTGCACGGTCATGCCGGCCTTGACCCTGGGGTCGTAGAGCAGGTTGAGGATGTACTGATCATAGACGTCGAAATAACCCATCGAGACGCTGTCGTTGAACATGGTCCAGGGCACGGTCGAGGTGTCGTTGATCGGGCCGAGCGACTGCAACAGCTCCTCATAGGCGCAGTCGAAGAAGACGAAATCGCCGTTGTCGACGGTGAGGATGACGTCGGAATGCTCGATCTCGAATTTCTCGTTCTTGCGGAAACCCGACAGGCATTGCGGATCGAGCGAGGTGCGGATCTCGCGCGCCCGCTCGCTGCCGTAGAATGCCGTGATGGTGCGATAGAGATCGCGGTCGCGCACCATCTTCACCAGCAGGTTGGCGTCGTCGCTGCGCTCGGTCATGGCGATGTCGAGATGCTGGACCCGGGCGGCGACGTCGGCAACGATCCTTGCAAGCTGCGCCTTGCGGTCGGTGCGATTGCCGTCGGCGAACACCCGCACCGGCGCGTCGTATTTGCGGATGCGGTCGACACGGCCGGCGAGCTGGTATTCGGCACCGAATGCCGTCTTCAGGAAGCCTTCGACAATCTCGCCGTCGGTAAAGACCTTCTTCTCGCTGCGCTGGCGCGATGCAACGGCGGGATTCTCGACGGCGGATGACGGCGCCGCCAGGCCCGTCGCGACCGCCGTCAAGGCGATCGCGAGAACCGGGAAATGCAGGTATCGGCGGTAGGCGCCCATGATAACGACGCTGCCGCAATCCCCGGACACGCGCAAGGTTTGATCGGGCGGTGCAGCGTTGCCAGCGCCGAATTCAGTCAATCATGAATTCCTAGTTCTTCACGACCACCGTGGTGCCCACGGAGACGCGGCTATAGAGGTCGGTCACGTCCTCATTGGTCATGCGGAAACATCCCGAGGATACCGCCTGTCCGATCGTCTCCGGTTCATTCGAGCCGTGGATGCGATAGAGCGTCGAGCCAAGATACATCGCCCTGGCGCCGAGCGGATTTTCGATGCCGCCGGGCATGTGGCGCGGCAGGTCGGGACGGCGCTGCAGCATCTGCGCCGGCGGCGTCCAGCCCGGCCATTCCTTCTTCGCGCTGATGCGGTGGGTTCCGCCCCAGCGGAAGCCGTCGCGGCCGACGCCGATGCCGTAGCGCAGCGCCTGGCCGTTACCAAGCACGAGGTAGAGCCGCCGCTCGGCCGTGCTGATGTAGATCGTGCCCGGCGCATAGTTGCTGGCGAAGCTGACCGTCGCGCGCGGGATCGGGCTCGCGCCGCCGCCGCGGCTGAAGAAGTTCGGGCCGCCTCCCATGATGTCGCGCGTGTCGACGCCCTGAGCCTGGGCATGGCCGGCGCCGGCCAGCAAGGTCAGCGCCGCAAACAACAAAGCGATGGCCCGGATCATTTTCATCCCCGTAAAGATCTGACGCTAAGGCGAGCAAGGCCATAATCGCCGCGGTTTCGCAAGCGACGAGCCCGTGAGCGGCCGATTTTCATGGGCTGCGGTTTAAAAAGGCAACACACCGGAAGCGATGGCAGCAATGCCCCGCTAAACCTTTGACGAAACGGATGAACAATGATTGATCTGGCCAGGAGCTCAAAACGATCGGGAGGCGGAGTGAGATCATGAACGGTGCGGAGAGTTCTGGTGCGGACCCTGGTCGCGGGCGGCGTTGACGTCTGCTTCACCAACCCCGGCACCTCGGAGATGCATTTCGTCGCCGCGCTGGATCGGGTCGAAGGCATGCGCTGCGTGCTCGGCCTGTTCGAAGGCGTCGTGACCGGCGCCGCCGACGGTTATTTCCGCATGAAGGGCACGCCGGCCTCGACGCTCCTGCATCTCGGCCCGGGCCTCGCCAACGGGCTGGCCAACCTGCACAACGCCAAGAAGGCCAATTCCGGCATCGTCAACATCGTCGGCCAGCACGCGACCTATCATATCGGGTATAACGCGCCGCTGACTTCCGACATCGAAGGCTTGGCGCGGCCAATGTCGTCCTGGGTGCGGACCTCTCCCGATGCCAAATCCGTCTCCGCCGACGGCATGGCCGCGATCGCCGCGGCCAGGAGCGCGCCGCCGCAGATCGCGACCCTCATTCTGCCCGCAGACACCGCCTGGAACGAGGCCGACGGCATCGCGCAGGTTCCGGCGGAAAGCCAGCGCGCCAATTATTCCGTTCAAGCCGTGGACAACGCCGCGAAGGTTTTGCGTGGCGGCGGCGCCCAGACGCTGCTGCTGATGACCGGCAGCGCGCTCACCGAGCACGGGCTGGCGCTGGCCGCCCAGATCGCGGGCAAGACCGGCTGCAAGGTGATGGGCCAGACCTACAATCCGCGGATGGCGCGCGGCAAGGGACGGTTCGCGATCGACCGCATCCCCTATGTGATCGAGCAGGCGCTGCCGATCCTGAAAGACTTCAAGAATATCGTGCTGGTCGAAGCCAACGACCCGGTTGCGTTCTTCGCCTATCCCAACAAGCCGAGCATGCTGAAGCCGGAAGGCTGCGAGGTGCATCGCATGACCTCGGGCGGCGAAAATTCGGTTGCCGCCCTCCAGGCGCTGGCAAGCGCGCTCGGCGCCAAACCGCAGGACGTGAAGCCGCAAAAAATGGTCGAGCTGGCAAAGCCGACCGGCGCCCTGACCTATCCCTCGATGGCGCAGGCGATCGCGATTGCGATCCCGGAAAATGCCATCGTGGTCGATGAATCCATCACCACCGGCCGTGGATTCTTCCCGCCGACGGCGGCTGCCGTACCGCATGACTGGCTGCAGAACATGGGCGGCTCGATCGGCTTCTCGACGCCGGTCGCGACCGGCGCGGCTGTCGCCTGTCCGGATCGCAAGGTGATCTGCATGGTCGGCGACGGCAGTGCGATGTATACGATCCAGTCCCTGTGGACCCAGGCGCGCGAAAACCTCAACGTCCTCACCATCGTGTTCGCCAATCGCATCTACCAGATCCTGCGCGGCGAATTCGACGGCGTTGGCGCCGGCGAACCGGGCCAGCGCGCGCTGGACATGCTGAAGATCGACCGTCCGACCATCGACTTCGTCGCGCTTGCGAGGGGCATGGGCGTACCGGGCCGTGCGGTCGACAACGTCGACGATTTCAACAAGGCGCTGGCGGAAGCTATCGCCGAGCCGGGACCGCGGCTGATCGAAGTGCTGATGTAGGGGCCGGTCGAACTGTCCGTCTATTTGAGCATGATCTTTTCGGAAAACCTCCAGCCACCCCGTATCAAGCGCGGGGCCGGCTTTCTCCGGATTATGCTCCAGCAAGTTTGCGATGCCTAAGACGATCAAGTCGGAGGCCAGATGCAGACCGAGCTCAACGAGGTCGTAGCCGCGCTTCGGGAATTTTATGCGCACGAAGCGTTGCTGTTCGAAAAGGATCTTGGCGAGCGCACGCTCACGCACCGGCCGGCGGTGCATGTGGAGAAACATTTCCCCGGCTGGGAAGTCGATTGCGATTACGACCCGCTGGGCGAACGCACGTTGCGGTTCCCGCACGGCACGATCGTCTCGACCGACGATCATTTCGGAAGGTCGATCTATCCCGATATCGTCGTGCACCAGCGCACGATCCCCAACAACCTGCTCGCGATCGAGGTCAGGAAGGCGTCCAATCATCAGCCGCTGGACCATGATCAGCACAAGCTGCGCGCGCTGACCGATCCGCATGTCTGGTTCGCGTACTGGATCGGCGTGCTGCTGACGCTGGGCAAGAAAGAGGTGACGGCCTCCGAGGTCTATGCCAGCGGCGCGGTCGACCAGAATTTGTCGGGCTGGTTCGCCGGAAGGCTGCAGGAAACCGCTCGCGCGATCACGGCACGTGAAATAAGGACCGGCAAGAAAACAAGATCTTGTCGATGCGACTTGCGCTGACACAGGAGGCACTGCCGCTGGGGCTGATCGAGGCGGTGCTGTGAGGGGGAGGGGGCCATGCGGTCGTGCTTCCGATGCAATCTTCATGCGGCTACCTACTCGTCGTCGCCCGGCTTGCCGCCTTCGCTAAACGCTTCGACGCGCCGGCAACACAGAGGGCCGTCATCCCCCGCGCATGCGGGGTATCCAGTACGCCGCGGCTTCTCGTTTCTAGCATTGGCGTCTCTGGAATACTGGATGACCCGCATTCGCGGGTTATGACGATCTGGTTTGTGA
>CAWAYC010000024.1:0-273241 GCA_963786115.1 uncultured Alphaproteobacteria bacterium
ATTGTCATGTCTCAAACGTGCCAAAGCACTAAATCGCTGCGCGATAGCCCGCTGAAGCGGGGGCCTACCCGAGGGCGCGGTGACCAAATGAGAGATCGTCGATAGCGGGCATGTCGGCCTGTCTTGAGGATCGAGGTGTCGTCAACCTCATCCAAGACAGGAGTTGCCCATGAGTACGGTTACGGTCAGCCCGTTGCGCCAGCGCATGATCGAGGACATGAATGCACGCAAGCTCTGTGCGGGGACGCAGAGGGGCCATATTCACAGCTGCAAGCGGTTCGCTGCATTTCTCAAGCGGTCCCCGGACACGGCCACGGCGGAGGATATCCGCCGGTTTCAACTGCATCTTTCCGAGACGGGCGCGAGCATCTGCAATCGCAACCGCATCATGACCGGGCTGCGGTTCTTGTTTCGCGTGACGTTGCGGCGACTGGATCTTGCGGCCGAGATTTATCACCTCCGTGAGCCGCAGAAGATTCCGCTGGTGATGAGCCCGGACGAGACCCGGCGCCTGCTGGCGGTCGCGAGCAGCCTCAAGGTGCGCGTGCTGCTTGGTCTCGGCTATGGCTGCGGCCTGCGCGCCGGCGAGGTGGTCAGGCTAAAGGTCAAGCACATCGACAGCGCGCAGAAGATCATTCGGGTCGAGCAGTCCAAGAGCCGCAAGGACCGCAATGTCATGCTGTCGCCCGACACGCTCGAGCTGCTGCGGCAATGGTGGAAGACGCGCCGGCGAGGTTTCGATTCCACAACTCCCGTGGAGGAGCGCTGGCTGTTTCCAGGCCAAAGGCCCGGTAAGCCGATGACAACCCGCCAACTCAACCGACTGTTCCATGAGGCGGCCGATGCTGCCGGAATCCGCAAGGGCGTAACGCTCCATGCGCTTCGACACTCCTTTGCCACCCACCTACTTGAACGTGGCACCGATATTCGCGTTATCCAGGCGCTGCTGGGGCACGACAAATTGGACACGACGGCGCGCTACGCCCGCGTCGCCACCGGCATGATCGCTGGCATCAAGAGCCCGCTCGACCTGCTGTCGCAGCCTTGCAAGAAGCCCAAGAAGAACAGGAAAGACCAGCCGCCGACGTAACGGCCCGCGGTCATGTCTCGCCCGGTGCTGGAGGTCGCGGATATCTTCCGCGACCACGGAGCGGCGTGGCGTCGTGCCAATGTCGGT
Organism: uncultured Alphaproteobacteria bacterium; assembly: GCA_963786115.1. Lineage (GTDB taxonomy): Bacteria > Pseudomonadota > Alphaproteobacteria > Rhizobiales > Xanthobacteraceae > Bradyrhizobium. The sequence continues at coordinate 1,178 of CAWAYC010000024.1, forward strand.
CACGTCAGCCTCGACCAGATGAAGGTGATGTCGGCCATTGAGCGCTGCCGCACGGCGGCGCTCGGCGGCCATGTGGCGCGCTGCGAAGATTGCCCGCACACCGTCATCGCCTACAACAGCTGTCGTAGTCGCCATTGTCCGAAGTGTCAGGGCACGGCCGCCAAGGAATGGCTCGCCGCGCGCGAGGCCGATCTGCTGCCGGTGCCGTACTTTCATGTGGTGTTCACGCTGCCGGCCGCCATTGCGGACATCGCCTATCAGAACAAGGCCGTGATCTACGACATCCTGTTCACGACCTCGGCCGAGACCATGACTACCATCGCGGCCGATCCCGAGCACCTCGGCGCCCGCATCGGCATCACCTCGGTGCTTCACACCTGGGGCTCGGCGCTGACGCATCATCCCCATATCCACATGATCGTGCCGGGCGGCGGCATCTCCATTGATGGCACGCGGTGGGTACCGTGCAGGACAGACTTTATCCTGCCCGTGAAGGTTCTCTCGTGCCTGTTCCGGGGATTGTTCCTGGCCAAGCTCGTCGCCGCCCACCGGGCCGGACGTCTGAAGTTTTTCGGCGTCCACGCCCGCCTCGATAACATCAGAGCCTTCAAGGCGTATCTGGCACCGCTGCGCAAGATCGATTGGGTGGTCTATGCCAAGCGGCCGTTCGGCGGCCCCAGGGCCGTGCTCGCCTATCTATCGCGCTACACCCACCGGGTCGCCATCTCCAATCGCCGCCTGATCGCGGCCGACCACACCGGCGTCACCTTCCGGTGGAAGAATTACCGGATCGAGGGGCCTGGCCGCTATCAGACCATGACGCTGTCGACCCACGAGTTCATCCGACGCTTCCTGACGCACGTGCTGCCCGGGGGCTTCCACCGCATCCGGCACTACGGACTGCTGGCCAGTGGCAGCCGCGCCGCCAACATCGCGCGGGCGCGCGAGCTGCTCGCCGTGCCGGTCCGCTCCGAACAGCAGGATACCTCAGAGGCCCAAGCGGCCGACGAACCCCGCATGTTGCCGCGACCATGCCCCTGCTGCGGCGGGCGCATGCTCATCATCGAGACCTTCGCGCGCGGCAGCGAGCCAAAGCACCGACCCACGCCCGCGCTGGCCGCGATCAGAATCGACACCTCATGATGCCGTCATCGCTGATCCAGCACCGCACCGAAGCGCGCCATTCTGGCCGGCTCTCGCCCGGCAGCACACCGGCTTGCGCCGATCGGCAAGACTGGCCCGTGATCGGACCGAAAATCCTGTCGAGCAACGTGCGATCCGCTTGTTCGCGCCAGCACGCCCGCCCAGCATTCCAGCTAAAGCGATCCGATCGCCAGCGTCGGCTCAACTTCCCCAACACTGACGCCGGCGTCAAATCCCCATAGCGCCCGCTGCACCGTCGGTGCCCCACATCCCGCGATTTCCTGCCTTGGCGCTTTTCGGACGCCGGCTCTCCGAGCGTGAGGATGGTCTCGGCATGCCGGCATCCGAAAACCTGCACAACACCGGACATGCAGCACCGCATCGTCGGCCGTGTCGAGCCCGACGACCTTAATTCCCCTTCGGAGCGCAGGGCGAAGGTCCCCGTGCATGCGGCACCCTCCGTTGAGCATCGCCAGTGATTGACACCGGCTCCCGCTTCCGGCTTTCGCCCCACAGCGTGGGCTGAAGTACATGGGCAATCGCGTGGGGTTGATCCTTGGGGCGGTCCAATCGCGTACCCCCCTATTTTCATGTGTGCTACTAGTTGGGTAGCAAAAATGGTAGCAGGAAAAGCAGATCATGACTGACGATCAGGTCAATCTCGTCGTTCAGCACCTTTGCGAGCAACTGCACTTGGCGCTCCGATTGAAGGGGAGCGAGGCACATCCACCAAACGCCAAAGATATTGGATTCGATCCTGCCTCTGTAAGAACTGTATTGCTGACCGGCATGCGTTCGGCGGGTGTCACGATCCACCACGAGGCAGCCGGGGCGAGCGAAGAGCCGCCGTGGTCCTAAACGCAAAACGCGGGACAGAAGCGCCGCGCCAATGTCAGGAGCGCCAGTCGAAGACTACGCCGCCGATGTCCGGTCTGCCCGATGCAGCGGACCTATGCGTATGCGGTTTCCCGAACCTCTTCGCCTTCGGGCCAGCCGGACGAGACCGGCGCCTGCTGGCGGTCGCGAGCAGCCTCAAGGTGCGCGTGCTGCTTAGTCTCGGCTATGGCTGCGGCCTGCGCGCCGGCGAGGTGGTCAGGCTAAAGGTCAAGCACATCGACAGCGCGCAGAAGATCATTCGGGTCGAGCAGTCCAAGAGCCGCAAGGACCGCAATGTCATGCTGTCGCCCGACACGCTCGAGCTGCTGCGGCAATGGTGGAAGACGCGCCGGCGAGGTTTCGATTCCACAACTCCCGTGGAGGAGCGCTGGCTGTTTCCAGGCCAAAGGCCCGGTAAGCCGATGACAACCCGCCAACTCAACCGACTGTTCCATGAGGCGGCCGATGCTGCCGGAATCCGCAAGAGCGTAACGCTGCATGCGCTGCGACACTCCTTTGCCACCCACCTACTTGAACGTGGCACCGATATTCGCGTTATCCAGGCGCTGCTGGGGCACGACAAATTGGACACGACGGCGCGCTACGCCCGCGTCGCCACCGGCATGATCGCTAGCATCAAGAGCCCGCTCGACCTGCTGTCGCAGCCTTGCAAGAAGCCCAAGAAGAACAGGAAAGACCAGCCGCCGACGTAACGGCCCGCGGTCATGTCTCGCCCGGTGCTGGAGGTCGCGGATATCTTCCGCGACCACGGAGCGGCGTGGCGTCGTGCCAATGTCGGTCACGTCAGCCTCGACCAGATGAAGGTGATGTCGGCATTGAGCGCTGCCGCACGGCGGCGCTCGGCGGCCATGTGGCGCGCTGCGAAGATTGCGCGCACACAGTCATCGCCTACAACAGCTGTCGTAGTCGCCATTGTCCGAAGTGTCAGGGCGCGCCGCCAAGGAATGGCTCGCCGCGCGCGAGGCCGATCTGCTGCCGGTGCCGTACTTTCATGTGGTGTTCACGCTGCCGGCCGCATTGCGGACATCGCCTATCAGAACAAGGCCGTGATCTACGACATGCTGTTCACGACCTCGGCCGAGACCATGACTACCATCGCGGATGAGATGCGATAAAATCATGCGCGCCCGTGACCTTGCCCGTCGCCACCTCGAACGCGGCGAACAGGGTCGTGGTGCCGTGCCGCTTATAGTCGTGGCTGTGTCCCGTCAGCGCGCGTCCGTTCGGCAGCTTCAGATAGCCCTGCGCGCGCTCCAGCGCCTGGATCGACGGTTTCTCGTCGACACATATGACGACGGCATGTCGGGCGGCGCATGGCGGACGAACGCATCGCAGCGAGAACTGATCAGTTTGGAACATTGCAGTAACGACATCGAACTTTGTTTGCGCAACCCATGCACCCACAACTAGCTTCCGGCCCAGCGCACTCAATCTGAGTTGGCCATTGCTGTTGTAAGCGAAAATGGCCGCGAAGCAGTTCCCCGCCGTGGCGGCCATGGTTCGCAAGCAACTCCATCCCCGTCGCGATCGTGGTGCTTCCAATAGCCGGGCTCGCCCCGTCTCGCGGGTGCCAAGCCGACGAAGCGGGCAAAATCACAGTTGGGGGCGGACGCGATATGTCTGAGCGTTGTCGTGACCGGCCAAGGGCTCGAACCCAGGCCCCAAACGACCGCAAAGGCCACGACCGCGGTCGCTGCCTTTATAACCCGGCGCAACTTAATGGCACGATCATGGCGCGCCGATACCGCACGGAAACGACGCTGTAAGTTGCGCAGTCGCTGTTCAGGACCTGGGCCGGGACGAACGGGATTGGGGTTTGGAAGGTGCGGCATGGGCTGGTTTGGCCAAGCAATGCGGCCACGGTGGAAAAACCTTGTATAACGAATTAAGCGACGAGGCGCGCCTGCCTCGTGGGGACGCGCCCTTGCTTTTCTCGGATTGCAAAATGTCCACTGTGGGTGGTCATTCGCGTCGACCTGACCAGAGGTCGGCACTTCCGGTCTAACCCGCTCAGCAGACATTCGCAGGGTAACTCGGCATATCAACGTGCCATTTCCGGCGAGCGAACGGGATTAATTCGCTGAGCAAGACGATGGGTTTCGCGAAAAGTTTTGCCGCGACAAGTTGACCCGACGGGCAAATCAGTGGTCGCAACAAAAACCTGTCCAGCCCTCACGCAAAAAATATTCCGCTTTCGCCGTCGGGCAAATCAGTTCTACCAGCTCGCGCCGTCTCATCCCCCAAGAGGGGCGGATCGCGAGTCGTCACGAACGCGGGATGGGATGCGGTGGACGCGGCAGCGTCGGCGCGAGTGTGTTCGCAGGGCGGTCTTCCGTGAGTGAACAATGGCGCGCAGGACGAACGACGCTTCTCGCGTACGGCAAAACCGTGTGGTCCTGGCATCCGTTGCTGATGTCAAGCTGTCGGTGGCTGATACGATCCAACCGGGCCGTGTCAGCCTCAAGCCGGCAGCGACGGTGACAAAAACGAATTCGTCGCCGGGGAGAGCGCAGCATAAGCCGTAAAACCATTGCGCAGGGAATGTCGGATTGCCTCCGCTGAACCTGTATGCTCGTGTGCGCTTTCTTCGCACAAACTTGCACACGAGACCGCGGGTGCAGCGCGCACCCGGCATTCCCTGTCCCTCTTCTCGATGAGGGACAACGAAGTGCAAACCTCGGGCGGATCGCGCCGCGAGAACGAGTAGGCACGCTGTGGCCACACCTTCACTGTCATCGCCCGCGAAAGGCGGGCGATCCAGTACGCCGCGGCTTCTCGGTTCTATCGCTGGCGCCTCTGGAATACTGGATCGCCCGGTCAAGCCGGGCGACGACTGTGGGAGCCCATATTGACTCCTCCTCCAATCGTTATAAAACATAACTATTCTGAAGGAAGCAATAAGCCCCATGGGAAACGCCGCCGCCGCGAAGGCCGAACGCGCATCGTTGCTCAAGATCGAGAAGGCGGGCGCCGTCCTCACCGTGGGTCTCAACCGACCCGCCAAACGCAATGCGCTGAACGACGGCATCATCCTCGCAATCCAGGACTGTTTCGCCGACCTCCCGGACGACATCGGCGCTGTGGTCATCCATGGCATCGGCGATCATTTTTCCTCCGGTCTCGACCTCTCTGAACTGACCGATCAGGATGCCACCGAAGGCCTGCGGCATTCGCAGATGTGGCACCGGGTATTCGACCGCATCCAGTATAGCCGCGTGCCCGTCATCGCCGCGCTGAAGGGCGCGGTGATCGGCGGCGGGCTGGAGCTTGCCTGCGCGGCGCATATCCGTGTCGCCGAGCCCTCGGCCTATTTCGCGCTCCCCGAGGGCCAGCGCGGCATTTTCGTCGGTGGCGGCGGCTCGGTGCGGCTGCCGCGGCTGATCGGCGTGCCCCGGATGACCGACATGATGCTGACGGGCCGGGTCTATTCGGCGACCGAAGGCGCCGCCTATGGTTTCTCGCAATACCTGACGGAGGAAGGCGGCGCGCTGCCCAAGGCGATGGAATTGGCCGAGCGCGTCGCGGCCAACGCGCCGCTGACCAATTTTGCCGTCCTGCAGGCGCTGCCGATGATTGCCGAGGCCAATCCGCAAACGGGTCTCCTGATGGAATCGCTGATGGCGACGGTGGCGCAGAGCGACAAAGAGGCAAAGCGCCGCATTCGCGCGTTTCTCGACCGCAAGACCGCAAAGGTGAAGCCGAGCTGACATGAGCGCCAAGCCCGACATGTCGGCCTCAGTTGGAAGCGGCGCGGCGCCGCTGCGGGCCATTTCGTTCGGCAATCCGGCGGTCAATATCGAGCGCCGCGATGACGGCACCATCTATCTCCGCCCGAAAACCCGGCTTGGCGATTATCCGGTCCGCATCACCGATCGCCTGCATCATTGGGCCAACGCCGAGCCCCATCGCGTGTTCATGGCGGAGCGAAACGCTGCGCGCGGCTGGCGGCAGATCACCTATGCGGAGCTGTTGACGTCATCCCGGCATATCGCCTCCGCGCTGCTGGCGCGCGGCCTTTCGGCGGAGCGGCCGATCGTGATTTTGTCGGGCAATTCGGTCGACCACGCACTGCTCGCGTTCGGCGCGCTTTATGCCGGCATTCCGTTCTGTCCGGTGTCTCCGGCCTACTCGCTGGTGTCAAAGGACTACGGCAAGCTCGGCTATCTCATGAAGTTGCTGACGCCGGGTCTGGTGTTTGCCGACGACGCCGACAAATTCGCCGATGCGCTGGCCGCCAACGTTCCCGCCGAAACCGAGATCGCGGCCTCGTATGGGGCCGTGCCCGGCCGCGACGTGACGACACTTTCCGACCTGATGGCGGCGCCAATTCATCCGGGTCTCGATGCTATCAATGACGCGATCGGGCCGGATACGATCGCAAAATTCCTGCTGACGTCCGGCTCGACGGGACAATCCAAGGCGGTCATCAACACCCAGCGCATGATCTGCGCCAATCAGGTGATGCTGCGCGAGACGCTGGCTTTCCTGAAGGACGAGCCGCCTGTTATCGTCGACTGGCTGCCGTGGAATCACACCTTTGGCGGCAATCACAATATCGGCCTGACGCTGTTCAACGGCGGCTCGATGTATCTCGACGAGGGCAAGCCGATGCCGGGCGGCATCGAGGAGACCGTGCGTAACCTGCGCGAGATCTCGCCGACGGTGTATTTCAACGTGCCCAAGGGGTATGAATCGCTGCTGCCATATCTGCGCGACGATCCCGCGCTACGCGCCAAATTCTTCGCGCGGCTGCATGCGATGTTCTTCTCCGGCGCGGCATTGTCGCCGTTCGTCTGGAACAGCCTCGATGAACTCGCGGTGCGGGAAACCGGTTTTCGCGTTCCAATGCTGACCGGTCTCGGCGCGACCGAGACGTCGCCGTTCTTCATGTCGGTTCGGCCCGATACCAGCCGCTCCGGCCATGTCGGCCTTCCCGTACTGGGCAATGACGCAAAGCTGATCCCGAACAACGGCAAGCTGGAAGTTCGCGCCAGGGGGCCGAACGTTACGCCGGGCTATTGGCGCCAGCCGGACCTGACGGCAAAGGCCTTCGACGAAGAAGGCTATTACAAATTCGGCGACGCGCTGAGGCCGGCCGACCCCAACGATCTCGACGCCGGCTTCGATTTCGACGGCCGCATTGCCGAGGATTTCAAGCTCGCCAGCGGCACCTGGGTCAGCGTCGGCCCGTTGCGTGCGCGCTTCGTCGCGACCTGCGCGCCTTTGGTGCGCGACGTCGTCATATCAGGCATCAACCGTGACGAAATCTCGGCGCTTGTCGTGCTCGACCTCGATGGCTGCCGCCTGATCAATCCGACGTTGCCTTCGGACGATCTGGCCGCGGCGGCGCATGATCCCCTGATCCGCGACGCGTTTCGCGAACGCTTTCAGAAGTTGCTGGCGGGCGCCACCGGCTCCTCGACCCGCATCACCCGCGCGGTGCTGCTCGACGCGCCGCTGTCGATCGACCGCGGCGAGGTCACCGACAAGGGCTCGATCAACCAGCGCGCGGTGCTGGAGCATCGCAGCGCGCTGATCGAGACGCTGTACGCGACGGCGCCTCCGGCTCAGGTGATCGCGCTGATCTGAATTCGAAGACAATCTTGCCAGGGAGAGAACCATGCAGTTGAAGGACCAGGCCGCTATCGTTACCGGTGGTGCATCGCTGGCGCTGCACATGATCGACAACCCCTGTTTGAACGGCGAGGTGGTGCGGCTCGATGCCGCGCTTCGCATGGCGCCGCGCTGAGGGGGGACCGCATGTTCGTCCATCGGCGCGATGTGCAGATACAGTGGGGCGATTGCGACCCCGCCAATATCGTCTACTACCCGCGATACTTCGCGATGTTCGACGATTCGACGTCGATCATGTTCGAAGCCGCCGGTTTCTCGAAACAGGACATCATTCACAAATATGGCCTGGTCGGTATCCCCATGGTGGACACGCGGGCGAAATTCTACATCGCCTCGACCCATGGCGACTGGATCACGATCGAAAGTCGGGTCGAAAGCTTCAAGCGTTCGAGCTTTGAGGTGACGCACAAGGTGTTCAAGGGCCAAGCCCTGGCGATCGAGGCGTTCGAGACCCGCGTGCTGGTCGGGCGGCACCCGGACGACCCCGCCAGGCTGAAATCGGCGCCCTTTCCGCAGGAGATCGTTGACCGCTTCATGAAGGGCTGACTCGGGCCCCCGCATGACCTAAAGAAGGGGCTGAACCGGTCATCAAATTTGCCTAACACCACAAAGAATACTTCCAGGGAGGACTTGAATGAACAAGGCTTTAATGTCCGCTGCGGTTGTCGCGGCGGCGCTGGCGCTGCCCGGCTCGCCGGCGATGGCGCAGAGCAATGAAATCACCATCGGCATCTCGATCTCGACCACCGGCCCCGCAGCGGCGCTCGGCATTCCCGAGCGTAACGCACTTGAGTTCGTGCCGAAGGAGATCGGCGGCGTGCCGCTGAAGGTGATCGTGCTCGATGACGGCGGCGATCCGACCGCGGCCACCACCAATGCACGGCGCTTCGTCACGGAATCCAAGGCCGACATCGTCATGGGCTCCTCGACCACGCCGCCCTCGATCGCGGTGTCGACGGTCGCCAACGAGGCCGGCATCCCGCATTTCGGACTGGCGCCGTTCCCGATCAACGAAGCCCGCATGAAATGGTCGGTCGACATGCCGCAGTCGATTCCGATCATGGGCAAGGTGCTCTACGAGCACATGAAGGCGCACGCCATCAAGACCGTCGGCTATATCGGCTACTCCGATTCCTATGGCGACCTCTGGGTCAACGATTTCAAGGCCCAGGGCGGGCCGATGGGCTTGACGCTGGTCGACGAGGAGCGCTTTGCGCGTCCTGATACGTCGGTCGCGGGCCAGGTGCTGAAACTCGTCGCCGCCAATCCCGACGCGATCCTCATTGGTGCTTCCGGCACCGCGGCCGCGCTGCCGCAGAGCGCGCTGCGCGAACGCGGCTACAAGGGCCTGATCTACCAGACCCACGGCGCCGCGAGCATGGATTTCATCCGCATCGCGGGCCCCGCGGCCGAGGGCGTGATCATGGCGTCGGGTCCGGTGATGTCGCCGGAAACGCAGCCGGACAGCGCGTTGACCAAGAAGCCGGGACTGGCGCTGAACACCGCCTATGAGGCCAAATATGGCGCCAACAGCCGCAGCCAGTTCGCTGGCCATTCCTACGACGCCTTCGAAGCCCTCAAGCGCGTCATTCCGGTGGCGCTGAAGGCGGGCAAGCCCGGCACGCCGGAATTCCGCGAGGGAATCCGCCAGGCGCTGATGTCGGAAAAGGAAATCGTGGCGAGCCAGGGCGTCTACAACTGGACCGAAAAGGACCGCAACGGCCTGGACGATCGTTCGCGCATCCTGCTCACCGTGAAGGACGGGAAATACGTCCCGGCGATGTGAGGGCGAGGCGGTTCTGCGCACGCACCTGTCATCACCCGCGAAGGCGGGTGATCCAGTACTCCGCGGCACCTACCATTGAGCCGTGAGGTCGCGGCGTACTGGATGCCCGCCCCAGTGCGCAATTGCGCACAAGGCGGAGCATGACGGGAGGCGGGCCTAAACCGCGCTTTCGCCTTCGTGCTGGAAGCCGAGATAGCTGGCGGCGACGCGCTGGTTGCTGGCGATGTCCCTGGCCGTGCCGTTCAGGATGAATTCGCCGAGCTCCATCACGTAGGCGCGGTCGGCGATCTGCAGCGCGGCCTGTGCGTTCTGCTCGACCAGCAGCACCGAGACGCCGGAGGCGCGCAATTCGCCGATGGTGCGGAAGATATCGGCGACGATGATCGGCGCGAGGCCGAGGCTTGGCTCGTCCAGCATCAGGAGCCTGGGCGCGCCCATCAAGGCGCGGCCCATCGCCAGCATCTGCTGCTCGCCGCCGGAGAGCGTTCCCGCCAGTTGCTTGCGCCGCTCCTTCAGCCGCGGAAACAGCGCGTAGACCCGCTCCAGCGAGCGTGCCGCCGTCGCCTTGGCGATCCGGAATGCCCCGAGCTGCAGATTGTCTTCGACATTCATGGTGCCGAACAGCTCGCGATGCTCCGGCACGAGGCTCAGGCCGGCCGCGACCCGGTCCTCGATATCCGATGCCGCCATATCGGCACCGGCAAACGCCGCAACGCCCTTCAGCGGTAGGATGCCCATGATGGCATTCAACAATGTGGTCTTGCCGGCGCCATTGGCGCCGATGATGGTGACGATCTCGTTGTCGGCCACGCTGAGAGACACGCCGCGGACGGCCTCGACCTTGCCGTAGGCAATATGCACATCGCTGACTTCCAGCAGCGCGCTCATGCGGCGGCTCCGAGATAGGCCTTGATCACGTCGGGATTGCTCTTGATCGCGGCCGGCGTGCCCTCCGCGATCTTGGTGCCGAAGTCGAGCACCACGATGCGGTCGGCGAGGTCCATGACAAAGCCCATGTCGTGCTCGACCAGCAGCACCGACATGCCGCCGTCGCGCAACTGGCGCAGCAGTGCCGCAAGCCGCTGCTTCTCCATGTGCCGCAGTCCGGCGGCCGGCTCGTCGAGCAACAGCAGCATCGGATCGACGCACAGCGCCCGCGCGATCTCGACGATACGCTGCTGTCCGAGCGAGAGTGAGCCGGCGAGCTGATCGATCTGATCGCTAAGGCCGACGCGCTCGATCTGTCGCGCGGCTTCCGCCAGCAATCTGGCCTCGTCGGCGCGGTCGAAGCGGAACATGCTGGAGATTGCGCCGGAATGGCCGCGAAGATGGGCGCCGATCGCGACATTCTCGAGCACGGTCATGTCGGGCACCAGCTTGACATGCTGGAAGGTCCTGCTGACGCCGAGTTTGACCACTTCCTGCGGCGGTGCGTTGTCGACGCTCTTGCCGAGAAACGAAATCCTGCCGGCGGTCGTGGCCAGGACGCCCGTGATCAGATTGAAGGTCGTGCTCTTGCCGGCGCCGTTCGGGCCGATCAGCGCCACGATTTCGCGCGCCCGGACGTCGAAGGAGACGTCATTGACGGCGATCACGCCGCCGAACTGCTTCCGCGCCTTTTCGATCTGCAGCAGCACGTCGGGAGCTCCTAGCGGTCGCTCCCGCGGCGGCAGCGTCAGCGACGTATCGGGCTTCCTGCTGCCCGGCCTGAACGGCAGGCGTGCCATCAGCCACGGCCAGACGCCGGTCGGCGCCAGTTGCAGCAGGGCCACAAGCAGGACGCCGAACACGATGGTCTCCAACTGGCCCTGGCCGCCGAAAACATACGGCAGGTAGCTCTGCAGGATTTCCTTCAGGATCACCACGATGCCGGCACCGAGCACGCCGCCCCAGACATAGCCGGCGCCCCCGACCACGGCGATGAAGAGATATTCGATGCCGGCCTGCGCGCCGAACGGCGTCGGATTGGCGGCGCGCTGGAAATGCGCGTAGAGCCAGCCGGACAAGCCGGCTAGCACCGCCGCATAGAGGAACACCAGCAGTTTTGCCCGCGGCGTCTGCACGCCAAAGGCTTCAGCGGCGATATGGCCCCGCCGCAGCGCGCGGATCGCCCGGCCGGTGCGGGAGTCCAGCAGATTCATGGTGAGCAGGGCCGAGATCAGCACCGCGAGCCAGATCGCGAAATAGATCGTGCCGGGGCTCAACATCTTCAGCGAGCCGATCGAAAGCGGCGGAATCCCGGAAATGCCGTCATTGCGGCCGAGGAATTCGAGCTTGCTGAACAAATAGAACAGCCCGATGCCCCAGGCGATGGTGCCAAGCGGCAAATAATGGCCTGACAGACGCACCGTGACGAGGCCAAGCAATACCGCGGCGATGCCGCTGACCAGGAGCGAAAGCGGTAGCGTCAGCCAGGGCGACATGCCGTAGGCCGTGGTCAGTACTGCCGTCGTATACGCGCCGAAGCCGCAGAACGCCGCCTGGCCGAACGAGGTGAGGCCGCCGACGCCGGTGAGCAGCACGAGCCCCATCGCCACTAGCGCGGCGAGGCCGATATTGTCCAGCAGCACGATCCAGAACGGCGGCACGCCCGGGATGAACGGGATCGCCGCCATCACGGCCGCGAAGATGATGAGGGGAAGAAGCCGTTGCGTCATCGCGATCAATCCTTCTCTTCCTCGACTGCGGGCGCCGCGAGCGAGCGCAGCACCAGGACGGGGAGGATCAGCGTGAAGACGATGACTTCCTTGAAATTGCTGGCATAGAACGAGGAGAAGGCCTCGACGATGCCGACCAGGATGGCCGCGACGGCGGTGAGGGGATAGCTGACCAGACCGCCGATGATGGCGGCGATAAAGCCCTTCAGGCCGATCAGGAAACCGGTGTCGTAGTAGAGCGTCGTGATCGGCACGATCAGGATTCCCGAGATCGCCCCGATCAGCGAAGCCAGCAGGAAGGCGATCTGGCCCGACAGCGTGGTCCGGATTCCGACAAGCCGCGCGCCGAGGCGATTGACGGCCGTGGCGCGCAGCGCCTTGCCCATTCGCGTGAAGCCGAAGAACAGCCACAACGCGACGATGAAGGCGACGGTCAGGCCATAGACTGCGATGCTCTGCCCGGTGAAGCGCAGGGGTCCTGCGGTGAGCGCCGCATTCGACAGCGCGGGCCCCCGCAAGCCTTCGGCGCCGAAGAACACCAGCCCGAGGCCTTGCAGCGCGAGGTGACAGCCGACGGAAGCGATCAGGAGCACCAGCACGGAAGTGTGCGCGATCGGCTGGAAGGCGATGCGATAGAGAAACAGTCCGATCGCCGCGACGATGAGCAGCGCCAGCGCGATATTGACCGCGACCGGCGTTTTCGGGCCTGCGAGCGAATAGGTCAGCGCGAAGAGCGCGACCGGAAAGAGGATGTTGAGCCCAGCCGAGCGTGCGACGCGCTTCAGGCGCAGCGATTTCCGGGCGGAGAACAGGTCGAACGCGAACGCCGCCAGTCCCATCGCGACCGCGAGCTTGGCGGTGCCCGGCACCTGGCCGGTTGCCAGCATGGCGTAGCTCAGCGCGCCATAGGTGACGAATTCGCCCTGCGGAATCAGGATGACGCGCGTGACGGCGAACACCAACACCAGCGCCAGCCCGAGCAACGCATAGATCGCGCCATTGGTGATGCCGTCCTGTAGCAGGAACAGCAGGATCGTCGTATTCAAGACCGAGCGCTCCCCCTAAACGCCTCGGATCGATCGCGACCCCGAGCGGCGGTCCGAGCGTCCGATATCGGCGGTTGAAAATCGCCGGTATTTGATATAGTTCATAACAATTATCAAATATAATCTCAAGGCCCGCCTCGCCGACGGGACCTTTCTATCGGGATTGCGAGCCTCGAGCGATGACTGTTTCCAAGACCGCCGCCGATGCCGCGAAGCCGTCCCGCCCGGCCCGCAAGGCGCCCCTCGAGACTGCGGTGGAAGACGCCGCCCTGCAGCTCGGCGAATTGTCCGAACTGCTGGGCTATTCGCTGAAGCGCGCGCAACTCAAGGTGTTCGAGGACTTCCTGCATTGCATGGCGCCGCTGCAGCTGACGCCGGCGCAATTTTCCGTGCTGCTCCTGCTCGACAGGAATCCCGGCCGAAACCAGACCGAGATCGCCAATACGCTCGGCATCCTCCGGCCGAATTTCGTGGCCATGCTCGACGGGCTGGAAAGCCGAGATCTCTGCGCGCGGATGCGCTCCACCAACGACCGCCGGTCCCACATCCTGGTGCTGACCGACAAGGGCCGCGCCGTGCTGGCGCGCGCGAAAAAGCTGGTTGCCACCAAGCACGAGGCGCGGCTGAACGAATTGCTCGGGCCTGCCAATCGTGTCGCGCTGCTGGAGATGCTGGCGAAGATCGCGCGGGAGTTTTGAGGCGAGAGCGCGCCACTACTTCTGCCGTCATTGCGAGGAGCGAAGCGACGAAGCAATCCATCTATCCGGTGCGTGGCGATATGGATTGCTTCGCGGAGCCTGTCATCGGGCGCGCATTCGCGCGACCCGTTGGCTCGCGATGACGGTGCATGGGTCTGCACCTAATCCACCAGGATCACCCGCACATCGTTCACGTTGGTGAGCGTCGGGCCCGTGAGCAGCAGATCGCCGGTTTTGGCGAAGAATGCCGTGGCGTCGTTGTTGTCGAGATAAGCTTTCGCATCGAGGCCGAGCGATTTCATTTTGGCAAAGGTGGTTTGATCGATCATCGCGCCGGCGGGATCGCTGGCGCTACCGGCGCCACCATCGGCGCCGTCGGTATCCGCCGCCAGGGCTGAGATGCCGGGCATATCCCTGAGCAGGTTCGCCAGCGCCAGCGCGTATTCCTGGTTGGGGCCGCCGCGGCCGTTTCCGCGCACGGTAACCGTCAATTCGCCTCCGGACAGGATCGCGACGCGCTGGCCTTCGTTGCGTGCCTGCAGCACGAGGCGTACGTGTTCGGCGGCGACGTCGCGGGCTTCGCCTTCGAGGTCGGCGCCGAGCGCGATCACCGAATAGCCGGCCTCGCGAGCGACCTTGACCGCGGCGTCGATCGAGGCTTTGGGCTTCGCGATCAACTCGAATTGCGCGCGGGCAAAGGCAGGGTCGCCCGGCTTGCAGCTTTCGTTCCTGGGGTCATCGAGCGCCCGGCGGACCGCATCGTCCACCGCCAGATTGTATTTGGCGACGATGCCGCGCGCATCGGCGAGCGTGGTCGGATCCGGCACGGTCGGTCCCGACGCGATCGCGGATGGATCATCATGCGGAACGTCCGAGATCGCCAGCGTGACGATCTCGGCGCGCTGGCCGGCGCGGGCCAGCCTGCCGCCCTTGATCCGCGACAGATGCTTGCGGACGATATTCATCTCGCCGATCGGCGCCCCCGAGCGCAGGAGGGCGCGGTTCACCTGCTGCTTCTGCGCGAACGTCACGCCCTCGGCGGGCGCGATCCAGTTCGCCGAGCCGCCGCCGGAGATCAGCACTAGCAGCAGATCGTCCGCGGTCGCTTCGGCCGCCAGCCGCAGCGTGTCGTCGGCCGCCTTCAGTCCGGCCTCATCGGGTACGGGATGGCCTGCTTCGACCACCTTGATCCGCCGCGTCGGTACGCCGTGGCCGTGGCGGGTGGTGGCGATTCCCGACAACAGCGCCGGATCGAGCTCGAGCGCATCGAGATAATGCCGCTCGGCGGCGGCCGCCATCGCGGCTGCGCCCTTGCCGGCGGCAAGGCAGATCACGCGGCCTTTCGGCACCGGGCGCAGATGCGGCGCCAGCACGAAGTCGGGATGGGCGGCGGCGACGGCGGCGTCGAAGATCGCGCGCAAGAGAGGGCGTCGGTCAGTCATGTCGATGCTTCCCTCTGCGGCGCTAGCTCTTTCCAGTGTTTTCTCCGGGCGAAGGGATTCCCCTTCGCCCAAAGTCTCGTTTCGTTCAGTTGGCCAACTCGCCGCTAATGACGTCGCCGAACAACTGCCAGCGCTCGCCCTTGAACTGCATCATCTGCAACTGCTCGATCGGCTGAAAATCGTCGGCGCCGGTGGTCAGCGTGATGCCCGGCAGCAGTCCGCCTTGCGGAAACTGCTTCAGGCTCGCGGCCTGCTTCATGACGTTCTCGCGGGTCAAGTTGTCACCGCAACGCTTGAGCACTTCGACCATGGAGGTCGCCATGTTGTAGCCGGTCATGGCCGACGCATCGACGCGGTTGGTGTCAGGCAGGTATTTCGCGAGCAATTCGTCGAAAGCCTTCATGCCGGCGTCATCCTTCCACTGGGGATCGCTGGCATCCTTGGCGTAGGCTGCCGAGATCACCCCTTGCGAATTCTCCAGCCCCGCAGGCCGCATCACGGTCGCGGTGGATGCGGAGACGTTGGAAACAATCGTGTGCGGCTTCCAGTTCATCTCGCCGAGCTTCTTGATGCCCTGCGCACCGAATTTCGGCGTCGTGAAGAAGATAATCACGTCCGGATTCAACGATTTCAGCCGCACCACGTGGGAATCAATGGTCGGCTCGGAGACCTCGTAGCTCTCCTCCGCGACGATGCGGGAGGGGTCCTTGGCGAGACCGTCCTTCAAACCCTTGAGGTAATCCTTGCCCATATCGTCGTTCTGATAGAGCACTGCGATCTTCGCCGTCGGCTTTTCCTTGGTCAGGTATTTCGCGTAGATGCGCGACTCGCTCTGGTAGCTGGGCAGCCAGCCCATGGTCCAGGGAAAGGTTTTCGGGTCGTTCCATTTTGTCGCGCCGGTGGCGACGAACAGCTGCGGCACCTTCTTGCTGTTGACGTATTTCTGGATCGCGGTGTTGGAGGCGGTGCCCAGGGTGCCGAACAGAAACAGCACCTCGTCGCTCTCCACCAGCTTGCGCGCCTGCTCGACCGCCTTCGGCGGGCTATAGGCGTCGTCATAGCTGATGAAGTTGATCTTGCGGCCGTTGATGCCGCCCTCGTCGTTCACTTTCCTGAACACCGCGCCCATCGCCTTGCCGACAATGCCGTAGGCCGAGGCCGGTCCGCTATAGGGCACGATGTTGCCGATCTTGATCTCGGTGTCGCTGGCGCCGGTGTCGTATTTCTTCTGCGCCATCGCCGCAGTGGCGGCGGCCGCCAAGGCCAGGCTCAGAACCACGGTGGCGCATCGGCGTCGGATCGGTGTTGGCATCTCGCGAAAACTCCTTCGGGATCTTATTTGCGCTTTGAGCAAGGCGGGGGAGGCTGCCGTTTCTTCCGCCGCATTGATACAGCGGAAAAAAATGTTCGCAAGAAAAAGCCCCCTGCGACTGGTGTCGCAGGGGGCCCATCGGATGATTTGGTTTCCGAAAGACGGCCGCGGGGAGCGGCCTAGCCGCCGGCGTCGGCGCTGATGACGTCGCCGAAAAGTTCCCACTTATCGCCCTTGAACTTCATCAATTGAAGCTGGCTGATCGGGGCGAAGTCGTTCGGGCCGGTATTGATCTTTATGCCGGGCAACAGGACTTCAGTCCGGAAATCCTTCAGGCTCGCCGCCTGCTTCATGACGTTTTCACGGGTCAGGTTGTCGCCGCACTGCTTCAGGACCTGAACCAGCGTCTGGGCGACGCCGTAGCCCACCACCGTTCCGCCGTCGAGCTTGTCGCCTTCCGGAAAGTCCTTGTTCATGAAGGCATAGAATTCCTTCATGCCGGGATCATTGTCCCATTGCTTGTCGGAGGCGTCCTTCAGGTAGGCGGCCGAGATGATGTCCTGCGAATTCTCGAAGCCGGCCGGCTTGATCACGCTGCCGACCGAGGCCGAGACGTTGTTCAGGAAATGCGTCGGCTTCCAGCCGATCTCCGCGATCTTCTTGATGGCCTGCGCGGCGAATTTCGGCGTGGCGATATCGACGAACACGTCGGCATTCGTCGACTTCAGCTTGACGATGTGGTTGTCGATGGTCGGCTCCGACGTCTCAAAGCTTTCTTCGGCCACGATCATCGAAGCGGCCTTGCTGCCAAGGCCGTCCTTCAGGCCCTTCAGGTAGTCCTTGCCGTAATCGTCGTTCTGATACAGCACGGCGATCTTTGCATTCGGATGATTCTTCAGAATGTACTTGGCATAGATCTGGGTTTCGCTCTGGTAGCTCGGCTGCCAGCCCATGGTCCACGGGAAATTCTGCGGATCATTCCACTTGGTGGCGCCGGTGGCGACGAACAGCTGCGGCACCTTTTTGGCGTTCATGTATTTCTGGATCGCGGAGTTCGACGGCGTTCCGAGCGAATTGAACACCAGCAGAACCTCGTCGCTCTCCACCAGCTTGCGCGCCTGCTCCACGGCTTTCGGCGGGCTATAGGCGTCGTCGTAGGAGATGAAATTTATCTTGCGGCCGTTGATGCCGCCGGCGTCGTTGATCTTCTTGAAGTAGGCGGCTTCGGTGCGGCCGATAATGCCGTAAGCGGAAGCCGGGCCGCTGTAGGGCATGATGTTGCCGACCTTGATTTCGGTGTCGGTCGCGCCGGTGTCGTATTTCTTCTGCGCCAGCGCACCGCCGGCGGACGCGGCGATCAAGCCGAACGCGGCCGAAAGAATCGCCAGCTTTTTGATAGCGGACATTCTGTTTCTCTCCCTGATGACATGGTTGGTGTGTCGCGTCGGCCTTGTTGATCCGAAGGCTCTTTTGACTTGGGTGCAGTGACTATCATTTTACCCGATTTGCCACAACAAAAAGCCCCTGCGGCAAAGCCGCAGGGGCTGCTTCTTTAGTAGTCATTACTATTCCGTCATCCGCCGACGTCGCCGCTGATAATGTCCCCGAAGCGTTCCCACGTCTCACCCTTGAACTTCATCAGTTGCAATTGCGAAATCGGGGCAAAATCGGTGGCGGAGGTGTTAACCTTGATGCCGGGCAGCAGCCCGCCAAGCTCGAGATCGCGGATGCTCGCGGCCTGCTTCATGATGTTCTCGCGAGTGAGATTGTCCCCGCACGCCTTCAGCACGTGCACCAGACCTTGCGCAACGGTGTAGGCATACATCACCGACAGATCGGCGCGATTGGCCTCGGGGTAATACTTGTCCAGGAACTCATTCCACGCCTTCATCCCCGCATCGTTCTTCCATTGCGAGTCGGTCGGATCCTTGAGGTAGTTCGAGGAGATGATGTCCTGCGCGTTCCCGAAGCCGGCCGGCTCTATCACACTGCCGATCGAGGACGAGACGTTGTTGAGGAAATGCAGCGGCTTCCATTCGATTTCGGCGCTCTTCTTGATCGCCTGCGCCGCGAATTTCGGCGTGGTGATGTTGAAGAACACGTCGGCGCCGGTCGACCTAAGCTTGACGATGTGGGAGTCGATGGTCGGTTCGGAGACCTCGTAGCTTTCCTCCATGACGATCAGTGAAGCCGCCTTGGCGCCGAGCCCGTCCTTGAATCCCTTCAGATAGTCCTTGCCGTAGTCGTCGTTTTGATAAAGCACGGCGATTTTGGCATCGGGATGGTTCTTCAGGATGTACTTGGCATAGATGATGGATTCGCTCTGATAGTTGGGCTGCCAGCCCATGGTCCAGGGGAATTCCTTCGGGTCGTTCCACTTGGTGGCGCCGGTGGCGACGAACAGCTGCGGCACCTTGTTCTGATTCATGTACTTCTGGATCGACGAGTTCGGCGGCGTGCCCAGCGAATTGAAGATCAAGAGCACCTCATCGCTCTCGACCAGCCTGCGCGCCTGCTCGACCGTCTTGGGCGGGCTGTAGGCGTCGTCGTAGCTGATGAAGTTGATCTTGCGGCCGTTGATGCCGCCTTCGGCGTTGATCTTGCGGAAGTAGGCGTCCTCGGTCTTGCCGATCACGCCATAGGCGGAGGCCGGTCCGCTGTAGGGCATGATGTTGCCGATCTTGATTTCCGTGTC
Source organism: uncultured Alphaproteobacteria bacterium (assembly GCA_963786115.1). Lineage (GTDB taxonomy): Bacteria > Pseudomonadota > Alphaproteobacteria > Rhizobiales > Xanthobacteraceae > Bradyrhizobium. Next base: position 20,488 of record CAWAYC010000024.1, read on the forward strand.
GGTGGCGCCGATGTCGTATTTCTTCTGCGCGAGGGCTGTGCCGCTGCTCGCGAAGAGCAATGCGAGGGCAGCCGTAAAGGCCCCCAATCGCAAATGGATAGCAGGCATTTCGATCTCCCTGGATCACAGTGGAATGTGTCATGTTTGTTGGAGTTGGAGCACGTTTCGGCCCCTCGCAGCATTGAATACCTTTCACTCGTTCCCATCAACAAAAAGCCCCCTGCGGCGGGCTCGCAGGGGGCGTTATTTAGTCTGAAGTCGCGAGCGACTGCCCGTGACGGGGAATATCAGTCGCCGAGTTCGCCGCTCATGACATCGCCGAACAGGTTCCACCTCTCGCCTTTAAAGCGCATCATCTGAAGTTGCTCGAATGGCGCGAAATCGGTGGCGGAAGTATTGACGGTGACGCCGGGCAGCAACGTGTCGGGCGCAAAATCCTTCAGGCTCGCGGCCTGCTTCATGACGTTCTCGCGGGTGAGATTGTCGCCGCACATCTCCAGCACCTTCACGAGCGTCTGCGCCGCGCCGTAGCCGTAGACCACCCCGCTGTCGATCCTGTTGCCTTCCGGATAGTATTTCTCGAGGAAGGCGAAGAACTTCTTCATGCCGGGATCGCTGTCCCACTGCGGATCGGTGCCGTCCTTGGCATAGGCCGCCGACAGGATACCTTGCGCATTCTCGAAGCCGGCCGGCTTGATCACGCCGCCGACCGAGGCCGAGACGTTGGAGACGATGTGCAGCGGCTTCCAGTCGAGCTCGGCGATCCGCTTGATCGCCTGCGCCGCGAATTTCGGCGTCGTGATGCTGATGAAGACGTCGACGCCGGCGGCCTTGAGCTTGACGACGTGGTTCTCGATCGTCGGTTCCGATGTCTCGTAGCTTTCCTCGGCTGCTATCATCGACGCCTTGGCGCCGAGCCCATCCTTCAGCCCCTTGAGGAAGTCCTTGCCGAAGTCGTCGTTCTGGTAGAGCACGCCGATCCTGGCTTCAGGTTTCTCCTTCATCAGATACTTGGCGTAGATGTGCGCTTCGCTCTGGTAGCTGGGCTGCCCACCCATGGTCCACGGGAAGTTCCCGGGATCGTTCCACCTGGTCGCGCCGGAGGCGACGAACAGTTGCGGCACCTTCCTGGAGTTCAGGTATTTCTGGATCGGGATGTTGGACGGCGTGCCCAACGGATTGAACACCGCCAGCACCTCGTCGCTCTCGACCAGCTTGCGCACCTGCTCGACGGCCTTTGGCGGGCTGTAGGCGTCGTCATAGGTGACGAAATTGATCTTGCGGCCGTTGATGCCGCCCTTGTCGTTGATCATCCTGAAGTAGGCGGCTTCGGTCTTGCCGATCACGCCATAGGCCGACGCCGGGCCGCTGTAGGGCATGATGTTGCCGATCTTGATCTCGGTATCGGTCGCGCCGGTGTCGTACTTCTTCTGGGCGAGGGCGCCGCCGCCGGTCGCGGCGAGCAGGAAAATCGCGGATGAAAAGCATCCCAATCGCAGGCGGATAGAATTCATTGCCAGCTTCCTGCTTCTCCGTGAACGTCAGCGCCGGCATTGAATATGTTTCGATGGTTGCGTCAATAAAAAGCCCCCTGCGATCGATGTCGCAGAGGGCTGATCTTCTTCCGTTCATTCAGAACGGCAACACAGCATCACTCGGAGGGAACGTCGCCGCTGATGATGTCGCCGAACAGTTCCCATTTCGAGCCCTTGAACCGCTGCATCTGCAGCTGGCTGATCGGGGCGAAGTCGGTGGCCGAGGTGTTGATCTTCACGCCCGGCAGAAGGGTATCGGGCTCGAAGTTCTTCAGGCTCGCCGCCTGCTTCATGATGTTGGCACGGGTGAGATCGTCGCCGCACATCTCCAGCACCTTCGCCAGGGTTTGTGCAGCGCCATAGCCATAGACGAGGTTGCCGTCGGTCCTGTCCGCGCCGGGCATGTACTTGTCGAGGAATTCACCCCATTTCTTCATGCCCGGATCGGTGTTCCACTGCGAATCGGCACCGTCCTTGGCGTAGGCCGCGGATAGCACGCCCTGGGCGTTCTCGAAGCCTGCCGGCTGCATCACGCTGCCGACCGACGCCGAGACGTTGGTGATGATCTGCAGCGGCTTCCAGCCGAGCTCGGCGATCTTCTTGATGGTCTGGGCGCCGAATTTCGGCGTGGTGTAGATCAACAGCACATCCGGGTTGGCGGCTTTGATCTTGACGATGTGCGAGTCGATGGACGGCTCGGAAATCTCATAGCTCTCTTCCATGATGATGGCCGAGGAAGCCTTGGCGCCGAACCCGTCCTTGGTGCCCTTGAGGTAGTCTTTGCCGAAATCGTCGTTCTGATAAAGGATCGCGACCTTGGCGTCGGGCTTCTCCTTCATCAGCCATTTGGCGTAGATCTGCGCTTCGCTCTGGTAGCTCGGCTGCCAGCCCATGGTCCACGGGAAGTTCTTCGGATCGTTCCACTTGGTCGCGCCGGTGGCCACGAACAATTGCGGGACCTTCTTCGAATTCAGGTATTTCTGGATCGCGGTGTTGGACGGCGTGCCGAGCGGATTGAAGACAACAAGCACTTCATCGCTCTCGACCAGCTTGCGGACCTGCTCGACTGCCTTTGGCGGGCTGTAGGCGTCGTCATAGGTGACGAAATTGATCTTGCGGCCGTTGATGCCGCCCTTGTCGTTGATCATCTTGAAGTAGGCTTCTTCGGTCTTGCCGATCAAGCCATAGGCGGAAGCCGGTCCGCTGTAGGGCATGATATTGCCGATCTTGATCTCGGTATCGGTCGCGCCGGTGTCGTATTTCTTCTGGGCGAGGGCGCTGCCGGAGGTGGCAGCAAAGGCGACGACCGCCGCCGAAAGCGCGGCGATCCGAACGTTGAAGTGCATAGTTTCTCCTAGGGGTTCTTCTCTGGATTTTCTTCAGTTCTTCTTGAGTTTGCCAGCCAGTTGCTGAGCGGCTATCGCGATCTGCCTTGCGCCATGCGGCACCAGGAAGATGACGAGGAACAACAGTACGCCGAACACCGCGCCGGAGAGACCCTTGGAAATCCCCTCCGCGATGTTGGGTACGAAGATGATGAAGGCGGAGCCGACGATCGATCCGGGCAACCAGCCGACACCGCCGACCACCATGCCGAGGAACAGCGAGATCGCGAGCGTGATGGTGTAGCTGTCCGGCGCCACGAACTGCACGGCGATGGCGCCGAGGCCGCCGGCGACGCCGGTGATTCCGGCGCTGACGCCAAACGCCAGCGTCTTGTACAGCGCGACGTCGACGCCCATTGCCGATGCCGCGATCTCGTTGTCGCGGATCGCCATGAAGGCGCGCCCGGAGCGCGACCGCAGCAGGTTGATGGAGGCGATATAGATCGCGAGCGTGATCGCGAGGGTGAAGTAATACAGCCACATGTCCTGCGACATCGGCAGACCGAACGGAGCGTCCGGCTTGGTCACGACCAGGCCCTGCACGCCGCCCGTCCAGTGCTCGAAGAAGCCGAGTTTCAGGAGTTGCGGCATGGCGGTGGCGAGCGCAAAGGTCGCGAGCGCGAGGTAGACGCCGGAAAGCCGCAGCGCCGGCTGGCCGAACAGGAAGCCGAATCCGAAGCAGATGATGCCCGCGATCGGCAGCGTCAGCGCGTAGTTCATGTTGGCGTGTTCCATCAGGATCGCCGACGTATAGGCGCCGACGGCGTAGAACGCGCTCTGGCCGAGCGAGAACTGTCCGCTGCCGCCGGTCAGGATGTTCAGCGCCAGAACCGCCAGCCCGTAGATCAGGAGCATCGTCAACTGGAAGATGATGAAGTTCTTCACCACCAGCGGGACAAGCAGCAGCGCGGCCAATATCACCAGCGAGGTGCCGAATCCGAGCGTCATGGCTCGCTTGGGAACGGCCTCGACGGCGGGGGCTTCGGTGACGACGTCTTCGACAGCGCTCATGATCAAACTCGCTTAACGATGGGCCGGCCAAACAGCCCAGCCGGTTTGACGACCAATACGGTGATGATCAGCGCAAGCGCGATCGGAAGTTTCAGTTCGTTGCCGACGCCGGGAATGTAGGTTCCGGCGAGATTCTCGAAGACACCGACCAGGAAGCCGCCGACCACGGCGCCGAGCGGCGAGGTCAGGCCGCCGAGCACGGCGGAGGCAAAACCGTAGATCAGCACGCCGCCCATCATGTTGGGCTCCAGGAACACCACCGGTGCGATCAGCATGCCGGCAATCGCGCCGATGGCGCTCGCCATGCCCCAGCCGAGCGCGATCATCCAGGACGTGTTGATGCCGACCAGCCGCGCCGATTCAGGCAGCGAGGCGGCCGCCCGCATTGCGAGCCCGATCCGGGTGAACTGGAAGAAGAAGTAGAGCGCGGCGAGCAGCAGCAAGGTGACGCCGATCATGCCGGCCTGGTGGGTCGAGATCAGCTGGCTGCCGAGGAACGGCGAGGACCCGAACGGCGTCGGATACTGCTTGATGGTGAAGTCCCAGATCAGGCCGGCGACGCTGTTGATGATGGCGAACAGGGCGATGAAGCCGGCGACGTTGGTCAATATCGGCGCCTTGGCGAGCGGCTTGAACAGCAGCCGCTCGATGAGGATGCCGCCCACGAACGACAGTGCGATCGTCAGCACGAACGCCGCCCAGTAGGGCACGCCCCATTGCATCATCTGCCAGGACATGAAGGTCGAGAACATCGCCATTTCGCCTTGCGCGAAATTCAGATGGTCGATCGCCTGGTAGATCATCACGACGGCCAGCGCCATACAGGCATAGATCGCGCCTGTGGCAATGCCGGCCAGGACTTGATTGGCAAAAAGCTCCATGGCCGTGCTCCTCAGTAGCCGAGATAGGATTTACGGACGTCTTCGTTGTTCGCGACGTCCTTGGCATTGCCGGACATCACGATCCGTCCGGTTTCGATCACATAAGCCTGGTCGGCGAGCTCGAGCGCGAGCTGCGCGTTCTGCTCCACCACCAGGATCGTGACCTTGTCCTCGCGATTGATCTTGCCGAGGATGCGGAACAGGTCGCGCACGATCAGCGGCGCCAGACCGAATGACGGCTCGTCCAGCAGCATCAGCCGGGGCCGCAGCATCAGCGCGCGGGCCACCGCGAGCATCTGCTGCTCGCCTCCGGACAGCGTGCCGGCCTGCTGCGTGTAACGCTCCTTCAGTACCGGGAAGTGGTCGTACATGCGCTCGATATCGGAAACGATGTTCTTCTTGTCGCTGCGCGTGATGGCGCCGAGCTGAAGATTCTCTTCCACCGTCATGGTGGTGAAGGTGCCGCGACCCTGCGGCACGTGGGCGATGCCGAGGCGGACGACGTTTTCGGTCGAGCGGCCCGAGAGCGGCTTGCCCTGGAACTCGATCGCGCCGGTCGAGCGCACCATGTTGCAGATCGCGCGCAGGGTGGTGGTCTTGCCGGCGCCATTGGCGCCGAGCAGCGTGGTGAGCGAGCCCTCGTTGAGGGAGAAGTTCAGGCCGTGAAGCGCCTGTACCTGGCCGTAATAGGCGCGCAGGTCCTTGATGTTGAGCATCGCGGTCATTGGTCCTTGCTCCCCAGATAGGCCTTGATCACATCCGGGTCGGCCTGAACCGCGGCCGGCGTTCCTTCGGCGAGCTTGCGGCCGAAGTTGAGGGCGACGACGTGGTCGGCGATCGACATCACGAGCCCCATGTGATGTTCGACCAGGAGGACGGTGATCTTGCGGTCGTCGCGGATTTTGCGAATGAGGTCGCCGAGCACGTAGACCTCTTCGTGGTTGAGGCCGCCGGCGGGTTCGTCGAGCAACAGGATCTTCGGATCCGCGGCCAATGCGCGCGCCAGTTCGACGCGTTTCTGGGTGCCGAAGGGCAGGCCGGAAACCACGGTATGGGCGACATCCCCGAGATCGAGATAGGCGAGGATGTCATTAGCCTTCTTGTTGACGCTGGCTTCGGTGCGGCGAACCCAGGCCAGCTTCAATGAATCGCTGATGATGTCGCTGGAGGTGCGCGCATGGGTGCCGACGCGAACGTTGTCGAGCACCGACAGATTGGGAAACAGCGCGACGTTCTGGAAGGTGCGGCCGATGCCGATTTCGGCGATCCGGTGCGGCGGGCGCGTCAGGATGCTCGCGCCTTCCATCAGGATATCGCCGGAAGACGGCTGGTAGAGCCGGGAGAGGCAATTGAACAGCGTGGTCTTGCCGGCGCCGTTCGGTCCGATCAGCCCGAGGATCTGGCCCTGCTGCATGTTGAAGGACACGCCGTTCAAGGCAACGATGCCGCCGAACACGACGCTGACGTCGCGAACCGCGAGCAAGGGCGCGGCCGAACCGGCTCTTCCCTGCGTAAGTTGTGCCTGCGTCATCTCGTCTCGCCCGCCTGATTCATCGAGCGGTGCGGCCGGCGCGAAATGATTCGCCGGTGATGATGAAGGCTATCTGATCCCATCGGCCAAACGTGCAACTTTCCCTCCTGACTTCAACTTTTTGCTTTCTTGTTTTTTGGATTGCGGCACTGCGCCACCGAGCGCCGCTTCGATGTTCCTTACCATCGCGACAAGACGAGGTCCAATGTCGTCGCGCAATCGACCTTCCGTGAAGCGGAATGCCGGCGCGCCGCAATTGAAGGCGTAGGGACCGGTTCCGTCGTTCAGCTTCAGCGCAACGCCGACCGCGTGCACGTCGTCCTGCCATTCGCCAGCAGAGATTGCAAAACCGTGCTTCGCTACCGTCTCACCGGAGCGTTCGATGCCGTCGCGTATCTTCGGCCAGCGGCTGCCATAGCGATCGCGGAGTTCGCGCAATAAAGCGGCACGCTCGCTGGCGGGCAGTGCCCAGATGTAGGCCCGCCCCATCGCGGTGGTGGCCATCGGTATTCGCGAACCGACGTCGAGCTGAACGCCGAGCGTCAGCCCGTTACGGCTCTGCCCGAAATAGATCATACTGAGACGGTCGCGCCCGCCGACCGCGACCGCGCCGCCGGTCGCGCGCATGACCGCCTCGCGGTAAGGCTCGGACAGATGCCGGACGCCGAGATTGGCAAGCGCGGCATACCCCAGCGCCATGGCAGATGGCGCAAGCTGATACTTCTCGAAACGCGGAACGGGTGTAAGGTAGCCCAGCTTGGTCAAGGTGTAGGTCAGCCGGGAAATGGTTGGCTTCGGCAATTTGGTACGGGCCGCAATCTCCTGATTGCCCAGAAGCCCGTCGTTAGGTTGGAATGCGCGCAAGACATCAAGTCCGCGAGAAAGCGCGACGACGAAACTGCGATCAGTCGCCACTTTCTTGGTTGGACGTTTCATTCCCTGATGTTTTCCGTGCTCGTTGACAACGGACGTGCTTCAAAATAACCCTCCGTGTCAAGATGTGGAATTAAATTTCGCACTGCGAAATTAGCTACTGAACGCAAGAACAAGGCATCCAGGGAGAGTCTCGTGAACGAAGTCGTAAAGCTCGAGCGTCATGACGTTATTGCCATCGTCACGGTTAACAGTCCTCCCGTAAACGCGCTTAGCGCCGCCGTGCGGGGCGGAATTTTCGAATCCATGAAGAGCGCGATCGCCGATCCGGAAGTGAAGGCGATCGTCCTGACCTGCGGCGGCCGCACCTTCATCGCCGGCGCCGACATCACTGAATTCGGCAAGCCGCCGAAACCTCCCGGGCTCGTCGAAGTGCTGACGCTGATGGAGAATTCGCCGAAGCCGATCGTTGCCGCCATTCACGGCACCGCGCTCGGCGGCGGTCTCGAGGTCGCCCTGGCGTGCCACTTTCGCGTCGCGACCAAGGAGGCCAAGCTCGGCCTTCCCGAAGTGAAGCTCGGCCTGTTGCCGGGTGCAGGCGGCACCCAGCGCCTGCCGCGCGCGGTCGGTCCGGAACTCGCGGTCAAGATGATCGTCGGCGGCGATCCGATCAGCGCCCAGGACGCGTTGAAGAACGGCTTGATCGAGGAAATCGTCGAAGGTCCCGCTGCCGGCGGCGAAGCCTTCGCCCGCAAGGTGCTGGCGGAGAAGCGCCCGCTGCGCAAGCTGCGCGACGACGACAGCAAGCTCGCGGCTGCCAAGGCCGATCGCTCGATCTTCACCAATGCGGTGGCTTCGATGACCAAGAAGGCGCGCGGGCTGGAAGCCCCGTTCGCCGCGGCCGACGCGGTGGGTGCGGCGATCGACCTGCCGTTCGACGAAGGCCTGAAGAAGGAGCGCGAGGGCTTTCTCAAGCTGGTATCCAGCGACCAGTCGAAGGCGCAGCGCTATGCGTTCTTTTCGGAGCGTGAAGCGGCGAAGATCGCCGGCGTGCCCGAAGGCACAAAACCGCGTCCCGTCGAGCGCGTCGCCATCATCGGCGCCGGTACCATGGGCGGCGGCATCGCGATGTCGTTTGCCAATGCCGGCATTCCCGTGACCCTGATCGAGACCAGCGAAGAGCAGCTCAAGCGCGGCATGGGCGTGATGCAGAAGAATTACGAGGCGACCGCCGCCCGCGGCGGCATCCCGGCCGACGCGCCCGCCAAGCGCATGGCGCTTATCAAAGGCGTGGTCGGCCTCGAGAACGTCAAGGACGCTGACCTGGTGATCGAAGCCGTGTTCGAGACCATGGCGGTAAAGAAGGAAGTGTTCGGCGCGCTCGACAAGTATGCAAAGCCGGGCGCGGTCCTCGCTTCCAACACGTCCTATCTCAACATCGACGAGATCGCGAAGGAGACCAAGCGGCCGCAGGACGTGCTCGGCATGCACTTCTTCTCGCCCGCCAACGTCATGAAGCTCTGCGAGATCGTGCGCGCGGCCAAGACCGCCCCGGATGCGCTGACGACGGCCGTTTCGATCGCGCGCAAGATCGCAAAGGTGCCGGCGGTGGTCGGCGTCTGCGACGGCTTCGTCGGCAATCGCATGCTGGCCCAGCGCGGCAAGCAGTCCGAGAAATTGCTGTTCGAAGGTGCCTTGCCGCAGCAGGTCGACGCCGTGGTGACCAAATTCGGCATGCCGATGGGCCCGTTCGCGATGGGCGATCTCGCCGGCCTCGATATCGGCTGGCGTTCGCGCAAGGACCGCGGCATCAAGTCCGAGATCGCCGACGCGCTGTGCGAGGCCGGACGCTTCGGCCAGAAGACCGGCAAGGGCTACTACAAGTATGAAGCGGGATCGCGCGCGGCGCTGCCCGATCCGGAAGTCGAGAAGCTGATCGACGAGACGCTGCAGCGGCTGGGCCGCAAGAAGCGCGTCGTCAGCGACGACGAAATCCTCGAGCGCATGATGTACCCGATGATCAACGAGGGCGCGCGCATCCTCGAGGAGGGCATCGCGGCGCGTCCGAGCGACATCGACGTGATCTGGCTCTATGGCTATGGCTGGCCGATCTACCGTGGCGGCCCGATGTTCTATGCCGACCAGGTCGGCCTGAAGCACATCGCCGACCGGCTGTCCTATTACGCCAAGGAGACCAACGATCCCTCGCTCGAACCGGCGCCGCTGCTCAAGCGCCTCGCCGCCGAGGGCAAGACCTTCGCTTCGCTCGCGCAGTCGAAAGCGGCTTGATGGGCCGAACCACCAATCCGATCTCTCTGCTCCCTCCCCCCTTGCGGGGGAGGGTCGGGGAGGGGGGTAGCGGCATCGGGACTGCCCGTGTGGACCCCCTTCCCCCACCCCTCCCCGCAAGGGGGAGGGGAGCCCACGCAATTGTGCTCACCTCACGATAGTCAGAGCTGCATGACCCATCCCGGCGAACAGTTTTATCCGCAAGGCGTGCATTGGAGCGATCCGATCGCGCGCGGCACGTTGCCGGATCTGCTCTCGACCGCCGCGGCTGAGTTCGGCGCGCGGCCGGCGATCGAATTCCGCGACCGCCCGATCAGCTTCGCCGAATTGGAAACGATGGTGGAGACGGCGGCCTCCGCCTTCCTGCGCGCCGGTTACGGCAAGGACAATTCGGTCGCGCTGTTCCTCGGCAATTCGCCCGACCATCCCGTCAATTTCTTCGGCGCGCTGAAGGCCGGCGCGCGCGTCGTGCACCTGTCGCCGCTCGACGGCGAGATCGCGCTGTCGCACAAGCTCGCCGATTCCGGCGCGCGGATACTCGTCACCAGCAATCTGTCGGCGCTGTTTCCGACCGCGCTGAAATTCCTCGACAAGGGCCTGCTCGACCGCCTGATCGTTTGCGAGGACGATCATTGGGGCAAGGTCGGCACGCCGCAAACGGCGATCCCCGAAAATCCCGCGATCGTCACCTTCCGCCAGTTCATCGATGGCGCCGCCAGGCCTTCTCAATGGCCCAGGGTCGACGTCGACGACGTCGCGCTGCTGCAATATACCGGCGGCACCACCGGCCTGCCGAAGGGCGCGATGCTCAGCCACGGCAATTTGACCGCGGCGGTATCGATCTATGACGTCTGGGGCAAGCCGGCGCGCGCCGAGCGCAACGCGATCGAGCGTGTGATCTGCGTGCTGCCGCTGTTTCACATCTACGCGTTGACCGTGGTGCTGCTGTCGTCGCTACGCCGCGGCAATCTGATTTCGCTGCACCAGCGCTTCGACGTCGAGGCCGTGATGCGCGATATCGAGGTGAAGCGCGCCACCGCGTTCCCCGGCGTGCCGACGATGTGGATCGCGATCGCGGCCCTTCCAGATCTCGACAAGCGCGACCTTTCGTCGCTGGTGAGCTGCGGCTCCGGCGGCGCGCCGCTGCCGGTCGAGGTCGCAAAGATATTCGAGCGCCGGGTCGGCATGAAGCTGAAGAGCGGCTGGGGCATGACCGAGACCTGCTCGTCGGGCACCGCTCATCCCAAGGAAGGCCCGGACAAGCCGGGCTCGATCGGACTGACGCTGCCCGGCATCGAGATGGACGTGGTGTCGCTGGACGACCCGAAGCAGGTGATGCCGACAGGCGAGGTCGGCGAAATCCGTATCCGCGGCCCGAATATCACGAAGGGCTACTGGAACCGGCCGCAGGAAACCGCCGATGCGTTCGTCGGCGACCGCTTCCTGACCGGCGACATCGGCTACGTGGATGCGGACGGCTATTTCTATCTGGTCGACCGCAAGAAGGACATGATCATCTCCGGCGGCTTCAACGTCTATCCGCAGATGATCGAGCAGGCGATCTACACGCATCCTGCCGTGCAGGAAGTGCTCGTGATCGGCATTCCCGACGACTATCGCGGCGAGGCCGCAAAAGCCTTCATCAAGCTGCGCGCCGATGCAAAATTGTTCACGCTGGAAGAGTTGCGCACGTTCCTGACCGGCAAGCTCGGCAAGCACGAATTGCCCGCGGCGGTCGAGTTCGTCGAGGAATTGCCGCGCACGCCGGTCGGCAAGCTGTCGCGCCACGAATTGCGTCAGCAGCAGGGATCGCCGCCAGCCGCAGAGCCGAACCAGGCAGCAACGGGAGGTCGTTCATGAACTCCGCTGTCGTCCCGGCCTTGAGCCGGGACCCATTCGCCGCGGCTTCGTTTGGGGCACTCGGCGAGACGGCTTTCAAATCACGACCGACGGTGGTTATGGGTCCCGGCGTTCGCCGGGACGACGAAATAAGACGGAATAAAGAGTTCGCGTTACCAGGAATCTAAATTCGCTTCATAAAGGAGGATCCGATGGATCTCGCGTTCAGCAAGGAAGAAATGGCGTTCCGCGAAGAAGTGCGGGCGTTTTTCAGGGACAACGTGCCGCCGGAGACGCGGCGCAAGCTGCAGGAAGGACGTCATCTCTCCAAGGACGAGATGGTCACCTGGTGGCGCATCCTGAACAAGAAGGGCTGGGGCGTCTCGCATTGGCCGAAGGAATATGGCGGCACCGGCTGGAGCTCGGTGCAGCACTATATCTTCAACGAGGAGCTGCAGATGCACCCGGCGCCGGCGCCGCTCGCCTTCGGCGTCAGCATGGTCGGCCCGGTCATCTACACCTTCGGCAACGAGAAGCAGAAGAAGCAGTATCTTCCGCGCATCGCCAATGTCGACGACTGGTGGTGCCAGGGCTTTTCGGAGCCGGGCTCGGGCTCCGACCTCGCCTCGCTCAAGACGAAAGCCGAGCGCAAGGGCGACAAATACATCATCAACGGCCAGAAGACCTGGACCACGCTGGCCCAGCACGCCGACATGATCTTCTGCCTCTGCCGCACCGACACCAATGCGAAGAAGCAGATGGGCATTTCCTTCATCGTGTTCAGCATGAAGTCGAAGGGCGTCACGGTGCGTCCGATCGAGACCATCGACGGCGGCCGCGAGGTCAACGAAGTGTTCTTCGACGACGTCGAGGTGCCCGTCGAGAACCTGATCGGCGAGGAGAACAAGGGCTGGGATTACGCAAAGTTCCTGCTCGGCAATGAGCGCACCGGCATCGCCCGCGTCGGCGTCTCCAAGGAGCGGCTGCGCCGCATCAAGGAACTGGCGTCGAAGGTCGAGTCCGGCGGCAAGCCGATCATCCAGGACCAGGCGTTCCGCGAAAAGCTTGCGGCCTGCGAGATCGAATTGAAGGCGCTGGAGCTGACGCAGCTGCGCGTGGTCGCCGACGAGGGCAAGCACGGCAAGGGCAAGCCCAACCCGGCGTCCTCGGTGCTGAAGATCAAGGGTTCGGAAATCCAGCAGACCACCACCGAGCTCCTGATGGAAGTGATCGGCCCGTTCGCCGCGCCTTACGACGTGCATGGCGACGAGGGCTCCAACGAGACGATGGACTGGACCGCGCAGATCGCGCCGAGCTACTTCAACAACCGCAAGGTCTCGATCTACGGCGGCTCCAACGAGATCCAGCGCAACATCATCACCAAGGCGGTGCTGGGGCTGTAACCTCTTCTCCCTCGCCCCGCGCTTGCGGGGAGAGGGTTGGGGTGAGGGGCTGCCTCCGCATCGGGACTCGCGGAGAGTCCCCCTCACCCGGATTTTCGCTGCGCGCAAATCCGACCTCTCCCCGCAAGCGGGGTGAGGTGAAGAGACCCCGGCGTCGTGCACATTTACTAGTCAAGGGAAACCAAGAACATGGATTTTGATTTGTCCGAGGAGCAGCGGCTTCTCAAGGAAAGCGTCGATGGCCTCCTGAACGACGCCTACGACTTCGATGCACGCAAGAAGTATGCAAAGGAAAAGGGTGGCTGGAGCAAGGTCATCTGGGGCAAGCTCGCCGAGCAGGGCCTGCTCGGTCTGCCCTTCGCGGAGAACGACGGCGGCTTCGGCGCCGGCGCGGTCGAAACCATGATCGTGATGGAAGCGCTCGGCAAGGCGCTGGTGCTCGAGCCCTATCTGGCGACGGTGGTGGTCGGCGGCGGCTTCCTGCGCCACGGCGGCTCGGCCGAACAGAAGGCCGCGCACATTCCCGGCATCATCGACGGCAGCAAGACCTTTGCCTTCGCGCAGCTCGAGAAGAACTCGCGCTACGATCTCGATGACGTCGCGACCACGGCCAAGAAGAAGGGATCGGGCTGGGTGATCGACGGCGAAAAATTCGTCGTGGTCAACGGCGAGAACGCCGACACCCTGATCGTGACCGCGCGGACCAAGGGCGGCCAGCGCGACACCGCCGGCATTGGCGCGTTCCTGGTGCCCGCCAACGCCAAGGGCGTCACCCGGAAGGGCTATCCGACCCAGGACGGCCTGCATGCCGCCGATATCACCTTCACCGGCGTCGAGGTCGGCGCCGATGCTGCGATCGGCGATCCCGAGAACGGCCTGCCGCTGATCGAGCGCGTGGTCGACGAGGCCCGCACCGCGATGTGCGCGGAAGCGGTCGGCTTGATGGACGAGTCGCTGAAGACCACGGTCGAATATCTCAAGACGCGAAAGCAGTTCGGCGTGCCGATCGGCAGCTTCCAGACCCTGCAGCACCGCGCCGCCGACATGTTCGTGGCGCTGGAGCAGGCGCGCTCGATGTCGATGTTCGCGACCATGGCGGCCGATTTCGACAATGCCAAGGAGCGCGCCACCGCGGTGGCCGCCGCCAAGGTGCAGATCGGCAAGTCCGGAAAGTTCATCGGCCAGCAGTCGATCCAGCTCCACGGCGGCATCGGCATGACGCAGGAGGCCAAGATCGGCCACTACTTCAAGCGGCTGACCATGATCGAGAACACGCTCGGGGACACCGACTACCATCTGCGTCGCGTCACCGAAGGCGGCGGGCTGGTTTAGCCACGTCGTCATTGCGAGCGAAGCGAAGCAATCCATAGCGCCCGCAAGGTCGAATATGGATTGCTTCGTCGCTTCGCTCCTCGCAATGACGGAGTAAGAAATCAGGGAGCAACCAACAATGAAAAACACCCCGTTCGATCTCACTGGAAAAGTCGCCGTCATCACCGGATCGAGCCGCGGCATCGGCCGTTCCTCGGCCGAGCTTTTGGCAAAGCTTGGCGCCAGGGTGGTGATCTCCAGCCGCAAGGCGGACGCCTGCGAGGAAGTCGCCGACGGCATCAGGAAAGCGGGCGGCGACGCCCACGTCATTCCCTGCAACATCTCCCGCCGCGAGGAAGTCGAGGCGCTGATCTCGGGCGCGACGAAGCACTATGGCAAGGTCGACATCCTCGTCTGCAACGCCGCGGTAAATCCCTATTACGGCCCGCTGCTCGACATCAAGGACGAGGCCTTCGACAAGATCATGGGCTCTAACGTCAAGAGCAACATCTGGCTGTGCTCGCACGCGATCCCGCAGATGGCCGAGCGCGGCAACGGCTCGGTCGTGATCGTCTCCTCGATCGGAGGATTGCGCGGCTCGACCGTGATCGGCGCCTACGGAATTTCCAAGGCGGCGGATTTCTCGCTGTGCCGCAGCCTCGCCGGCGAATGGGGCCCGAAGGGCGTGCGCGTCAATTGCGTGGCGCCGGGCCTCGTCAAGACCGATTTCGCCCGCGCGCTCTGGGAAGACGAGGAGCGCCTGAAGCGCCGCTGCGCCACCACGCCGCTGCGCCGGATCGGCGAACCCGACGAGATCGCCGGCGCCGTCGCCTATCTCGCCTCCGACGCCTCGACCTTCATGACCGGCCAGACCATCGTGGTCGACGGCGGCGTCACCACGGCGTCGGTGTAGGTTTTACGCCACGATCTATACACCTGTCGTCCCGGGCTTTATGCGCAATTGCGCATCAGGACCCGGGACCCCTAGCCACCGACGTTAGTTGGTGGAGCAATTACCCTCAGCGCAAAATAGCGAGGCCGCGGCGTATGGGTCCCGGGTCAAGCCCGGGACGACGTTGAGAGATTTGGGACGACGTTGAGATATTGACCTCCGCCTCCCAATCCGCTCCCTTGGGCCACCGCAAAACATCACCTTCGGGAAGCAACGCCAGGGAAAACCGTCATGTCCTTTGTGCTGGCCATCGACCAGGGCACCACGTCCTCGCGCGCCATCGTGTTTCGCGACGACATCTCCATCGCAGCCTCCGCGCAGCAGGAATTCCCGCAGCATTTTCCGGCCTCGGGCTGGGTCGAGCATGAGCCGGAGGATATCTGGACCTCCACCATCGCCGTTTGCCGCGAGGCGCTTAAGAAGGCCGGCCTCGCCGCAAAGGACATCGCCGCGATCGGCATCACCAACCAGCGCGAGACCACCGTGGTGTGGGACCGCGCCACGGGGCAAGCCGTGCATCGCGCCATCGTCTGGCAGGACCGCCGCACCGCCGACATCTGCGCAAGGCTGAAGGCCGACGGCCATGAGCCCGCGATATCAGCCAAGACCGGCCTGATCATCGATCCGTATTTCTCAGGGACAAAGGTCGCCTGGATCCTCGATAACGTTCCCGGCGCGCGCGAGCGTGCGGAGCGGGGCGAACTGATGTTCGGCACCGTCGATTGCTATCTGCTGTGGCGGCTCACCGGCGGCAAGGTGCACACCACGGACGCCACCAACGCCTCGCGCACGCTGCTGTTCAACATCCACACCGGCGAATGGGACGATGAGCTGTTGAAGATCCTGCGCGTGCCGCGCTCGATGCTTCCGGAGGTGAAGGACTCTTCCGCCGATTTCGGCAACAGCGTGCCCGAACTGTTCGGCGGCAGCATCGTGATCGCAGGCATCGCCGGCGACCAGCAGGCTGCCACCATCGGCCAGGCCTGCTTCGAGCCCGGCATGATCAAATCGACCTATGGCACCGGCTGCTTTGCGCTGCTCAACACCGGCACCACGCCGGTCGCCTCGAAGAACATGCTCCTGACCACGATTGCCTATCAATTGAACGGCAAGCGCACCTACGCGCTGGAAGGCTCGATCTTCGTCGCCGGAAGCGCGGTGCAGTGGCTGCGCGACGGGCTCGGGATCATCAAGCAGGCCAGCGAGACCGGTCCGCTCGCCGACAAATCCGATTCGATGCAGAGCGTCTATCTGGTGCCGGCCTTCGTCGGCATGGGTGCGCCCTACTGGAATCCGCGCGTGCGCGGCGCGCTGTTCGGCCTGACCCGCAACACCGGCCCCGCCGAGCTCGCCCACGCCGCGCTGGAAAGCGTCTGCTACCAGACTTTTGATCTCTGGGCCGCGATGCGCGCCGATTGGCCCGATGCCTCCGCCGCCACCATCGTGCTCCGCGTCGACGGCGGCATGACCGCGTCGGACTGGACCATGCAGCGACTGGCCGACTTGCTCGACGCTCCGGTCGATCGCCCGATGATCCAGGAGACCACGGCACTCGGAGCGGCCTATCTCGCGGGGTTGAACGCCGGTGTTTATCCCGAACCGGAGAAATTTGCCGACAACTGGCGATTGGAACGTCGCTTCAAGCCCGTGATGAGCGCGGCGACGCGGGAGCGGAAGCTGACGGGCTGGGCGAGGGCGGTGAAGGGGACGTTGGCGAGCGACGAGGGGGAGTAGCGCCGGATGATCGTGCCCGGCGGCTACTCCGATGTTCCTGCCGGCAAGATCGCCGCCGGTGTTGCGCGGCACGTGCCGATCATCGAGTAGCTCGGTCGGGAGTGCAGGACGCCTCCCTTTCAGCGCCCCTGCACGCTGCTTCAGGACAGCGCGCGTTCGCGTTGCGCTCGACGGCTATAGCGTTTTCGAGCGAAGTGGATACCGGTTCGCGTGAGGAAAACGCGTCAAAACAAGAATCTAGAGCTTCGGTTCTCATCCAATCAGAACCGATCATGCTCTAGAAGTTGCGCTGGGCGCGCACCTGCAGCGAAATCGTATCCTGATCCTTGTATTCATACACGGCCGATGGCTTCGGCGCTGCGGGGCTAAGGGTCGAAGCGCCCGTGAACTTCTGGTCGAGGTGGAACCACTGAACTTCAGCCGAGAAGGTCAAGTTCTTGACGGGGGTCCAGCGGGTGACCACGCCGAGCTGCGAAACATTGAAGTCCGGGTTGCAGCTGAAGTCCGCAGACTTGGTGGCAAGGCCACCCGTGCTGCCGATGTAAGCCTGGCAGTACGCGCCCTTGGCCGAGGTCAGGTCGCCGACGCTGCCTTTGTAGCGGACGGCCGAATAGCTGCCGTACAGGCTCGATGACCAATAGGGATTCCAGTTGTGATTAAATGCGCCACGGAGGCCGTAGGATTCCGTCAGCTTCAACTCGCCGTCGCCGCCGGCAAACCGGCCGGTCGTAGCTTGATTCGGAAGCCAGACGGCGTCCGTCGTCGCACCGAAGCCGATGCTCTGGTAAGCACCGGCACGGTCCGTGCCGCCGAACATCGCGAAACTTGGCGAGGTCGCGGCGGTAGAGATCACGTTTTTAGTGTCGCCCAGTGCATAGGACACATCCATCTTGATATCGTCGCCTGCTCCGGTCGGGAGGTTCTTGAGTTGCAAGGCCGCCATGACCGAGCCACCCCATTTGGTATCGGGGTGTCCGCCGATTTCCGACAAAGCGGTCGGAGATGCACCGGCGAGACCGGTTGCTCCGGCCGGAGCTCCTATAGCGTTGAGAAAGTCGTAGGAGCCGCTGACCTCATGCGCCGCTGCTGAAATCTGGAACAAGCCCCACGCCTGGTTGACACGAATGTTGCCGACGACGTCGGGAGCATGCGTTCCTGCGTAGGCGTTGCCGCCGGTGCCGGTCGTACTTAGCGTGTAACCCAGATTATAGACCGATGTGCGATTCCACACCGTTGGATCATCCAGACCAATGGTGCCGGTCACGCCGCTGCCGAAATCCGCGGTGTATTGGATGTTGTTCGTGCCGGAGTCCGTATTTTGACCACCCATCAAGTAAGACGTGATATTGCCTAGGAAACCCTGCCAGGGTGACGCATAGGCCGAGGCGGAGTGCCCGAAGGTGAAGCCGGCGAACTGGACGAAAAGATATTCGACCGCAACGTAGCCACCGCCGGGGGTATCGAGTAGCTGCGTGCCGCCGACCGGCGCCGTTGAGTTAATCGACGCTGGGTTGAATGTGCTTCCGCCCAAGGTGGTGAACTGGAAGTTGGCCTGAGCGAAGGTGCGGACCGCGCCGTAATCGGTGGCGGTTCGGGTATCGACCGTCAGCACCATGCGCGAACGGGAGGCCCAATAATCCTGATAGCGGTTGTGCTGGCCGATATCTCCGCTCCAGGCCGGCTGACCATGCGTGCTGCCGTTGAACGTGCTGTCGACTCGCAGGTAACCGCCAAGCTTGATGCAGGTATCGGTGCCGGGAATGAAGAAGAAGCCTACGCCATAGGGGGTGCAGATCTTGACATATTCGACCGCCTTGGCCTTGACCGGAAGATCGGCCGCTTTCACGCCGCTGACAGCGACCAGACTTGCTGCGGAGCACAAAACAAGGGTTCGTGCCGTTCTCATGGAGCTGATCTCCTGTCCCAGGACTCACGCGAGCGTGTGTCAACACTAGCTGGTGGATTTGCGGCAGCAATGATGAGCCGATGAGGCCGGTGCTTTTGGCCGCTTGCTGTGATTTTTCCGTCACGCCTCGCGACGGGTGGATGATTTTTGATTCCTGACTCGAAAACAGAAAGCTGGGTTTCGACTAATCCGCCCGCACAGACTTGGGGACCGGCAACGGCTGGTCACGGGGTAGCTACTTCGCTGAGAACGTCGAGAACCTCGCGGTCTGCGTCGCAGGTCGCAGGGCCGAGCACGCCCATGCCGCGCTCCAAAGCGTCTGCTACCAGACTTTTGATTTATGGGCCGCGACGCGCGCCGACTGGCCCGACGCCTCCGCCGCCACCATCGTTCTCTGCGTCGACGGTGGCATGACGGCGTCGGACTGGACCATGCAGCGATTGGCCGACTTGCTCGATGCGCCCGTCGATCGAGCGCTGCGAGGCGCAGATCGGCGGCGTGCTCGCGGTGCTGGAGAAGGAGCGCGCGGCGGTCGCCACGCCGTACTGGTTCGACGAGCGCATCGGCCACGCTGACATCGCGGTGGCCTGCGTGCTGCGCTTCAGCGGCGAAGCGCATCCAAACCTGTTCAATGCGCGCTATCCGGCGCTGAAGGCACATGCCGCGCGTTGCGAGGCGCTGCCGCCGTTCCAGGAGATCGTCCAGCCCCTCTCGCCGCCGAAGGGGTCAAGAGGCTTCTCCTTCCACCGTCATACCGGGACGCGCCAATTGGCGTGGGCCCGGAAATCAGGAGTTTGAGGTTCTCGTCATTGCGAGGAGCGAAGCGACGAAGCAATCCATCTCTCTGCGTACGCGAGGCGCTATGGATTGCTTCGCGGAGCCGGTCATCGGGCGCGCATTCGCGCGACCCGTTGGCTCGCAATGACGATCTGGAGATAGTACGCGCGCAAATTGACCCGTCGGGCAAATCAGTCTTCGCGACAAAATCCTGTCCAGCCCTCTCCGCAAAAATATTTCGCTTAACCTGTCGGGCAAATCAGCGCTACCAGCTCGCCCCGTCCCGCCCGGCAAGAGGGGCGTTGCGCAACGTCACCAACGTGGGGCGGGATGCGGTGGACGTGGCAGCGTTGGCGCGCCGATGGAATCGCAGGGCGGCTTGCCGTGAGCGATCGACCGGCGCGCAGACGAACGGCGCTGACGCGGACGGCGAAGTCGTGTGGTCCTGACGCCCGACGCTGGCGTCAAGCTTTGCGAAAGACGTTTTGCGCCCGACCGGGCGTGACCCGTCATCCATTCGCGAAGCGACGGTGGCAAACAAGCCCGATCACCGGGGAGAGCACGAAGTAAGCCGTAAACCATTGCGCAGGGAAGGCCGGATTGCCTCCGCTGAACCTGTATGCTCGTGTGCGTTTTCCTATGTGCATCTTGCACACGAGACCGCGGGTGCAGCGCGCACCCGGTCTTCCCTGCGCCCTCTTCTCAAAGGGAGGGACGAAGGTTTTAAAAACCTCGGACGATTCCCGTCGCGAGATCGCGAAGTCACATCTCCTCCGCTGTTTGAAAATTGAATCAGAAGCCAACCCCAACGTCGTCCCGGGCTTGACCCGGGACCCAAAACCACAAATGGAAATTGTTGCGTAACGCCGGGGCTTCGATCCTACTTGCAACGAACGCTGGTGGTTATGGGCCCGGCATTCGCTGGGACGACATCGTGAGTTGGGCAATAGCTGCTGTTCGCGCCCTGCTACGCCTTTGCCCGCATCGCTTCAGGCGTATCGGGCTGCGCCAGCGGATGGGCCTTTGCAAATTCCGGCAGCGCCATAGCGGTCTCGAAGATGCGTTTCACGGTGGGCCAGGGCGCGAGGTTGATCTGTTGCGTGACCGCCACCGAGACGTGGCCGACCAGGCAGATGTCGGCGATCGTCGGCGCATCGCCGTGGCAGAAGCGGCCCGTGTGCTTGTGGCCGGCGAGGTGGCCTTCCAGCGCGGCCAGCGTCTCGACGGTCCAGTGCCGGCGCCACGCGTCCTGCTGGGTGTCGCGCAGGTTCAGCTCGCGATCGAGATAGCGGCGCACCCGCGGCACCAGCAGCGGGTGGCCCTCGCAGGCGACCATCATCGCCAGCGCGCGCACCCGGGCGCGGCCGCGCGGATCGGCCGGCAACAGCGGCGGGTTGGGATGGGTCTCGTCGAGATATTCGAGGATGGCGAGCGACTGGAACAGCACCGTGCCGTCGTCCTCGACCAGCGCCGGCAGCGCCATCTGCGGATTGATCTTGCGATAGGCATCGGCGCGATGCGCGTCGGCATCGAGGTCGACGAAGACGATTTCGGCCGGCAGGTTCTTCAGATTGAGCGCGATGCGGACGCGAAAGCTGGCCAGCGATCGCCAGAACGAGAAGAGTTTCATGGGACCCCGCACACGCTGTCATGCCCGGACTTGATCCGGGCACCCATCACCTTCGAAAGGATTCTCTTGAAGATGGATCACCGGGTCAAGCCCGGTGATGACAATGGTGTTCGCGGCGAGAGCTTACCCCGCCCCCACGGCCTTCTTGCGCCAGGCCAGATGCACGGCGCAGGTGCAGCCCGGCGGATGCGAGGCGACGTCGTTGGCGGGGACGGCCGCGGCCGGCGCCGGCGGAGGCGTTTTCTCCTGCGCCGGCTTGTCCTGCGAGGGAATGTAATTGAGCACCGGCGCGAGCCAGCGCTCCATTTCGGCCAGCGTCATGCCCTTGCGCGCGGCATAATCCTCGACCTGGTCGCGCTCGATCTTGCCGACGCCGAAATAGAAGCTTTCGGCGTTGCTGAAATACAGCCCCGAGACCGACGAGCCGGGCCACATCGCAAAGCTTTCCGTGAGCTTCACGCCCGAGGCATTTTCGGCATCCAGCAGCCGGAACAGCGTCCCCTTCTCGGTATGATCGGGCTGGGCCGGATAGCCCGGCGCCGGACGGATGCCGTCGTACCTTTCCAGGATCAGATCTTCGGCCGAAAGCGCCTCATCCGGCGCATAACCCCAGAATTCCTTGCGCACGCGCTGGTGCATGCGCTCGGCAAAGGCTTCGGCGAGGCGATCGGCCAATGCCTTGCACAGGATCGAGGAATAGTCGTCATTGGCGTTCCTGAAGCGGTCGGCGACCGCATCCTCGCCGATCCCTGCGGTGACCACGAAGGCGCCGATATAATCCGGCACGCCCGACGTGACAGGCGCGATGAAGTCCGACAGCGCGGCGTTGAAGCGGCCCTCGCGCTTCTCCAGTTGCTGGCGCAGGGTGTGGAAGGTCGCGATCTCCTGGTTTCGCGTATCGTCGGCATAAACCGCGATGTCGTCGCCATCGGCATTGGCCGGCCAGAAGCCGATGGTGGCGCGCGCCGTGAACCATTTCTCCTTGATGATGCGGTCGAGCATCTTGCGCGCGTCGTCATAGAGCGAACGCGCGACTTCGCCGATCTTGGGGTCGTCGAGAATCGCAGGAAAACGCCCGGTCAATTCCCAGGTCTGGAAGAACGGCGTCCAGTCGATGTATTGGGCAAGCTCGGCAAGGTCGTAGGCGTCAAAGCTCCTGGCACCCAGGAACGCCGGCTTCTTCGGCGGCGCCTTGGCGAAGTCGATCTTCACCGCATTGGCACGCGCGGCCGAAAGCTTCAGCCGCTTCTTGTCCTGCTGCGCCTTGAAGTGCGCCGCCGAGATTTTCACGTATTCGGCGCGCACGCCGGCGGCGTAGGCTTCGCGCTTCTCGGCCGAGAGCAGCGACGAGGCCACGCCGACGGCGCGGCTGGCGTCGTTGACATGCACGACAGGTCCGCCCGGATAGTTCGGGTCGATCTTGACCGCGGTATGCACGCGGCTGGTGGTCGCGCCGCCGATCAACAGCGGCAGGTTCAGCCCCTGCCGTTGCATTTCGCCGGCCAGAAAGCTCATCTCGTCGAGCGAGGGCGTGATCAGGCCGGAGAGGCCGATGATGTCGGCGCCTTCGGCCTTCGCGGTCTCGATGATTTTTGCCGCCGGCACCATCACGCCGAGATCGATGACTTCAAAGTTGTTACATTGCAGCACGATGCCGACGATGTTCTTGCCGATGTCGTGGACGTCGCCCTTCACCGTCGCCATTACGATCTTGCCGGCGGCGTTGCGGCCGTCGCCGGTGATGCCGTTGGCGAGATTGCGCGCCTTCTCCTCTTCCATGAACGGCATCAGATAGGCGACCGCCTGCTTCATCACGCGCGCGGATTTCACCACCTGCGGCAAGAACATCTTGCCGTCGCCGAAGAGGTCGCCGACCACGTTCATGCCGGCCATCAAGGGTCCCTCGATCACGTTGAGCGGACGCTCGACCGTCAGGCGCGCGGCCTCGGTATCTTGCTCGATGAATTCGGTAATGCCGTGCACCAGCGCGTGGGAAAGGCGCTTCTCGACCGGCCATTCGCGCCAGGCGAGGTCCTGTTCCCTGGTCTGCTTCTCCTTGCCGCGGAATTTCTCGGCCAGTGCCAGCAGCCGTTCCGAGGCGCCGGGGTCGCGGTTGAGGATGACGTCCTCGCACACCTCGCGCAGTTCGGGATCGATGTCGTCATAGACGATCATCTGCCCGGCATTGACGATGCCCATGTCCATGCCGGCATGAATCGCGTGATAGAGGAACACCGAATGCATGGCCTCGCGCACCGGCTCGTTGCCGCGGAACGAGAACGAAAGATTCGACACGCCGCCGGAAATATGCGCGCCCGGCAGGTTCTGACGGATCCAGCGCGTCGCCTCGATGAAATCGACGCCGTAATTGTTGTGCTCCTCGAGACCGGTGGCGATCGCAAAGATGTTGGGATCGAAGATGATGTCTTCCGGCGGGAAATCGATCTGGTCGACCAGGATGTCGTAGGCCCGCTTGCAGATATCGGTCTTGCGCGCGAACGTATCGGCCTGTCCGGTCTCGTCGAACGCCATCACCACCACGGCCGCGCCGTGACGCCGGGCAATGGTCGCCTCGTGGATGAATTTTTCCACGCCCTCCTTCATCGAGATCGAATTCACCACCGGCTTGCCCTGAACGCATTTCAGTCCGGCTTCGATGACAGCGAATTTGGAGGAATCGACCATCACGGGAACGCGGGCGATATCAGGCTCGGCGGCGACGAGGTTGAGGAACGTCACCATCGCGGCTTCGGAATCAAGCAGGCCCTCGTCCATGTTGACGTCGATGATCTGGGCGCCGTTCTCGACCTGGTCGCGCGCTACCTGGAGCGCCGCGGTGTAGTCGCCGGCGGTGATCAGCTTGCGGAATCGCGCCGAGCCCGTGACGTTGGTGCGCTCGCCGACGTTGACGAAGGGGATCGCGGGCGTCAGCTCGAACGGCTCGAGGCCGGAAAGCCGCAGGCGCGGCTCGATCGCGGGGACGACGCGCGGCTTGTGCGGCGCGACGGCGGCGGCAATCGCCGAGATGTGGTCCGGCGTGGTGCCGCAGCAGCCGCCGACGATATTGACGAGGCCGTCGCGGGCGAATTCGCCGACCAGCCGCGCCATGTATTCCGGCGTTTCGTCGTACTGGCCGAATTCGTTGGGCAGGCCGGCGTTTGGATAGGCGCAAACCAGCGTGTCGGCGACGCGGCCGATATCGGCAATGTGCGCACGCAGATCTTCGGCGCCGAGCGCGCAGTTGAAGCCGATGGTGGCGGGCCTCGCATGCCGCACCGAATTCCAGAATGCCTCCGGCAATTGGCCGGACAACAGCCGGCCGGACTTGTCGGTGATGGTGCCCGAGATCATCACGGGCACGTCGATGCCGCGCGCCTCGCAGATTTCCGAGATCGCGTAGAGCGCCGCCTTGGCGTTCAGGGTATCGAAAATGGTTTCGACCAGCAGCAGATCGGCGCCGCCGTCGAGCAGGCCATTGATCTGCTCGCCATAGGCCTTGCGCAAATCGTCGAAGGTGACGGCGCGGTAGCCGGGATTGGAAACGTCGGGCGAGATCGAGGCGGTACGGTTGGTCGGGCCGAGCGCGCCGGCGACAAAGCGCTCCTTGCCGTCCTCGGCGCTCACCCGCTCGGCGGCGGCGCGCGCCAGTTTGGCGCCCTCGCGATTGAGCTCATAGGCGAGGTCAGACATCTCGTAATCGGCTTGCGCGATCGAGGTCGAGGAAAACGTGTTGGTCGCGACGATATCGGCGCCGGCGCGCAGGTAAGCGGCGTGGATGTCTTCGATCGCCCTGGGCTGGGTCAGGATCAACAGGTCGTTGTTGCCACGGACGTCGCGGTGAAAATCCGCAAAACGTTCGCCGCGGAAGGCGGCCTCGTCGAATTGCAGGCCCTGGATCATGGTGCCCATGGCGCCGTCGAGCACCAGAATGCGTTCACGGGCGGCGGCGAGCAGGGCGGTTCGCTTGGGAGAAACAGGTATGGTCATCGGTTCAGGCAGCTTTCTGTGCGCCGTGCGGACGTATGCCCAGCAAATGGCTGATGGCGAACACCAGGTCCGCGCGGTTCATGGTGTAGAAGTGGAAGGTATCGACGCCGTGCTTGGCGAGCTTTTGCACCTGGCCGGCGGCGACCGTCGCCGCCACCAGCTTCCGGGTATCGGGGTCGTCGTCGAGGCCCTCGAATTTGTCCGCCAGCCACGACGGCACGGTGGTGCCGGCACGGGTCACGAAGCTGCGCGCCTGCTTGAAGTTGTGCATCGGCATGATGCCGGGCACGATCGGAATATCGATGCCGCGGGCGCGCACGCGATCGAGGTAACGGAAGTAGAGGTCGTTATCGAAGAAGACCTGGGTGATGGCACGCGCAGCGCCGGCATCGACCTTGGCCTTGAGCGTGTCGATATCGGCATCGAAATCGGCGCTCTCGGGATGCTTCTCCGGATAGGCGGAGACCGAGACTTCAATACCGGGATAACGCTTCTTGATGCCGGCGACGAGCTCGGAGGAGCTTTGATAGCCGTCGGGATGCGCGCGATAGGCCGTGCCGATCCCGGTCGATGGATCGCCGCGCAGGGCGACGATATGGCGAACGCCGACGTCGTGATATTGCGCGACGACGTCGTCGATCTCGCCGCGCGGGGCGCCCACGCAGGTCAAATGCGCGGCCGGCGTCAGGCTGGTCTCCTTGAGAATGCGGGCGATGGTTGCATGGGTGCGCTCACGGGTCGACCCGCCGGCGCCATAGGTCACCGAGACGAAGTTGGGCGAAAGCGGCGCGAGCCGGGTAATGGTTTCAAACAGAGTGCGCTCCATCTCCGCGGTCTTGGGCGGAAAGAACTCGAATGAGATCGCGGGCGCTTTCAGCGGCGGGGAGGTAACCTCGGTCATGGCACTCACTGGCTCCACAGGGGCGATCGTCGGGCCTAACTGGCCGGACGCAAAATAGGCCAAAGGAGGCAATTCAAACAGCCCATCGAAGATGGGAAATAGCCCAATTCATTCTCAAATTCTGGATTTTATGCAGAGGAATTTGGTGAGTGGGCAGAAGGTCAGATATGACGATACGCGGAAATTACGCAGTATATTAGCTAATATGTCAGATTAGCTTCCAGAATGCGGTCGTTCACGGCGGTGGGCAGAATGCCGAAACTAGGAGTTAACTGTTTCTGGCCCACTTTGTAGGGCTGGCTTGGCGAGCGCCGGACCCCTCGTTCGCGGGCCTGATCTGCATGGCAAGGGTCTTTGTGGCGCGGGTCCGCCGCACTAGCTTAGCGCCATGATCCCGCTTTCTGTCCTCGACCTCTCCGTCGTCACCACCGGCACCAAACCAGCCGCCGCGCTGCGCAACAGCATCGATTTGGCGCGCCATGTCGATGGGCTCGGCTATGTCAGGTACTGGCTCGCCGAGCACCACAACCTGGCATCGGTCGCAAGTCCCGCTCCCGATCTGATGATTGGGCAGATCGCCGCGGTGACGAAAAACATCCGCGTCGGCTCCGGCGGCGTGATGCTGCCCAACCATGCGCCGCTGGTCGTCGCCGAGCGCTTCAAGATGCTGGAAGCGCTGTTTCCCGGCCGCATCGACCTCGGCCTCGGCCGCGCGCCCGGCACCGACGGCGCCACGGCGCACGCGCTGCGCAGCCGGCTGGATCGCCGCGAGGGCGACGATTTCCTCGAACGGCTGCATGAACTGACCTTGTGGGAGACCCGCGATTTCCCGGCCGGCCATCCCTACAATAATGTGGTGGCGATGCCGGACGATTCGCCGCTGCCGCCGATCTGGCTGCTCGGCTCCTCGGATTACAGCTCAGAACTCGCCGCGCAGGTCGGCATGGGCTTCGCGTTCGCGCACCATTTTGCCTCCTACGACGCGGTCGCGGCGATGACCAACTACCGCGCCCATTTCAAGCCATCCGGCTGGCGCACCACGCCGCACGGCATTTTGGCGGTGGCCGCGATCGCGGCCGAGACCGACGCCGAGGCCGAAAGGCTCGCGACCTCGATGGATCTCAATCGCCTGCGCCGCGACCGCGGCGAGTACCTGCCGCTGCCTAGCGTCGAAGAGGCGCTGGCCTATCCCTACACGGATGCCGAACGCGCCTCGATCGCGCGCAACCGCTCGCGCCTGTTCGTCGGCAGCCCGGCCACCCTGATGGCAAAGCTGCAGCCGATGATCACAGCGAGCCAGCCGGACGAACTGATGATCATCACCGCGGTGTACGATCACGACGCACGCAAGAAATCGTACAGTTTGCTGGCCGACGCGTTCGGGCTTGCGAAGCAGGCGGCGTAACAGCGCGGATGAGCTAATCCTGCTTCTCGCTGAACGTCGCGCGGAAGGGATGGCCGGGATAGACGCCGACGATGCGGAATTCGCGGGAGAAGAATTTCAGCTCCTCCAGCGCAAAGGCGAGGCCGCGGTCATCGGGGTGGCCGTCGACGTCGGCGTAAAACTGAGTGGCGAAGAAGTTGCCGTCGACCATGTAGCTTTCGAGCTTGGTCATGTTGACGCCGTTGGTGGCAAAACCGCCCATCGCCTTGTAGAGCGCGGCGGGCAGGTTGCGCACGCGGAAGACAAACGTCGTGACCAGCGGGCCCGAGTCCTGTTTGGCCCAGTTCGCTTCGCGCGCCAGCACCACGAAGCGCGTGGTGTTATGGGTTTCGTCCTCGACGTCCTCGGCCAGGATGTCGAGGCCGTAAATCTCGGCTGCAAGCCGCGAGGCGATCGCGGCCACGCGCTTGTCGCCGCGCTCGGCGATGTCGCGCGCGCTGCCCGCTGTATCGGCCGCGACGATCGGCTTGATGCCGAGCTTTCTGATGATGCGCCGGCACTGGCCGAGCGCGTGCACGTGGCTCTCCACGCTCTTGATGTCGGTGAGCTTTACCCCGCGCACAGCCATCAGCTGGTGACGGATCGGCAAAAACCATTCGCCGACGATGAACAGGCCGGATGCGGGCAGGAGATGATGGATGTCGGCGACGCGGCCGGCGACCGAGTTCTCGATCGGGATCATGCCGAGATCGGCTTCCCCCGAGGAGATCGCGCCGAGCGCATCCTCGAAGGTCGCGCAAGGCAGCGGCTCGGCGTCCGGATAGGCCTCGACGATGGCGATATGGGAGTTGGCGCCGGGCTCGCCCTGGAACGCGATTTTCAGCTTTTTTGTCATGCGCGCCTTTTAGCAGCCGCTCAAGTTTTGGCCAGTATTTGGCGGGCTGTTTCGAGGTCGGCCGGGGTGTCTACGCCACGCGGCACCGTGTCGACGATGGTGACGTCGATCCGCATGCCGGCTTCCAGTGCCCGCAATTGCTCAAGCTTTTCCTGCTTTTCCAGCGGCGACGGCGGCAACGCCACGAAGCGCTCCAGCGCCGCGCGGCGATAAGCATAGAGGCCGATATGGTGGTAGCGCGGCCCGTCGCCCGAGGGCGCCGAGGCGCGCGTAAAGTAAAGCGCGCGCAACCGCCGCGCGCCGATCGGCGAGCCGACCGCCTTTACTACGTTCGGATTGGCGCTCTCTTCCTCGGTGTGGATTTCGGCCGCCAGCGTCGCGATATCCACGGCGGGGTCGGCGAGCGGCGGCAGCACGTCGCGGATATTGTCCGGCGAGATAGTCGGAAAATCGCCCTGCAGATTGACGACGAACTCGCATCCGCCGCCGGGATCGAGGGTCTTCAGCGCCTCATATATCCGGTCGGAGCCGGAGGGGTGTTCGGGCCGGGTCATCACCACCTCGCCGCCATGGGCCTTCACCGCGGCCGCGATCTCCGGCGTGTCGGTTGCGACCGCGACCCGGCCGATTTTGGCCGCTTCCGCCCGCCGCAGCACGTGCACGATCATCGGCAGGCCGGCGATGTCGAGCAGCGGCTTGCCGGGCAGCCGCGTGGCCGCCATGCGGGCAGGAATCAGCACCAAAGTGCGGGTTTCGGTCATCGGATTTGGGCTCGCCCCAAGCGGGCGGAAAGGGTGGGGATGGGACGAAAGTCGGCGCGTTTATACGGGTTGCCAGAGCGCGGGCAAACCGATATCTCAACCCCTGCTCGGGGGTGCAGCGTGAATGCCTGATTCCTGAGGCTATCCCGCGGCCGTTTTGCCGGCCTAAAGTCGACATTCAAGGTCTGGGGCCTGATCCGAAATGGACTCCTTCGAACTTAATAAAATTCTCGGTGCGGTCCTCGGCACCTGCCTTATTCTCCTGGTAACGAGCTTTGCTGCGGGGGCGATCTTCACGCCGAAGCCGCTGGAGAAGCCAGGCTTCGAAATCGCCGTGAAGGAAGAGGCGCACGGGGGCGGGGGCAAGGAAGCCGCGGCGCCGTCCGAGCCGATCGAGAAGTTGCTGCAGACCGCCTCGGCCGAGCGCGGCGCGGCTGCCGCCAAGAAGTGTGCCGCCTGCCACACCTTCGAGAAGGGCGGCCCGAACCGCGTCGGCCCGAACCTGTTCGGCACCGTCGGCGAGAAAAAAGGCGAGGGCAAGGGAGGCTTCAACTTCTCGGCCGCCATGAAGTCGAAGGGCGGCGAATGGTCGTTCGACGACCTCAACAAGTTTATCGCCAACCCGAAGGGCTTCGTCCCGGGCACCGCGATGGGCTTTGCCGGCATCCAGAAGGACAGCGAGCGCGCCGATGTGATCGCTTACCTCGCGACGCTGTCGGACAAGCCTGTGCCGCTGCCCACCGCGGCGAAATAAAATTTCGGCAGTCCGGCATGGACTTGCATGTGACCCGGCCAGGCTTCTGCCTGGCCGTTTCCATATGGGGGTCTCGTACCGGGATCGGGACGTTTCGCCGCAGCGGCGCCACCGCCGGGCTGCTAACATGAGGAAAAAGCAACGTAATTTGTCGAACCCTTGCCTTATATTGGGTCCTCACTAGCTCGTGCGTGATTGTTTGCGTGGTTCGCAGGCGTGGGGCCGCGGCGGATTTCGGAAGCAGTGCCCCGGCGTCAGCAACAGGAATTCTGGATTTGGCGATTACCCGACGACATCTTCTGCAAGCAAGCGCCGCAGCCGCGATGGCTCCGGCGCTTGGGCTCACCACCGCCGCGATCGAGGGGGCCCACGCCCAATCCGCAAACGGCGAAATGCCGTGGCGGCACGCGCTCTCCCTGTTCGGCGACATCAAGTATCCGGCTGACTTCAAGCAATTCGATTACGTCAATCCGAGCGCTCCCAAGGGCGGCGTCGCGCGGATGATATCGATCGGCACATTCGACAATTTCAATATCGCGGTGGCCGGCATCAAGGGCTCGCTCGCACCCGCCGCCACGCTGATCTACGAAACGCTGATGACGAAGTCGCAGGACGAGGTCGCCACGGAGTACGGGCTGTTGGCGGAAGCGGCCGTTCATCCCGACGACTTTTCCTGGGTCACCTATCGCCTCCGCAAGGAAGCGCGCTGGAACGATGGCAAGCCGGTCACGCCGGACGATGTGATTTTCTCGATCAACATCTTGAAGCAGTACAGCCCGATGTACGCTTCGTATTACCGGCACGTCGTCAAGGCCGAGAAAGCCGGTGAACGGGACATCAAGTTCACCTTCGATGGTCCCGGAAATCGTGAGTTGCCGACCATTGTCGGGGAATTGCTGGTGCTGCCCAAGCACTATTGGGAGGGCACCGACAGCCAGGGTCGCAAGCGCGACATCTCGGCGACGACACTGGAGCCGCCGCTGGGCTCCGGTCCCTACCGCATCAAGGAATTCGTTGCGGGCCGCTCCATCACCCTTGAACGGGTGAAGGATTATTGGGGCGCCAAGGTGCCGGCGCAGGTAGGCACGAACAATTTCGACGAAATGCGCTTCGAGTTCTTCCGCGACAATCTGGTCGCGCTGGAGGCGTTCAAGGCGGATCAGGCCGACTGGATCGGCGAGAATTCGGCCAAGCAATGGGCGACGGCCTATGATTTCCCGGCCGTCGCCGAGAAGCGCGTCGTCAAGGAAGAGTTCAAGATCAGCAATTCGGGCCGCATGCAGGCCTTCGTCTCAATCTGCGCCGCGATCAGTTCAAGGATGCACGGCTGCGGCGCGCCTTCAACTACGCCTTCGATTTCGAGGAGATGAACAAGCAGCTGTTCTATAGCCAGTACCAGCGCATCAACAGCTATTTCGAGGGAACGGAACTCGCATCGTCCGGATTGCCGGAGGGGCGTGAATTGCAAATTCTCGAGGCGGTGCGTGACAAGGTGCCGGCCGAAGTCTTCACTACATCCTACACCAATCCAGTCGGCGGCAATCCGGAAGCTGTGCGTGCCAACCTGCGAGAGGCCGCCAAGCTGCTGAAGGAAGCCGGCTATGAGGTGCGCGAACGTAAACTCGATTGCCCCCTCGGGCAAACCAATCACGGTCGAAATCCTGGTGCAGGATCCGTCCGCCGAGCGGATCGCGCTGTTCTTCAAGCCATCGTTGGAGCGTCTCGGCGTCACCACGTCCATCCGTGTCGTCGACGATGCCCAATACGAGAACCGCGTTCGCAGTTTCGATTTCGACATGATTATCGACCAGTGGGGACAGTCGCTTTCACCCGGCAACGAGCAGCGGGAGTTCTGGGGTTCCCAGGCCGCTGACCAGCCAGGCTCGCGAAATACGATCGGCATCAGGAATCCCGCCGTCGACGCTCTGATCCAGCAGGTGATTTTTGCCAAGGACCGCGAAGGACTGGTGGCTGCGACCAGGGCCCTGGACCGCGTGCTGCTGTGGAACTTCTACGTTGTGCCGCAATTCACCTACGGTTTCGCGCGCTACGCCCGGTGGGATCGCTTCAGCCATGCGGAGCCGTTGCCGACATACGGGCGGTCGGGGCTTCCCGCCTTGTGGTGGTACGACGCCGAGAAGGCAGCCAGGATCGGCAAGCGCAGTTGAAGGGATCGCGCATGGCGTTACTCACCCGTCGGCACGCGCTCGGTCTCGGCATCGGTGCGCTGAGCGCCGCACGATTTCGCTCCGCCGCCGCCGACAATGGCGCCGGGATGCACGGCATGTCGGTGTTCGGCGACCTGAAATATCCCGCCGACTTCCACCATTTCGATTACGTCAATCCAGCCGCGCCGAAAGGCGGCTTCTTCTCCCTGATCCCGTCGGTTCGCGCCTACAATCAATCCTACCAGACGTTCAATTCGTTCAACGCCTACATTCTCAAGGGCGAGGGCGCGCAGGGCATGGACATGACGTTCATGGCGCTGATGGCGCGCGCGGGCGACGAGCCTGATGCGATGTACGGGCTTGCGGCAAAGTCCGTGTCGATTTCGCCGGACAAGCTCACCTACCGTTTCACGATGCGGCCCGAGGCCCGCTTTCATGACGGCTCGAAGCTGACCGCGCGCGACGTCGCCTTCTCGCTGACCGCGCTGAAGGAAAAGGGCCACCCGCTGATCGTGGTGCAGTTGCGCGACATGGTGAAGGCCGAGGCGCTCGACGATGCGACGGTCGAAATCACCTTCGCGCCGAAGCGTGCGCGTGACGTGCCGCTCTACGTCGCAAGCCTGCCGATCTTTTCCAGGGCCTATTATGCGACGCGGCCGTTCGACGAATCGAGCCTCGATGTCCCGCTCGGCTCGGGGCCGTACAAGGTGGGCAGGTACGAGGTCAACCGCTACGTCGAATACGATCGCGTCAAGGATTGGTGGGCGGCCGATCTTCCGGTCAGCCGCGGTAGCTACAATTTCGACACCGTGCGCTACGAGTTCTATCGCGACCGCGACGTCGCGTTCGAAGGGTTTAGCGCCAAGAGCTATCTCTACCGTGAAGAGTTCACCGCGCGCATCTGGGCCACCCGCTACGACTTCCCCGCGGTCAAGGACGGCCGCGTCAAGCGCGAGACGCTGCCGGATGAAACGCCGTCCGGCGGACAGGGCTGGTTCTTCAATACCCGTCGCGACAAGTTCAAGGACCCCAGGGTGCGCGAGGCGGTGAACTATGCGTTCGACTTCGAGTGGACCAACAAGACCGTCATGTACGGCGTCTATACGCGCACGGTCTCGCCGTTCCAGAACTCGGACATGGTGGCGACCGGGCTGCCGTCGCCGGAAGAGCTGAAGCTGCTCGAGCCGTTCCGCGGGCAGGTGCCGGACGAGGTGTTCGGTGAGCCCTTCGTGCCGCCGGTATCGGACGGATCGGGACAGGACCGGACGCTGTTGCGCAAGGCGCAGCAATTGCTGCAGGAAGCCAAGCTACCCATCAAGGATGGCAAGCGGCTGTTGCCGAACGGCGAGGTTTTCACGATCGAATTCCTGATCGACGAGGCGTCGTTTCAGCCGCATCACGCCACCTTCATCAAGAACCTCGGCCAGCTCGGAATCGAGGCCGGCATCCGGCTGATCGACGCCGTGCAATACCGCGCCCGCGTGGAATCCTTTGATTTTGACGTGACGATCCAACGCATGAGCATGTCGCCGACGCCGGGCGATAGCCTGCGGCCGTATTTTTCATCGCAGGCTGCCGCCACCAAAGGCTCGTATAATCTGGCGGGGGTTGCCAATCCCGCCATCGATGCGCTGGTCGACAAGGCGATCGATGCCGAAACCCGCGCCGATCTGACCTATGCGTGCCGAGCGCTTGATCGCGTGTTTCGCGCCGGCCGCTATTGGATACCGCAATGGTATCGTTCGACCCACCCGATCGCCTATTGGGATATGTTCTTGCATCCGGCAAAGCCGCCGAAATACGCGCAGGGCACCGGCGCGCCGGAAATCTGGTGGGCCGACCCCGCCAAGATCACCAACGCGGCCAACGCCGAGCAGGCGAAGTAGCTCATGAGCGCCTATATCGCCCGCCGCATTTTCCTGATGGTGCCGACGCTGCTCGGCATCCTGTTCGTCTCCTTCGTGGTCGTGCAGTTCGCGCCGGGCGGCCCGGTCGAGCGCGTGCTAGCGCAGCTTTCGGGCGCCGACACCGGTGGCACTTCGCGGATATCGGGTGGCGGCGGTGATCTCGGCCCGCGCGCCCAGGTCGGCGCCTCCTCTGACGTCGTCAGTTCGAAATACCGGGGTGCGCAGGGGCTGGATCCGGATTTCATCAAGAAGCTGGAAGCGCAATTCGGCTTCGACAAGCCGGCGCCGGAACGTTTTGCGTTGATGGTGTGGAATTTCGCCCGGTTCGATTTCGGCAAGAGCTATTTCCGCGACGTCAGCGTCATCCAGCTGATCAAGGAGAAGCTGCCGGTCTCGATGTCGCTTGGCATCTGGATGACGCTTCTGACCTATCTGATCTCGATCCCGCTCGGCATCCGCAAGGCGGTCATGGACGGCTCCAGGTTCGATACCTGGACATCAGCCATCATCATCGTCGGATTTGCGATTCCCGGCTTCCTGTTCGCGATCCTGCTGATCATTCTGTTCGCCGGCGGCTCGTTCTTCAACATCTTCCCGCTGCGCGGCCTGACCTCGGACGGCTGGGCGCAATTCCCCTGGTACTGGAAGATCATCGATTATTTCTGGCACATCACGCTGCCCTTGATCTCGATGGCGCTCGGGGCCTTCGCCACCATGACGCTGTTGACGAAAAACTCGTTCCTCGACGAAATCCGCAAGCAATACGTCATGACCGCGCGCGCCAAAGGCTGCAGCCAGCGGCAGGTGCTCTATAACCACATCTTCCGCAACGCGATGCTGATCGTGATCGCGGGCTTTCCGGGCGCATTCATCCACGCCTTCTTCTCCGGCTCGCTCTTGATCGAGACCATCTTCTCGCTCGACGGCCTCGGCCTGCTCGGCTTCGAGAGCGTCCTGAACCGCGACTATCCGGTGGTGTTCGGCACGCTGTTCATCTTTTCGCTGGTCGGACTGGTGGTCAATTTGATCTCCGATCTCGCTTACATGTGGATCGATCCGCGGATCGATTTCGAGGCGCGGGAAGTCTGATGGCCATGCTCGCGCCCCAGCCGGTCGAGACCACGACGCAGTCGCCGCTCGGCGAGGCCGTGCCGGCGACCCGTCATGCCTTCGCGCCGTCGCCGCTCAACCGCCGCCGCTGGCAGAACTTCAAAGCCAACCGCCGCGGCTACTGGTCGTTCTGGATATTCCTTGTCCTGTTCGTGGTCTCGCTGTTTGCCGAGCTGATCGCCAATGACCGTCCTCTCCTGATCAAATATGACGGCCATCTTTATTGGCCGGCGTTCATCAGCTATTCCGAGACGACTTTCGGCGGCGACTTCGAGACCGCCGCCGACTATCGCGACCCCTATTTGCAGAAGCAGATTTACGACAAGGGCGGCACCATCATCTGGCCGCCGATCCGGTATTCCTACGACACGCACAATCTCGACCTGCCGACACCGGCGCCGTCGCCGCCGACCTGGATGCTCACCGAAGCGCAGTGCAGGGAGGTGGTGCAGAAGAAGCACCTCAACAGCTGCCGCGATCTCGAATACAACTGGCTCGGCACCGACGACCAGGGCCGCGACGTGGTTGCGCGCCTGATCTACGGTTTCCGGATATCCGTGCTGTTCGGCCTGACGCTCACCATCGTCTCCTCGATCATCGGCATCGCCGCCGGCGGCGTGCAGGGCTATTTCGGCGGCTGGATCGATCTGGGCTTCCAGCGCTTCATCGAGATCTGGACCGCCATCCCCTCGCTGTATCTTCTCCTGATCATCTCGGCCGTGCTGCCGCCGGGGTTCTTCATCCTGCTCGGCATTCTTCTGTTGTTTTCCTGGGTGTCGCTGGTCGGGCTGGTGCGCGCGGAATTTTTGCGCGGCCGCAATTTCGAATATATCCAGGCGGCGCGCGCGCTCGGCGTCTCCAACGCCGTGATCATGTTCCGCCATCTGTTGCCGAACGCGATGGTGGCGACCATGACGTTCCTGCCATTCATCGTGTCGTCCTCGGTGATGACGCTGACCGCGCTGGATTTTCTCGGCTTCGGGCTGCCGCCGGGCTCGCCGTCGCTCGGCGAATTGCTGTCGCAGGGCAAGGCCAACGTGCAGGCGCCCTGGCTCGGCTTCACCGGCTTCTTCGCGGTCGCGATCATGTTGTCGCTGTTGATCTTCATCGGCGAAGCCGCGCGCGACGCTTTCGATCCGCGCAAGACGTTCCGGTAGGAGCCGCGTATGGACGCCTTCAACCAGCCTCTGCTCGACGTCCGCGACCTTTCGGTGGCGTTCGGCACGTCCGTCGCGGTCGACCATGTCTCGTTTTCCATCAAGCGCGGCGAATGCGTGGCGCTGGTCGGGGAGTCCGGCTCGGGAAAATCCGTCAGCGCACTGTCGATCCTGAAGCTGTTGCCCTATCCGGCGGCGTCGCATCCTTCAGGCGCGATCCGCTTCAAGGGCCGCGAACTTCTCGGCGCGTCGGAACGCGAGATGCGTGAAATCCGCGGCAACGATATTTCGATCATCTTCCAGGAGCCGATGACCTCGCTCAATCCGCTTCACACGATCGAGGCGCAGATCGGCGAGATCCTTTCCCTGCACAACGGCATCAGCGGCTCGAAGGCGCGGGCGCGGACGCTCGAGCTGCTGACGCAGGTCGGCATTCCCGAGCCGGAAACCAGGCTGCAAAGCTATCCGCATCAATTGTCCGGCGGCCAGCGCCAGCGCGTGATGATCGCGATGGCGCTCGCCAACGAGCCGGATCTTCTGATCGCGGACGAGCCGACCACCGCGCTCGACGTCACCGTGCAGGCGCAAATCCTGGCGCTGCTGGCCGAGATCCGCGCGCGGCTCGGCATGAGCTTGTTGTTCATCACCCACGATCTCGGCATCGTCAGGCGCATCGCCGATACCGTCTGCGTCATGAACAGCGGCAAGATCGTCGAGCAGGGGCCGGTCGAGGAGGTTTTTACCGCGCCGAAGCATCCCTATACGCGCGCCCTGCTCGCGGCCGAGCCAAAGCCCGATCCGGCGCCGCCGCGCCCTGAGTCTCCCGTGGTGATTTCGGCCGACGACTTGAAGGTCTGGTTTCCCATCAAGCGCGGGCTCATGCGCTCGACCGTCGGCCATATCAAGGCCGTCGACGGCGTCAGCCTCGCGGTCCGCAAGGGCGAGACGCTCGGCGTCGTCGGCGAATCCGGTTCCGGCAAGACCACACTTGGTCTTGCCCTGCTGCGGCTGATTTCGTCGGACGGGCCGATCGTGTTTCTCGGCAACAATATCCAGGGCCTGCGCTTCAAGGCGATGCGTCCGTTCCGCCGCGACATGCAGATCGTGTTTCAGGATCCGTTCGGCGCGCTGAGCCCGCGGATGTCGGTCGCCGACATCGTCGCGGAAGGTCTTGGCGTGCATCAGCCGTCGCTGTCGCGGGAGGAGCGCGAGGCGCGGGTGGTCAAGGCGCTGAAGGACGTCGGCCTCGACCCTGAATCGCGGTTCCGGTATCCCCACGAATTCTCCGGGGGCCAACGGCAGCGCATCTCAATTGCGCGCGCGGTCGTGCTCGAGCCGAATTTCGTCGTGCTGGACGAACCGACCAGTGCGCTCGACATGCTGTTCCAGGCGCAGATGGTCGATCTCCTGCGCGAGCTGCAGCGCAAGCGCGACCTGACCTACATGTTCATCTCGCACGATCTGCGCGTGGTGGCCTCGCTCGCCAGCCATCTGATCGTGATGCGCCTCGGCAAGGTCGTCGAGGAAGGACCGGCCGCCGAGCTGTTCAAGAACCCGAAGAGCGACTACACCCGCGCGCTCTTCGCCGCCGCGTTCCGCCTGGAAGCCGCGACCGGCGGAGCGGCCGGAAGCTAAAGCCGCTTGGTCGCAATCACCGCGCTGCCCGCAGCCCTGATACGGGCGATGGCGTCGTTGGTGTTCTCGATCGCGGTCGCCATGTGATGCGCATTGGCGTGCACGATGGTCGCAGCATCCCGCACGATCGCGACGTGGCCCTTCCAGAAGATCAAGTCGCCGCGCTGCAGGTGTCGGGTTTCGGCTTCGCTGAGCGCCCGGCCGAGGCCCTCCTGCTGCATATCGCTGTCGCGCGGGCAGCCCGTGCCGGCGGCATTGAGCGAAACCTGCACGAGGCCGGAGCAATCGATGCCAAGGCTGCTCTTACCGCCCCACAGATAGGGCGTTCCGACGAATTTTTCGGCGACCGCGACGAAGTCACTCTCGACAGCGTCGATACTGCCGACATGGCGGCGCGGCAGGTACCAGCCTTCGCGGGTGACGGCAAAAACGCCGTCCTCGCGCGCCACGCTCACCCGTGCTCCGATCGAGAGCGTATCGACCGGCGGCAATTTGATCGACGGCCCGGGAAACGCGAAGGTCCGCAGGGCGATGACCTTGTGCGTCGGAGCGGTGACAGGTTTTGCCAGCGCGGCATCCGGGAGCCAGCCGACATAGCCGTCGCTGTGCAATTGGCCCCAGGCAAAGCCTTCGCTGTTTCGGTCGTAGATGGTCACGACCTCGCCTTTCAGCGCCTGCGTCAACAGCGGCCCGTCGGCGGATGGCGCCTCGCGCAGCGGCGCAAGTGCGTCGGCAATTTCGAATTCCTCGCCGGTCACGAAGCGTTTCGCCGTAACCTTGCCTTCGAGATATTTTGCGGCGAGATCGCTCCGCGCCGGCGTCAGGCGCGGGTCATCCATAGCGTTCGCTCAGGAGCTTGTAGATCGCGCGCGCGGCTTGGCATTCCCCGCCCTCGGGCCGCGCGGGCTTCGCGGATGGCGTCCAGCCATAGATGTCGACATGCAACCAGCTTTTCGCTGCCTCGACGAAACGCTGCAGGAATAGCGCGCAGGTGATCGAGCCGGCGAAGCCGCCGGACGGCGCGTTGTTGATATCGGCGACTTTCGAGTCCAGCCAGGAATCGTAAGGCGGCCATAGCGGCATGCGCCACAACGGATCGTTCTCCCGCTTCGCGTGCGCCGCGACGTCATCGGCCAAGGTCTCATCATTGGTGTAAAAGGGCGGTAAATCCGGTCCCAGCGCCACCCGTGCCGCGCCGGTCAGGGTTCCCAGGTCGATAAGCAGGTCTGGTTTCTCCTCGTCAGCCAGCGCCAGCGCATCGGCGAGCACCAGCCGCCCCTCGGCATCGGTGTTACCGATCTCGACCGTTACGCCCTTGCGCGATTTGAAGACGTCGAGCGGGCGGAAGGCGTTGCCGGCGACCGCGTTCTCGACCGCGGGGATCAACACCCGCAACCGAACTTTCAGCTTGGCGTCCATCACCATCTGCGCCAGCGCCAGCACGTTGGCGGCGCCGCCCATGTCCTTCTTCATGATCAGCATACCGCTGGACGGCTTCAAATCGAGCCCGCCGGTGTCGAAGCACACGCCCTTGCCGACCAGCGTCACTCTGGGATGAGCGGGATCGCCCCAGCTCAGGTCGATCAGGCGGGGCGCGCGGG
The DNA here is from genome assembly GCA_963786115.1 of uncultured Alphaproteobacteria bacterium. Lineage (GTDB taxonomy): Bacteria > Pseudomonadota > Alphaproteobacteria > Rhizobiales > Xanthobacteraceae > Bradyrhizobium. The sequence continues at coordinate 59,805 of CAWAYC010000024.1, forward strand.
TCGAGGCCATGCCGACCGCATGGATCAGCGGAAAGTTTTGATTCAGCAATTCGTCGCCGACGATGCAGGTGAAGCTGGCCCCGAACCGCGCGGCGAGCGCTTCGGCGGCCTGCGCCAGCTCCGCCGGCCCCATGTCGTTGGACGGCGTGTTGATGAGGTCGCGCGCAAGACAGGCCGCTTCAGCCATCCGCATGATGTCGACGGCATCGATACCGTCCGGCGGCACCAGGCTGGCCTCGGGCCGTTCTGCCTTGCGGTAGCGGCCGAAGCGGTAGCTTCCCAATGCGAAGGCGAGCGCGGCGAGGCGCGTGTCATGCGGCGCGTTGGCGAAGCGGTAGACGCCGGGCGGCAGCAACCCCGGCAGGGCGCCGGGCCGGAACAGGTCGCGCGATCCGCTGGTCTCGTCCTCGAGGCCGAACAGGACCTGCGCTATCTTGCCGTCGGGAGCCGGCAGCGTCAGGCATTTTCCGGGTTTTGCGGCAAAGCCGTTGGCTTGCGCGAACTGCCGCGCCCCCGCAGGTAGTTCGTTGCTGATCGCCTCCCAATTCGCCTTGGTGACGAAGGTGATGGGAACGGCCGATACGGCGGGCACGGTTTTGAACACGGATTGCATGCGGGTCTCGATCGTCGTGAGCAAGGGTAGGGTTGTCGCCTACTACACGCCTTTCGGCCGGCATGGTAGACTTCAAGACTTCCATTTTCTGCAGCCGGGGGCACGCGATGGATATCGTATTGGCTGTTTTCGCCGCGCTCGGCCACGCGATCGAAGCGGTATTCGTCTATGTGGAGACCCATCACTGGATCTTCGGGCTGCTCCTGATCGGCTACATATTCTACCTCCACGATCGCAGCCTGCATGCGCGCTTCGATGCGCTCGACAAACGGGTCGACGAACTCCGGAAGCGTCTCGCCGTCGATTATTGAAGGGATGAGGGCAGTCTTGCTGCCCGGAACCGACAGCCGTGCTCCCGGAAGGTCAGTTAACCTGACGTTAGGGTTAACAGTCTATTGCTGACGCGATCGGTCCGGTCCTTTCGCCCGATATCGTGAATTGAAGTGGCATGCGTCGACAATCCAGCCTCACCCGCTATCTCGCATCCGCAGCCCTGACGGCGGCTCTCGCCGCGGGTCTCGGCGGCTGCCAGACCACGTCCGACGTAACGGGATCGCTAACCTCGAAGACCGCGGCCGTTCCGGAAGATCCGCGCCGCGCGGTCGAAGTCTACGGCGACCGCTATCGCGCCAACCCCAAGGATGTCGACGCAGCGCTGGCCTATGGCCAGGCGCTCCGAGCCACCGGGCAGCGCTCGCAAGCCGCCGCGGTGCTGGAACAGGCGACCATTGCCCATCCCGGTAACAAGGCTCTGCTAGCAGCCTACGGCCGAGCGCTCGCCGACAACGGCAATTCGCAGGCCGCGTTCGACGTGCTGAGCCGCGCCCATTCGCCCGACAATCCCGACTGGCGCATCCTGTCGGTGCAGGGGACCACGCTCGACAAGCTCGGCAAGCACGAGGAAGCCCGACGCTACTACGCGAGCGCCTTGCGGATCGTGCCGGACGAGCCGTCGGTGCTGTCCAATCTCGGCCTCTCCTACGTGCTGACCCGCGAGCTGCCGAAGGCGGAGGAAACGCTGCGCCGCGCCTATGGCGACAGCCGTGCCGATCCACGGGTGCGGCAGAACCTCGCGCTGGCGGTCGGCCTGCAGGGCCGCTTTGCCGAGGCTGAGAGCATCGTGAAAGCCGATCTGCCGGCCGACGAGGCGGCGGCAAACGTCGCCTATCTGAAGGACATGCTGAGCCGCAAGGACAATCCGCGCTCGGCGGCCAAGGCCGCGCCTGTGCCGGTAGTCGCACTCGGCCAGGACGACTGATCCATTCAAAGCGGGTGGTTGTGCGGAAGTTCGGCGCTTGCCGAAGCGGCTCCGGCGGAAGCCTCATGCCCGGAATGTGCGTCGAGCCTGTACCTCGCGCCGGACGGCTCAATGCAGCGCCATGACCTTGATGTAGCTCGGCCCGAGAATGACGATGAACAGGCACGGAAGGAAGAACAGGATCATCGGCACGGTCAGTTTCGGCGGCAGCGCCGCCGCCTTTTTCTCGGCCTCGTTCATGCGCATGTCGCGGTTTTCCTGCGCCATCACGCGAAGGCTCTGGCCGAGCGGCGTGCCGTAGCGTTCGGATTGCTGCAAGGCCAGGCATACCGATTTCACCCCGTCGAGCCCGACGCGGTTCGCCAGGTTCTCGTAGGCCATCTTGCGGTCCTGCAGGTAGGACAATTCGGCCGTGGTCAGCGCAAATTCCTCCGACAGCGCCACCGATTGCGAGACGATTTCGCTGGACACCTTGCGGAAGGCGACCTCGACCGACATGCCGGATTCGATGCAGATCAGCAGCAGGTCGAGCGCATCCGGAAACGCGCGCTTGATCGAGAGCTGGCGCTTGGAGATGGCGTTCTTCAGGAACAGCATCGGCGCCTGCAGGCCGAGAAAGGCGGCTCCGATGCAGATGCCGATCTTGAACGTCAGCGGCTTGTCCAGATTGGTGATCACGAACACGTAGAGCGCGGCCGCCACTAGCATGACGATCGGTGTGACGGCCCGGAAGAACAGGAACGTGATGTAGGGCGCCTGGCCGCGATAGCCGGCCATCACCAGCTTCTGATGCGCGGCCTCCTGGGCCAGCCATTTGGTCAGGTTAAAGTCTTCCACCACCTTGGAGACGAGTTGCTTCGGCGACTGCCGCAGCGAAACCTTCTCCGTCTTGTTGAGGCGTTCGCGCTCGCGCTGGCGGAGTCGCTCGCGTTCGCTGGCAACGGCCTTCATGCGCTTCGACAGGCCGTCGCCGGCGAATAGCGGCATGATCAGCGTGTAGGCGGTCGCGCTCACCGCGATCGCGGCGAGCAGCATGGTCATGAAGTGCGCGTCGTGAAGTTTGGCGGCCAGGAAATCGATCATTGCGGCACCGTCAGAAGTCGAAATTGATCATTTTTTTCATCACCAGGATACCGCATAACATCGAGAGGGCGCAGGCGACGAGCATCACCTGACCTGTCGGGTGGGTCCATAGCAACGCGATGTAGTCGGGGGTCGAGAGGTAGACCAGCAGCATGACGGCGGGGGGCAGCGAACCGATGATGCCCGCGGACGCCTTGGCTTCCATCGACATCGCTTGGATTTTTTCCGCCATCTTCTTGCGGTCGCGCAGCACCTTGGAAAGGTTGCCGAGCGCTTCGGACAGGTTGCCGCCGGATTTTTGCTGGATCGCGACGACAATGCCGAAGAAGTTCGCTTCCGGTACCGGCATCCGCTCGTACAGTCGCCCACAGGCCTCGCCGAGCGGCATGCCGATGGCCTGGGTCTCGATAATGGACATGAACTCGCTGCGGAGCGGCTCGGGCGCATCCGCGGCGACGACCTTGATCGAATCGAACAGCGGGAGACCGGCCTTGATGCCGCGGACGATCACGTCGACGGCATCCGGGAGCGCTTTCAGGAATGCCTTCTCGCGGCGCTTCTTGAGGTAGCCGACGCCCCAGCGCGGCAGGCCGAAGCCGGCGGCGAAGGCGAGGCCAGCGGCGGCGAGCATGTTGCCGCTGCCCATGATGGCGAGCACGAAAGCCACCGCGCCGAGTACACCGGATATGATCCAGAATTTTTGCGGCGTCCAGTCGAGGCCTCCCTGCATCAGGCGGGTGCTGATCGAGACCTTCTTGTCCTTCTGGCGGCGCGCCTCAAGCTCCTTGAGGGACCCCTCGACCTGTTCGCGGCGCGAGCGCTGGGTCTTCTCGACCTGGCGGGCCGCGGGGGGGTCGTTTCGTGCGATCGAGGCGCGGCGGGACTCCGCCTTCTTCTCTCCCGACAGCAGGGGGTAGACAAAGACCCAGGCCAGACCGCCGACGGTAGTCGCCGCGAGGAAGGCGAGCGCGAGCATTTGCAAGTTCATTTCCCGCTCCCGTTAGCCCAGCGGCCCCACTTCGGAGGCGTCGAGCGCGGCAGCGAGCCGCTTCTCCTCGCCGTAATATCGGGCACGTTCCCAGAATCGCGGACGTCCGATTCCGGTCGATCGATGCCGGCCGATGATCTTGCCGTTCGCGTCCTCGCCGACCATGTCGTACAGGAAAACATCCTGGGTGATGATGGTGTCGCCTTCCATGCCCATCACCTCGGTGATGTGCGTGATGCGGCGCGAGCCGTCGCGCAGGCGCGCGGCCTGGACGATGACGTCGATCGAAGCGCAGATCATCTCGCGGATGGTGCGCGACGGCAGCGAAAAGCCGCCCATCGTGATCATCGATTCGCAGCGCGACAGCGCTTCGCGGGGATTGTTGGCGTGCAGCGTTCCCATCGAGCCGTCATGGCCGGTATTCATGGCCTGCAGCAGGTCGAATGCCTCGGGTCCGCGGACTTCGCCGACGATGATGCGTTCGGGCCGCATACGCAGGCAGTTGCGGACCAGTTCGCGCATCGTGATCTGGCCCTCGCCCTCGATGTTGGGCGGCCGGGTTTCCAGCCGCACCACATGCGGTTGCTGCAGCTGAAGCTCGGCGGCGTCTTCGCAGGTGATGACGCGCTCGTCGTGCTCGATGAACTGCGTCAGGCAGTTCAGGAGCGTGGTTTTGCCCGAGCCGGTACCGCCCGATATCAGCACGTTGCAGCGAACCCGGCCGATGATCTGCAGAATTTCCGCGCCTTCCGGCGAGATCGCGCCGAACTTGACCAACTGGTCGAGCGTCAGCTTGTCCTTCTTGAATTTGCGGATGGTGAGGGCGGGGCCGTCGATTGCCAGGGGCGGCACGATGGCGTTGACGCGCGAGCCGTCAGCGAGACGGGCGTCGCAGATCGGCGAGGATTCGTCGACCCGCCGGCCGACCTGGCTGACGATGCGCTGGCAGATGTTGAGAAGCTGCTGGTTGTCGCGGAAGCGGATGCCGGTCTTCTGGATCTTGCCGGCGACTTCGATGAACACCGTGCCGGCGCCGTTGACCATGATGTCGGCGATGTCGTCGCGCGACAATAGCGGCTCCAGGGGACCGTAACCGAGAACGTCGTTGCAGATGTCGTCGAGCAGGTCTTCCTGCTCGGCAATCGACATCACGATGTTCTTGATCGCGATGATCTCGTTGACGATGTCGCGGATTTCCTCGCGGGCGGAATCGCCGTCGAGCTTGGCGAGCTGGGCAAGGTCGATCGCCTCGATCAACGCGCCGAAGATGGTCGCCTTGACCTGATAATAACTGTCGGATCGCCGGGAATCCATGGCGGGAGCCGGCGGCGGCTTGGCCGGCGAAATCGGCGGGGCCGAGACGACGGGCGCCGCGACTTCGCGCAAGGCGGCTGGCGCGCTGGCAGGTTCCGGCGCGAGACTGGCGGGCTTTGCCGCCCGCGTATCGATGTCATTTCCGCTACGCTTACCAAACACGACGTCACTCCACGCGGGCGGCTATTTTGCCCGCAGCTTTTCGAGCAGGGGCGACAGGAACGACCCCTTCGGCTTCTTGGTCTCGCCGCGGCCTGTCAGCCGCTGCGCAATCTGCAGGAACATCTCGGTGGTGCGATGGTTGGCGGAGATTTCCGCAATCATCTGGCCATTATTGGCGGCCGAGCCGAACAGCTGCGGCTCGAACGGAATGGTTGCGATCGGCGGGGCTTCAATGGCCTTGGCGAACTCGCCGGCGTTGATTTCCGGCCGCTTCGGCACGCCGACCTGATTGAGGCAATAGATCGGGGCGCGGTCGTTCGGCCGCGAGGCCTTGAGCAGGTCGACCAGGTTCTTGGTGTTGCGCAGGTTGGCGAGATCGGGCGCCGCGACGACCAGGATATCGTCGGCGGCGATCAACGCGCGCTTGGTCCAGCCTGACCATTGATGGGGGACGTCGAGCACGATGCAGGGCATCGTGGTGCGAAGCGTGTCGAAGATCGCATCGAAGGCTTCCGCGCCGAAATCATAGACGCGGTCGAGCGTCGCGGGCGCCGCCAGCAGGCTGAGATGGTCGGTGCATTTCGACAACAGGCGGTCGATGAACGCCGAATCGACCCGGTCCGGCGAGAACACGGCCTCGGCAATGCCCTGCGGCGGGTCCTGGTTGTAATCGAGGCCGGCAGTGCCGAAAGCGAGGTCGAGATCGGCGACCACGGAATCCAGCGCGAGATCGCGCGCGATCGCCCAGGCCACGTTATGCGCGATGGTAGACGCACCGACGCCGCCCTTGGCGCCGACGACCGCCACGATGCGGCCGACCGCCTTGGCCTCCGGCGCCGAGAACAGGTTGCAGACCGAGCGCACCACGTCGATGGCCGTGACCGGCGCGATCATGTAATCGCTGACGCCGCGGCGAACCAGTTCGCGGTAGAGCCCGACATCATTGAGACGTCCGATGACGATCACGCGGGTTCCGGCGTCGCAGACGGTGGCGAGTTGGTCGAGTCCGGCAAGCACGTCGTTGCGGCCTTCGGTCTCCAGGATGATCACGTTCGGTGTCGGCGCCAGGCGATAGGCTTCGATGGCGGCGGCCATGCCGCCCATCTGGATCTTGAGGTGCGCCTTGTCGAGGCGGCGGTCCTCGCCCGCTGACTGCACGGCCGCCGCGGTTTCCACGGTTTCGCAGAACACCTGCACCGACACCCGCGGCGCCGGCGCGATATGCTCTTCCGCCGACGGCGGTGAGACGTCCGGCTGCTGTTCGGAATTCTGACGCGCGTAGTTGATCATTTGCCCGTATCGCTCAGCTTGGCCTTGTCGGCCTCAGGATAGGTCGTCGCGGTGGAGGTGCCCTTGCGATACTTCTCGAAGGCGACGTCGCGCCGAGCCGTATAGGCCGGCGTCTCTTCGCGCGGCTGCACGAGGTCCGAGGGATTGTCGACCATCGCCGCGAGGTTGCGCTGGTTGGCGCAACCGAAATTGTAATACGACTTGTTTTCGAAGTAGCTCTTGTTGTGGATCGACGGCCCGAGGTCCTCCGGCCACAGGCCGCAAGGCCCGGCGACCGCCGAGATCTTCGGATAGTTCAGCCGGATCGCCGCCATCTGCCGCGGATCTTCGGGGCGGTACTGGCGGACGTTGACCGCACGCGGCGGTACGCCGGCGGCCGCGAAGGTCGCCTGGATTTCCCGCAGCGAATCCGCCGCCGCCCGCGCGTTAGGCGTGTCGACCGGCACGTCGATGCTGATCGCGCCGGTGCCCTCGCGGAGCCAGGTCTGCGCCATTCCCATCACGTCAGTCCGCTGCGAGGCGGAAAGACCGCCGCGCACACGGCCGACGAAGACCACGATCGAGCGATCGGCTTCCTGGATCGCAATCGGATGGCGCTGCCGATAATCGTCGGGAGCGCCGGCCGTCGCCACGTCATCGGTGTGCTTGCAGGCGCCCAGCGCCACGGCAACACCGAGCAGCGCCCCCGCCAGGCGAAGGGCGCGCTTGCGATCGGCGGATTTGTGGGATGTCATCCGTGGTGTCATCGTCCCGCCTCAGTCGGTGATAAAGCCGTAGGTGCCGCGATAATTCCGAGCCGGCTCGACGCGGCCCGGAACGCCGTAGATGCGATTGATGCTGCCCAGGAGATCCGCCTGCGGATCGGACGCATTGGCAAAGCCGTCATCCGGGCGCGACAGATCCTTCTGGGCGACGGCGCGGACCACGTAGGGGGTCACCAGCACCATCAGTTCGGTCTGGTTGTTGACGAAGTCGCGGCTGCGGAACAGGGTGCCGAGCACCGGCAACTGCGACAGCCCCGGAAGCCCGTTTATCGCCTGCTTGGTCTGCTGCTGGATCAGGCCGGCCATCGCCATGGCGCCGCCGGAGGGAATTTCGAGGGTCGTTTCCGCGCGGCGGGTCTTGATCGAGGGGATCGTCGTCCCGCCCTGGCCGCCGGTCAGCGCGTTCTCGGTCGAGACCTCCGACACTTCCGTCATCACCCGGAGGCTGATCCGTCCCTCGGACAGCACGACTGGCGTGAAGTTGAGCGAGATGCCGAATTTCTTGAAGCTGACAGTCTGGACGCACTGTCCGACTGCGCCGGATGTGGTCGTTTGGCAAGTCACGCCGGTCGGTATGGGAAACTCGCCGCCCGAGATGAAGGTCGCCGATTCGCCGGAGATCGCCGTCAGGTTCGGTTCGGCAAGCGTCCGCACGACGCCTGCGCTTTCCATCGCGCGCAGCGTCGCCTGGACTGACGGTGTCGATCCGAACGACGTCGCGATGGCGTTGCCGGGCACAAGCGGAGCGCTGTTTGCCGTGAACGGGTTGCCGTTGTTGAATTTGACGACCGCCGTGCCGTAGTTGAGGCTGGCGGAAAGGTCGATGCCGAGTTGCTTGATGATCGAGCGCTGGACCTCGGCGACCGTGACCTTGAGCATCACCTGGTCTCGTCCGCGGACGGCAATCGAGTTGACGACCTTGTCGGCGCCCCCCACCAGGCGCGCGGCGAGATCGCCGGCCTGCTGCGCCTCGATCGGGCTCGCCGCCGTGCCGCTCAGCACCACGCCGTCGCCGACGCCCTCGATCTGGATGTCGGAGTTCGGCAGAGTCTGCCGCAGCGCGGCGCGCACGCCGTTGAGATCGCGCTTGACGGCGATGTCGTAGGCGGCGATCTGCTGGCCGGCGGCATCGAAGAACACGATGTTGGTCTGGCCGATCGCCGCGCCGATGATATAGGCGCGCTGCGCCGAGCGCACGACGGCGTTGGCGATCTTCGGATCGGCGACCAGCACGTCCTTGATATCGCGCGGCAGGTCGACCACGATCGACTTGCCGATGCCCAGCGCAAGAAAGCGCGCATTCATCTGCCCGTCGGCGGCAACCGGTGCGGCGCGATAGTCGCTTGCCACCACCGGGGTCATGGCCGGGTTGAGCGTCAAGGCGGCAACGGCCGAAATCGACAGGGCGCGGACGATGAAGAACCGCATCATCGATTGATTTCCCCCGCGCTTCATCTCGTGCGTTCCTTCGGTCACTTCTGCACCGTGCTCTGGCTGGCGACGCCGTAGCGGATCACGTCGATGCCCGCGCTGCGCATGTTGAGTTGATCGGTGGATGATCTCTCGACCGCGTTCACGTCGGCCATGCAGCGTTGCGCCAATGAAAGCGTGCCGGCCTGGCGCGCCGCCGGGATGGTAGCCTGCCGCACGACAGACGGAGGCGCGCTGTTAGCCAGGACCACGATGCAAGCGGTATTCATACGCTTCACTTTCCACATGACGCCGGGGCGCTTCCGCCGCCGTGATCGGAGTTGATCAGCTATTCGTCAAAGTATGGTTAAGGAGGCGTATCTAAATCGCCTTAACGAGCGGTTACCCGCCGTCGATCAATGAAACGCGAAATGGGTCGGATCGACCGCCTTGATCCATTCGGTCTCGGGATAGACCATCAATGCGCCGATCGCGAGCGCGATGCCGTAGGGGATCCCGCTCTGCTTGTCGTGGAGTTTGAGCAGCCAGGCCTGGCCGGTGAGCGGGGAGGGCAGCGGCCATTGCCGGAGCTGAAGCAGCAGCAGGGTCAGCGCGCCGCCGAACAGCGAGGCATAGACCAGAAAGGCCAGCAGATGGTCGAAACCGAACCAGAGCGCCACGGCGGCCGCCACCTTGGCATCGCCGCCTCCGAGCCAACCCAACGCGAAGCAGACGAAAGCCACCGCGAGCACGGCGGCGCCGGCGCTAAGGTGTGAAAGGAGGTCGTGCAGCCCCATGCCACCCGCCAGAGCGAGAACCAGAAAGCCTGCCGCCAGCGCCAGCGACACGCGGTTGGAAATCGTCATGGTGAGCAGATCGCTTGCGGCCGCGAATGCCATCAGGGCCGGAAACAGCAGGAGGCGCGCGATATCGAGGGTCATGGATTACAGAGCCTGTGCTGTTGGCCCGAGGTCGAGGCGACCAACACTACACACGAGAAATGAACAAGCGGAAAACGGCTTTCGCTCATCACCAGACGGTTGCAATTCGGCACGCGAGCGTAGCAAGCGCCAGCATCAGCGCAAGGCAGACCATTTTCACGCAAGCATCGTCCCGGCTTCCGGCGGAACGCTTTCTTGCCGCCGCCAATGTGAAAGCGGGTTTACGCATGCTTTACGCCACTCAACTCCGGCGGAAACGACAAAGGCCCCGGTACAACCGAGGCCTTTGATGTGCTTCCGCGGTAACACTTATTGGGCGGCGGGGGCCAGCGCGGTCGAGATGATGCCGAATTTGGCGGTCAGGTTGGTGCCGATGCCGTTAACGACGGTGATGATCACGACGGCGATGCCGGCGGCAATCAGGCCGTATTCGATCGCGGTCGCGCCGGATTCGTCCTTCAGGAAACGCGAAATCAGATTCTTCATCTGTAAACTCCATGTACACGTGGCTGGTCAAACTAACTAGGTCTCACCCGGTGTTCTCAGCACCGTGACCGTGGCGGGAGCCTACGGTCGGACAATTGCGAGGCGGTTAATTCGACTGCCGAAAAACCCTTGCAACGGGCCGGTTCCTAAGCACAGTAAATTTGGCACTAAGCATTCCTGTAAAATTCGACGCCGCACGCATGATATCTCGGTTCTTGCCCGGGCGAGCACGCAGGCGCCTGAATTCACGGCTCTTTAAGCGCGAGTGGGTTACCCATCAGCTCTCTGGCCGGATGAGACGTCATGTCCGGCCCGTCTTTGAAGGTCATCGAAATTCGATGGCCAAGCCACGACGAACAGCAGCCCCAGGGCATTAGCGTGATGGCATGAACGCAAGCGCCGGATTGATCTCCCGGGAGAAAGCCCTGAGCCTTGGTAAGATCCCCGGCTGGCTCTGGCTCGGCGCGGGCATCTACGTGCTCTTCCTGATCGTCGGCAGCAGCCTGCTGCGCGATTCCGATACCTACTGGCAAATCGCGGTGGGCCAAGGGATACTCGACCACGCCGCCTGGCCGCGCGTCGACATCTACTCTTTCACGAGGACGGGCGAGCCATGGATATCATCTTCCTGGCTCGCGCAGGTCCTGTACGCATCGAGCTACAATCTGGCCGGCTGGACCGGACCGATCGTCCTTGCGTCAAGCGCCATCGCCGCAACGTTCGCGCTTCTCGCCTATATCCTCGGTCGCCGAATTCCCTCGACCTACGCGGTGCTGGTTGCGCTTGCGGCGCTGGTACTTTCAGAGCCGCATTTTCTTGCGCGTCCCCACCTGCTCGCGCTGCCGGTCATGGTCGCGTGGGCGAACGGACTGACGGCGGCAAGCGAGAGCCGGGAAACTCCGTCATTGTGGTTGCTGCCGCTGATGTCGCTTTGGGCGAACCTGCACGGCGGATTCGTCTTTGGCCTCGTTTTAGTCGGAGCATTCGCACTTGATGCTGTGTGGAACGCCGAGCCTTCGCAGCGACGGCCATTGGCGGTGCGCTGGAGTGCGTTCGCGGTCGGAGCACTGGCCGCGTGCTGTGTCACGCCGTACGGGTGGGGCTCGATCCTCGCCACACGCAAAATTCTCGATCTTGGGGAGTTGTTGCACCTCATCAACGAATGGGCGCCGGCGGACTTCAGCAGTCTCGGTCGGTTCGAGCTGTCGATACTGGCCTTGATCGCGGGCGGGCTCTACGGCGGCGTAAAGCTGTCGCCGCCCCGGATCGCTCTGGTGGTAGGTCTGTTGCACATGGCTCTTTCGCACGTCAGGAATGTCGAGATATTCGCGCTGCTGCTGCCGATTGTCGTGCTCGCGCCCGTGTCATCGCAGTTCGCCTTGCGGCCGGGATGGCCGGCCAGGGCGACGGTCCCGATTGCTTCAGCGATCATGCTGGCAGCCATGCTCGGCGTCTCGACCTTGGGAATCGCGGCCAACCACTCCTACTCGCCTCCGACCAGTCAGTCGCCTGCAACCGCCGTGGACGTGCTGAAGGCGCGCAATCCCAAGCGCGTACTCAACGATCTCCCGTTCGGTGGCTACTTGATCTGGCGGCAGGTGCCAGTCTTCATCGACGGGCGTGCCGAATTGTACGGCGAACAGTTCGAACTGGCATATAACCGCGCGCTCAAGCTCAGGGATGTCAACCAGCTCCTCGATCTCCTGAAGAACTTCGACATCGATGCCGTGTTGCTAACGCCGTCGACCCCGGCAGCGAGCCTGCTTGATCATCTTGGCGGCTGGCAGCGGATCTACGCAGACGAAAACGCGGTGTTGCATATTCGTGCCGCCCCTGATTCCTCGCATCAAATGTCCATCGGCCCAGCGCCATAGCACCGCGGCGGCGAATGTTGCCTGGCAGGCGGGTGTGGATTCTGCTAGGCGGTTCGGACAAAGGGCTGCAAGCAATTGCGGCCCTGAACTGCTCGACCGGGAGAGGGATATGTCCGGCCTGCCCCTGGAAATCGCCGAGATGCTTGGCCAGACCATGACCCAGGTTGTGCCTGTTACAATTCTGCTGGCGCTGACGTTCTCAGTGCTCAGCCATTTCTGGGTCTGCAATCCCGGTACGCCCTGGTGGCGCAAGCGCGAGCTGGCTACCGATATCAGCTACTGGTTTCTCGTGCCGCTGTTCGCGCGCGTGTTCCGCATCGCGCTGCTGGTACTGGCGGCCGCCTGTTTCTTCCAAATCAGCGACGCCGACGAACTGATTGCCTTCTACAACGAGGGGCACGGGCCGCTGTCGGTCGCGCCGCTGTGGGTGCAGGCGGTGCTGTTCCTGGTGCTGGCCGACTTCATGATGTACTGGCTGCATCGGATGTTTCACGGCGGCGGCTTCTGGAAATATCACGCGATCCACCATTCGTCCGAGGACGTCGACTGGATCTCGGCGGCGCGCTTTCATCCGGTTAACCTGCTACTGGGAACCATCGGTGTCGACGTCGTCCTGCTGCTGGCGGGCATCTCGCCGACCGTCATGCTCTGGCTAGGTCCCCTCAATATTTTCCATTCGGCGTTCGTCCACGCCAATCTGAACTGGGACCTCGGCCAGTTCAAATATGTGATCGCAACGCCGATGTTTCACCGCTGGCACCACACCGCGCTGGAAGACGGCGGCAACACCAATTTCGCCGGCACCTTTCCGGTCTGGGACATTCTGTTCGGGACGTTCCGGATGCCGGAAAACCGGCTGCCCGACCACTATGGCATCGACGATCAGTCGTCGTTCCCGACCGGGATCGCGGGACAACTGGCCCATCCGTTCCGGAAATAAGTGCAGTCGACCCGTTGTTTCTCGATCGAGAGGTCTGTCGCGGGCATTCCGATGCATCTCCTTAACCTTGCCTTGACCTATATCTGACTAGACTTGGCTGCTTCAGCGCCGGTCGCGTCCGCCGAGTAACCCAAGAGTAACGCGTATGAATTCCGCCCGAATGATCGTTCTGGCTATCGCTATCACGGCAGGCGGTTTTGCCGCTTATCTTCTCAGCGGCATGGGCAAAGACGCTCCCACGGCACCGGCGGTGGTACAAATACCGACGTCGGATGTCCTGGTGGCCAAGGTCGACATTGGCCTTGGCGAAACCGTCGCTCCCGAAAATCTCCAGTGGCAAACGTGGACCGATTCCACCGCAAGCGGCAGTTTTATCCGCAAGAAGGATCGCCCTGACGCGATAACCCAACTCGCTGGCTCCATCGTGCGGACGCCGTTCATCGCAGGCGAACCGATCCGCGAGCAGAAGCTGGTCAAGGCAAACGGTGCGGGATTCATGGCAGCAATCCTGCCGAGCGGGATGCGAGCGGTTTCGACTGAAATCTCCGCGGAGACCGGAGCGGGTGGCTTCATTCTCCCCAACGATCGCGTCGATGTCGTTCTGTCGAAACGCGAAAGGCGACAGAGTGAGGAAGGGGGCGGGCCACCCGAGATCATCACGTCGCAGGTCATTCTGAGCAACGTGCGCGTGTTGGCGATCGATCAGGCTCCCAAGGAGAAAGACGGACAAAACGCGGTGCTTGGCAAGACGGCCACGCTGGAATTGAAACCTGAAGAAGTAGAGAATCTGGCAAGAGCGCGGATGAGCGGGACGTTGTCACTGGCGCTACGCAGCATCGCCGACGGCAAGACCACAACCGTTGCCACTGCCGATAGCACACGCATCACGGTTTACCGGGGGGCGGGCGCCCAGGACGTACTGAACTGCACCCCTGTTTGCGCCAGGCGCTGACGTCGGAATCAGCGGACCGAGCGGCCCCTCGCCCTGGCTTGGACCGCGGTCACCTACGGCATGCGAAATGCCGCATATCCTGCTCGCGAGCATCGATCACGGCCTGCATGGGCAAGCTGTCCAGGAACGGTTAATGCGGCCTTAACAGGAGGGGTCGTTCTGCTTCGATCGGGCGAAACTCTTCAACAATCAGTTTCAGGTAGTTCTAGCGGCAATTTCCTTGCCCCAAGGCTTATTCGATGCCGCAGCCCTTTGCCTTCACCAGATCCGCATTGCGCCGGTTCTGCCGCAACCGCCGCGGTTCGGCCGCCGTCGAGTTCGCGCTGGTGGCGCCGATCTTCTTCGGCCTGCTGTTCGCCATCATCGAGGTGGCGATGGTGTTCCTTGCGAGCCAGGTGCTTGAAACCGTCACGCAGGATGCCGCGCGCATGATCATGACCGGGCAGGCGCAAAACCTGGTCTACACCAAGCAACAGTTCAAGGACTACGTCTGCGATCCGACGCGCTTTGCCAACATGTTGTTCGATTGTGCCAACGGGATGTACATCGACGTGCAGAACTATCCCGCGTTCGCCAACGTCGCGATCACGGATCCAATCGTCGCCGGAAGCTTCGTCAACAACATGAAATACTGTCCTGGCCAGGACGGCGATATCGTCGTGGTGCGGATGTTCTATCAGTGGCAGCTCTTTGTCACCGGGCTCGGCTTCAACATCGCCAATCTGGCAGGCGGCAAGCGGCTCTTGAGCGCTACGGCGGCGTTCAAGAACGAACCCTTTCCTTCTCCTCCTCCCCCTTGTTCGTGAGCGGAGCGATGAAGATGATGTCATCGATCTGGCTGCGCGCGAAGCGCTCGACTGCCGCCTTCATCGCGGATTGCCGCGCTGTCGCGGCGGTCGAACTGGCAGTCATCGCCCCGCTGATGCTGTTGATGTTCTTCGCCACGGTCGAGTTTTCCAGCGCCGTCGCCACCGACCGCAAGGTCACGCTGGTGGCGCACACGCTTGCCGACCTAACGTCCCGCTCGACCTCCGTCACCGATACCGAGCTGACCAATTTCTTCGCCGCAGGGACCGGGATCATGTACCCGTATCCGGCAAGCCCGATCAGGTCCACGATTTCGGAGCTCTATGTCGATCCCACGACCCTTGTCGCGAGCGTGCAGTGGAGCACGGGAGCGGCGCCGCGTGCGGCTGAAATCCACGATGACCATACCTGCTGCGCTGAAGGTCGCCGGCAGCTATTTGATCTACAGCGAGGTCAGCTACGTATTCACGCCGGCGGTGCCGTGGATCCTGCAGGGCGGAATCACGCTGAGCGATTACGCCTATACGCGCCCGCGCCAGTCCACCTGCGTGATGTACAACGCAACGGTCTGCACAACGCTATAATACTTGCACCGCAGATACAGCCGATCCGCCGCACCGAAAGAAAAAGGCCGCACCAATGGCGCGGCCTTTCGTTATTGCAGAACGATTTCCAGAGATGGCGCCAGGCGCCCTCACAGGAAATCGCTTATCCGGCGGCGCGCAGATTGTCGGCCGAAGATTTGCCAGAGCGACGATCGGCCACGATCTCGTAGGAGATCTTCTGGCCTTCACGCAGCGTTCCAAGGCCGGCACGTTCGACAGCGCTGATGTGCACGAACACGTCATTGCCGCCGTCATCCGGCTGGATGAAGCCATAGCCCTTTGTTGCGTTAAACCACTTCACGGTTCCCATGCTCACGGGGGTAGTCCCTTCTCAGATAGACAAGTCGAAACCCACTTCTCAGTGGGATGGTGAGATCGAATTTTTGGAAGGGTCGTCAGCGTCTAAACCGGCTGTACCGGTGGATAGCTAATGTCGTCCGGCCGAAAATCGATGGGCGATAATATTCGAAGGAAAGGTCCAAAACAATCCTGAGGTGCGCGAATTTTTGTTTCGCGGCCACAGCCGACCGCTCGCGCACGACATGGGGTGTCGTGCACGATTTTGCGGCAGGGAAGGTGCCTATCGGCGGCGGAACTGGCCGCCGCGCGGCGGTGCACCGCGCGGTGCACCGGGGTTGCTCGGACGTTCGTCCTTGTGCCGGAAGATCAGCCGGCCCTTCTCGAGATCGTAGGGCGACATTTCGATCGTGACCCGGTCGCCGGCCAGCGTCTTGATCCGGTTTTTCTTCATCTTGCCGGCGGTGTAGGCGACGATCTCGTGTCCGGCGTCGAGTTGCACGCGGTAACGGGCGTCGGGGAGGATTTCGGTCACCAGTCCTTCGAACTGGATCAGCTCTTCTTTAGCCATGTGGTTCTCCAGATCGATCGACGGTTAGTGCTGTGTCCTGGGGTTACGGTTGGGTTGAGTATTCGGTCGGCTCTCGCGATGCAAGAAGGCAACGCCCTGAATTCCCTCGTTCTTGCCCCCCTGCGGCGGACGCGGCAACTCACCACGGTTCGCCTGCGGCGCGGCATTATTACCACCGCCGCGGCGGCGGCGGCGAGGGCCTTTTGATGCCGGGGTCGCTTCATGAGCCCTGGATTCCTGGGATCGGACCGTATGGGCCCGTGGCGCGGACCGTCCGCCCCGGTGCGGTGCGGGACCCGGCGCGGGCGCGGCGTCGCGGCTGCCTGGCGTGCGGCGGTCTTCCCGCGGCAGGGCGATGCGGATCAGCCGCTCGATATCGCGCAGATACCCCATCTCCTCGGCACCCGCGATCAGCGAGATCGCGACGCCGTCCGCGCCGGCGCGCGCGGTGCGGCCGATGCGATGGACATAGGTTTCCGGCACGTTGGGCAGGTCGAAATTCACCACATGGCTGATGCCGTCGACGTCGATGCCGCGGGCGGCGATGTCGGTGGCGACGAGGGTGCGGATTTCACCGGTACGGAACGCCGCCAGCGTGCGTTCGCGATGGTTCTGCGATTTGTTGCCATGGATGGCGTTGGCGCTGATGCCGGCTTTCTCGAGGCCCTTCACCACCTTGTCCGCGCCGTGCTTGGTGCGGGTGAAGACCAGCGCGCGATTGACCGGTTCCTGCTTGAGCAGCTGGGCCAGGATGGCCGGCTTGGCCGCGAAATCGACCTGGATGATGCGCTGGGTGATGCGCTCGACCGTCGAGGACACCGGCGTCACCGCCACCTTGGCGGGATCGCGCAGCATCGCTTCCGCGAGTTCCGCGATGTCCTTCGGCATCGTCGCCGAGAAGAACAGCGTCTGCCGCTTGATCGGCAATTTGGCGACGATTTTCCTGATGTCGTTGATGAAGCCCATGTCGAGCATGCGGTCGGCCTCGTCGAGCACGAGGAACTCGACCTGGTTGAGCTTCAGGCCGTTGCTCTGCACGAGGTCGAGCAGACGGCCGGGGGTCGCTACCATGACTTCGACGCCCTGCATCACCGAGCGGACCTGGCGGCCCATCGGCACGCCGCCGATCGCCAGCGCCGAGGTGAGACGGATGTGGCGGCCATAGGCATTGAAGCTGTCGAGGATCTGGCCCGACAATTCGCGGGTCGGGCTCAACACCAGCACGCGGCAGGACTTGGGCTGCGGTCGCACGCGGTTTTCCAGAATGCGGTGCAGGATCGGCAGCGCGAACGATGCGGTCTTGCCGGTGCCGGTCTGGGCGATGCCGACGACGTCGCGTCCGGCGATTGCGAGTGGGATGGTCTGGGCCTGGATGGGAGTGGGCGTGAGATAGTTTTCTTCTCTAAGCGCACGGGCGATGGGATCGGCGAGGCCGAAATCCTGAAAGGAGGTCAAAAGGGTGGTTCTTTCCATAACAAAAAAGCAGGCGCCCGACAGGAATCGCCAGGAGCGCGCGGGTGTGTCTGAGACACCCGCGTGTTTGGGGCGTCGGTGTTGTTGAGCTGGAAGGGGCAAGCCAGAAAGCTGTTGAACGGACTTTAGAACAACGGGCTTTAGAACACGCAGCTCGCAATGGCCCGGTGATTCCCTGGGCCGCAGGCATCATATGGAACACGAACGCGGCGCTTTCAAGGTGAATTCCGGAATTCATGCCGTTGTGGGTTAAGGAAAAGCGTCGGTTCCCGCGTGGCGATCGCCGGGGACGCCTGTGCCGCGGCAATGCCACAAATGCCTGCCGGAAAATTAGCCAGATGGCCTAGTTTGCTTAGAAAACAATCACATTGCCCTCAGAGCATACATTTTTTCGGGCCAAATATTAGGCAGTCGTTCCTTTTGTGCCTTCCAAGAGAGGTAAATTCTCTCACTAATCCAAAAGCTTACCCCGCTTTCGTGGCGTGGCATGGTTCTTGCGATTCCGTTGACCGCAGGCGGCCGTGGGGCCGTTCGCAGCGTTTCACGCCTGCGTCAGGGAGATCACATTTCATGCTTACCCAACTTACTCACAATTTGGCGACGTTGAGCCGCCGCCGCTGGCTCGTGGCGACCGCCGGCCTGGTTTTGGGCCTGGCCACCTTTTCGAACGCGAAAGCCGCCGACGACACCATCAAGGTCGGCGTCCTGCATTCACTTTCCGGCACCATGGCGATCAGTGAAACCACGCTGAAGGACACGATCCTCTTCCTGATCGACGAACAGAACAAGAAGGGAGGCGTGCTCGGCAAGAAGCTCGAGGCTGTCGTCGTCGACCCCGCATCGAACTGGCCGCTGTTTGCCGAAAAGGCCCGCGAGCTCATCACCAAGGACAAGGTCGCGGTCGTGTTCGGCTGCTGGACCTCGGTGTCGCGTAAATCCGTGCTCCCGGTCTTCAAGGAGCTGAACAGCATCCTGTTCTACCCCGTGCAGTATGAGGGTGAGGAGAGCGAGCGCAACGTGTTCTACACGGGTGCCGCCCCGAACCAGCAGGCGATCCCCGCGGTCGATTACCTGATGAAGGACGAGAAGGTGAAGCGCTGGGTGCTGGCCGGCACCGACTACGTCTATCCCCGCACCACCAACAAGATCCTCGAAGCCTACTTGAAGTCGAAGGGCGTCAAGGAGGAAGACATCATGATCAACTACACGCCGTTTGGTCATAGTGACTGGCAGACAATCGTGGCCGACATCAAGAAGTTCGGCTCGGCCGGCAAGAAGACCGCGGTTGTCTCCACCATCAACGGCGACGCCAACGTTCCCTTCTACAAGGAGCTCGGCAACCAGGGCATCAAGGCGACCGACATTCCGGTCGTCGCGTTCTCGGTCGGTGAGGAAGAACTCGCCGGCATCGACACCAAGCCGCTGGTCGGCCATCTCGCCGCCTGGAACTACTTCGAGTCGATCAAGACGCCGGAGAACGAGAAGTTCATCAAGGCGTGGCAGGCCTACACGAAGAACCCGAAGCGCGTGACCAACGATCCGATGGAAGCGCACGTCATCGGCTTCGACATGTGGGTGAAGGCGGTCGAGAAGGCGAAGTCGACCGACGCCGACAAGGTGATCGACGCACTGCCTGGCACCGAAGCCAAGAACCTGACCGGCGGCACCTCGAAGATGCTGCCCAACCATCACATCACCAAGCCGGTGTTCATCGGCGAGATCAAGGGCAACGGCCAGTTCGACGTGGTGTGGAAGACCCCGGGCCTGGTGGCCGGCGACGCGTGGTCGAAGGAGCTCGAAGGCTCCAAGGACCTGATCGGCGACTGGGTCGGCAAGAAGTGCGGCAACTACAACACCAAGACCAACAAGTGCGGCGGTCAGGGTTCCTGATCCGATCCGCAAGACTTGATCCACAAGATGAAGAAGGCGGCGGCTGTCGCCGCCTTCTCGCACCTATTGCCGGGGTCATCCAGTGCCTGCCAACGTCCTTGATCGTCTTCGCGCGCTTGTCCTTTCAGTCTTCTTGATTGCTACCTTCGCTGTGCCGGCCTTCGCCGGCCCGTTCGAGGACGCGGTCGCCAAATTCGCCAATGACGATTTTTCCGATACCGACGAAGCGATCGGCGTGATCGCGGCTTCGGGCAATCCGCTTGCCTTCCCGATCATCAGCGCGCTGCAGGACGGCCGCCTGTCCGCCGATCCGGAAAGCAAGAAGATCTTCATCACCCAGGCGGACCGCAAGATCATCGACGCGGCGACCGGGGCCGCGGTCGACAAGCTGCCGGACAATGCCGCCTCCGTTCGCCTCAACAACCGCCTGCGCCGTACCGTGGAGGCCGCGCTCGGCGGCTTGACGCTGTTGTCGCCGGATCCGGCCACGCGCGTCGCCGCCGCGCAATCGGTGTTCAGGAGCCACGAAGAGACGGTTTTGCCGGTCGTCGAGGGCGCGCTCGCCAAGGAGACCAACAACGCGGCAAAGCAGGCCTTTACCGAGGCGCGTGCCGCTATCATCCTGTTCAAATCCGACGCTTCCGACAACGACAAGCTGGAGGCGGTCTCCGTCATCAAGGCGCGCGGCGACCAGGAAGCCATGGCGCTCCTGACCAGCCTCGGCAGCGATCAGCCGCCGCTGGTGGCAAAGGCGGTGGCCGGCGCGATCTCCTCGATCCAGAGCAATCTGGCGATGTGGTCGACGGTGCAGAACGCCTGGTACGGCCTCTCGCTCGGCTCGGTGCTGCTGCTCGCCGCGATCGGGCTGGCCATCACCTTCGGCGTGATGGGCGTCATCAACATGGCCCATGGCGAGATGGTGATGTTGGGCGCCTACACCACCTTCGTGGTGCAGGAAGTGATCCGCACCCGCTATCCCCAACTGTTCGACTATTCGCTGTTGATCGCCGTGCCGCTGGCCTTCCTTGTGGCCGGCGGGATCGGCGTCGTAATCGAACGCAGCATTATCCGCTTCCTCTACGGTCGGCCGCTGGAGACGCTGCTGGCGACCTGGGGCCTGTCGCTGGTGCTGCAACAGGCGGTGCGCACCGTGTTCGGCCCGACCAACCGCGAAGTCGGCAACCCCTCGTGGATGAGCGGCGCGTTCGACCTCGGGGCGATCACCATCACCTATAACCGGCTGTGGATACTCTGCTTTACGCTCGCCGTGTTCGCGATCCTGCTCGCGATGCTCCGCTACACCGCGCTGGGGCTGGAGATGCGGGCGGTGACGCAGAACCGCCGGATGGCGGCCTCGATGGGGATCGCGACCTCGCGCGTCGACGCCCTGACGTTCGGCCTCGGCTCGGGAATCGCGGGGATCGCCGGCGTGGCGCTGTCGCAGATCGACAACGTCAGCCCCAATCTCGGCCAGAGCTATATCATCGACAGCTTCATGGTGGTGGTGTTCGGCGGCGTCGGTAATCTGTGGGGCACCCTGGTCGGCGCCTTCACGCTCGGCATAGCCAACAAGTTTCTGGAGCCGGTTGCCGGCGCGGTGCTCGGCAAGATCGCCATTCTGGTCCTGATCATCCTGTTCATCCAGAAGCGTCCGCGCGGCCTGTTCGCGCTCAAGGGGCGGGCGGTGGAAGCATGACGCCGCATATCCTCACCCGCTCGCTGGACCGCAGCGCGACCGTCTTCCTGCTGGTGGTCGCGGCGCTCGGTGTGCTGATCCCGCTGTCGAACCTGCTGCTGCCGGCCGGCTCGATGCTGCAGGTGCCGACCTATCTGGTCGCGCTGTTCGGAAAATATGTCTGCTACGCCATCCTGGCGCTGGCGATCGACCTGATCTGGGGCTATTGCGGCATTCTCTCGCTCGGCCACGGCGCCTTCTTCGCGCTCGGCGGCTACGCCATGGGCATGTACCTGATGCGCCAGATCGGTAGCCGCGGCGTCTACGGCAATTCGATTCTGCCCGACTTCATGGTGTTCCTGAATTATCCGAAGCTGCCGTGGTACTGGTACGGCTTTGACATGTTCTGGTTTGCGGCGCTGATGGTGCTCGTGGTGCCGGGCCTGCTCGCCTTCTGCTTCGGCTGGCTCGCATTCCGTTCCCGCGTCACCGGCGTCTATCTCTCGATCATCACGCAGGCCATGACCTACGCGCTGCTGCTGGCTTTCTTCCGCAACGATTTCGGTTTCGGCGGCAATAACGGCCTGACCGATTTCAAGGACATCCTCGGCTTCAACGTTCAGACCGATGGCACCCGCGCGGCGCTGTTGGCGCTGAGCTGCCTTGCCCTGATCGTGGCTTTCCTGATCTGCCGCGCGGTGGTGACTTCCAAGCTCGGCAAGGTCTTGATCGCGATCCGCGACGCGGAATCCCGCACCCGATTCCTCGGCTACCGCGTCGAATCCTACAAGTTGTTCGTGTTCACGCTGTCGGCCTGCATGGCCGGCGTCGCCGGCGCGCTCTATGTGCCGCAGGTCGGCATCATCAACCCGAGCGAATTCGCGCCGGCCAATTCGATCGAGGCGGTGATCTGGGTCGCGGTCGGCGGCCGCGGCACGCTGATCGGCGCAGCGCTCGGCGCCGTCGTCGTCAATTACGCCAAAACCTACTTCACCTCGGGGCCGCTGGCGCCGTACTGGCTGTTCATGCTCGGCGCGCTGTTCATCCTGGTGACGCTGCTGTTGCCGAAGGGCATCATCGGCACCTTCAACGCCTGGTGGGAGCCGTGGACGGACCGGCGCAAGTCGCTGATCTCGGAAAGCGCCGCCCGCGAAGACGGCGTCACCGAACCGAACCCGGCGGAGTAAGCGCATGAACGTCATGGACACCCGCGCGACTTCAGCGATGCTTTATCTGGACGGCGTGCACGTCTCGTTCGACGGCTTTCATGCCATCAACAATCTGTCGCTCGCGCTCGCGCCCGGCGAGATGCGTGCCGTCATCGGCCCGAACGGCGCCGGCAAGACCACGATGATGGACATCATCACCGGCAAGACCAAGCCGGACACCGGCATCGTCCTTTTCGACGGCGTCACGGACCTGACGCGGCTGGACGAGACCCGCATCGCCGAGCTCGGCATCGGTCGAAAATTCCAGAAGCCGACGGTGTTCGAGAGCCAGACCATCGAGGACAACCTGTTGCTGGCGCTCAACGTCGATCACAGCGTCAAGGGCACGCTGTTCTGGCGCGAGACCAGATCGGAAACCGAGCGCATCGAGCGTGTGCTGGAAACCATCCGGCTGAAAGACGCGCGCAACCGCCTGGCGGGAAGCCTCTCGCACGGCCAGAAGCAATGGCTGGAGATCGGCATGTTGCTGGCGCAGGATCCGAAGCTTCTGCTGGTCGACGAGCCCGTGGCCGGCATGACCGATGTCGAGACCCACCAGACCGCCGAGCTGCTGAAAGAGATCAACAAGGACAAGACGATCATGGTCGTCGAGCACGACATGACGTTTGTGCGCGAACTCGGCGTCAAGGTGACGTGCCTGCATGAAGGCACCGTGCTGGCGGAAGGGTCTATCGACCAGGTTTCGTCGAATGATCGCGTCGTCGAAGTGTATTTGGGCAGATAGGCCAATAGCGAGTGACGAGTAGCGAATAGAAACAGGGTGCACGAACGATGACAAATCCAGCCATTCGCCATTCGCCACTTGCGATTCGCCCGTCAGCGACCGGAGGTCGCGGATGCTGAAAGTCGACAACATCAACCTCTATTACGGCGCGGCGCAGGCGCTGCGCGGCGTGTCGCTCGTGGCCGAGCCCGGCAAGGTGATGTGCGTGTTGGGCCGCAACGGTGTCGGCAAGACCTCCTTGTTGCGCGCGATGGTTGGCCAGTACCCGATCGCCTCGGGCGTGATCGAATTTGACGGCGTCGACCTCACGGGGCTGAAGCCCTATGAGCGGGCGCGAAAGGGCATCGGCTTCGTGCCGCAGGGCCGCGAGATATTTCCCCTGCTCACCGTTGAAGAAAATCTGAAAACCGGCTTCGGGCCGCTCAAGCGCGACGACCGCCACATCCCCGACGACGTGTTTTCGCTGTTTCCGGTGCTGCAAACCATGCTGGGCCGCCGCGGCGGCGATCTCTCCGGCGGGCAACAGCAACAATTGGCGATCGGCCGCGCGCTGGTGATGCGGCCGAAATTGCTGCTGCTGGACGAGCCGACCGAGGGTATCCAGCCCTCGATCATCAAGGACATCGGCCGCGCCATCTCCTATTTGCGCAACCTCGGCAACATGGCGATCGTGCTGGTCGAACAATATCTCGACTTTGCCTGCGAGCTCGGCGACAGTTTTGCGGTGATGGACCGGGGCGCGGTGAAATATGCCTGCGACCGCAGTAACCTCGATCCCGCTGAAATCTCTCGCCAGATGGCGCTATAACGAGGCCGCGCCGTTGGAGCGTGGAGGGGCGATGTCGACGGATATTGCGGGCGCGGCTTCAGCGACCTTTGCCGCCAACCGGGCCCGGGGCGCGGTGAAATTCGGCGTCCATCTCCAGGACGGCGTCACCCGCCGCGGTGACTTGCACGAATCCGGCTCGCTGCGCGTGCGATTTCCCTCGCCCGAGGCGGAGGGTCTTTCCGGCGTGTTCGTCAACACCGCCGGCGGCATTGCCGGCGGCGATCGCTTTGACATCGGCATCACGGCCGGCGAGGGAAGCCGCCTGACCCTGACCACCGCAGCGGCCGAAAAAATCTATCGCGCGGCCGGACCGGCCGCGCAACTCAACATCGCGCTGAAGGCCGAAGCCGGCGCGCATCTCGCATGGCTGCCGCAGGAAACCATTGTGTTCGATCGGGCGCGGATCTCGCGCCGCATCGACATCGATCTGGCGGAAGGCGCCTCGCTCCTGCTTTGCGAAATCGTGGTGTTCGGCCGCGCGGCGATGGGCGAAAGAATGCTTCATGGCGAGTTCGTCGACCGCTGGCGGATGCGCCGCGGCGGCCGGCTGGTGTTCGCCGAAACCATTCGGCTCGATGGCGATATCGGCGCAAAGCTCGCCAGCCCCGCGGTGGCAAACGGCGGCGTCGCAATCGGCACCGCGCTGATCGTGCCCGGCAACGAGGCTGTGTTGGAACGCATCCGCGCCGCCGCTGACGCCTTCGGCGGTGAAGTCGGTGTCTCCGCCTGGAACGGATTTGCAATGGCGCGCTTCTGTGCCCAAGATGCGGCCAGGCTGCGCACCGACATGACGACGGTGCTCGGCCGCGCCTCCGGCGCCGCGCTGCCGCGGCTGTGGCTCAACTAGGCGGCTCAATCAATCGATCAATCCTCAGAGTGCTCGCATGAATCTGTCTCCCCGCGAAAAGGACAAGCTTCTGATATCGATGGCGGCCATGGTGGCGCGCCGAAGGCTGGAGCGCGGCGTCAAGCTCAACCATCCGGAAGCCATCGCCATCATCTCCGATTTCATCGTCGAGGGCGCGCGCGACGGCCGTACCGTCGCCGAATTGATGCAGACCGGCGCGCAGGTGTTGACCCGCGCGCAGGTGATGGATGGCATCGCCGAAATGATCCACGATATTCAGGTCGAGGCGACGTTTCCCGACGGCACAAAACTCGTCACCGTGCATGAGCCGATACGATGACGCGGTCATTCCGGGATGCGCCGCAGGCGCAGACCCGGAAACCAGAGGTTATTATCTCGAACTTCCGGGTTCGCGCTCTGCGCGCCCCGGAATGACGGAGGGAAGACAAAGATGATCCCCGGCGAACTCTTCATCCAGGACGGCGAGATCGAGCTCAACGCCGGCCGCAAGACGGTGACGCTCACGGTCGCCAATACCGGTGACCGGCCGATCCAGGTCGGCTCGCACTATCATTTCTTCGAGACCAATCCGGCGCTGAAATTCGACCGCAAGAAAGCGCGCGGCATGCGGCTCGACATCGCCGCCGGCACCGCGGTGCGCTTCGAACCCGGCCAGACCCGCGACGTGCAACTCGTGGCGCTCGCGGGAAAGCGCGTCATCTACGGTTTTCGCGGCGAGGTACAGGGCAAGCTGTGATCCATTGTGAGGCGATCGCGATGCACAGGCTCCCTCGCCCCTTGCGGGGGAGGGTTGGGGAGAGGGGTATGTCACACACTCCGGTCGACGAGATTCAGCGAGCCCGCGCCAAGCAGTTAAGATGCACGATGACGCGTGCGGAAACCTTGTTGTGGCGCCACTTGAAAGCCGACCGGCTCGCCGGGCTCGCATTTCGCCGGCAAAGCCCCATGGGCAACTACATCGCCGATTTCGTCGCGCACTCCTGCAAGCTCGTCGTTGAGGTTGATGGTGAAAGCCATGATTTCGAGGAGCGCATCCGCCACGATGATCGCCGCGATCAGTGGTTTGCATCGCGCGGATATCGTGTGCTTCGATTCACCAATGATGATGTGGTGAAGAATCTGGAGGGAGTTGTGACGGCCATTGGTCTGGCAGCGGAGCAAGCGGCACCCCCCACCCTGACCCTCCCCCGCCAGGGGGGCGGGAACGGAGCGTGCCGAATGCCGGGCAACAAAGAAGGCAAGCTGTGAAGTGATGCTGCAGGCTGTACGCCTCATCTCCGAAGCCGCCGATCTCGCCGCGCGCCGCCACACCGGCATGGCGCGCAAGGGGCGCGGCAACGAGCCCTATATCAACCATCTAGCCGAGGTCGCGAACCTGCTCGCGGCGGCCACCGGCGGCACGGACGCCGAGCTCGTGGCGGCCGGCTGGCTGCACGACACCATCGAGGACACCAAAACCAAGCAACAGGAGTTGGCTGAAAAATTCAGCGGGCGCGTCGCATCCCTCGTGGTCGAGGTGACCGACGATATGACCCTCCCCAAGGATCAGCGCCGGCAAAAGCAGATCGTCGACGCCCCGCACAAATCCGCGAGCGCAAAACTGATCAAGATCGCCGACAAGGTCAGCAATATCCGCGCCCGCATCCTGCCCGCCCCGAGCCAGGCCGAGCGCGACGATCTCATCGATTATGTCGACTGGGCCGAGAAGGTTGTCGCGGGATGCCGGGGCGGCAACGCGCTGCTCGACCGTACCTTTGACGAAACCGTCAAGCTTGCAAGGAGCACGCTGTGAGCACGAAGATCAAACGTTCCGTCTATGCCGACATGTTCGGGCCAACCACGGGCGACCGGGTGCGACTCGCCGACACCGATCTCATCATCGAGGTGGAAAAGGATTTCACCACCTACGGCGAGGAGGTGAAGTTCGGGGGCGGCAAGGTGATCCGCGACGGCATGGGCCAGTCGCAGGTCACCAACAAGCAGGGCGCGGCCGATACCGTCATCACCAATGCGCTGATCGTTGATCACTGGGGCATCGTGAAGGCCGACGTCGCCATCAAGGAAGGCATGATCGCCGCGATCGGCAAGGCCGGCAATCCCGACATCCAGCCCGGCGTCACCATCGTGATCGGTCCCGGCACCGACGTGATCGCGGGAGAAGGCAAAATCCTCACCGCCGGAGGTTTCGACAGCCACATCCATTTCATCTGCCCGCAGCAGATCGAGCACGCGCTGATGAGTGGCGTCACCTCGATGCTGGGCGGCGGCACCGGGCCCTCGCACGGCACCTTTGCCACCACCTGCACGCCCGGCCCCTGGCACATGGGGCGGATGATCCAGTCGTTCGACGCTTTCCCGGTCAATCTCGGCATATCAGGCAAGGGCAACGCCTCGCGTCCGGCCGCCCTGGAAGAGATGATCAAGGCCGGCGCCTGCGCGCTGAAGCTGCATGAGGACTGGGGCACCACGCCGTCGGCGATCGACAATTGCCTGTCGGTGGCTGACGATTACGATGTCCAGGTGATGTTGCATTCCGATACGCTCAACGAATCCGGCTTCGTCGAGGACACCATAAAGGCGTTCAAGGGCCGCACCATTCACGCCTTCCACACCGAAGGCGCCGGCGGCGGTCATGCGCCTGACATCATCAAGATCGCAGGCCTCAAGAACGTGCTGCCATCCTCGACCAATCCGACGCGGCCGTTCACCCGCAACACGATCGACGAGCATCTGGACATGCTGATGGTGTGCCACCATCTCGATCCCTCGATCGCGGAAGATCTGGCGTTCGCCGAGAGCCGCATCCGGAAGGAAACCATCGCCGCCGAAGACATCTTGCACGATCTCGGCGCGCTCTCGATGATGTCCTCGGACTCGCAGGCCATGGGCCGGCTCGGCGAGGTCATCATCCGTACCTGGCAGACCGCCGACAAGATGAAGAAGCAGCGTGGGCGGCTCGCCGAGGACAAGGGCAACAACGACAATTTCCGCGTCAAGCGGTACATCGCCAAATACACCATCAACCCGGCGATCGCTCACGGCGTGTCGAAATTGATCGGCTCGGTGGAGAAGGGAAAACTCGCCGACCTCGTGCTGTGGTCGCCGGCGTTTTTTGGCGTCAAGCCCGACTGCATCATCAAGGGCGGCTCGATCGTGGCGGCGCCGATGGGCGACCCCAACGCGTCGATCCCGACGCCGCAGCCCGTGCACTACCAGCCGATGTTTGCGGCCTACGGCAAGTCGCTGACGGCGTCCTCGGTGGTGTTCACGTCCAAAGCCGCTGTTGCGGGCGGGCTGGCGCGGAAGCTCGGCATCGGCAAGAAACTCTATGCCGTGCAAAATACCCGCGACAAGATCTCGAAAAAGAGCATGATCCACAATGGCGCGACGCCCAGGATCGAGGTCGATCCTGAGACCTATGAGGTTCGTGCGGACGGCGAGCTTCTGACATGTGCGCCCGCCGAGGTGCTGCCCATGGCGCAGCGATACTTCATGTACTAAGGTCCCGCCCGGCGAATAAAGCCAGAACAAAAGTTCCGGGAGGATCTTCGTGATTTACGTCGTTGCTACGCTGACCGTCAAACCTGAAACTCGCGCCGAGTTCATTGCGGCTGCCGCCGCCTGCATCAAGGAGACGCGCAAGGAGCCCGGCAATATCGCCTATGACCTGCACGAAAGCGTCACCGATCCCACCAAGATGGTGTTCGTCGAGCAGTGGGAAAATGCCGAGGCCTTGGTACCGCACCGCGGCACCGAGCACATGAAGACTTTTGGCCGGGTCGCCGTAAAATGCTTCGCGGCGCCGCCGAAGATCGAGATCATCACGCCCGAAAAGGTCGACGTCCGCTAATCAAGAACCGGGAGAAAATCTCATGATCTACGTCGTTGCCACCTCGCAGGTAAAACCGGAATCCCGCGACGCCTTCATCAAGGGCGCGAAGGAATGCATCGAGGCCACCCGCAAGGAGAAGGGCTGCCTGTCCTACGAGAGCCATACCAGCATCAACGATCCCAATCTGTTCGTGGTGGTGGAGCGCTGGGAAAGCCGCGAGGACCTCAACGCGCATGGCAAAGCGCCGCACATGAAGGTATGGCGTGAATATTCCGCGCCTTTGAAAGTGTCGCCGACGGTGATCGAAATCATCAGCGACGGCAAGGTGGAGAAGTTTTAAGCTTATGATCCGCGCGACCGAAGTTCTGGGCCAGTACCGCTGGACGCAAGCCGCCACCGACACCGTCGTGCTGGATTTCGACGACCGGCACCGGCGGCGGATGGCGATGACCGGCACGCGCGGATTGGAATTCCTGCTCGACCTCGAAAACGCCGTCGCATTGCGCGGCGGCGACGCGCTGGTGCTCGAAGACGGGCGGCTGATCGAAGTGGTCGCCGCGCCGGAGCCGCTGATCGAAATCCGCGGCAGCGATCCGCACCATCTGGTGCGGGTCGCCTGGCATCTCGGTAACCGGCATCTGCCGACGCAGATCACGGCAAAAGGCCTGCGCATCCGCCGTGACCACGTGATCGAGGCGATGGTGAAGGGGCTCGGCGCGCGCGTCATCGAGATCGAGGCGCCGTTCGATCCTGAAGGCGGCGCCTATGCCGAAAGTCAAGCGCATGCCGAGCGCGATTCGGCGCATGACCACAGTCATCATCACCATGGTGGCCAGCATCATGACGACCACCATCACCATGACGAGCATTGCGACCACGACCATCACCATCACGACCATTCCCATGCTCATGACCACAAGTGAGCCCGCGCCGCTCGAGGTGCGGGGGCCGATGACGGAAGGCGAGGCGGCGGCGCTGTACCGCCTGATGACCTGGCTGTCGCCGGCCTTTCCGGTTGGCGCCTTCGCCTATTCCAGCGGCATCGAATGGGCGGTGGAGGCCGGCGACATCAAGGACGCGGCTTCCTTGCGCGACTGGCTGGCCGCGATGCTCGCCGAAGGAAGCGGATTTTGCGACGGTGTGTTTCTGGCTCAGGCGCATCGCGCCGCGTCGCTGCGCGATGACACCGGTCTGAAGGAGGTCGCCGAGCTGGCGTCGGCCTTTGTACCGTCGCGGGAACGCCAGCTCGAAACGACGACGCAAGGACGGGCCTTTATCGACATTGCGCGCGCGGCGTGGAATTTTGCCGGGCTGGATGAAATGATCGCTGCCTGCGATGGTCCGATCGTCTATCCGGTAGCGGTCGCCCTCGTCAGCGCCGCGCACGGAATACCGCTTGAACCGGCGCTGCACGCGTTTTTCCACGCGGTGGTCTCGAACTGGATTTCCGCAGGTGCCCGGCTCGTTCCGCTCGGCCAGACCGACAGCCAGCGCGTGCTCGTCGACCTCGAGCCGGTCGTTGCGGCGACGGCAAAGCGCGCGCTCGCGGCATCGCTGGACGATCTCGGCAGTGCGACCTTTCGCGCCGACCTCGCCAGCCTGCGGCACGAGACGCAGTACACGCGGCTGTTCCGCTCATGATGAGGCGCACCCCCCACCCGTCGTCCCGGCGCACGCCGGGACCCATCACCACAAATGTTCGTGGTTATGCCCGGCTGTGGCTCCAGCGGATGACAACAATTGAGTTCGGTGGTTCTGGGTCCCGGCGTTCACCGGGACGACGCTAACTGAGGGACTGATTTACATGCCCACTTCTCACGGCCCGCTTCGTGTCGGCGTTGGTGGTCCCGTCGGATCGGGAAAAACCGCGCTGATGGACCTGCTCTGCAAGTCGATGCGCGATCGCTACGATATTGCCGCGATCACCAACGATATTTACACCAAATGGGATGCCGAGTTCCTGGTGCGTTCGGGATCGCTGACGGCGGACCGCATCGCCGGCGTCGAGACCGGCGGCTGCCCGCATACGGCGATCCGCGAGGACGCCTCGATGAACCTCGCCGCGGTCGCCGACATGCGCGCGAAATTTCCCGATCTCGACCTGGTGCTGATCGAATCCGGCGGCGACAATCTGGCCGCGACATTTTCGCCCGAACTCGCCGACCTCACGATCTATGTCATCGACGTGGCGGCGGGCGACAAGATCCCCTCCAAGGGCGGCCCCGGCATCACCCGCTCGGACCTGCTCGTCATCAACAAGATCGACCTCGCGCCCCATGTCGGCGCATCGCTGGAGAAGATGGATACCGACGCGCGAAGGATGCGCGGCGAGCGTCCCTTCGTGATGACCAACCTGAAAAAGAGCGAGGGGTTGGAACGCATCATCGGCTTCATCGAGGCGAAGGGCGGCCTCCGCCCGCCGGCGCAGGCCAAAGCCGGCTGAGCGCTCCGTCAACCTTTTGGCACATGCCCCGCCCTGAAAATAACTTGGAAATAGCTGGAACAAACCTCGACTTTTCCGATTAGCACTGGCGCCGCCAAAGCGGGACCGGCGGCTCACCCATGTTCGTTGCCAATCCGAGTTGCGTCATAATGATCGCCATTCCATATTCTGCCGCAGTTGGCGTTCATTGGGTTGCTACTTTTTCCCGCCCCCGCAGATATCAGATGCCGTTCGTTCATCTTCGCCAACCTCCCCTTACCGAGTAAGCGAGTGGTTCGGCTCGGTTTCATTATAGGTTTTATCGCGCTGGTCGGAGTTCTGCTCTCCGGGCTGGCTGCCAATCGCGTCCATGATCAGGAATTGGCGATCGACGGCATCGCCCTGGCGCGGGCGATCGACGTTCACGCCAGCCTGGTGCAGGACCGGCTGACCGAACGCGAATTGCTAGCGCGCGTGGCTTCGGGCCTGTTTCGCTCGCCCTCGGTCGTCAAGGCCAACATGCTGCAGCCGCTGCGGTCGGCGATCTATGCTTTCAAGGCCGATTTCGTGGTGGCCGTCTGGATTGCGCGGCTGAAGCCGAGCGAGCTCGAGGCGGCGCGTGCCGAGCTTGCAATGTCCGGCTTCTCCAATCCGGCCATTCGCGATTTTGACGATCACCCGCTCGACATCAAGGCGATCGACAAGCCGATCAACGTGCTGATGGATGTGGAGCCGCGAACGCCCGAGACGAGTCTCCTGCTCGGCCGCACTTTCGATCGGCACTCGGTCATCGGGCCGATGCTGGCGAAGGCTCTGGCGGAAGGCAAGCCGGTGGCGTCCGATCCGATCCCGCTGCTGCGCCAGGACGGACCGGTCGGCATCGCGCTGGCGGCACCGGTGGTCCCCGACGGCGCGTCGGAGCCGGCCGGCTTCATCACATTCTCCTATGAGCTTGCGCCGTTGATGCTGGCGAATGATGACCGCTCGCTGTTCTCGGTGGTGCTGAAGGACCCGCGCGACACCAACGACGAATTCGTCGCCAGCGACCAGGGTGTCGTCACGTCACGGGCGGTGCAAGCGGACGGCCCTGCGCCGTCGATGGTGCGGACGGTGACGTTCGGCGGCCGCGACTGGTCGCTTGCCTACTATGCCAAGGCCAACGCCGCGGCGCGCGCCCAGCAGACCTCGGTCATCGTGGCGGGGATCGGGCTGGCGCTGACCGGCATCATCTGCGGATTGTTCGGTTATGTCGCCTACAACAATTTACGGCTCAGCCGCGAAATCCAGGTCCGGATCGGCTTCGAACGGCGGCTGACGGCGGTCATCGACGAGCTCAACCACCGGGTCAAGAACATCCTCGCGGTAATCCAGTCGATCGTGACGCGAACGCTACGCCATGGCTCCGACATGGATACCGCGCGCGAACTGTTGATCGGCCGCATTCATGCGATGTCGAACGTCGTCACTCTGCTCAGCGAAAGCCAGTGGCAGGGCGTGAAATTGAAGGGATTGTTCGAGGCCCGCGCCATCCCGCATGCCGACCGCATCGCGGTGAATGGCCCGGATATCGCCGTCAGCGCGCGCGCCGCGCAGTCGCTCTCGCTGTTGTTCTTCGAACTCGCGTCGCATTCCGACGAGGGCCTGTCGCTGGTCGGCAAGCATCCGCATATCGTTGCAAATTGGGAGGTCAACGGCGAAGAGCCGGACGAGGTTTTCCATTTCCGATGGGAAGAGTTCAACACCTCGGAGGCAACGCGCCGTCCCGATTCCGATTTCGGCCTGATCCTGCTCGACCGCGTTGCCCCCGAAGCGCTCGGCGGCACCGCGCAGAGATATTTCACCGACGTCAGCTACGTCTACGAACTGGTCGCGCCGATGGAGACCGTCGTCGACATGAGCGAGCGCGACCGCACCGAAAAACTCTCCGCGCCGGTGAAGTCGGCGCGCTAGAGCGCGCGGTTAAACTTCATACGTCGTCCCTGCAAAAGCAGCCAGCCGCCCAAAACCAAAAAGCGGCCCGCTCGGGGCCGCCTTTTGTCAGGGCAGGCATTGGTTGCCTCAGCCGCCATTGCCGCCGATCACGGCGCGCACGGTGTCGTCCGGGCCGAAATCCTCCGCGCCGTCGACATAGAGCAGGGCAGAGAGCTTTGAGCGCGCGCGATTGACGCGGCTCTTGATGGTGCCGACCGCGCAGCCGCAGATGGCCGCGGCGTCCTCGTAGGAGAAGCCGGAGGCGCCCACCAGGATCAGGGCTTCGCGCTGATCCTGCGGCAGCTTGTCCAGCGCCGCCCGAAACTCCTCGAATTCCAGATGCGCGTTTTGCGCCGGCTGGGTCTTCAGCGTCTTGGCATAGTTGCCCTCGGCGTCCTCGACCTCGCGCCGCCGCTTCCGGTAGTCGGATCGAAACAGATTACGCAGGATGGTGAACAGCCAGGCCGGCAGGTTCGAGCCGGGCTGGAACGAATCGATATTGGCGATCGCCCGCAGCAAAGTCTCCTGGACCAGGTCGTCGGCACGGTCGCCATTGCCGCTCAGCGAGATCGCGAACGCGCGCAGGCTAGGTACCGACGCCAAGATGTCGTCGCGAAGTTGGTTGGTGAGAGGCATTATTCCCCTCCACGGTTTTTGTCGATTTCACCCCCGGCCTGAGCCGCGGCTTGCTCCGGTCCGTCGAGCTTTCGGATGAGTTCCGCAAAGCGGTCGGGGACCCCTTGGCGCACCACGTCGTCGTACATGGCGCGAAGCTGGTGGCCGATTCGGGACTGAATCTCTGCGTTGAGACCGCCCTGCTTCTTTACTTCCTTCATGATGTGATCCACGCTTCCCCGAGAGTGTTAAGTCCCTGCATTTTCAGATATTTCCCGAATGTAAGGTCTTGGCCGCGTAATTTGCTCAGAGCCTAATGCGAAGTTCGCAAGAAAGTTCCGGGCTCGGGGAACTATTTGATGGAACTTTTGTCCTGCTCGCGAGTAGTCCGGGTCGAAGGGGACCGGGTCGCCCTGCCGGATCGTCGACCCTAGCTGAAGTCCAGGCCAATTTGCCTCAAGACAAGAATGGAGTGGGAATGTCCCGATCGCAGCTCGTTGCTGAACATTTACCGCTGTTGCGGCGCTATGCCCGCGCGCTGACCGGAAACCAGGCGTCGGGCGACGCCTATGTCGCGGCCATGCTGGAGGCCCTGCTTCAGGACTCCTCGTTGCTGGATGGGAAGCATGGCGCCCGGGCCGGCCTGTTCCGGCTGTTCACGCAAATCTGGAATTCGGTTTCTCTCAACGACAATGCCGAGGTGGCGACGCTCGCGATGCCGCCGGAGCGCCGTCTCTCCAATATTACCCCGCTGCCGCGCCAGGCCTTCCTCCTGCTGTCGCTGGAAGGCTTTTCGGAGGAGGAGGTGGCCTACGTCCTCGACATCGACGTTGCTGAAACCCGCAAGCTCGCCGATGCCGCGGGCCGGGAGATGGCCGCGGAGATCGCCACCGACGTCTTGATCATCGAGGACGAGACCTTCATCGCGATGGATCTCGAGAGCCTCGTGCGCAATCTCGGCCACAACGTGATCGGCGTCGCGCGCACCCATTCCGATGCGGTGGCGCTGGCCAAGAACAAGAAGCCCGGTCTGATCCTCGCCGACATCCAACTGGCCGACGGTTCCTCCGGTCTGGACGCGGTCAACGAATTGCTGCGGGTGTTCGAGGTGCCGGTGGTCTTTATCACCGCCTATCCCGAACGCTTCCTGACCGGCGAACGTCCCGAACCGGCGTTCCTGATCTCAAAACCGTTCCAGCCAGCGATGGTGTCGGCGGTGGCTAGCCAGGCGCTGTTCTTCCAGCGCAACTCGAAAAATCGCGCGACAAAGGCCGCAGCTTCCTAGCGATCAAGGCCTGCGAGATGATCGGTCCGGCGCGTCGGGAGGCGCGCCGGACTTTTTTATGCGTTTTCTTTATGCGGTTTCCTTGCGCGCCGCCTTGAGGGAGACTGCAAGGCTCAATTTGGTCTGGTCCACCATGTCCTCGACCAGTTCCTCGCGGCTCACATGGGCAAGCTGACCGGTCAACAGCCCTTGCTCGGCGAGCATTACCACGCCGTGCAGCGACGCCCAGATCTTCAAGGCGGCCCGTTCGCGCAAGTATCCGATCGCTGGCGCTTCCAGCGTTTCCAGCAGCAGGGCGAACGTCTCCATCGCCGCGGCATGAAGTTCGCTGTCCTTGGGCGCGCAGGCGATGATGCGCGAGGCGAACATCAATCGGTAGATGCCGTTGCGGCTCAGCCCGAAATCCACGGTGGCGTGCGCGAAGCGCGACAGTTTTGAACGCTTCGACGGCTTTGCGGCCTGCTCGCGCAGCATGGCGGTGAACTGGCGGAAGGCCTCGGCGGTCACCGCCGCAAGCAACGCCTCGCGGTCGGCGAAATGCTTGTAGGGAGCCGGCTGCGAGACCCCGAGCTTTTTCGCAAGCGCGCTGATGCTGACGGCCTCGGGTCCGCCGCGCTCGACTTCCCTAAGCGCAGCCTGCACCAGGGCATCGCGAAGATCCCCGTGGTGGTAGGTATTTAGCGGTTTGCGGGCGGGGCGAGGCGGCATTTGATCGCAATTTATGACTTTTAACTTGACAGCACAATCGCGGCGGCAATGTAATACGATATAACTTAAGGGCGGCGGGCCGAGAGGCCTGCCCGCCAAGAATCACATCGGGAAACGCCGCGCGCAACAGCGCGCGTGAGGCAAGGGAACGGTCGCCATGTCCGGCAAGCTGAAGATCCACGTCGACCAGGACAAATGCCAGGGCCACGCGCGCTGCAAGGCGCTGGCGCCCGAATTGTTCGACCTTGATGAATTCGGCAACGCGCATGAGCGGGGCGACGGCTCCGTGCCCGCAGGCCTGGAGGACAAGGCATGGCTCGCCAAGAGCAATTGTCCGGAAATCGCGATCGAAGTGACCGAGGAGTGAGCCCGACCCCGGAACGTGATCCGGAAAAGCCGGTACCGGTTTTCCGAAAGATCATGCTCAAAGAAACTCAGATTGAATTTGTCGAAACTTGATGTGAGCGAACACAGAAGGAAGTTGCCCGATGTCCGATTCCGTCAGCGTCATGCCTGAGCATCCCCCAGTCACCGACTGGGTGCACGACTTCGATCATACCGACCCGCGCTGGACCGAAGATCCGTTTCCGATCTGGGATGAGCTGCGCAACGCCTGCCCGGTGGTCCACACCGAGCGCTTCCTCGGCTGCTATATGCCGACCACCTACGAGGCGGTGAAGGAAATCGCCCACGACACCGAGCATTTCTCCTCGCGCCGCGTCATCGTCCGCGACGTCCGGCCCGACATCGGGGCGAGGGCGCCGCCGATCACCTCCGACCCGCCCGAGCACAAGCCCGCCAAGCAATTGCTGCTGCCGCCGTTCACGCCGGACGCCATGAAAAAGCTCGAGCCGCGGGTGCGCGCGATCTGCAACGAGCTGATCGACGAATTCATCGCCGACGGCCAGTGCGACGCCGCGGCGCGCTACACCAAACACATTCCGGTTCGCGCCATCGCCCACATGCTGGGGATTCCGGAAAAGGACAGCGACCTCTTCATCAAGTGGATCCACGGCATCCTCGAGCTCGGCATCAAGGACGACGACGCGCTGATGACCGCGGTCCGGGAGATGACCGGCTATTTCGTCGGCCATATCGAAGCCCGCAAGGCACGTCCGACCGACGATCTGATTTCGACGCTGATGAACGCGAAGGACAAGGACGGGCAGCCGCTGTCCGACGACCATGTGCTGGGTTCGCTGCGGCTGCTCCTGATCGCCGGCATCGACACCAGCTGGAGCGCGATCGGCTCCTCGCTCTGGCACCTCGCGAAGACGCCCGCCGACCGCGAGCGCCTGATCGCCGAGCCGGAATTGATGCCCCTGGCCGTCGAGGAACTTCTGCGCGCCTATTCGCCGGTGACGATGGCCCGCGAGGTGATGAAGGAAACCACGATCTCCGGCTGCCCGGTCAAGCCCGGCAACATGGTGCTGTTGTCGTTCCCGGCCGCCAACCGCGATCCCGCCATGTTCCCGGACGCCGACAAGGTGGTGATCGACCGCAAGGAGAACCGCCACGCCGCATTCGGGCTCGGCATTCACCGCTGCGTCGGCTCCAACCTCGCGCGCATGGAAATGACGGTCGCGATCGAGGAATGGCTGAAGCGCATTCCCGATTTCCGGCTCGATCCGGCCGGCAAGGTCAGCTGGTCGGAAGGCACCGTGCGGGGCCCGCGGAAATTGCCGATATTGTTCGGCAAGGGCTGAGCGCCGCCGCTCAGCCGCCGGCTATGGGGTCGGCCACGAAGGGCAGATCGGCGGCGAAAAGGGCCGCTTCGCCTGTTTCGATACCGAGGCCCATCGCGGCACCCTGATCGAGATTTCCGACATCAGCGGCGGCAAGGGACGCTTGTTCGAGCACATCAGGCAGGCTGCGACCGGCTGGGGCGGCTCCGGGCCGCTCCGCGAGGTCAAGGCGCTGAACCATTTCGGCGAAATTGGTGTGAGCACCGTTCGGCCGGCGTGGCGCGGTCGCGGCGCCGCTGCTAAGCCGAGGCCATGGACGCGGCGCGGCGCGAAAAATGGATTGGCTTTCTCTGTCTTGGCGTCACGGCGTTCGGATGGGCGCTCAACTGGCCGCTGATGAAGCTCTTGCTGCAGCAATGGCCTCCGCTGTTCGCCCGCGGCCTCGCCGGCGTGGCGGCATCGCTTATCCTTGCCGCAATCGCATTGGGAAGGGGGCAGTCGTTCAAGGTCCCGCGCGAGGCGATCCCCCGGCTTCTGTTTGCCTCCTTCACCAACGTGTTCGCCTGGATGGGCTTTGGCACCATGGCGATGAAGTTCGTCACCGTCGGGGAGGGCGCGCTGCTCGTCTACACCATGCCGATCTGGGCCATGCTGTTTGCGTGGCCGGTCCTGCACACGCGTCCGACCCTGCGCGACGTCCTCGCCTTGATCATGGGTGTCGTCGGCGTCGCCGTGCTTCTCGGTGCGAACGGATTTTCGTTTGGCGCCGGCAAGCTCGTCGGTGTCGCCCTTGCGCTGTCCTGCGCGATCCTGTTTGCGCTCGGCAACGTGCTGAACCGGAAGCCGCTTCCGATGCCGCCCCTCGTGGTCGTCGCCTGGCAGGTCGGGATCGGTTGCCTGGCGATGCTGATCCTCGGCCTCGTCTTCGAGCGCCCGAATTTCTCGGCGATTTCACCGCTCGGCATCGCCTGCTTCATCTATATGACTCTGGTGCCGATGGGCATCTGCTACATCACCTGGTTCGAGACCTTGCGCCGCCTTCCGCCCGCCTCGGCTTCGACCGGCATGCTGCTGGTGCCCGTCATCGGTGTGGTCTCGGCAGCCATCATCCTGGGAGAGCCGCTCGGCATGAGAGAGGTCGCGGCAATGGCGCTGACGCTCGGCGGCGTGACGCTTGCCCTGCGGAGATCTTGAGAACACGGTTTGATGGGACGGGTTGTCCGGCGCTGCGGACAACCGAAATATTTTCAATTCTTCCTTCCAGAATATTTTGAAAGTAGCGGGTCCCGTCCAGCCGCTTCGCAGTGCGGGCATAACGGAGGCGCGAGACCTCCGGCTTTATGGCCTCACGGGTCCTCCCTGGCCATTTCACCGGCTGACCAGCGTCCGATTTGCCGCGACGCACGAGTCCGGTTGTGGCATGGTTGAGAGATGCGGACATACTCCGAAGATGTCCGCTCATGCGATGCGAAAGACCCAGAACGGATATTTTGCTGCTAACATCGCCTCTTCGTGGTTTGGGAGTTGGCAATGACCGCCGATACAAGCTTCAGCGTGTTGACTGGTAATAATATCGAGACGCGCAGGGTAAGAGCCGGCGGTGTCATTTTCCGCGAAGGCGAGCCGGCTGACGAGCTTTTCGTTATCAAGAGCGGTTACGTGCGCATTCAAGTCGGCAACAGAACGATGGCCGATCTTACGGCTGACAATATTTTTGGTGAAATGGCATTGATTGACAGCGAGCCAAGAAGCGCGACTGCCATGGCGATCACCGACGTTGAACTTGTTCCCATTTCGGAAAAGCAGTTTCTTTTTCTTGTAAGCCAAACCCCGTATTTCGCCCTCAAGGTCATGAGGATCCTCGCACAACGACTAAGGGTAACGAATAAGGCCCTTGATTGATCCTTCCGCGCTGACCTTGCCCCACGGGCTTAATCCAGTTTGAAGTTCGTTCTGGCCCACGAGAAGGACCAGAGCATGAAGCGCGGTCCCGCATCTGGCAACGGCAAACGACATAGCCACCCCTCGAAGGTACCATGAACGCAAACTCGGCGACCAATCCAAGGGTGATATCGATAAAGAGCCTCGAGAAGAACGATCCTGTCGGCGTTCTCAAACGTCGTTGTACAATGCCGTTCAACAACCGGATACGTCAGCCCTGTTGAGTTCGAACGTAACGCGGGATTAGCTTAACGCGCCGTCCACTCAACCGGCAGCAGCTCACACTATCTCCTGTGGTACGAAGAGCCTGATGCCATCGAGTTCGCGCGCAACTACGATTTGACACGATAAACGAGACGATTCAGCCACGTGCTCCGTAAATTCCAACAATGTACGCTCATGACCACCAGGCTGACCGACGATTTCGAACCAAGGCTCCGCTACATGGACATGGCATGTAGCACAGGAACAGGCGCCACCACATTCGCCCTCGATTCCGGGTATATTATTGTCGACGGCGACCTGCATTAACGTTGAGCCCTCTGCGGCTTCAATCTCTTTGATGATCCCGCGGCTCGCAAAACTAATTTTTACCATATGAGGCTTTCGAACAATAACGCGACAATCGATCCGGGGAGTCCCCGCCGTACCGCGGCAGAAAACTCTTCCCGTGCCCGCTAAGAAGGCGGCCAAACTTCATTGAGGACCTGGGCAGCCGAAGCAGCACATGGCCAGCCCGCATAGTGTGCCAAATGCGCGATGATGCCTTCCAGCTTTTCTCGCGGCACACCCAAATTCTTGGCGCCCAGAAAATGGAGATGCTGCTCTGCCGTTCGGTTCAATGCAATAAGCGTTGTGCAAGTCGCTATTGAACGCTCTTGCAGACTAAGCTCGTTTCCTTGCCAAACTTCGCCGAACAAATGCCGGTAAGTATAGTCCTTGAAGATAGCCGGCGCCGGAGCGTTGCCAGTTAGCTTCGCGCCTTTAAACAACTTTTTCGCTAGCTCCTGCCCAAGTGCTGTGCGTTCTTCGTCAGTTGTCGCTGTCATACTACTCTCTCCAGATGTTTGATTCGTAGTGGAAATTGCCGAATTCCGAGCAGGCGATTATTCGGCATCCAGTCCACCTTGCCAGCCAGTCTGAAATCATCAACCCTGTGCAGAAGCTCCTGGAGTGCGATTTTCAGTTCCATTCTCGCAAGCATGGATCCAAGGCAAACGTGAACACCGTATCCGAAGCCCAAATGAGGATTTGGCATTCGTCTGATGTCAAATTGGAATGGATCTCTGAACACTCGCTCATCTCGGTTGGCAGACATTTCCCAGAATGTCACCTTATCGCCAGCCTTAATCTGTCGACCTTTAAACTCGACGTCTTTGGTAGCGGTCCGCCGTTTGTAGATCGACGGTGTGGTCCACCTCACGATTTCCTCAATCGCCGAACTCAGCAACTTGGGATCATCGCGAAGTGCGGCAAGTTGGTCAGGGTTCTCCAGTAAGGCTAATAGGCCGCCACCTATGGCGCTTCTCGTCGTTTCCGCACCGGCCGGGAACAGGAGTTGGAAAAACCCCAACAACTCGGCGTCACTCAGTCCTCGCGCGCTTCCATCGTCAGCTTTCGCATGAATCACATTCGAAAGAATATCGTCCCCTCGCCTCTTTCTCTTCTCCTCGATCAGCGATCGTCCATATTCGCTGATCTTGCTGTGGTATTCTGGCGCTAATATCTGGGGCAACTCGGCGGCGAGTTCAAGGTCGATCCATTCGCATAGTTGCGCCCTGTCGCTCTGCGGTACGCCCAAAACCATGCAGATAGCTTGCAAGGGCAGTTCTCGCGAAAACGAAGGTACGAAGTCAAACACCTCATCGTGCGGAAAGGTATCGATGAGCGCCACCGCCCGCTGTCGGAGATTATCTTCCAATTTACCGATAGCGGCTTTCGTGAAACCTTTATTGACCAGGCTTCGAAGCATCTTATGCTTAGGATCGTCTGTGAAATTCAACACATTGCGAATAGTTGTCACATCGCTAAGCCCGGTACCGCCACCGGTTCTATTGCCGCCGGTCTCTGACGAATAGAGCTCGGGATTCATCTGTATTTCTTTGACGTCGTCATATCTTGATATGACCCAGAAGCCGTCGCCATCAGGTGAAATTGGAGTCGGATCGTGCCAGAACACCGGCTCGCTTTCTCTCAACCAGCGGAAGTAATCGTGAGGGAATCCGTTGGCGAATACGCGACCATCTGACAGGTCAATCGGATCTGGCTTCACTACAATCCCCACTTTTCTGAATGTACTACGTGTCGATTGTTGAAAGCGTTGCGTAGAACACTTTCTCGCCGAGGCCTTGGGAAATGGCCCGACGATATGTCTGGCTCGCAGCCTGTGTGGTCGGCATTTCGAATCCGAGCTCTTTCGCTGAATCCAATGCCACGTCCATGTCCTTTGAAGCGATATCGAGTTCTAAAGACGACCTTCTCAAATTCGCGATTCAGAAACAAAGGCGCCAATCCCGCGTAAACCTTCGCGGAACTCGAGTTGAGAATTTTCAGCAGTGTGGATTCGTCTATTCCCGCTTTCTTCGCGAGCACCAGTCCTTCTTGTACAGCAACCGCGCCTGTCAGAAAAATTTGGTTGTTCACAAGCTTTGCGATGGCACCGGCGCCGACTTGCCCGACATGAAAGATGTTCTCGCAAAAGGACTTTAGAAATGGCGAGACGACGGCGACGGCCTCGTTGGATCCCCCCAGCATGATCGAGAGGGTCCCTTTTTCCGCTCCGGCGGAGCCTCCGGAGATGGGAGCATCAATATAGGTAACCCCGACCTCTGCGCAGACCGAATGTAGCGTACGGACCATTTCCAACGAATTAGTAGAGAGATCGACGATATAGGTACCAGCCGTAGCAGCACTAAGTATGCCGGATGGCCCCGTTATCACATCATTGATGATCGCAGGGGTTGGAAGTGAGAGGAAGATAACTTTCGCACGCCGGCACATACATTCGAACGTATCCACGCTCGTCGCGCCGTGGGCAGCTATTTCCTGTATCGCCTTCTCGGAAGGATCTTTAACGAAAAGGGACACACCTGCCGCCAGAAGGCGCCTGGCAATAGGCGCTCCCATGGTGCCCAGGCCCACAAACCCGGCCACAGGCGGGTGCGCTCCAATTGTCATTATTTCCTCCGCTAGAAGCTTTTTGCTCCTTATCGTCCATCACGTTAGAGAAGATTTGACAGTTGTCAAACGCATCGATTGGCGTGATTTGCACCGATCAAGGGTAGTGCGGCTGATACCGGCCGACGGCCAGTTATCACGACCCTCCCGTGCGGGCGACTGGCGGTTCCAGCCGTGGCTCATATCGAGAAGGCTGCCGGAAGGTCGGATTAAGCGGCTTCAGTCTGGAGAAAGGATGAAGGGGACGCAGCGATCTGGTACACCGCATTTGATACGCGCCATTTTGCGATTGGTGAGGTCGTTGTCTTCAACCTCCACGATGCGATCGTTGATGAATGATTTCGAGAATGACCAAAAGGAAAAGCAGTATGGGCCGCCGATCCGATGAAAAATTATCGGCTCGTATTG
Organism: uncultured Alphaproteobacteria bacterium; assembly: GCA_963786115.1. Taxonomy (GTDB): domain Bacteria; phylum Pseudomonadota; class Alphaproteobacteria; order Rhizobiales; family Xanthobacteraceae; genus Bradyrhizobium. Next base: position 102,892 of record CAWAYC010000024.1, read on the forward strand.
AGGCAGATACGATCGTCGACGGCGCGAACCCAAATTTGCATACAGGCAATGGCGACACCGACGGGGTTAAAGCCCGGATCCTTCAGCATGCAAAAATGATGTTTGCAGATCGGGGATTTTCGGGAGCATCGCTTCGAACAATAGCAGATTCAGCGGACGTCAAATTTCAGCTGATAAACTACTACTTTGGATCCAAGGAAGATCTTTGGTTTGCAGTGATCGATTCACTGTACGAAACGTACGCTCGCACGTTTACCGCTTTAGAGTTTTCGTCCCTTGAGCCACCTCATGTTTCCTTCAAGAGGCACGTACTCCAGCTGGTAAAGTTCTATGCTGCAAATCCGTACAATTTCCGGATAATCATTCGCGAATCATTAGCGGAGTCAAAGATATTTAGTCGCGTAGTGTCGGAGCGAGCAATGATGTTTACAAAAGTATGGTTGGCATACGTGGCTCGCGCACAGGGCGCGGGCATTGCAAAAGAACTGGATCCAAGTCATTTTCTTTTCATGCTCCAGGGTTGCATAATGTTCCGATTTTTTGTCCCCCCTGTTGCTGTCTCGCTAAGTGGGCGTCCTTTAGACGATGACGATGTTCTTTCGGCATATGCAGATTCCGTCTCAGGACTTTTCATCGGCACCTGTAACAGTTGATCGATATCCCTGCGATGATTGTCGACGTATCGTGTTGTAGTGCTTCCGCCAGTTTTCGATCACGATGTGTGCCTCCTTCAAGGTGTAGAAGATTTCGCTGTTGAAGCTTTCACCATAGCTGACCTGAGCCCCGATAACGCCTCCAAAAATGGGTAGAGTCCATCACCTCTGAGAGGGGATGGACATGAAGGCAGGCCGGTTCACGGAAGCGCAGATCATCGGGGTTTTGCGGGAACAGGAAGCTGGGGCGAAGACGTCGGACGTGTGCCGCATCCACGGGATCAGCAGCGCCACGTTCTACAAGTGGAAGGCCAAGTACGGCGGCCTCGAAGTCTCTGATGCCGAGCGGCTGAAGGCGCTGGAGGAGAACGCCAAGCTGAAGAAGCTGTTGGCCGAGGCGACGCTCGACAACGCCATGCTGAAGGATGTTGCATCAAAAAAATAGTGACGCCCGCCGCGAGGCGTGAGGCCGTCGCTCACCTTCAGGTCGCGTATGAGGTCAGCGAGCGGCGGGCGTGTTCCGCGCTCGTGACCTTGCCCCACGGGCTTAATCCAGTTTGAAGTTCGTTCTGGCCCACGAGAAAGCAGGCCGGTCGGTTGTTGTCGTGACACAAGATCCCGGCGCCAGTTTAGTGATCAATCACTTTTGCTTCTGGCACTTTTCGGACCATAACGATGGCGCTGATGATGTCCGTTCACAAGCAACTGCTCGATCTGTCGTTCGCTCGGAAATTTTTCGACGCGTCCGCCGTGCAATGGAAGCGAGGAACGCTATTTGATCGTCGCGTTCACGGTAATTACCGACGTGCCAGAAGCCGTCGGCCCCTGACCCGTTGCCTTGATGACAAAAGTATCGCTTCCCTTATATTTGGCCTTCGCCTTGTATTCGTAACTAGTCGTGTTGAGCTTTTTCAACTTGCCGTGGACCGGCTTTTGAGAAATGTCCGAGCTGCTCGCCGTGCCACGCATCCTGATCGGAAATAGGCAACTTCCCCCGGACGCTAGCTCAATGAAGCCGGTCGAATTCTCGCCCCAATCCGCCAGTTCTACCAATGTTGGACAGTCAGAAGCGGCCCGCGCTAAAGACGCCGACATTAAGTTTGTAGCTGCAACGATAAGCGCCAAAGCGGCGACTTTAGAGAACCGCATAGTGGACTTCCTCGTTTTCGTGCAAAATCAAGATTGACCAAGTTCCTTGGACGGCCGCGACCGTAGCGTACGGTCGCATAATAAATTGATGCTGAGGAGCCAGATGCGGTGAGGGCCGCCAGCAAATTGTTTGCTGCCTTTTCCCATTGGTTGATGCGCTTGATGCTCTCGCTCAAGGGGGCGCGCGAAATGCTCCGCCTCTGCCAACCAAAGCATGTGCTTCGTTGCCGAAAGCAAAGTGAGGCCGATTGGTAATCTGGGCCTTCGCGGCGGCATGGCAATTCCGGCGCACCGTAGGTTGTCAGCATGGCTGTCCGCGCATTTTGCAGAATCTTTGCAGTCTGACCGGCTCGCAGTACCCGGCCTGCGCTTCCATCAGCTTGCGCCGCTTCTCCCAGCCCGTCGCTGCGACCGCCCCGCACGGTGGTGGGGCGGAGTCCTGCAATTCCTTAAATTCGGCAAAAAGCAGGGCGCGACCGGCATCACCACGGTCGCGCCCTACGTCGCCGGTCAATGGGGCAGGGGGAATAACCGGCTGCCGGAATGACTCCGAGGCCCCTGATCTCGTTCCAGCACTCCCGAAATATTTTCGTACACGGTTAAGTGATCGAGAAGGGACGGACCCGTGCAGGTTTTGCTTGCGTTGTGTCCTTATCGCCATGGGGCGAGGGATAATTTGTCATGTCACAGATAGTTAAGGGAATTTTCGGAGCGCTGGCCGTTACACTGGCATTCGGCGCGTTTCAGTTCGCGTCCGGCCATGATCTCATGGGCCGGCAAACCGTCAGCGTGGCGCCGGAAACCGGCGTCAACCGGAGCGCCAAGGCCGATCGCGCTGCGGTTGTGCCGTCGCCAACCCAGACCCAGACCATCGCGCTGCGGTTCGATAGCTTGGCCGACACCTCGATCCTGGTCCGGGTGCCCGTCGTCAAGAGCGAGGCGCGCCCGCGTCCGACGCCGCCCCAGGTGACCAGGTCAGGTGTCCGCAGGACGACGGTGGCCTGCGAGCCCGTGGTCAGCGTCTTGACCGAAGTCGCAAAACAGCTCGAGCCAGGCCGCTGCATCACCTGAGCACTGTCGGGGCAGTCCTGAATGCGCCGCGGTGGCCGTGGCAGGATGGGTTGAGCTCTTCGCGAAACCCATCGCCTTTCCTGATCCGCGAGATCGATAGGTATCGCCATCGTGCCGGCCGAAGGCCGGCCCGTTTGCTCCACCCATCCTGCGATTTAAGCGATTTTCTCCAAACCAATCAACGTGATTTGCCCTGTCCACTCTCGGCGCGAAAAATATTTCACTTTCGCCGACGGGCAAATCAGTTCTACCAGCTCGCCCCGTCCTTTCCCGGCAAGAGGGGCGGATCGCGCGTCGTCACGAAACGCGGGAGGGGATGCGGTGGACGCGACAGCGTCGGCGCGAAGCGGCAACGCAGGGCAGGGTCATCCTGTGAGCGGGCAGCCGGCGCGCAGGACGAACGGCGCTGGTTGCGTACGGCAAAACCGTGTGGTCCCGACACCCGTTGCTGGTGCCAAGTTGAGCGGAGGCGAAGTCAACTCAACCGAGCTTGATCAGCCTTAATCCGCCAACGACGGCGAATTCGTCGCCGGGGAGAGCAGGGCATAAGCCGTAAAGCCATTGCGCAGGGAATGCCGGACTGCCTCCGCTGAACCTGTATGCTCGTGTGCGCATTTCTTTGTGCAGCCTTGCACACGAGACCGCGGGTGCAGCGCGCACCCGGCATTCCCTGCTCCCTCTGTTTTGCGAGGGAGGAGAAACGAAGTGCAAACCTCGGGCAAGTCGTGCCGCGAGCAGGTGAAGGTGTGCCTTGTCTCCACATCCTCAACTGTCATGCCCCGCGAATGCGGGGCATCCAGTACGCCGCGGCTTCCCGGCTCAAGCACTGCTGTCTCTGGAATACTGGATCGCCCGGTCCCGGCCACGCCAACCGCCTTCGTCCGAAGGCGGACTTCGGCGGTCAAGAGGCTTCGCCGCGGCTCTGCGGTGGTGGCGCGCCGTAGCTTTAGCGAAGGCGGCAAGCCGGGCGAAGACAGGTGAGGGTGAAATTGGGCATTCGCGCGATCCGTTGGCTCGCAATGACGATACGCTACTCGGCCGGCGCTTCCGCCGGCGCTTCGCCCGACGCCGCGGCGCTGTTACGGCTCGCCAAAAATCCCAGCGCCAATCCGCCGACCGCGAGAAGCGGAATCAGTCGCTTGATGCCGACGGCGCGGACGATCTGCAGGCCCATCGCCAGCATCGCGGGATCGGTCAGCAGGCTTGGCGCCGCCGCCGCGGCGCGCGCGGCTTCCTCGGCGCGGGCCTTCATCTCGCGTCGGATCGCGTTCTTGCGCGCCATGTACAAGCCGGCGGCGATCAGCGTGACCACGAAGAAGATGGCGGCCCCTGTGAAGCAGGCCTGCACCGGACCGTATTTCTCCAGCACGAAGACGAAAGCCGCGGCGCAGACGAAGCCGGTCGTGATGAACAGCGCCACCGCCGCGGCGGCGGCGAGCGAAGTCAGGCGCAGCGCGCTGCCGGTGGACTCCCTGAAATCATCGATCCATCGCTGAAACATGGCCCCGCCTCGATCTGAAAAGAACATCAACGAAAGCAACGGCGGCGCACCAGCGCCGCCATCGATGCCAAAGATCTGCTTCCTGCGAGACAGCCATCGCTGGCTGCCGCTACCTTCGCCAGGCCGCGCCGATCAGGAAGCCGAGGCCGAGCGCGAGCCCGACGGTCGCCAGCGGACGCTCGGTGATCAGGGTTTCCAGCCTCTCCTCGAGCGACGAAGCTGCGTCCTGGGCGGCGTCGTACATCGCGCCGCCGCGCTCCGAAAGATCGTCAAAAGTCGTTTCCGCGTTGGAGCGCGCCTGGTCGTAGCCGCGGCGCGCCTGCTTTTTGGCCGTGCCGGCGAAGGAGTTGAGCACCTCGGTGATCTGGTCGGTCAGCGCTGCGATATCGTTTTTCACGGCGGTCACATCCTTCTCCAGGCGTTCATAGGTGGCTTTATCCGTCATGTTCCTGATCTCGTCGTCGATGCTGGACATCAAAAGCTCCCGAACCAAAGCTCCACGACGAAAAACGTTTCGCGGCGGCGAAGGTTCCCGATTGGAAACCTGAGTCTCTCGTCTTGACGCGAACCGGGGGCCGCTTCGCTTGAAAACGCATCTAGTCCTGCGGCAATTGCGGCGCATCGACGGGCATCAGGTGCTCTTTCAGGATCACCGCCACGATCAGCAGCGGCGACGCCAGGAAGGCGCCCATCGGCCCCCACAGCCAGGTCCAGAACGCCAGCGCGATGAACACCGCGAGTGCATTCAGTGCCAGGCGGCGGCCGACGATGGTCGGGGTAATGAAATGTCCTTCCATGAAGGTCATCACCGCAAACAACGCTGCCGCCATCAACCCGCCGCCGATCGTCGGGAAGGCGATGACGCCGACCACAACCAGCACCGTCCACATCGCGACCGGGCCGATGATCGGGACGAAATTCAAGGTGGCGGCCAGCGCACCAAGCCCGGCAGGGTTAGGCATGCCGGTAATCGCACAGATGATGCCGGTGGTGATGCCGACGCCGACATTAATCATCGTCACCAGCAGGAGGTAGTTGCCGAGGTGCTCCTCGATCTCGTTGAGAATCCGCAGGGTTCGAAGCCGGGCGGTTCGGTCGCCGAAGGTCATGACCAGGGCGCGGCGGAGCTCCCTCCAGCTTGCGATGAACAGGATCAGGGTGGCGATAAACAACAGAAATTCGGCGAAGGTCGGCGACAGGAATTCGAGGGTCGGCTGAACCCACTCGAATTTCGGCAGCTGGAACGAAGTCAGTGCGTCGGAGCCACCGACCATGCTCTGCAAATCATGCCACAGCGCAAGTGGTCGGTCGAACACATGCAGCTTGTCCCTGAATCGCGCGCCGAGTTCCGGAAGCCTTGTGCTCCACTCCATCACCGGCGATGCGATCAGGCCGACCACGAAGGCGACGGCCGCGCCGACCATGACCACGATGAGTATCGCAGCCACGGCGCGGGGAATGCGGTAGCGCTCGAGCAAGCTCGCGGCCGGCGACAGCATTGTGCCGACGATGAACGCCATGGTGATCGGCAGAAAGAAAGCCTTGGCGAGATAGAGCACCGCGACGACGGCGATGATCAGCAGCGCGACGAGGGCAAAGGCAACGACTTCGGCGCGGCGGATAACCGGCGGCTGCTCGACCTTGCTGTCGGGTACCGGCGAGCCTTCGGGTTCGCTGGAGAGAACACGTTCACCGGGAAGGACACGCACGCTGGTTCTCCCCGCGCGAGGCACGCACAATTCATCGCGCCGCGAAGTGCCGCCCCGCGAACCGAACTCTATCGGCCTAACCTCGCGCGGGAGCGAAGGTTCCATCGCGAGATCGTGAGCGATCGTGATCTTGACAGGCCAGCTGCGACTCGGCCGCGCGGGGAACTTGTGAAGCACCTGCTGCGTTTGTCCGTGCAGAGCATCACGCGATGCGCATCAAATGGGGCAGCAGACATGACACAGCTATCCGCCTCCACTCGCCGACATCCGTCGCGCGTGACCAGCGCACTTGTCTTGGCCGGCACTCTGTTCGCCGCGCCGCTGGCTTTCACCAGCGCTGCCGGCGCCCAGGCGCTCAATTACGCGCCGGTCCCGCCGAACTCGTTTCCGTCCGATCAGATGATGGCCTCGCCCGATGAAGGCAGCGTCGTGCCGGCGCGGCTGCGCCGCGCCGTCGTGCCTTTCGACAGCCGCGAAGCGCCCGGCACGATCATCATTGATACCGGCAACACCGCGCTCTATTACGTGCTTGGGCAGGGCCGTGCGATCCGTTACGGCGTCGGCGTAGGCCGCGAGGGCTTTACCTGGGCCGGCGTGGAGACGATCACGCGCAAGGCGGAATGGCCGGACTGGCATCCGCCGGCCCAGATGATCGCACGCCAGCCCTATCTGCCGCGTTTCATGGCCGGCGGGCCGGGCAATCCGCTCGGCGCCCGTGCCATGTATCTCGGCTCCAGCCAGTACCGCATCCACGGCACCAACGATCCGTCGACGATCGGCAAGTTCGTCTCGTCCGGTTGTATCCGCCTGACCAACGAGGACGTCACCGACTTGTTCAGCCGTGTGAATGTTGGCACCAAGGTGGTGGTGCTGCCGAAGAACGCGCCGATCGTCGCCCGCGGCGGCGACAGCAAGACGCTGATCAGCGTGCGTCCGGTCGCCTCGCATCCGCGTCCGCCGGTGACGACGCTGCCGTCGGGCCGGCAGGCGATGAACATCTCGACGTCGTCGCTGTACTGAGGACAGATGATGATGGCTGGAAGACTGACCAGGCTGAGTTGCGCTGCGATGACGCTGGCAAGTGTCGCCGCAGTCATGCCGGCCGCGCAGGCCCAGGACTTCTTCTCGCAGCTGTTCGGCGGATTCGGTCGGCCTCGATGGGGGCCGCCGCTGATCCAGGTGCCGTTCAGCGATGACGGAAGGCCGGCGATGCCGCGGGTCGAGCGACCTCGCTACAGCGGTTATGGCGGCGGCCAGGCCTATTGCGTGCGCACCTGCGACGGACGCTATTTCCCGCTTCCGACGTCCGACAGTGCGAGCCGGGCGACGACCTGCAGCAATTTCTGCCCGGCGAGCGAAACCAGGGTGGTCTATGGCGGCAATATCGACGACGCCGCGACCGAAAGCGGAGAACCCTATTCTGAATTGCCGAACGCGTTCCGCTACCGCAATGAGATCGTCTCGGGCTGCACCTGCAACGGCAAGGACACGGTGGGATTGGCCTCGGTCAAGATCGAGGACGACCTGACGCTGCGCAAGGGCGACATCGTTGCCGGCGAACACGGCCTGGTCGTTGCGGGCAGGAGCGCTGACCGGCGCGGCGCCTCGGTGAATTTCTCGCCCGCCCCCCGCCGCATCAGCGCCAAATATTCGCGCGTGCCGGTGGTGGCGGGGGATTAGCGGTGGCGGGTCGTTCGACCTGCGTGGAGCCGGGGAGAAGATGAGGGTTCCCGAACCTGGAACCGGACGCGTTGCGATACGTTAAGAAAAGACTAATGCGCGGTTCAGGACGCATCGGGGGCCCACATGCTTGTCAGCGTACTCATCACCTTTCTCGTCGTTATTCTCGTCCTCTATCTGATCAACATGCTGCCGCTCGATGGCCGCGCCAAGCAGATCGCCCGCGTGGTGGTGATCATCCTCGGCGTCATTTCGCTTCTGAAATACATCGCAGTGCTCTGAGGGGACAAAAAAAGCCCCGGCGTTGGCCGGGGCGTTTTCGCGGAAAACTTACTTCAGGCTGCCGAACCAGTCATCCACGTCCTTGCGGATCTGATCCTTGGCGAAGCCGTAACGCTGCTGCAGTTTGCCTTCGAGCTGTTCGCGACGGCCCTCGATGACGTTGAGATCATCATCGGTGAGCTTGCCCCACTTCTCCTTGGCGGAACCCTTGAACTGCTTCCAGTTGCCTTCAACCCTGTTCCAATCCATCGCCATCTCCTTCCGTTGCGTTGAGATGGCTTTCAACGCTGCATGGCGTGCCGGCGTTCCGGCGAACGCATGCGGCGCCGTGACCGCTGCGTTCGTCGGATTGCAATTGCGTCAGCCTGCCGCCTTCGCCTCGCGGCGGCGCGCGGTGAGGATGTACTCGGTATAGCCGTTCGGCTGCTCGCGTCCCTTGAAGACGAGGTCGCAGGCGGCCTTGAAGGCGACGCCGTCGAAGGACGGGGCCATCGGCTGATACAAGGGATCGCCCTTGTTCTGGCCGTCGACCACGACCGCCATGCGCTTCAAGGATTCCATCACCTGCTCCCTGGTGACGACGCCCTGATGCAGCCAGTTCGCCAGATGCTGGCTCGAGATGCGCAGCGTGGCGCGGTCTTCCATCAGGCCGACGTCGTGGATGTCAGGCACCTTGGAGCAGCCGACGCCCTGGTCGATCCAGCGCACGACGTAACCCAAAATGCCCTGGCAGTTGTTGTCGATCTCCTGCCTGACATCGTCGGGCGCCCAGTTCGACTGCGACACTGGAATGGTGAGGATGTCGGAGAGCTTCGCGCGCGGACCGCCCTTGGCGAGTTCCTGCTGGCGCGCCTGCACGTTGACCTGGTGGTAGTGCAGCGCGTGCAGCGTCGCCGCGGTCGGCGACGGCACCCAGGCGGTGGTGGCGCCGGCCTGCGGATGGCCGAGCTTCTGCGTCAGCATGTCAGCCATCTTGTCGGGCGCCGCCCACATGCCTTTGCCGATCTGAGCGTGGCCCGGAAGGCCGTCGATAAGGCCGGTGTCGACGTTCCAGTCTTCATAGGCCTTGATCCAGGGCTGGGCCTTCATGTCGTTTTTGCGGATCATGGGGCCTGCTTCCATCGAAGTATGGATCTCGTCGCCGGTGCGGTCGAGGAAGCCGGTATTGATGAACATGATGCGCTTCGAGGCGCGCTGGATGCAGGCCTTGAGATTGACCGTGGTGCGGCGCTCCTCATCCATGATGCCGACCTTGAGGGTATTTTCCGGCAGCGAGAGCATCTTCTCGACTTCGGCGAACAGGTCGCAGGTCAACGTGACCTCGTCGGGGCCGTGCATCTTCGGCTTGACGATGTAGACCGAGCCGGTGCGGCTGTTCTTGACCTTCGAATTACCCTTCAGATCATGGATCGCGAGCAGGCCGGCGACCGCGGCATCCAGGAGGCCTTCCGGAATCTCTTCGCCCTTGGCGTCGAGCACCGCGTCGGTGAACATGTGGTGTCCGACATTGCGCATCAGCAGCAGGCTGCGGCCGTGCAGCTTGAGCTCCTTGCCATCCGGGGTCTTGTAGACGCGATCGGGATTGAGCGCGCGGGTCAGCGTCTTGCCGCCCTTCTCGAAGTCGGCCGACAACGTACCGTTCATCAGGCCGAGCGTGTTGCGATAGACCAGCACCTTGTCTTCGGCATCGACGGCCGCGACGCTGTCTTCCATGTCGAGGATGGTCGAGACCGCCGATTCCAGGATCATGTCGGCGACCCCGGCGGGATCGTCCTTGCCGATCACGTGGCTGCGGTCGATTTTGACCTCGATATGCATGCCGTTGTTGACCAGCAGCACGGCGGTCGGCGCCGACGGGTCGCCCTGATAGCCGGCGAACTGCGCGGCCGATTTCAGCGCGGTGGCATTGCCGCTCTTCAGTTTGACCGCGAGCTGGCCGGCGATGACGCTGTAGGAGGTCACGTCGGTGTGGCTTCCCGTGGCCAGCGGCACGGCGGAATCGAGAAAGGCCTTTGCCTTGGCGATCACCTTGTCGCCGCGCGCCTTGTTGTAACCCTTGCCGCCCTCGCTCGGATCATGGGGGATCGCGTCGGTCCCGTAGAAGGCATCATAAAGGCTGCCCCAGCGCGCATTGGCCGCGTTCAGCGCATAGCGCGCGTTGGTGAGGGGGACGACGAGCTGCGGGCCGCAGATCTTGCCGATCTCCTCGTCGACATTAGCCGTCTCGACCTTCTGCGTCGCGGGCTCCGGCAACAGATAGCCGATCTCCTTCAGGAACGCCGTGTAGGCGTTCATGTCCAACGCCTTGCCCTTGTGGGCGCGATGCCAGTCGTCGATCTTGGCCTGCAGCGTGTCGCGGACGGCGAGCAGCTCGCGATTCTTCGGCCCCAATTTCCCGATGATGGCCGCAAGCCCGGCCCAGAACGCGTCGGGAGTAATCCCGGTCTTCGGGGCCGCCTCGTTGGCGATGAAATCGAACAGGGCGGGGGCGATCTTCAATCCGTAGGCGTCGACACGATTCATGATGGGCTTTCTCACGAGAAACGGCGTCTAGAAGCTGTTTTCAGACGAAAAGCAGCAAAAAACGCTCCAAAGGCGGGTATTCTCCGCCCTTTTAGCCCTAAAGCTACGGCTATGAGAAGGCCCTTGGCGAGCCCTGATTGCCCATAAAAGACGCGGGCGCGCGTGCCTAGATATTGGCGGCGAGATCGGCCGGTTCGTCGAACAGGATGCCGGTCCGCGCCAGCATTTGTTCGATTGCGTCGGTGGCGTCAGCGACCGAGCGGGCCGAAGTATCGATTGTCAGTTCGCACTTTTCCGGCGGCTGGTAGTCGTTGGTGATCCCGGTGAACGACGGCAGGGCCCCGGTGCGCGCCTTGGCATAGTGTCCTTTGGGATCGCGGCTCTCGCAGACCTCGGCCGGGGTCGCGACATGGATTTCGCGGAACGTGGTGTCGGCGATACGGCGCGCCGCGGCGCGGTCCTCGGCCGACGGCGAGACGGCGGCGACGATGGCGATATGACCGTTGCGCGCCAGATGGGTGGCGACTTCGGCCAGCCGGCGGATGTTTTCGCTGCGATCCTGCGGCGAGAAACCGAGATCGTTGTTCAGCCCTGCGCGCAGGGTGTCGCCATCCAGCAGAATCGGCGAACCGCCGCGGGTGAACAATCGGCGCTCCAGCCCGCGGGCCAGCGTGGATTTTCCGGAGCCCGGCAATCCAGTCAGCCAGATCACCGCGCCGTTGTGGTGGTAACGCGCCGAGCGCTCCTCGGTGCGCAGCGCAGACTCGACCGGCACGATGTCGACCGGGACCGCGCGCTGGCCGGCATCGACCGACAGTACGAGGCCGCCACCGGCGATCCGGCCGTTGACTTCGATCACGAGGCGTCCGGTGCGCGGATTTTCCGTGTAGGGATCGGCCGCGATTGGCTGAGCCAGCGAGATATCGATTTCGCCGACATGGTTGCGCGCGATCGCCTGCGTCTCCTCGTTGGAGAGCGCGCCGGGATCGATCGCCTTCTCGATCGCCACCACGGTGGCGCGGGTCTCGCGCGTGCCGAGACGGATCAGGATCTGCTCGCCCTTCGACAACGGCTTGTCGTGCAGCCAGAAGATCCGCGCGCGGATGCGGCGTGTATCGCGCGGGCTTTGCCCGGAATGGCCGATAACGTCGCCGCGCTCGATGAACAATTCTCGGTCGAGCGTGATGCCGACGGAGCGGCCGGCAGTCTGACTGCCCTGCAGCGGCGTCACCGGCCAGCTCTCGACCGTTCTGATCCTCGCAATCTTGCCGGCGGGCATGATGACGATCTCGTCTCCGGCCTTGAGGTGACCTGACTCGATGCGCCCGGCGACGATGCGGCGATCGTCGAACTTGTAGATCGCCTGCACCGGCAGCCGCAGCGGAAGCTGTCCGAGAGGCCGCGCCGGTTCGAGCGCATCGAGCGCTTCGACGACGCTCGGGCCCTTGTACCAGCCGATCCGTGGCGTGCGTTCAGCGACGCCGTCGCCGTCGCGCGCGGAAATCGGAATCACCGCCGACGGCGTGACGCCGAGGCCGGTGAGATGCGCGGAAATCTCGTCGCTGATTTCTTGGAAGCGGTCAGCGCTGAAGTCGACCCGGTCCATCTTGTTGACGACGACGGCGACCTGTTTGACGCCGAGCAGATGCAGGAGGTAGCCGTGCCGCCGGGTCTGGTCGCGCACGCCCTCGAGCGCGTCGATGATCAGAACCGCGCCGTCGGCCTGCGAGGCGCCGGTGATCATGTTGCGCAGGAACTCGGCGTGGCCGGGTGCATCGATCAGCACGACGTCGCGCGAGCGGGTGCGGAAGCGGATCTGCGTGGTGTCGATGGTGATGCCCTGGTCGCGCTCGGTTTGCAGCGCGTCCAGAAGAAACGACCATTCGAACGGCATGCCGCGCCGCGCACTGACGGCCTTCAGCATTTCGAGCTTGCCGTCCGGCAGGCTGCCGGTCTCGTGCAGCAGGCGCCCGACCAGCGTGGACTTGCCGTGATCGACATGGCCGACGATGACGATGCGAACCTGGGGACGCGTGGTGCCGTTGGGCGTCGCCGATATTTTGGAGGAAAGGATCATGTTCATCGGAGCGCCTCGGTCAACGTAACTCAGAGATAGCCGGCGACACGCAGCCGCTCGAATGCGTCTTCGGTCTCGTGATCGAGCGCGCGCCCGGCGCGCTCCGGCACTTTCGTGCCGTCGAGTTCGATCAGGATTTCATCGATGTCCGATGCGGTCGAAGCGACCGGGAAGGTGATGTCGGCATCGCCCAACGAACGATAACGCTTGCCGTTGTTCGACAGATAGAGCGGGATGATCGGAATGTTTTCGCGCTTGGTATAGGCCCAGATGTCCGCCTCGGTCCAATGCAGGATCGGGTGGATGCGCAGATGCGCGCCCGCCGGCGGCGACGCGTTGAAATGATCCCAGAATTCCGGCGGCTGGTCGCGCACGTCCCATTCGCCTTCGAGACCGCGCGGCGAGAACACGCGCTCCTTGGCGCGGGTGGCTTCCTCGTCGCGGCGAATGCCGGCGATCAATCCGTCAAAGCCGTATTTGGTGAGGGCGAGCTTCAGCCCTTCGGTCTTGCGGGCAGCCGATCGCGCGGCTGGCGGCAACGTCGGATCGACGGCGTCGATCGGCGGGCAGGGCTCGACCTTGAGGTCGAGGCCCCATTCCTTGCCGTAGTGATCGCGGAACGCATACATCTCCGGAAATTTCTTGCCGGTATCGACATGCAGCGCGGGGAATGGCACGCGGCCGAAGAACGCTTTTCGCGCCAGCCAGATCATCACGTTGGAATCTTTGCCGAGCGACCACAACAGCGCGAGCTTCTTCAGCCGCGCGAAGGCTTCACGCAAGATGTAGATGCTCTGCGCCTCGAGTTCGTCGAGATGGTCCATCGAAGGCGGCGCGACTTTCGAATTGGCCAGGATATTTTGCGCAATGCTTGTGCGCTCTGTCACCTCGGACCGACGCAACGGTACTTGCGAGGAGTCGTTGTCGAGAAGATGCATCTCTGAGCCTTGGTCTTCAGGGGCGAAAATTCTATAGTTGTGACGCAGCAGAGAAGAAATAATTTTCTCTTTGCGGGCATTGAATGAGACATATATAGAAAATAATTCCAGTCAACCCCGAAAGTGGGGAAGCGAGTATCGCATGCGATTTCTGCCCGTGTTCCTCGATTTGCAAAGCGGCGTGGTGCTGCTCGTCGGAGCCGGCGATCTTGCGCGCGCGAAACTGCGGTTGCTGGCGGCAGCCGGTGCGCGGGTTCGCTGGTTTGCCACCGATGGCAATTATGACCTCAGCGGGCTCGACGCCGCTCACGCCTCGCTCGTCGAACTTGCTCATGGCGATCCGCTCGCGGCCGATCTCGTCGGTGTCATTGCTGTTCTCTGCGCGGGCGCGGGCGACATCGGTGTTGCGATGGCGGCGCGGGCCAGGGCGGTCGGCCTTCCCATCAACGTGATGGACGATCTCGCACATTCGACTTTCATTTTCCCCGCCATCGTCGATCGCGGCGACGTTGTCGTCGCCGTCGGCACCGGTGGTGCGTCGCCGGTGGTGGCGCGCCGCGTGCGCGAGCGTATCGAAGCGGTCCTGCCGGCGCGCATCGGCGATCTCGCAAATTTCATCGGAAGCTTTCGCAAATCCATCCACGCGCGCATTGGCGAATTCGCCCTGCGCCGTCGCTTCTGGGAACGCGTGGTCGATGGTCCGATCGGCGCGCTGGTTCTTGCCGGCCGCAAGGACGAGGCCGAAGCGGCGTTGAAGCGGATTTCCGATCCGTCCGCATTTGCCGGTGCCAACGACCAGGGCAAGGCCGAGGGCCGGGTGACGCTGGTCGGCGCGGGGCCGGGCGATCCTGACCTCCTGACCGTCAAGGCATTGCGTGCGCTGCAGGACGCCGATGTCGTTTTCTACGATGAATTGGTCTCGCCGGAAGTTCTCGATCGCGCGCGCCGCGATGCTTCGCGCATTCCGGTCGGCCGCCGCGTCGGCAAGCCCGGCATCGGCCAGGATGCGACCAATCGATTGATGATCGAAGCGGCGAAGTCGGGACAGCGCGCGGTGCGGCTGAAGGGCGGCGATCCCTTCATCTTCGGCCGCGGCGGCGAGGAAATCGAGGCGCTGCGCGAGGCCGGCGTCGCCTGTTCCGTCATTCCGGGCATTACCGCGGGCCTCGGCGCCGCCGCGCAATTCGAGACGCCGCTGACCTATCGGCACGAAGCGCTGCGCATCACTTTCCTGACCGCGCACAAGGCGCGGGACGCCGAGACCGTCGACTGGTCGACGCTGACGGATACGAAAATGACTGTCATCGTCTACATGGGCATGACCGCGGCGCCGTCGGTCCGATCCGGACTGCTGGCCGCGGGCCGTTCACCGCAAACCCCTGTCGGCATCTTCGCGCGGGTGACGCGGCCGGACGCGCAGGCCGTGGTCGGGACGCTCGAACATCTCCCATCGCTTGTCGAAAGGATCGATGGCGGTCCCGCCATCCTCGTCATCGGCGACGTGGTCACCCATTCCGCGCCCTGGCGCCAATCCGACCTCAATCAAGTGCTCTTCGAAATCATGGAAGCTGCCGAATGACTTCTCCGCTCGAACAAAAGAAAATCCGGATAACTGGCCCCTCCGTCGTGACCGCCAATCGTACCTGGGACGGGGCGGTGATCTATCGCACCGCGCAGCAGGACTGGTCGGCGGAGTTGCCGGACGCCGCGATCGTGCGCACCTCCGATGAGGCGCGTGCGCTGCTTGCGGAATCGGCGGCCGACGACGTCGGCGCGGTCGGAGCCTACATCGCGCCGGTCGAAGTCAACGAAACCGGTGAGATAAAGCCCGGCAATCTGCGCGAACATATCCGGTCAGCAGGCCTCACCATCAAGCCGCGTGTTCCGGCGTAAGGTCATCCAACATGTACGCATATGACGAACTCGACCGTACGCTCATCAACGAGCGTGTTTCGGAATTCCGCGATCAGGTGAAGCGGCGCCTGTCCGGCGAGCTCACAGAGGACGAATTCAAGATGCTGCGGCTGCAGAACGGCGTCTATCTGCAACTGCACGCCTACATGTTCCGCGTCGCGATCCCCTATGGCACGCTGTCGTCGAAGCAGCTGCGCGGGCTGGCCCATGTTGCCCGCCGCTATGACCGCGGCTACGGCCATTTCACCACACGGCAGAACATCCAGTTCAACTGGATCAAGCTCGCCGAACTGCCGGATGCATTGGAACATCTCGCCGGCGTCGGCATCCATGCCATGCAGACCTCCGGCAACAACATGCGCAACGTCACCTCGGACCAGTGGGCTGGCGTAGCGCCCGGCGAGGTCGAGGATCCCCGCATCTGGTCGGAAATCCTGCGGCAGCACACGACGCTGCATCCGGAGTTCTCGTTCCTGCCGCGGAAGTTCAAGATCGCGATCACCGCATCCGAGCACGACCGCGCCGCGGTCAAGATTCATGACATCGGCCTGCGCCTGCACAAGAATGCTGACGGTGAGACCGGCTTCGAGGTGCTGGTCGGCGGCGGCCTCGGCCGCACGCCGTTCATCGCCAAGACCATCAAGCCGTTCGTGCACGGCCGCGATATCCTGAGCTATGTCGAGGCGATCCTGCGCGTCTATAACCAGTACGGCCGCCGTGACAACATCTACAAGGCGCGCATCAAGATCCTGGTGCACGAGCTCGGCATCGAGAAGTTCGCCGGGGAGGTCGAGGAGGAGTGGCAGCAGATGCGCGACAGCGCGCTGACGCTCGACGTCTCCGACATCGAGGAAATCCGATCACGCTTTTCCTACCCCGCCTACGAAAAGCTGCCGCATATGCCGGACGAGCTGAAGAAGGCGGCGCATGATCCGTTGTTCGAGCGGTGGCGCAAGAATTCGGTGTTTCCCCACAAGGTGCAGGGCTATTCGATCGTCACGCTGTCGCTGAAGCCGGTGGGCGCACCGCCCGGCGACGCTACCGCCGATCAGATGGATGTGATCGCCGATCTCGCCGACCGCTATTCGTTCGGCGAAATCCGCGTCGGCCATGAGCAGAATCTGGCGCTGCCGCATGTCGCCAAGCGCGACCTGCCGGCATTGTGGAAGGCGCTCGACAAGATCGGCGTCGCCACGCCGAACGTCAATCTGGTGTCCGACATCATCGCCTGCCCGGGGCTGGACTACTGCTCGCTCGCCAACGCCCGCTCCATCCCGATTGCGCAGGAACTGACGCGGCGCTTTGCCAATCACGATACCGCCAATCTGATCGGGCGGCTGCACATCAACATCTCCGGCTGCATCAATGCCTGCGGCCATCACCATGTCGGCCATATCGGCATTCTCGGCGTCGAGAAGAACGGCGAGGAGTTTTACCAGATCACGATCGGCGGTCGCGCCGACGAGCACGCGACGATGGGCACCTTGATCGGCCCGTCAGTGCCTTATGGAGAAGTCGCCGACGTGATCGAGGACATTGTCGAAGCCTATCTCGCGCTGCGCGATTCGCCCGATGAGATTTTCATCGACACGGTGAAGCGGCTTGGCGTCGAACCTTTCAAGGAGCGGGTCTATGCCACTCGTTAAGCAGGGTAAAATCGCAACCGACACCTTCGTCCATGTCGCTGATGACGCCGAGTTGCCGGGCGATGGTGCGGTGCTGATTTCGGCGGCGCGGTTTCTTGAAGATCCCGAAGCGTTGTCGCGCCGGGCCGGGAGAACCGGCGTGATCTGGCCGAACAACCGCGGGCTCGAGGACCTCGTGCCCTATCTCGATCGCCTCGCAGCGGTCGCGCTGGTGTTCCCGACCTTCCGCGACGGCCGCGCCTACAGCCAGGCCCGGCTGTTGCGCGAACGCTACGGCTATGAGGGCGAATTGCGCGCCACCGGCCAGGTGCTGCGCGACCAGTTCGTGTTCATGCAGCGCGCCGGCTTCGATGCGTTCGAGGTCAAGAAGCAGATCGACGCGGAAGCCTTCACCGCGACGGTGAAGCGCTACTCGGTGTTTTACCAGCCGACCGGCGACGGCCGCGTCACCGCACTCAATCGTCGCATGCAATTGCGCCATTCGGAGAGTGCCGGCCAGTGAACGCGGTCACCCCACAGACCTCCGCCGAACGCGCGGTGAGACCCTCGGATCTACCCACGGCTCAAGGGCTCGATCAGATCCTGCGCACGGCGTCGCCTGCGGAGGTGATCGAAGCGGCGCTGAAGATCATCGGCCGCGAGCGTCTCGCGGTGGTCTCGTCCTTCGGCACGGAATCGGCCGCGCTGCTCAAGGTGATGGCGGATGTCGATCCGGCGATCCCGGTGATCTTCCTCGATACCGGCTGGCTGTTCGAGGAGACGCTGGCCTACCGCGATACGCTGATCGAAGTGCTCGGCTTGCGTGACGTCCGTTCGATCTCGCCGCTCGAAGAGACCTTGTCGCGTCAGGATCCGGACCGCGACCTGTGGTTCTCCGATCCCGATGCCTGCTGCCGGATCCGCAAGGTCGAGCCGCTCGCGCGGGCCCTGGCGCCGTTCTCGGGCTGGATCAACGGGCGCAAGCGCTTTCAGGGCGGGCTGCGCGCGGATCTCCCGGTTGTGGAAGAAGACGGTATCAGGCTCAAGTTCAATCCGTTCGCGAACGTTTCGCGGGAACGGATCGAGGCGATCTACCGCGACGCCAACCTGCCGCCGCATCCGCTTTCGGCGTCCGGCTATCTGTCGGTAGGCTGCATGCCCTGCAGCAGCCGGGCCGCTCCCGGCGAAGACGCCCGCGCCGGGCGCTGGCGCGGCAGAGGCAAGACAGAATGCGGCATTCACACGACAAAGACGCCATAGCACAATGCCGCTGTCCCGCCGCAAACATTGAAATGCGGTTTCGTTGACTTAAGCGCGCTCGGTCGCGAGTTATGTGCTCCGTGCTTTTGATGAGATGCTTCGTCAGGCCGAATGGAGACTGGAAGATGGTCCGTCGTATTCTGCCGCTCCTCTTGGGACTGTTGTGGGCGAGCTCGGCCTTCGCCGCCGACGTTTCGCTGCTCAACGTGTCGTATGACCCGACGCGCGAACTCTATGTCGACTTCAACAAGGCGTTCGCGGCGGCTTATCAGAAGGAGACCGGCAAGAGCGTCGAGATCAAGCAGTCGCATGGCGGGTCCGGCTCGCAGGCGCGCGCGGTGATCGACGGCCTGCAGGCGGATATCGTCACGCTGGCGCTCGCCTATGACATCGACGCCATTTCGGCCAAAGGTCTGCTTGCGCCGGATTGGCAGAAGCGGCTGCCGCTCAATGCTTCGCCCTATACTTCGACGATCGTGTTCCTGGTGCGCAAGGGCAATCCCAAGGGCATCAAGGACTGGGACGATCTGATTAAACGCGGCGTCGATGTCATCACGCCGAACCCGAAGACCTCGGGCGGGGCGCGCTGGAACTACCTCGCCGCATGGGGCTACGCATTGAAGAAATTCGGCTCGCCCGACAAGGCCAGGCAATTCGTCGCCGACCTCTACAAGAACGTGCCGGTGCTCGACACCGGCGCGCGCGGCTCGACGGTCACCTTCGTCGAGCGCGGCGTTGGCGACGTGTTGCTGGCGTGGGAGAACGAAGCGTTTCTGGCGCAACGCGAATTCGGCAAGGACAAGTTCGAGATCGTGGCGCCGCCGCTGTCGATCCTGGCCGAGCCGCCGCTTGCCGTCGTCGACAAGGTTGCCGACAAAAAGGGCACCCGCGCGGTCGCTGAAGCCTATCTGAAATATTGGTATACCAAGGAAGGTCAGGAAATTGCCGCACGCAATTCCTACCGTCCGCGCGACCCGGAAATCGCCCGGGAGTACGAGAAATCTTTCGCCAAGGTCGAACTTTTCACGATTGACGACGTTTTTGGTGGTTGGACCAGGGCGCAGAAAGATCACTTCGGCGAAGGCGGCATTTTCGACCAGATCTACAAGAACTGATCGGGCGGATTGCCGTAGCGCATAGCAGGGGGATTTGTGAGTACAGCGGTCGCACGGCGCACGTTGCCGGGGTTCGGTCTCACCATGGGCCTGACCCTGACATGGCTCTCGGTCATCATCCTGATTCCGCTCGCCGGTCTGTTCCTGAGAACATTTGAGCTCAGCCTCGATCAGTTCTGGGGCATCGTCACCAGCCGCCGCACCCTGAACGCGCTGAAGATTTCCTTCGGGCTCTCCTTTGCCGCGGCAATCGTCAATCTCGTGATGGGGACGATCATCGTCTGGGCGCTGGTGCGCTATCGCTTTCCCGGACGCCGGCTGTTCGACGCCATCGTCGATATTCCCTTTGCGTTGCCGACGGCGGTCGCCGGTATCGCGTTGACGCAGTTGTTTGCCCAAAAAGGCTGGCTCGGCGGCCCGCTCGCCCAACTTGGCCTCAAGGTCGCCTTCACGCCGGTCGGGATTTTCGTCGCGATGGTCTTCATCGGCATCCCCTTCGTGGTGCGGACGGTGCAGCCGGTGCTGATCGATCTCGATCCTGAAATCGAGGAAGCGGCCGCGAGCCTCGGCGCCAACCGCTGGCATACGGTGTTTCGCGTCATCCTGCCGAGCCTGATCCCCGCGCTGTTGACTGGATTCGCGCTGGCGTTCGCGCGTGCCGTCGGCGAATACGGTTCCGTCATCTTCATCGCCGGAAATCTGCCCAACGTCTCGGAGATTGCGCCGCTGTTGATCGTGATCCGGCTGTCCGAATTCCGCTATGCCGACGCCACCGCGATCGCCATCGTCATGCTGGCGGCGTCGTTCCTTATCATCTTCGCGGTCAATCGCCTGCAGCACTGGGCGCAAACCCGTATACCGGCGCATTGAGGGCCGAAGCGATGTCGACGCAATCCGGCCTGGCGACCTCCACTACCCAGTTGCGGGCCTACGCGTCTGCGGCCGACCTCGCCGTCGCCCCGCCGTCTGCGCGCGTGACGAGCCCGCGGCCGCGCGCCGTCGCGTCTCCGCAAAACTTGCGCACCGAGCCGGGGCCGGTCCGTTTCGTCATCATCGCGCTCGCGGTCACCTTCCTCACGGTCTTTGTCGTGTTGCCGCTGGTCGTGGTGTTCGCGCAGGCGTTTTCGAAGGGCGTCGGCGCCTATTTCTCTGCTCTCGCCGAACCCGAGGCGCTTGCCGCGATCCGGTTGACGCTCACGGTTGCGGCGATATCGGTCACGCTCAATCTGCTGTTCGGCGTGATCGCCGCCTGGGCGATCGCCAAATTCGATTTCTCCGGAAAGACCTTCCTGATCACGCTGATCGACCTGCCATTCTCGGTCAGTCCTGTGATTTCCGGCCTCGTCTTCGTGCTGCTGTTCGGCGCGCAAGGTTTTTTCGGGCCCTGGCTGCAGGCGCACAACATCCACGTGCTGTTCGCGCTCCCCGGCATCGTACTGGCCACCGTCTTCGTGACGTTTCCGTTTGTCGCGCGGGCGCTCATCCCCTTGATGCAGGAGCAGGGCACCCAGGAGGAGGAAGCGGCGATATCGCTCGGGGCGTCGGGCTTGCAGACGTTTTTCCGCGTCACGCTGCCCAATATCAAATGGGGGCTGTTGTATGGCGTATTGCTGTGCAACGCGCGCGCCATGGGCGAGTTCGGCGCGGTGTCGGTGGTATCGGGCCATATCCGCGGCGAGACCAATACCATGCCGCTGCTGGTCGAGATCCTCTATAATGAATATCAATTCGTATCGTCGTTCGCGATCGCATCGCTGCTCGCGATGCTGGCGTTGATCACCCTGGTGGTGAAGACCGTTCTCGAGCGGCGGCTGGACGAAGGACAGATTCCCAGTGACGATTGAAGTCAAAAACATCGTGAAGAAATTCGGCGCCTTCGCCGCGCTCAACAATGTCGACCTCAAGGTCGGCGACGGCGAGTTGCTGGCGCTGCTCGGCCCGTCCGGCTCGGGCAAGACCACGCTGCTGCGGATCATCGCAGGCCTCGACTGGCCGGACGCCGGCGACGTCTCTTTCGACGGCGAGGACGCGCTGGCGCGCGGCGCAAGCGAACGTCACGTCGGCTTCGTGTTCCAGCATTACGCGCTGTTCCGCCACATGACGGTGTTCGAAAACGTCGCCTTTGGCTTGCGGGTACAGCCGCGCGCCATCCGCAAGGACGAGGCCACGATCCGCGCCCGCGTCAAGGGATTGCTGGACCTCGTACAGCTCGACTGGCTGTCGAACCGCTACCCGAGCCAGCTGTCCGGCGGCCAGCGTCAGCGCATTGCGCTGGCGCGCGCGCTGGCGATCGAGCCGCGAATCCTGCTGCTCGACGAACCCTTCGGCGCGCTCGACGCCAAGGTTCGAAAAGAGCTGCGGCAATGGCTGCGCTCGCTGCATTCCGAAATCCACGTGACTTCGATCTTCGTCACCCACGACCAGGAAGAGGCGCTCGAAGTCGCCAACCGCGTGGTGGTGATGGACAAGGGCCGCATCGAGCAGATCGGCACGCCGGGCGACGTCTATGACAATCCGGCGACCGCCTTTGTGCACGGCTTCATCGGTGAGTCCATCGTGCTGCCGGTGGATGTCAGCGGCGGCTCGGTGCGGCTCGGGGGCAGGCCGCTGAACATCGCCGCCGGTGGCGCCGCTTCCGGCGCCGCAAAACTGTTCGTCCGCCGTCACGACATGCAGATCGGGCCGGCCGGGACCGGCCCGCTGGAGGGGGCGGTGCGCCACGTCCGCTCGTTCGGCCCGATCCAGCGGGCGGAAGTCGCACTCTCGGGCAGCGAGGGCAAGACCGTGATCGAGATCGACGCGCCACGCGACCGGGAACTGCAGGCGGGCGAAATCATCAGCCTGCAGCCCCGCCGCTACCGTATCTTTGCGGCCCACGACTGATCCCCTGGTCCCGGATGCAGCGAAGCGTAATCCGGAACCGCTCGCCCGGGAACGACCGCTAAATTGCTGCGCCGTTCACCATTCAGCCACGGTTGGTATGCAACAACGGCCCGACCAGCCTTGGGGGATTCTTTCAGTGAAACGGGCGCTTATCGCCATTATCGGGCCTTTGCTGCTCGCCGGTTGCGCGGCGGACGTCAAAATCCCGGAACAGCCGGCCATGTATGTCGACATGGCTCAACCCGGCGCCACGCTCGATCCGGCAGCCGCGGCGATCATGATCTCGCAATACCGCCAGAATAACGGTCTCGGCATGGTGGTGGTCGATCCCGGCCTGATGAAGCTCGCCGAGCAGCAATCCCAGGCGATGGCCGCCCGCAACAAGATGGATCATGACGCGAAAGCGCCGCTGGACAAGCGCCTCGGCGCCTCCGGCTATCCTGCGACGCTTGCAGTCGAAAATATCTCTGCCGGATACCACACGCTGGCCGAGGCCTTCTCCGGCTGGCGCGACTCCCCCCCGCACCGGGCCAATATGCTCAAAAATGGTGTCACAAAATTGGGCATCGCGGCGAGTTATGCTCCAAATACCAAGTACAAGGTGTTCTGGACGCTCATTCTTGCGGCAACATAAACTCAGCGTGATCTCCCGGTCGATCTCGCGGATTGACGCGGCGGCGAACTGCCGCCACGGTGCGAGTTCTGTCGCTCTCTGATCACGGTCACGATGGACACTTCCGAAACCGCGCCCGCAACGACGCCTGCCAATGCGCAACGCGTGCTGGTGCTGCAAGGCGGCGGCGCGCTCGGCTCCTATCAGGCCGGCGCCTTTCAGGCGCTGTGCCGCGCCGGGTTCGAGCCGGAGTGGGTTGCCGGCATCTCGATCGGCGCGATCAATGCCGCGATCATCGCCGGGAACGCCGCCGAAACGCGCGTCGATCGCCTGAAGGAATTCTGGGAGATGGTGTCATCTCCCGTACCCTGGAATCCCGTGAGATCGGGCGACCGCGCGCGCTCGCTGTTCAACGAGACCAGCGCGGCGCTCATCGCCACTTTCGGCGTGCCCGGCTTCTTCTCGCCGCGTCTGCCGCCGGCACCGCTGTGGCCGCCGGGCAGCCCGCAATCGCAAAGCTATTACGACACCTCGCCGCTGAAGAAGACGCTCGAGCGCTTGGTCGATTTCGATCGTATCAACGATCTGAAGACCCGGCTTTCCGTCGGCGCGGTCGGCGTGACATCGGGCAATTTCAAGTATTTCGACAATTACGAGTTCAAGAAGGCCGGAAAGAAGATCGGGCCGGAGCACATCATGGCGTCCGGTGCGCTGCCTCCGGGCTTTCCCTCCGTCGTCATCGAGGGCGAGCATTACTGGGACGGCGGCATCGCCTCCAACACACCGCTTGATTTCGTGCTCGACGAGGGGCTCGACCGCGACCTCCTGATCTTCCAGGTCGATCTGTTCTCGGCGCGCGGGCCGCTGCCGGAGTCGCTGCTCGAGGCCGCCGAGCGCGAAAAGGACATCCGCTTTTCCAGCCGCACCCGCATGAACACCGACAAGAACAAGCAGATCCACAATGCCCGCATGGCGGTGCGCGACCTGATCGGCAAATTGCCCGACTACCTCAAGAACGATCCGTCGGTCGAATTGTTGCGCAAGGCCTCCAGGGAAAACACCGTCACGGTGGTGCACCTGATCTACAAGAGCAAGAACTACGAGACCAATTCCAAGGACTACGATTTTTCCCATATCGCCATGGTCGAGCATTGGGAAGCGGGCGTGCGCGACGTGCATTTGTCGATGCGTCACAAGGAATGGCTGGAACGCCCGCAGTCCGGCGAAACCATGGTGTCGTACGATCTCACGGGAGAAGAGGCTTACGCCCCCCAAGCAAAGCAGGAGTGAAGAAGATGGGTACGTTGACAGGCAAGACCGCCGTTGTGACCGGCTCGACCAGCGGCATCGGATTGGCATATGCGCGCGCCTTCGCCGGCGCAGGCGCCAACATCGTTCTCAACGGCATGGGCGTGCCCGCCGATATCGAGAAGGAGCGCTCCGGCATCGAGACCGATTTCAAGGTCAGGGCGGTACATTCGCCGGCCGACATGACCAAGCCTGCCGAGATCGCCGAAATGGTCGCGCTCGGCGAGAAGACGTTTGGTTCGGTCGACATCCTCGTCAACAATGCCGGTATCCAGTTCGTGTCGCCGATCGAGGAATTTCCGCCCGAGAAATGGGAAATGATCATCGCGATCAATCTGTCCTCGGCGTTTTACGGCATCCGCGCCGCGGTGCCCGGCATGAAGAAGCGCGGCTGGGGCCGCATCATCAACACCGCCTCCGCCCATTCCCTGGTCGCTTCGCCCTTCAAGTCGGCCTATGTGTCGGCCAAGCATGGCATCGCCGGGCTGACCAAGACCGTGGCGCTGGAAGTCGCCACCCACAAGATCACCTGCAACTGCATCAGCCCCGGCTATGTCTGGACGCCCCTGGTCGAGCACCAGATTCCCGACACCATGAAGGCGCGCAACCTGACCAAGGAGCAGGTCATCAAGGACGTGCTGCTCGCGGCGCAACCGACCAAGGAGTTCGTGACCTCGGAGCAGGTCGCAGCGCTGGCGTTGTTCCTGTGCAGCGACGATGCCGCCCAGATCACCGGCTCCAACCTCTCGATCGACGGCGGCTGGACCGCGGAGTAGGGAGAGCGATCGCCGAATCCGGATGATTTGTGATCTCGGGCGGACGACGAAAGCCCGATATCGGGTGCCGGCCAAACCGGAGAGGAATGAATTTTCATCGAGTGGAGCAACGTGCTCGCGTTCCACCTCGCCCCGCTTGCGGGGAGAGGTTGGAATTCAAGCGTAGCTTGAATTCCAGGTGAGGGGTACTCTCCACGAACTCATCTCTCACTCACCATGTTCGCGGAAGCGGCCCCTCACCCCAACCCTCTAAGAGCGAGCTTCGCTCGTCTCGACCCCGCAAGAGCGGGGAGAGGGAGAAGAATTATCGTCCCAATCTAAACTAATCTAATCACGTCCTTCTCTCTCAGCGGACGGAGCCCGGGGCGAAAGCCGTGATACTTGCCGACGACAGGTGCAGTTCGTCGGACGCGATCTTGCCGGCGATCAAAATCAGGGTGGTTGCCAGTATCAGCCGCAACACCGTCTCGGGTGCGCGGATCGCCGCATAGCTGCCAATGACAATGCCTGGCAAAGAGCCGAGCAACAGAGCGCCCATCAGCTGCCAATCGACCGCGCCCATTGCCCAGTGCCCGATTCCGGCCACCAGCGTCAGGGGTACCGCGTGCGCGATGTCGGAGCCGACGATGCTGGCCATCGACAGGCGCGGGTAGAGCAGCAGAAGCGCGGTGACGCCAACCGCGCCCGCCCCAACGGACGAAATCGAAACCAGCACGCCGAGCGCTGTTCCCACCAGCACGGTCGCGGCTGCGGTCGTGCGGATGTCGACCTGCTCCAGGCGCCCGCGGTAGCGGTCCATGATGGCCTTGCGGAAGATCAACGACGTTGCCGTGAGGAGCAGCGCAAAACAGAGCACCAGGTTGATCAGGCTCCGCGCGGATGCGGCGTTGAGATCAAGCTTCCACAGCACAACAAGCGTCAAGATGCTTGCCGGAATACTGCCACTGGCAAGCCGGAATACCACCGGCCAGCGGACGCTGCCTGCCAAGCCATGCATAAGGCTGCCGCCGGTCTTGGTAGCTGCGGCGTACAAGAGATCGGTGCCGACCGCCGTCGCCGGGTGGATACCGAACAGCAGGATCAACAATGGCGTCATCAACGAGCCGCCGCCCACACCGGTCATTCCGACAAGCAGGCCGACGCTGAATCCCGAGGCTACATAGAGAGGGTCAATCATATCGGTGGTCGAGTTTCAGGTTCCATCCGCCATTATCAGGTTCCATCCACCACTATGTAGCACCGCTAGGACAGACCTGCTCCTGAACGCAGCGGAATAAATGAAAAATGATTACGCCCGTACTGGAATTAGGTGGTGATTTTCGAGCAATCAGCTGTGTCCGCCGCATGAGGATGGCGGCTCTTGTGGGCGAGCAGGTATGGCTGATATGCGCGCACCGCGTGCTCATGAATTAAGGGGCGGGATCAGCTCTTCCCGAACGCCAGGACGTGCAGCCCGAGGCGCCGGCGCACGATCCAGAACAGCAGCACGGTCTCGAAGAACAGCGCGGTCGAGGTCGCGGCTGCGGCGCCGTGGCCGCCGAAGCGCGGCACCAGCACGACGCACAGCACCAAATTCATGACGAAGGCGAGCGCATAGGCCAGCGCGCAGATGTGCTGATGGCCGAGCATATTGAGGAGGCGCTCGACCGGGCCGATCGCCGCGCGCGCCACGAGGCCGATCGCCGCGATGAACATGATGTCGTAACCGACCACGAATTGCGGCCCGAACAGCCACAACAGCGGCTTGCCGAGCGCCAGCAGCAGAACGGTCGCGGCCAGCGACGGCCAGAAAGTCCACTGGATCGCGTGCGCCACATAGGCCGACAGCCGCGCCTTGTCGCCGAGGGCGTTGTATTCGGCAAAGCGATGAGCGGTTGTTGCCGACATCGCGTAGTGGATGAAGGAGACCAGCGCCAGCGTCTTCACCACGGCGAAATAGACCCCGACCTCTTCCGGGGAACGAAACTGCTGCAGCACCAGTACATCGGTGTAGGACAGCAGCAGATAAAAGCTTTCGACCAGCAGGATCGGCAGCGAGACCGCGAGCCAGCCGCGAAAATCGTAGGCCTTCGCGCCCGCTTCGATATGGCCGTCGAGCCGGCGGTTCAAAACCAGCATCTGGCCGATCATGGCGATCCACACCGCGGCGGCGCTGACCAGCATCGCAGCGACGGCGCCGAGATGGAAGCCGAGCACAAAGACGCCGGCCGTGAAGCCTATGATCAATCCCTGGCGTACAATGAACTGCGGCATCAGGCCGAGCCGCATCCAGTCATGCGAGCGGGCGATGCCATCCTGGGTGTTGGCGACCACAAACGGCGGCAGCGTCAGGCAACCGATATAGAGCGGCACGATCGCGTTGGCGTCGATCCAGGGCGACAGCAGTTTGACGATGCCCGCCAGCAACAGCGAGACCAATGAGGATACGGCGAACGTCATCCAGCGGCTGCCGGACAGGAAGCCGCGCAGCAGCGCGAGTTCGCCGCTGGTCCGGTATTCCGGAATGATCTTTTGCGCGGATACCGAGATGCCGAAATCCATCATGCTGCCGAGCAGCAGCACCCAGGTCCAGACATAGACATAGATGCCGTAGTCCGAGCCGCCCATCCAGCGCGCCAGCAGGATCTGCGAAAAATAGGCGAGCGCCGCGCTGACAACGCGGATGACGAAGATCGTCCCCGCCAGCCGCCGCGTTATGGAGGCCTCGCTGGTACCGCCGACAAGGCCGCGAACCTTCGACCGCAGGCGCGCGATCGCGCCGGCAGGCGAAGCGGTTGCGGATCGGGTATCCATCACGGCCAAAGCGGAAATCCTGACCGCCGCGGCGAGGCGGCGAGGGCCCCCGATGTATCAACGAATCGTTAAGAATGGGTTGGGTGCCACCCAGCTCCAGCGTCGTCCCTGCGAACGCAGCGACCCATAACCACAGGAGATCGTTGCCGAACGAAGGTGTTTCCCCTTCAGCGTCTCACCACATCCGCCGCGGCGTATGTCGTTCCTGCTTTCGCAGGAACGACAGAGAGGGCTAATTCAGATTGATATTGAATTCGTACGACCGCTCGCCACTGACCAGCGTCAGCTTGAGCGCGGCGCCTTCCGGCTTTGCGCCCGGCGGCAAACCGTCGAGTTCGAAGGAAAAGCGCTTCACGCCGGGCGGTGCGTGCTCTACCAGCTTCGGCACCGGCAGCGCCCAGTCCGGCGTCGGCCCCTCGACAAACAGGCTGACGTCTTTGGTCTCGGGTGCGGCAACGTCGACGATGACATTCGCCTTTCCCTCGCGCTTCACGTCACGGATGGTGATCGGATTGGGGTCGCCTATATTGGCCGGCTTCGGCACGGCGTCGAGCGCCGACGACAACGCACCATCCTCAGTGCTCGCCACGCTCGCAAAGGCGAGCTCGGCGCTGGCATCGACAGGGATGCAGATCTTTTCGCAGACCGCGTAACTGATCGCGGCACGAAGCGTCACTGGCTTGTCGGCGCTCTTGGCGACGATCCGAAGCGGCAGCACGACCTGCTGCTTGTAGCCGAGCGAGGTGCCGCCCGCGCCGTCGTCGAATTTCATCGGCGCCGGCCACATCACCGTCACGGCTTCGACATTTTCCGATTTGGAGAAATCGAACCGTGGCGGAACGCCGGAATCGCCGGGCGTCCGCCAATAGGTTTTCCACCCCGGCTGAAGCTGGATGGCGATGCCGCCAAGCAGGACCGAGCCGCTGCGCGAGCCCGCCAACAGCCGTACCGCGGAATGCGAATCCCGTTGCCAGGGCGAGGCGTCTTCGGCACGGGCCCCCGTCGCCGCGCAAGCCACAGACAAGGTTGCGGCGAAGCCGAGCGCCACCCGCATAGGAACTATCACCGTCATGGAACGTCTTTACAGGCAAGTTTCGGCGCAAACCATTGAATTGCTTGTGATGTGCAACCTTATGCCGCTGCCGGGCAACAGCGCCTTTTCAATTTTGATTACATCAGAACCGGGGCTTTTTTGTCGATTTGACGCGTTTTCTTTGCGCGAGCCGGACTCAATTCGCTCGAAAACGCCATGGACCGCGCGAAGCTTGATTGACAGAAGCGCCACCCAATATCAGGATGCCAAATCAGCATGAGAGGCCCTTCGGATGAGCCCTGAAGGCAAAACACCAAAGACCGTTCGCGGCAAGGCCGGTGGCATCGGTGATACCCCATCCGGCAGCGGCTATCTCGACGGCCAGCTCCTTATTGCCATGCCTGTCATGAGCGATCCCCGGTTCGAGCGGTCGGTCATCTATATGTGCGCGCATTCGCCCGAAGGCGCCATGGGCATCATCGTCAATCGTCCGGCGGGCAGCATCGATTTTCCCGGGCTGTTGGTGCAGCTCGACATCATCCGGAAGGCCGACCAGATCAAGCTGCCGGAAAACGCGGAGACCATGCAGGTGTTGAAGGGCGGCCCGGTCGATACCGGCCGCGGCTTCGTGCTGCATTCCAGTGACTTCTACATCCAGGACGCAACGCTCAATATCGACGACGGCATTTGCCTGACCGCGACCGTCGACATCCTGAAGGCGATTGCCAGGGGCTCGGGACCGAAGCATGCGATCCTGGCGCTGGGCTATGCCGGCTGGGCGCCGGGCCAGCTGGAAGACGAGATCCAGCACAATGGCTGGCTGCATTGCGACGCCGACCCGGAGCTGATCTTCGGCGACGACGTCGACGAGAAATACCAGCGCGCCCTGCGCAAGATCGGGATCGATCTCGGCGCCTTGTCGAATGAAGCTGGGCACGCCTGAATTCCGCCGCTTACCGATACGACCGCGCCAGCGCGATCGTGCCGCTTACTCCGCCGCCTGCTGCGCCACGGTCGGCGCCGAGCCGGCCACCGTGGCTCGGCGCATGTCGCGCGGCTGCGACTGGTCGTAGCGGCGCACGCGGTGCACGGTCTGGCGGTTGTCCCACATCACGAGGTCATGCACCGTCCATTTGTGGACATAGACGAATTCCGGCTGCGTGGCGTGCTCGGTGAGATCGCGCAACAACAGCCGGCCTTCCGGCACGCTCATCCCCTTGATGGCGCCGGCATGCGACGACAGATACAGCGACTTGCGGCCGTGTACCGGATGCGTGCGCACCAGGCGCTGCAGCACCGGCTTGAACATCTCTTTCTCTTCGTCGGTATAGTTCAGGAAGCCGAGCGAGCCGCGCGAATACATCAGCGAATGCTCGCAGATCATGTCCTCGATCTCGGCCTTGGTCTCGTCGTCGAGTGCGTCATAGGCCGCGCGCATGTCGGCGAATTCGGTGTTGCCGCCCTTCGGGTTCACCACCCGCGCCGACAACAGCGAGAACTTTGCCGGGATCGGGCGGAACGAGCTGTCGGAATGCCACAGGCAATTGCCGAGATTGAACAGATGGGTGCGGTGGTCCTTCGGCAGCGGCTTGCCGTCCTTGCCGAGATTGGAGACGTCGTTCAGCCCGGTGGTGAGGCGATAATCTTCCTTCTTGGTGACCGTGCCGCCGCGCGCCTGCTCGCGCTCGCCGAAATTCAGCGCAAAGGCCAGTTGCTGCTCGTCGGTGATGTCCTGGCCGTGGAAAATCAGCACGGCGTATTTGTCCATGCCGGCCTCGATGTCGATCGCCTCCTGCTTGGTCAGGGGTTTCCGTAAATCGACACCCGAAACTTCACCGACAAAATGTGGATGAAGCTGCCGGATCAAGACCGTCATGACGTTTCTCCCGATGTGGCGCGGTTTATTCCGCTTCGTTGCAGAAGGCTACTCCGCGACGTCCCCATGTCAACGCTCGCCGCGCGCATGCGGGTCAGGCATTCCGAGCCATCAGGCCGCCGTCCACCGGAATGACCGCGCCGGTCAGGAACGATGCCGCGGGCAGGCACAGGCTCAAGGTCATGTGCGCCACTTCCTCGGGATCGCCATAGCGGCCGAGCGCGGTGCGGCGCTTGGCATAGATCACCTTTTGCTCGTCCGGGATCCTCGCGGTGATGGCCGTGGTGATCGGACCCGGGCAGATGCAGTTGACCGTGATGCCCTCGCGGCCGAGCTCCACGGCGAGCGAACGCGTCAGCGCCGCAACGCCTCCCTTTGCTGCGGAATACGGACTGTGCAATGCGGTCGCGCCGAGCGCCTCGGTCGAGGCGATGTTGACGATCCGCGGCGATTTCGATCGGCGCAGATGCGGCAAAGCGGCGCGGATGATGCGCGGATGCGCGGTCAGCATCACGGCAAGCGCCTTCGCCCAGGCTTCTTCGTAGCCATCATCGTCGATCGCGACCCGCACCGAAATGCCGGCGTTGTTGACGATGATGTCGAGTCCGCCGAAATGGGCGGCGACGTCGTTCACAACGGAAACGATGTCATCGCGATTGGCGACATCGAGGGTCCAGGCCCTGGCCTTTCCGCCATTGGCGGTGATTTCATCCGCAACGGCCTGCGTACCCTCGGCACTGACGTCGGTCACTGCGACGTTGGCGCCTTCGGCCGCGAACACGCGCGCGGTAGCCTGGCCCATGCCGCTGGCGGCGCCGGTGACGAGAACGGTCAGGCCTTTGACCGAGCGGCTGAGCTCTTTGAAATCTGACATGGTGGGCTCGCGAAATTGATGCGGGGCGCGCGTGTTGCAGGATTGACAAGGCTGGCACCGATCCGCAGAGAAATCAAACACGGCATGATCCGGAAAAATGGATACCGGTTTTCCGACAGGATCATGCTCAAAGAACATCTGGAGCACGCGGAGCGTGCTCCGGAGAACAAGGAAATCAAGGGATGAACGAACTGGATTTTGGCGGCAAGCAGGTGCTCGTGGTCGGCGGCTCCTCCGGCATCGGCAACGGGATCGCGCAGGCGTTTCGGGCCAGGGGCGCGCTCGTGCATGTCTGCGGCACGCGCGCCACGGCCAGCGATTATTCGCCCGGCGAAGGCTCGCATCTCGAGGGACTCGGCTATTCGCAGCTCGACGTCGGCAGTGCCCAGGCGATCGAGACCTTCTCGCCGCCGTTCGACAAGCTCGACGTGCTGGTGCTGGCGCAGGGCGCGGTGATCTATCGCCGCGGCGAATTCCAGATGGAGGGCTTTCGCAAGGTGCTGGAGGTCAATCTGATGAGCCTGATGGCGTGCGCGACGAAATTCCATGCGATGCTGAGTGCGTCGAAAGGCTCGCTGATCATCGTGAGTTCGACCGCGGCCTATCACTCCACGATGGGCAATCCCGCCTACAATGCCTCGAAGACCGGAGCGGTCGGGCTGACGCGCACGCTGGCCCAAGCCTGGGCGGAGGACGGTATCCGCGTCAACGGCATCGCGCCGGGGCTGGTCGATACGAAGATGACCAGGGTGACGACGTCGAAT
Source organism: uncultured Alphaproteobacteria bacterium (assembly GCA_963786115.1). Lineage (GTDB taxonomy): Bacteria > Pseudomonadota > Alphaproteobacteria > Rhizobiales > Xanthobacteraceae > Bradyrhizobium. The sequence goes on from CAWAYC010000024.1 coordinate 135,309, forward strand.
CCGAAGCGGCTTGAAGGCGCGATCGAACGGATTCCGCTGAAGCGGTTAGGCACGCCTGCCGACATGGCCGGTGCCGCGCTGTTCCTGGCCTCGCCGCTGGCGTCCTACGTGCTCGGCCAGACCATCGTGGTGGATGGCGGATTGATTCTTTGAACGCAGGAACCCAAACGAGCCACACCGGTTACCTCTGCTGAATGATCAGGGAGTGATCGTGATGGATAAGGATCGGATTGTCGGCTCCGCCAAGGACTTTGCCGGAAAGGTCGAAGGCGCCGTCGGCGACGTGACCGGTGACGCGAGCACGCAGGCCTCGGGCCGCGCGCGCGAGGCGGCGGGTACGGTGCAGAATCTTTACGGTCAGGCCAAGGATGCTGCGCTCGATGCCGCGGACACCGCCGTCAATTACGCCAGGGACGCCTATGAGAACAGCGGCGACACCTTGCGCGGCAGCACGCAGGCGGTGACGAAGACCGTGCAGGAAAACCCTCTCGGCGCGCTCCTCGTCGCTGGTGGCATCGGCTTTGCGCTGGCGCTGTTGATCAGCCGCCCGGCCCGCCGCCCACCGCCGTCTCGCTGGCGGTATTAAACGCTTGTCATTCGACCGTGCGCGAACAGGCTGATCCCAGAATGCCGCCTCGCGCTTCGGGCAAGCTTGAGCTACAGTTTTCTGGATTCCGGGCGCGGTGCTGTTGCATCGCCCCGGAATTTTTTACGTCATCTCGAGAAGAAATTACCCAAAGGCCCTTCCGCCGAGCGGCCGATATTAGCCGGCGGACGCGGAGGCCCAGGCGCGCGCGGCGGCGGCGGCCCGGGTTGGCGCGGAGCTGCACCAAAACCACCGCCAAAACCGCCAAAGAAGTCGCGAAATGACGGCGCGGTGTTCTGAACCGGTTGTTGCGGGACCGGTTGCTGGAGCTGGATCTGCTTCTTCGGTTTCGGTGGCGCGGCCGGCGCCGTCACCGCTACCGGTGAATCCGGCGCGGTGGACGCCATCGGCGTTTCGCCCCTGGCCTGTTCGCGGCCGACCTCGCGGCGCGGCCAGACAAAATCATCGGCGCGTCCCGCGGGCGGCGCCAGCGGCTCACCCTTCACCAGCGTTCGTGCGGCAAGCGCATCGACCGCGGCCGGGCGCGAGCCGGGTCCGCCGAGCAATTGATCGGTGCCCACGGAAGATGCGACCAGCGGCAGGATAGGGCCGGCGAGCGGTCGCGGCGCAGGCTGGCCGGGCTCGGCATTGGCGTCCGGCGTGGCCGGTTCGGTCGGCAGCGCGATCGGCCCCGTACGGGCGGCCAACAGGCGCGTCACTTCGCGCTCGACATAGTGCGCGAGTTTGCGCGCGCCGGGCTTGGTGAAGAACACCCCGTCAGACGTACGCAACTGGCGGATCTGGCCTTCGAAGTCCGGACCCTTTTGCAGGAAGCGGCCGGCTTCATCGACAAAGCCGTCCCAGATATCGACATAGGTGATGCCGGCCTTGGCAGAGGCGTCGCGATACAGCGCATCCAGGAACAGCATGTCGGCGGTGCCCTTCTGGCCGCGGATCGCGGGCAGGCCGACCCAGAGCACCGGCACGCCCTTGCTCTTGAGCACGCCGATCATCTCCTCGATCTTCTTGTTGTAGAGTTCGACCCAGCGCTCCTCGCGGAATTCGTAGAGGCCGTTCGGCGAACGCGCGCTCTTCTCCGGCGCGATGACCGGCGTGCTGTCGGCCTCGTCCGGCGACAATTCGGTGTCGACCGGCTTGGCGTCGGTCTTGGCCGCGCCATCCGCGGCACCGTCCGCGGGTTTTGCATCCGGCTTGGCGCGGGCGTCTTTCTTGTCGCCCTTCTTGTCGGCGGGCTTGTCGGATTTGTCGGGCGCCGGCTCGCGCAGGGCGACGCGGTCGTTGGGGCCGAGCATGACGACGATTGCGTCCGGTTTCTCGGTGGCGAGGATGCCCCTGGCGGCGGCGGCCCAATCGGCCGGCTCGCCCTTGGGCTGATACTTGATCAGGCCGGACACGGTCTTGTGCTTGCGGATCACGCCCATATCCGGCTGTTCGGCATAGGCGTCCTCAAGACCGTAAGCGAGCCAGTCGGCCATGGCATCGCCGAGCACCAGCACGTTACGTTCAGGCACGGTTTCGCGCTTGGCCGGCGGCGGCGCGCGGGAAAAATCCTGGCGCGGCGCCTGCTGCGCCTGCTGCTGCTGCTGCTGCTGCTGGAACGGCGCAAAGAATTCGCCGCCGAACCAGCCGCCCCCGCCACGCTGCGGAGCCGGCCGCTGCGGCTGACCGCCGAAACCGCCGAAATTAAAAAACTGCGCGGAGGCCGGGCCCGCGATCCCGACCAGCATCGCGATCGCAACCGCCAGCGCGACCAGCAGGCCGGGCTCGGTGAACACGCGCAAGAAGGGCTTCGGCTTCGGCAGCATCGAACTCGGTCGCAATGGGTCGTGAGGCGTCAAAATATATTAGCGGAATCGGGCCGCAAGCGGGCAGATTTCGCGCCCATAAGCCGGGCTTCGCACGCTGCCGTCAAGCGACGGGCCAAATAGTGATTTTCAGGGTTACTTCGGCTCGGAAAGGGCCGTTTAGCGCCCTCTCAGCCGCTCCAGCACGTCCGAGGAGGCGAATCCGTCGGCAGGCGCCCCGATCGAAGCCTGGAAGCCGCGCAGCGCGTCCCGGGTCTGGCCGCCAATCTGGCCGTCCGGGGTGCCGCGGTAGAACCCGCGCTGGGCCAGGAGCTGCTGCAGTTCCAGCCGTTCGGCACGCGACAGCACCCGTTCCTGCCGCGGCCACGCCTGCACGAAGGGCGCTCCGCCGCGCAAGCGGTCGGCGAAATGGCCGATCGCCAGCGCATAGGCCTCCGCCGGGTTGTATTTCATGATGACCCGGAAATTCTGCAGCATCAGGAAACCGGGCCCTTCGGCGCCGGCGGGCGCCAGCAGGTAGGCCTTCTCGGCGGAATTGGGAAACGGCTTGCCGCCGGCGCGGGTGAGGCCCTGCTGCTGCCATTGCGCGATCGTCATGGCCTTGGACTTATCCGCCAGCATGAAGTTGAAGCCTTTCGGCAGCACGACTTCGTAGCCCCAGGTCTGGCCGCTTTGCCAGCCATCCTTCTTCAAATTATTGGCGGTGGAGGCGATCAGGTCGGAGGGATTGTCAACGACGTCGCGGCGGCCGTCGCCATCGCCATCGACCGCGTAGCGCTTGAACGCCGTCGGCATGAACTGCGTCGGCCCGAACGCGCCGGCCCAGGAGCCGCGCATCTGCTCGGGCCGCAAATCGCCGCGGTTGAGAATTTCCAGCGCGGTCAGGAACTCATCCTTGAAATAGGCCTGGCGGCGGCCGATGCAGGCGAGCGTCGCGGTGGAGTTCAGCACGCTGCGATCGCCCATTTGCGTCGAATAGTTGGATTCGATGCCCCAGATCGACGCGACAATGTAACGGTCGACGCCGTAAGCCTTTTCCGCAGCGTCGAATTGCGGCTTGTATTTGGCGAGGATCTCGCGGCCCCTGGCCAGCCTGGTATCGTTCACGAGGATGTCGAGATAGTCCCAGATCGCCTTGGTGAATTCAGGCTGCGAATCCATCAGGTCCATGATGCGCAGATCGGGCTGCAGGTCTGCGGTGAACCGCTCGAAATTTTCCCGGGTGATGTGGCGGCGGGCGGCGTCGGGCCACATCGAGGCGACGCAATTCTGAAAATTCGCCGCCGCCTGGCGGATCGCGCCGGCCGTCATCAAGGGATGGCCGGAGGCCCCGTCCTCGCCGCTCCACTGCGGCGTGCCGTCAGGACCGGGCGCGGCCTGCGGTTGGGCCGTTCCCGATTTCGGTCCCGAAAAGATGTTGCCGAACAGGTCCGGCAGCCCGGACGACTGCGCCGACGCCTGGTTCGAAACCAGCAATGCCGCCGCGAAAATAATCGCGCCGGTCCGGCTGGTTGTCGCTGTTCCTGTCCACCGCATATCTTGTCGACCCTGCTCCATACCAGCGTTTCAGAAGGACCTGTCACGGTTTCCAATAGCTTAACAAAGGCGAAATATCAATTCTGCCCTGGATGATAACAGAGTGAGCTCAAAACCCGCGGGCATCACACATCCGCCTTTGTTCCCGGGTGCAAACCGGTTACCAACTATCATCGAGACACATCCTCATTCTCGCTCAGGGCCTCCGACATCCCATGAAAATCCGCAAAGCTGTCTTCCCGGTCGCCGGTCTCGGCACCCGGGTCCTGCCCGCCACCAAGGCGATGCCGAAGGAAATGCTGACTATCGTCGATAAGCCGTTGATCCAGTATGTGGTCGATGAGGCCAAGGAGGCCGGCATCGAGCATTTCGTCTTCGTCACCGGCCGCAACAAGGGCGTGATCGAGGACCATTTCGACCGGATGTTCGAGCTCGACACGACGCTTGCTGCGCGCGGCAAGAAGGCCGAGCAGGAAATCCTGGCGCGCGACCAGCCCGAAGCCGGCGCGATGAGTTTTACCCGGCAGCAGGCGCCGCTCGGCCTCGGCCACGCGGTGTGGTGCGCGCGCGATATCGTGGGCGATGAACCCTTTGCGGTCGTGCTGCCGGACGAACTGGTACTGAACACGCCGGGCTGCCTCGCGCAGATGATCGAGGCCGCCGGCAAGCTCGGCGAAAAGGCCAATCTGATCGCGGTGGAAGCCGTGCCTGACCATCTCACCCATCAATACGGCATCTGCGGTGTCGGCAAGCGCCACGCCCACGGCAACATGTTCGAGGTCGACGGCATGGTGGAGAAGCCGCCGAAGGGCACCTCGCCGTCCAATCTGTCGATCACAGGCCGCTACATCCTGCAGCCGGAGATCTTCAAGGTCCTGGAAACGCAGGAGCGCGGCGCCGGCGGCGAGATCCAGCTCACCGATGCGATGATCCGGCTTGCCGAAACACAGGCGTTTTATGGCGTGGAGTTCGAAGGCGAGCGGCACGATTGCGGCTCGAAACCCGGCTTCCTGCGCGCCAACATCGCCTTCGGCATGGCGCGCCCCGATTTGCGTGACGGCCTGCGCGCCGAGCTGAAGAAGTATCTGGAGAAGTAGGCCGCCTCAGGCGGCGTGGTCGAACAGGATCAGGTGCCGGACTTCCTTGCCGACGGCCTTGATTTCCAGCAGCACCATGCTGCTGGCGACGGCGCGCAGCGACAGGTCGAAGATCTCGATGTTGCGGCTGATGTCGGCGTCGATGCCTGAGGCGAGGTTCTCCAGGGTCTGGCGCGCCAGCTCTTCCTCGCCGCGGCGCATGTCGAGCGTGACACTGGCACAGATCGTCGAGAAGCCGATCACTGTCGCCAGCGATCCAGCAATGGGTTAACGATTGGTTGCCGGATTCGAACGAACGCCATGCAGACGGCGCAAGGACCAGGGACAACAACGCGCGTGAACGACTACGACAGCCTGCGGGACTATCTGAAGAAGCAGAAACTTGCTGAATTCGTGCTGAGCTTCGATCAGATCGAGGAAATCATCGACGCGCCGTTGCCGCGTGCGGCGCATCGCGCGTCGTGGTGGGAGACCTTGCGCAGCCCGCAGGAGAAGATGCCGCAGCGCGAGGCCTGCCTGGCCGGCGGCTACGTCGCGACGCGGCAGGCCGATGGCAAGAGCGTGAAGTTCAAGCGGGTCAAGGCAGCGAAGGTCGTCACCCGCGAAGGCGGCTGATCCACGAGCGGTGCATTGCTCGGCCAGAGTCAGGCAAGCGCAGCGTCAAATTAGCGTTGTGCCATCGATGCCAGAATGGGCCACGATGGCAGCGTTTTGACCAGCCAATTCTGCATGTTCAAACGTGTGCGCAGCTCCACGCAAGTTTCGTTCATCGACGAGGCGCAAGCCGAAGCGGTGCGTTTTCTCCGGGAGCCGGTCACGCTGCAACGCAGAGTTGAAGATGTCGGCCCGAGGGTCGAGGACCGATGCGTCCGGCCCGGCTGACAAGCTCGTCTCCGCGCCGGACCAGGCGCGCCGCGTATCGGTCATGGTCGACGCATCATGCTTGTGCCGCGGTTCGCTGTTGTTGCTGCGCAGGTACACAGGCTGGCGATCTGCGATCTCCGCAATTTGTTCCTCTCGCCCAGCTTGTACCGCTCGGTGAATCCTGTTGACGTGAGGCGGGGTTACGATGGTTGTTCGGGCGCGTCCGCGGCCAATCGTTGGTGCCGGGGGCGTCAAGTATCGACATGCGAGGAATTTCCGATCGGGTGGTCCGGCCGTCGCCGTTTTGCTGGGCGCCGCGTCCTGGCCGGCGCTATTGCACGATCCCTCGCACTGGCTTCCGGCATCGTGCTGTTCGGCGGCGAGGCCGCGTGGGCCGATTGCACGCCCGCTTCCGCCAACAATGTGACGGCGACCTGCACCGGCACCACCATCAATCAGGGCGGCGGCGCGCCCGGCACCAGCGCCGGCGCTGATGGCTATGGCATCGGAAACGAGACCGGCGTCACCGTCAATGCGACCGGCACCTCGCTCTCCGGCACCAATAACGGCGTCTTTCTCGGTGACGCGACGGTCACCAACGCCGCCGGCAGCATCACCGGCGGCCTTAACGGAATTTTTGCCGACACAGGCTTTGCCAATGTCACCAATTCCGGCAGCATCACCGGCACCAGCGGCGACGGCATTTTCGCCTTCACCAACGCGACGGTGACCAACAATGCCAGCGCCACCATCGCCGGCGACAGCGGAATTTACGCCATCATTGGCTTTGCCGATGTCACCAATTCCGGCAGCATCACCGGCACCAGCGGGAACGGCATTTTCGCCAGCACCAACGCGACGGTGACCAACGATGCCGGTGCCAGCATCGCGGGCGGCTTTAGCGGAATTTCCGCCAGATTTGGCTTTGCCCATGTCGTCAATTCCGGCAGCATCACCGGCACCATCGACGCCGGCATTGACGCCGAGCACCAACACGACGGTGACCAACAATGCCGGCGCCAGCATCGCGGGCGGCTCGTACGGAATTCGCGCCATCCACGGCAGTTCCTCGGTCTTCAATGCCGGCACCATCACCGGCTTTGCCGACGACGGCATTGCCGCCAGCACCAACGCGACGGTGACCAACGATGCCGGCGCCAGCATCGCGGGCGGCCTTAACGGAATTGTCGCCACCACGGGCTTTGCCAATGTCACCAATTCCGGCAGCATCACCGGCACCAGCGGGAACGGCATTGGCGCCGGCACCAACGCGACGGTGATCAGCAATGCCGGCACCAGCATCACGGGCGGTCCAGTACGGAATTCGCGCCAACACAGGCTTTGCCAATGTCACCAATTCCGGCAGCATCACCGGCACCAGCGGGAACGGCATTGGCGCCGGCACCAACGCGACGGTGACCAACAATGCCGGCGCCACCATCACCGGCGTGCGCGGAATTTCCGCCGTCAGTGGCTTTGCCGATGTCACCAATTCCGGCAGCATCACCGGCACCAGCGGGAACGGCATTGACGCCGGCACCAACGCGACGGTGATCAACAATGCCGGCGCCAGCATCACGGGCACCAGCAACGACGGCATTTTTGCCGGCGCCAGCGCGACGGTGACCAACAATGCCGCCGCCAGCATCACGGGCGGCCATTAACGGAATTTGTGCCGACACAGGCTTTGCCAATGTCACCAATTCCGGCAGCATCACCGGCACCAGCGGGGACGGCATTTTCGCCTTCACCAACGCGACGGTGACCAACAATGCCGGCGCCACCATCACCGGCCTGAGCGGAATTTACGCCGTCACTGGCTTTGCCGATGTCACCAATTCCGGCCACATCACCGGCACCAGCGGGAACGGCATTTTCGCCAGCACCAACGCGACGGTGACCAACGATGCCGGTGCCAGCATCGCGGGCGGCTTTAGCGGAATTTCCGTCAGATTGGGCTTTGCCCATGTCGTCAATTCCGGCAGCATCGAAGGCACCATCGACGCTGGCGTTGTGGCCATTACCAACGCGACGGTGACCAACAATGCCGGCGCCAGCATCGCGGGCGGCTTGTACGGAATTCGCGCCACCGCCGGCGGCAGTTCTTCCGTCTTCAATGCCGGCACCATCACCGGCTTCACCAACACCGGCATTGCCGCCGGCACCAGCGCGACGGTGACTAACGCCTTCGGCGCCAGCATCGCGGGCGGCCAGTACGGAATTCGCGCCTCTGCCGGCGGTTCTTCGGTCTTCAATGCCGGCACCATCAGCGGCGGCACGGCGGCGATTCAGTTCGGCGGCGCCGGCAACACGCTGACGCTGGCGCAGGGCTCGGTCATATCGGGCAACGTGCTCGGCACCGGCAGCGACACGTTCCAGCTCGGCGGCACCGGGGCGGCGACGTTCGACATCAGCACGCTCGGCCCCGCCGCGCAGTATCAGGGCTTCGGCACCTTCAACAAGATCGGCAGCTCGGTCTGGACGCTGACTGGCGCCAGCACTTTCACCGGCGACGTCAACGTCAATGCCGGCACGCTGGTGGTGAACGGCAATCTGTCGTCGGCGAGCATCATGATGGTCAACCCCGGCGGCACGCTCGCGGGCACCGGCACCGTGCCGCTCACCCTGGTCGACAACGCCGCCACGCTGGCGCCGGGCCCGCTTGGCTCGGGCACTGGTTCGTTGACCATCAACGACCGCGTGATGTTCTGCACCTGCAGCACCTATGCCGTGAAGGTGTCGGGCACCGGCAATGACTTTGCCCAGATCATGGCCGGCGGGCACTTCACCGGTGACGCGTTCCTTGACGGCGCCGCGGTGCGGGTGTCGTCGCCGACCTCGACCTATCGCTTCAATTCGCCCTACACCATCCTGACCGCGCAGGGCGGACTGAACGGCACGACCTTCGACTCGCTGGCGTTGGCAACGCCGTCGGGCATCGTGGGCACGCTGAGCTACACCGCCAACGACGTGCTGCTGACGCTGACCTCGCAACTGGCGCAGACCGCGGGCCTCAACCAGAACCAGCGCGCCGTCGCCACGTCGCTCGACACGGTCTTCAACGCGGGTAACTCGACTGGCGGGCTCGGCGCAATTTTTACCGGCAACGTTGCTCAGAACCTCACCCAGGCGTCCGGCGAAACCGCCACCGGTTCGCAGCAGGCCACATTCGATGCCATGACCCAGTTTCTGGGCCTGATATCGGATCCGTTCACCGCCGGCCGCGGCGATGGTCGGAGGCAGCCCACCGCGTTCGCAGAGCAGGGTGATGCATTCAACGCCTTTGCTGCCACCGGCCGCAAGCGCAGCGGCGCCGAGCGCGACGCCTATGGGATGATCACCAAGGCAGCGCCGCGTGCGCCGCTGTTCGAGGCGCGCTGGAATGTGTGGGCGGCAGGTTTCGGTGGTTCGCAGACGACCGGTGGCAACGCCACGCTCGGGTCGAACACCTCGACCAGCCGCATCGCAGGCGTCGCGGCCGGCGCGGATTACTGGCTTTCGCCACAGACCGTCGCCGGGTTTGCATTGGCCGGGGGCGGCACGAGTTTCAATGTGGCGAATGCCGGCTCCGGGCGCTCCGACCTGTTCCAGGCCGGCGCCTTCGTGCGTCACACCGTTGGCGCCGCCTATATCACCGCCGCGGCCGCCTATGGCTGGCAGGACATCACCACCGACCGCACCGTTACCATTGCCGGGATCGATCGCTTGCGCGCGCAGTTCAATGCCAATGCGTGGTCGGGCCGCGTCGAGGGCGGCTATCGTCTTGTCGCGCCGTGGATGAATGGCATCGGCATCACGCCCTATGCCGCGGTCCAAGTGACCGCATTCGACCTGCCGGCCTACGCCGAAAGCGTTGTTTCCGGTGCCGACACCTTTGCGTTGTCGTATGGCGCGAAGACCGTGACGGCAACGCGCAGCGAACTTGGCCTGCGCTCGGACAAATCCTATGTGGTTGGAGATGCGATCCTGACGCTGCGCGGGCGCGCCGCCTGGGCGCATGATTACAACAACAGCCGCGCTGCGTCCGCGACCTTCCAGACGCTGCCCGGCGCATCGTTCGTCGTCAACGGTGCCGCACCGGCGCATGACGCCGCACTGACCACGGCCTCGGCGGAAATGAAGTTCATCAGCGGCCTCTCGCTCGCCGCCACCTTCGAAGGCGAATTCTCCGACGTCACCCGCAGCTATGCCGGCAAGGGCGTGGTGCGCTACGCCTGGTGAGCCGGTTTGGATTTTGCGGAGAGAGTGCCGCTTGCGACACGGAGGCGGCTGTCATCGGAGAACCGCCGCTACCGTGATTTCGGGCCGCGCGAGCAGGTCACCAAGCGGCGCTTTTCGCCCTTGGGGTCTCTACGGCCATCACTTTCCCTCCTTTGATGGCCCAAAACGTAGGCTCTGGCCTCGGCGAAATGTGCGGGAAGATCAGTCAGGAAGAGGTTCACACGATCCAATTCGGGCACGTATGAAGCGTCCCTTCGACAAGCGTTTCAAGCTCGAACCGGCGGGCAGCAAGCCAGGAAGGCAAGTTTCGAGCGAATTTTACCTCGCTGAACTCTCGCATGTATTTGGACCTCCAATTTGGAGGGGGCGATCCCATCTCGTTATGCTCGAAATCGGAAATGACCAAAAAAGTCCCGCCGCCATTGAAGCTGCCACGTCCCATTTCTGCTCCTGCTTTGCGCTAAGTATACTACAGCAGCTAGGTGGGGCGACTCGGCACAAGAGCACGAAGTAAGCCGTCAAGCCATCTCCCCGCGCTCCGGCGGCATACCGGACCAGATCAACGCTGCCGCTGGCAAGGCGCGAATGACCCGAGTGACACGATCTCGGCGGCAGTTTCCGTCGCCGGCGCCCGCACGGGCAACCCAGGACGTGGACGCGCGCAGCAATGCTGCACTCTGCCGATTAGAAGCATAGCCGTTCCGGCGCCCATGCGATGAATAACGATGAGATCAGGCTTGTGCTCGGCAGTTACGATGATGGGTGATGGGTTGCCAGTTATCACAAGGCTGCGGGAACACGGCCTTGGCCGCATCTGGCGCGCGATCAAAAGACGTGGCCTGAGCGCCCTCAGCAATTATGGAGGTGCGAGAACAGGCCCTTTTGATATCTGAAAGGTCACGAATTCAGATGAGCTGGTTCCAGGATTTCGACAGCGACAACCTGGCCAGAGCGAAGTCACTGGAGAAGGCGCCGCCGGTCAAGTGTGGGCGACTCCTCCATTGCGAAAGCAGCGGGATCACTGCAGAACGCGCCGCCGACAATAACACTGGCCCAGCTTGGAGGGACCGTGGCGGTGTCGCGGACGCTGGCCGGACGGGCAGGCAGCTCTCCACAGGGCTCAAAGCGTCAATATGTCTCGCCGTAGCCAGATCGATGCAGATAGAGACACAAACGAGGACACAGCAGCACATGCATTCATTTATCGAGAGTTTGTCGCCATGCTCCCTGCGCAGGGAAAGCCGGACTGCCTCCGCTGCACCTGTATGCTCGTGTGCGCTTTCCTTTGTGCAACCTTGCACACGAGACCGCGGGTGCAGCGCGCACCCGGCATTCCCTGCACCCTCTCTTCGAGGGTGACGCTAACAACACTCGGACGCATCGCGCCGCGAGATCGCGAATTCATATTCAGTCGTCATCGTCCGCGAAAGCGGACGATCCAGTATTCCAGAGGCATCAGTGATAGAATCGAAAGGCTGCGGCGTACTGGATACCCGCCTTCGCGGGTATGACATCGGTGACGGCTACTTAACTCGCCGCCTCGAGCCGTTCTTCGGTCAACAGCCGCATCGCGGCGTCGGCATCCATCGGCTCGCCGAAGGCGAAGCCTTGGGCGTATTCGCAGCCCAACTGATAGAGCTCGACCGCGTCCGAATCCGTTTCCGCGCCTTCCGCGACCACGTGGACCCGATCACCCGCTTGAGCGCGGGGTTTGCATCGCGGCGTCCAGCATTGCGGCGCGATACTCCACGGGTGTCATCCCGTAGGCGCGCCGGAAGGCGCGAATGAACTGGGCCTGATCCGCGAAACCGCAGGCATAGGCCTTTTCCGCAACGCGGCGATGATCGGCGGGATCGGCCAACGCGGCGCGCAGCCGCTGCAGCCGCCGGTCGCGGATGAAGACCGCGACGCCGCCGCCCGGTTCGAACAGCCGATAGAGCGCCGACCGCGACAGCCCGAGCAGGCCCGCAAGCTCCTGCACCCCGAAAGCGGGATCGTGGAAATGCTGCTCCAGCAGCATTTCGGCGCGCCGGCGCAGCGCCAGCCCCAGGACGGCCCTCGTCTCGCCTTCCACCTCCGGAACGGCGGGACGGTCGAGTACAAGGGCGAGCATATGAAGAAAGGCCCGCACCAGCGCCGGGCCGCTGGTCACAGGCAGGCCCAGGAGATGCGGTGCCAGCGCCCGCACGTGATCGATCAGCGGCTGCGCGCGGTCGGCGCCCAGCACCAGACCGTGCAACGAGCGCACCGGCGGCAGCACTTCCTCGGCGACTGCGCGCGGGATGGCAAATGTCATCGAGCGACTTGCGGTCGAGGTCCAGTGACTGGGTCGGCCGAGATCGGCCAGAACGACGCCGCCGCCGCAGGCGAGCGAACGCCCTTCGGCGTCGCCATCCTGGCTGCCGTTGAATAGAATCAGAATGCCGAGATGATCGATGCCGTCAGCGCGGATGCGGTTTCCGTTTCGGGCGTAATCAAGCCCGGCCATGCGCGATCGCGTGATCGCCAGATCGCGAAAGACAAAGGTCTCGCTGTTCGCGAAGAAGGCGCCTTCGCCCGGCCGCGTGTCGAACACCGGCGCAAAACTCGGCCACTCGCGGCAGCGCCACGCCTCATAGGCATCGCGCGCGGCGATACCGTTGGTCGAGAAGAAGCGCTGGTAAGCCATCAGGGGGTGCCAAGGAGAAGGAGAAGAAGCCGGCCGGTCCGGCGTCTTCATGATAGTCCGACAGGCAAGGTGATGCGGCAAGCGCGCACTTGGCCGCACCGTCCCGCGGTTGGAGATTGGGACGAAATGCCAACACTTGGGACGCAGCGCCAATTGCGGCCGCAAAGCCCCACTCTATCCTTCGAATCAGGTGCATCGCGGCGAGCGGACTGAACAGGTCGTGACCTCATGCGCATGTGATCGCGGGCTCTTGGGGGAATGGAATGGCGGCGGTCAACCGCAGGGCAGCGGCGCGTCGGCTCGCGCTGCGGACGGGGCTGCTTGCCGCTCCGTCGCTGATCGCGCTGGGGCTTACGCTGACGGTCGCGACCTCGGCCCACGCACAGAGTAGCGATTGGCAGGGGGCAAATCCAGGCAACTGGTTCGCCGAGGCAAATTGGGGTGGGCTGGGCCGTCTTCCTCATATGTATAGGGAGGCAGTCATCGATTCTGGCACCGCCGTGATCGGATCGGCGGGCGCGGTGTCAGCTAACCTATACGTCGGCAAGGAAGGCGGCACCGGTTCGCTGCTGATCCAAACCGGAGGAACGCTGGTCGTCCACGACTTCGGTAACATCGGTATGTATGACGGCGCGACCGGCAGTGTGACGGTGGACGGCGCGAACTCAAATTGGACCACGACAGGCCCCAATTTCGTGGGAGTTTACAACTCCACCGGTATGCTGACCATCACCAACGGTGGCACAGTCGAAAATCAATACGGTTATATCGGCTACTCTGCGGGCTCAACCGGCACTGTGACGGTGGACGGAACGGGATCGACCTGGAAAAACGTCGGAAATCTCGTTGTCGGCAGTGGCGGCACCGGAACGCTGACTATCCGGAACGACGCCACGGTCTTCGGCGTGACCCCGGACCCTACCACCACCATTGTTGGCACCCTTGTCGGCTCGAACGGCGTCATCAACATCGGTGCGGCGTCTGGCCAGACAGCAGTAGCGCCCGGCACCCTTCTCACCGATTACGTCCTGTACACGGGCAGTGGCAGGATCGTCTTCAACCACACTGCCAGCAACTACGTATTCGCGCCATTCATCAGCGGCAGCGGCTCAGTGCGCGTCGAGGCCGGCACGACGATTCTGACCGGCGCCAGCTTCTATAGCGGCGGCACGACGATCTCGGGCGGGACATTGCAACTCGGCAATGGCCTCACCTCGGGCAGCATTACGGGAAATGTGACGAACAACGGCACGCTCGCTTTCAACCGCTCTGACATAATGAGCCTCGGCGGCGCGATCTCCGGCACCGGCACGGTCCGGCAGATCGGCAGCGGCACTACCATCCTCACCGGTGCCAACACCTACAGCGGCGGCACGACGATATCAGGCGGAAAGCTGCAACTCGGCAATGGCAGCACCTCGGGCGGCATCTCGGGCGGCGTGACCAACAACGGCATGCTGGCTTTCAACCGCTCCGACACGGTGAGCTTCAGCGGCGCGATCACGGGCGCCGGTGCGGTCAACCAGATCGGCATCGGCACCACCATCCTCACCGGCGCCAGCACCTATTCAGGCGGCACCAGCGTGACCGGCGGCACGCTGCGGGTAAACGGTTCGCTTGTCTCGGCCGTAACCGTCGGCCCCGGCGGCACGCTCGGCGGCAGCGGCACGGTCGGCAACACCACCATCAACGGCGGCACGCTCGCGCCCGGCAACTCCATCGGCACCATCACTGTGGCGGGAAATCTCGCGCTGACGGCGGCCATGACCTACCTCATCGAGGTCAATGCCGGCGGCCAGTCCGACCGCACCAATGTCACCGGCGCCGCTACGCTCGGCGGCAGCGTGCAGGTCATCGCCGCGCCGGGCAGTTACGTGCCGTACCGGACCTATACGATCCTCAATGCCGCCGGCGGCCGGAGCGGCACCTTTTCCGGCGTGAACGCGAACTTCGCCTTCCTCACGCCCTCGCTCTCCTATGATGCCAACAACGTATTCCTGACGCTCGAACAGACCGTGGCGCTGGCGAGCGTCGCAAAGACCCCGAACCAGGTCGCGACCGCCGCGGCGGTGCAGTCGCTCGGTTCGTTCAATCCGGTCTATGGCGCGGCGGTGACGCTCGCCACCGCCGATCAGGCGCGCGCCGCATTCGATGCGCTTTCCGGCGAGGTGCATGCCAGCACGGCGGGCGTGCTGACCGAGGACAGCCGCTATGTCCGCAACGCGGTGCTTGGCCGGTTGCGGCAGGCGCCGTTCGACAGCGGGCCGATGGCATCGCTTTCCATGGGTGGCCCGATGCTGGCCTATGCGGCGGACCTGCCGGCGAAGGCCGCGCCATTCACGTCGCCGCCGGCCTCGACCCTGACCTTCTGGACGCAGGGCTTTGGCGCCTGGGGCACATTCAACGGCGGCGGCAACGCAGCCACCATCGACCGAAGGCTCGGCGGCGCTATCGTCGGCGTCGACAAACGGCTCGGCAACGGCTGGCAGCTCGGCTTCGCCGCCGGCTTCTCGGAAGCGACGATGAATGCAAGCGCGCGGCAGAGTTCCGCGACGGTCGATAGCGGCCACGTCGCGGTCTACGGCGGCAAGAGTTTTGGGGCGTTCAACCTGCGCGCGGGCGCGGCCTATGCGTATCACCGCATCGACACGACGCGCTCGATTCTGTTCCCCGGCTTCGCCGACCGCGCCACCGCGAACTACGACGGCGGCACCGGGCAGATGTTCGGCGAGATCGGCTACGGCTTCGCGCTCGGCAGCGTCGCTATCGAGCCGTTCGCGGGCCTCGCCTGGGTGCAGACCAGGACAAACCGGTTCACCGAAACCGGCGGGCCGGCGGCGCTCGCGGGCCTGAGCAACACCGAACAGACCGGCACCTCCACCCTTGGCGCGCGCTTCGCCACCACGGTCGCGCTGGCGAACGGCATGGCGCTGGTGCCGCGCGTCTCCGCCGCCTGGCAGCACGCCTTCGACGATGTCACGCCGGCCGCCGCGCTCGCCTTCGCCAGCGGCGGCCCTGACTTCAACATCGCCGGCGTGCCGCTCGCGCAGGACAGCGCGCTGCTCGAAGCCGGCTTCGACATGCGTCTCACGGCCAGGGCGACGCTGGGTGTGAGCTATCTCGGCCGGTTCGCCAGCGCCGTCGACGACCACGCCGTGAAGGGCAAGCTGGCGTGGAATTTCTGAGCGGAGCTGGGCACGACCACTTCGAGATACTCGCCGGGAATGACCACCGCGCCGTCTGGGATGTCCCTCGGGGCGCGGAACCGCCGTGTCAAACTGGCGTTGAACTCCCCGTGCACTTTTTCGCGGCTCACTTAGCCTGGGAGCACAGATCATGTTGGCGCGAGCAATCTCTCAAGCAGTCCTTTGTCTGGCGATCGTTGGCGTCTGGTCGCCTGCCCACGCACTGACGCAGCAGGAACTTGTAGCCAAGCTTGAATCCGCTGGCTACTCGCAGATCCGAGACATCAAATCCACCGCCGAAGGTACGGCCGTCAAGGCGATGAAAAACGGCAAGGAAGTGTCTCTCGTCGTCGACAGCGGGGGCCAAATTAAAGAGCGGCAGCAATAAAGACTGGTTCTCGGGTCGCTGTACGCAAGCCTTCGGACCGTTCGGCTTTTGCAAGCTCAGTATTCTTTGGCGATGCGAATTCACCCACTCGCGCGCGTGCAAAATAGGTTCGCGAGGCGGCAGAGCCGCGGCATGGCTCTACCATCCTCGGTCAGGCAAACCCCGGGAACCAGCGCCGTTCGATCTGATAACGCAACTATGAACTCGCTCTGCTTCCCGGAACCGGATTTCGAATTGACAGATTGATGCTGCTTGGCTGAACCTTGAGCTATTGGGGAAGCGATCTCCCCATGAGGCGTCATGCCCAAGAATCGCGTCCGGTTTTCAACAGGGACGCAGCATGGTCGCCGTCAACTCCATCCTTTCAGGCCGACTTTCTCCCCGCGGGCACCATGACGCGCAGGCCGCTGCCTGCAAGCTTCTGTACGTCGAGGGTCTCACCAAGCGCTACGGTCGCGAGCTCGGCCGTTGCAGATGTGACATTCTCGCTTTCCGCCGGTGAAGTCGTCGGAATTGTCGGTCCGAACGGTGCAGGCAAGACCACCTTGCTGGAAACCCTTGCGGGGCTGCTTGCCGCGGAATCAGGGACTGTCTTCTGGCGCGGAGAGGAATTGCCGGCAGCGCGAAGGAAGGAGGCGGCTTTCTATTTGCCTGATGGCGTGAGGGCTTACCAGGATCGGTTTGCGATCGAAGTTACGGCCTTCTTCGCAAATGTCTATGGCCGAACGCAGGCGGAAGCGGCATCGGTGATCGCCTCCGTTGGATTGACGCCCGTGCTTGGCAAGCGCGTGCATGCGCTGTCCAAGGGTTATAACCGCCGGCTGCTGCTGGCTGTCGGCCTCCTGACGCCGCACGACATCCTGATGATGGACGAGCCGTTCGACGGATTCGATCTTCGGCAGACGCGCGCCATCATTGACGTGATCCGCAACGAAGCCGCCAGGGAACGGGCGCTCATCCTCGCCATTCATCAACTCGGGGACGCGGAACGCGTTTGCGACCGCTTCATACTGCTCGCCGGAGGGCAGGTGCGTGGAGTTGGAAGCCTCGGCGAGTTGCGTGACAAGACCGGAATGCCGCGCGCCTCTTTGGAGGAGCTCTTTCTTGCGCTCACCTGAATCATACCGCAGCTTTGCCGCGCCACTGCATCCGCTGTTCGCAAAGGAGCTGGCGGAAATTGTCAGCGGTCGGGCACTATGGACGATGCTGCTGCTGATTTGTCCGCTGGTTGGATATAGTTTCGTTCAGGCCACATCGCTCTACAGCGAAGCGAGCGAAGCAGCACGGCAGTCCCCTGTACTGGCGGCCAGCCTGTCGCCGCTTGACGGGATCCTGGTCCCGACATTCGGCTCTTTTTACGTGGCAGTCACATTGTTGTTTCCTTTCGTGGCAATCCGCGTGCTTGGACGGGAGAAGGAGTCGGGCGCTCTGCGCCTGCTGGTCCAACTGCCCTATCGTTCGTCGACCCTCATCCTGGTAAAACTTGGCGCGGTGCTCGCGGCGTGGGTCATGGTGAGCATTCCCGCGCTTTCCGCGCTTGCGATCTGGACTACGCTGGGCGGACATCTCGCCGCATCGGAAACGCTGAACCTTCTGTTCGGCCATTTGCTTTACGGTTTGCTGGTGGGTGCGGTCGCATTGTTCGCCGCAACCATATCCGAGAGCTCCGCCACGGCGGCCATCCTTGCGCTGGCCGCGACCATCGGCTCCTGGGTGCTCGATTTCACCCTTGCCGGCCATTCAGGCTTGTCGGCCTGGGTCGCTCAGCTCTCGCTGACGCGAACTCTGCGCCCGTTCGAGCAGGGACTTCTGTCCGCCGGACTGGTGCTGGGTATCGTCGGCGTGATCTGCAGTCTCAGTGCGCTCGCGAGCGTTTGGCTGCCTCCCGGCGTCCCACTGCGAACCAAACTGATGCGTTCTCTCGCTTGCGTGCTCGCCACCGCCGCCGCGCTCACCCTGGCGACACAGATCGGGCTATCGGTGGATGTTACGCAGGATCGTCGAAACTCGTTTCCTGTCGCCGACCAGAGATTGCTGGCGACGCTGAAACTGCCTCTCGTGGTCAGGGTGAATCTCGTCCCCGAGGACCCGCGCTATCTCGATCTGCAGCGCAACGTGCTGGCGAAGCTCGATCGCGCGATGCCGAACGTCTCGATTGTTCTCGCACAAAGCGGGCGGAACCCTGCCAGCAACTCCGCCGATAGCGACTATGGCGAGGTCGAATATACCTATGGCGGCCGATCCGACGTCAGCCGCTCGACCAGTCCCCGCGAGATCCTGCCGCTGCTCTACGCCCTGGCAGGCGTGCAAACGCCGGCTCCCGGACCGGGAGACGAGTATCCCGGCTACCCGCTGATCGCGCGCGCGGACGCGGCATTGTTGTGGTTCGTCGCCGGGCTGCCGCTCCTCATTGCACTCGGCTGGTGGTGGAGCCGACGGGCGCCACGGATGAAATCCTGTTCCGTACCAGAGGGAGCTCGATGATGACCAAAACAGAACGTATTCGACCGATGATCGTGGCCGCGGTTGGTTTCGCCGCACTGGCTTTGCCCGTTCTCGCGGCGCAGCCGCTCAAGATCGACTTCACCGACGAAACCGTCGGCGCCGAGCCGAAATCTCTCGTGCCGGTCGTCGGCATCTGGCGCATCGAGAGCGACAACGGAAGGAAGGTGCTCGCTGTCGACGGCCGGCAATGGAAGGAGGGGCAATCGTCCGCCGGCATCGCCGACAAGGCGCGCGCGCTTTACGGCGAGCGCTATGCCGAATTTCTCGACCGGGTTCAGGCTTACGCCTACTTCCCTTACGTAGTCGCGCCAAACGTGGAGAATTTCACCGGAGGAGAGATCGCGGTACGGTTCGAAGGACTGTCCGGCCGCATCGATCAGGGCGCCGGCATCCTGTTCAATCTCAAGCCCAACGGCGATTACCTCACGATCCGCGCCAACTGTCTCGAAAACAACCTCGTGCTATGGAAATTCGAAAGCGGCAAACGCTCTTCGGTCAAATGGGTGCGAAATACGCCGACGGCCACCCGGCAATGGCACGACCTCAAGGTCCGCATCAACGGAACGAAGGTTGAGGGCTATCTCGACGGCAAGCTCTATCTCGAGCACACGTTGGGGCAACCGGTTTCCGGCCGGGTCGGCCTGTGGTCAAAGGCCGACAGCCGGATGTATTTCTCCGACTACACGGTGACTGCAGCCGACTAACATCGCAAACAGGGAGAAATTCATGCGAACTGCTCTATTGATTGTGATGCTGTTGTTCGGGCTGACGGGTTCAACCGGCGGCGCGCAGGCCCAGGCCAATAGCTGCAAGGTTTGCACTGATCAGCAACGAGCCTGCATGAAGAACTATGCAGGCCCCACATGCAAGACCGAGTACCAGATGTGCATCAAATCCTGCAAACCTAAATGAGGCTTCGGGCCTCTCGTCCGTCACTGCGGCGAAGACGACAAATTCACTTTGGGGCGTGTACTCATAAATCGAACTTGATTCGTGCGGGCTTGACCAATGTCCGGTATGCCCCGGCAGCGACCAATTTCGCATCGCAGCGAAATGAGACACGATGTGCCATCAAGTAACTCATGCGGTCGAACCGGTTGTCGATAAAGTGCTCCGCCGTTTCGGCAAGTCTTCGTGCCTTGGCTTGTCATCGCGCGATCTCCGCCGGCGCTTCAGCGCCGGAATGGCTTGTTGGAACAAACCGGAGATTGCGCCGCCTTCATTTTCCAACCACTCCCGCTACGGCACCCTAGAAGATGTCTGCGTCCTGTGACTGGATCACGATCCCGTTGTAACCGAACTTCTTGATCTCCTTGACACCTCGCTCTTGGTCAGTCGCATTCGCGGGCGTGAAGGTTACGTAGTGGTACAGCACAGTCACCTTGGGATTCACCTTCTTGAGGACGCCTGCGAGCTGTTCTGTCGAAGTATGAAAGTCGTTCATGTACGATACGCTTACAGGTGCCTTGGCGTCGTATGGATTGGTCTTCGGATCGAAGGAATACGCTTCGTGGAACAGAATGTCTGCGCCAGCGTAGTCCTTTTCCATATCATCGAAGAGTGACGTGTCGCCGCTGAAGACAATCGTCCGGTCCACGGTCCCATCCGGTTTGTAGGTGACGACGCGGTAAGCATACGAGTAATCCCAACTGCCATGATGGTTCTGGTAGGCCGTGATCCGGACGTTACCGTCTTTGTAGACCTCACCGGGCAGCACTTCTTTCGCCAGCCATTTCCAACCCGTGGCATTGGTCCGTTCAAGGCCAAACATCTGGATGTAAATATCCTTCGCGTAGGCCTGCATGAGGTGGTCAACCATGTCCGCAGTACCCGGCGGTCCATAGACCTGCGGCGGCGCTTCGCGTTCGAGGGTCCAGGGCGCGAGCATGAATTCCGACATGCCTTCGGTGTGGTCAAAGTGCAAATGGGTGAGAAACAGGCGGGTCAGCTTCTTCGGTTCAAGGCCAGCGATCTTCCCACCGTACTCTGGAGTGCTCGCTTGCGAGTTTCGCCAAAAGCCTGGACCACAGTCGATAACGTAAGGCTGACCGTTGACGACAACTGCGACGGAGATTCCGCCGTGACGAGTGTCAGCCGCCGGCGTCCCACTGCCGAGAACGACGACCTTGGTTACGTCGGATGTCGAATAGTCCCGACCGTACGCTTGGCCGAGCGGCGCCCATTCAGCGCGGCTGGGGGGCGGCTTGTCCTTGATTATCTCCTGGGCGCCTGCCGGCAGGCAAGCAATGACAACGAGCGTAGCTGCGGAGAATGCCAGTGCGGGGGTCCTCATGATACTCTCTCCTTTTTCAAAGAGATGTAACCGGTCGCGCGCCCAACCTAGCCCGTCTCATTTTCCGCCAATCATGTGACGCTTGCAAGAACCCAGGTCGGCCGTGAAACCCGACTTGGCATCGGCCGGCGCCGACGCGGTATTGTCGTCGTGAAAATCACGCAAGCATTTCGTTCACTTGAGGCTCCCTCTTAATTGCGACAATCCGAGTGCTACGAACGCGAACACTCTTCGACGCAGCCAATGTCTCAGTTGGGTCTTGGCCGTGTAAAAACGCAGCGACGAGCAAACTGTAGAGAAAAGTATTCCTTCGAAAGCCCGCTGGAGACGTGAGGAGCATACTGAACTGCGGCGCCGCCGCATCTGAGAAGCAGAATTCTCTGCCCTTTGCGAGATTTCACGTTTTCACACAGCCAGGGTCATTCGCGACGGGGTCGGGCCGCCAGCCTAGAAATCAAGCCTGTCGCGCACGGCTTCAACAAGATTTCCGCTTTGGCGCACGCTTCGTCCGCATCGCCGCCGGGCGCACCCGACATGCCGACGGCGCCGAGCAGCGATCCCCCGGCCTCGACGGTCACACCGCCGCCGATGATGACGGCACCGGGAAGGCTGCGGATACCGGCCTGCATCATTCCGGGCTGGCTGATCGAATTGAGTTCGCTTGTGCTCGTGCGAAAGGAAGCCGCTGTCCATGCCTTCCCCTGCGCGGTTGACACCGTGTGAGGACCCGCAAATCGATCGCGCAACATCACCTGCGTAACTCCAAATCGGTCGACTACCGCGATGGCAACCTGGAAGCCACGCTTCCTGCAGTCCGAAAGGGACGCGCGCGCCAGATCGAGCGCAAGCTCCGAACTCAGGGACTTGTAGGTGACGACAGAATTCTTCGGCGGGTGCCGAACCGGCGAGCAGTGTGAGAACCCCGGCCGCGGCCACGATATTGCGAATGATCATCAGACCTCTCCGCTGCTCTCAATTCCGCATTTCCGCGTTCATCGAGGTGCCATTCCCGCAAAGGTCACGAAACGGTGTAACCGTCTTGCCATGGTGTCTTTGTCGGAACCTATCCGTTCCTCGCCGGCTTGTCGCAGAACTCAAACCGGAGGAAACGCCACGAAGACCCTCAAGCTCATTGTCGCGAGCGCAACGGCACTCAACTTCGTCAGTTCGCCGGCGAGGGCGCGTGCCGGGCGGACGGCTTGCGAGAGTCCGCTATGCCGCAATAGCGGACCAAATTCTGCATCGCAGCAAGACGACGCGATGTGCCAACAACCGACGTTCGATATATCGTCCTCGTTCGCATCTCGGAACCACGTCGCGCACGCCGTAGTTAACTGCCCTATTGTACTCGCTTGACAAGCGGCGGTCTCCACTGACCATCGAGGATGGGGCTCCCCGCCCAGTAGGCGCGAATGTAAAGCGAGAACGGGCCACTCGTGGGCAGCCAGTTGCTCTCCCTGTCTACGCCCGGCGATTTGGCGCCGGCGTACAGCGTCAGCGAACCGTCCTGACATTGAACATTTCCTTCGCAGGGAACGTTGGCAGCATCTTGCCGCCTTCTTCGCGCGGGTCGGTGTAGAGGTCGAAGAAGGCAGCGCTGGACAGACCGGGCTTTTCGCCCACCCTTACGCGCCTTTAGTGTTTACCTAGGAGCCTGTCCGAGTAGTCGCAAATTTCGAATCGCGGAGAATGAGATTCTCACTTGCATCCGTCTCAACGGCTCCGATGGAAGCGTCAACTCCGAATGGCAGACTTCGCGGGAGTTATTTCTCATCGAGGTCGGCCAAAATGACTAAATGGACAGGCTCCTAGGCGCAAGCAGCCAGCATGAAGGACACAGTTGCGCAGCCGCAGACCAGATCAGCCCGCATCGTAGCGGCACTGCAACGCTTGAGCGCCAGGTTGCCGGTTCGCAGGGAGGCTTATTCCACGGACCTCCGGCAAACTGGCCTTCGTCTGGAGCCCGGATGCAGTGAACGACGCGGGAGGGAGCGATGACTGCGCCGTTTCTGTCGTACCACGCCGCCATGGCCGGACTAGCGAACATGGTCGCGGCGATCAGTCCTACCGAAACGAGCTTACTCATTTGCGCGTCTCCATATGATATCAGTGATTGAACGACTGACTAACCTTTGCTGCAGCTCATTTAGTGTTGATCTATATCAACCTCGTTCCCGAATACGGCGGCTGATGACCGCCCTGGGTGATTAGCGACCGGGTCGAGACAGCCGCCGAAAGCGGAAGCTAAATTCAGCGCACTAGCGATACAGCGACGGGCCATTGGTCGGTTGATGGCGCTGCCTGAGACGTAATTCAAGCTCCGAAACCGGAGCTTGAAATCATCAGCTACAGCAGCGATTAAGAATGGACCGCATGACTGGCGGAATTTTCACGCGGTGGAGGACGCCCACGGCCTGCCGATCCATCTCGCCCTCACGCCCGGTGAAGCGCATGACAATCGGCTGTGTTCAATTCTGCTCAGCGCGTTGCTTCCACAAGCGATGTTACTCGCAGATTGTGGATACGACGCGGACCGGATCAGGGAGCTTGCCCGCCCGCATGCGGCGAACATTCCGCCAAAAACGAAATCGCAAAGACCTGATCTGCTTCAGCCCGTATCTGTATCGCGCGCGCAATTTGATCGAACGGTTCTTCAACAAGATCAAGCAATGTCGATGTGTCGCGACCCGATACGACAAACTCGCGGCCAACTACCTAGCATTCGTCAAACTCGATCAATCCGCGTTTGGCTGCGCGTGTCCGCTAGCTAGGGCGTGGAGTGGGTCTGAGCGCACCCTCCGTAGTCGCCCGTCACCGGGCGGCGTCGTCAACCTGCCCAATGCCAGGGTAAGTTGGACCTCATGAGCGACAAACGGCGCGCAGGACGAACGACGCTGGTTGCGTACGGCAAAACCGTGTGGTCCCGACACCCGTTGCTGGTGCCAAGTCGAGCGGAGGCGAAGTCAACTCAACCGAGCTTGATCAGCCTTAATCCGCTTGGCAGACCGCGAACCTACGTCGGTTGTCGGGAGGGAGAACGGACTAGGTTCGCGCCCAAAAGGATCATCTTCGCCGAGATGCGCGCCGCAGGCGTGCATGGCCGAGCGGTGCGGCGGCGAAAAGCCTTGAGCGTCGACAGGCGCGGATTCCCAAGGCAATCGGGCTGGCAGACCTCGCCAGCCCGACTCTTTGTCGCTATTGGAACGCATCAATAGCGGTATTGGGCATACAAGGGGGGACAGTATAGGGATCGGAGGCAAACGCGCCGACGTCCGGAGCCCGCACACAGTCCGTAACGCTGGTATGGGCCTTGGTTCTGGCGTGCTGTGTCGCGACATCGCTGCGAGCAGCCACGGCCTGAGTTGTGAATACGGCTGCCGCGATCAGCGCCGCCGACACGAAGGTCACTTTGGTCATTGTTTTCTCCATATGATAACAGAAGCCGAGGAAGCTCGACTTCTTATTGTGAAGTGCGGGCAGGCTTGGGAAATATTTCATCACGCGCTTTCAACGAAGCGCGAGCTGCACCTGGAACCTCAAGGCCGTCAGGCCGGATCAGCAGAGGCTTCCGCATTTCAGCGAGGCGCGCACGGCAAAATTCACGATAAAGAAATTCAAAAAGAGCGGGCATGATCTTAGCCGTCGTCATGCGTTGCCGCGGCCGATTCCATGCTATCAAGAACAGCGTGCCATTCGGGCTATTCATCTTTTGCCTCCCGATTGGTTGATCTCAAAGCTGGAATGTCGTTTTAGAGCATGCTGTTCAGGGGAGCCATAGATCCCCATGGATTCGCCGCAGTCGCTCGGGCCCTGGTCAGTCATGCAGGCGGCACTCCAGGATGGTGCTGCGATCTCCCGCCCCTCACTGCCGAATGCTGGCGGCTGAGCCAGGCTCAACATTGACAGAATTGCCAATGCGCCAAGCAGTCTGAATTTAATCATGTCATTTCTCCACACGGGGCATCCTTATCTGAGAGCAAGACTTCCGCCGGCGGACCGGCATTCCCGAATGTGAGAGCCAATTTCGAATGCGGCATCACTGTTGCGCGATCGGGATTTTGAAAGAATTGGATTTTTTGGGCGATGGAGGCCGCTTAGCTTCCATTAGGGAGCTTGCCGACTAGACGCTAAATCATGAAGGGAAAGTTCGCCCGTGCCGTGTTTTCGATTTTTCCGTTAGAGGCGGCTGATTTCTCGCGGCTTTAATCCTGCAAGGCGCAACGAACAGGAATAGCCTCACGCGAGTTGGACGAAATCGGTTTCAGCAATATTGGATCAATGTTTGGGCGCGGGATGACGACTGCGAACGTTTTCACTGCTTGCCAGGAGCTGATCGTACAATCGATCGATCTCTCGCGTCTGATCGGGCGTGACATCCTCCTGATGCAAGGCTCTCAGCTCATGCTCGGTTGGCTGATAATTGCGACCATTGTGAATTGGCCATGGTCCCTTGTGAAATAACGGAGCGTCCTCCGCAAATCCGATGTTTGCCAGCAACAACGACGCAACCAGCGCGCCCCCAAAGACAAACTTGCTTGACATGGCTCGCTCTCAATCAGCTATTGAGTCTCAGACGTAAGTCCGCCTCAAAAAGGAGAAATCACCTACCGAACGAGTGAATTGGCTTGCTCGGCAGATTAGGTGAGCACCGTAACCGCTAAGCTTGAGGGGCTTGTCACCCCAGCAACATGGATGCGAAAGGATCGTGCACATGCTTGTGAACTTGAGCGGCTCGCGACGGAGGCGTGCAATCCACTTGACGAACTTGCACGCCCGAGCGAACCATATGGTTGCCAGGGACATGTACTGCGCTAGCCGCAAGGGGAGCGGGAGCGCCAAGTGCAATGGTCCTCACCACCAACATTGCGTAAACGAGAATAGCACGTCGTGATTTCTCAGCTATCATTGCGCTTCTCCGTGCAAAGGGGCTACGGCAATCGATGGAGCGGACCTCCGACAGGCTCGCTCTTCTTTCAAGATTGATTTGTCGCAGGCTTAATCCAACAAGAATATGTGATGGATATAATTCCCCCGAGGCGCCGGGGCGTCATGAACTACAATCATGGCAATTGACGCCTTCCCTTTTGAGTCGCCTCTCTGTCAATCCCTGGCGCGGAAAATATTCCTCTTTTCCGCTACCCCAAATCAATCCTAGAAACCCCGCCGTCCTCCCCACCAAGGGGCGTATCGCGATCGTCACGGACGCGGGGCAGGATGCGGTGGACGCGGCGGCGTCGGCGCGCAAGGTAGTCGCAGGGTGAGTTGGACCTCATGAGCGACAAACGGCGCGCAGGACGAACGACGCTGGTTGCGTACGGCAAAACCGTGTGGTCCCGACACCCGTTGCTGGTGCCAAGTCGAGCGGAGGCGAAGTCAACTCAACCGAGCTTGATCAGCCTTAATCCGCCGACGACGGTGACAAGACGAATTCGTCGCCGGGGAGAGCATGGCATAAGCCGTAAAACCATTGCGCAGGGAATGCCGGACTGCCTCCGCTGAACCTGTATGCTCGTGTGCGCTTTCCTTTGCGCAATCTTGCACACGAGACCGCGGGTGCAGCGCGCACCCGGCATTCCCTGCTCCCTCTCATCGAGGGTGACGCTAACAACACTCGGACGCATCGCGCCGCGAGATCGCGAATTCATATTCAGTCGTCATCGTCCGCGAAAGCGGACGATCCAGTATTCCAGAGGCATCAGTGATAGAATCGAAAGGCTGCGGCGTACTGGATACCCGCCTTCGCGGGTATGACATCGGTGACGGCTACTTAACTCGCCGCCTCGAGCCGTTCTTCCGTCAACAGCCGCATCGCGGCATCGGCGTCCATCGGCTCACCGAAGGCAAAGCCCTGGGCGTATTGGCAACCCAATTGATAGACCAGCGATTCCGTCAGTTCCAGTTTTAGGGTGCCGCGGGCCACCGAAGAACGTGACAGCACGGTGCGGATGTCATGAATCAAATCATGCCGTAACAGCTGACGAGACGTTGACACTCGCAAAAATCGGCGCGCGCGAGCGCATCGAGCGCAATAAAATGGACGTCACCCGGATCTCGCTCCGCTTCATCCGGGTAACGCCTACGATTTCGCCAGTCCGCTCCGCCGCGCGGGCTTCACCACGAATACTGAAGCCCCATACGTCCCAGCACGCGCACGTCGCTCCATGACTGGGCCGGAAACGACGTGCTGAATTCGGTCTGGGTGCGATTGACCACGGAGAGCAGGCGGCCGTGATCGAGGCCGACGGCGACCCCTGCCGTTAACGCCAGGTTGCCCTGGAGCCGCATCAATCCCGCGAACCCGACGGCATGTTGTCCGTCGAACACGGCCCAGTGCGTCGAGATCGCGTAATCGGTGCCCTCAGGTAGGAACGGATTGACCAGGGCCGTGGCCATGGCTGTTCCGGTCGCGGCGCGCGTCAGTTCGCGTGCGATGGCGAACTGGTTGTCCAGGATCTGCCGCGCGTTCGCACAGGTGTCGGTGCCCGGAATGTAAAAGAAGCCGGCGCCGTACAGCGAGCAGACTTTTTCGTATTCGACCGCGGCGTGGCTCGGCGCGGGGCTGATGATGGCAAATGCAGCGATCCCGAGAATCGCTTGCAAACTGCGCCTGAGCACGCAGCGTGCTGTGTTGATGTGCTTCCACATGGCTGTCTCCAATTTGCTTTGCTCAGTAGCGCGCGAGCAGGTGGTCGCCGGTGAAGCGCCAGTTCAGACCGACCTTCACGAGGTGGAGATCATGATCGACGTTGCTGGGATTACGCCTTGTCCCCAGCGAGATCGCAGCCGCGCCGAAATAGATGTAGTCGTATTCGACCCGGGCCGAGAGACTGCCCAGCAGCGCCATTTCGAGACCGACGCCGCCCGTCAAACCGGTCCGCTGGTGGTTGACGTCGACCGGGAAACCGGTGGCGATTGCGCTCTTGTAGTCGATGTTCGCCCACGCAACGCCGCCCTTGACGTAGCCCAGCAGATTGCCGGCGGCATAGCCGACGCGCGCAGTGCCCGTCGCCAGCGCCTGATACTGCGCCGAAAGACCCGACAGGAAAAAGTTCGGATCGGGAGCGAGGCTGCCCTTGATCGATGACCAGGACGCGTCGATCTCGCCACCGACGACGAGGTTGCCGAACTGCCAGTCGGCACCCACTTGGGCACCCGCGAGCGCGCCGCGTGAATTGACCGTGAGGCGGTCATACGTGATCTGGAAGTCCGGATCTTCGAGCCCGCTGTTGGCCCGGCCCGCGCCACCGTGCAGACCGATGTAGAAGGCGGACCAGAGCGGCGCAGCCACAGCCGCCGGGCTCTTCAGCGCGAGGTCGGCGGCGACCGCGGAGGAGGCAGATAGCGGCAAGCTTGTCAGAAGCGAGACGACGGCAATGGCACAGGAGGAATGGCGGCGGGCCAACCGAAGGATTGAGATTGTCATGGAATGATCTTTCGAAAAATGGTGAAGGGGTTGCGGAGCGGATGACGGCTGCGTCACCACGCGTACATGAAGCCCGCGCGGCCGACGCTGCGAACGTCGCTCCAGGTCTGCGCCGGCACCGACGTGCCGAATTCCGTCTGCGTGCGATTGGAGAGCGAGAGCAAACGCCCATTATCCAGGCCCACGGCAAATCCGGCCGAAAACACCAGATTGCCCGAGATCCGCATCAGCCCCGAGGCGCCTGCTGCGTGTTGACCGTCGAACGCCGCCCAATGATTCGAAATGGCGTAGTTCGTGCCGGCCGGAAGCCACGGTGCGACCAGCGAAGCCGCCATCGCGGTGCCGGTGGCGCTGCGGGTTTGCGCCCGTGCAACATCATACTGACTTTGCGCGATCTGCCGCGCGTCCACGCAGGTGTCGGTGCCCGGGATGTAGAAGAAACCGGCGCCGTACAAGGAGCAGACCTTAACGTATTCGACCGGGGCGGCATGGCCTGACGTTGCGATCATTGCGGCGAGACCCGCCGCTGCGGCGAGCGACCGTGTGGTATGGCGCGCAACGAGCTTCTGCACGGAGTTCATGAAAGTGGACATGGTTGTTCTCTCCATCACGTTGGTTGAGGATTGTTTCGGTGTGTTCGAGGAATTAGCGCAGGACATCGGTGTCGCCGCCGAAGCGCACGTTGATGCCGGCCTTCACCACCTGGACCAGGTGGTCGAGGCTGGAGGTCGTGTTCGGGCTGGCATAGACGAGGTGATCGGTCGGAATGTAGATCAGGTTGTATTCGACCTTGGCGGAGACGTTGCGCAGGAAGGCGACTTCCAGCCCCGCCCCTCCGACCGCGCCGATCAGGCTTCGCTGATAGGTGGTGGGCAGCACCTGGTACCGCGTCGTGATCTCCATGTCGGCCCAGGCGACCCCGCCCTTGGCGTAGGCGAGCCATTGACCCATCGCGTAGCCGATCCGTCCCGCACCGGTCGCGAGCGCCCGATAACCGAGGCCGTTGTTGGTGCTGGACGTGATGATCGTCTGGTTTCGGTTGGTGTTGCCACGCACGAAAGCCCAGGAGCCGTCGACCTCCGCGCCCAGCACGACATTGCCCAGTTGCCAGTTCGCGCCGATCTGACCGCCCGCAAGAGGCCCGCTATAGGTCGCTACGGTCGGATTGAATATCGGGTTGAACATCGGGTCGCGAATTTCTGTTCTGCCCCATCCGAAGCCGCCGTGGACGCCGACATAAAAGCCGGTCCAGGACGGAGCTATCGCCCGGCTGGGTGAAGCCGCGATATCGGCCGCAAGAACCGGTGGCGCAGATGCCACGCTCGCCGTCGCAACAGTGGCTGCGAATGCAAGACAACTGAGTACGGACATATTGGTTGGCGGATGCATGTTGGTGCCCTTTCCGTTGGTTGGAGTTCGAGTTGGAGGAGTTCACGAGTTGTTCGTCGCCAGAAGCTGCAGGCTTCACGCGTGGGTCGAAGTGAATCGATGGCTGCGGGGAGAGCCGCCGGGACGAGGGAGCGGCTAGGGGTGAACGCTCTGTCGGAGCGAGTTCACGAGATCGGTTTTGCTTTTCATTTTTCAGCCCCCATGGATTATGGCTAATGTTAGGCTGACTTTGGAAAGATGCATACTACGAAGAAGCCACAATGCACGACCATTTTTGGGCACGCCTGATTGATCAAGAAGTCCTCTCGTCCGTTCGCGTTCCTGGAAGTTGCAGCCGTGCTGAAAAACACGTATCGGGCGGGCGCGAGCTCAGCCGGTCCAAGAAGTTCTCGCTCGGCGCACCGCACGCCATGGTGGAAAACCATGCGCAGCCCGCAGGAGAAGACGCCGCAGCGCGAGGCCTGTATTGCCGGCGGCTACATCGCGACCCGGCAGGCGGGCGGCAAGAGCGTGCGGTTCAAGCGGGCGAAGCGGTGACCACATCTGTCATGCCCGGACTTGATCCGGGCATCCATCAATCTTCGCAATAAGCTTTTTTTCAAGCAGATGGATTGCCGGGTCAAGCCCGGCAATGACAACTGCACCTAGCTCGCCGCCTCGAGCCGTTCTTCCGTCAACAGCCGCATCGCGGCGTCGGCGTCCATAGGCTCGCCGAAGGCGAATCCCTGCGCGTACTCGCAGCCGAGCTGATAGAGCTCGACCGCGTCCGAATCCGTTTCCGCGCCTTCCGCGACCACGTCCATGCCGAGGTCGTGGGCGAGCGCGATGATCGATTTCAGGATCACCGGCCGCGTGCCGCGGCTGGTGGTGCGCACGAACGACTGATCGATCTTGATGGTGTCGAACGGGAAGCGCTGCAGATAGGCCAGCGAGGAATGGCCGGTGCCGAAATCGTCGAGCGACAGTCCGGTGCCGAGCTCGCGAATTCGCGTCAGCATCTGCGCGGCGTGCTCCGGGTTCTCCATCACCAGCGATTCCGTCAATTCCAGCTTCAGCGTGCCGCGCGCCACCGAGGAGCGCGACAGCACGGTGCGGATGTCGTGGATCAGGTCGTGGCGCAGCAATTGCCGCGAGGAGACGTTGACCGAGGCAAAGATCGGCTCGCGCGAGCGCATCGCGCGCTGCCAGACCGCGAGCTGCTTGGCGGTCTGGTCCAGCACGAACATGCCGAGATCGACGATCAGGCCGATCTCCTCGGCAATGCTGATGAACTCCGACGGCGACATCCGGCCGAGTTTCGGGTGGTCCCAGCGCGCCAGGGCCTCGAAGCCTGCGATCGAACGGTCTTCCAGCCGCACGATCGGCTGATAGAGGATGGTGATCTCCTGGCGCTCGATGGCGCGGCGCAATTCGCTTTCCAGCGTCAGCCGGTCGGTCTTTCGCGCGCGCATCGCGGGCTTGTAGACGTCGATGCGGTCGCCGCCGATGCGCTTGGAGTGATACATCGCAAGCTCGGCGTCCTTGATGATCTCGTCGGTGAGCTGCGTCTGCGGATCGGACAGCGCGAGCCCGATCGAGGCGGTCAGGAAAATCTCGCGGTCGTTGAAGGCAATCGGCGCGCGGATGGTCTTGCGGATGGTCTCGGCGAAGGCGGTGATCCTCCCCGGATCCTGTTCCGACAGCAGGATCAGGCCGAACTGGTCGCCGGCAAGCCGCGCCAGCGTGTCCTGGGGCTTGAGGATGCGGGTCAATCGCCGCGCCAGCGTCAGGAGGATGGAATCGCCGACGGCGATGCCGACGAAATCATTGACCTGCTTGAAGCGGTCGAGATCGATCACCATCAGCGTCGGCCGCAGCGTCGGCATGCTCTTGGCGAAATTGGCCACCGCGCCCAGGCGATCCATGAACAGTTTGCGGTTCGGCAGGCCGGTGAGGTTGTCATGCACGGAGTCATGGAGCATGCGCTCTTCGGCATTCTTGATCTCGGTGACGTCGGTCAGCGTGCCGACCACGCGCGAGACCTCGCCGTCGGAGCCGACTACGGGCCGCGCCTTGAGCGCGAACCACATAAAATGGCCGTCCGGGGTGCGCAGGCGGAAATCCTGCACGAGGCGGCCGCGGCGCTGGTCGAGCACGCTGTCCAGCGCGGCGCGGAAGCGGTCCTGGTCGAGCGGGTGCAGCACCTCAAGCCATTTCGCGGCCGGGCCTTCCAGGGTGCCGCGCTTCAGGCCGAGCAGGCTTTCGGTCTCGGGGCTGGTGAACACCTTGTCGGCGGAGACGTCCCAGTCCCAGATCAGATCGCCGGAACCGGTCAGCGCCAGCGCCCGCCGCTCGACGTCGGAGACCACGCCCGTGGTGGCGCCGCCGCCGGCGAAGGCGTGCTGCATGACGGTGAATCCGATCAGCATCACGATCAGCACGAGGCCGCCCAGCAGCGCCGGGCCGACGATGTCGTTGGTGACGCTGCCGGCCACCGTCATGCCGGCCGCGATCACCCAGACCAGGAGCAGGAACCAGGTCGGGATCAGCAGCACGGCGCGGTCGAAGCCGTGGGTCGAGAGATAGACGATCAGCGCGAAACCGGCGAAGGCGATCAGCACCAGCGACATGCGCGCGATGCCCGAGGCGACCGCGGGATCGAACAGCGCCAGCGCCACCAGTGAGCCGAGGAAGGCCAGCCAGCCGATGGTGATATGGGAATAGCGCACGTGCCAGCGGCTCAGATTGAGATAGGCGAACAGGAACACCAAGAGCGTCGCCGCCAGGATCGCTTCACCCGCCGCGCGCCAGACGCGCTCGGCGTTGTTCGACATGTCGAGCACCTTGCCCCAGAAGCCGAAATCGACGCCGATATAAACCAGCACCGCCCAGGCCAGCGCCGCGGCGGCGGGGAACATGATGCTGCCCTTGACGACGAACAGGATGGTCAGCACCAGCGCCAACAGGCCGGAAATGCCGATCACGATGCCCTGGTACAGCGTGAACGAGTTGACCTTGTCCTTGTAGGCGTCGGGCTCCCAGAGATAGAGCTGCGGCAGCTTGTCGGTGCGCAGTTCCGCGACAAAGGTGACGACGGAGCCGGGATCGAGCGTGATGCGGAACACGTCCGCGGTCGGGCTTTCCTGGCGGTCGGGACGGTCGCCAGTCGACGGCGTGATGGTGGCGATGCGCGACAGTCCGAGGTCCGGCCACAGCAGCCCCGACGACACGATGCGGTAATGCGGCGCAACGATCAGGCGGTCGAGCTGGTCGTCGGTGTTGTTGGCAAGCGCGAACACCACCCAATATTGCCCGCCTTCGCGGGCGCGCACCTCGATGCGGCGGACGATGCCGTCGGTGCCCGGCGCGGTGGAAACCTGGATGCGATCGGTATCGCTGCGCTGGTGATCGAGCACCGCGGTCAAGTCGATCGCAGGCGCGTCGCTGCGGACGCTGACGGCGTCAATCGCGCGCGCTGGCGTCGCAGCGGCAACAATCATGAGGCCCAGCGCAACGAGCGCAAGGCACCTGATCAGACGCAATGGCAGTACTCCGCGATCAACGAATTTTCCGGGCCAGCGAATGGCCCGGCGTTTGCGCGATAAATGACATGAAAGCGAAGGAAATCAAAGGCTTTCCGGCAGCTTTGAGTAAAGTGGCGTCAAACCGCCAACACAATTTTGCCAATATGCTCGCTGGTTTCCATGCGGCGGTGCGCATCGGCGGCCTTTTCGAACGGAAATGTGCTGTCCATCAGGGGTTTGACACGCCCCTCGCGCAGCAGCGGCATCACCTTGGCCTCGATCGCCGCGACCATCGCCGCCTTGTCCGCATTACTACGGGGGCGCAAGGTCGAACCGGTGTGGTGCAGTCGTTTCACCATCAGTTTGGCGAAATTGGCCGATGCCTTCGGTGTTCCCGCGAGAAACGCGATCTGGACGATGCGTCCCTCGACCGCCGCCGCCTCGTAATTGCGGTCGATGTAATCGCCGCCGATCATGTCGAGGATGACGTTGGCGCCAGCGCCGCCCGTCGCCTTTTTCACCGCCTCGACGAAATCCTCGGTCTTGTAGTTGATCGCGTGATCGGCGCCGAGTTTCAGGCAGGCATCGGCCTTTTCCCTGGAACCTACGGTAACCATCACCTTGGAGCCGAGCGCTTTCGCGAGCTGGATCGCCATGGTGCCGATGCCGGAGGAACCGCCATGGATCAACAGCGTTTCGCCGGACTTCAAGCCGCCGCGTTCGAACACATTGTGCCAGACCGTCATCAGCGTTTCCGGAAGGGCGCCGGCTTCCTGGATCGAAAGGCTCGGCGGCACCGCCATCGCCTGCGCATCCTGCGCGATGCAATATTGCGCGTAGCCGCCGCCGGCTACCAGCGACATCACCTTGTCGCCGAGCTTGTGCCTGGTCGAACCCGCGCCGAGTGCGACCACGTGGCCTGCGATCTCGAGCCCCGGCAGATCGCTGGCGCCGGGCGGCGGCGGGTACGAGCCGGAACGCTGCGCGATATCCGGCCGGTTGACGCCGGCGGCCTCGACCTTGACCAGGATTTCGCCCGGACCGGGGGAGGGCACCGCGCGGGTTTCCGGCAACAGCACCTCGGGGCCGCCGGGCTTGCTGATGCCGATGACGGTCATTTGCGCGGGCAGCTTTTCCATGATTTGTCCTTGCGAAATACGAAGATTTTGAAGGCGGCTCCTGATTAGCCAGCCCGGCTGCGGCTGGCAACCGCTTCAAGGGGGCGCCACTCATGGGAACGCAAGGAGGAAGCGCATGGCCATCGAGGATGACGACCGCCCGAGGAAGAAGGTCACCCACGAGATCGGGCAGGAACTGTCGCTATTGTCGGTCGAGGAATTGACCGAGCGCATTGCGCTCTTGAATTCGGAAATCGAACGGCTGCAACAGGCAATGACCAAAAAACGCGCCTCGAAGGACGCCGCGAACAGCTTTTTCAAATCGTAGTCGGCGAAAGTTTTCGAGCCTGCAAACGCAATCTCACGGACCCATGCGCCGTGTACTGGCATCGTGCAGCTGTCCCAACCTAGGCCAATGGCCGACATGGCAAACGAATCCTGAAGAAAATCGTTCGTTTACGAGCCGTTAAGCTTTCTCCTTTATGACTTTCACCGTCCTCGTTTGGACACCGAGTGGCTCCTGTCCACTCTGTTTGACGCCTCCCTGTTATCAACTTCAAAAGCCGCCGGAAACGGCGGCTCTTTTTTGTCCTCCGACCAGCTTGGAAACCATAATTCTGGTTGCGGCTGGACTCTCGGCCGCGACAGCGCAATGATTTGTTCATCATAAGCCGGCGCTCAAAAGCCGGCGGCGTAACAGTAGCGTGAGGGCGTTAACCATGTCGGATCGTGCGCATAGCGAAACCGCGCTCGTGCAATTCAGCGAGCGGCTTACTAATTCTGCGGCATTCGGAACCTTGTTCCGCGAGGGCATGGATCTGGTCGAGGAGACCGCCGCCTATCTCGACGGCGACGGCCGCACCGAGGCCAAGGCCCTCGAACGTTCCGTCAGTCTCACTTATGCGACCGAAAGCATGCGTCTGACCACGCGCTTGATGCAGCTTGCATCATGGCTCTTGCTGCATCGCGCGGTGAAGGAAGGCGAGATGACGCTGAGCCAGGCCAATCGCGAAAAGACCAAGGTCAAGCTTTCCGCGGCCGAACCGGGCCCTGACGAGATGATCACAAGATTGCCGGAGCAGTTGCGGGATTTGATCGCGCGCTCGATGAGCCTGCAATCCCGGGTCCGCCGGCTCGACGTGACGATTCACTCGACCTCGGCCGATCGCGCGCCGATCGGCAATCCGCTGGTACCGCAGCTGAATCGCCTGAAGGCGGCGTTCGAGCACTAATTATTTCGTCATTATTGCGAGCGAAGCGAAGCAATCCATCAGGCCGCCGGCAAGAATGGATTGCTTCGTTGGTTCCGCGTTCGCTCTTTGAGCTGCGGCTGACAAGTCGCCAAACAAAAACGCCCCTGACCAAGCAGGGGCGTTTTGCATTTCTGAGCCGAAAAGGAGAGCTCGAAACCCCTCAATCCTTCTTGAGGAAGCCCGAAAACTTCTTCTGGAACCGGGAGACGCGGCCGCCTCGGTCGAGGAGCTGTTGGGAGCCGCCGGTCCACGCCGGGTGCGATTTGGAGTCGATGTCCAGGTTCAGCTTGTCGCCTTCCTTGCCCCAGGTCGAGCGGGTCTGGTACTCGGTGCCGTCGGTCATGACGACCGTAATCGTATGATAATTCGGGTGAATATCGGCTTTCATGGCTTTTCCTTCGGCGCGCCGGCGCCCGTCCAACGATGTCAGGGGTTACGGATTTGGGCGGCTCTATACCGCAGGGCGCCCTCAAAAACAAGCTAAGTAGGTCACCGGATTGGGACTTTCCCGGATTTGCCAGCGGTCCCGGGGGGGCCTATCTGGGGGCTGTCAAACCGGTCGAGATTCATGAGCGCAGTCGAACAACTTCGAGGCCCATCTGGCGGAGCGGCGTCGCCGCGTGATGCGTTGATGGAGGAAGAAGCCTTCATCGAAACGCAGCTGACGGAGTCCCCCGCCAAGACGCGCGCGAAGCTGCGTCCGTTGCTGGCGCTCGCGCCCTATGTGGCGCGTTACCGTGGCCGCGCCATCCTCGCCTTTGTCTCGCTGACGGTTGCGGCGATCACCACGCTGGTCGTGCCGATCGCGGTCCGGCGGATGATCGACTTCGGCTTCACGCCCGAGGGCGTCGCGCTGATCAACAGCTATTTCAGCGTGATGATCGCGGTGGTCGCGGTGCTGGCCGGTGCCAGCGCGTCGCGATACTATCTGGTGATGACGATCGGCGAGCGCATCGTCGCCGACCTCAGGCGCGACGTGTTCGCTCATCTGATCTCGCTATCGCCTTCCTTCTTCAATTCTGCGCGCAGCGGCGAACTGGTGTCGCGGCTGACCGCCGACACCACGCAGATCAAATCCGCGGTCGGTGCGTCGGTCTCCATCGCGCTGCGCAATCTCATGCTGTTCATCGGCGCCACCGCCATGATGGTGATCACGAGCCCGCGGCTTTCCGGCTTCGTGTTGCTGGCGATCCCGGCGATCGTGATTCCGCTGGTGGCCTTCGGGCGCTGGGTGCGGCGGCTGTCGCGCAACGCCCAGGACACATTGGCAGAAGCCAGCGCCTACGCTGCCGAACTGGTCGGCGCCATCAGAACCGTGCAGGCCTATACCAGCGAGCGGCTTGCGAACGGGCGCTTCGGTCGCGAGGTCGAGCAGGCCTATGAGGCGGCGCGCAACTCGACCCGGGCGCGCGCGGTGCTCACCCTGATCATCATCTTCATCGTGTTCTCCAGCGTCGTCGTGATCCTGTGGGTCGGATCGCATGACGTGCTCACCGGCTCGATCAGCCCGGGCCGGCTCGGCCAGTTCATTCTGTACACCGCCTTTGCCGCGACGGGCCTGGGCCAGCTCAGCGAGGTCTGGGGCGAAATCTCGGCGGCGTCAGGCGCGGCCGAACGTCTTTTCGAAATCCTGCGCGTCAAGCCCGAGATCACCGCACCGCCGCAGCCGCGCGCGTTGCCGTCGCCGGCGAGCGGCGACGTCGGCTTTGACAATGTCAGTTTTGCCTATCCCACCCGGCCAAACGTCAAGGTGCTCGATGGCGTCTCCCTGTCGGTCCGCGCCGGCGAAAAGGTCGCGATCGTCGGACCCTCGGGCGCCGGAAAAAGCACGCTGTTTCATCTCCTGCTGCGCTTTTACGATCCGGCTTCGGGTTCGATCTCGCTCGACGGGGTGCCGATCAAGGCGGCCGATCCGCGCGAGGTGCGCTCGCGCATCGCGCTGGTGCCGCAGGACTCCGTGGTATTCGCCGCCAGCGCGCGCGAAAACATTCGTTTCGGCCGGCCCGATGCCACCGATGCCGAAGTCGAGCGCGCCGCCGATCTCGCCCATGCCACCGAGTTCTTGCGCCGGTTGCCCGGCGGATTCGAGACCCAGCTCGGCGAGCGCGGCATAACGCTGTCCGGCGGCCAGCGCCAGCGTATTGCGATCGCCCGCGCGATCCTGCGCGACGCGCCGCTATTGCTGCTCGATGAAGCCACTTCCGCGCTCGATGCCGAAAGCGAGACGCTGGTGCAGACCGCGCTCGAAGAACTGATGCGACACCGCACCACGCTGGTCATCGCGCATCGCCTGGCGACCGTGCTGTCCTGCGACCGCATCATGGTGATGGATCACGGCAGGATCGTCGAGCAGGGCACCCACGCGGAGCTGGTTGCCGCTAACGGACTCTATGCGCGGCTGGCGCGGCTGCAGTTCGAGGGGATCTGAGCGGCTATAGCGTTTTCGAGCGAAGCGGATACCGGTTCGCGTGAAGAAAACGCGTCGAAACAAGAATCTAGCGCTGGTCGGTGCATTTCGGGGAAGGCATCGGGACGTTCGCCCAGTGCCAATGTTTCGAGGTGCCGTCCTCGTCGGTGCACGTCCAGGGTTGGTGACTGGCAATGGACGCCAGTTGATAATCGGCCTCGTCGGAGGTGAAGCGCCGATCCAGATAGGTCCCCAGCAAAAATCCGGTGACGACGAGCACCACCAGGGCGGCTGCGCGCTTGGCAAATCCGGACCGTCCCATCGGTCGTCTCCGCTGTTGAGCCGTGGCCGTCCGCATTGGCCAGGCTTCAGCCGGATTGAACCACCTTCCATTCGTGAGGCCTGTGATAGGGATCACGCTTTCCAGGCCATTTTCAGCACCGGCCGGCCCGATGTCGGATTGACGTCCTCGCCGGCGTGCACAAACCCGTTGCGCTCGTAGAAGCGGATGGCGCGGGTGTTGTCCTTGTTCACCAACAGCGTGACGCCCTTGGGCGAGAGGCGTTTTGTTTCATCGACCAGGGCGTCGGCGAGCCTTGAACCCCACTGCGTGGGGCTGACCACGAGCTGGTCGAGATAGCCGTCTGCGTCGATCGTCACGAATCCCACCAGCACGCTCGCTTGCTCGGCAATGGTGACCGCGGCGTTCGGCACCAGTTCGTTGCGCCAGCGCTCGCGCCACCATGCCACGCGCGCGGCAAAATCGATCGAGGGATAGGCCTGCTGCCAGGTCTCCTGCCACAGCGCGATCGCCGCGTCCTCGTCCTCGGCGCGATAGGGGCGGAGATGAAAATGAGCACTCAAGCAACAACCGTCATGCCCGGCCTTGTGCCGGGCATCCACGTCTTGCTTTCGCGCCCGACGGGAAGACGTGGATGGCCGGGAAATCTGCGCGAAGACGCGCTTCGCGTTGTTGCCCGGCCATGACGGCGTGCTGGGCCATGTGCCATCACTACCACTACCGTTCCGTCAGCTTCAGCTCGATGCGGCGGTTGCGCTTGTAAGCGTCCTCGGTCTGGGCGGTATCGAGCGGCTGGAATTCCGCGAAACCGGCGGCGACCAGCCGTTGCGCCGGTACGCCGAGCGAGACCAGGTATTGCACCACCGAAATGGCGCGTGCCGACGACAATTCCCAGTTCGACTTGAATACGGGGCTGTTGATCGGCCGCATGTCGGTATGGCCGTCGACCCGCAGCACCCAGGCGATTTCGCTCGGGATCTGCTTGTCGAGGTCGGTCAGCGCGCTCGCGAGCTTGTCGAGTTCGGCGCGGCCTTCGGGCAATAGTGTTGCCTGGCCGGTATCGAAGAAGACTTCCGACTGGAACACGAAGCGGTCGCCGACGATGCGGATATCGGGACGGTTGCCGAGGATGGAGCGCAAACGGCCGAAGAATTCCGAACGGTAGCGCGACAATTCCTGCACGCGCTGCGCCAGCGCCACGTTCAGACGCTGCCCGAGATCGGCGATGCGGCCCTGGGATTCCTTGTCGCGCTTCTCCGAGGCATCGAGCGCTTCTTCAAGTGCCGCGAGCTGACGACGCAACGCGCTGATCTGCTGGTTCAAGACCTCGATCTGCGCCAGCGCCCTCGACGTCACCTGCTTTTCGGAATCCAGCGCCTTGTTGAGTTCGTTGGCGCGCCCCTGCGCGTCGCCGCCAGTGGCGGCGAGGCCCTCATAAAGGCCCCTGATGCGATCGCGGTCGGCCTCTATCGACGACAGCCCGGCGCGCGCCTGCGAGAGCTGGTCGTTGAGGTTAAGCCCGGTAAGCTTCTCGAGGGACAGCAAATCGTTCAACTGTGCGATCTTGGCGTTGAGCTGCTCCAGCGCCTTGTCCTTGCCGGTGACTTCCTGCGACAGGAAGAACTGCACCACCAAAAACACCGAGAGCAGGAATACGATCGACAGCACCAGCGTCGATAGCGCGTCGACGAAACCCGGCCAGTAGTTGAAACCGGATTCGCTGCGGCGTGAACGGGCGAGGGCCATTCGGCTTCTCTCTCTTGTTTAGGCTTGATCTGATCCGAAAACCGGAAGTCGGCCTTTCGGGGTCATGGCCTTGTCGAGCTGAGTCAACTTTTCTCCGGCTGGCGTGCGAGGTGCTCGAGCAGGCGCTTGATCTCGCGGTTCTGCTCGCCCTGGCCGTCGGCCCATTCGCGGATCATCTGCTGCTCGGTCCGCATATGCGCCACCAGGCCTTGAATGGCTTCGGCGAGATTGGCCATCGC
Source organism: uncultured Alphaproteobacteria bacterium (assembly GCA_963786115.1). Lineage (GTDB taxonomy): Bacteria > Pseudomonadota > Alphaproteobacteria > Rhizobiales > Xanthobacteraceae > Bradyrhizobium. Next base: position 175,857 of record CAWAYC010000024.1, read on the forward strand.
CGCGGTGGTGCTGCGGCTGCCGCCCCCGCTTTCTTCCACGACGGCGCGAATCCGTTCCATCGCGTGCTGCAGCTCGCCGCTGACGCCGGCTGCGCCCTCGCCGCCATACTCACGCACGGTGGAAGCGAGCCAGTCCTCGAGGTCGGTATAGAAGCGGTGCTGCGCCTGGCTCGATTGCAGATCGAGGAAGCCGAGGATCAGCGAGCCGGCAAGGCCGAACAGCGAGGACGAAAACGAAATGCCCATGCCGCCGAGCGGCGCGGCGAGCCCCTCTTTCAGCGTATCGAACAGCGATCCGGCGTCGCCGCCGACCTTCAATCCCTCGATCACCTTGCCGACGGAACCGACGGTCTCGATCAGACCCCAGAAGGTGCCGAGCAGGCCGAGAAACACCAGCAATCCGGTCATGTAGCGCGAGATGTCGCGGGCCTCATCGAGCCGGGTGGCGATCGAATCCAGCAAATGCCGCATGGTCTGCTGCGAGATCGTCATCCGCCCGGTGCGCTCGCCGCCGAGGATCGCGGCCATCGGCGCCAGCAGCTTCGGCCGGCGCTCGATCGCAAGCCCGGGATCGGCGATGCGGAAGTTGTTGACCCAGGACACTTCCGGAGTGAGCCGGATCACCTGGCGGAACGACAGGATGATGCCGATGAACAGCACCGCGCCGATCAGCGCGTTGAGACCGGGATTGGCGAAGAACGCGAGAATAATCTGCTTGTAGAGCACCACTGCGACCAGCCCGCAGAGCACCAGGAACACCAGCATCCGTACCAGGAAGATCCGTGGCGAGGACAATTTGCTCAGTTCGATCTCCAGGTCGGAGCGGGAGGAGGGGCCTGAGGGCATTACCGGTCATCCATTGCGAAGCGCCGTTTTCGGCCGCCAATATGGCACAGCGGGGCTGAGAAAAAAGCTCGGAACGCCCCGAATCCACCGGCAGGTCGGAACTTCGTGCTGAAAGCGGGCTTTGATTACGGCGTATTCCGCGAATGCCCTGTGCTTAACCGGCTAATCGGGATTTTGCTCGAATTCGGCTGGGGCTCGCTGTCGCTTTGGATGGCGAGAAGTTCGACACCAGATGGATTGGCGCGAATCGCTGGCTAGGGTTCGCACGTGGCTCGAGCCGACCAGCTGCCTCTTAATGCACATCCTGCCGATTTCGACGCGCGTCGCGACTAGATCGAGCCCATCCTGCGCGAGGCTCATGGTGACGAGGCCGCGCTGTTGATGCGCTATGCCGACGGCGGCGTCAGACATTTCCGGATGACGGCGGCGTAATTTTTCGCTGCGTATTTCTGATCGCGCCGCGAAGAGGTGGTTTTGGAACTTTTGGTCCGGCGATTCATCCGGGCCGCTCTGCATGGTTATTCCTGCACGTCCTGATGGAACCGGCTCACAATCCGGTGAGTTGGAGAAAATGTCTTCAAAATCATTGCTCTAGCGTCGTGTGACATTGAGCCGCCACGAAACGCGTTGCATCGCAGCAAGCTCTTCTTATTCTCACATAAGCAACAGTGCGGAGTCGGAAAAGCCCTCGCGCTTGCTTGACTGCAAACCTGACAGATCCAAACTTCAACTCGGGGCGATTAATTCAATGTCCGGACTTCGCGCGCAATCGGCCTCTATTGCATTGATGCTGGCTGCGATGGCGCCACTGCTCGCCGGCTGTGACGCCCCGACGGCTGCCACCGCTGCCCCACAGCTGTCGGAGCCGGAGGTCAGCGTCGTCGCCGTCAAGCCGCAGCCGCGGGCGGTGCTGCGCGAGCTGCCCGGCCGCATCGCGCCGACGCGGGTTTCCGAAGTTCGCCCGCGCGTATCGGGTATTGTCGTCGAGCGCACGTTCCATCAGGGCAGCGAGGTCAAGGCCGGCGATCCGCTCTACCGGATCGATCCGCGCCCCTTTGAAGTGGAAGTGCAATCGACCGAAGCGGCACTGGCCCGCGCAAAAGCCGTGCTCGAAGAGGCGTCGCTGCAGGCCCAGCGCATCGCAACGCTGACAATCCAGCGGGCCGCCCCCGAGGCTCAAAACGAGAAGGCCATAGCCGCGCGGAAGCAGGCCGAGGCCGACGTCGAGGGACGCAAGGCCGACGTTGCCCGTGCGAGACTCAATCTCGATTACGCCACCATTCGCGCGCCGATCGACGGCATCGTCGGCGCTGCGCTGACCAGCGAAGGCGCGCTCGTCGTGCAGAACGACAGCGCCAGCCTTGCGACCATCCAGCAGCTCGATCCGATCTATGCCGACTTCACCCAATCGGTCACCGAGCTCAATCAGTTGCGCCGCGCTTTCGAGACGGGCGATCTCGAACGCATCGCGCCCGATGCGATGAAGGTCCGGCTGCTGCTCGACGACGGCGCGCTGTATCCGCTACCGGGTAAATTGCTGTTTTCGGACGCCAAGGTGGACGCCAACACCGGGCAGGTGACCTTGCGCGGCGAGTTCCCTAATCCGAAGCGCGAATTGTTGCCGGGCATGTATCTCCGCGTGCTGATCGAGCAGGGCATCGACTCCGATGCTATCGCCGTGCCGCAGCAGGCCGTGCAGCGCAATGGCGGCGGCGGCAGCGAAGTGTTTGTCGTCAAGGACGATGGTCGCGTGGCGGTGCAGCCGGTGCGAACCGGCTCGCTGCAGAACGGCCAGTGGTTCGTCAGCGACGGTCTGAAGGCCGGCGACAAGGTCGTGGTCGAGGGCTTTCAGAAATTCGCCCCGGGCGACAAGGTCAAGCCGCAGGTCTGGACGACGGAGGCGGACGCTTCTTCTGACGTGGTCCCAGATCCGAAGCAGACCGCCGCCGCACAGCGGTGATCGAACATGCCGAGCTTCTTCATTGACAGGCCGATCTTCGCCTGGGTGGTTGCGCTTTTTATCTGCCTGATCGGCGCGATCTCGATTCCGCTATTGGCGGTGGCGCAATATCCGATCATCGCGCCGCCCTCGATCTCGATCTCGACCAGCTATCCCGGTGCGTCGCCGGAAAACCTCTACAACAGCGTGACCCGGCTGATCGAGGAGGAGCTGAATGGCGCCTCCGGCATCCTGAATTTCGAATCCACCAGCGACTCGCTCGGTCAGGTCGAGATCACCGCCAATTTCGTGCCCGGCACCGAAACCGGCGCGGCGTCGGTGGAGGTGCAGAACCGCCTCAAGCGCGTCGAGGCGCGGCTTCCCCGTGCCGTGATCCAGCAAGGCATTCTGGTGGAGGAAGCCTCCAGCGCCGTGCTGCAGATCATCACGCTGAACTCGACCGACGGCAGCCTCGACGAGGTCGGTCTCGGCGATTTCATGATCCGCAACATCCTGGGCGAGATCCGGCGCATTCCCGGCGTCGGCCGCGCCACGCTCTATTCCACCGAGCGTTCCTTGCGAATATGGATCGATCCCGCAAAACTCGTCGGCTATGGCTTGACCGCCGATGACGTCAACAAGGCGATCACGGCGCAAAATGCCCAGGTCGCTTCCGGCAGCGTCGGCGCCGAGCCGAGCACCGAGACGCAAAAGGTCTCGGCGCTGGTGCTGGTCAAGGGCCAACTCGCCTCGCCCGATGAATTCGGTGCGATAATCCTGCGCGCCAATCCGGACGGCTCGACGGTTCGGCTGCGCGACGTCGCCCGGCTCGAAATCGGCGGCCTGAGCTATCAGTTCAACACGCGCCTCAACGGCAAGCCGACCGCGGGCCTTTCCGTGCTGCTGTCGCCGACCGGCAACGCGCTCGCCACCGCCAGCGCGGTCGAGGCCAAGATGAAGGAGCTGTCGCGCTTCTTCCCGGCCAACATCACCTACGAAATTCCCTACAACATCACCCCCGTGGTGAAGGCTTCGATCGAGAAGGTGCTGTCGACGCTGGTCGAAGCCGTGGTGCTGGTCTTCATTGTGATGTTCCTGTTCCTGCAGAACATCCGCTATACCATCATCCCGACCATTGTGGTCCCCGTGGCGCTGTTGGGCACCTGCGCGACGCTGCTGCTTGCGGGCTATTCCATCAACATGCTGACGATGTTCGGCATGGTGCTGGCGGTCGGCATTCTAGTCGACGACGCCATCGTCGTGGTCGAAAACGTCGAGCGCATCATGGCCGAAGAAGGCCTGCCGCCGAAGGAGGCGACCCGCAAGGCGATGTCGCAGATCACGGGCGCCATCATCGGCATTACGCTGGTCTTGATCGCGGTGTTCGTGCCGATGGCGTTCTTCCCGGGATCGGTCGGCGTCATCTACCGTCAGTTCTCGGTCACCATGGTCGCGGCGATCGCCTTCTCGGCGCTGCTGGCGATGTCGCTGACGCCGGCGTTATGCGCAACCTTGCTGAAGCCGGTGACAGCAGGCCACGGCCATGCCCGCAAGGGCGTGTTCGGCTGGTTCAACCGCGTGCTCGATAGCAGCCGCGACGGCTATTCGCGCACCGTCAGGGGGTCGCTGAAGCGCACCGGACGGCTGATGATGATCTACGCGGCGCTGTTGATCGGCCTCGGCTGGGCGTTCGTTCGCCTGCCCGGCGGCTTCCTGCCCGTCGATGACCAGGGTTTTATCACGACCGACGTGCAGACGCCGTCCGATTCCTCCTACGCCCGCACCGAAGGCGCGGTCGAGAAGGTCGAGAATTATCTCAAGGAACGCGCCGGCGTCGAGAACGTGACGTTCCTCACCGGCTTCAGCTTCCTCGGCCAGGGCATGAACACCGCGCAGGCCTTCATCTCGCTGAAGGATTGGTCCGAGCGCGGGCCCAAGGATTCCGCGGCCGCGATCGTCGCCGATATCAACCGCGATCTTGCCTCGATCCGCGATGCAAAGATTTCCGCGCTGCAACCGCCGCCGATCGACAATCTCGGCAATTCTAGCGGCTTCTCCTTCCGCCTGCAGGACCGTGGACAGAAGGGCTATCCGGCGCTGGTCGCCGCCTCCGACCGCCTGATCGCGGAGGCCAATGCGAGCCCGGTGCTGCAAAAGGTCTATGTCGAGGGCTTGCCACCGGCGCCGCAGGTCAATCTGATGATCGACCGCGAAAAGGCCGGCGCATTTGGCGTCACCTTCGAGGACATCAACAACACGATCTCGACCAATCTCGGCTCGAACTACATCAACGATTTTCCCAATCGCGGGAGGATGCAGCGCGTCATCGTGCAGGCTGATCGTACCAGCCGCATGAACGCGGAAGACATCCTCAATTACAACGTCAAGAACAGCCGCGGGCAATTGGTGCCGTTCTCCGCCTTCGCCTCGATCGAATGGTCGAAGGGGCCCACCCAGATCGCCGGCTTCAACTTCTATCCCGCCGTGCGTATCTCGGGCGAGGCGCGGCCCGGATTCACTTCCGGCGATGCCATCAACGAGATGGAGCGGCTGGCCAACAAGCTGCCGCGCGGTTTCGGCTATGAATGGACCGGACAATCGTTGCAGGAAAAACTGTCGGGCTCGCAGGCGCCGTTCCTGCTCGGGCTTTCGGTGCTGGTCGTGTTCTTGTTGCTCGCCGCGCTCTACGAGAGCTGGACCATTCCGCTCGCGGTGCTCTTGACGATACCGCTCGGCATCACCGGCGCGGTCATTGCCGCGACCCTGCGCGGCCTGCCGAACGACGTCTACTTCACCGTCGCACTGATTACGATCATCGGGCTGGCGGCAAAAGACGCCATCCTCATCATCGAATTCGCAAGAGATCTGCGCGCACAAGGCAAGCCGCTGATCGAGGCGACGGTGGAGGCGTGCTCCCTGCGCTTCCGCCCCATCCTGATGACAGGGCTCGCCTTCGTCTGCGGCGTTCTGCCGATGGCGATCGCAACCGGCGCCGGCGGCGCCAGCCAGCAGGCGCTCGGCACTACCGTGATGGGCGGCATGATCGCGGTCGTCATCCTGGCGCTATTGATGGTGCCGGTGTTCTTCGTCAGCGTGCAGCGCGTGCTGGCAGGGGATCGGGAAAAGGTTCAGGAGGCGGCGAGCGAGCCGCATGGCCCGCCTGCGCCGGCGCACTCAGCGCATTAATCTAGACGAACCTGGTTTCGACGGAACTCACTGCCCCAGCGGCTTCAATATCTTCAGCAATTCGCCGTGCACGAACTCATTGCCGCAGACCACGTGTCCTGTCTGCAGCGGATCGTCATTGCCTTGGACGCCTGAAACTATGCCGCCGGCTTCGCGCACCATGATCTGGCCGGCCGCGATGTCCCAGGGCTGCAAGTTACGCTCCCAATAGCCGTCAAAGCGGCCGGCGGCGACGAAGGCGAGGTCGAGCGAGGCGGCGCCGAAGCGGCGGAAGCCGGCGACCTTGCTTTGAAGGGCGGCCACTTCCTGCCGAGCCAGCGCGTGGTCGCCGCGGCCGATATGCGGCATGCCGCAGGCGATGACGCATTCGTTGAGCTGGCGGCGGCCGGCGACGCGCAAGCGCTGGTCGTTGAGGAACGCGCCCTTGCCGCGTTCGGCGATATAGAGTTCGTCATTGGCGGGATTGTAGATCACGCCGGCGATCACCGTGCCCTCGCGCGCCAATCCGATCGAGATGGCGAATTGCGGGATGCCGTGCAGGAAATTCGTGGTGCCGTCCAGGGGGTCGACGATCCAGGTGTGGCTCTTGTCGGCGCCCTCGCGTTTTCCGCCTTCCTCACCGATGAAGCCGTAGCCCGGCCGCGCCTTGGCCAAATCCGTGTAGAGCATTTCCTCGGCGCGCTTGTCGGCGAGCGAGACGAAGTTCGCCGGTCCCTTCAGCGACACCTGCAAATGCTCGATCTCGCCGAGATCGCGCTTGAGGCTGCGGCCGGCGCGCCGCGCGGCCTTGACCATGACGTTAATGAGGGCGGAAGACAGCATGATTCGGGGGCTTGCGGAGTGAGAGGAACGGCGCGATGCCGCCGGATAGTGGGCCTTGCGTGCCCTCTCGAAATGGCGCCGTCAAGGCGTCATTTCGGAGTGCCGGTCCATTTGCGCGCCGCCTCCTGGGCTTTGGCGCGATCTTCAGGGCTCAAATTCGCAAGCTCCTCGTCGAGCTCCGGGTCGCCTTTCCCGGCGGTTTTGGCGATAATGTGCCATTTCAGGCCTTCGATCTTGTCCACCGGCGCGCCCTGTCCGGTCACCAGCACGCGCGCGAGGCGGTTCTGTGCGATCGGGGAGTTCTGCCGCGCCGCCTTGCGCAAAAGCGCCACCGCCGCAGGCTGGTTCTTCGGCGTGCCGGTGCCGTTATACAATGCGATGGCGTACTCGACTTCGGCGTCGACATTGTCGGCAAGCGATGCTGCCTGCAGCAGCCGCACCGCCTTGTCGATGTCTTTCGGCACGCCGGTGCCTTCCTTGTAGAAGGTCGCGAGCGCGTATTGCGCCTCGGCGCTGCCGGCGTCGGCGGCGATCCGCAGGAGTTCCGCGGAACGCTGGAGATCCTGCGGCAGCGTCTGGCCGTCGAGGTAAAGCAGCGCGAGATTATACGCCGCCTTGGGATTACCGAGTTTTGCCGATGACGCCAACAGCTTGACCGCTTCCTCGCGGTTGATCGGACCGTCGCGGCCGGAAAGCCGCATCATGGCGAGTGCGAACATGCCCTCGCGGTCGCCGCCATCGGCGGCGCGCTGGTACCATTCGGCGGCTTTCGCGTAGTCGCGCTTGACGCCCATGGCGTTGGCGTAGAGTTCGCCCAGCATCGTCATCGCCTTCGGATCGTGGGCGTACTGGGCCCGGGTCATGGCGAGATCGAACGCGGTCTTGTACATCCCGCGCTGATAGGCGCCATACACGAGATCGACGTTGGGATCCTCGAAGCCAGGCGTGGGCGACGGCGTCGGCGTCGGCGCGGGCTTTGGTGATGGTTTCTTCGCCGCGGCCTTGGGCTTCGGCGCTTCTTTCGATGGTTGCTTGGGCGTTTCCGTCGACGGCTCCTTGGCCGCCTCTTTCTTCGCAGCCGGCTTGCTCTGCGGCGGCTGGGCGGCGGGCGGCGTCAGCGATAGCTGCGCTGATGCACTCGATGCCAGCAGCGCAAAGCCCGCCAGGATGGCTATGGGGCGCAGGAGGTTCATGCCACCGCTATCCCTGTTCGGCCCTTGCGTTTTTCGATGATTCCGCGTGCGCCTGCCTGATCACCTGATCGACCTCGATCAGTGCCGCCTCGGCCCCGCGCGGATCGGCCCAGATGAAATCGCCGACCAGCAGGAAATCCGCACCGGCGGCGGCGAATTCGGCAGCCTCCTCGCGCGACACGGCAAAGCCGACACAGGGGGGCTCGAATAATTCCGCCCACCATTGCAGGCGCTCGGCGATCGCTTCCGGCGATGGCCGTTCGCCGCGCGCGTCCGGTTCGCCGAACAACACGTAATCCGCGCCTAGCTCGCCTGCGGCCATCGAATCGTGCCGCGTCGCCAGTCCCCCGATACCGATGATGCGATCGGGCTTCAGCGAAGGCAGGGCGTCTTCCATCGCGGCGATGCCGGTCAAATGGGCGCCATCGGCGCCGGCCCGCGCCACCAGCTCGGCATGTCCATCGATGAGAAGGGCGGCGCCCCCGTCCTGGACAGCCGGCGCCAACACCTTGACGCGCGAGATCATCGTGCGCTGGTCGGTCTCGCGAAGGCGCACCAGCACCGCGGCGATATCGGCCGCGGCGAGCAGGCCGGGGAGCGCCGCCGCTAGTTGCGACGGATCGTCGACATCAGGCGTCGCGAGGTAGAGGCGCGGCAACGGGCGCGACGGAACGGGTTTTGTGGCCAAGTCTATGCCACCTTCTTTTCCAGGCCGGTTTCCCACTCGCCCTTGCTGGCCAATGCGTTCATCTGCGCGCGGTGCGTGAAGGCGCGCTGGCCCGCGGCAACGTTTTCGGGCCGGCCCGACCACGCCTTTTGCGGCGCCGCCTGCAGCGCGCGGCCATAGGAGAAGGTCAGCTTCCAGGGCAGGCCGCCGATCCGGTTCATGGCGTTGAGATGAGCAGTCGCGACCTCGTCGGATTGGCCGCCGGAAAGGAAGGCGATGCCGGGCACCGCCGCGGGAACGCAAGTCTTCAGAAGGCGCACGGTCTTCTCCGCGACTTCCTCGACGGAGGCCTGCTTCGGGCTCTTCTTGCCTGATATCGCCATGTTGGGTTTGAGGATCATGCCTTCCAGTTCGACGCGCTGGACCCGCAATTCCTGGAATACCTTGTTCAGGACCCGCTGGGTCACGTCGTAGCAGCGGTCGATGTCGTGATCGCCGTCCATCAGCACTTCCGGCTCGACGATCGGAACGATCTGCGCGGCCTGGCACAGCGCGGCGTAACGCGCCAGCGCATGCGCGTTGACGTGGATCGCGGTCATGGTGGGAATACCGCTTCCGATATCGATTACCGCGCGCCATTTGGCGAAGCGGGCGCCGCGCTCGTAATATTTCTTCAGCCGCTCGGCGAGCTTGTCGAGGCCGGCGGTGATCAGTTCGCCCGGGCATTGCGGCAAGGCCTGCGTCCCCTCGTCGACCTTGATGCCGGGGATCGCGCCGGATTGCTCGATCAGCTTGACCAGCGGCGTGCCATCCTTCGCGTTCTGCCAGATGGTCTCGTCATAGAGAATGACGCCTGAGACGTATTTGCTCATCGCTTCCGTCGAGCGGAACAGCATTTCGCGGTAGTCGCGGCGGGTTTCCTCGGTCAATTCGACCTTGATGGCGTCAAACCGCTTCTTGATCGTGCCTGAGGATTCGTCGGCGGCGAGGATGCCCTTGCCAGGGGTAACCATGGCGAGGGCAACCTTGTTGAGGTCAGCAAGATTTATTTGGAACGTCCTCCAGAACATCATGCCCTTGCTCACCAAAATAGGCGGTTCTCGGGCAATTGCCTAGAAAACGTTCGTCGCAGCGGGCGGTTTGCGGCTCGGTGCGCCGGTCAGGCTACCTTCGGGTCGAGATCGCCCTTCGCATAGCGCTTGGCCATTTCGGCCGTCGTCAGCACCTTCTTGATCTTGCTGGCTTGCCCTGCGGTGTTGAACTCCTGCAGCCGCTGCTTGCACAGCCTGGTCATGGCTTCCATCGCGGGCTTCAAATATTTGCGCGGATCGAATTCTTCCGGATTTTCCTTCAGCACCTTGCGGATCTGGCCGGTCATCGCCATGCGGTTGTCGGTGTCGATGTTGATCTTGCGGACGCCGTTCTTGATGCCGCGCTGAATCTCGGACACCGGCACGCCCCAGGTCGGCTTCATCTTGCCGCCATTGGCGTTGATGATCTCCTGGAGGTCCTGCGGCACCGAGGAGGAGCCGTGCATCACCAGGTGGGTATTGGGCAGCTTGCGGTGGATCTCCTCGATCACGTTCATGGCGAGGATGTCGCCGTCCGGCTTGCGGGTGAACTTGTAGGCGCCGTGCGAGGTGCCCATCGCGATCGCCAGCGCGTCGACCCTTGTCTCCTGGACGAACTTCACGGCCTCATCCGGATTGGTGAGCAGCTGGTCGTGGGAGAGCTTGCCTTCGGCGCCGTGGCCGTCTTCCTTGTCGCCCATGCCGGTTTCCAGCGAGCCGAGCACGCCGAGTTCGCCCTCGACCGAGATGCCGCCGAGATGGGCCATGTCGGTCACCGTCTTGGTGACGCCGACATTGTAGTTCCAGTCGGCCGGGCTCTTGCCGTCGGCCTTCAGCGAACCGTCCATCATTACCGAGGTGAAGCCGGCCTGGATCGCGGTCATGCAGGTGGCGGGTTCGTTGCCGTGGTCGAGATGCACGCAGACCGGAATCTGCGGATAGATTTCGGTGACGGCGTCCATCATGTGCTTCAGCATGACGTCGTTGGCGTAGGAGCGTGCGCCGCGCGAGGCCTGAATGATGACGGGAGCGTCGAGCGAGGAGGCGGCGTCCATGATCGCCAAGGCCTGCTCCATATTGTTGATGTTGAACGCCGGCACCCCGTATTCGTGTTCTGCCGCGTGATCGAGCAGTTGACGCAAGGTAATGCGAGCCATTCAAGTTCTCCTGTCTTTGCAGCGCCTTCGGCGCTCGATTGGGGATCGATCTAGCGAGTTTTGAGGACTTCGACGCCAGGCAACGGCTTGCCTTCCATCCATTCAAGAAATGCGCCGCCGGCCGTGGAAACGTAGGAAAAATCGCCGGCCACCCCTGCCTGGTTGAGCGCCGCGACGGTATCGCCGCCGCCGGCGACCGAAATCAGCTTCTTCGCCTTGGTCCGCGCGGCGGCGTGCTTGGCCGCCACCACGGTGCCGCGATCGAACGGCGTCATCTCGAACGCGCCGAGCGGCCCGTTCCACACCAGCGTTGCGGCGTCGTCGATCGCGGCGTGGATCCGCGCGATCGATTGCGGGCCGACGTCGAGGATCATGCCGTCGGAGGGAATGGCGTCGAGGCCGTAGGCGTGCGAGGGCGCATTGGCGGCAAATTGCGCGGCGACCACCGCATCGACCGGCAGGATGATGGCACAGTTCGCGGCATTAGCCTTTTCCATGATCCGCAGCGCGGTCGGGGCGAGATCCTTTTCCGCCAGCGACTTGCCGACGCCGACGCCCTGCGCATGCAGGAAGGTGTTGGCCATGCCGCCGCCGATCACCAGCGCATCGACCTTTGTCACCAGGTTTTCAAGCAGGTCGATCTTGGTCGAGACCTTGGCGCCGCCGATGATCGCGATCACAGGCTTGGTCGGGGCTTCCAGCGCCTTGCCCAGCGCATCGAGTTCGGCCTGCATGGTACGGCCGGCATAGGCCGGCAGCTTGTGGCCGAGACCTTCGGTCGAGGCATGGGCCCGGTGCGCCGCCGAGAACGCGTCATTGACCCAGATGTCGCCCAGCTTTGCCAATTCGGCGACGAAGGCCGGATCGTTCTTCTCTTCCTCTTTATGGAAGCGGGTATTTTCCAGGCACAGGATATCGCCGTCCTTCATCGCAGCGACCGCCTTGGCGGCGGCCTCGCCGATGCAGTCGTCGGCAAACGCGACCGGCTTCTTGACAACCTGTGACAGCGCCGCCGCGACCGGCTTCAGCGATTCCTTGGGGTCGCGTCCCTTGGGGCGGCCGAAATGCGCCAGCAGGATGACCTTGCCGCCCTTGTCGGAGATTTCCGTAATCGTCGGCGCGACGCGCTCGAGCCGGGTGGCGTCGCTGACGCGGCCGCTTTCCATGGGGACATTGAGGTCGACGCGCAGCAGCACGCGCTTGCCCTTCACGTCGACGTCATCGAGGGTGCGGAACTTAGCGGACATGATTCATTATCCGTGTGTCGAGGTATCGGAATCCGAAGGAGGGTAGATGCCGGGATCATCGCCGCGGCTACCCTCGCCCCGTGACTGGACCTTCGTCCCCTGCCTAAACGCCTACGCGATGAACGCGATCAGCAGAATGATGCCGGGGACGCCGATCCAGTGTGGAAGCATTACGCCTCCTTACAGCAGCTTGCCCATCGCGACGGCGGTGTCGGCCATGCGGTTGGAGAAGCCCCATTCGTTGTCGTACCAGGCCATCACCCGCACCAGCGTGCCGTTCTGCACCTTGGTCTGGTCCATGTGGAAGGTGGCCGAGTGCGGGTCGTGGTTGAAGTCGATCGAGACGTTGGGCGCGGTGGTAAAGCCCAAAATGCCCTTAAGCTGCTGTTCGCTCGCGCGCTTCATCGCCTCGTTGATTTCCTTGGCGTCGGTGGCGCGCTTGGCGACGATCTTCAGATCGATCACCGAGACGTTCGGCGTCGGCACGCGGATCGAGACGCCGTCGAGCTTGCCCTTCAGTTCCGGCAGCACCAGGCCAATCGCTTTCGCGGCACCGGTCGAGGTCGGGATCATCGACATGGCCGCGGCGCGGCCGCGGTAGAGGTCCTTGTGCAGGGTATCGAGCGTCGGCTGGTCGCCGGTATAGGCGTGGATCGTGGTCATGAAGCCGGTCTCGATGCCGACCGTCTCGTTCAAAACCTTGGCAACCGGCGCGAGGCAATTGGTCGTGCAGGAGCCGTTGGAGACAACGAGCTGATCCTTGCTCAGCGTGTCGTGGTTGACGCCGTAGACGATGGTCGCGTCGGCGCCATCGGCGGGCGCAGAGACCAGCACGCGCTTGGCGCCGGCGGTCAGATGCGCGGACGCCTTGTCCTTGGCGGTGAAGATGCCGGTGCATTCCAGCGCGATGTCGACGCCGAGATCCTTCCAGGGAAGCTTTGACGGATCGCGCTCTGCGGAAACCTTGATCTTGCCGTTGCCGAGGTTCAGCGTATCGCCGTCGACGGTGACGGTGCCGGGGAAACGGCCGTGAACTGAATCGAAGCGCAGGAGGTGGGCGTTGGTCTCGACCGGGCCGAGATCATTGATCCCAACCACTTCGATGTCCTTGCGGCCTGACTCGGCGATGGCGCGCAGCACGTTGCGGCCGATACGGCCAAACCCGTTGATTGCGACCCGGATTGCCATGCTCGTTTCTCCTTTTAAATGGCTGAAGCCATCCCCGCGGAAGGCTTCCCACGGAGATTCTTGCGGCGGATCGCCCGGTTCGGCCGGGCGAGAACGGACCAGATGAAAGTTACGTAGTCCTTTTTCCGGACAAGCTCAACCGTCAACCGACGCGCTTCAGGGCAGCGTTAACGGCAGCCTCGGCGGTAATTCCGAAGTGCTTGTAAAGGTCCTTCGCGGGGGCGCTGGCGCCGAAACCATGCATGCCGATGAATTCGCCATCCTTGCCGATCACGGCATCCCAGCCCCAGCGCACCGCAGCCTCGATCGCGATCTTGACCGGCGCATCGCCGATGATCGCTTTCTGACGCTCTGCGGGCTGCATCAAGAGCAATTCGAGCGAGGGCACCGAGACTACGCGCGACGCGATGCCGCGCTCAGCGAGCTGCTTCTGGGCAGCCACCGCGATCTCGACCTCGGAGCCCGAGGCGAACAATGACACTTTTGCGTCACCTTGCGCAGCGACCAGCTCATAGGCGCCGTGGCTGCAGGGATTTTCGTTCGGCGCTGATGTCCGCAATTGCGGCAGATTCTGGCGGGTCAGCGCCAGCACGGTCGGGCCGTCGATCCGGTTCAGCGCCAGTTCCCAGCATTCCGCCGTCTCGACAGCGTCGCAGGGGCGGAACACCCGCATGTTCGGAATGGCGCGGAGCGCGGCCAGATGTTCGACCGGCTGGTGAGTCGGGCCGTCTTCGCCGAGGCCGATTGAGTCATGAGTCATGACATAAACGACACCGGTGCCCATCAGCGCCGCGAGCCGCATCGCCGGCCGCGCGTAGTCGGTGAACACCAGGAAGGTGGCGCCGTTGGGCGCGAAGCCGCCGTGCAGGAAGATGCCGTTCATGGCGGCGGCCATGCCGTGCTCGCGGATGCCGTAATGGATGAAGCGGCCCTTTGGCACCTTCGCCGAAAACCCCACCGCCGATTTTGCCTTGTTGTTGTTGGACCCGGTGAGGTCGGCGGAGCCTGCCAGAAATTCCATCGGCATCGCGGCGGCGATCGCCTCGATCGCAGCTTCCGACGATTTGCGGGTAGCGATGTTGAGCGGATTTTCCAATAGTGACTTCTTGTGCGCTCTGAGCGCCTTGGCGAGCGACGCGGGACGCTCGTGCCGCAAACGCCGCTCGAATTCGGCGCGCTTGCGGCTGCCGAGTTCGGCCAGGCGCGCTTCCCATTCCTCGCGCGCGGCGGCGCCGCGGCTTCCGGCCTCACGCCAGGCTTTCAGGACATCGTCGGGCACCGAGAAAGGTTCAAGCGAGATACCGAGCTTTTCCTTGGCGCCTTTCAATTCATCGGCGCCGAGCGCTTCGCCGTGGACTTTCGAGGTGCCGGCCTTGGTCGGCGCGCCGTAACCGATCGTGGTCTTGCAGGCGATCAGCGTGGGCTTGTTGGATTTCTGCGCGCGGGTGATCGCAGCCGCGATCGCTTTCTGATCCTGGCCGTCGATCAGTTCGGCTGCCCAGCCCGCGGACTTGAATCGCTTGACCTGATCCACCGAGTCGGAGAGCGAGGTCGGGCCGTCGATCGAGATGCCGTTGTCGTCGTACAGCACGATCAGCTTGTTGAGCTTCCAGTGGCCCGCGAGCGCAATCGCTTCCTGCGAGACGCCTTCCATCAGGTCGCCATCGGAGACGAGCACGTAGGTGTGGTGACTGACGATCTTCTTGCCGAACTCCGCGGCAAGCATTTTCTCCGCAACCGCCATGCCGACCGAGGTCGCGATGCCCTGGCCGAGCGGCCCCGTCGTGGTCTCGATGCCCTTGGTGTGGAAGTTTTCCGGATGGCCCGGCGTCAGCGATCCAAGCTGGCGGAAATGCTTCAGCTGGTCGAGCGTCATGTCCTTGTTGCCGGTGAGATAAAGCAACGAGTAGAGCAGCATCGAGCCGTGGCCGGCCGAGAGCACGAAACGGTCGCGGTCCGGCCAGTTCGGCTCGGCGGCATCGAATTTCAGGAACTGCGTGAACAGCACGGTGGCCATATCGGCCGCGCCCATCGGCAGGCCGGGATGGCCGGATTTCGCCTTCTCGACGGCATCCATCGAAAGGCCACGGATCGCGTTGGCCATACGGGTATGATCGACTTGCGTCATGATGAAAATCCGCCTGAAATGAGGTGGTTGGTTGCGGTACGTGGCGGCTGGAGGGCGCCATATGCGCGGATGGCCACGGGGTGTCGGGGGCTGGATAGCACCTCAATTCCCCGAGTCCAAGGCGAGGAAACGCCCTTTCAGGTCGAAAAGTTGCTTTCGGCATGATCCGGAAAAATGTGCAGGTTTTTCCGGAAAGGGGGCATCCGATCTATCGGTGCATAGCTTCGCGGCGGCGTTGCGCTGGGCTCGCTTGCCACGTAAATTTCAGGTCGTAACCGCTTGCCGAACCGGGGATTTTACGGGCCGGCAGGCCTGATTGAGGGGCTGCGTAGTCTCGCATGAGCGATCGTCCCGCCAACGGGTCCGGCAATGCCGAGCCGGCCTATGCCGAAATCGAGGCCGCGACACGGCGGCTGATGGCGGCGCTTGACGCGCTGGAAAGCGCGGTCGAGCGGCGGCGCGAGGCCGACCGCGACGAGGACGAATTGGCGAGTCGCATCCAGGCGCTCGGTGCCGATCGCTCGCGTCTCGCCGATGAGCTCGATGGATCGCTGGTCAAGACACGAAAGCTGGAGCGCAGCAGTCGCGAGATTGCCGAGAAGCTGGACGCAGCGATCGGCACCATCCGCACCGTGCTGGAGGCGGGAGAGAGTTCATGAGTTACATCAACGTCACCATCAATGGCCGGCAATACCGCATGGCCTGCGAGGAAGGGCAGGAAGTGCGGCTGTTGAAACTCGCCGAGAATCTGGAAGCGCGCGTCGAAGCGCTGCGCGGCAAGTTCGGCGAGATCGGCGACGCCAGGCTCACGGTGATGGCGGCGCTGACGGCGTGCGACGAATTGCTCGACGCCAGCCACCGCATCCGCGGCCTCGAGGAAGAACTCGACGCCTTGCGCAACACCCGCGCCGTGGCCGCCGACCGCGCCCGGGCGACGCAGACCGCGGTAGCGAACGCGCTTAACGCCGCCGCGGAGCGCATCGAAAAAACCACGCAGGTCTTGAACCGCACCATCGGCGGGGGCATCGCGATCGGATAGTCGTCTTCGTCGTCCCGGCGAACGCCGAGACCCGAAACCACCGATCTTTGGGACTGGACCGTGCTGCTGCCCAGCTTTGCGCGACACCGGTTTTCTTAGCGCTGGCGGATCGGCATCATCATAGCTAGATTAGTCCTGCGAAGCTGCGTTGCGCGTCAGGAGCCATATATCCCCGGGGCCTTATCGATCCTTTAGGGAACTGTCCCTGGCCGGGTCCGTGGACCCGGACATATGGTGCCCACCTACTTTCGTAGGGAACTCCGGGATCGAGCGCTCCAACGGCCTCTGCGGCTTCGCGCTTATTTTTGTTGTCGATTTGCGTCTCGGACCGCCGGCTGCTCCAGGCTGTATCCTCGTCATACCCCGCGAAGGCGGGGTATCCAGTACGCCGCGGCTTTGCAGTTAGAGCACAAGCGTCTCTGGAATACTGGATCACCCGCCTTCGCAGGTGATGACAGTGTAACAAGTGGTGACAGGACCCAACACCTGCATGCACGCAGCGACCTCAAAGGCCGATCTCCGCGCGGCCGCTCTCGCCAAGCGCGACGCGCTGAGCGACGAGCAGCGCGCTGCGGCAGCCGAGGCCCTCGCCAAACGCGGCCTGCCGTTCGAAATCACCGATGGCATGATCGTCTCCGGCTATTCGCCGATCCGCAATGAAATCGATCCGACGCCGCTGATGCAAGCGATCACCGGGCTGGGCGCGCGGCTGGCACTGCCGGCGGTGACCGCGCGCGGCCAGTCGCTCATCTTCCGCGCCTGGTCTCCCAACGACAAGCTCATGCTCGGGCCGCTCGGCATCCCTGAGCCGTCGCCGGCGGCCCCTGAGGTTTTGCCCGATGTCATGCTGGTGCCGCTCGCGGCATTCGACCGTGCCGGCCACCGCATCGGCTACGGCGCCGGGCATTACGACTTTACTTTCGCGCATCTGCGTAAGATGAAGGCTGTGGTCGGCGTCGGCCTTGCCTTCGCCGCGCAGGAAATCAAGGCTATTCCGGCGTTGTCGCACGACGTGGCGCTTGATTATGTGCTAACCGAGCGCAAGACGTTCGATTTCCGGAGTTCATGATTTGCGTATTCTCTTCGTTGGTGACGTGGTCGGCAGGACCGGCCGCACCGCCATTTCCGAACATCTGCCCGGCATGATCCGCGACTGGGCGCTCGATCTCGTCATCGTCAACGGCGAGAATTCCGCCGGTGGCTTCGGCATCACCGAAGCGATCTACCAGGAATTGCTCGACGCCGGCGCCGACGCCATCACGCTCGGCAACCACGCCTGGAATCAGAAGGAGGCGCTGGTCTTCATCGAGCGCGCGCCACGGCTGATCCGTCCCTTGAATTTTCCGCGCTACGCGCCGGGCCGCGGCGCCGCCTTGATCGACACCAAGCGCGGCAAGCGGGCGCTCGTCATCAACGCGATCGGCCGCGTGTTCATGGAGCCTTCCAACGATCCCTTCACCGCGGTCGAACGCGAGCTGGAAGCCTGTCCGCTGCGCGAGGCGGCCGATGCGATCGTGGTGGATTTTCATGGCGAGGCGACCAGCGAGAAGCAGGGCATGGGATTTTTCTGCGACGGCCGTGTCAGCCTCGTCGTCGGCACCCATACCCATGTGCCGACGGCCGACCATCAGGTGCTGCCCGGCGGCACCGCCTATATGACCGATGCCGGCATGACCGGCGATTACGATTCCGTCATCGGCATGCAGAAGGAAGAGCCGCTGCAGCGCTTCATGACCGGCATCCCATCCGGCCGCTTCGAACCCGCCTCGGGCGTGGCGACGCTGAGCGGCGTCGCGGTCGAGACCGACGATGCGACGGGACTTGCTCTGCGGATCGCGCCGGTGCGGGCTGGCGGACGGCTGGAGCCGGCGGTGCCGTCGTTCTGGACGAAAGCCGCCTGAGCTTTATTGCGACGTCTGCTTGCGCAATTCGGCCACGTCGTTTGCCGTGAGTTTTGATCCCTTGGCTCCGAACCGTGCCGTGACGTAATTGGCGACGGCTGCGATCTCGTCGTCGGAATAGGCGTTGCCGAATGCCGGCATCGACAACGCGCCCTCGGGCGTATGCCGCTTGGTCCCGGCGATCACGATCTGTGCGACATTGGTCGCACCGGGATCGTTCACCGCCCAGCCGCCGGTCAGCGTCGCCGTCGGCGAGACAGCGCTTTCGCCGGTCCAGCCGTGGCAGCTCACGCAGGCGCCCTGGAACACCATCTTGCCGCGCGCGTCGGCCGTCACGCCTTCCTTGTGCGAAGGCGGCGCCGGCGGAGCTGTCGTCGCCGGCAGATCTGGCGATGCGCTTGGTGGCACGCTGCGCAGATAGACGACGATGGCGCGGATGTCTTCCGGAGCGAGGTAGCTGAGGCTGTTGTCAACGGCTTCGCCCATCGGCCCCGATGCCGTGCCATGGCCAGCCGCGTGTCCGGTCGAAAGATAGGAGACGAGGTCGTCGTCCCGCCAGCCGCCGACGCCGGTGGCCTTATCCGAAGAGATATTGAAGGCGCGCCAGCCCGCGGTGACGGCGCCCGCGAATTTCTTGCGGTTGTTCAGCGCGAAGGCAAGGTTGCGCGGCGTATGGCATTCGCCGCAATGGGCCAGCGCCTCGGCGAGATAGGCGCCGCGATTCCATTCCGCGCTCTTCGACGTATCCGGCTCGTACCGCGTGTCGGGATTGAACAGCGCCGACCAGAACATCATCCCCCAGCGCTGGTTGAAAGGAAACGAGAGCGTATTGGCGGGAGCCGCCGCGCGCACCGGCGGCAGGCTGAAAAGATAGGTCTTGATCGCCAGCGCGTCGTCGTCGGTGAGGTAGGTATAGGACGTATACGGCATCGCCGGATAAAGCCGCGCCCCGTCGCGCCTGACGCCGCGATGAACCGCGTTGAGAAAATCCCGGTCGCTGTAATTGCCGATGCCGGTTTCCTTGTCCGGCGTGATGTTGGTCGAATAGAGCGTGCCGAACGGCAGCTTGAAGCCGAGGCCGCCGGCAAACTCCTTGCCGCCGGCCGTAGTGTGGCAGACCATGCAGTCGGCCGCCTTCGTCAGATAGGCGCCGTGCTCCAAGAGGCTCGCCTGCGCGAGCGCCTTGGGAACGCCGGTGGGATTGGCGTCACGGTAATCCGACAGCGCCACCCTCGGGCCGCCGGCAAAAGCCATGGGATCGGGACCACGGATGACCCACACCGCGATCAATCCTGCCACCACGACGATGGCGACGATGCTGAGTAAAATACGACCCGCGCCCGAACTCATGCTTTTTTCCCCGCCGCAATCAGCGTGCGATCGATCGGCAGCCTGCGCAGCGCGACACCGGTCGCGGCATATATCGCGTTACGCAACGCGGGCGGTCCCCCGATCACGCCGGTTTCGCCGATACCGCCCGGTGCCTCGCCGCTCTTGATCACGTGCACCTCGATCTTCGGCACCTGGTCGATGCGCAGCATCCGGTAGTCGTGGAAGTTGGACTGCTGAACGCGGCCCTTCTCGATGGTGATCTCGCCATACAGCGCTGCGGTGAGGCCGAAGATCAGCCCGCCCTGCAGTTGCGCCACGATCGTATCTGGATTGACGGCGATGCCGGTATCCACGGTTGAGGTGATGCGGCGCAAACGAACCTCACCCTGTTCGTCGACTTCGGCTTCCACGACGGTTGCGATTGACGTGTCGAAGGTCGGCTGAATGCTGACGCCGCGCCCGACGCGCGCCGGCAGCGGCTGGCCCCAGCCGGATTTTTCCGCCACCAGCTTCAGCGCGGCCTGCATCCGCGGCTTGGTGCCAAGCATCGAGAGGCGGAATTCGACCGGATCCTTGCCGGCCTTCCGCGCCAGCTCGTCCATGAAGCATTCGATCGCGAACACATTGTTGTTCGGTCCGACGCCGCGCCAAAAGCCGGTCGGCACCGCGGGCGGCTCGGCCCGCACATATTCGACGTGGAAATTCGGGATGTCGTAGGGGGTATCGACGGCGCTGTCGGTCGCGTCGAAGTCCAGCCCGTTCCGGAAGGCCGGCGGCAGCCAGCGCGCCAGCACCGACGAACCGGAGATACGATATTTGAAGCCGGCGACTTTGCCGTCCGACAGGGTCGCCGCGATCGTGTCGCGGTAGACCGGTCGATAGATGTCGTGCTGGATGTCCTCTTCGCGGGTCCACACCACTTTCACGGGGCCGTCAAGCTGCTTGGCGATGCGAACCGCCGCGACCACCATGTCAGGCTCGAGCCTGCGTCCGAACCCGCCGCCGATCAGATGGTTATTGACGATGACCTTCTCGACCGGAAGGCCGGCCGCCTTGGCCGCCTCGGACTGCACCCGCGTCATGATCTGGGTGCCGGTCCAGATTTCGCAGGAGTCCGGCTTCCAGTGAACCGTGGCGTTCAGCGGCTCCATCGGTGCATGCGCCAGGAACGGCACTTCGTAGGACGCTTCGAATTTTTCGCCGGTGGCGAGGCCCTTGGCGATGTCGCCGACTTTCTTGGCGACCACGCCGTCCTTTTCGCTGGCCGCGCGCAGATTGTCCCAGATCGCTTTCGAATTGACCTCGGCGTTCGGGCCCTCGTTCCATTCGATCTGGAGCGCCTCGAGGCCCTTCTTCGCCGCCCACATGTGATCGCCGACCACGGCGACCAGATCGTCGAGAACGACGATCTTCTGCACGCCCGGAATCTTTTTGGCGGCGCTGTCGTCGACCTTGCCGACCTTTCCGCCGAACACCGGACATTGCGCCAGCGTCGCGAACTTCATGCCCGGCAGCATCGCGTCGATGCCGTAGACGGCCTTGCCGTTGACCTTGTCAGGCGTATCCAATCGCTTCAGCGATTTTCCGATCAGAACGAAATTCCTGGGGTCCTTGACCGCCACATCCTTGGGCGGCGTCTGCTTGCCGGCGTCCTCGGCCAGCGCGTCATAGCCAAGCTTGCGGCCGCTGTCGGCGTGGATAACTTCGCCATTGGCGGCGGTGCAGCTTGCCGGCTCGACCTGCCATTGCGCCGCGGCGGCCTGCACCAGCATGGCGCGGGCGCTGGCGCCGGCGCTGCGCAGTCCCTTCCACCACGCCCGGACCGAATTGGAATTACCGGTGGCTTGCAGGCCGAAGACCGGGTTGCCGTAGAATTTGTCGTTCGGCGGCGCGTGCTGGAGCGCTACCTTCGAAAAGTCGGCGTCGAGTTCCTCGGCGAGAATCATCGCGATCGCGGTGTAGATGCCCTGGCCCATCTCGACCTGCGGCATCACCAGCGTGGTCCTGCCTTCGGCGTCGATGCGTATGAAGGCGTTGGGCGCGAACTTGCCGGAGGTCGCGTCGGGCGGCTGCACCGGCTCGTTGACGGCGGCGCGAAGCGGAAGATGGAACGCGAGCAGGAAACCGCCGGCCAGGCCGCCGGTCAGCAGACTGCGCCGTGAGACGCCGTCATATGTCTTGGCGAGTGAAGTCTTTGCGAGTGAAGTCTTTGCGAGTGAAGTCTTGGCGAGTGAAGTCTTGGCGAGTGAAGTCTTGGCGAGGGAAGTCTTTGCCAGCGATGTCATCGGCGCGCTCCCTACGACTGACGGCCGGTGGCGGCCTGCTTGATAGCGTCGCGGATCCGCACATAGGTGCCGCAGCGGCAGATATTTCCCGCCATCGCGGCGTCGATGTCGGAATCGTCGGGGTTGGGCGTGGCCGTGAGCAGCGCCGCGGCCGACATGATCTGACCGGACTGGCAATAGCCGCACTGGATCACCTCGAGGTCGAGCCAGGCCTTTTGCACCTTCGCGCCGGCGGCCGAGGCGCCGACGCCTTCGATCGTGGTGACGGCGCGGTCACGCACCGCGCCAACGGGCAACACGCAGGATCGCACCGGCTTGCCGTCGATATGCACGGTGCAGGCGCCGCATTGCGCGATGCCGCAACCGAATTTGGTGCCGGTCATGCCGAGGATGTCGCGAAGAACCCAGAGCAGCGGCATGTCGGCCGGAGCGTCGAAAGACTTCTGTTCGCCATTGATGGTCAGCGTCGTTGCCATAATGCCCTCATTTCAAAGGCCGCGTGCAGCGGACACGTCACGGCATCCTATCGCGCTGGGGTGAACTAGGAAGCGAAGAATCTTCTCGCAATGCTGACTTGCATTGCCGAAGGATTAGATGACGGCCATCACGCAATCGTGTGAGACGATTGCATCGGTTTTAGGCTGGCTGAAATAATGCTTGTCCGTTCAGTATGCACTTTCGGACTGCCGTTGCCGCCGCCAGGTGCAGTGCGCGCGAGTGAACTGGCTATCGCCGAGTGGGTGTTGTGTGCGCCGGCCTTGTCCTCTGCCACCTCATTGGCCTTCTCGTGCGTGATGCGATCTACATTGCCGTGACGCATGGCATCGGCAAATCGACACGGCGCGGCTCGCATCGCGCCACGATCCAGCATCACGTCATCATCGCCACGTTCGCTCCAGGCCGGCTCAAAGCTTGTATGCGGTCCGGAAGCCGCCCCAGTGGCGGCCATGGACACGGATCGGCACGTCGATCTCGCGCATCATGACGGTCTTGCCGTTGCCCATGTCGCGCGCGTAGCTCTGGATCAGATAAGAGCGCTGGTTGCGGCCGGCGGCAAGGCCTGCGGGATCGTTGAAGATGCGGCGGTTGCGGCTGTTCGCGGTATTGAAGGCGACGTCGCCGGGGCGCTGCGGATGCGAGTAGATCTTGTTGTGAACAGGCAGATAGCCGTTGCGGTCGATCATCACGCAGAACACCATGCGCGGATCCCTGGCGAGGAAGGCCTCCTGGAACGGCGGCAGCGCGCGGTCCGCCCAGTCCAGGATCCTGGTGCGATGCTGCAGCGGATTGGTGCCTGATATCTCGACATAGTCGGTATCGAACATGTCCTCGATCGAGATGGCGCCGCTGGAGACGCCATTCTCGAAAATCCTGGTCAGCGCGACGCCGGCGTCCATGGCGCGCGTCACGAATTCGGTGTTCTCGTCGCGGATCGCCCACATCTTGTCTTCGATCTGTTCACGAAGGCCGACGTTCGATGCCTCGAACCGCGCCTGCGCGCCGGCTTTCGAATGCCCCGCGATGCGAATCCTGCAGGCGCCAACGTCTTCCAGCATCGCGCCAAAACTCGCGTTTTGCGCCAGCCGCTCGGCGTCCGGTCCGCTGATCAGGATGCCGTCCATGGAAATCTCGTAGACCGGGGCGGTGACAACGCCGCGCGGGATCTGGATCTCGATTCTTAGGCTGCACGGCAACTTCTCAAGCTTGCGTTGTTCTTCGCGATTGTCATTTCCGCCCTGGTGCAGCAGCACGGCGCATCGCGATTTCAGCTTCTGCGCAAACGCGGTGACGGCCTTGCCCGCCTTGGCCATATCGGCGCCATGGGCCTCGGCTTCCTTGGTGGCGCTGTCGATCTCGGCAGCGCTTTGGCCAACCGAAACGATGAAGTGCGACGCGGAGGCCGCATTCTCCGACATCTCTCCGGTGGTCTGGTTCTGCTCGGCCACCGCGCCGTTGACGTTCGCGAACACCGGGCGGATCGCCTCGATCGCCTGCGAGATGCGGTGCACGGCGTCGACCGAACCGGCGGCGTCCCTTTGCAGCGCCTCGATCTTCCTGGAAATTTCCTCGGTGGCGCTCTGGGTCTGCACCGCGAGCGCCTTGACCTCGGTTGCGACAACGGCAAAGCCTTTGCCTGCCGCGCCGGCGCGCGCGGCCTCGATGGTGGAATTGAGCGCCAGGAGCGTGGTCTGCCGCGCGATCTGCGCGATCAGGTTGACGACGTTGCCGATCGCCGCGGAGGATTCCCTTAGGCGATCGACATTGGCCATGGCCTCGCGCGCCGCGTCGTTGGCCTGGTCGGCGAGCCTGCCGGCGTCCCGCACCTGCGAGCCGATGCCATCGGCGGAGTGAGTGAACTTGTCGGCAGCGCGCGAAAAGGTGGTCGCGGTCGACTGCGCGGCGCTGGAGCGCCCGGTCAGCGCGTCCGTGCGCTGACGGATAGTCGCCAGCGTCGCCGCGGTCGCTTCCGCGCCGCCAGCCACCGACCCCGCGGCGCGATCGAGCTGGCGGATCATCGCCCCGAGTTCGAGCTCCAGGAGTTCCAGGATTTCCTTGGCGGAATCGGCCTCGGAGGGGGTGGAAACGTCGGGCGCGGCCGCGGTCGCCGAAACCCTGGGTTCGATGGCAGCAACCTGCTTCGGCACTAGCTTTCGAAACAAACCGAACGCCATGGGTGCTCTTGGAAGTTGAAATTGGATGCTGGATTCTCCCATTTGGAAATGAAGTCATGGTTAACGGCTGCCTGATTTTCCGGCAGGCGGATTACGGCATACCAAGGCGGGCCTCCAAATCTTTGATTTTGGTGGGCCACCGGCCTATAACGCCGCGCTTTCCGACCCAATTTAGAGACGAATCCCAAGAGAGCCCTAAGAGATCCGCATGGCTGGCCATTCCCAATTCAAGAACATCATGCACCGCAAGGGCCGGCAGGACGCCCAAAAGTCGAAACTGTTCGGCAAACTGGCCCGCGAAATCACGGTGGCGGCGAAGCTTGGAACCCCCGATCCGGCGATGAACCCGCGGCTGCGGGCCGCTATCGTCGCGGCGCGCCAGGAAAACATGCCGAAGGACAATATCGAGCGCGCCATCAAGAAGGCGAGCGGCGGCGAGGGTGAGAATTACGACGATATCCGCTACGAGGGCTATGGTCCCGGCGGCGTCGCGGTCATCGTCGAGGCGCTGACCGACAACCGCAACCGCGCGGCGTCCGACATCCGCTCGTTCTTCACGAAGTCCGGCGGCAATCTCGGCGAAACCGGCTCGGTGGCTTTCATGTTCGATCACACCGGGATCATCGAATATGACAAGAGCGTCGCCTCCGACGATGCGATGCTGGACGCGGCGATCGAGGCCGGCGCCGACGACGTGGTCTCCAGCGAGAGCGGCCACGAGGTCTACGCTTCAAAAGAAACCTTTCGCGAGGTGGCCAAGGCGCTGGAAGTGAAGTTCGGTGAGCCGCGCAAGGCGGCACTGACCTGGAAGCCGCAGAACACGGTTTCGGTCGACGACGAGACCGGCGAGAAGCTTTTGAAGCTGATGGACCTGCTCAACGACCACGACGACGTCCAGAACGTCTACGCCAATTTCGAGATATCGGACGCGCTGATGGCCAAGATGGGCGGGTGAGGGCTTCTGTCAGAGCCACATGAACCGCCGTCATCGCCCGCGAAGTGTTTGGCCCTGACAGATGACTGACAGGTGTTCGGAGACATAGCTGACACATCAAGGTGAGCTGGATTGGTCCCATTCGGGATGCCATGCGGGTCACGACGCCACGAGCAGGGGATGACGTTCTCTTTATGTTTCGTTCATGATGCTATGGCGGTATCACTACCCCATGACAGCCCCACCGATTCGCCATCCCGTCCGCATCATCGGCATCGATCCCGGCCTGCGCCGCACCGGCTGGGGCGTGATCGAGACCGAGGGCAACCGGCTGACCTTCGTCGGCTGCGGTTCGGTCGAGCCCCCGGACGGGTTGCCGCTGGCAAATCGCCTGTTGGCGATTCATGAGGGGCTTGCCGCGGTGCTCGGTGACTTCAAGCCGGCGGAAGCCGCGGTCGAGCAGACCTTCGTCAACAAGGACGGCGTTGCCACATTGAAACTCGGACAGGCCCGCGGCGTCGCGATGCTGGCGCCGGCGATATTCGGCATTCTGGTCGCCGAATATGCGCCCAACCAGGTCAAGAAGACGGTGGTCGGTGCCGGCCACGCCGACAAGAACCAGATTTCGGTGATGCTGAAGATCCTGCTGCCGAAGGCCGAGCCGCAATCCTCCGACGCCGCCGACGCGCTGGCGATCGCGATCACGCACGCGCACCACCGCCAGAGCGCGTCGCTGCGGCTCAGGGTGGCCGCGATATGATTCGACGAAACCATTCCGAGCCGTCATGCCCGGCCTTGTGCCGGGCATCCACGTCTTTTCTTGTCGACGTCCAGGACGTGGATGGCTGGGACAAGCCCGGCCATGACGAACCAGATTTGCCTGCTGCATCCGAGTGCGGCCTATGATCGGCAAGCTGAAAGGGCTGATCGACTCCTACGGCGAGGACTACGTGATCCTCGACGTCGGCGGCGTCGGGTATCAGGTGCATTGTTCGGCGCGCACGCTGCAGGCGCTGCCGTCGCCGGGCGAGGCCGCGGTGCTCTCGATCGAGACCTATGTGCGTGAGGACCAGATCAAGTTGTTCGGCTTCCGCACCGACCATGAGCGCGAATGGTTTCGTCTGCTGCAGACCGTGCAGGGTGTCGGTGCGAAAGTGGCGTTGGCCGTGCTCAGCACCTTGCCGCCGTCGGAACTCGCCAATGCGATCACGTTGCGCGACAAGGCCGCGGTGGCGCGCACGCCCGGCGTCGGGCCGAAGGTCGCCGAGCGCATCGTCAGCGAGTTGAAGGACAAGGCGCCGGCCTTCGCCAATGTTGATCCGGCGCTGGTGCATCTTAGCGGCGCGATCGACAACGACCGCGCGCCGCGCCCGGTCACCGACGCGATCTCGGCGCTGGTCAATCTCGGCTACGGTCAGCCGCAGGCGGCGGCGGCCATCGCCGCGGCCTCGCGCAGCGCGGGTGAGAATGCCGAGACGGCGCAGCTCATTCGGCTGGGACTCAAGGAGTTGGCGAAGTGATCGGTGAGAGTGCAGATTGGGGCGCTGGCGCACTTCTTACCTCGCCCCGCTTGCGGGGAGAGGTCGGATCGCCTTCGGCGATCCGGGTGAGGGGGGCTCTCCGCGAGCAAATCTTCCACCGTCTTCGCGGCGCGAGCCCCTCACCCCAACCCTCTCCCCGCAAGAGCGGGGCGAGGGCGAACTACCAGTCCCGTGCTAGCATCGCCACATGAACACACCCTCCCGCATCGTCACCCCCGAACGCCGTTCCGATGATGTCGGCGACACCGCGCTGCGCCCGCAGCTGTTGTCCGAATTCGTCGGCCAGGCGCAGGCGCGCAAGAACCTCTCGATCTTCATCGAGGCCGCGCGCAAGCGTGGCGAGGCGCTGGACCATGTGCTGTTCGTAGGACCCCCGGGCCTCGGCAAGACCACGCTGGCGCAGATCGTCGCGCGCGAACTCGGCGTCGGCTTTCGAGCGACGTCGGGCCCGGTCATTGCAAAAGCCGGCGACCTCGCGGCGCTGCTCACCAATCTCGAAGAGCGCGACGTGCTGTTCATCGACGAAATCCATCGCTTGAGCCCGGCGGTGGAGGAAGTGCTCTACCCCGCGATGGAGGATTTTCAGCTCGATCTGATCATCGGCGAGGGGCCGGCGGCACGTTCGGTGAAAATCGAACTGGCAAAGTTCACCCTGGTCGGCGCCACCACGCGTGCGGGGCTGTTGACCAATCCGCTGCGCGACCGTTTTGGCATCCCGGTTCGCTTGAATTTCTACACCGAGGAAGAGCTGGAGAAGATCGTTACCCGCGGTGCTCGCGTGCTCAACATCGGGATGACGCCGGACGGAGCCAACGAGATCGCGCGCCGTGCCCGCGGCACGCCGCGCATCGCCGGACGGCTGTTGCGGCGGGTGCGGGATTTTGCCTCGGCCGCTGACGCGAGCTCGATCGATCGCGCCATTGCCGACCACGCGCTGAGCGCGCTGGAAGTCGATGCCGCAGGTCTCGACGCCATGGACCGGCGTTATCTCACCACCATTGCGATGAATTACGGCGGCGGACCGGTCGGCGTCGAAACCATGGCCGCGGCGCTGTCGGAGCCGCGCGACGCGATCGAAGACATCATCGAGCCCTTTCTGATCCAGTGCGGCTATCTGCAGCGGACCCCGCGCGGGCGTCTCCTGACCTCGCATGCCTTCCGGCATCTCGGCCTCGCCGAGCCCGCGCGCGATCCGGCGCAGTTCGGCTTGTTCGGCAGCGACGGCGACGACTGAGCTTCGAACCGGATCCTCCCATACTCGCACTAATGGCCGATAGCCGGTAACCAATGCGGCCGCACTTGCGGAGAATCTGCACAAACGTACCCCAATTCCGCTTCAATCCCTGACCACGATCGGGGTGCATCATGTTCACGCGGCGTCAGTTCTTCAAGTTCTCTGGCGGGTTTGGCGCCCTCGGCGCGTCAACCGCGGCCTACGGATTCGGCGTCGAACCCGTGCTGCGGCTTCGCCTGACACGCTATAACGTCGTGCCGCGGCAATGGCCGGCCGACCTGCAGCTCAAGATCGCCGTCGTCGCCGACATTCACGCCTGCGATCCCTGGATGACCCTGGATCACATCGAGGCGATCGTCGCGCGCACCAACGCGCTTAACGCCGATGTCGTCGTCATGCTCGGCGACTACGTGGCCGGCCATCGCCACGTGACGCGCTTCATTCCGGCCGGCGAATGGGCCTCGGTGCTCGCGGGATTGAAGGCGCCGCTCGGCGTGCACGCGATCCTCGGCAATCACGATTATTGGGACGACCGGACGGTGCAGCGCCAGGGGCGCGGGCCGACCGTCGCCCGGCGCGCGCTCGAGGCCGCGGGGATCCCGGTCTACGAAAACGACGTCGCGCGTCTGACCAAGGACGGCCGTCCCTTCTGGCTCGCCGGTCTCGGCGATCAACTGGCCTATCTGCCGGCGCGGCGGTTTCGGCAGATTGCCCGCATCGGCGCCGATGACCTGCGGGCCACGCTTGCGAAAATCACCGACGACGCGCCGGTCATCCTGCTGGCTCACGAGCCTGACATAGCGCTCCGGGTGCCGTCGCGGGTCGCGCTGCAATTGTCGGGGCATACCCACGGCGGCCAGGTTCGCCTGCTTGGGTGGTCGCCCGCGTTACCGGCGCGGCACGGCATGCGTCTCGCCTATGGTCACCTGCGGACCAATTGCGACGTCATCATCTCCGGCGGCCTCGGCTGCAGCATCATGCCGTTCCGTGTCGGCGTGCCGCCGGAAATCGTGCTGGTGACCGTGGGCAAAGCGGGGCCGGCGGTGGTCTAGATCACGAAAGATTGCGCGCTTGCACGCCAATCGGTTTTTGCGCAAAACGATCGCATCCAGGGCGATCAGGGACCGCAAGTGACTTTTCCTCATCTAGACGGCGAGATCCGCGACGGCCGCCATCACATGCAGGTTCGCGTTTATTACGAGGACACGGATTTCCCTGTGTTGGTGATATCGGAACAGGAAAGCCCCTGAGCCTCAATGACTTCCTTGGTCGTCCTGCGCGACGGAAACAGATTGAGGCCCTGTATGGCGGCTAGCCGGGCGTACGGCGTGAACTCATAGGGCATCCGCTTGGCGGTCGGATGGACCACGATGCTGTCAATGAGGTTACGGAAGGCCGTCCGACTCTCTGGCGTATCTGGTTTCTTGGCCATCGCCCGGTGAACTTCAAAAACGCTCTTTCGATAAACATCCTTGAACTTCGGTGAGGTAACTGGAAACTGAAGCAAGTTATTGCTTCCGGCCGGTCCTCCCAGTTGGCGAAGACGTTCCTCCAACGAAGCACGTTCGACTTCCTTGGCTTCAATCATCCGATAGAATTCGGCTGGCGGGTTCGCCATTTTCATTGTGGCATCAACCAATCGCGCTATCTCGACGTTTAACGCATTAAGCTTTCGTTCGACGGCCTTTTTCTCGCTATCGTTCTTCACGCCTTGGCTCTTATCAAGACGATAAGCCTCAAGCGCGGCATCGATCATTTCGTCCGACAGAAGATTGTCCATCATCCCGGCGAGAATGCCGTTTTTCAATTCGTCAACATCGTAAGTCTTCGTATGCTCGCACGTGTGATGCTGGTGAGCAGCGGCGCAGGCGACCCGCGAAGTCCCGCTCCGAGACGTATTGGAAATTCTCATGTGCCCATTACACGTTCCACAGCGTAATAGGCCCGACAAAAGATGTTCCCCGCGTGCCACTACAGGACGGCGGGTGACCTTGCCGCCTGTGCCGAACTTCTTCACGGAACGATCGGTGCGAACTTTTTGCGCCGCATCCCAGAGTGTCTGATCGATTATTCTGAGCGCCGGATTGAAATGCTTCGTGTGTTGATCCAGCGGATTCACGCGCCTAACGGGTTTCTTGGTATATGGGCTACGCTCTGACGAATGCGTGTTCCAATCAATCTCGCCAATATACTTTCTGTTTCCCAGGATTCCCTTGGCGTGCATTCCACCGACAAACGCCTGACTATTCCAAGTGGTCGAGCCCTTATATCGAGAATCGCGGTGGCTCGCCGGTGTTGGGATTCCTTCCCGCGTCAAGTCGGCGGCGATCTTACTTGGCGAACGGCCAGCGGCATACTCAGTAAAAATTCGGACAACGATCTTAGCAGCTTCAGAGTCTATCTCATGCTCGCCCGGTTTGCTGGGAACGACACGATAACCGTAGGCTGGCGCACCCGGCACTTGGCCAAGTGAAAGACAAAGACTCTGACCACGCCGGACACCAACGGCACGCGTGCCCTTGTCAAAAGAATTAATCAGGCCATGAACCGCGAAGTCGCTTCCCTTTTTCCAACCCGACTGAGTCAGAATTTCGATTTTGTTGAACGCGATAATTTCTTTGAATCTCGCCGTGTCCGCGTCGTTGCGAGATAGGCGCGTCAAATCCTCCACAACGACAACGTCAAAGGCGCGATTACGGATACCAGCCAGCAATGCGGCATATCCATCGCGGCCATCTTCCGATTGGCCGGACTTCGCGCGATCTTCGAATGGCTCACCGATAATTTTAAGCCCGTTCTGCTCTGCCAGTTTACGGCAGGTCAAGACTTGGCCGTCAATAGATGAGCCGTCCTGCATCGAGCTCGAATATCTGGCGTAGATCACCGCTGTTCTTTGTTTCGAAGCCGCCGCCATCGCTATTCCCCTATGTGTTGCCCGCTGCGTCCGTTCCGCTCGTCTCGCGATATCTGCCGCCCGATGGCCCTTGCTATCTCAAACCATTGATTCTTGTGACTTGGATGGTCGAGACTTCGCGGGTTGGAAGCGTCAAGCCGCCTCATCTTGCCCGTGTTTTTGTTGTCGTTGGCGTGCTTGCTACCACCCTTAACAGAATACCCAGTGAGTCGCTCTGAAATCATTTTTTCCCCGCAATGATAAACGACCCGCTCGCGCTGAAATAATCGCGCGAGCGGGTGTGCAGTCGGTAGTAGTTAGGGGCGGCCAGTCCAACCACCGCCACCCCACGGTTTAAGGTTTTGCTGCAAGTGGGTAAGAAACGCATTCTGTCCCGTGTCGTAACTCGATCCAGCGACAATTCCCAAACGGACGCACAAGTCATCCGGTATAACGTCCTGCACGCCCTTAAGCGGCTCGCACGTATCTTGCCACCAACGTTGTGGCGGCTGTCGGTCATCCGGTGCGAACGCCACTTGTTCGAAATACTGCTTTGTCGCGGTGTCGAATTCTGACTTGGCTTTATCCGTCATGCCGACACCGACGGAAGATTATCCAGCAAATGGCTCGTCATGTCGGCCGCCAATGACGCGACGAATCCGACGTTGTTCAGAAATGCCTCGTGCTCGTGATTGACAGTCGGATCGAGTGCGTCTTTTTCCACTGCGGTTTGAACAAGCGTGCCGATTAGTTCGCACGCCTGAAGTATCTTGAATGTATCTTCCATGAGTTCGCCCGCATTCAATGGCGCGGCTACGGGCGCAACAATCACAGGCGGTACGACCACCGGCCGCTCGTTCGTCGGCATCCAGATTTCAAGGCAATCGGCTGTGAAGGTCGCAGTGTTGTTTTCCTCACCCCAGACGCTATCCGGCTCGCCGAAAATTCGAACCGCATAGCGATCTCGTTGGCCTTCAATGACGCGGCCAATGGATTCGCTCTTGCCGATACGAACAATATTTCCCGCTTCAAAAAGACACGGGTTCGCTGCCGGGCTAATGCCCGGTTGGACGTGCATATTCATTTGGATTTACCCCCCGGGACGACTCGGTTGAGTCGACACTCAACGAACCTAGCTGAAACTCAACGAAATAGCAATCCCTGTTTCCGTTTAAGTCATTGATATCATTAGGGCATTACGCCCTATCAGCAGCCGAGGGCCGTTGATTTCCTTGGCAAAAGCATGCCAATTGTCCAACTCTTATGGCGGGAAAATAATTTTCAAATCGCCACCCGTCTCCACTTCGATCCGTACCGGGCAGGACACCAAGTCCCACCCGCTACCGATTTAAGCTGCCTTCTGAGTTGAACCCGGCACGCACCGCCGCCTGCGTAAGCCCGACATTCGATAGCTCGCGGTGCTTGTGCATGGGTGGCCGCGAGACCAGACAGTCACTTGACTCTAGGCTGTAGGACGCACCACCATTCGCCTACGCCAAACCAGCACCTACCCGGAAATGCAATTCTCATTCACGTTAGCCGACAAAATCGACCCTATTGCGGTCTATGCCGCGTTCGTCGCGACACTCGTCTTTGCTTGGAATATTTACGTCTGGCGAAGCAGCGGGCCAAGATTGAAGGTCAGCGCTTCGATGAACGTTTTTGATAGGCTTATCGGTAGAAGTGATGACGGCTGGTGAACCGAGCACAGACCTAAAGATCAAGGCACACTGCAACACATGCGCTGGTCAGACAAATCACCTCATATTGCATAAACACCGGGCGGACTGGAGCGATGGCGACGAACAGCATTCAGTTTCTGGCGCCGACACTTATTCGCTAATTCGCTGTGCGGGATGTGATTCAATTCATCTGTTGCATGAGAATTGGTTTTCTGAGAATTGGGATGAGAACGGGCCAATCGTAAACAGTGTTTATTATCCACCCGCTATATCACGACGAAAGCCAGATTGGTTAAGCGATCCAAATGGCCCGTTCTTCTGGGGCGACACTGAAATCGAAAAATTATTGAAGGAGATTTATTCTGCGTTGCAGAATGACTTTAGGCGACTCGCCGCGATGGGAATCCGGGCGCTCTTAGAATTGGTAATGATTGAACAAGTCGGAGATAACGGACAGATCGGAAAGAATGTTGATAAATTTCTTGAGCAGGGGTTTGTCCCACGAACCAACCACGAAATATTTCGGTTTCAGCTTATCGAGGCCGGTCACGCGGCAATGCATCGTCAATATGAGCCCCAGAAATCCGACATTGACGTTCTGATGCAGATCACAAAGTCTCTGATTGAGACAATCTACGTTCACCCAGCAAGAGCCAGACGGCTGGGCAGCATTCCAGCGCGAGATAAGAGGTAACTGAACGGTTGCCAAGCGATGGCCGGCGACTAATCCAGAAGCGGCGGGCCACCTAGGTAGGTTACGTTGTAGGCCGAATAGACAGCAAACTCGGATCGCTTAGCGACCATCCGCGTTTGCGTCGTTCAAGCAAACCAGTAATGGAAACTAAGCTACCTGATTTATGAGCTTCTACTGCCAAAATATAGTCCGTGGGCGACAAAACCACTTTCACTTTGATCGATGTGAGTTCGTCACTGTCGCCCTCGATAACAATCTCCCGTGGACTAGAGAAGTCTAGCAGGTCGGCGGGGTTATGTTCTGACTTGAGGCTCGTAACTTGGCCAGTAATCGTACGAACTCTCGAAATGTACGACCGTCGCATTTTTTCAGCCGCATCCCTCACTAAGGAGAGCGTCGCCGAGTGAGTAGAGTACGAACTCGATCTGTCCTATGTCCGGCGACGGAAGCCACTCGGGCGACCATGCAAAGACAAATTTTAGCTTGTCGCTAGTCTGTTCCAAGAGATCTACGAAAGCGTCGCACATGTTTGCGTTGAAGCCGCTTGCAAAGTCCCTCGCAAGAATGGTGGAATCGTCGGCTCTCTCAGCAGCCTCAATATTTTTGAGACCTCGCGCCAGCCGTTGTATCACGCGCCGCTCGAATGGTGCGGGCTGTTCGAATGCGGACAGCGATGGTTCGTCGTTTCGTTCCACGGGCGATTCTATGGTGAAACCGAAACTGCCTCGGAAGGTGTGACCAAACCGACACTTCTCAGAATACTCTTGAGCTTCTTTTGTCACGCGACCAAAAAACGGAGACGGTGCGAGTTCATTTGTTGCAGTTGCCGTGAATAAACGCCGGGCGTGTTGAATAAATTTATGAGCCATATCCAATTCGATCGAATCGAAGCGTACTAACTCAGTTGGAATTATTGTTTTGACTCGGTCGTAACCTATCGAGTTGATGTCATCCACAATCGAAGAGGGTTCTTTATCATCTAACTGACTGATTGTTCGGATAGCATCACCTATTAGACGGTCCGCATCAGATAACTGTCGCGTTTTAGGGAGCACCACTTCAAGCACGTCACCTCCTTGCACCCTTAGTTGATACAAGGTGGTTATTGCGCCGTCGTTAGGAATCTCTCTCCATCCTTGGAGTTGAAAATATCGCACTATAGAGGGCAGCGGAACTGTCGCGATCTCGCGGGAGTTTTCATTCATTTCAAACTCCTGCTCGTTTGGCACGTTCGGCGCGAAGAATGGAATTGATGCTGCTGGCCGTCAGCGTATTCGATCTTGGAATCCATATGCGCTTTGTTGATGAGTTAACGGTTGGCGTGCCGTTGATGGTGGTCCAGTAGCAGCAATGTTTCAGAATTAGTTGATCTTCATCTCCCGTTAACCAATTGGTTGGAAGCTTGGGCAGGCACAACAAAATCAAAATGCATGTGGTGACGCTTGCGTCCCGCCTAGCCAGGTCGTTGAAGGTCTTGGCTTCAAGATCGTACGCAATATCGGTTCCGTCGTACTCCCAATTTGTTGCGCCTTCATCTGAAAATCAACGGAGACGCCGGATTCGAACTCTACGAGGAGGGAGTACAACAACAGCGCGAAACGACCCATCTACCCCATAGTCGTGTGTGCGCTGCGCTGAGAGATTGACCCCGGCCATACCGGCTACGGCTTGGACGTATGCGAAACTTAAGCATTCCTGCGTATGCTGTTGAGTGATCAACCTCGGCCCCGTTTTGGTTGATTAGGAATCTGTGCACACGTTATAGCTTCGAAACAGAGAAGCCAAGCCGTGGCACTACGCAAACGCCAGCCCGTTCGCCCATTCTTCATTCACGTACGAACTCGACACGCTAGCATTCGCGGCAGCACGGCCTGTGCTCATGATCGCGGCAACAGCCGGGTCAATACGATCGATCGACTTGGCTTTGTGCGGTCGCCGGTTGCCGCTGGCGTCTTCCATAAACACCAGATTGCCGACAGCCCAGCGCAGCAATGGGTTGCCACCATGAACCAACCGCCGTTCGAACAGGGCCTTCTCAAATTCTATGACTGGCGCTGCAAACGTGGCTAGGTTCTGTGGAAACTCGACAACGGGAAGTCCGTCGTCGGCCAGATTGTCCATCATCTGCCGGGCTGACCAACGGTCGAATGCGATTTCCTGAACGTCGAATAGCTGTAAGCGGTGCTGTGGCCCCACCTTGCATTAAACTGCCTGATCCTGAAGATACACGTCGTCACTTCGGGAACGGTTCGCATATATGGTTGACCATATAGTTGACGCTTCTGAGCGGCGCGGCCGCATGGATATCCGCATCGGGGTTGGGCGGCGGCGGCGATGGAGCGTTGAAGCTAAGGGTCGGGTGGTCGCCGAATCCTATGCACCTGGGGCGGTGGTTTCAGAAGTTGCCCGTCGGCACGAGATCGCACCACAACATCTGTTTGCATGGCGCAAGGCAGCGCGCAGTGGCCGGCTGGCACTGCCGGTTGATGCGGCGACGCCGATGTTTGTGCCGGTGGTTACCGCCAAGGGCGAACCTGACGCGGCGGGTGGAATGGCTAATCGTGGATTGATCGTGATCGAGATCGGAGGAGCGTTGGTACGTGCCGAACCCGGCGTTGACGTTGTCTGGCTGAGGGATGTCCTGCGGGCCGTGAAGGCGGCGACATGATCGCGGTTCCGGCAGGCGTGCGGGTAATGGTGGCAACCAAGCCGGTCGATTTCCGACGTGGTGCCGATGGCCTGGTCGCACTGGTTCGCGAGACGCTTGGGCAGGATCCTTTCGCCGGAACAATTTTTGTTTTCCGCTCGAAGCGCGCCGACCGGGTGAAGATCGTGGCGTGGGACGGCTCTGGTCTGGTGCTATTCTGGAAACGCCTGGAGCACGGTGCATTCCGGTGGCCGCCGATCGCCGACGGTATGATGCGGCTAACGTCGGCGCAACTCGCTGCATTAGTCGACGGCATGGATTGGTCGCGTCTGCACGCACGCGATGTGACACCACCGACCGCAACGTCGTGAGAGTTGCGACTTATTGAATCAGGTTGCAAATTATGCCTCACAACGGAACACGAATCTGATTCAGTCGCGGGCATGCCGATCGACGCTCCTGCAAACGATCTCGATGCCCTGCGGGCTCTGGTT
This sequence comes from uncultured Alphaproteobacteria bacterium, assembly GCA_963786115.1. Taxonomy (GTDB): domain Bacteria; phylum Pseudomonadota; class Alphaproteobacteria; order Rhizobiales; family Xanthobacteraceae; genus Bradyrhizobium. Next base: position 212,648 of record CAWAYC010000024.1, read on the forward strand.
AGCCAGCTAACGAGCGAGCGTGACGCGGCCATTGCGGAGAGCCGCCGATTGACGGAGCAGAATGATCAGCTTCGACATCTGTTGAAGCAGCTTCAGCGTGCTCAGTTTGGTCAACGGTCCGAGCAGCTTGATCGCGATCAGATGCAGCTGGCATTGGAAGACATCGAGACCGCACTTGCCAACCGAGATGCGGAAGAGCCGCAGCAGAACAGCACCGCCGACAAACCAGCGGATCATCGTAAGAAGCGACGCAGCAACCGCGGTGCGCTGCCGGCGCATCTTCCTCATGTTCATATGACGATCGAGCCTGAGAGCACGGCCTGCCCATGCTGTAACGGCGCGATGCATGTCATCGGGGAAGAGAGCTCACAGCGTCTGGACAAGATCCCGGCTCAGTATCAGGTCGTCGTTACGCATCGGCCCAAATATGGCTGCCGGGCCTGCGAGGGCGCGGTCATCCAGGCACCGGCCCCCGAGCGTCTGATCAAGAGCGGTATCCCGACCGAACGTCTCGTGGCCAGCGTGGTGGTCGACAAATTCGCTTGGCACAATCCGCTCTATCGCCAAGCGCAGATCATGAAGCTGCAGGGCTTGCCGGTCGATCGCTCCACGCTGGCCTTCTGGGTCGGTGTCGCGGCGGCGGAGCTCAAGCCGATCTATCAGCGCATGAAGGAGATTCTGCTCGGCTCGTCCAAGATCGCGGTTGATGAGACGCGGGCTCCGGTATTGGATCCCGGCCGCGGCCGGACCAAGACCGGCTACTTCTGGGCGATCTCGCGCGACGACCGGCCGTGGGGTGGATCCGATCCTCCCGCCGTCGTCTATACCTATGCGCCTGGACGGGGCGGCGTGCACGCGACCGCTTTGCTGACAGGGTATTCCGGCATCGTTGAATGTGACGGCTACGAAGTATACGACCAACTGGCCAATCCGGCGCGAGATGGAGGAGCGGTGACGCTCGCGCATTGCTGGCTGCACTGGAGACGCTACTTCTTCGACATCGACAAGGCTGGCCCGGCACCGATCGCCCACGAGGCGTTGGAACGGATCGCGGCCCTCTATGCCATCGAGAGCCGAATCCGCGGCCGCAGCGCCGAGGAGCGCCGAGCCGCCCGGCAAGCCGAGACGAAACCATTGGTCGAAAAGCTCAAGGCTTGGCTCGAGACCAGGCTGGTCACGGTATCGGAGAAGAGCACCATCGCGACGGCGATCCGCTACGGCTTGAGCCGCTGGGACAACCTGGTGCGCTTCCTCGACGACGGCCGTATCGAAATGGATACGAATAGCGTTGAGCGCTCGATGCGCCCGATTGCTTTAAATCGAAAAAATAGCCTATTTGCCGGTCACGACGAGGGGGCGGTCAATTGGGCATGTCTCGCATCGCTGATCGAGACCGCAAAGATCCACGGCATCGACCCTCAGGCTTATCTGGCCGATACCCTCGCCAAGCTCGTCAATGGCTGGCCAATGCAGAAACTCGATGAACTACTGCCGTGGACCTGGGCCGACCAGAACCGAGCGCGCCTCGCGGCTTGATCGCGACCACTCGTCAAGCCGATCAGGCCGACCCGTGTGGTCGTTGAACCGCTTACGAATAGCTCGCACATTTCACGGATGGCGGACTCGACAACGCTCAAATCAACGGTGTCACCCGGCGTCGCGGTCAAGTAGCCCTGATCGCGCCATAGGACGTATGGCACATGGTCAACATCGGACCGTTTCCGAATGCCTTCCTCTGGGGCGAAAGAGCGGACGTGCAGTGCATACCGGTCGTTGTCATTTGCGGCCAGCGGCATCTGAATCGTAGCAGACACGGCGCACAGGTCAGTGACTTTCGAAAGGTCTACGCCAATCCAAGCCTTACAGCCTTCGAGGTCGACGATCTCGAACGTCTCTTTGCCTTCATCCCAGACAGCTAAATCGAATGCCGGTTCGGCCGCACCGTCCAACCACATACCAAGATGCAGCCGCTTGAACACTTCCCGCTGCGCTGGCCTGTGTTCTGACTCGCGGACGAACTTCCGAAGCCCATCAATGTCAGGATAGCCATGGGCGAGGCCAGGATTTCGTATCCCGCCAAACCCGTTCGTCGCGCCAGTCTGCATCGTCGGCAGCCTGAAACAGTATCGGCAGGAACGATTCGTCAGCAACGGTCCCATCTGCGACCCGCTTGGCGTACTCGTACACGTCCCAAGCGATTGTGGTCTGGCCGACACCGGCCGTGGTTGCGATAAATAGGAGCGAGCCGGATGTTTTGTTCAGACCGGACGTGATCGCGTAGTAAAGGTCACCCTTCTTGAATTCGTGGAGTTCGTCGACGAAGGCAAACGCTGGCGTCCGGCCGTGGGCCGTTGCTGCATCGGCTGACATTGCCTGATACCGTGCGCCGGACTTCTCGTGCGTGATCCTATTTAGTGTCGATTGTACGCGGGTCGCTTCCACCAAACGCGGATGCGCGCCTATCATGCCCGCCATTTCGTCAAGCGTAAGTCTGGCTTGGTCGCGGTCGTTGGCGATTGAGACTGCGAGTCCACCCGGCACACGCTCTGGCCCAACCGTGTGCAGCAACTCGATCGCAGCGGCGAGGGTGGTCTTACGATTTCCACGACCGATCATCAGGAACACGGTCTTGATACGGCGTTGTTTGTTCGGGAGCGTGTCGCCGTAGATGCGGCGGACAATGCGTTCCTGCCACGGGTCAAGTTGAAACCGTTTCTTGGGCAGGCTGGATTTTGGATGACGCAGCGCGTTGATAAATTTTACGGCACGTTCGCCGTAGCCGTGTGGATCGGGCAGGGGGAATCATCAAATATCCATGCCAGCGAATTCGTCGGTGTCTTCATCGTCTGTAGCGCCGCCTTTATTCTTACTACGGCTGGCTGGCGTGATGCCGCACTCTGCCGCGAGCCGTCGTGCGGCTTCGATGTTCTCTTTTAGAAGCGTGGTTTCGGGGCGACGTTTGCATTCGCCCGTTGGGCTGACGTAGGTCAGTCCCTGTTTTTAAATCACCGCCTCGCATTCGCGAATCCGGGAAACGGCGAGGCAATCGGATTCGACGGTCGATAGTTCGTGCTGCGCGAGGCTTCTAGCCCTGACAAGCGCGGGTACGACCCGAGCCCATTCGGTCTTTGCAAACTTGGGTAGCCACGAGGGGGCCGGTGGTGGGTTATCAAATGCGCCGTTAAGGGCGTGTATTTCTGGCTTTCGGCCTTTCAATTTTAGTTCCCTATGAATAGTTTGACGCGCGCTAAGGTATTTAGGAGTTGATGTGGGGAGGTCGGATAGTGATACGCGTATTATCAAGAAAATACCTGGCGCTGGTGTTGGCTGGATTAGTTTCTATATCAGTCCATTCCGCGCAAGCAGTCGAGCCGAAGGACGCTTCGTTCTTTTGTGTTGCGGAAGCGGCAGGCGGTCTTTTTTTTAATGCGGGTCAGAAAAGATGGGTCGGTGCTGTATTCAAAGCGAATGAAAAATTCATCCTCCGACTAAAATTTATCGATGTAAAAGTTGGTACGGGAAAATTTGACAAAGATGAACTCTATGCGAATTTTGAGGTTTTCTTGACGCCGTCTGGCAGCAATTTTGAGTCCAAGTGCACCCCTTTGGGCGATCGCGACAAAGCGACGGTTGCCATCAGCACTTACGGCGGGTTTGCATGCAATGCTAATATCCAAGAGTATGTCTTCAACTTGAACAGTAATCGATATCTGAACCTCTATTACTCTGGCTACACGGACGGCGCGGACAACAATGAAAACACGCCCAGTGTGACTGGCGGGGTGTGCACTAAAATCAACTGAACTCACCCAAGCGAGCCTCGCCCCTACGCATTTCATGGCGATTTCCCCATATGTCGCGATATTTTGTCATAGTCGAAGATGCCGAGACTGTGTGGCCACCAATGAGCTTTGATGATGGAAACTTGGCTGTTCTGCACGCGATTAAGGTCGCAAAGACTTGGGAAGGAGTAAATGGAGCGCCTCGGTTAAGTATTCGTGCGACAGGCGTAGACACAGACACCGGGCCTTGGACGGTGGAGCGATTGCTCACGTTTGCAAAATTCATCGGCAAATATTAGGCGCGAGCCTCACGAGGATATGGTGCGCGCCTTTCGGTGAAGTCGGGCAACCAAATGGGGGCGCTATCTAATTTGTTGTCGAATGCGCGAACTGGTTTTTCTTTTGCCATTGCGTTCCATCAAACAATTAGTAGATATGCTCATCGCTAGCGGGTAGCGGTGATACAACTTTACAATGGGAGGATTTATGAGCGAACGTGCAATAAGCTTTGTTGAGCAATGGGTGGAGGCAAACGTACATCCAGAAGCTTACGAGCCTGAGGGCGACACTTCGCGGGCGGAAGCGATGGCTGCTTATTGTCGTGTTGCGGCCAAAGCAGAAGGCATTACGGACGCGGAACTCAATGGGTCCTTTGAGAACCTGACAGCTTTTATGGCTGGCCAGTTGGAGGAAGCCACCGACCGAGAGGTTGAGCGCTTGGTTGACAAGGACCGAAGCTGAGTAGCCAAAATCTCCAATTTGATGTTTTACCGAACTTTGGACCCATGCGGTCAGCGCTCCCTATGTCAAAACTTTATGCGGCACTCCGGGGGTGACCAAACCCTCCATCGTTCTTAGCCGTCTTCCGTGAGTGGCATGGATGGCAGAGCCAATGCAGGTTGCCAGCATCGTCGGTACCGCCAGCATTGCGGGCCTTGATGTGGTCTAGGTGGAAGCCTGCCTTCCACGGCCTAGCGCAGCGTGTACAGGGCGTGTGCGGCGTAGAGGCACGTAGAGCCTGCCAGTCCGTGCCGTAGCCTCTCTGGCTTGCCGAGGGGCGTGCAGCCTGCCTGCGCTTCTGGCAGGCGCATAGCGTGCCACCGGCCACGCGATAGCCGCAGGCGCAGATGCGTGAGTGTTTCATGTCAACAGCAATGTTTGGTTTCTTGATTGAGGAATCAGATGTAACTAGCCCGCTGCACAAAATGAGGAGCATTAATGCCCAAAGCGAAGAAGATCGTCCGTCGCGAATGGACCAAAGATGACGTGCGACAACTAAAGACGATGGCAAAGGCCAAAGCAGGCGTCACACGGATAGCGAAGTCACTAAAGCGAACTCCGGGTGCGACAAGCGTAATGGCAGCAAAGCTTGGCGTCTCGCTGTCGATGCGAGCCTAAACATCCGATGCCCTTGAACCGGACTGGCCACGGTACATCCGCGTGGCCAGCCCGATCCGTTGTGATGGCTAGTGCGTGGGACGACGCTCTAGCCGTGACCCATGGCGGTAGGAAGCCGCTGTAGTCTGCGAATGCCCGATCCAACCCGTTACACAAACGAGGGGGATTAGATCGGTTCGTTTATCGGACAATCCGCGTTGCCCTCTTTGCCTTCCCTCGAATTGGTTTACTGCGGCGGGTTAGGCGTCGGCGCAGATGCTGGATGACCCTGAACCCACATGCCCGCAACGAACAAATTGCCGGTGTTGTTGGATGGGGTAATGGTCGCCTGAATGTAACGCTTCGATCCGATATAGCCGATCTTTCGGCACTTGATATCATCAGCGAATGTAAAGCCTGCCAGAGCCGTTGTGCCGGTCGTGTCGGTGGCGGCCACAGCATTTGCACCGGCCATCGCCGGGTCATTAAACTCATTGAATGTGACGGCGAACGTGGCGTCGGCGTCAGTCAACGTGCCGGTAACAAACGCCAGCACGGCCGAACCGTAGCTGAATGTGTCGAGAATTGTAGAAACCTGTGCCGTGTTGTCGGTCACGGCTGCAACCGGAGCAAAGGCCGGTTTGAAATTGAGTTGATTCATCAAATCGCGCAAAGCGAAAATCCTTAGAAAGTGAAATGGGAATGCCGGGGAGGGGACTCCCCGGAGGAAATGTTAGGTGGTTGAAATTTTCAACTTGCGAATGGCTTCCGCTTTACCGACACCACCGGCAACCCTGCGGCGACCGTGGAAGCGGGTGAAACCATTGGTTGCCTGAGAGAAAGGGTCTCGGAGGATGCTCAAGCTGATGCGATCAAAGATTCGATAGCCCTGCCCGAAGTCGCCGAAGGCAACCGGGAAACTGTTTCCTGCGATATCCGGCATATCCGGCATTTCGATAACCGGCCTGCCAAGAATTGTCGTAATAGGCGTGTTGGCAATACCGCTCTGCGAGAGCAAATAATTTCCCTGACCGTCCTTCAGCTTCCGTACAACGCCAAGGGTGTTGGAATTCATCGCCCAGACGCCGTTGGCGCGATAGGGCGTCTTCACGGCGTGGTAAAGATCAACAAGACCGTCTGCGTTGATCGCCGTCGCGTTACCGCCGGGAGTATAGGAAAGGCCGGCGTCCTGCATAAAGCCCGATGGCTGAATAGCGGATGCGCCGTTAACGAACGCCTTGCCCTCTTCGTAGCCAAACTCTTCCGCAAACTCGAAAGACAACAACGATGCAACATCAAAGTCGGAATCTTCCAACATGGCGTTGCTTACATCGACATAGGCGGCCAGTTCGAAGACAGGATAGCGAGATTGACCAAAAGTAACGGTCGTCTCGGGCCGTGCGCCGGTTTCGCCAACCCACGACGCGGTCATACCGCCAGTCCGCCTCGGCCACAGCACGGCGGGAGCGCCGGTCGGCAGCACGCGGGCAACTTGCCGAACCGGCGACCACAACACAACGTTGCGGTCAAGCTCCGCGTTGAACTGATCGGGGGCCAGGTATCCGCCAGCCGTGTTGTCGGACACTCGAAGCGACTTCGCCTCTTCGCCCAGTGCTTCCGGGCCGCGTCGAATGAACTTGTCGAAAGCCTTTGCTTCGGCAGTCGGTTCCTTATTGTCGTTGGCGTGAGCACCGGGGCGGTTGAGACGAAGTTCAAGATCGTCAATACGCTTCTTAAGCGCGGCCTCGTTATCGTTCGCAGCCTTCTTGTTGGTTTCGAACGCCGCTGTCATATTAGCGAGCGCGGTTTCCACAGCTTTAGTTTCGTCGTCTTCGTTCTTGGTCTCAAGTCGCAATGTATTGGTAATCAAAAATGTAGTCCTTAATGAAGTGCCGCAGTGGCACGATTGATCGCGTCGACGAGCCGGGAAAAATCCGAGCCGTGCTTAACGCGGGAAATAGTTGCAGTAGGTAGCATCGGGAACGTCACCACGGAAATTTCGTGAAGTTCAAGTTCGTTCAGCAGCCGAACCTTTTTGGTTTGATCGTAGCTTTCTTTCTTTGTCCTGTACCCAATGGATAATCCATCAAGCGCACCGGCCTTTAGCAGCGCGTACGTCTCGCGGCCCTTTGTCGTTTCGAGGATCAATTGTCCGGTTGCTTTTAGTCCGCGCGAGTCTTCGACGATCGAAGTCCACACACCAATTGGTTCGGACGTGTCGTGACCGCGCAGCATTTTGACTTTCGCGGCTGGCTTGCTCTTTAGGCTCTTGGTGAACGCGCCCGGCTGAACCAAGTCGCCACCAAGATCGGTCACGCCGAACAAACTCGCATAGCCTGAAAAGGTGCCGTCTTCGGCAATCGCCTTAACGTCGAATTCGAAACAGTTTCCGGTTTCCTTCGTAGTGGTCATGCCGCTTCTTTCTTGGGGGCGTTGTTATCGTTCGCCGCTGTTCCCGGTGGTTCGTTCAGTACGTCGCCACCGTCAATTGGTGGTCGGTTCTCTAGGGCGCGAGCTTCGTTCGCTGTCATCCACGGGCCGCCAACAGCCTTGCTGTAGCTTTCGGTACGGGCCGTTAGGTTTGCGCGCGTTAAAGCGTTGGCGTCGAACTCAATGAATGAAGTCTTCCGTTGCTCTGGCGTGAGCAACGCTCGCTCCAATGCGCCGGTCCACTGCAATAGCCACGGCAGTAAACAGTAATCCAAAAAGGACTGGCCCATTTCGCTGGCGTTGCCCCACGTGGCCCGGCCTAGCTCGCTGAGCAAGTGGGGTGGAACGCGAAAGGCGCGGCTAATCTCTTCAATTTGGAATTTTCTTAGCTCAAGAAATTGCATATCAACGCTGTTGAACGTCAGCGGCTGAAATTCCGTGTCGCTATCGAAGACCGCCGTGCCACCGGACGTACCGGCGTTATGACTGGCCTGCCATTGTGCCTTGATCCGCTGCAACTGCGTTTCGGTAAGCTTCGCGCCCTTGAACTTTAGAATGCCGCCCGGTCGCGCAGAATTGCCCATGAGCCGTGCCGCGTGGCCTTCAAGTGCAAGAGCTAACGCAATAGCCTCCCTACAGTGCACGATTGGTGCGACACCGTTCAGCGCTTGAATGTGAATGATTTGATCGTAAGCATACGGACGCTTACCGCCGTCCGCCTGTGTCACCTCATACGTTGGCTCGCCGCTGGATGGATCGATCTTCACCGACGTTGAAGAGGGAGCGAGCCGCAGAATTTCTTTTGGTTCACCACCGACCTTGTTGACGAAGCCGTACGCGTGGCCATGCAACAGAACGTCAATCTGACCTTGCTTGCGGAACTCGAATGACGAAGTCCAACTATTGGGTTGGCTATGGAGCAATGTATAAAGCGGGTTGCCGGTGTCGCGCTCCTTTGTTTCGCCTTTCCGGGTGTACAGGTGCAGCGGTAGGGCTGCGACCAACTCCGCAATCACGCGGACCGCAGCGTTCACGGCAGGAACCTTGAGCGCGGTTTCCGGCCCGACATTGACGCCGGATAGTGTGGGGCCGTGTCCGAAAATTGAAGCTAATAGCGGGTCAGATAGGTCGTAGTCTTTGCGTCGAAACCATTGAAGAGGATTAAGCTGCAATGACTAAATCCTCTGGCCAGCGGCCGTAATGAAGACCGGTTGCAAGATCGTACAGACAATTGCCGCTGATGGTCATTGATCGCCGTACAATCAGATCCTCCCATTGAGCGCGTTGGACACCAAATAGAATCTCTTCATGGCCATCGGTGCACTGCAGGTTGAGGCACGCACGCGGCCTGCCGCAATCCAGTTCAAGGCGGCTTTTGTACGCAATCTGCGCCAGCGGTGAATTGGTTTTGAAGCCGTCGATAATCCTTACGAGACAATCACCCAGCTTCTCGCCGTCTTCATTTTTCAAGGCGTAGTAAGCGTTCGCGGTGGCTGCAGCATCCTTGGCCGGAACATCGGCCAGAAGAACCAACAGCATCAGCACAACTTGGCGAACCGTTAGGTCCGGCACGTGAGCGCCGCGCGACGATGGCCAGATGCCGGTTTCGACGAACCGGCGCTTGACGCCGTAGACAGTAGAGTAGGGCAGGCCGGTGATATCGGCCACCCGGGGAACAAGTTCAGATGCCGGAATCATAACGGCGCGTCCTTCATCGGTTGTGAGCGCTGTGCGCTCGTTGCAAATCAACGACAAAAAAAGCACCGGGTGAACCCGGTGCTGTAAGTCGATTTGAGAATTGAAAGTAGGAAAGCGTCGAAACGCCAATCCATACTTTCAATATAACACGCTAGGCGGTGGGGGCTGTAGACACCCACGGTTTGAAAGTACGGAAAGCGTTAGAAACCCAATCCATAATTTCAGTGTACCACGCTAGGTAGGGGCGCTGTAGACACCCACGGTTCGGCCAGCCTCACGGGTCCGGGGGCTTGGTTCAGATACGATTTTCCGCGCTGCGGATGACAGACGGCCGGACGTGGGGCCGTGAACGCTCCAACCATCGGCATGACAAATCGGGGAGACTCGCCGTTCTGTTCAATCCGATCTAGCTTGTCATAAAACCGAGTGAGTTGTCGTAGCGCCGCCAAGATCATCGCTTGACCGGCCGCGCTTGCCTGCCCCCGGTCCTTGCGGCCTTGGTCGAAACCAAGCATTTGGGCGTTCCAGTAATCGACCATGACTCGCTTCAGCACTCTGAACCCATCACCCAAAAAATCTTCAGCGAGAGTCACCACCTGTCGAGCGTAGAGATAACGCGCGGGCGGGTTCTTCACCGTAGGGTCATCCTTGAATGGATCGTACAGCGGTTCGCCTAGCGCAATGGCGAGATGGATTCTGAATAGTTCGGCATTCTCCCAGTTACTTCGGTTTTCGTACTTGTTGTCGCCCAACTCTTCGCGGGCGGCCATGTCCTTCAGCGGATATGGAAGAGGCTTATTGTCATTCGCGGGTCTATTGTCGTTCGCGGCGGGTGGCGTCGGGCCGTCGTTACAGACAACGACCGTCGTCTCAACAGGTAGCGGCTTGTTAGGGCGGTAGTTGACGCGGGGGCTGGTTCGCCTGCCATCCAGTGCGCGGACACTGTCCATCTGCGGTGGGGCGGCGACCTTGACTAGTTCGCCCGTGTCTTGATCGTGCTGTACATGTGTTTCGGCCCGCTTCACGCGGACCACATCCCGTATCATTCCCAATGTGTTATCTTTCAATGCTCAAAAATATCCCGCCGCCGTTCTGGCTAGTCAGGTCGCAATGCTTCATCGTCCCGCGAACGGCGGGCAGTAACGCCTCCAATGATTTCGAAAGTCCCAGTTGCCGCTAACGCGGTCAGCAATAAAAAAAGCGGGGTCGAATCCAACTCCGCAGCAATAGGTGCCACTAACCACGAAACGGTACAGAAGTCAAGGCCGCTGCCACAAAACCAAGTTGATTGTCAATAGGTGTGGCAAAAATACTTTCATCCCTTTCGTCCGTTTTATCTTGGGGGGTCGGTTAAGCACCCAGTTCACCGGTACCATAGTAGTCGAACAATCGACGCGACCTAGTAGGCAGGATGATCGGATGAAAGATTATATATTACTATATGATATTGATATCATGCATCTTTTTCTACAAACTTTCGTCCGTTTTGGCTACCGACGAAAGCCCCCCCGATCGGATGAAAGATCGGACGAAAGATCAGGCCGGGTAGTACCGCGCCATAGGTCTGCCCTTCGTAAGCGTAACCATCGACACGATCCGTTCGGCTAGCACCATGTCGGACAGAAGCTCGTTCCGGCGTTTGCTGTCGATGCTTCCGCACCGATCGGCTATTCTGCCAGCGGTGATGCCTTCTTTCCCAGCCCGCTTGATGTGGCCAAAGATTCGATTTCTATCGGCCTCACGCTGATTGTCGGCAATCCGGTCTCCCGTCTCTTCGATCATCGTGCATGTCGATAGCCAGGACAACTGCACCGCCCACTTCATGGCATCGCCCCTGATTACCTCGTGATTGCCTGCCACCGAAGCCGTCAGTGCCAACTTGATGGCATGTTCAACGGCCCGGTTCAGGATCGGCGCACTTCCGGGCGTAGACGAGGTCTTTTCAACCACGGCTTCGAACCTCGCCAATTCGGCTGCGGCATCGTCCGAATACCTGACCGTGACAGGCTTGCTGGCGATGCTGCCGTGCTCGTTGTGGGCAAGGTTGCCCGAGCTACGGCCAGCCAAGGCCAACGCCTGTACGGCCTCTACAAGTGCCTTGGGTACGTCATCTACGCTCCGGCCGGGTTCTACGCGTTCCGGCTTGGCACCGGTCACGTTGAACAGCATGAACCGGGGTAGCAAGCCGTCTGCGGTGTTCAACGAACTCACCGACGCCCAGAAATCGTCAGGCGTCGACGTGCCGTAGATGCAGAGATTCGGATTATGAAATCTTCTGCGGAGACTCCTTGGCATAAGCCGCGCCCTCGAAGAAGGTAGAGGCGCTGGTAAACATTTCCAGCATATCGCTTCGAATGAGCACGCTGTGAATCCCGGCGCGGGGGTCGTTGATCTGCCGCATCATGCCGCCGAACTCATCCACCATGCACAAGCTAGACGGCTTGGCAGAAACAGAATTACGCAACGCGGTAGCCGACATGAACCGGTTAGGGCCAGAGAACCTATCCAGACCGGCTGCCGTAATCAGCCGCTTCAACTGAGTCCGGGCGTGATCTTTGCCGTAGCCGGAGTCCGCCAGTGCGACGACGTAGAAGTTCGTTCGCAGGTCAGTCGGGCTGGCAAAGCGTCTGCCAAGTAAGGCACCGACAAATGGTATCACTGCCGACAGCGCCAGTTCGCGGGAAGGGCGGCTAGCGGAAGAAACGATCCAGTCAATAAGATCACTTACGAAGCCACCGGGGTTGGTAAGATCGCACAGGGCGTCTTGGCTTGTTGGAGAATCGGCGGGGTCCTCGTTGTCGTTGGCCGCCACCGGTGGCCGATATTTCTCCTTGATGTCGGTCAGCGTGGTTACACAACCGAGAGCATTCAAGAATGCGCCGTGCACACTAGACCAATGAATACCATCGATCTTGCGCCGGTTGAATTCGTCCAAGACTATTTCGCGTGCTCGATCGTCCGACAATCCAGACACAGAACGGACAACGCCTATTTCGTTAGCGATGTTGCAAAGGTCAATAAAATGATTGCCCGGATGCTTTGCTAAGATTTGCTGGATGGCTGGTTCACCAACAGGGTTTGGCTTCTTCACCGCCACCGGGGCGGAATTATTTTTTTCCATCTGTATTGCGATCAAACCTTTTCCGTCTGCAGAAATGCGATCACGTTACGAACGAAGAACGGAAAGCTAGTTGTCTTGTGAACAAAACCGATTTGCCGCGTGGCCTTACTCAAGCAATCGCGCCAAAGCGTCGGATGCTCGTTATAGAACGGCTTGAGCACTTCCCAATATTGGTCGGACAAACTCGAAGTCTGATCGGCAAGCTTTGCCAGCTTCTCTGCCGCCCGCTTGTTTCTGGTGTCTTGCGGATACTGCACGGCAAGTCTATCTCGCCAGTCGCCGGTCTTGGTAATCGCCGTGTACATCGACTCGATGCAGCCGGGCTTCTCTTTTTCAATAATCATTTTCTGTTTTCTAGTACGCCGCTAAAGCGGCAGGGGTGCAACGCATAATAATTGCCGGGCGTTGCGGGCCGGGGTAAGCTAAAATGCGAAGTGAGCGCCGACACCGCGTCTTGGGTTGAAATGTAACGAGCACTAGAAAGACCACCGTGACTAACCCTAATCTAGACGGCGAAATCCGTGCCGGACGCCATCACATGGCTGTCCGCATCTATTATGAAGATACCGACTTTTCGGGTGTCACTTACCATGCCAACTATTTGCGTTTCATGGAACGCGGCAGGACGAACTTCCTGCGCCTGCTTGGGGCCGATCATCGCGTTCTGTTTGAGGACGCCAAGGACGAAGCGCCGGGCTTCGCGTTCGTGGTGCGCTCAATGGCAATCGATTTCTTCAAACCAGCGTTCATGGACGATGTACTGGAAGTCATCACCACACCCACAGAAATAAAAGGCGCGTCCATCAAGCTACTGCAGCAATGCAGGCGCGGTAACGACCTTCTCGTCGAGGCCAACGTACGGGTCGCATTTGTCTCCGGCGGCAAGGCTCAGCGCATCCCAAAAGCACTGCGACTGGCGATGGAACCTGACCATCTTCCGAGCGAAACGACGGCTTGATTATAATGCGATAATGCTGTCCCGGATTTTTCCGGCATCGTCTATCACGCCAATTATCTGCGCTTCATGGAGCGCGGACGCACCAATCATCTGCGCTTGATGGGCGCCGAGCAGCATGCGCTGTTCGCGGAAGCGCAGGCGGAAACGCCGGGCTTTGCCTTCGTCGTGCGCTCGATGGAAATCGACTACCTGAGGCCCGCGCGGATGGACGACGTGCTCGACGTCGTGACGTGGCCGATGGCGGTGAAGGGCGCCTCGATCACGCTGGCGCAGGAGGTGCGGCGCGGCGAGGAGGTGCTGGTGAAGGCCGGGGTGCGCGTCGCCTTCATCAGCGAGGGACGGGCACGGCCGATCCCGAAAGCGCTGCGGGTATTGATGAAGGCCGATCTGCTTTGATTATCGGCTGATAGGCGAACGGCTATCGACTTGGGCGGCGGCGGCGATAGGATTTGCGGCCTGAAGCAACAGCCGAGGTCGCCATGTCACGTCCGCCGCTTCCGCCATTCACAAAAGAGACCGCCGCGCAAAAGGCCCGCATGGCCGAAGACGCCTGGAATTCCCGCGATCCCGAACGCGTGGCGCTGGCCTATACCGAGGACAGCCGCTGGCGTAACCGCTCCGAGGTATTTCAGGGGCGGCCGGCGATCGTCGCTTTCCTCACCCGCAAATGGGAGAAGGAAAAAGACTATCGCCTGATCAAGGATCTCTGGGCGTTCGACGGCAATCGCATTGCGGTCCGCTTTCAATATGAATGGCACGACGACGCCGGAAACTGGTATCGCTCTTACGGCAACGAGCAATGGGAGTTCGATGAGCACGGCCTGATGCGCCGGCGCGAAGCTTCTATCAACGATATCGCGATTGCCGAAAAAGACCGCCGCTTCCACTGGCCAGCGCCGGGCCCGCGGCCGGCCGATGTGCCGGAATTGGGCGAGAGTCCGTTTTAGCGCGGGATGATTTGCACCGAAGCGTCAAAGGACACCGGTGTCGCCTCTCCCCGCGCGCGGGGAGAGGTCGGATCGCATCAAGGATGCGATCCGGGTGAGGGGGACTCTCCGCGAGCGAGAATGCGGAGAGTCCCCCTCATCCCGGCCTTCTCCCCGCAAGCGGGGAGAAGGAGATGCCTACGCCGCCGCCTTGTGCCGCGCGAGTTCGGCCTTGTAGAGCTCGAATTCTTCCGCGACCGCCTTCGCGATCGAAGGCCGCGCGCGCAAGCGTTCGTAATAGGCTTTCAGGACAGGCCACTTCGCGAGGTCAATCGGCGGCGTCGCCATGGTCCAGTTGATCACCGTGACCAGATAGGCATCCGCGACGCTGAAATGGTCGAGCAGATAATCGCGACCCCTGAGGTAGTTCTCGAGATAATCGAGCCGCGACAGGTTCTTTTCCAGCACGTAAGCCTTCGCCTCTGGCGGCGCCTTCTTGTCGAGCAGCGGCACGAACAATCCCTTGTGCAGCTCGGTGCCGATGAAGCACAGCCATTGGTGAAGGCGGCTGCGTTCGATGCCGGGGCCGGTCGCGATGCCGGCCTGCGGAAAATGATCGGCGACGTATTGCAGGATCGCGGCGTTCTCGGTCAGCACCAGCCCGTCGTCGGTGCGCAGCGTCGGCACCAGCCCGAGCGGATTGACCGAAACGAAATCCGAACCGTCCTTCAGCACCACCTTGGTCTTCGGATCGATCTCGAGATAGTTGGCCGGTGCGCCGGCCTCATACAGCGCTATCCGTGTCGCCATCGAGCAGGCGAGCGGCGAGAAATACAGGTCCATGGGTGCCTCCTTGGCGGTTGGGCCCGGTTCCCGAGCCGCTGTTGATTTTTATACTGTTCCGCATAATATAATTGGCGTCAAGGAATTATTTGCGAAATGGTACAAAACAACGGCAGGCCGCCATCCGGAGGCAAAACCGAGGCTCCGGCCGAACCGAAACGCCGCGGGCGGCCGCGCGCCTATCAGCCTGACGTCGCGCTCGGCAAGGCGCTCGATCTGTTTCGGAAAGATGGTTTCGCGGCGACGTCGCTGGACGATCTCAGCGCCGCCACCGGCATGAACCGGCCGAGCCTGTATGGCGCCTTCGGCGACAAACGCGAGCTCTACATCAAGAGCTACCAGCGCTATCGCGACGACGCGCGCGCCGCGATGGCCGAAATCTTCCGCGACGAATTGCCGATCCGAACGCGGCTGCAGCGCATCTATGCGGTCGCGCTCGACATCTATCTCGGCGGCGAATCCCCGCGCGGATGCTTCACGGTGATGACGGCGGCGTCCGAGGCGGTCGCCGATCCGGAAATCCGCGCCATGGCGCTGGAGGGATTTGTCGAACTCGACAAGGCGTTTGCGGCGTGCTTCCGCCTCGCCAAAGAGAAAGGCGAACTGCCGAAGACCGCCGACCCGATCGTGCTCGGGCATCTCGCCTCGGCCACCATCCACACCATCGCGATCCGCGCCCGCGCCCGCGTGCCGCGCAAGGAATTGGAAGCGATCGTCAACGGCGCACTGGATGTGATGCTGGGCGCCAACGGGTAAACCATCAAAACGTCGTACCGGCGAACGCACCGCCTTCGCGGGGACGTCACCGGGTACTTGCATGCGGCGTGATGGGCTAATGAGGCCCGCTGCCGACATCAGGTAGGCAGAGCAACCTGGCGCCATCTTGCGGCTGCCCCCTGGGGCTCTCAGGGCGGGTGGACAGAAAAGGGGCACGAGCGAACACGCGGGCGGCGTGGATCGCACCGGGTTGATCTCAAAGCTTGACGTGCATCAACGTGTTTTCGGCCGGCCGGCAGAGTAAATGCACCTTCATTCCAGGCTCAGAGGCTCAGCATGGCTTCGCAAGCTAATTCGCCGCACGACCCCGAGGAGAAGCGGCTGGTCTTCATCGACGCGCTGCGTGTTGCAGCCATCGTTTTTGTCATCATCCATCACGCCGCTCAAGCCTACGGGCCGACTGGTGGTTTTTGGCCCGTGCATGATCGCGCGCAAAGCGGCTGGTTCACTCCGTTCTATACCGCAAATGCGGCGTTTGGCATGGGATTGATGTTTCTCCTCGCCGGATATTTCGTGCCGCCGTCCTATGATCGGAAAGGGGCGCGCCGTTTTCTCAGGGGGCGATGGCTGCGTATCGGCATTCCCCTCGCAAGCCTTGTGTTGCTGCTGCACCTGCCGTTGGTTTACCTGCTTGCAGGAATGCCGGCACCGCTGCAATTCTTCGAAGGCCTTTATCAGCGAGGCTGGCAGCCGATCTATCTGCATTTGTGGTTCGTCGCGCATCTGTTGCTGTATTGCTTTGCCTACACGGCTTTGCGCCAAATTTCTGGATTGTTCGAAGTCGCTATGAGGAAAGTGCCTTTGGCCAGTCACGCTGGCATTGCTTCCTTCATAGTGGCGCTTGCGCTGATCACATGGCTTGTGCGCATCTGGTACCCGGTCGATAAATGGGTGCCGTTCCTTTGGATCATGCCTGCCGAGCCCGCGCATCTGCCGCAATACGTGGCGTTCTTCGCTGCCGGCGTCATTGCGTATCGCGGCGACTGGTTCCGCAGAATGCCCATGGCCGCCGGGTTGATCTGGCTCGCCGTCGGTGGGATCGCGTCCGGCGGCATTTACGTTGCTTACGCGTTCGGACAATGGTCGGAACTGATGGCAATCGGCGGGAGCGGCCTGCCGTCATTGATCCGGAGCAGTTGGGAGACGGTCATCGCCGTCGGCTTTCTGTTGGACTCATCATCGCCTTCCGTGAACTGTTCCATCGTTCCAATCGCCTGCTTGAGTGGATGGCTGCGGCGAGCTTCGGCGCGTATATCCTACACCCTGCAATCGTCGTCGCGCTGCAAGCCGCAATGACGGACGTTTTACTGATCGCGTTCGCCAAGTTTACGGTCGTGTCTCTGCTGGGGACGGTCGCAGCTTTTGCGGTTGCGCATATGGCGGGTCGGGTGCCGGGTATCAGAGCTGTTCTGGGTGCGACTTCCGGCCGCGAGGCGTCGCTACCGTCGGGAGCCTGATGAGGCGAAATTTTCTTCAGATGGCAGCTGGAGGATGTCCGGAAGTGGGCCCACAACGGACACCAGGTCTGTCAGTTGCAGGGAACCAGTGGACTGCCGGTGTCACGCAAGGCCGCGAGGTTCGAAAATAACCTCGCAGGTGGCTCAATCGAGCCTTCCCCATCCGGCATGGCTTTCGCTAGGCTGCTCGGCGTATACGGAGTTCGGCCGGACCGCCATCGTGGCAACGGCACACAAACGATACGAGGAAACGCCATGATCCGTTTCAGCGCGCGCCGCGCGTCCGTGTTCGCTGGTGCCAGCCTGTTCGCGCTCGCGCTCACAACCTTTGCGCATGGCGTCCGCGCCGAGGATGCGCCGAAACTGCCAAGCGCGGCGCAGTCCGATCCCGTCGCCAACAGCGTGATGCAAGGCTTTCCTCCGCCGGCGGACAAGACCGTGCGCTTCAACGACGGATCGAGCGGCAAATTCCCGGGCACCCGCTGGGCGTTCAGCCATATGCGCGAACTGGGGCCGACGGCGAATGTGTGGCGCGGCGAAGGTCCGGTCGCAAAACTGCCACGCGCCGAGCGCGACCTTGACAAGATTCCCGTCACCACTCTGGACGGCAAGCAGATCACCTTCGGCGACGTACCGGCGCTGACCTACGCCGACGGCCTCTTGGTGCTGCACAAGGGCCAGATCGTCTACGAGAAATATTTCGGCGCGGGCGACGCGTTCCGGCCGCACATCGCCTTCTCGGTCACCAAGTCGTTCGTCGGCACGCTGGCGGCGACGCTCGCAGCTCAAGGCAAGCTCGATCCCGAGGCGCTGGTTATCAAATACGTGCCGGAGCTGAAAGACTCTGCGTACGGCGACGCCACCGTGCGGCAGGTGATGGATATGACCATCGGCGTCAAATATTCGGAGAATTACACCGACCCCAAGGCCGAGGTGTTCGACTATGCGCGGGCGGGCGGGATGGTGCCGCAGCCGCCGGGTTACACCGGGCCGAAGACGTTCTTCGAATTCCTCGTGACTTTGCCGAAAGAGGGCGAGCACGGCGCCGCCTTCGCCTACAAGACCTCGAACGCCGAGGTGCTGGCGTGGATTGTCAAGCGCGCATCTGGCCAGTCGATGGCAGACCTCTTGTCGCAGCAGATCTGGCAGAAGCTCGGTGCCGAGAGTGACGCATATTTCATGGTTGACAGCATCGGCACAGAGGGCGGAGGCGGTGGGCTCAACACCACGCTGCGCGATCTCGCCCGCTTCGGTGAAGCGATCCGCAACAAGGGTCGCTTCAACGGTCAGCAGATTGTCCCGGCGGAAGCCGTCGCCGACATCGAAAAGAGCGGCGACAAGGAGAAATTTGCCAAGGCCGGCTACAAGACCCTGCCCGGCTGGTCCTATCGCGACATGTGGTGGCAAACCGGCAATGAGAACGGCGCGTTCGAGGCGCGCGGCATCTACGGGCAGGCGATCTACATCGATCCGAAGGCGGAGATGGTGATCGTGCGCTACGCCTCGCACCCATACGCTGCCAATGGCGCCAATGATCCTGTCACGCTTCCGGCCTTTGCCGCGGTGGCGAAGGAGCTGATGAAGTGACAACCCGCTTTGGACTCAGCTCGGCATCCACGACGAATACTGCGTGACCAACCGATCAAATTCGAGTTCGTGATCAAGACCGCCTAGGCGCTCGACCTCACCATGGCACTAGCTGACAAAGTGATCGAATAGGGATGCTGTTTGCTACGGCGCATGAGTCCGATTATGGCACCTCTGAGACATGCCGAACCTTACGATGCATATCGGCTTTCGGGAGTACGGCGGAAATGTGGACATCGCCAAACCGTCGCTTTTGACCCCGGAACCAACGTCACCTCTTTCGGTATCGCTATTTGAGCTGCTATGATGGCCTTGCGGAGGGTGCGAGCATGAAGCGCCGCGAGTGTATTGGTATTTTCGGCGGTATCGCTGAGGGATTGTGGCGCCGCCGCCGCATCATCATCGCCGCGATGGCCGCGATGGTGCTTCTGCCGATTGGGGGCAGCGATGCCGGCCAGAGGTCGCATAACTTCAAAAGCTCTTCAAAGCACGCCACCTCGCCAAAGCGCCATACCGTAAAGCTTGCGGCCCTGGGGCCGGTCGCCTTGAACCCTTCCGCTTTGAAACCGGTTTGCCATCCCTCGAAATTCCGGATCGTCCTGGACGTGGGACATACCGCCGAATCTGAAGGCGCGATCAGCGCCCGCAACGTCGCCGAGTTCGTCTTCAATCTGCGCCTGGCGCGGCTGATCGAGGAGAAATTGAAGGCCGAAGGCTTTGCTGAGACCAGGTTGCTCTTGACCGAGGGCAAGGCCAGGCCCAGCCTCGTCAAGCGAGTCGCCGCCGCCAACAATCTGCAAGCGGATCTCTTCCTGTCGATCCACCATGACGCCGTGCCCGACTCATTCCTCGAGAACTGGGAATTCGAGGGCAAGAAAAGCCATTTCAGCGACCGCTTCAGCGGCTATTCCGTCTTCGTCTCCCGCAACAATCCGGACTTCGAGACAAGCCTCTTGTTCGCCGAATTGGTCGGCAAGGAAATGAAGGCCGAGGGCCTGCAATATGCCCAGCAATATACCCAGGCCATCATGGGTCGGTACCAACACCCGCTGCTGAACAAGGAAACCGGCGTCTATAGCTACGATAAGCTCATCGTGCTGAGAAAGACCCGGATGGCTGCCGTCCTGCTGGAGGCGGGCTCGATCATCAACCGGGACGAAGAGCTCAAGATGAGTTCGCCTGAACGGCGGGAAATGATCAGCAGTGGCGTCACGGCGGCCGTGAAGGAATTCTGTGATCCCCGATGGGCCATCCTCGGTCCGCTCTGATAGGGCGATGACGGCCCCACCTCGCATCGGATTCCAACCTGCTGACCTCAACCCTTTTGCCGCGCCTTGATCTCGTCGAATCGCGAAAGCGCTCGTTCAAACTTGTCATTGAAGAGCCACATCGCATCAAGAATTTCGCGGAAGGTGGCAGATGTTCTTGCCCTGTCGGCCTGTCCAAACGCGAAGATGCTGTTGTTTCGCAGATATCCCATGATCGTCGGGTCGGAAATTCTATAGTTGAGCAGGTTGCCTGACCTGAGTGCGGACCTGGTCGGAGTGGGGATAATCTGGATGAGTTCAAAGAATTTCATCTGGTCGATCGGATTCGGCAGTGTTTTTACGATCGCCGGTACTTGCGCGAAAATATCCGCGTGCGCGTTCATGAGTGCATCTCGCACGGCGGTCCAGTGGTTGAACCGATGATCCCCATTGCCAACCCGTGCCTCTTCCTTGTCGTCGCGAAGGTTCAGTGCGGGATCAAAGGCTGCTATCGACGTCTTTATCGCTGCCCACTTCCTTCGGCCATTTTGATCTTCGGATGGGCCCGTTTGCAGACTTCCCTTGTATCTGTTCGAGCGCGCGTTCCCGACGTTCTGATTGCCATTTGTCTCGGCAAAAAACAGCCCCAGGCTGATACGACCGGCCGCCTCGGCATTCGTCGCATCAAGCCCCCTGGCTCGCGCAATAGCCATTCCCAAATGGACAACGTCCTTGAATGGTGTATCTGATTTTTGCGCGTTGACGGGCGGCGCCTCCATGAGGTCGAAAAGTTTCCTGTACTCATCGAGCAGCGGCTCTTTGTCGGCGTCAAAGTACGCCGGAGGGATCCCGAATTTATTGGGCCGTCCGATCCTGGACGGAAGCGCGTCGGTGAGGTCTTTGTATGCGCTCATCATGTTGATGCGTGCCAGGTAGAGTGCTTGTCCCGGCAGGTTCGGCAGCCGTTGTTTCGAATTGATTTGTGCGCGCCGCTGGCCCAGGATCGACTCAAAGGCGTTTAGTGCGTTGCTGTACGCATTGAGTGCATCCGATTGCTTTTTCGTGAGTGCGGCCGACTCGGCCATCGCGGGGGACATGAAGCTGAGCCCGCCGACGGCGACGGGCAACGCGTCCGTGTTGATGATCGCATCGATGGTGATGGAAACCGGCGGCGCGAACAAGAGTCCGAGAGCGAGAGCCGTCGTGGCAGCAGCGGTATAATTTTTTATGCCCATGGCGGTTTCCCCACGCCTAAGTTCCACCGAATACTACTTCACGGGATCGTAAACGACGAATGCGCAGCTTGGCGCCGATGCAATGTCCGCTTCCAGCGAGACTGATGATCCGATTTTACGAGTACACGCCCTAATTTGGGCTCGGACTCATCACCAGTAACTGACGGTCGCGGCGATGCAGACGACCGCGAGAAAGTTGACGGCGTGCCGATCGTAGCGGGTTGCGACGGGTCCGAGTCCTATCGAATTATAAGCTTTAATTTTAAGCTTTATTGTATCGTTCAATAGCATCCACGAGCGACTGAGGCAGCTCTATTTCGTGATCAGTCCGATTTCTGCCCGGAATATAAACGCCCTTCGCTGACAGGCACTCCATCTGCGATGCCAATCGGGTTGAAAAGTTTGGAGTCAGGATATCCGGTTTCAGTGCAATAATTAAAAGTCCGACGCCAGGTGATTGGCTACCGTCTGCGAAAGACGGCGCATCGAGCGACCAGTTCGCGCCGGTAACCCCTGCTGCGAGAGTTTCCACCATTAGCGCGATATTGGCTCCGCGCTCGCCGCCAAATGCGAGAAGCGCCCCCTTGAGGGCCTCGCGCGAATCGGTGGTGGGTCGGCCTTCCGAATCAACGGCCCAACCACCGGGAATCGTCTCGCCCATCTCCGCCGCTCGCCTGACATTGACAAATGCCGTCGCGCTCGATGCCTGGTCGATGAGCAAGGGTGGGCCGTTTTCGACGGGAGCGGCAAAGGACAGCGGATTGGTGCCGTAGACCGCCTGGTGGCTTCCGCCCACAGCCACAAGGGCCGGTCCATTGGAAGCGGCAAGTGCTAGCAATCCCACCCCAGCGAGGCGCCGTGTATAGTAGCCCAGTTCACCCACAGTATAGCTATTCGCCTGCGAAAGGAGCGCAATGCCATAGATGCCTGCGCGTGCCTGCAGCTCATCGAACGCAAGATCGAAGCCAAGCTGGGCAATGCCTCCTCTGGCGTCAATCCGGATGGCTGCTGGGGTCGGAAAGCTGATGTCAGGTTTGGCCGAGCCCGCGATCCGCCCTGCCGCAATGCCATCCAAATAGTCCAGAAGGTGTGCGAACCCTACTGAACGACGCCCGGCTAGCTCCGCAGCGATGGTCGCGTTCGCCAATGATGTCGCGACCGCATCACTGGCTCCAACGGCCATCAAGGTTCGCCGCGCCATCGTTCGCGCGCGTTCTATCGTAAATCGCATCGATTTCCTCACTCGGGACAAAACCTGCCGCCAGTATACGAGAGAGAAGGCTTGGTCAGTATAGCTGCACGTCACGTCAGGGCTCGGACATATAACCAGCAGCTGCCGTCGACTCGCGGCTTGCCACGCGTATCTGTCGGGAGATGCGGCTCGATCCGCGAGAACTGCGCATTAGTCAGCCAAACTGATCCCGAGTTATCACGGCTTCCTTTGAGAAGCCGTGAATCACAGCCTGCGTCACATGCCAATAAGTTTATGGGTCCAGTAAGGGCGCATCCTTGCGCCTGCGACCTATGCGCCAGCTATACATACCGGTGACCCGGATTATCACCTTCAGCGCGGCATCGCCGATCGACGTTCTCAACGCTGAGGTGACGGAGCGGGCCGAGAAGCGCAATCGCCGATGGTCGAAGCGCCGAAGGGCCGTCGGACGAAATGATTGCCATCGGCGACAAGGTCGCAAACCGATGGCACCTCCAGTTCGCGCAGCGCTGGGTCATTCAATACAACTTTTACATCAATGACCGGAATTGGGGACGGATGTTCGTGCGGGTCTGCCCGTACCTTCCATTCTCCGCCCGTATCTGTCTCAATCAGCACCATTGGCTGGCCAACCGCATGCGCCAGCACGGCATCGGATTTAAGCAAGCCGCCAATGCCTTCTTGAAATGCGCAGTTCCTGATCGCTTGCAAGAGCTCGCCAACTCGCTCACCCCTCGGGATCTGGTGACCTGCGGTCAAAAATGGCTGGCGCACCTCACGCCCTTCTTCACCGCAAGAGAACGCGAGCACGCCGGCTGCCAGCACCGGCTGTTCTTCTCGCAAGTCGAATATTGCGACAACCTCATCTTCCATCGCCGCGCGGCACTGGATAATCTTGGCCAACGCCTACTCGATGCCAATCGAACAATCGGTCAGCCGAATAAGATCACCGTGATCTTCGGTCGCAAGGTCACCAAGCAATATCGGGGCAAGCTGCAAACCGAGATCGAAGACATGAACCTTCCAAATCCGGTGGTTCGCAGCCACTATCGCAACGGCTTCATCAAGCAATACGTTCGTGATCACATCATCCTGCGGACCGAGGCCGCGAGCAACAACGTCAACGATTACGGCGTCAACAAAGCCGTCGAAAATCTGCCTGCTCTCCAAAAATCTCTGTCGGAGATCAACGATAACTACCTCAACGTCCAGCAAGACATTCTGGAAACCTTCGTTGATCGCGGTCAGTTGCGAAAGCTCGCGGAGCCGACCATCACATCGACCGGAAAGCGCATTCCTGGCCTCAAGCTCGATCATCCTCGGCAACTTGCACTGATGCACGCGCTTGTACGCTTCGCACACGTCGCAGCCGACAATACATTCACAACTGCCGAAATCTATCCCGCCGTCATCAAGGCGCTTGGCTGCGTCCCCGACAGCTACACGCTCGCCTCGCTCCGCTTGATCTATAAAACGTGCCGCGCAAGGTGCAGCCACGCATGGCAGCGTCTCCTCGCCACATCGAAGCGCGCCGCATACATGACTTGCATGAGTTTCAACGACCGATCGAGCGCCGACGATCTCGGTCAAGCGCGTCGGCTTAGCCGTCGGCCGGCAACCTCCGGTCTTGCCCGATAAGCAGACAAAGTCCTGTACTCATAAAACGCCCATGGACTTGGCGATGTCCGCATCACTCTCGATATTGTTGCAAAAGTCTTTTTTGGGTGATGAATGAAATCTCCGAGGACCGCTAATGCGTTTCGTATGTGGCGATGTGAGGGACCTCATCGCTTTGCACAAAACTGACCACGGACCTACGCATCGGCGCTACAGAGCCTTGCAACAGCGGAGGCGTCTAAAAATCTGCGTTCGCGAGATTTTCGGCATCGTTTGATTTTCGACTTTTGCAACAATATCCTCTCGGAAGCGGACATCCGGGTTGGCCTTCAACACATCTGCTTTGTGCCAAAGCACTAAATCGCTGCGCGATAGCCCGCTGAAGCGGGGGCCTACCCGAGGGCGCGGTGACCAAATGAGAGATCGTCGATAGCGGGCCTGTCGGCCTGTCTTGAGGATCGAGGTGTCGTCAACCTCATCCAAGACAGGAGTTGCCCATGAGTACGGTTACGGTCAGCCCGTTGCGCCAGCGCATGATCGAGGACATGAATGCACGCAAGCTCTGTGCGGGGACGCAGAGGGGCCATATTCACAGCTGCAAGCGGTTCGCTGCATTTCTCAAGCGGTCCCCGGACACGGCCACGGCGGAGGATATCCGCCGGTTTCAACTGCATCTTTCCGAGACGGGCGCGAGCATCTGCAATCGCAACCGCATCATGACCGGGCTGCGGTTCTTGTTTCGCGTGACGTTGCGGCGACTGGATCTTGCGGCCGAGATTTATCACCTCCGTGAGCCGCAGAAGATTCCGCTGGTGATGAGCCCGGACGAGACCCGGCGCCTGCTGGCGGTCGCGAGCAGCCTCAAGGTGCGCGTGCTGCTTGGTCTCGGCTATGGCTGCGGCCTGCGCGCCGGCGAGGTGGTCAGGCTAAAGGTCAAGCACATCGACAGCGCGCAGAAGATCATTCGGGTCGAGCAGTCCAAGAGCCGCAAGGACCGCAATGTCATGCTGTCGCCCGACACGCTCGAGCTGCTGCGGCAATGGTGGAAGACGCGCCGGCGAGGTTTCAATTCCACAACTCCCGTGGAGGAGCGCTGGCTGTTTCCAGGCCAAAGGCCCGGTAAGCCGATGACAACCCGCCAACTCAACCGACTGTTCCATGAGGCGGCCGATGCTGCCGGAATCCGCAAGGGCGTAACGCTCCATGCGCTTCGACACTCCTTTGCCACCCACCTACTTGAACGTGGCACCGATATTCGCGTTATCCAGGCGCTGCTGGGGCACGACAAATTGGACACGACGGCGCGCTACGCCCGCGTCGCCACCGGCATGATCGCTGGCATCAAGAGCCCGCTCGACCTGCTGTCGCAGCCTTGCAAGAAGCCCAAGAAGAACAGGAAAGACCAGCCGCCGACGTAACGGCCCGCGGTCATGTCTCGCCCGGTGCTGGAGGTCGCGGATATCTTCCGCGACCACGGAGCGGCGTGGCGTCGTGCCAATGTCGGTCACGTCAGCCTCGACCAGATGAAGGTGATGTCGGCCATTGAGCGCTGCCGCACGGCGGCGCTCGGCGGCCATGTGGCGCGCTGCGAAGATTGCCCGCACACCGTCATCGCCTACAACAGCTGTCGTAGTCGCCATTGTCCGAAGTGTCAGGGCACGGCCGCCAAGGAATGGCTCGCCGCGCGCGAGGCCGATCTGCTGCCGGTGCCGTACTTTCATGTGGTGTTCACGCTGCCGGCCGCCATCGCGGACATCGCCTATCAGAACAAGGCCGTGATCTACGACATCCTGTTCACGACCTCGGCCGAGACCATAACTACCATCGCCGCCGATCCCGAGCACCTCGGCGCCCGCATCGGCATCACCTCGGTGCTTCACACCTGGGGCTCGGCGCTGACGCATCATCCCCATATCCACATGATCGTGCCGGGCGGCGGCATCTCCATTGATGGCACGCGGTGGGTACCGTGCAGGACAGACTTTATCCTGCCCGTGAAGGTTCTCTCGTGCCTGTTCCGGGGATTGTTCCTGGCCAAGCTCGTCGCCGCCCACCGGGCCGGACGTCTGAAGTTTTTCGGCGTCCACGCCCGCCTCGATAACATCAGAGCCTTCAAGGCGTATCTGGCACCGCTGCGCAAGATCGATTGGGTGGTCTATGCCAAGCGGCCGTTCGGCGGCCCCAGGGCCGTGCTCGCCTATCTATCGCGCTACACCCACCGGGTCGCCATCTCCAATCGCCGCCTGATCGCGGCCGACCACACCGGCGTCACCTTCCGGTGGAAGAATTACCGGATCGAGGGGCCTGGCCGCTATCAGACCATGACGCTGTCGACCCACGAGTTCATCCGACGCTTCCTGATGCACGTGCTGCCCGGGGGCTTCCACCGCATCCGGCACTACGGACTGCTGGCCAGTGGCAGCCGCGCCGCCAACATCGCGCGGGCGCGCGAGCTGCTCGCCGTGCCGGTCCGCTCCGAACAGCAGGATACCTCAGAGGCCCAAGCGGCCGACGAACCCTGCATGTTGACGCGACCATGCCCCTGCTGCGGCGGGCGCATGCTCATCATCGAGATCTTCGCGCGCGGCAGCGAGCCAAAGCACCGACCCACGCCCGCGCCGGCCGCGATCAGAATCGACACCTCATGATGCCGTCATCGCTGATCCAGCACCGCACCGAAGCGCGCCATTCTGGCCGGCTCTCGCCCGGCAGCACACCGGCTTGCGCCGATCAGCAAGACTGGCCCGTGATCGCACCGAAAATCCTGTCGAGCAACGTGCGATCCGCTTGTTCGCGCCAGCACGCCCGCCCAGCATTCCAGCTAAAGCGATCCGATCGCCAGCGTCGGCTCAACTTCCCCAACACTGACGCCGGCGTCAAATCCCCATAGCGCCCGCTGCACCGTCGGTGCCCCACATCCCGCGATTTCCTGCCTTGGCGCTTTTCGGACGCCGGCTCTCCGAGCGTGAGGATGGTCTCGGCATCCCGGCATCCGAAAACCTGCACATTAGGAGACTCATGCACCGCAGCAAATGGCATCACCATTCGATCACCTCGTCGGCGCAAAATAGCGAAATCGCCCTTGGTCATTTGAGGAGTGCGTCAGCGCGAGCTAAGAATGCTTCTGGAATACTGACCTATCTGCTTTGCACTCTTCAGGTTAACAGCCAGCTCGAACTTCGTGGGCTGCTTTATGGGTAAGTCATTCGGCTGCCCGCTCTGTAATACCCTATGCACGAACCTGGCGCTAAGACGAAGCAAGGCGGGGCCGTCGGCTCCGTATGACATCAGGCCGCCGGCATCGACAAAGGCGCGTGTGGTCGGGGCCGCAGGCAAACGTTGCTCAAGCGCCAGATCCGCTGGATGCTTGGTGGACAAGCTGCCTTGAACAACAACGGCCTCCGCCTATGCTGCACTTGATTGGCCTCTCTTTCCGAGTTGGAACTTGTCCAAGCACTCGACGAGCTTCGCGAGGGCAGGCTGGAAAGCGCGGCGGTCATCACGCCGTGAGGCGGTTGGCGATGCTTTTACTCCAACCCAAGTATTGATACCTTGGCAGTTGTGATTTCGGTTGGCCACAGAATTTCTGTGAGACCTTTTGCCACCGCGATCTTTTGCGTCCCATTGACTGAATAGGTAACGACGCCGCCGCCAATCGCGCCGCCGATTTTTTGGCCCCACAATTTGCGCCCGTTTGCTGTGTCAAGCACGTAGAAATTTCCGCCCATGTCCCCAAAGAAAACGATGCCGCCCGCCGTCGGCGTCGTGCCGCTTTGAATGGGATAATTCGTCTTTGCTCTCCATCTCCAAGCGCCAGTGTCGGCGTCAACGGCGTAGGTCCAACCTGCCCAGTCGAAAGCCGGGTCCGACTTACCCCACGTGTAGAACGGGTTGATCGATGCTTCGCCGGACCACGGTTTGCCGGGCGGCACGCTGGCGATTTTCTCGGTCGGCATAAGCGTAACGGTGGTGCACCATTCGATCTCGCCGATGAACAGGAGGTTCAACTGGGGATCGTAAGCGGGACCGTTCCACTCGGCGCCGCCAGTCGAGCCGGGACAAAAGTGGACGGGCTTGCCCACCACAAACGGCGCATCCTCGTTCTCCATCCGGGTGACCGGCAGCCTGTAGAGCAAGGCATTGGTGTCGAGATCGAAGCCGTAAAGGTGGCCGTCCTTCGGGGCGACCGACAGAACCTTCTTGCCGCCTGCGGTCTTGATAATGGCTGGAGCGCCGGAAACGTCCCAATCGTGCCAGTCTTTCGGCACGATCTTGAAGTGGTTCTTGTAAGCCCCGGTCATCGCGTCGAGAACGACGACCGAGCCGGAATAAAGGTTCGACCCTTCACGCACGTCGGTTGCAAAATCAGGTGCGGGGTTCCCGCCCGGCACATACAACAAGCCGGTATCCGGGTCCAAGGTGTATGAAGTCCAGGTCGCACCGCCGGTTATCGGCACGCCTTCCGAGTTGCCCCAAGTCGACGCATTGAGGGGTGAAGCACCGAGCGGTCCGCGCGTCGGATCGCCTTCAGCCTTGGGCACGAGGTAGAACTCCCAAACGATCTTGCCGGTTTTGGCGTCAAGCGCATACATGCGCCCCTTCACTCCCTTGATGTCGCCTCCTGCGTTGCCGATGAAAACCAAACCGTTCCAGGCGATCGGAGCCGCCGGGGCGCTCTCGCCCTTCTTCGGGTCCCCGATCACGGTTTCCCAGATACGTTTGCCCGTCTTGAAATCGTAGGCGAGGACACGGGCGTCTTGGGTGCCGCGGAAAAGCATGCCGTCTAGATACGCCGCGCCGCGATTGACCTCCTGGGGCGTCGCCGGAACATAATCCTCATGCGTGCGCCAGTTCTCGCGGCATGTCGAAGGATCGATGGAGAAGATGTCGAACGCGGTCACGAAGATCAGCGCGCCGTTCACCTCCAACAGCCCGGAATTGAAGCTGGTATATTGCCTGGTATCATAAGTGCAGAGAACTTTGAGCTTCTCGGCGTTTGTTCTGTTGATCTGACTTAGCTGCGAGAAACGGTTCGAGGTGAGCGTCTTGTTGTAGCTTGGCCAGTCGCCCTCAGTTCCGCCAGGAGCAGCCTGCGGCGCTGCCGAAGCCGTCGAGGCTGATGGCTGCGCCGCCGCTCCGGTCGGGGCGACTTCCGTTTCAAGGGTCCCGGCGGGAGCCGACCAATAGCGCACATAATTTATCGCCGTCGACCCGATCTGAACCGTTTGGTCCCAATAAGCATAGGACAGACCGGCTACGGCAATGCCGACGACAACGATTGCGCTGAGGAAAGCACGAAGGGAAAATTTCATCGGTTAACTCCCTGAGTGGCCAGCAAGCCCCCGTCGGCAGCATGAACGAACCCTCCGTTGCGAATGCGTTCGGGCGAACACCGGCTAGTTTCCGCGAGCCTCCTTCAGGATGGCACAGGGTGGCTAGGGTTTAATCCTCAGCTTCAGCTAGCTCCTCTATTCGGTCGCGTGACTAGTGCCTGCAGAAGGCTCTCTTCCATCGACCCTATTCGGAATCGTCTTTGCAAACATCGAAAATTCGAACCCCTTCGATCGGATCCGGAAGGCGCATCACTTCAGGTTCCGCGAGCGTGCGGCGGGCATTGTCGTAACCGCTCTCCCAATGTTCTTCCATCGTTCGTCTGGAAAATTCGAAGTCCTTGGCGATACCTTCATAGCTTCTGGCACGATAAATGAGGTGGACGATGTTGCAAACCTTCTCGTCCGCTTCGTGCTGCAGTATTTTTGCATTCTCACTGTGCTGAAGTTCATCGGGAAGCTGCTTCATGAGATTGGCGAGGGCGATACGAAGCTTCTGTGCCGCCTTGTATTGATCGGTTGCTGCCCGAGTCCGACTTGAATACACGATATCCTTCTGTCGCACTTCGACCTCGGTCAGATCATGTGGTAACGCCCCGCGGGCGCTCCAAAGGTCGATTTGGAACGCGAGCGTGTCTTTCCGCGGTCGGCTGTCAAGCACCCATTGCAGCGGAGTGTTCGAGACAAGTCCACCGTCCCAATAAAACTCCCCGTCGACTTCCGTGGCCGCAAAGCCGGGAGGGAGCGAGCCGCTGGCCATGACATGCTCAGGTCTTATGCGATCCGTGGTGGTGTCGAAATAGGCAAAGTTTCCAGTACCGACATTCACGGCGCCGACGCTGAAGCGCATGCGTCCGGCATTGATCCGGTCGAAATCCACCAGCCGCTCGAGGGTAGCCCTCAGAGGCGAAGTATCATAGTAGCTGACCTTGTCCGGGGTGCCCGCGGGCCACAGCGTCGCCGGTGGCACACGCGGAGTAAAAAAATTCGGAGCGCCACACATGAGGATGTTGACGGCCCTTCCCTGATTGACAAGCTGATGAACAAACGCGTTTTGAAGTTCAATGGATTTGACATATGGGATGCCTAAAGGGGACGCGCTGACGGCCTCCCAAAATTCACGAAGTCGACCGACGCGCTTGTCGGGGGCATTGCCGGCGATGATTGCTGCATTGATCGCGCCGATTGAAATTCCCGCGACCCAATTCGGATGAAGATCCGCCTCAGCCAGGGCCTGATATACCCCAGCCTGGTAGGAGCCGAGCGCACCGCCTCCCTGGAGCAGCAGGACAATTTGCTCGAATTGCGTCCGTGTGTCTTTCTGGGAGTTGGTTGGGTATGAGGTCATATTGAACACGCTGGTTTGCCGGCGGTCCTGATGCAACGATATTGCAATGACTGTGGTGACAGGGAAAGAGGGTGTCTGCAAAAAAGTTTGCGTCCTTCCCGCGGACACCCGCCAAGCCTGCTTGTCACAACTGGCGCTCTGATCGCGAGATCGGCCGCCATGGCGGAGCCCGGCTATGAACGTACTAAAGAGTCATAGTACTGCGCGAACATGCATGGGGCGGGCGACCACACGTATATGTGCGTAGCGTGAGGAGAGACCCATCATGAAGCCCACCGCACTAGGCATTCTCCGCAGCGACGTTTTTTTGATTGCCTGCGTTCCTGCTGGAGCGCAGCAGACCACCGGCACGCCCGGTGCGTCGGACGCCACGACGACAGTAGACGGCAATTATCTTCCGTCTCCGCCCCCGCGGTTCGGCGGCACGATCAACATGGGTGGGCAGGGACAGCAGGATACCGATTTAGCGGAGGTCAGTCAGCGGGTATTGCAGGCTGTTGTGCAACCAGATAGCCGGTTGCACTGCACATCCAAGGCCTCATTCGGGTCAAAACGCGAAATTCCGGGGTGACCAGCGCATGTCTGCTTTAGCCCCCCAAAAGCCGACATCTCTCGTTTTATGATTACACGCCCTAATACCCACGCTTGCGGTCGACGACGTTCTCCAACGCGCCGCCGGCCTCGAAACGCTCGATCTGGCGTGCGACGTATTTTGAGATCTCGTCGGCATCGGTGTCGGCCGCGTTGTGCGGCGTCAGCACGACTTTTGGATGGTTCCAGAACGGACTGTCCGCCGGCAACGGCTCGGTGTGATAGACGTCCAGCGACGCGGCGCCGAGCGTGCCGTCATCGAGGCATTGCAGGATATCGGCTTCGTTTTGCAGGCCGCCGCGGCCGGCATTGATCAGAACCGGCGCGCCCATCGGACTTTTGCTGTTGAGCTGCGCGAACAGATCGCGATTGAGGATATTGCGCGTATCCGGTGTCAGCGGCAGCAGGCTGACCAGGATATCGGTCTGTCGCAGGAACGGCGACAATTGCGTGGTGCCGTGGAAACATTCGACGCCGTCGATCTCTTTTGGGCTCCGGCTCCAGCCGACGACGCGAAAGCCGATCCGCCGCAATATTCCGGCCGCATGTGCCCCGAGCGTGCCAAGCCCCATGATGCCGACCGTAATCGCGCCCGCCGCCCATTGATATTTCGGGGCCCAGCGTTTCTCGCGCTGGGATTGCCGCAAATAAAGTTCCTGGCGATGATGCATCAGCACGTGAAGCACGACGTATTCGGTCATCCGCTCGGTGAGATCGGCGACCGCGACGCGGACCAGCGGTACATCAGGCAGCGACGCATCCGTCGTCAGCGCGTCGACGCCCGCGCCGAGATTGAAAATGACGCGCAGGTTCGGGAAGGCGGCGAGTTCACCCGGGCGAGGCTTCCAGACCGCGGCGTAGTGCACCTCGGCCGGGTCGACCTGAGTGTCCGGCATCAGCATCACCTGCCGGTCGCCGCAGACATCGTCGAATCGGGTCTTCCACCGCTGCGGCGACCAGTTTTCGGTCCCGCCATGCACCAGCAACGCAAGCGCGCCCTTAGTCATTGTCACCCCGATTTTCGCTTCGCCGCTAAGCGTGACTTGCGTCACATAACAGATTGTGCCGCCCGCATAGTCTCCTGCCATCAAACAAGGGAGACTTCCACATGCGCAAATTGATCCTGATCTCCGCTTTCGTGCTGGCTTCGGTATCGGCCTACGCCGGTGAGAGCCGTGGTCTCGTCCTTGCCGCCAATGACGAGGTGAAGGTGGCCGAATCCGCCACGCCGCAACAGGCGACGACCACTGCTACCGCTGACGCGGCCAAGCCGCAGGCTTCCAACACTCAGTCTGCGAAGTCCTCGGAGAAGACCCAGACGCGCCGCCACGAGACCGACGAGCAGAAAGCGCGCCGGATTGCCGCGAAATATGGCGTCTACTGGTGATCCGCAACTTCTTCATCGTGGCGGTGATGTTCTGGGCGGCGTTCACCTACCAGAACAATCACCGCGACTTTGGCCCTGCGCGGGTCGAGTTGACGCGATGAGCATGATCAAGAACATCGTCTTGATCCTCCGCCTCTGTCACCCCTGCACAAAGGCCATTGTCCACACTTACAGGCATTTTCATCCGCCGGCCGCCGCGATCATCGGTCCCTGACGGTCGGAACCTTCGGCCCAAATTTCTTGCCAAAATTTCTTAGCCTGGGCTGTCGGCTCCGGGCATAATCGTTCGTCCTAGAGACAACGGAGATGCCCTTTCAAATGCTGTATGCGATCCTTTGCTATAACGACGAAGACGCGGTCGGCTCCTGGACCAAGGAACAGGATGCCGCCGTGATGAAGAAACTGGCCGTCGTGCAGGACAAGCTGACGAAGCAGGGCCGGCTTGGCCCGGTGGCACGGCTGCTGCCGACCACGGCGGCGACCACGCTGCGCAAGGACGATCCCCCGCTCGTGCTCGACGGCCCTTATGCCGAGACCAAGGAGCAGTTGCTCGGCTTCTATCTCGTCGACTGCAAGAACCTGGATGAAGCCCTCGATGTTGCGCGCGATCTCGGCGCGGCCAATCCCGGCGGCGCCTATGAGATCCGCCCGGTCGGCCTGTTCGCGCCGGGGAGTGTGGCGACGTGACGGACACCGCCTGGATCGATGCCGCGCTGACCTCTGCGCGACCCCAGGCGGTCGGCGCGCTCTTGCGCTATTTCCGCAATCTCGACACCGCCGAGGAAGCCTTCCAGAACGCGTGCCTGCGCGCGCTGAAGAGCTGGTCGCAAAACGGCCCGCCGCGCGATCCCGCGGCGTGGCTGATCATGGTCGGCCGCAACGCCGCGATCGATGATATCAGGCGGAACCGCAAGCAGGAGCCGCTGCCCGAGGACGACCAGGCCATCTCGGATACCGATGACGCCGAGGAGCAGCTGGCCGAACGGCTCGACGGCTCGCATTACCGCGACGACATCCTGCGGCTGTTGTTCATCTGCTGTCATCCCGATTTGCCGGCGACGCAGCAGATCGCGGTGGCGCTGCGGATTGTTTCCGGGCTCTCGGTGAAGCAGATCGCGCGGGCCTTCCTGGTCTCGGAAGCCGCGATGGAGCAGCGCATCACCCGCGCCAAGGCCCGCGTGGCCGATGCCGACGTTCCGTTCGAGACCCCCGGCGCGGTCGAGCGCAGCGAGCGGCTCGCTTCCGTCGCCGCGATGATCTACCTGATCTTCAACGAGGGTTATTCCGCGAGCGGCGACACCGCCGAGATCCGCGCGCCGCTGTGCGAGGAAGCCATTCGGCTGGCGCGGCTGCTGCTGAGGCTGTTCCAGAGCGAGCCGGAGATCATGGGCCTGACCGCGCTCTTGCTGCTGCAGCACGCCCGCGCCGCGGCGCGCTTCGACGGCGACGGCGTGGTGATCCTGCTCGACGACCAGGACCGCACGCTTTGGAATCAGAAGATGATCGCCGAGGGGCTGGCGCTGATCGACAAGGCGATGCGTCATCGCAGGAGCGGGCCCTATCAGGTGCAGGCCGCGATCGCTGCGCTGCATGCGCGCGCGGAAAAGCCCGAGGATACCGACTGGAAGCAGATCGATCTCCTGTATGGCGCGCTCGAGATCATGCAGCCGTCGCCGGTGGTGACGCTCAACCGCGCGGTCGCGGTGTCCAAGGTGCGGGGAGCGGAATCGGCGCTCGAATTGATCGAGCCTCTGGCGCCACGGCTATCGAACTACTTTCATTACTTCGGCGTCCGCGGCGCCTTCCTGATGCAACTCGGCCGCAACGACGAAGCCCGCGTTGCCTTCGACCGCGCCATCGCGCTCGCCAACACCACCGCCGAAGCCGCCCATATCAGGATGCACCTCGACCGCCTGATGCGCGACAGCCAGCCGCGCGGGGCCAAGGCTGGGAAGTAGTCCCGTCATGGCTGGGACGACAAGCCCGGCCATGACGAAGTGTAAAAAAATCATCGCACCATGTCGGATTCCACTCCTCCCGTTCGTCTTGAAGGCGAGCATCACAATCCTTCACGGGAGAACACCATGACGACGATCGCTGAGGCCATGCCGGTCTCGACCCCTGCGCGCTGGCTGGGCCGCATCATCAGCGGTCTCGTGATCGTGTTCCTGCTGTTCGACAGCGCCATTAAGCTGGTGCCATTGCCGGTGGTCACGGAAACCTTGGACAGAATGGGCTACGGTTCGAGCGAGACGCTCGCGCGAAGCCTCGGCATCGTCACCATCGTCTGCACCGTGCTCTATTCGATACCGCCGACGTCGATCCTGGGGGCGATCCTGTTGACCGGCTATCTCGGCGGCGCGATGGCTTCGCATGTGCGGATCGGCAGCCCCTTGTTCAGCCACACGCTGTTCGGCTTCTATCTCGGCCTGATAGTGTGGGGCGGGCTGTGGCTGCGTGACAGGAATTTGCGCTCAATGATCCCGTTTTGCCGCTGACACGTCCTAAACAATTCGAGGATACGAAGCCAGTCATGCTCAAAATCATTGCCGTCATTGCCGTCATCCTCGCGATCGCCATCGCGATCGTCCTGATCCTCGCGCTGACCAAACCGGACAGTTTCCGGGTCCAGCGCGCCACTACGATCAGGGCGCCGGCGGAAAACATCTTTCCGCTGATCAACGACTTTCATCAATGGCGCCTCTGGTCGCCCTACGAGCACAAGGATCCGGCGATGAAGCGCACCTACGGCGGTGCCGACAGCGGCAAGGGCGCCGTCTATGCGTGGGACGGCGACAAGAATGTCGGCTCCGGCCGCATGGAGATCCTCGATAGCTCGGCGCCGTCGAAAATCGTCATCAAGCTTGATTTCTTCAAGCCGTTCGAGGGACACAACACCGCCGAGTTCACAATGCTGTCGCAGGGCGATGCCACCCATGTGACATGGCTGATGCACGGCCCGGCGCCCTTCATGTCGAGGGTGATGCAGGTGTTCATCAATTTCGACAAGATGATTGGCAAGGATTTCGAGGTCGGTCTCGCCAATCTGAGGAAGTCCGCCGAGAAATAACTCACCACCGGAAGCGACGAACCCAAAGGAGCAAGCGATGCAGGTCAATCCCTATCTGTCCTACAACGGCAATTGCGAAGCGGCGTTGAAATACTATCAGAAGGTTCTGGGCGCCAAGATCGAGGCGATGCTGAACTATGAGACGGGCCCCGCCGAGATGCAGATCCCGCCTGACTACAAGAACAAGGTGATGCACGCCAGGATCACCATCGATGGCGAAATCATCCTGGCTTCCGACGCTCCTCCCGGCCATTTCCACCAGCCGCAGGGTTTTTCGGTATGTCTGCAGGTCGAGGATCCCGCCGACGCCGAACGCCGCTTCAAGGCACTCGCCGAAGGCGGCACCGTGAATATGCCGTTCGGCAAGACCTTCTTCTCGAACGGCTTTGGCATGTGCGTCGATCAGTTCGGCATTCCGTGGATGGTCAACTGCCCGATGGAGGGCATGTAACGGAGAAGTAGGTAGGCAAAGCGCGGCGTGCCCACCTCAAGGTTTGAGTCAAAGATGGCGGGCACGGCGCGAGCGCGCCTTTCCCCGCCTTGCGAAATCCCGCTCTATCTGCATCTCGGATAGATCGCGGCGAGGTCCCGCCCGCGCAACAACAGCAGCCGCGACGTCAATCCGCCGTGGCGGCTGATCCAGCCGCGGACCGGCGCCGGGTAGGCTTCCAGCACCGCCTCCGACGCCTCCGGCTCGGCATACGTCCGGCCGCGCCGGTCGATCGAGCGCGCGGCGTGGAAGCCGAGCACCGCGCGTGGCGTCACGCAGATGCGGTTGCTCGGCACGGTGCTCAAGACCAGCGTGCAGGCCGACAGGCAGGGTCCGTCGATCACCACGCGCTCGCCCGATTGGCGCACGCGATCGAACAGTTCGAGGAACGGCCCGACCTCACCGCCGGGGCTTGCGAGAATGCGCACCTCGGCCCGCACGGGCGCGGGGGCCGCCAACAGTCCCGCCGTGACCAACGCAACCTTGATGACCGCCATTCGCATCAGCGGTTTCCTGGTGTCTGATGAACTCCGAACCGATTAGCGGCGGCTTGTGCGGCAAGATTTTGTCAGCCGCCCGCGCCTGACACTCCGGCTTCCGCAAAAGTGGCCATTTCGGCGTGACAGGCCAGCGCCGCACGCAGCAGCAGGATCGCGACGCCGGCCCCGGAGGCCTCGCCGAGCCGCATATTGAGATCGAGCAGCGGCGCGAGCCCGAGTTCGCGGAGCAGTTCGCGATGGCCGGATTCGGCGGAAACGTGCCCCGCGCGGCAATGATCCGGCATTCCCTCCGCAAGGCGCGCCAGCGGCAGCATGGCCGCGGTCGCCACGAACCCGTCGAGCAGCACGGGGATACGGTGGCGCCGCGCCGCAAGCACCGCACCGGCTATCGCGGCAAGCTCCCGACCGCCGAGCGCTGCGGCCACCGCGAGCGGATCGTCCAGAATGGCGCGGTGAAGGTTCAGCGCGGCGTCGATCGCCGCGCGCTTGCGTGCCAGCCCGTCGTCGTCGACGCCGGTACCGCGGCCCGCCCAGCGGGCGGCGCCGCCGCCGAGCAACGCCGCGCACAGCATCGCCGCGGTGGTCGTGTTGGCAATTCCCATCTCGCCGACGGCGAGCAGATCGCATCCCTCCGGCACGGTGCGATAACCGATATCGACCGCAGCGAGAAATTCGTGCGTATCCATCGCCGCCGCGACGGTGAAGTCGCGCGTCGGCCGATCGAGTTCGATCGGCACCACGCGCAGCTCGGCGCCGGCAAGTATTGCGATCTGGTTGATGGCGGCGCCGCCGGCGGCGAAATTCGCCACCATCTGTCCGGTCACCGCTTGCGGGTAGGCGGAGACGCCGCGGTCCGCCACGCCATGATTGCCGGCAAACACAGCGATGGTGACGCGCTCCAGCCGCGGCAGCTCGCGGGCCTGCCAGCGCGCGAGCCAGATCGCCAGCTCTTCGAGACGGCCGAGGCTTCCCGGTGGCTTGGTCAGGTTTTGCTGGCGGAGGGCGGCGGCCTCCGCTGCTCGCTCGTCACCCCCTGGCAAGTCGCGACAGAAGGCGCGGATGTCGTCTAGAGTGTCGAACTGCATGCGATTCCCTCGTTGAGCGGGACGGCTTATGGCGTTTTCAAGCAAAGTGGAGACGGTTCGCGTGAAGAAAACGCGTCAAAACAAAGAAGCTCTAAGACGATTCTCTGGGCGCTACCATGAATGAATGGCTCGACGATCTCAAAACCGCGACTGCCTTCCTGACCCGGCTGCCGATGCCGCATCCGCAAGGCCCGATGCCGCAGAACTTTGTGCGCGCGCACCGGATGTTTCCGATCGTCGGTGCGATGATCGGTGCCGCTGTCGGTCTGCTTTGCCTCGGATTGCGGCACGCCGGCGTGCCCGATCTCGCCGCGGCGGCGCTGGCGCTTGGCGGCAGCGCGCTGTTAACCGGCGCGCTGCATGAGGACGGTCTGGCCGACGTCGCCGACGGTTTTGGCGGGGGCCGCGACGCCGCGGCCAAACTGGAGATCATGCGCGACAGCCGGCTCGGCACCTATGGTGCTGTCATCCTGCTGGTGAGCTTTGCCGCAAAGATTTCCGCGTTGGCTGCGCTTCCGGACAGCGCCGTCGTACAAAGCCTCGCGGCCGCGCATGCGCTTTCGCGCGGCGTGCTGCCGTGGATGTCGATCAGCATGCCCTATGCGCGCAAGGACGGCCTTGCCGCCAAAGCCGGCCAGCCCGATGGCACGACGGCGGCGATCGCCGCGGGCCTGGCGTTGGGTGTCGCGCTGCTGTCCCTGTCCATCGCCAACGGGCTGCTGGCGGCGATTGCGGCGGCAGCGAGCGCTGCCGGGATGGCGTGGCTCGCGCAGCGGCAGATCGGCGGGCAGACCGGCGATGTGCTGGGCGGCGCCGAGCAGGTTGCGGAGACCGCGATCCTCGTGCTGCTCGCCGCACGGATCGGAACGACGTGACGACACCGGAGACGAATTTGTGGCTGATCCGGCACGCGCCGGTCGATGGACCGCGCGGCGTCATCCATGCGCCCGATGCGCCGGCCGATCTCGGCAACAGCGCCGCATTCGCCGCGCTGAGGGTGAGATTGCCTGAAAATGCCTTTGCCGTCTGCAGCCCGGCGCGACGGACGCGGGAGACGGCGGCTTCGCTCCGCCTCGACGCGGTCGAGAACGCCAATTTTCGCGAACAGGATTTTGGGCAATGGACCGGGCGGCGCCACGACGACCTCGTCGCCGAGTTCGGCGACGCCTATCGCGAATTCTGGAAATCGCCCGCCGGCAACCGGCCGCCCGGCGGCGAAAGCTTTGTCGATCAGATCGGGCGCGCGAAGGCAGGACTTGCGAATTTGCCGGCCGGCGACGCCGTGCTCGTCGTTCATTCCGGCACCATCCGCGCCGTGCTTGCGATTGCCCTCGATCTGGCGCCCGACAGCGCGTTGCGCTTTGTGATCGATCCGCTGTCGCTGACCCGGATCGATCGCCTGGCCGACGGCTGGCGCGTGGATGCGGTCAACCAGCGCTGAGCTATAGCGTTGTCGAGCGAAGTGGATACCGGTTCGCGTTAAGAAAACGCGTCAAAACAGGAATTTAGAGCTTCGGTTCTGATTCAATCAGAATCGATCCTGCTCTAGTGCCGCAGGTCGCACGCTGCCACACGGTTGACGTCGGCCAGGCGCCGGTCGGCGTTTGCGTTGAAGTCGAGACTGGCCACCAGTTCGAGCAGACGATGATAGGCGCGGTCCGCGACCTCAACCGGCAACGGCTCTTCGTCAAACGTATCGACATAGCTGCCGACGACAGTGCTCAGTAGCCGACACAAAGCGCGTTGCTCAGGGTCGCCCCGGCTCACATCATCGAGTTTTTGCTGAAAAGCGCGGAAAGTCCGCAAGCCGTGGTGTTGTTGCGAAAGCCACGTATGCAAATTGTTCATGAATGCCTCTTCAAACAGTGGAAGAAGCTGCCGAGTTGTACAGCCGGGTGAGCGCGCAGCCAAATGCGATTTTTGCAGATGCCTGCCGTCAATTATGCGGGGCGTGGAATTTAACCGGCTTGCGGCAATGGAGCGCTAACAGTTCCGCTGCCGGCGGCGTCCAAGCTGCCGTCGACCGCGAATATCTGCCCTGTGATGTGGCTCGAACGCTTGCAGCCCGATCATGCCGCCTTGTTCTTGATGGCACCGACGATCGCCGTCAGAACCGCGCCGGCAACGCCGCCACCGGCCACCTGGCCGATGATGCTGCCGATATCCGGCGTCGTGGCGGAGTTGGCGAGCAGCGGAATCAGCATGCCGAGGATCTGTCCCCCGACGCCGCCCCCGACCGCACCCGCGATGGTGTTTCCAAGCGCACCGAGATCGATGTTCTTGGCGGCGCCTGCGGCAACATTGCCGCCGACGGCGCCGCTGATGACCTGGATGATCAGATTGATGAGCATTCCCGACATGACGCGATACTCCCCTGATCCGGTCTGAGTTTCAGCGTTTATGCAGGGCGCCGGACCATCGCCGCGTTACACAACCTAAACGTTTGAATCGAAAAGGTCATGCTGCGACAGCGAAGGCGTCTTGGCGAATCTGAAAGCTCAGCCGTTGCGCCGCTGGCCGCGCAGGGTCGGCAGGCCGATGCCGGCGGCATCGAAGCCGCCGTCGACTGCGAGAATCTGCCCGGTGATGTAGCTCGCGCGATCGCTGCACAAAAAGAAGATGGCTTCCGCGAGCTCTTCCTCGAGCCCGTAGCGGTTGAGCGGGATCGCGTCGTGATAGTCGGCGCGGATCTCCGGCGTATGCACCGCCTTCGCCATCGCGGTTTCGACCGGACCGGGCGCCACGCCGTTGACGCGGATGCCGAGCGAAGCCAATTCCACCGCGAGCTGTTTCGTCAGATGCGCCAGTCCGGCCTTGCTGGTGCCGTAGGCCGAGCGCAGCGTGGAGGCGCGCACCGCCGAGATCGAAGTGATGTTGACGATAGCCCCGCCGCCATGCTCGCGCATCAACGGCGCCGCCGCCTTGGTGCAAAGGAAGGGCCCGGTGAGATTGACTTCCAGTATCCGGCTCCAGTCCGCGTCGGCAGTCTCGAGCAGCGGCGCGAACACCGCGATGCCGGCATTGTTGACGAGCGCGTCGAGCCGGCCGAACCGCCGCGCCACCTCGGCCACCGCCGCCGCCACGCCGCCGGCATCGGAAACGTCGCAAGGCAGCGCCACCGTGTTGTCGGGGTTGGCGAGAGCAGCGACCACGCCTTGCAGCAATTCGCGCTCGATATCGAGCAGCGCCACGCGCCAGCCCTCGGCCAGGAAGCGTTTCGCCGTCGCCAGCCCGATGCCGCGCGCGGCGCCGGTGACGAGTGCGACTTTTTGCAAGGAAGATTGCAAGGAAGAGGCCATGGCGGGATCCGTTGTCAGTGTTGTTTCAATGTTGTTTTCTTGGCGCGGGGACGAAGCGTCTGCTTTGCTGCCCCGCAAGCGTCAGGCGGACGAAAGGGCGTGTTGCCGTGAAAGTCAACGATCCCAAGGATACAGCATTGGAACAATGGCGGCCGGGCGTCGACACCCGCATGGCGGTTTCGGCCGCCAACGGCGCGACGCAATTCTGCATCTTCGAGCAATGGGTCGCGCCCGGCGCCGGCGCGCCGACCCATTCGCACCCCGTGGAAGAGGTGCTGACGGTGCGCGCGGGCGAGGCCGAAATGTGGATCGGCGAGCAACGCGCGATCGTCACCGCCGGCCAGTCGCTGATCGTGCCGGCCGGCCGCCTGCACGGTTTCCGCAATTGTGGCACCACGACGCTGCATATCCATGCGGTGCTGGCCTCGCCCGTGTTCGAGGCGACGATGGAGGGGGCAACGGAGACGACGCGAAGGTGGGGATAAGTATGCCTGTTCCGCCCCACTGGTCGTTATGCCCGGGCTTGACCCGGGCATCCACGTCTTCGACTCTCTATCCTGAACCCTTCCGCGCCATCACCTTTTCATACGCCGCCTGCAGCCGCTCCCCGACGCTTGCCCCCACCTTGCGGCGGCGCTTCGTGCCGAGATGCACCTCGCGCAGTTCGTCCATGAACTCCGCCCACATCTTTGGACCACCTTCGCTCAAGAGCCTGGCGCGGATGCCGAGTTCCTCGCTGACGGGAAGGTATTTGTAACCCCAGGCCGACATCTGCGCGAGAACAGGCAACAGTTCGATGCCCTGTTCGGTCAGCGAATAGATTCCCTTCTGCTTGTGGGTGGGATCGTCCTCGCGGGTGATGATGTTCTGCTCGAGCAGCGTCTTCAGCCGGTCGGCGAGGATGTTGGAGGAGATGCCTTCCTCGGATTTGGTCAGCAATTCGCGAAAATGCCGGCGGTTGCCGAACATGATGTCGCGGATGATCAACAGGCTCCATTTGTCGCCGAGAACTTCCAGCGTGAGATTGATCGGGCAGCCGGAGCGTTGCGCGTCGGTCATCGGTACTTTCCAGAAGGCGGCGGGGCCGCGAAAAACTGCTTGCAATATTGCACTGGTTACGCAATCTGCAACCAGTTGCAAAACGCAATCAGTTTGGCAAAGGCGCGATGGCGAGGTTGATCATATGGAGCCCGATGACACCCATCCCGCGCCATGCGCCGGCATCGCCGAGATAATCTGATCGAAATGTCGGGATGGCCGGTCCCGCTTCGTCCTAACGGAACAAGGAGCTTTCATGTCACTCACGCTGCATTACCACCCGCTGGCCTCGTTCTGTTGGAAAGCGCTTGTCGCGCTCTATGAGAACGACATTCCGTTCAAGCCGAACCTCGTCGACCTCGGCAACCCGGCCGAGCGCGCCGCGCTGTTAAAGCTGTGGCCGATCGGCAAGTTTCCGGTGCTGGAGGACCACGCAAACGGGCAGATCGTCCCGGAGTCGAGCATCATCATCGACTATCTCGACCGCCATTATCCGGGCCGCGCCAGGTTGATCCCCGACGAGCCCGAGCTTGCCCGGCAGACGCGGTTGCGCGACCGCTTCTATGACCTCTACGTGCATCTGCCGATGCAGAAGATCATGGGCGACCGGCTTCGTCCGGCGGACAGGAAGGACCCGCACGGCGTTGAGGAGGCGAGGGCGCAATTGCACACCTCCTACGGCATCATCGAGCAGCAGATGTCGTCCGGCGGATGGGCGGCGGGCGACATCTTCACCATGGCCGATTGCGCGGCGGCGCCTGCCTTGTTCTACGGCAGCATGGTGGTGCCGTTCGGCGCCGAGCACCGCAATCTCGCGGCCTATTTCGGGCGGCTGAAGGCGCGGCCGTGCTTTGCGCGCGTGATGGAGGAGGCAAAACCCTATTTCAACATGTTGCCGAAGGAGAACTGAATGGCTGCAACCGGCAAAGCCGATATCGTCCGCGACCTCTTTGCCGCCTACATGGCGAACGACCGCAAGGCTGTCGAGGATTCCTTCACGGAGGATTTCCGCTTCACCAGCCCGTATGACGACGAGATCGACAAGGCGACCTATTTCGAGCGCTGCTGGAAAGTCAGCGACTGGATCGCGCGGCAGAATCTCGAAAGGATCCTCACCGAAGGCGATGGTGTCTTCGCGACCTATCAGTGCGTCGCGAAAGACGGGAAGAGCTTTCGCAACACCGAGTTCTTCACGTTCGAGGGCGATAAAATCAAGCGCATCGACGTCTATTTCGGCGCGGCTTACGAGCACGGCAAGTTCGTCAAGCAATCGCGATAAAGACGCCGGGCCATGGCTCGTCCTGGGCCGCTTCGGTTAACGCGGAGCCTTCGCGCGGAGATCATTCAAACAAAAAAATGGAGCGAAATGACGATTCGAAGAAACGTCAGCCCGCTCTATTGCCGCATTTCGCCGCATTATTCAGTGGCCCACCTGGCCAAATGGGCTGTTGCGCTATCCGCACTGTGTAGCAATTACCTGTAAAATAATTTCGCCTGACGTGTCGGTGCCGCAAAACCCCCTTCGTCATATTCACGAGTGCCGGCTTCCAATCGGCTCAAACAACCACGATCAAAACGGAGAAGATGATGCGATTCATGGTGATTGTGAAGGCAAGCAAGGATACCGAAGCCGGCGTGATGCCCAGTACGGAATTGCTGACGGCAATGGGCAAGTTCAACGAGGAAATGGTCAAGGCCGGGATCATCGAGGCGGGCGAGGGCCTGCACCCGACCTCGAAGGGCGCGCGGCTGAAATATTCCGGCAAGGAGCCGGCCGTGAGCCGCGGTCCATTTGGCCTCACGGGCGATCTCGTCGCCGGCTTCTGGTTGATCAAGACCAAATCGCTGGACGAAGCCATCGACTGGATGAAGCGCGCGCCGTTCGACGGCGGTTCCGAGATCGAAATCCGCCAGGTCTTTTCGGCGGAGGATTTTGGCGAAGCGCTGACGCCGGAATTGCGCGAGCAGGAAGAGCGCCTGCGCGCCCAGGCCGGGAAGAAGTGAGGATTTCTCGCCATTCCGGGGCACGCGTCAGCGTGAGCCCGGAATCCGGAGATTGCTGCGCGAGATTGCCGATGCGCTATTGCGCATCTGGGTTCGCGCCACGATGAAAGCCAAAAGGAAAACACCGCCATGCGATTCATGATGCTGATGATCCCCTCGGGCTATGAGACCGCGCCGCCGGACGTGCAACTCGATCCCGAGCGCGTGAAGTCGATGATGAAATATAACGAGGCGCTGAAGGATGCCGGCGTCCTGGTCACGCTGGACGGCCTGCATCCGCCGTCGATGGGCGCGCGGGTGTCCTTTGCGTCAGGCAAGCCCGTCGTCACCGACGGTCCGTTTACCGAGGCCAAGGAAGTGCTCGGCGGTTACTGGATGAT
Source organism: uncultured Alphaproteobacteria bacterium (assembly GCA_963786115.1). GTDB lineage: Bacteria > Pseudomonadota > Alphaproteobacteria > Rhizobiales > Xanthobacteraceae > Bradyrhizobium. The sequence goes on from CAWAYC010000024.1 coordinate 257,438, forward strand.
CGAGGTGAACTCGAAGGAGGAGGCGATCGAATGGGCCAAAAAGTGTCCGGCCTCCGAGAACGAGATGATCGAAATCCGCCAGGTGCAGGAGATGTCTGACTTCTCAGAGGATGTGCAACAGGCTGCCGCCGGCTTCGCCGAATTGCAGCGCGGCTCCGGACGTTAACGATCGTTTAACGATCGCTGAGCGGCAGCTTCAGCTAGTGACCTTTATCGCCGGCTCATGTAAAAGCCCTTCACATGAGCTGGCGCAAGGAAGACCGCCGCGCCGAGCGCGGCTACCATCACGGCAATCTGAAAGAGGCGCTGTTGCAGGCAGCGCTCGATCTGATCGCGCAAAAGGGGGCCGCCGGCTTTACCTTTGCCGACGCAGCGCGCATGGCGGGCGTCAGCCCCGCAGCGCCTTACCGGCATTTCCGCGACCGCGACGAATTGCTTTCCTCCATCGCGCAACGCGGCTTCGAGCAATTCGAGGTGGTGCTCAGCCAGGCCTGGGACGATGGCCGTCCTGACACCGTCACGGCGTTCGAGCGGGTCGGCAAGGCCTATCTCGCCTTCGCCCGCAACGAGCCGTCGTTCTACTCGGCGATGTTCGAATCCGGGATTCCGATCGAAGCAAATCCGGCCTTGATGGCCGCGGGCGAGCGCGCATTTGCTGTCATCAGAGCTGCCGCGGAGCGGCTCGCCGCGCTGGCGCCGCCCGGCCAGCCCCGCCCGCCGGCGCTGATGATGGCGCTGCACATCTGGTCGATGTCGCATGGCGTCGCCTCGCTGTTCGCGCGCGGCGACGCCGCGCGCCGCAAGCTTCCGATGTCGCCGGAAGATCTGCTCGAAGCCGAAGTGCTGATTTATCTGCGTGGTCTCGGCTTCCCGACCGAGCGTCGGCCGTCCGAAGCAAAAGATCAGGCGGATCAAAAGCCGTCGACTCCGCCACCGGTTCCGCCAGCGGGGCCGTGGGGCGGCCGAAATAAAATTGCGCAAATAATTCGGCTGGTGCGTCCAGCCGCCGGCTTGACAAAAATCCGGGATGGTTTAGGTATGTAAATGTTATTTACATTCACAACGGCGTGATGCCGTTAATGGAGAGGGAAATGGCCTACACCGCAGATGTCAATCGATGGCGCGGTCCCCCGGAAGAATCCTACCGCCCGCGCATGCTGGATACGCCCTGGCACCCCGGCTGGATTGCCGTGACCATCCTCGGCTTCATCATCTGGTGGCCGATCGGGCTTGCCCTTCTCTTTTTCACACTCGGGAGCAGAAAAATGGGTTGCTGGAGTCACCAGGATCGCTGGCAGAACAAGATGGAGCGGATGCAGTACAAGATGGAGCGGATGCGCGACCGCATGGAGCGCCGTGGTTTCGGCGGCTTCGGCTTCGGCCCGCCCTCGAGCGGCAACCGCGCCTTCGACGAATACCGCACGGAGACCCTGCGGCGGCTCGAGGACGAGCAGGTCGAGTTCAAGAACTTCCTCGATCGCCTGCGCCACGCCAAGGACAAGGAAGAGTTCGACCAGTTCATGGCGCAGCACAAGCAGCGTCCGACACCGCCGAACGACCAGCCGCAGCAGGGCTGAGCATTTATCCGATAGCGTCTTCAGGCGAGGTGGCTACCGGTTCGCGCGATGAAGACGCGTCAGACAAAGAGATACCTAAGCCTCGGGTGATGTGCCCCCATAATACCTGAGGCCAATGAGCCGCCCGCCTGCCATCAACGCAGACGGGCGGTTTGTTTTTTGCAACGAGCTTGCGAAAACCTCCGGGGCGATGGCGATCAAAGCGCATGGACGATCGCTTGCCCCTCACGGGATCTTGCTGGTGGCGCTGTTAACGAGCGGAACGTCGTCTTGTCTTGATCAAAACTTCCTTCGATTAAAGCCCTGAAACGAGTTGCGTAGGGTGGGCAAAGCGACAGCGTGCCCACAATCCACGACGTGCTCGCGATGGTGGGCACGGCGCAATTTCGCCTTTGCCCACCTTACGAAACTCCGTTTGGGATCGCTCGCAAAGACGATTTATCATAGCGATTTCAATTTGATTTGGGTCCTCCAGCCCTCCCGCAAAAAATATTCCGCTTTCGCTGTCGGGCAAATCAGTTCTACCAGCTCGCCCCGTCCTTTCCCGGCAAGAGGGGCGCTTCGCGGTCGTCACGAACGCGGGATGGGATGCGGTGGACGCGGCAGCGTCGGCGCGCAAGGTGATCGCAGGGCGAGCAAAACTCGTGAGCGATGTACGGCGCGCAGGACGAACGGCGCTTGTTGCGTACGGCAAAACCGTGTGGTCCTGGCATCCGTTGCTGATGTCAAGCCGGCGGAGATGCGTCGGCCCAACCGGGCTTGGACAAGTCTTAATCCGCTGGCGACGGTGACAAAAAGAATTCGTCGCCGAGGAGAGCACGGCATAAGCCGTAAAACCATTGCGCAGGGAATGCCGGATTGCCTCCGCTGAACCTGTATGCTCGTGTGCGCTTTCTTTTGTGCAACCTTGCACACGAGACCGCGGGTGCAGCGCGCACCCGGCATTCCCTGCTCCCTCTGTTCTTTCGAGGGACAGCATCATGCAAACCTCGGGCAGATCGCGCCGCGAGAAGGCGTAGTCACGCTTGGAAGCGGCGACGCAGGCACCACACCCTGGCTGTCGTCCTCCGCGAAAGCGGGGGACCCAGTACGCCGCGGCCTCTCGGCTCAATCACTACGGTCTCTGGAATACTGGATCGCCCGGTCGAGCCGGGCGACGACGAGTGGAAAGGGTTGAATGACCATTGCCTCAGACCCCACCACGTCATTACGAGGAGCACTTACGACGAAACATCCATTCTACTTTTTTGCGCGGCCAGATGGATTGCTTCGTGGAGCCTGTCATCCGGCGCGCATTCGCGCGACCCGTTGGCTCGGAATGACGACGGGTTGGCCGCGCCGCGGGGGCGCTACACCGGCAGGGGCCGAGCCAACCCTTGGGACGGGCCCCTGGAACCTGGCGCCACCCTTAAGCGGCCGGATTGGCTCCATTTCCGGCCTCTGAGTTCCGTTTTGGTAACCTCGCCTTAACCAAGATTAGCGTCTGGTTAGGGGCCGAAAGGCGCGTGAATAGCCCTCGTTTTGACATGTTAGCAGGGGAAGCAGAGCACGGCTTTGGCCCCCCATGCGACACTCGAAAGGCTCTCGCGCTGGCGCTTATCGCCGCGCCGGATGCGCGGCTGTCGAACCGGCAGCCATTTTGCTTCCGGAGGATATGGGACACCTTGCGTTGAGAGGATACCGCCGATGAACCCCGCCGACGTGGCGCAGTCAGCATTGCCGCTTGCATCGAGCGATGTTTCGCTGATCGCGCTATTCCTGCAGGCCCACTGGGTCGTCAAAGCGGTCATGCTTGGATTGTTGGCCTGCTCGGTGTGGGTGTGGGCGATCGCGATCGACAAGGTTTTCCTGTACGCGCGCACCAAGCGCGCCATGGATCGTTTTGAGCAGGCCTTCTGGTCCGGGCAATCGATCGAGGAACTCTATCGCGCGCTGTCGGCCAAGCCGACGCAATCGATGGCCGCCTGTTTCGTCGCCGCAATGCGCGAATGGAAACGTTCGTTCGAAAGCCAGTCGCGATCCTTCGCAGGGCTGCAGATGCGGATCGAGAAGGTCATGAACGTCTCGATCGCCCGCGAGGTCGAGCGGCTGGAACGGCGGCTCCTGGTGCTGGCGACGGTGGGCTCGGCCGGCCCCTTTGTAGGCCTGTTCGGCACCGTCTGGGGCATTATGTCGAGCTTCCAGTCGATTGCCGCCTCGAAAAACACCTCTCTGGCGGTGGTGGCGCCGGGTATTGCGGAGGCGCTGTTTGCCACGGCAATCGGCCTGATCGCCGCAATTCCGGCGACTATTTTCTACAATAAGTTCATTTCCGAGGTGAACCGGCAGGCCCAGCGCCTGGAAGGCTTCGCCGACGAGTTTTCAGCGATCCTGTCGCGCCAGATCGACGAGCGGGCGTGATGGGCGGTAGATTTGGGCATGATCCGGAAAAGTCGGTACCGGTTTTCCGAGAAGATCATGCTCCGGCAGAAACTAGAGACCGATCGGTGAGCACCATATCATGGCGATGAACATGGCAGGTTCGTCGGGCGGTGGCGGGGGACGCCGCAGCCGGCGCAAACCGGTAATGGCGGAGATCAACGTCACGCCGATGGTCGACGTGATGCTGGTGCTTCTGATCATCTTCATGGTGTCGGCGCCGCTGCTCACCGTCGGCGTGCCGCTCGATCTGCCGCAGACCCAGGCGAAGAGCCTGGAGCAGGACAAGACGCCGCTGCAGCTTTCGGTCGATACCAGGGGCAGGGTGTTCATCAACGATACCGAAGTCGCGATGAACGAGCTGATACCCAAACTAAAGGCTATTACCGACGCCCGCGGCGGCATGGACGAACGTATCTATATGCGGGCGGACAAGAAGGCCGATTACGGAACCGTGGCGAGGGTCATGGGACAATTGTCCGGCGCGGGCTTCAAGCGGCTGGCGCTGGTCACCGAGGTGGAGCAGGGGTCTTAAGCGGGTGAAGGTCAACATCGACAAGACACTGGCTGCGTCGATTGCCCTGCACGTCCTCGTGATCGGGTGGGGACTGGTTTCGTTCTCGACCAAGGCGTTCGAGACGACCCCGGAAGAATCCCTGCCGGTCGACATCATTTCCGCCGATCAGTTCGCTCACGTCACCGCCGGCATGAGGACCGGCAAGAAGGAAAATCCGAAGCCGCTGGTGGAGAAGGTCGCCGAGGCCAAACCGCCGGTCGAGGATACGGTCGGCAAGATCACCGAGAAGCCGCCGGTCGTGACCGACACCGCGCCGCCGCCGACGCCGAAGGTCGAGGAAAAGCCGGTCGAGAAAAAGCCCGATCCGCCAAAGCCCGTCGCCGAGAACAAGCCGAAGGAAGAGCCGAAGCCGATCGAGAAGAAGCCGGATCCGCCGAAGGTCGACCCGATCGCCGAAGCCCTGAAGAAGGAAGAGAAGAAGCCGCCGCCGAAGCCACAGGCCCAGGCCGCGGCCAAGCCGCCGGAGCCGCAAAAGCCGAAGGAGCGCACCTTCGATCAATCGAAGATCGCGGCGCTCCTCGACAAGCGCGACCCGTCACGTCAGGCGGTGACCGGCGACACGCTGAACTCCAATGCGGCGCTGGGCCTCGCCAGGGGTACCGCAGCCGACAATTCCGCAACCTGGGGATCGATGTTCAAGTCGCAGGTCGAACGCTGCTGGAAGAAGCCCTATGGCGGCATCGAAGCGCAGCAGACGGAAGCTGCCTTCATTATCCGATTGAAGCGCGACGGTACGCTGGAAGGTATGCCGGTGCCCGACGGCACGGCGGCGACGCCTTACTTGCGCGTCTACCAGGAGAGCGCGTTGCGCGCGATCATCGAATGCCAGCCGTACAAGCTGCCCGCGGCCTTCTTCGAGGAATGGAAATACTTTTCGCCCGTGTTCACCGAACGCAAGACCTAGGCGCGATGTCCGCGCCAGGCCCTTTTGAGACAAAGTCCGCCACCAATGACCGATCAAAACAAATCGTTTGAGACACTGCTCCGTCCGAGCCGCCGGCAGATCATCTCCGGCATGGCTGCTCTCGGCACGCTCACGGCCTTTCCCGGCCGCAGCGTCTTCGCGCAAAAGCGCGTGCCGATTCCCGACGGGGAGTTCTCGCCCTTGCCGATCGCGATTCCGAACTTTGCGGCGGGCACGCCCGGCGACGCCGAGGTCGGTGTCGGCGTGACCCAGGTCATCACCAACAATCTGAAGCGCAGCGGGCTGTTCGCGCCGATCGACCAGGCTGCCTATATCGAGAAGACCGTCAACATCGACGCGGCGCCGAATTTCCAGAACTGGAAGACGATCAACGCACAGGCGCTGGTCACCGGCCGCATGACGCGACAGGGCGATGGGCGGCTGAAAGCGGAATTCCGGCTCTGGGACGTCAACACCGCCCAGCAGCTTACCGGCCAGCAATATTTCACGTCGCCGGAATATTGGCGGCGGATCTCGCACATCATCTCCGACCAGATCTACGAGCGCCTCACCGGCGAAAAAGGCTATTTCGACACCCGTATCGTCTTCGTCGATGAAACCGGTTCGAAAGAGCGCCGCGTCAAGAGGCTGGCGCTGATGGACCAGGACGGCGCCAACGTAAAATACCTGACGCGGGGCTCCGACCTCGTGCTGACGCCACGCTTCTCGCCGTCGACCCAGGAAATCACCTATATGGAATTCGGCCAGGGCGATCCGCGCGTCTATCTCTACAACATCGAGACCGGGCAACGCGAGATCGTCGGCAATTTTCCCGGCATGTCGTTCTCGCCGCGCTTCTCGCCGGACGGCCAGCGCATCATCATGAGCCTGCAGCAGGGCGGCAACTCCAATCTGTTCGTGATGGACCTGCGTTCGAAATCGACCACCCGGCTGACCGATACGCCGGCGATCGACACCTCGCCGTCCTATGCGCCGGACGGCACGCGCATCTGCTTCGAATCCGATCGCGGCGGCAAGCCGCAGGTCTATGTGATGGCGGCAACCGGCGGGGCGGCGCAGCGCATCTCCTTCGGCGACGGCTCCTATTCGACGCCGGTGTGGTCGCCGCGCGGCGATTACATCGCCTTCACCAAGCAGGGTGGCGGGCAGTTCGCCATCGGCATCATGAAGCCCGACGGCTCGGGCGAGCGGATCCTGACCTCGGGCTACCACAATGAAGGGCCGACCTTCGCGCCGAACGGCCGCGTCTTGATGTTCTTCCGCGATCCCGGCGGCAATGGCGGGCCCTCGCTGTTCACCGTCGACGTCTCCGGGCGTAACGAGCAGCGGGTCCCGACGCCGGGCTTCGCATCCGATCCCGCATGGTCCCCGCTGTTGGGATGAGCGACCGCGAGCCTGCGACAGGTTGGCCGTTAATCGGCAAGTCTTGCCTAGTCCGCTGATATTGCGGGTGATTTTCTGTTGTTCCGCAGCAAAAACAATAGATCGGTAACGATATTCCCTCAGAAAGACTTCATCTGCAGCGGGTAGAACTACGACCTTAAAGGACGTGTGCCCGATAATGCAGCTTGCGAGTCAACTCGAAGAGCCGAATCAAGACCTGTCGCCGCCGACTTACGCGGCGCTGATCGATTCGCTTTTCCAAAAACCTGCGCCGTTGTTCGCGGGCGCAGTCCTCGTTGCCGTTGCTGCCGCTATGACGGCCGTGAAGACAGGACAGAGTCTGCTTTGGCCTTGCGTTGCATTTCTCGTGCTGTCGGGCGCAGCCCGTGCGGTCGACATGCAGCGTTACAACAGCCGGAAATCCGCTCTGACCGCCGAACAGGCCGCGCGTTGGGAGGTGCGTTACCAAATCGGGGCGATGATTTATGCGATCGCGCTTGGAGTGTGGTGCACAGTTGCCCTGCTCGGCAGCGACGATGCCGTCGCTCATATGATCTGCCTGTCCGTCACCACCGGATACGTCGCAGGAGGTGCAGGCCGGACCTATGGAAGGCCATGGATATTCCATGTGCAGATTGCGCTCGCCTGCGGTCCGACGGCGGTCGCGCTGGCACTGCGTGGCACACCCTATTACATCGGAATGGCGATCGTCAGCGCGGTGTTCTTCCTGGCGCTGAAGCAGATCTCGACTGATTTGCACAGGATTTTCGTCCAGGCTCTGGTGGCGCGCGAGCGCGAGGCGGCGCTAGCAGCCCAGTTCGACACGGCGCTCAACAACATGCCGCACGGGCTCTGCATGTTCCGCGCCGACGGACGGCTCGCGGTGATGAATCATCGTTTCAGCGAAATGATGGATCTGTCCGACGATCTCGTGCAGCACGGTGCGATCGCCTCCGACATCATCTCAGCTTGCGTTAGTGCCGGATCGATCTCTGCCGCGAGCGGCAGGATGATCGTGGCCGAAATCGAGAATTCGCAGGCCAGGGACATCGTCACCGCCGATCCCGACCCCGCCCGAAACCGCTCGCTGTCCTGGACCTTCCAGCCGATGGCCGGCGGTGGCGCGGTTGTTCTGCTCGAAGACATTACCGAGCGGCGCAACGCTGAGGCCAAGATCAGCCACCTCGCGCGGTACGACGAACTCACCGAGCTTCCCAACCGGGTCAATTTCCGCGACGAAATCGGACGTCTCCTGGCAGTCCAGAATGGCCGCAACCAGTTGTCGGCGCTGTTGTTCGTCGACCTCGACCAGTTCAAGCAGGTCAACGACACGCTGGGCCATCCCTGCGGCGATCGGCTATTGTGCGCGGTCGCCGGCCGCCTGCGCGAAATGCTGCGGCCGGAGGATTTCGTGGCGCGGTTCGGCGGCGACGAATTCGTGGTGTTCCAGCAGAACATCAAGTCGCATGAGGACGCCGCCGGCCTCGCGCGCCGCATCGTCGATCGCCTGAGCGAGCGCTACAAGATCGACAATCATCTGGTCGAGATCGGCGCCAGCGTCGGCATCGCCATGACGTCGCCGGGCGTCGGCGCCGATACGCTTTTGAAAAACGCGGACATGGCGCTCTACCGCGCCAAGGCGGACGGCCGCGGCACCTTCTGCTTCTTCCGCGACGAGATGGCGCAAACCGTCGAGGCGCGCCGCATCCTCGAGCTCGACCTGCGCAAGGCGCTGGCCAACGAGGAGTTCGAGCTGTTCTACCAGCCGCTCGTCAACCTCAAGTCCGGCAGGGTCACGACTTGCGAGGCGCTGTTGCGCTGGAATCATCCGGTGCGGGGCACGGTTTCCCCGATCGATATCATTCCGGTCGCCGAGGATATGGGCCTGATCGTCGATCTTGGCCGCTGGATCCTGCGCAAGGCCTGCATGGAATGCATGAAGTGGCCCGAATCCGTCAGCGTTGCGGTCAACTTCTCGCCGCAGCAGTTCCATCAGCGCGATCTGCTAAGCGAGGTTCGCTATGCGCTCGAGGTCTCCGGCCTGCCGGCGGACCGGCTCGAAATCGAGATCACCGAATCCTCGCTGTTGCGCAACACGCAACTGACCCACGACGTGCTGTCGCAATTGTATTCGCTGGGTGTGCGGATTTCGCTGGACGATTTTGGCACAGGCTATTCCAGCTTGAGCTACCTGCACAATTTCCCGCTGCAGAAGGTCAAGATCGACCGATCCTTCCTCGAAGGCATCGATAGCGACCGTCCGCTGACGCTGTTGCGCGGCGTGGCGCGGCTTTCGGCCGACCTCGGCATGTCGGTCGTGGTCGAAGGTATTGAGACCAACGAGCAGCTGGAGCTGATCAGCGCCGACGGGGCGGTGACCGAGGCGCAAGGCTATCTGTTTAGCCGGCCGGTTCCTGCGGTACGGATTCGCCAGTTGCTGAGCGCCTCCCACGGCCGGCACATGCTCGACGATCAAATCGTCTCCCTCTCGTCTCGATCGATCGCCTAGAGCAGGCTTCGAGCAGCATAGGTGCGTGCTGTTTTGGGCCACAAAGGTTAACCCTAACGTTTCGAATGCTTTGCAATTCTGTTAAGGAACCATTAATGCCCTTGCTCGTGGAAGTTGTTGAAAGTCTTTAGGAGTATCGTATGAGGTCGTCGGCCGAAGCACGCCCCATGGCGCTTGGACGGATCGTCGATCCGCTCGATCAAGTCGATTATCGTCTGGCCCGGACACCAGCTGAAAAGGACGAGATCTACAGGCTCCGTTATCGTGCGTATCTCCGCGAGGGGGCAGTCCAGCCCTCAGCCGACGGTCGCGTGATCGATCAATTTGAAGACGCTCCCAACGCCTGGACCTTCGGCGTTTATTTTCATGGCCAGCTCTACAGCTCGATCCGCGTAAGCGTGCTGACGTCCGAATGGCGGATGTCGCCGTCGGTCGAACTGTTCGGCGACGTTCTACACCCCAAGCTCGACGACGGGCGGGTTTTCATCGATTCAACCCGCTTCGTGGCCGACCCCGATAAGGCGAGAGCTTTCCCCGAGCTACCTTATGTGACCGTCAGGCTGGGTTCCATGGCGGGCGTTCATTTCAATGCCGATTACGGATTGGCCATCATCCGTCCAGAGCATCAAGCATTCTATCGCCGAGTTTTTCTGCATGAGACCTGGTGCGAGCCGCGACTGTACCCAGGCCTCGTTAAGCCAGTCGGATTGATGGCCTCGCACTTGCCGACCGTGCGCGAACGCGTTCTGGGCCGTTATCCATTCTTGCGTTCGAGCGCTTTTGAACGGCGGATGCTGTTTCAGCGTGACGGGCAGGCCGCCCAAGACACGGTGATCCCGGCGCTGGAGCCTGCGTCGATCGTTCCGAACGCCTGAATAGCTGCCGCGGACCGCGTGCTAATACCGTTTTCGGAGCTTTCCGCCGTTCCTGGCCGTTGCGCGTCGTAGACCGCACGACACCTGGAATCAGGTGATTTCGGCCTCCCCAGCGCTTGCCTTCACCCTCGCGCCACATTTACAACCCATTAACCATCACGGTCGCTTTTGGCCGTTTGTCGGCATTTGATCGGGTTTGGCAACATCCCATCAAGGTTGACGGAACGTTCGATTAACCATCGCCCTGTAGACCGGATAACAGTCGAAAACGTGAGCGTGGAGGCTCCGGAATGAAATACCAGATGCGTATCCTCCAGGGATTGAAGCTGGCAGCTGTGCTCGCTGTGGCGCTGTCGATGGGCGCCTGCGCGAACAAGAATGTCGGCGCGGATGGTGCGATGGCCAGCGCCGCAACCCCGGGCAGCCAGCAGGATTTCGTGGTCAATGTCGGAGACCGCGTGTTCTTCGAGAGTGACCAGACCGATCTGAGCCCGCAGGCGATCACGACCCTGGAGAAGCAGGCACAGTGGCTGCAGACCTATAACCGCTACTCCTTCACCATCGAAGGCCACGCGGACGAGCGTGGCACCCGCGAATACAATATCGCGCTTGGCGCGCGTCGCGCCCAGTCGGTGCGCAGCTATCTCGCCTCGAAGGGCATCGATCCGAGCCGGATGCGCACGATCTCTTACGGCAAGGAACGCCCGGTCGCGGTCTGCAACGACATCTCCTGCTGGTCGCAGAACCGCCGCGCCGTCACGGTGCTGAACGCCAGTTCCTGAAGCGTTACGATCTTGCCAGGTCTTCCACCGGCGCCTTTGGGCGCCGGTTTTATTTTGCGTGCTGTCGACGGGCTCCTATTTGCGCAGTCACAATTCTGGCGTACTCCCTCTCTCAATGTGTGCGGCTTTCGATCACGCCGATATTCGTCTTCAGGGCAAAATGTCATCCAGGTTTCTTAATGTGACCAGCGCCGCGGCGATTGCTGTGTTGCTGGCTTTCTCGTCGCAAGCCGCCTCGGCGCAGACTTTCGCTCAATCCGATGATGCGGATATGGAGATGCGGATCCAGCGGCTGGAGAACCAGCTGCGGCAACTGACCGGCCAGAACGAGGAGCTGCAATACCGCAACCGTCAGCTGGAAGAGCGCCTGCGGCAGCTCGGCGGCGCGCCGGCCGTAGCTGGCGGCCAGCCTCCAGTTGCCCAGCCCGGCGTTGCAGCCAATCCGCCGGCGCAGCCCGATGCACTGTATCGACCGCCGCAGGGACAGCCGGGCTATGGCCAGCCGCAGCCAGGCTATGGCCAGCCTCAAGGGGGCTATCAGCCGCAGATCGCAGCTCCCGCGCCGATCATGCAGGAGCCCGCGGCGGCGCCCGCGACCGGACGACGCCGGGGCGACGCCTTTGATCCCAGCCAGAATCCGAACGCGCCCGGCGCGCCACGCGCACTCGGCGGCGGCCAGTCGCCGATCGCAAACGAGGCGCCGGTCGGCGCTCCCGGCGGGCGCGGAGCAGGCGAGCCGCTCGACCTCGGCAGTACCAGCCCGCGTGATCCGGGTGGCGCCGAGCCTCCGCGCGCTCCCGGTGCGAGCGCAGCGTTGACCACGTTGCCGCCCTCGGCCACGCCGAAGGACGAGTTCGATCTCGGCATCGGCTACATGCAGCGCAAGGATTATGCGCTGGCCGAAGAGACCATGAAAAATTTTGCGCAGAAATATCCGAGCGATCGGCTGGTCGCGGATTCGCAATATTGGCTGGGCGAGAGCTATTTCCAGCGCCAGCAATATCGCGACGCCGCGGAAACCTTTCTCGGCGTGACCACGAAGTTCGACAAGTCCGCCAAGGCCCCGGACGCGCTGTTGCGGCTCGGCCAATCGCTGGCGGCGCTGAAGGAAAAGGAAGCCGCCTGCGCAGCCCTCGGCGAGGTGACGCGGAAATATCCGCGCGCTTCCGCCGGCGTGAAGGCCGCCGTCGACCGCGAGCAGAAGCGGGTCAAGTGCTAGCCTGCATGTCCGGTTGGTGACGCTTTCGGCCGTCACCGAAGGTTTCGATCGGCGCGTTGGTCTTCTGTTCGTTCACGCGTGCGGAGTAAGGTGCGCCTCGGCCGCCCAGCGGTCGACCACACCCCAATTGTACAGCACCATGTCGTCGGCGCCTTGCGTCGTGACCGAACCGCGATTCTTCAGGTGAATTATATTTTTTCTGGTGCCACCCCCGCCTTTGAGGGCAAAGTGGGAAACTCCGAGTAACCGCGCCATCGCAAACCGGTAGGCGGCAGAATCCGGCTCTCCGAACGCCATGCCCGACGATCATTCCGCGATTTCGGTGAAGGAGGCGAAACGTCTTTTCGCGGACTGGAAGGCTGCGCCCGCGATCGTGCTTGCGGTTTCCGGTGGTCCGGATTCCGTCGCGTTGATGTGGCTTGCGGTGCGCTGGCGTCGCGCACTGGCGCGGGGGCCGCAATTGATCGCCGTCACCGTTGATCACGGCTTGCGGCCCGAGGCCGCACGGGAAGCGCGCGACGTCAAGCGTCTGGCGGCGAGCCTTGATCTGCCCCACCGCACGCTGCGCTGGACAGGGGCAAAACCGAAGACGGGATTGCCCGCCGCGGCGCGCGAGGCGCGATACCGCCTGCTGGCACAGGCCGCGCGGAGAAGCGGGGCCACGCATATCCTCACCGCGCACACCCGCGACGACCAGGCCGAAACGCTGTTGATGCGGATGCTGCGCGGCAGCGGCATCGCCGGCCTTGCGGCGATGGCGCGCGAGACCGAACGCGAGGGCGTGGTTCTCGCGCGCCCGCTGCTCGAGGTTCCGAAATCGCAACTCATCGCAACCCTGAAGAAGGCCAGGCTCGGTTTCGCCGACGACCCGACCAATCGCGATACCAGCTACACGCGGCCGCGGTTGCGCGCGCTGATGCCGGCGCTGGCCGAAGAGGGCGGCGACAGCCGAAACCTGACGCGGCTGGCGTTGCGGTTGGCCCGCGCCAATGCCGCCGTAGAGGTGCTCGCCGACGGCGCTGAGCGCTATCTGGCGCTGAGGGACCGGAATAGTTCGCAGCCAGGGTTTGATGCCGAGGCGTTTGTGGCCCTCCCGGAGGAAATCCGGCTCCGGCTCCTGCACCGTGCGATCGACCGGGCCGGCCATGAGGGGCCGGCCGAACTGGGCAAGGTCGAGGCGCTGCTGGCGGCGCTGGACCGGGCGGTCATCAAGGGGGGAAAACTGAAACAGACCCTCGCGGGCGCGCTGATCAGCTTGGCCAACGGCCGAATTCGGATCGAGCCGGCACCACCTCGCCGTCGCCGGGCTGTCTGAGTGGCGGGATGCACTGATGGTCGCCATATACCGGCAGGCAACCTTGACCCCTCCCGAAAAACACCGGTGTTTGCGCCATCATTTGAACGGGAATCGGGCTAGGATGCGTTAAATAGTCCTGTGTGGTTCCCTTGGCATCGACCCGGGCGCCACCTAGATTGGGTGCAGTGACCGGGGGATACCCTCATGGCGACCCAAGGGATACTGCCAAGGACATAAGGCCGCGATCCGCGCGACCACGAAGGAAGATCGATGAACGCCAATCTGCGGAATTTCGCCCTCTGGGTCATTATCGTTTTGCTGCTGTTGGCGTTGTTCACGCTCTTCCAGAACCCGGGTCAGCGCGCGTCCTCGCAGGACATCTCGTTCTCGCAGCTGCTCAGCGAGGTTGATCAGGGCCATGTTCGCGACGTCGTGATCCAGGGGCCGGATATCCACGGGACCTTCACCAACGGCTCGAGCTTCCAGACCTATGCGCCGAACGACCCGAGCCTGGTGAAGCGCCTGTATGACGGCAAGGTTCAGATCACCGCAAAACCGCCCGGCGACAACGTGCCGTGGTTCGTCTCCCTGCTCGTCTCCTGGCTGCCGTTCATCGCGCTGATCGGCGTGTGGATCTTCCTGTCGCGGCAGATGCAGGGCGGCGCCGGCAAGGCGATGGGCTTTGGAAAGTCGCGCGCCAAGATGCTGACCGAAGCGCATGGCCGCGTAACGTTCGAAGACGTCGCCGGCGTCGACGAGGCCAAGCAGGATTTGCAGGAGATCGTCGAATTCCTGCGCGATCCCGGAAAATTCCAGCGCCTGGGCGGACGGATTCCGCGCGGCGTGCTGCTGGTCGGCCCTCCCGGCACCGGCAAGACGCTGATCGCCCGCGCGGTGGCCGGCGAGGCCAACGTTCCCTTCTTCACGATCTCGGGTTCCGACTTCGTCGAGATGTTTGTCGGCGTCGGCGCGTCCCGCGTCCGCGACATGTTCGAGCAGGCGAAGAAGAATGCGCCCTGCATCATCTTCATCGACGAAATCGACGCGGTTGGCCGTCATCGCGGCGCCGGTCTCGGCGGCGGCAATGACGAGCGCGAACAGACGCTCAACCAGTTGCTGGTCGAGATGGACGGTTTTGAGGCCAATGAGGGCGTGATCCTGATCGCAGCCACCAACCGGCCCGACGTGCTGGATCCCGCGCTGCTGCGTCCCGGCCGCTTCGACCGCCAGGTCGTGGTGCCGAACCCGGACGTGGTCGGTCGCGAGCAGATCCTGAAGGTTCACGTCCGCAAGGTTCCGTTGGCGCCCGATATCAACCTCAAGACCATTGCGCGCGGCACGCCCGGATTCTCCGGCGCCGATTTGATGAACCTCGTCAACGAGGCGGCGCTGACGGCTGCCCGGCGCAACAAGCGCATGGTGACCCAGGCCGAGTTCGAAGAGGCCAAGGACAAGGTAATGATGGGCGCGGAGCGCAAGTCGCTCGTCATGACCGAGGAAGAGAAATTGCTGACCGCCTACCACGAAGGCGGCCACGCCATCGTCGGCCTCAACGTCGTCGCGACCGATCCGATCCACAAGGCGACCATCATTCCGCGCGGACGAGCGCTCGGCATGGTGATGCAGCTGCCGGAGCGCGACAAGCTGTCGATGTCGCTGGAGCAGATGACCTCGCGCCTGGCGATCATGATGGGTGGCCGCGTCGCCGAAGAGTTGATCTTCGGTCGCGAAAAGGTCACCTCTGGTGCCGCCTCCGATATCGAGCAGGCGACCCGGCTGGCACGTATGATGGTGACGCGCTGGGGCCTGTCGGAAGAGCTCGGTACCGTGTCCTACGGCGAAAACCAGGATGAGGTCTTCCTGGGCATGTCGGTATCGCGCACGCAGAACGCGTCGGAGGCGACCGTCCAGAAGATCGACTCCGAGATCAAGCGGCTGGTTGAGGAAGGCTACAACGAGGCCACAAAGATCCTGACCGAGAAGCGTGGCGATCTCGAAGCGCTCGCCAAGGGGCTGCTCGAATACGAGACGCTCACCGGCGACGAGATCATTGACCTCTTGAAGGGCAAGAAGCCAAACCGCGAGTCGGTGCTTGAGCCGACCACGCCACGCGCCTCCGCCGTGCCGCCGGCCGGCAAGCCGCGCCCGCGTCCCGATCCGGACACCGGACTGGAGCCGCAGCCGCAGGCGTAAGCTGTCCTGCAATTCGAATTGAAAAACGCGGCGGCAACGCCGCGTTTTT